>NZ_DAITBE010000006.1:0-273298 GCF_036823965.1 Microbacterium sp. | reverse complement strand
CACGACCCAGTCATCACAACCAGGCCCGCAGGGCAACTTCTCTATCTTACCCACCTCCCACGCTTTGTCAAATCAACGCCGACCGGGTGAAGAACCCGGAGACGCAGTCGAACGACCGCAGAAGAGGTGGAAACTCCCATCCTAGACCCGAAGGCCCGAACACTCAACCGAGTGAAGATGAAGGAGGTGGTTCTCCGCTTGAGGGGGGTGAAGCTCTCGGCTCCTCCGCGTCCCTGTGGGGCGAACAAGTAATAAGTTACGTGGGTTCTGGGGTTCTGGCAAATCGGGCCCTACCCCCCGGGCGTGTCGTCGCGCCTCTCCAACGGACTTCCGCCGGGTCAGCACGTGTTTTCGCCCGTGATCGCCGCCAGGAGTACGATCTCGCCATGGTGACCCGCCTCGATTCCAGCCCCAGCACCGACCGCGCGTGCCTCGGATGACGTCGCCCGCTTCCGCCCTCCTGGGCCGCATCCTCACCGAGATCGGCATCCCCTCCCACACCGCCGACATGTCCACCTCCGCATCACGTGTGCCGCTCCCCTCCCGACTCGCCACCGGAGATCTGGCGTGGGCGAGCGTCAGCGCCGCGACGCTCGCGGCCCATCGTGATCCCGGCGCCCTCGACGGCGACCGCATCGCCACCGCCTACCGGAGTGACCGCTTCCTCACGATCGACGGCGCCGCCCCCTCGGTCTGGTCGCCCTACTCCGGGTTCTGGCGCACCGCCGACGGATGGATCCGCACCCACGGGAACTACGCGCACCATGCCGAACGGCTGCGCGCCGGGCTCGGATTCGACGACGTCGCCGACGCGGATGCCGTGGCTCACGCCCTCGCGCGCATGTCAGCGACCGATGCAGTCACGGCGATCACGGCATCCGGCGGTCTCGCCGTGCGCGTCTCCCCCGAACGACCGGAGGTCGATGCGGCACTCCGCGCGACCCCGCTCCTCGACATCCGTCGCCTCGGCGATGCGCCGCACTCCCCCGGACGCAACAGCACCACCGCGGCCGCACCGCTCGCCGGCATCCGCGTCCTGGATCTGACCCGCGTGATCGCGGGGCCCGTCTGCACGCGTACCCTCGCGTTCCTCGGCGCCGACGTGCTGCGGATCGATCCTCCACAGCTCGCCGAACCGGCGTGGCAGCACCTCGACACCGGGCACGGCAAGCGATCCGCACGGCTGGATGCCCGATCTTCCGAGTTCGGCGAGCTGCTCGCCGTGGCCGACGTGATCGTCCTCGGCTATCGGCCGGCGTCGCTCGCTCGGCTCGGGCTGTCTTCTGAGGCACTCATCGAACGGCATCCTGGTCTGATCGTTGCCCAGCTCAGCGCCTGGGGCATGGATCACCCCGATCGGGCGGGCTTCGACAGCCTGGTGCAGGCCGAGTCGGGGATCGCGCTCGTCGAATCGTCGGACGGCGAACGACCAGGCGCACTCCCGGCGCAGGCCCTCGACCACAGCGCCGGCTACCTTCTCGCGGCAGCGATCTCGGCACTCGTCGAGCGCCGCGCGGCGGAAGGCGGCTCCTGGCTGGTCCGCACCTCGTTGCGTCGTGTCGCGGCAGAACTCCTCTGTCTGCCGCGACAGGCCGAAGCGGCCGCCGAGTCCGCTGCCGATCCTGCCGCGCATCTGCGGCGCTTCGACGTCGGCGGCATCGAGCTGATCACCGCAGGACCCGCCCTTCCGGGCGGCGACTTCGCGGCACCCCACCCGTGGGGATCGGATCAGCCCGACTGGTGAACTCGGTCGGCGTGCCCGTTCGCGCGACCGGTCAGTGACAGCACGAGGCAGAGCAGCACGGTGATCGCTCCCCACAGCCCGCACGCGGCAGGCAGCACCCGATATGCCAGGTGCTGCACCGTGAACTCCGTCGTGAACGGGCCGTACAGTGCGTACCCGAGCACGACGGCGGCGATCAGGATCACCGGCAACGACAGCCACCACACGATGCGCACCCAGCGCGGCAGACGCTGAGTCACTGCGGCGCGAGGGTCGGCTGAGCGGAGTCGGAGCAGCGCCCAGACACCGATGCCGACCAGACCGAGCACGCTCGATCCGTGCTGCAGCCACTTGAACCCCTGCAGCGGTCCCCACATCGCGTCGAGCGCTGGGAACAGGCTCACACCCCAGCGACCATCGTGTGTGAAGAGGTCCCAGAGGATGTGCGAGATCACTCCGATGATCAACGACGCGGCGAGCAGCACGGGATACAGCGGGCGTCGCAGCCCGACCCCGACGGCCTCGCCTGCCGCAGCGATGCCGCTGGTCGACCATGCATCGGGCAGGCGGCGGGCCAGCCACGCCGGCGACAGCTCCCCGACCGCCGGGCGCAGCACGACCCGCCAGACGAGGAACAGCACGAACGCGAGCAGCGCCGTCCACACGATGTTCCCGAAGGTGTGGGTGAACGAGTAGTTCAGCCCGACGCCGCGCAGGAACAGCGGCAGGTCCGGCGTCATCGCGCCGATCGCGATCGCCGCCGGAACCAGCGGGGTGCGCACGAACGGCAGCGCGATGATCGCGTGACTCGGGGTGAACGGCATCCGCTCTCCTCAGGGGTCAGCGCGCCGGAGCGCTCAGTGCCGGTGGATCAGGACGGATGCTCAGGCGATGAAGACGCCGGCAAGGGTCTTCTTGCCGCGACGGAGCACGGAGACCCCACCAGGGAGCCCGCCCTGCACCGTCGCCGACTCGTCGTCGACACGTTCGCCGTCGAGCGAGACGCCACCCTGTCCGATCGCACGCCGTGCCTCACCGAGGCTCGACACGAGACCGGTCGAGACGAGCGCCTCGACCACCGGGGTGCCGGCAGCCACCGTCGTGTTCGGCAGCTCCTCGAGCGCGGTCCGCAGCGTCGCCGCGTCGAGCGCGGTCAGATCGCCCTGCCCGAACAGTGCATCGGATGCCGCGATCACCGCAGCGGTCGCATCGATGCCGTGCACCGTCGCCGTCACCTCGAGCGCGAGACGCTTCTGCGCCGCTCGCCGGAAGGGCTCGGACTCGACCAGCGCCGCGTACTCATCGATCTCGGCGCGGCTCAGGAAGGTGAACACCTTGAGCCGGTCGATCACGTCGGAGTCGGCGGTGCTGAGCCAGAACTGGTACATCCGGTACGGGCTGCACATCTCGGCGTCGAGCCAGATCGCGTTGCCCTCGCTCTTGCCGAACTTCGTGCCATCGCTGTTCGTGATCAGCGGGGTGCCGATCGCGTGCGCGGCCACGCCCTCGGCGCGACGGATGAGGTCGGTGCCGCTGGTGAGGTTGCCCCACTGGTCGGACCCCCCGGTCTGCAGCACGCAGCCGTACTGGCGGTACAGCTCGAGGTAGTCCATGCCCTGCAGGATCTGGTAGCTGAACTCCGTGTAGCTGATGCCCTCGTCGGAGTTCAGCCGCGCGGCGACCGCATCCTTCTTGAGCATCGTGCCGACCCGGTAGTGCTTGCCGATCTCGCGCAGGAAGTCGATCGCCGACATCGGCGCCGTCCAGTCGAGGTTGTTCACCATGCGCGCGGCGTTGTCGCCGTCGAAGCTCAGGTAGCGCTCGACCTGGGTGCGCAGACGGTCGACCCACTCCGCGACGGTCTCACGCGTGTTCAGGGTGCGCTCGGCCGTGGGGCGGGGGTCGCCGATGAGTCCTGTCGATCCGCCGACGAGCCCGAGGGGCTTGTGCCCGGCGAGCTGGAGGCGACGCATCGTGAGCAGCTGCACGAGGTTTCCCAGGTGCAGGCTCGGTGCTGTCGGATCGAAGCCGCAGTAATACGTGATCGGGTCTCCGGCGAGAAGGGCGCGCAGCGCCTCCTGGTCGGTGGACACGTGGACGAGGCCGCGCCACAGCAGTTCGTCCCAGACGTTCTCGAACGTGGGATCGATCGCCGGTGCGGCAGTCGTCAGAGCGGTTTCAGACACGCGCTCCAGGCTATCAGCGTGGGGCGGCTCAGCTGTGCGCCGACCACCACACCAGGAAGGCGGCGCCGAGTGCGATGACCCAGCTCACCAGACTGCCGACCAAGAAGTACTCGGCACGTGCGCCGGTCTCGCCGTCGCGCGAGATCTCCGGGAAGCGCACGATGCCCTTCGCCGCCAGCATCGCGGCCAGGATCGGGTACGCGGCGGCGAGCGTGAGGATGAGCACCAGCATCCGCTCGAGCGGACCGATCAGACGACCGCCCTGGAAGGCGTCGCGGCGATCGCGGGCCGGCGCTGGATCCGGCGCGGACGTCGCCGGCTCGAGGATGGACGCTTCGCTGACGGATGCTTCGGGCGCGGATTCTGCAGTCTCGGATTCCGCGGCGACGGACGACGCAGGCTCCGGCCGGGCGGCGACTGCGGGAAGATCCTCCAGCGTCTGGGCTCGCTCGACCGGTCGCCAGGTGTGCTCACCGTCGAGCGCGGCCCGAACCACCAGGTTCGCCGACTCGAGGAGGAAGGCGGTGAGGCCGAGCGTGAGGATCGCGAGGTCGAAGGAGACCTCGCCGAACGGCGAGCGCAGCTGCCACACCTCGCCGATCAGGCCCGCACTGCCGCGGTCTCCGATCCAGATCACCGCCCCGACGCTGATGAGGGCGAGCACCACGGCAGGCCAGAATCCGGCGGGTGACGGACGCCCGTCAGGCATGCACCACACCCATGCGGCACCGGCGACGAGCGCCGCGATCATCGGCAGCACGGCGTCGCTGACACTGCCGAGCAGCAGCAGGAGCACGGCTGTCGCGAGATAGCCGATCCAGCGGATCGGCGCGAACTGACGCACGAGATCGGCCGCGCCGACGGCGAGCAGGATGAATCCGGCGACGATCATGACGTCTCCCCTCGGATCGTCGACAGCCCCTCGATCAGGGCTGCCGCGCCCGCGCTGCGCAGGGACTTCGAGACGCTCGGTTGCGTGATGCCCTCCTGTTCGGCGAGTTCGCTCTGCGAACGGCCGATGAGTCGTCCATAGGTGAGGCGGCGCTCGCGTCCGCTCATCGCTCCGACCAGCTCATCGCGTGCCAGCAGGTACGCGTTGGTGGCGGCGATGACGGTCGGCATGACCTCATCCTGCCCGGGGGCTCCGACAATCCAGGTGCGGGTGCGCGGCACGGCGCGGCCTTCGCGCGCGTGCACGGTCTCGATCGCGGAACGGGCCGCCCACCATCCTGGGCCGTCGGTCAGCGCGCCGTGGGCCGAGTCGACTGCCCTGATCTCCCCCACGCCGACACCGAAGCGGAAGGAGAGCCCGTCCGGAAGCGCCAACTGGATCATGAGCAGCCCGGTGACGGCATCCTCGATGGTGCTGTAGACGCCCTGCTGCTCGTCCCCGACCGTCGGCGTGAGCGACTGCGCGGCGAGCGGGCGATCGGCTTCGACCCGTACGATCGTCTCGTCGAGGATCCCCTGCGCTGCAGTGCGATCGTCGAGCTTGCGAGAGCCCACGATGTCTGCGATCACGGCGACGACCATGACATAACCGTAACACGAATACTTCCGTTTCATGCGTTATTTGGTTATAGTTCTGGATTATGCCTGAATCAGACATCATCCCCTGGACCCAGGGCACCTGGACCACTGCCCCGCAGCACACCTCGGAGACGGACGAGCGCCATCTCGACGTCACCGCCGTCGAAGGCAGCGACGCCTGGCGGCACACCGCGTACGGCTTCGTGCACGACACCGAGCACGCGCTGCTCTCCCCGCTGGCCGTGGGCGAGGCGATGGAGGTGTCGTTCAGGGCGCCGTGGGACGACCAGTTCGATCAGGCCGGCGTCTTCGTGCGCG
Source organism: Microbacterium sp. (assembly GCF_036823965.1). Lineage (GTDB taxonomy): Bacteria > Actinomycetota > Actinomycetes > Actinomycetales > Microbacteriaceae > Microbacterium. The sequence goes on along the minus strand of NZ_DAITBE010000006.1, from coordinate 267,541 downwards.
CCGACCACGAGCACTGGGTGAAGAGCGGCATCGAGTTCGCAGACGGACACCTCGGACTCGGCGCGGTCGTCACCGCTGTGCGCTCCGACTGGTCGGTCGGCTACGTCGACGAGTGGCTCGAGAGCGAGATCACGGTGCGCATCAGCCGGTGGGCGGATGCGCTCATCATCCGCGCGCGAGCCGATGACGGCGAGTGGCGGCTGGTCAGGGTCGCACCGTTCGACGGTGCGGCCGCAGCATCCGCCGGTCCGTTCCTCGCCGCACCGACCCACGCCGGATTCACCGTCCGCTTCACGCGCTGGGCACGCTCAGCAGCCGACGTCGACCTGCACTGACAGGCACCAACCCGGCCCCGACCCCGGCCCCGGCTCCGGTCGACCCGCGAATCGTCAGTGCAGCGAGCCACCAGTCACCCCCGGATCATCCTCGAGGCCGACGGGGATGAGAATCATTGGAGGGGATGACGATTCATGGATGCATCGTCGCGACTTCTTCCGCTGAACGTCGCTGCTTCCGCGAATCGTCCGCGCCCGCCCCTACAGCCCGAGGGCGTGAGCGGCGGCCTGGGCTCGGGTCACGAGCTCGGCCCGCTGCTCGGCCACGCGCACCGGAGCGGTGCCGCCGGCACCGGTTCGGGATGCCACTGATCCCTCGATCGTCAGCACCTCGCGCACTTCGGGCACCAGGTGCGCGGAGACCGACAGCAACAGCTCGTCGGAGGCGTCCTCCAGGCCGATGCCCTGCTCCTCGCACGCGCGGACCAGCGCGCCGGAGATCTCGTGCGCATCGCGGAACGGCACTCGACGCTTCACGAGCCACTCGGCCACATCGGTCGCAAGCGAGAAGCCCTCCGGCGCGAGCGACGCCATCCGCTCGGTGTCGAAGCGCAGGGTCGCGATCATGCCGGCGAATGCCGGAAGCACGACCTCGAGCGTCTGCACCGAGTCGAACACCGGCTCCTTGTCCTCCTGCAGGTCGCGGTTGTACGCGAGCGGCAGTCCCTTGAGCGTGGCCATGAGTCCTGACAGGTTGCCGATCAGGCGACCGGACTTCCCACGGGCGAGCTCGGCGATGTCGGGGTTCTTCTTCTGCGGCATGATGCTCGACCCGGTCGAGTAGCCGTCGTCGAGGGTGACGAAGCCGAATTCACGCGTGTTCCAGAGGATGATCTCCTCCGACAGGCGCGAGAGATCGACGCCGGTCATGGCGGTGATGAAGGCGAATTCGGCTACCACGTCGCGGGCGGCGGTGCCGTCGAGCGAGTTCTCCGCCGGGCGGTCGAGCCCAAGCTCCGAGGCCACGAGCGCTGGGTCGAGGCCGAGCGTGGATCCGGCCAGCGCTCCCCCGCCGTACGGCGAGACACCGGCGCGGCGGCGCCAGTCGACGAGACGCTCGAGCTCGCGCACGAGCGGCCAGCCGTGCGCCTGCAGGTGGTGGGCGAGCAGGACCGGCTGCGCGTGCTGCAGGTGCGTGCGTCCGGGGAGGATGGCCTCGGGATGCGCCTCGGCCTGCGCGACCAAGGCGTCGATGACCCGGAGGATGTCGCGCGCGATCACTCGCGCGTGGTCGATCAGGTACATCCGTACGAGCGTGGCGATCTGATCGTTGCGGCTCCGACCGGCACGGAGGCGTCCGCCCAGCTCCGGTCCGAGCTCGGCGATCAGCGCCTGCTCGAGTGCACCGTGCACGTCTTCATCGCTCGGCTGCGGCAGCAGGGTGCCATCGGCGACCTTGCGCGCCACGGCGTCGAGCCCGGCGTGCATCTGCTGGGCCTCGTCCGGCTCGAGGTAGCCGGCGGCCGCCAGCGCGGTGGCGTGGGCGTGCGAGCCCGCGATGTCGTACGGCGCGAGGATCCAGTCGAAATGCGTCGAGCGGCTGAGCTCGACGAGCTCCGGCGACGGTCCGGTGGCGAACCGAGCACCCCAGAGCGCGCCCTCGTTCGTGCCTTCGTGCTTGTCCGAGGTCATCACGCGTCCTTCTTGCCGAGCAGCCAGACCAGCAGCGCCTTCTGGGCGTGCAGCCGGTTCTCCGCCTCGTCCCAGACCACGCTCTGCGGGCCGTCGATGACGGTGGAGTCGACCTCGTAGCCGCGGTCGGCCGGCAGGCAGTGGATGAAGATCGCCTCGGAGTCGGCCAGCGCCATGGTCTCCGGCGTCACCTTGTAGCCGCCGAGGTCGCGGATCCGCGCGAGCTTCTCCTCCTCCTTGCCCATCGACACCCACGTGTCGGTGACGACGACGTCGGCGCCGGCTGCAGCCTCGACCGGGTCGGTGTAGAGCGTGATCGAACCGCCGGTCTCGGCAGCACGGCGGTCGGCCGCCTCGATCACGTCGGCGCGCGGTGCGTAGTCGGCGGGCGAGGCGATGCGCACGTGCATGCCGGCGGTGACGCAGGCCAGTGCGTACGAGTGCGCCATGTTGCTCTGGCCGTCGCCGAAGAAGGTCAGCGTGAGGCCCTGCAGCTCGCCCTTGTGCTCGCGGATCGTGAGCAGGTCGGCGAGCAGCTGGCAGGGGTGGAAGTCGTCGGAGAGCGCGTTGATCACCGGCACGCGGGTGCCTGCGGCCATCTCCTCGAGTCCGGACTGGGCGTAGGTGCGCCACACGATCGCCGCGACCTGGCGCTCGAGCACGCGAGCGGTGTCGGAGGGGGTCTCCTTGCCGCCGAGCTGGCTGTTGGCGGTCGAGATGATCAGCGGCGTGCCGCCGAGGTCGGCGATGCCCACCGCGAACGACACGCGCGTGCGGGTCGACGACTTGTCGAAGATCACCGCGACGGTCTGGGGACCGGCCAGGCTCTTGTTCGCCCACCGGTCCTTCTTCAGCTCGAGGGCGAGGTCGATGATCTCCGCCTGCTCTGCAGGGGTCAGGTCGTCGTCACGCAGGAGGTGGCGGGTGGTCATGCGGAAACCTTTCCGGGGAGGGATGCCTGGACGTCGGCGAGTGCGGCGGTGAACAGCTCGCGGAACTCGGCCAGCTCGGCGTCGCCGATGGTGAGGGCCGGCGCGATCCGCACCGTGTCGGGGTTCGCTGCGTTCACGATGAGGCCCCGCTCCTGGGCTGCGGCGACGACCTCGCCCGCGACGGGCTCGGCGAGCGCGACGCCGATCAGCAGGCCGCGTCCGCGCACTGCGGTGATCAGCGGGGAGTCGATGTCGAGCAGGATCTCACGCAGCTCGGTGCCACGACGTGCGGCGTTCTCGACCAGTCCGGCGTTCTCGATCTCGGTGAGCACCGCATCGGCGACGGCAGTCGCGAGCGGGTTGCCGCCGAAGGTCGAGCCGTGCGAGCCGGGGGTGAACAGGTCGCTTGCGTCGCCGTAGGTGACGAGCGCCCCGATCGGGAATCCGCCGCCGATGCCCTTGGCGAGCGTGATCGCGTCCGGGGTGATGCCTTCGTGGCTGAACCCGAACCACTCGCCGGTGCGGCCGGCGCCGGTCTGGATCTCGTCGACGATCAGCAGCGCACCGTGCTTCAGCGTGAGCGAGCGCGCCGCGGCGAGATACCCCTCCGGAAGCTCGACCACGCCTGCCTCGCCCTGGATGGGCTCGACGATCACTGCGGCGACGCGGTCGTCGATCGCGGCCTCGAGTGCCTCGATCGTCGCGGGGATGTGCTCGACGCCGCCGGGCATCGGCTCGAACGGTGCACGCATTGCCGCCTTCGCGGTCAGCGCGAGTGAGCCCATCGTGCGACCGTGGAAGCCGTTCTCGAGTGCCAGGATGCGGGGGCGCTCGGTGCCGCCGTGCAGACGGGCGAGCTTGAACGCGGCTTCATTCGCCTCCGCACCCGAGTTCGAGAAGTACACCCGTCCTCCGACCCCGGCACCGGCGAGGCGCTTCAGGCGAGCAGCGAGCGCGAGCTGCGGCGGTGTCGCGAAGTAGTTCGAGACGTGCGAGAGCGTGGCTGCCTGGCGGGAGACCGCTTCGACGAACACCGGGTGCGCGTGACCGAGGGAGGTGACGGCGATGCCGGCGAGGAAGTCGAGATGGCGTCGCCCCTCGGAGTCCCACAGGTAGGAGCCCTCGCCGCGGGTGATCAGCGCGAGGCGAGGCCCCGCGTTGAGCACCAGGTCGCGGCCTGCGTCGTCCTGCCAGATGGTCATCCTGCCACCACTTCCGTTCCGATTCCTTTGTTGGTGAAGAGTTCGACGAGCACCGAGTGCGGCACCCGTCCGTCGATGATCGCGGCAGCGTCCACGCCACCCTCGACCGCCTCGAGGCACGCGCGCATCTTCGGGATCATGCCTGTCTCGAGCTTCGGCAGCATCTCGATGAGCGCCGTCGACGTGAGGTGCGAGACCAGCGAGTCGCGGTTCGGCCAGTCGGCGTACAGCCCTGGCACGTCGGTGAGGATCACGAGCTTGCGCGCATTCAGCGCGACGGCGAGCGCGGACGCAGCGGCATCCGCGTTCACGTTCAGGGAGTGACCGGGGTGGTCGAGGTCCGGCGCGATGCTGGAGACCACCGGGATGCGTCCGGCGGCCAGGTGATCGAGCACCGGGGTCGGGTCGACCTCCACGACGTCGCCGACGCGGCCGAGGTCGACCTCTTCGCCGTCGATCATGACACCGCGGCGGCGTCCGCCGAACAGACCGGCATCCTCACCGCTCAGACCGGTCGCGATGGGGCCGTGCGAGTTGATCTTCGTGACCAGCTGCGGGTTCACCTGGCCGGTGAGCACCATCCGCACGACGCTGATCGCCTCGGTGTTCGTGACGCGGTAGCCGCCCTTGAACTCGCTGGGGATGTCGAGGCGCTGCAGCATGTCGGAGATCTGCGGACCGCCGCCGTGCACGACGACCGGCTGCACGCCGACATAGCGCAGGTACGCGATGTCCTGCGCGAACGCGTCCTGCAGCTCCTCGGAGACCATGGCGTTGCCGCCGTACTTGATGACCACGATCTGATCGCGGAACTTCTTCAGCCACGGCAGCGACTCGATGAGCGTGGTGGCCTTCTGCGCCGCGACCTCGGCGGGCGTGTCCTGGATGTCGGTCATGACGCGTACGCGCTGTTCTCGTGCACGTAGTCGTGCGTGAGGTCGTTCGTCAGGATCGTCGCGGTGTCGTCGCCGACCCGCAGGTCGATCACGAGGTGCGTCGCACGCGGGGTGAGGTCGACCTCCTCACGAGGACGATCAGGTCCGCCGGCCGTGCACACGCGCACGCCGTTCATCCAGACATCGACGTCGTACGGATCGAAGCGGGCTCCCGTTGTGCCGATCGCCGCAAGCACTCGGCCCCAGTTCGGGTCGTTGCCGAAGATCGCGGCCTTGAAGAGGTTGTTCCGCGCAACGGAGCGACCGACCTCGACCGCGTCCTGCTCGGATGCGGCACCGCGGACCTCGATCGTGATGTCGTGGCTCGCACCCTCGGCGTCGCCCTGCAGCTTGACCGCGAGGGCCTGCGAGAGCTCGATCAGCGCGGCCGTGAACTCCTCGAGATCGGGCGCGATGCCGCTCGCGCCGTTGGCGAGCAGCGTCACCTGGTCGTTGGTCGACATACAGCCGTCGGAGTCGAGCCGGTCGAACGTGCGACCGGTGGCCGCACGGAGCGCGGCATCGGCGTCGAGCGGTTCGAGGTCGGCATCCGTCGTGATCACGACGAGCATCGTCGCGAGGCCGGGCGCCAGCATGCCGGCGCCCTTCGCCATCCCGCCGATCGACCAGCCGTCGCGCTGCACCACGGCCGTCTTCGACACCGAGTCGGTGGTCATGATCGCCTGCGCGGCGATGTCGCCGCCGTCGGCGCTGAGCTCGGCGATCGCCTGCGCAGTGCCCTCGAGCACCTTGCCGCGGAAGACCTCGTCGCCGGTGCCGATCAGCCCGGTGGAGCACACGAGCACATCGCCGGCGCTGATGCCGAGGAGCTCGGCGGCCTTCTCCGCGGTCTGGTGCGTGGTCTGGAATCCGAAGCTGCCGGTGAAGCAGTTCGCTCCACCGGAGTTCAGCACGACCGCTTCGACCACCCGGTCGGCGACGGCCTGCTGCGACCAGATGATCGGGTTGGCCTTGGCGCGGTTGCTGGTGAACACCGCGGCGCCGACCTTGCGGGGGCCGCGGTTGACGACCACGGCGACATCGGGCTTGCCGGTGGACTTCAGGCCGACCGCGACTCCTGCCGCCTCGAAACCTGCGGGGGCAGTGACGCTCATGGTGCGACTCCGTTGATCGAGAGGGCGCGGTCCTCGGGAAGCCCGAGCGCGATGTTCATGGATTGGATGGCGGCGCCTGCCGTGCCCTTGACGAGGTTGTCGACGGCGGCGACGACCGTGACGCGGTTCGCGGCCCGGTCGATCGCGAGGCCGATCAGCGCGGTGTTGGCGCCCAGCACATCTGCAGTGCGCGGGAAGCTGCCCTCGGGGAGCAGATGCACGAAGGTCTCGTCGGCATAGGCGCTCTCCCACGCCTCGCGGATCTGCGCATCGGTCACACCGTCGACGATCGGCGCGCTCGACGTGGCAAGGATCCCGCGGGACATCGGTACGAGGACCGGCGTGAAGGAGATGCGGATGCCTGCACCCTGGATCCCTGAGCCTGCACCCTGGGTCCCTGAGCCTGCACCCTGGGTCCCTGAGCCTGTCGAAGGGCCGGATGCCGCGGCGAGCGCCTGACGGATCTCGGGGATGTGCCGGTGCGTGCCGCCGACGGCGTAGGGGTTGGCGCTGCCGAGGATCTCGCTCGCGAGCAGGTTGGTCTTCAAGCTCTTGCCTGCACCGGACGGGCCGACGGCGAGCACCGAGACGATGTCGTCCGCGACGATCACGCCGGCAGCGACGCCTGGCACGAGGCTGAGGCTGACGGTGGAGGCGTTGCAGCCGGGGGCCGCGATCCGGGTGGCGCCGCGAAGGTGCTCTCGCTGCTTGACCCCGCCGGCGAGCAGCTCGGGCACACCGTAGGTCCACGGCTCGTGGAATGCTCCGCCGTAGAACGCGTCCCACGCGCTCTCGGAGGTCAGGCGGTGGTCGGCGCCAGCGTCGATCACGAGCGGGGTGGAGCCGAGCGCGTCGGTGTACTGCCCCGACTGCCCGTGCGGGAGTGCGAGGAAGACGATGTCGTGACCGGCGAGGATCTCCGGCGTGGTGTCCTGCAGCGTCAGTCCGGCGAGCGAGCGAAGGTGCGGCTGGTGCTGGATGAGGGGCTGCCCTGCGTTCGAGTGCGCGGTGACCGTGCGGATCTCGATGTCTGGGTGACCGGCGAGGAGGCGCAGGATCTCGCCGCCCGCATAGCCGGATGCGCCGGAAACGGCGACGGTGTACGTCATGGTTCTACCTTAACGGTCGGGGGTCGGATGGCCGAGGCGGCGACACCGGCACTCGACCGCCGTCAGGCAGGAGCGCAGGGTCGCCTAGAGTCGGCGGTCGGTCCGGCGTCGGCGCACCACGAGGACGCTCGGAGCGAGCGTCGAGGAAGCGGATGCAGCCGAAGGCATGTCGCGACGATAGCGCGCTGTCGGCGGCATCCGCAAATCCGTGACGTCACCCGGCGACGTGCACTTCCCAGGGTGCGCGGAAGAAGTCCCGCTCGAGTGTGCTCGACGCCTCGAAGGCGCGTCGCATCCGTCCACGGGTCTCCTCGTCTGCGACGGCTGCAGCCTGCGTGACGTAGGCGACTGCCTGCACCGTGGCGGCGGAGAATGCCGGGTCGGCGTAGGTGGCGAGCCAGGACGCGTACGGATGCTCGGCATCCCGCGCGTACGCGCCGAACTCCCCCGCGTGCAGCCGCTCCCCGAGATCGGTGTACAGCCAGAAGCACGGCAGGATCGCCGCGACGAGCTCGGCGTATCCCCCACCGAACGCGACCGAGCGCAGATGGTCGAGGTAGGCGGTGGTCACCGGACCCGGCTGCGCGGCGAAGGTCGCGTCGGTGATGCCCTGCGTCGGGTCGAGCCAGGACGCGTGCAGCTCGAGCTCGCCGACGATGGACCCGTGGGCCGAGTCCGCCCAGAACGCCTGCTCCGCCGAGGTCGGCGCCAGTCGCGAGGCCTCGGCCAGCACTCGGGCGTACTCGCGGAGATACAGCGCGTCCTGCTCGAGGTAGCACAGGAACGGAGCCCTCGGCAGCGTGCCGTCGGCGAGCGCGCGGATGAACGGGAGCGCATCGATCTCGGCCCTGGTGTGGGCGATCCCGTCCCACCACTCGGCGGCGACCTCGGCCGCGCTCGCTCGTGTGGTCAGCCCGCCGCGGTCCCAGAGACCGGCGAAGTGGTTGATCGGACCGTGTCCGCGCCCGACCTGGAGCGTCCCGCTCTCGCGCAACGACTCCCGCAGCCAGGTGCGCGAGGCAGCGACGGCCGCCACCGCATCCTCTCCGCGCGCCAGCCGCGTTGCGATCGCGGACGACAGCGAGCAGCCGGTGCCGTGCGTGTTCTCGGTCGCGATGCGGTCGCCGGTGAACACCTGTCGCACGCCGGTTGCAGCGTCGATGAGCGCATCGGGCGCCTGATCCCCTGGCAGATGCCCGCCCTTCACGAGCACGGCGGCACCGGTGCGCTTGGACAGGTCGTCGGCCACCAGGAGTGCATCGTCCCATCCGTCGACCTGGCGACCCGCCAGCACCGCGAGCTCAGCGAGGTTCGGCGTGATCAGGTGCGCACGGGTGAGCAGCTCCTGCAGCGCCGCCTCGGCCGAGGGATCGAGCAGGCGGTCGCCGCTGGTGGCCACCATCACCGGGTCGAGCACGACGATCGGCGGTCGCACCCGGTCGAGCCAGTCGACGACTGCGTTCACGACCTCGGCATCCGCCAGCATCCCGATCTTCACCGCGTCGATCACGATGTCCTCGGCGAGCGCATCCAGCTGCGCCCGCAGGACGTCGACCGGCGGCACGTGCACGCCGCTCACCCCCTGCGTGCTCTGCGCCGTGAGCGCGGTGATCGCCGCCATGCCGTACCCCCCGCTCGCGGCGATCGACTTCAGGTCGGCCTGGATGCCGGCACCGCCGGAGGGATCGCTGCCGGCGATGCTCAGCACTCGGGGGGTGCCGCTGCGGCGCCAGCGTCGGATGAACGCCGCCGCATCCGCACGCGGGTCCTCGGCCGCGCACAGCGCCGAGACGACGGCCAGGCCGGCCGCTCCGGCAGCACGAAGCGTCTCGGTGTCAGCGATCCCGACGCCGCCGATCGCGACGCAGGGCAGCGGACTCGCAGTCACGAACGACCGGAACCCGTCGACACCGAGTGCCGGCGGGTGGTCGGGCTTGGTGCTGGTCGGGCGGATGACTCCGACGCCGAGGTAGTCGACAGTGCCCGGCGGCAGAGCGCGGACGGCGTCGAGGTGCGCATCGCTGTTCGCGGTGAGGCCGATCAGGGCAGTCGCACCGAGGAGTTCGCGAGCACGGACTACCGAGGTGTCGCCCTGACCGAGGTGCACACCGTCGACACGGGCTCCGCGTTCGCGAGCTGTCAGCGCGGCATCCAGCCGGTCGTTGACGACCAGCAGCGCGCGTCCGTCGATCACCCGCGAGAGGTCGAGGAGCTGCTCGACGATCTCCTCGTCGCTCGCATGCTTGTCGCGGAGCTGCACGATGCGCACTCCTCCGTCGACGGCCTGGCGAACGGTCTCGATCACACCGCGGTCCCCGCACAACGCGCGATCGGTGACGAGGTAGAGCGAGAGATCGGCGATCATCGGGTCGTCTCCTCGACGCGCGCGGCAGCGGCCAGCTCAAGCGGCTGCACTGCGGCGAGGGCATCGAGCAGCGCGACGGCGAAGCTGCCAGGGCCGGATGACACTGCTGCCGCCCGTTCGGCGGCGACCGTGTAGACGAAGGATGCCGCGGCCACCGCATCGAGCGGGCGGATCGGTGTGCTGCGGGCGGCACCGAGGAACGCAGCCATGACGGCGCCGAGCGCACATCCACCACCGGTGACGAGGGTCAGCAGCGGGTCGCCGTTGGCGATGCGGATCACGCGTTCACCGTCGGTGAGCAGGTCGACCGGTCCGGACACCGCGACCACGCTGCCGTGGCGCTCGGCGAGCAGGAAGGCGGCCTCGGCCGCGGCATCCGTGCTGTCGGTGGTGTCCACACCGCGTCCACCGCCGCTGAGCCCGGCGAGTGCGAGGATCTCGGAGGCGTTGCCGCGGATCGCGGTCGGCCGCAGGGCAGCCAGCTCGTGCGCGAGCCCGGTTCGCACCGGCAGCGCTCCGATCGCGACCGGATCGAGCACCCATGGGGTGCCCGCCCCTGCCGCGCCCTCCGCGGCCTCGAGGCTCGCGAGCCGCTGCTCGGGCGTCGGCGTGCCGAGGTTCACGAGCAGGCCTGACGCGACGCCGGCGAACAGTCCGGCCTCCCCGGAGATGTCGACCATGGCGGGTGCGGCGCCGACCGCGAGCAGCACGTTCGCGGTGAAGCCGGTGACGACCGCGTTCGTGATGCAGTGCGTGAGCGGCGGCGTCTCGCGCAGCACCTGCAGCAGGCTCGCGGCCTCGGCCACGGTGGAATCGGACGATGGACGCAGACGATCGCTCATTGCGACATCCCTTCGCTAGTACGAACTAGATCAGGTTCGACGGGTCTGTTCTCAGCCGCGGATGCGGCACCCCGTGTCACTCGTGTCGAAGTCTAGCGAGACATCCCACGGCGCCAGGGCGTCAGGCCAGCGCGTCCAGCAGCGCGAGCTCGTCCGGTCGGGTGAGGCCGGCGCGTCGCTCGCGGTCGATGCCACGGGCGCGCTCATCCGCCAGCACGCTGGCGATCGTCTCCGTGATCGGACGCAGCGTGCCCCCGCTGCGGAGATACGCAGCGTTCGACCGCGCCATGAAGCCGGCCATCTCAGCCGGGAGCCACAACGGCAGCGATCGCTCCCCTGCCCAGTACTCGACGCCGTGGTCGAGCAGCCACGGCTCCGCCGCCTCGACCACGCTGCCGGTGTGTCCGGCCGCTTCGCGGATGCCGGCGAGCACCTCGTCGAGCGGATGCCTGTCGCCGATCGCGTCGACGACGCCGGTCAGAGACGTCTCGACGAGGAAGGCTGCAAGATCATCGACATCGATCACCTGGCAGTTCCGCGCTGCGCGCGGTGGCACGAGAACGGGGCCGTCGCCGGCGCGAGCGAATGCCGCGGCCCAGTAGCCGAACCGATCGCTCGGATCACCGTCGCCGACGATGAGCCCCGGCCGTACGATCAGCGCGCGATCGCCGAGCCGACGGACGTGGTCCTCGGCCGCGACCTTCTCGGCGGCGTAGTCGTACTCGTCGCCTGGGCGCGCCGGGGCATGCAGCGGCGCTGACTCGTCCGCGCCGACCGTCGCGTCATCGGCATAGACCGACATCGAGGAGATGAACACCCAGCGGGCAGCCCGCTCCCCCAGCACATCGACCGCGTCGCCGACGTGCGAGGCCCGCGAGGAGATGTCGACGACGACGTCCCAGCCTCCGGCAATGTCGGCATAGGCATCAGCTCGATCACGGTCGCCCTGCACGAGCACCGCGCCGTCGGGAACCGACCGCGTGCCTCGAGCGAGGCACGTCACCGCCGCCCCGGCATCCAGCCATCTCCGGGCGATCCGCCCGGAGAGCCAACCCGTCCCACCGAGGATGAGTACGTTCGTCATGACTCCATGTCACCAGGATCCGCCTCGCGACGGAAGCGCGCTCTACTGACAGCGGAGACGAGCGCGATGCTCATCCGCCGGAGGGCTCGGCCAGTGATCGCGTCAGTCGCGGAGCGCGGCACCGAACCGCTCGGCGGCGACCGCGACACCGGCGAGCTTCGCCTCGGTGGCTTCGGCGGCCGTGAGCGTGCGATCCGGAGCGCGGAAGCGCAACGCGAACGTCAGGCTCTTCGTGCCCTCGGCCACACCCTCTCCGCGGTAGTCGTCGACCAGGCGCACGGACTCGAGCAGCGCACCGGTGCCCTCGACCAGGGCGGCCCGGACGTCGGCAGCCGGGATGTCGGCGGGCAGCGTCAGCGACACATCCTGGGTCGCTGCCGGGAAGGTCGAGAGCGACTCGGCCACGATCCGGTTGCCCGCGAGCGACAGGATCAGGTCGAGGTCGAGCTCGAGCACCACGGCGCGACCGGGGAGATCGGCGCCCTCGGCGACCACCGGGTGCAGTTCGCCGACGTAGCCGACCTCATCAGCGCCCACGCTGAGCACACCGGTGCGCCCGGGGTGCAGGGCGGCACGCTGCGACTGCGCGACATCGATCTCGACGCCTGCGGCCGCGGCGATCACGCGTACGGCATCGAGTGCCTCGGTGAGACCCGCTGCCTCGGCGGGGCGGCCGGGCTGGCGAGCGACGGCGTTCCCGGTCAGCAGCGCGGCCACGTGACGGTGCTGCGGCGGGATCGAGGCGTTCAGTTCGGCGAGCGTCTCATCCGACGGACGTACGCCGAGCGGCGGCACCTCGTCGGTGCCGTACGTGACACCGGGTTCCGGGAGGAAGACGACACCGGTCTCGAAGATCGCGAGATCCGTGCGGCCGCGCGAGATGTTGCGGTGCGCGGTCTGCAGCAGTCCCGGCACCAGCGAGCGACGCAGGAAGGGCGCCTGGCCGTCGAGCGGGTTCGCCAGACGGATGCCGGGGAGCTTCTCCCCCGTCGCGGATCCGTGCAGGTCGTTCTGCGCCTCGGTCGTGAACGGGAACGCCGGCGTCTCGACGAAGCCCGCTGCGGCCAGCGCGTCGGACACCCGGCGGCGGCCCTGCTGCAGCACGGTCAGACCGCGGCCGGAGGGCGGCGTCGGCAGCACGGAGGGGATGCGGTCGAGCCCGTGGATCCGGGCGACCTCCTCCGCGAGCGTCCACTTGTCGGTGAGGTCGGGGCGCCAGGTCGGCGGGATGACCGTCCACCCCTGGGTCCCTGAGTCTGCCTCCCCCTGGGTCCCTGAGCCTGTCGCAGGGGCCGTGACCTCGGCACCGATCGTGGTCAGCGCACCGGCGATCTCGTCGTCGGTGTAATCGACGCCGATCAGACCCTCGACGAATCCTGCCGGCAGCTCGATCTCGGCCACGAAGACCTCTGCGAAGAGCGCGCCGCCCTCCTCGGTCAGCGTGCCGCCGGCGAGCTCGACCATCAGGTCGGCGGCGCGACGAGCTGCGACGAACGGGATCAGCGGGTCGACACCGCGCTCGAAGCGCTTGGACGCCTCACTGGGCAGCTTGTGGCGACGAGCGGTGCGGGCGATCGTGATGGGGTCGAAGCTCGCGGCCTCGATCAGCACGTTCTTCGTCGTCTCGCTCATCTCGGTGGTTCCGCCGCCCATGACGCCGGCGAGGCCGATCGGGCCCGAGCCGTCGGTGATGAGCAGGTCCTCGACGTGGAGCGCGCGCTCCTGGCCGTCGAGCGTCGTCATCTTCTCGCCCGTCGTCGCACGACGAACCGTGATGCCGCCGTCGAGCGTGTCGAGGTCGTAGCCGTGCAGCGGCTGGCCGAGCTCGAGCATGACGTAGTTGGTGATGTCGATCAGCACGCCGAGCGAGCGCATGCCGGCGAGGCTGAGCCGCGCGATCATCCACGGCGGGGTCGGACGCGAGGGGTCGACGCCGCGCACGACGCGCGTGACGAACTCGCTCGCACCGACGCGGCCGCGAACCGGCGCCGCGTCGTCAACGATCGCGGTGTGTCCACTGCCAGGCTGCAGGTCGGCGAAGTCGCGCTCCGCTGGGTCGCGGAACGTCGCGCCGGTGGCGTGCGAGTACTCGCGCGCCACGCCGCGCAGCGAGAACGCGTAGCCGCGGTCGGGCGTCACGTTGATCTCGACCGCGACATCGTCGAGGCCCAGCAGCGCGATCGCATCGGTGCCGACGGGGGCGTCGATGCCGAGGTCCGACAGCACGACGATGCCGTTGTGCTCGTCACCGAGGCCGAGCTCACGGGCCGAGGCGATCATGCCATCGGACACGTGACCGTAGGTCTTGCGGGCGGCGATCGGGAACGGACCGGGCAGCACGGCACCGGGCAGGGTCACGACGACCTTGTCACCGACGACGAAGTTGTGCGCGCCGCAGACGATGCCTCGTGGCTCTGCCTCGCCGACATCGACCTGGCACCAGTTGATGGTCTTGCCGTTCGACTGCGGCTCGGGCTCGAGCGAGACGACCTGTCCGACGACCACGGGACCCGTGATCTCGAAGCGGTGCACGTCCTCCTCTTCGAAGCCGACGGTCACCAACGCCGCGAGGACATCCTCGGGTGTGGCATCCGCTGCCAGATCGACGTACTCACGCAACCACGAAAGCGGGACGCGCATCACACCACCATCCCGTACTGCTCGCTGAATCGGACATCGCCCTCGGCCATGTCGCGCATGTCCTGCACATCGCTGCGGAACATGAGTCCTCGCTCGATGCCCATGCCGAACGCGAAGCCGCTGTACACCTCCGGGTCGATCCCGGCCGCGCGCAGCACATTCGGGTTGACCATGCCGCAGCCGCCCCACTCGATCCAGCGCGCGCCGCCCTTGAAGGTCGGGTGCCACAGGTCGAGTTCGGCTGACGGCTCGGTGAAGGGGAAGTAGTTCGTGCGGAAGCGCATCTTGGCCTCTGCACCGAAGAGCTGCTTCGCGAAGTGATCGAGGGTGCCCTTGAGGTGCGCCATCGTGATGCCCTTGTCGATCACGAGACCTTCGAACTGCGTGAACACCGGCAGGTGCGTCGCGTCGAACTCATCGGTCCGGTAGACGCGGCCGGGGCACAGCACGTAGATCGGCACCTCGCGGTCGAGCATCGACCGCACCTGCACCGGGCTCGTGTGCGTGCGCATCACGAGGTGACGGGAGGTCGGGTCGACGTAGAAGGTGTCCTGCTCCTGGCGGGCGGGGTGGTCCACGTCGAAGTTCAGCGCGTCGAAATTGAACCACTCGTGCTCGAGCTCAGGGCCCTCCGCGATCTCCCAGCCCATGCCGACGAAGATGTCGGAGACCTGGTCCTGCAGCAGGGTGAGCGGATGCCGTGCGCCGGCGCGCGTGCGCGACGGCACCGCGGTGATGTCGACCCGCTCGGCCTCGAGGCGTGCTTCGACCTCGGCCGCTGCGAGCTCGGCCTCCTTCGCAGCCAGCGCCTGCGTGACCTGGCCACGCCCCTGGCCGACGAGCTTGCCGAACGCGGCCTTGTTCTCGGGGGCGACCTGGCGCATCGAGGCGTTGAGCACCGCGAGCGGCGAACCCTCCGCGACATGCGCGGCACGGGCCGCCTTCAGCTCGGCGGTGTCGGCGGCTGCGCCGATCGCGTCGAGGGCTGCGGCGACCGCCGCTTCGACTGCTTCTGGGGTGATCTCTGGAGATTCAGACACGAGAAACGAGTCTACCGGCGCAGGACGTCGGGCTCGGACTCAACCGGTGCTCGTTCCGTCGAACTTCCCGGCGCCTCGTTGCATCGCGATCAGCTCCGTGTCGGTGCCGCCGCCGTGCAGGCGCGGGTCGAGACCGTCTCCGGCCAGCGGAGCTGCTCCGCCCCTCGTGCGCGGCGAGCGGCGCGTGCGGATCTCGAGCCACCGCGCGACTCCCGACAGGATCAGGCACATGACGATGTAGATGCCGCCGATCACGAACGCGGACTGCAGCACGGGGCGACCCTGCTGCGAGGTGAGCTGCTTCGCGAAGTAGAGCAGTTCGGGGTAGGTGATGATGAAGCCGAGCGCGGTGTCCTTCAGCGTCACCACGAGCTGCGCCACGATCACCGGGAGCATGGCGCGGATCGCCTGCGGCAGGAGGATCAGCCGCATCACACCGCTCTTGCGCAGACCGATCGCGAACCCGGCCTCCTTCTGGCCGCGCGGCAGCGACTCGACGCCGGCGCGGAGCACCTCAGCGAGCACGGAGCCGTTGTAGACCATGAGCGCGAGCACGACTGCCCAGTACGGCTCCATCTTGACGCCGAGCACGGGGAGTCCGTAGTAGAGCAGCATCATGAGCACCAGCACGGGGACCGCGCGGAAGAACTCGGTGATCGCGGTGACCGGGATGCGGACCCACGCGTGGTCGGACATCCGGCCGATCGCGAGCACGAACCCGAGCACGAGCGCGAGCAGCGCTGCGAGCCCGAATGCGGCGAGCGTTCGCCCGAGTGCGCCGAAGATCTGGGTCCACACGGCGCTGAAGGTGAAGACGTACCAGCGCGAGGCGTCGAACTGGCCGCTCTCGAAGAAGCGGTAGCCGATGAAGCCCAGCAGGGCGAGCACGACGACGACGGTCGCGACACCGATCAGCCGGTTTCGGAGGATGGCCTTGGGACCGGGGACGTCGTACAGGACGGAAGTCATCGCGCGATCCTCCACTTGTTCTCGAGATAGCGCTGCAGCCAGCTGAGCAGCAGGACGAGGGCGACGAAGATGACGGCGACCCAGAGCAGGACGACGAGTGCGTTCTCGCCGCGCTCACTGAGGTAGGAACGGATCGCACCGAGTTCGAGCACCGAGAAGCCGGCGGCCACCGTGGTGTTCTTCAGCAGGGCGATGAACACGCTCATCATCGGTGGCACGACAGAGCGGAAGGCCTGCGGCAGGATCACCAGCGTCATGACCTGACCGAACGGAAGTCCGATCGCGCGTGCGGCCTCGGCCTGCCCGACCGGGACCGTGTTGATGCCGGCTCGGATCACCTCCGCGACGTAGGTCGCGGTGTAGATGCCGATGGCGAGGATGCCGAGCACCGTGGTGCTCAGCTTCGGCAGCCCGAGCTGGGGGTAGCCGAAGATGAAGAAGAAGAAGACGAGCGTGAGCGGGGTGTTCCGGATGAGGTTCACGTAGAGCGTCCCGACCGCCCGCGCGATCGGCACCGGTGCGACTCGCATCGCTCCGACGATGAACCCGAGGATGAGCGCCAGCACCGCGCCGCCGAAGAAGATCAGCAGGGTGTTGCGAAGCGCCTCACCCCACAGATCGAGGTTTCCGAAGATGACGTCCACGCCGTCCTCCCCTTCAGGGTTGTGAGGAGGGGGTGGCCGCGGACGGCCACCCCCTCGATCGGTCAGTCGACGGCCGGCTGGCTGACTTCGATACCGGAGGAACCGAGGTTCTTGTCGAAGATCGCCTGCCAGATGTCGCCGCCGTCGGTGAACATCGTGTTGATGAACTCCTGCAGTGCCGCGTCATCCTTGGCGAGACCCACGCCGTAGCGCTCCTCGGTGAACGGCTCGCCGACGACCTTCAGGTTGTCGGGGTCCTGCGCCGCGTAGCCGATCAGGATCGCCTGGTCGGTGGTCACGGCCTGGACCTCGCCGGAGAGCAGCGCCTCGACGCATGCGGAGTACAGGTCGAACTCCTTGGTCGGGACGTCCGGGTAGTTGTCGCGGATGTTCTGGATGGGGGTGGAGCCCGTCGCCGAGCACACCGTGGTGTCAGCCGTCAGGTCGGCCTCGCTCTTGATGTCCTCGTTGTCCGCGGCCACCAGCAGGCCCTGGCCCGTGATGAAGTACGGACCTGCGAAGGCGATCTGCTCCTTGCGCTTGTCGGTGATCGAGTAGGTGCCGACGTAGTAGTCGATGTCACCGTTGACGATCGCCTGCTCGCGGTTCGCGGAGGCGATCGCCTTGAACTCGATCTTGTCCTCGTCGTAGCCGAGCGATGCGGCGATCCAGCGCGCGATGTCGACGTCGAAACCGGTGCGCTCGTTCGTCGTCACGTCGAGGTAGCCGAGACCCGGCTGGTCCTCCTTGACGCCGACGATGACCTTGTCGCGCTCCTTGATCGCGTCGAAGGTGGGGCTGCCCTCGAGGTCGACGTCGGTCGCGACCTCGAACCAGGTGCTGTCGCCTCCCTCTTCCTCGCCACCGGTGCCTGCTCCGGGGCTCGACGGGCTGCCGCTGTTGCAGGCGGTCAGCGCGAGCAGCGCCACCGCTGCGATCCCGATGCCTGCCAGTGTCCGTGTGCGTCGCATGTGCGTCTCCTTCGTGTGCTGTGTGTGCAGGGTCTGTGAAGTGCGTGGGTGCTGAAGTGCGTCGTGCCGAGCGTCAGTGCGTGAGGAGCTTCGAGAGGAAGTCCTTGGCGCGGTCGCTCTTCGGGTTCGTGAAGAACTCCTCGGGAGTCGCCTCCTCCACGATCCGCCCGTCGGCCATGAAGACCACCCGGTCGGCGGCCTTGCGGGCGAAGCCCATCTCGTGGGTGACGACGATCATCGTCATGCCCTCGTGCGCGAGGTCGACCATGACGTCGAGCACCTCGTTGATCATCTCGGGGTCGAGCGCGCTGGTCGGCTCGTCGAACAGCATCACCTTGGGGTGCATCGCGAGGGCGCGGGCGATCGCCACGCGCTGCTGCTGTCCGCCGGAGAGCTGCGCCGGGAGCTTGGATGCCTGCTGCGCGATGCCGACGCGTTCGAGGAGCTGCATGGCCTCCTTCTCTGCGGCGGCCTTCTTGAGCCCACGGACCTTGATCGGGCCGAGCGTCACGTTCTCGAGGATCGTGAGATGCGCGAACAGGTTGAACGACTGGAACACCATGCCGACGTCGGCGCGCAGATGTGCGAGTCCCTTGCCCTCGGCCGGGAGCTCCTTGCCGTCGATGCGGATGCTGCCGCTCGTGATCGTCTCGAGCCGGTTGATCGTGCGACACAGCGTCGACTTGCCGGATCCGGACGGACCGATCACGACCACGACCTCACCCGAGTTGACGGTGAGGTCGATGTCGGTCAGCGCCTGGAAGTCGCCGTAGTGCTTCTGGACGTTCTCGACCACGACGAGTTCAGTACCTGAGGTCATCATTTCTCCAAACTAGCCACGCGGTCAGCGTCATGGTGCACGATCTGTGCGAGATTTACACGTTCGTAATGCCCGTGCCGTGCGGTGGGCGCGACACAGCGCCGGCACCCCACGGCCGGCCCCCGCCGAGCCGTGGGGACGCCTCGCACGACATCGCCGTCCCCGCGACGACGTCGATCCATGAGCACCCCTCCGGGGGTGATCACGACGTCATCGGGGTATGGAGAGCGTCCTCGCCTGTCAGTGCGGCACCAGCTCGAAGGCATCCGGATTCTCCATCGAATCGATCGTGATCGACATCACATTGGCAGAGGCCGAAGCACGACGGAGAATTCTTGAGGATTTCTTGAGCGACCGTGCGGTGCCTCAGCGCCGGCTGTCGCGGTAGTAGTCCACGGCGCCGGGATGCAGCTCCACCGGGGCGGTGAAGATGGCCTGCCTGCGGTTGAGGAGCGCGACGGCCGGCACCTCGCTGCCCATCCGAGAGCGGGCGTCGAACAGCACCTCGAGCACATCGCGCACCATCGCATCGGGCGTGGACGCTGCGGCGAGGAGGTAGTTGGGCACCGCCATCGTCGGCGTCGAGTCGGAGAGCCCGTAGATGCCGGCAGGGAAGTCCGCCGGACGATAGGCATCCGAGTACCGGGCGTTGACGGTGTTCACCCACTCCAGCTCGATCGGCAGCAGCCGCACCGGGAGGTGCTCCGCGAGTTCCCGGATGCCCGGCGTCGGCAGACCTCCCACCCAGAAGAATCCGTCGATCTCGCCGCGCTCCATCGCGGCGATGGAGTCGCTCAGATCGAGCTGCGCATCGCGCACTGCGGAACGGTCCATGCCTGCGGCATCGAGCACGCGCCCTGCGATGACGGTGACGCCGGAGTTCTCAGCGCCGAGCGACACGGTTCTGCCGTCGAGCTCCGGAATGCTCTCGACCTCCGAGTCGGCCCGCACGACCACGTGCACGTACTCGTCGTAGAGCCGCGCCACGGCTCGCACCTGGAGCGGCTCCTCGAACGCGCCGACGCCGGCGACTGCATCCGCCGCCGCATCGCCCTGTGCGAACCCCAGCAGGGCGTCACCCTCGGCGACCCGCAGGAGGTTGTCGACCGAGCCGTTCGTCTCCTCCCCGACGACGTCGACCCCGAGCGCGTCGGAGAGCTCTTCGGCGAGATGACTGCCGTATTCGTAGTAGACACCGGTCGTGCCGCCGCCGGCGATCGCATAGGTCTGATCCGTCCACTCGCCGGCCCTCGACGTGCAGGCGCTCAGACCGAGCACCATCGCGACGGCGATGACGACCGCGAGGACGGGTCTCCGCAGCCGGCTCATCCGGATGCTCCGTCCGGCAGGCGCAACGCGATCAGCAGACCGCCGTCGTCAGGCGACGAGACCGAGAGCTCGCCGCCGATCGATGTCAGCAGGTCCGTCGCGATGGCCAGCCCGAGCCCGGTGCCCGGGACATCCCCGCTGTCAGCACTGCGCCAGAACCGGCCGGTGGCCGAGTCGACCTGGTCAGGCGGGAGCCCCGGCCCATGATCGCGCACCTCGATCATGCCGGCCTCTCCGTCGCGTCGCGCACCGACATCGATCATCGAGCCGCCCGGCGAGAACTTCACCGCATTGTCGATCACGGCGTCGAGCGCACTCTCCACGATCGTCCGATCGGTGACGCTCATCACGGCGCCCTCCGCCTGCGCCTCGAACCCGATCCCCCGCTGGGCGGCCACGTCGCGCCAGGCATCGACGCGGTCGGCGGCGAGGGCCGAGAGGTCGACGGCAGAGAACATCGAATCGGCGCGACCTCGGCGCGCGAGTCCGAGCAGCGTCTCGAGGATGCGCGCCATCCGCCGTCCCTCCTCTCGTGTCTCCTCCACGTCGCCCTGCCACTCGGGACCGAGGCCGGTGGCGAGATGCTCGACGCGGAGCAGCAGCGCGTTCAGGGGGTTCCGAAGCTCATGCGACGCGTTCATCGCGAACTCCTGCTGACGGGTGAGCACCCGCTCGATCTCCTCCGCCATGTCGTTGAACACCCGGGTCATGCGGCGCAGCTCGGGTGGCCCGGTGTCCTCCGCGACACGGGCATGCATCTCGCCGCGCTCGATCGCGATCATCGCGTCGTCCAGGCGGCGCACCGGCGACAGCACCCATCGCGCGAGCTGCACGACGAGCAGCACACCGAGCGCGATCGACACCACCGCGACGGCAGACAGCACCAGCAGCTGCCGGAAGATCTCCGCCCGAGGCGCCTCGACATCGGCGGTGATCATCACGGCGCCGATCACATCGCCGTCGTCGAACACCGGCTCGACGGCCGCAGCATCCGAGATGATCCAGGGGAAGGGCGGATCCGGAGCCTCCGCCCGTCTGCCGGACAGCGCGAGCTGCACCCGCTCGGCGTCTTCGTCCGGGAGCACATCCTGGCCGGGGTCACTGGTCGCCCAGACGCCGCCGGAGAGATCGAACACGGTGACATCGATCCCGTAGACCTCCTGGAATCGCTGCGCCTCCCCCTCGATGACGGTCTCGCTCCCTGATCGCAGCGCCTGCCGTGCGCTGCTGACGAAGTACCCGAGGTCGCCGAGCTGCTCCGTGTACAGCGCCTGCTGGATGCTGCGCGCCGCGCTCCACCCGGTCGCACCGGCCAGGGAGAGCAGGATCGCGATCACCGGCACCAGGAAGACGACGACGAGCCGGGTGCGCATGGATCAGGCACCCGCGAGCCGGTAGCCGACTCCCCGAACGGTCTCGATGAGCGTGCGGTCGCCGGTCTTGCGCCGGATCGCGCCCACGTGCACCTCGAGCGAATGCCCGAAGCCGCGCCAGTCGGTGTTCCACACCTCGCGGATCAGCCGCTCCTTCGGCACCGCGACCCCGGGATAGCGGGCGAGGACGGCGACGATGTCGAATTCCTTGCGAGTGAGGTCGATCGCGGCGCCCTCGACCAGGAGCTGCCGTGCGACGAGATCGATCTGCACCTCGCCATCGAGGACCGAGACCTGGGTCTCGGACGCGGCGCGCACCGGCCGGGACCGTCGCGTCACCGCCTCGATCCGGGCCAGCAGCTCGTGCACGTCGTAGGGCTTCACGACGAAGTCATCGGCGCCGGCGCGAAGCCCCTTGATGCGCTCGGTGACCTGGTTGCGCGCCGTCACCACGACGATCGGGACATCGGAGCGACCGCGGATGCGTCGGCAGAGATCGATCCCGTCGACGTCGGGCAGTCCGAGGTCGAGCAGCACCACCTCGGTGTCGGCACCCAGCAGATCCAGCGCCTGCGCGCCGTCGGCTGCGCGCACCGTGGCGTAGCCGGAACGGGCGAGGAAGGCATCGAGAGCGGCGGCGACGCGTTCGTCGTCCTCCACGATAAGAATCCTCATCGACTCCGTCCCCCACCCAGCGGGTCAGCCCGCGGCTGCGCGCTGCGAGAACGCGCTCTCGTACAGGCACACGCTCGCCGCCGTGGCGAGGTTCAGGGACTCGGCTCGCCCGAAGATCGGCAGCTTGAGCACGCGGTCGGCGAGGTCGAGCGCTTCATCCTCGAGCCCGCGGGCCTCGTTGCCGAACAGCCACGCGGTCGGCTCGGCGAGCAGTCCCTCGGCACGCGCCGCGAGCAGGTCGTCGCCCTTGACGTCGGCGGCGAGGATGCGGAGCCCCGCGGCGTGCGCGCGCTCGACGACATCCGAGAGCTCGCCGGCGATCGCCACCGGCAGGTGGAAGAGCGAGCCGGTGGTGGCGCGGACGACCTTGGGGTTGTACGGGTCGACGGTGCGACCGGTCAGCACGACGGCATCCGCCCCGGCGGCATCCGCTGCCCGGATGATCGTGCCGAGGTTGCCCGGGTCACGCACCTCCTGGCAGATCGCGACCAGACGCGGGTTCGCGGCGAAGATGTCGCGCACAGACGTCGGCGATTGGCGCACCACGGCGACGAGCCCCTGCGGGGTGACCGTGTCGGCCATCGCGTTCAGGACGTACTCGGTGACGAACTCGACATCGATATCGGCATCCGTCGCCTTCGACCGGATGTCGGGATGCCTCTCCCACCCGTTCGGCGTCGCGAAGAGCTCGACGATCGAATCGGGCAGGTAGGTGAGCGCCTCTCGGACGGCCTGCGGTCCTTCGAGGAGGAACAGGCCTGTCTCGGTGCGCGCGCTGCGCTTCGTCAGCTTCGCGACAGCACGGACTCGGGGGGACCGCGGGTTCTCCAGCACGATGACAGTCTAGGAGGCGCAGCACTCCCGCTTGTGCCATTCCGCGCTGACGACCGCGTCCGGTACGCCGCAGACAACGCACGAGGGCGCCCTCCCGAAGGAGAGCGCCCTCTGCGGCGTCTGAGACTTACGCAGCCGACTTCGGCGCGTTGACGTCCGAAGGCAGCGCCTTCTTGGCCGTCTCGATCAGCGTGGTGAACGTCGCTGCGTCGTTGACCGCGAGGTCGGCGAGCATACGACGGTCGACCGTGACACCCGCGAGGCCGAGGCCCTGGATGAAGCGGTTGTAGGTCATGCCGTTCTGACGTGCAGCCGCGTTGATGCGCTGGATCCAGAGGCGACGGAAGTCACCCTTGCGCTTGCGACGGTCACGGTACGAGTAGACCAGGGAGTGGATGACCTGCTCTTTGGCCTTGCGGTAGAGGCGCGAACGCTGACCGCGGTAACCCTTTGCGCGCTCGAGGATGACCCGGCGCTTCTTGTGGGCGTTTACTGCCCGCTTGACTCTTGCCATTTTCCTGTGTTCCTATTCGTGCGTCGGGCGCGTCAGCGGCCGAGAAGCTTCTTCGCGACCTTGGTGTCAGCCTTCGAGAGCACCTGGTCCTGGTTCAGACGACGGGTGCGACGGCTCGACTTGTGCTCGAGGTTGTGGCGCATCCCGGCCTGCTGCTTCTTCAGCTTGCCGCTGCCGGTGATCTTGAAGCGCTTCTTAGCACCCGAGTGGGTCTTCTGCTTCGGCATCTTCTCTTCCTTCGTATTGCGCCTTTTCAGGCGACGTTGTCAACCCGCGGTGCGGGAGTTCTGGGGGCGTTACTCCGCCGAAGCCTCGGCCGGGACATCCGTCTCGGTCTTCGCCTCGCGGGCAGCCTGCTTGTTCGCGGCGCGCTGCGCGTCGCGGACGGCGTTCTGCTCCTGCTTCGCCTCGGACTTGCTCTTGAGCGGAGCCACGATCATGACCATGTTGCGGCCATCGATGGTCGGGTTCGACTCGACCGTGCCGAGCTCGGCGACGTCTTCCGCGAACTTGCGGAGGAGGCGCACACCCTGCTCGGGGCGAGACTGCTCGCGACCGCGGAACAGGATCATGGCCTTGACCTTGTCGCCGGCCTTGAGGAAGCCCTCGGCGCGCTTGAGCTTGGTGATGTAGTCGTGCGCCTCGATCTTCAGACGGAAGCGGACTTCCTTGAGGATGGTGTTCGCCTGGTTGCGGCGAGCTTCCTTCTCCTTCTGGGCGGCCTCGTACTTGAACTTGCCGTAGTCCATGATCTTGACCACGGGCGGCTTCGAGTTGGGGGCCACCTCGACGAGATCGAGGTCGGCTTCCTGTGCCAGGCGCAGTGCCGCCTCGATGCGGACAACACCGATCTGCTCACCCGCGGGGCCGACGAGGCGGACCTCGGGGACGCGGATGCGCTCATTGGTACGGGGATCGCTGATGCGGAACTCCTTAGACGATGTGATTCGGCCACCGCGATGCGAGGTGCATCCCGGGCGAAATCGGAGTCGTCTCCCCACCCACCGGCATTCAGACGCCGGCTCTGCACCCTGCCTGCCGGCCCAGTCGTGCGGACGGAACCAGTGGAGTGCAAGACCCGGTAGCCTTGAACGGCAAGCGCGGGTGGGAAGTGAATCCTCTTTCGTTCCAGAGCATGACGCTCCGGAGCCCGCCAAAGTCTAACAGAAAGCAAGGCGAAGTGACGACTCCGGGCCAGCACGAGGCAGACCACGAACGCGAACAGCGCTGGGCGCGACAGGAGGAGGCCGCGTCATCCGCCACCCGGGACATCGCGGACGTCCCCGCCGTCGAGGTCATCACGACCGCCGCCGTGCACCTGATGAGCGCCGCGGCCGTGAAGCTCGGCCTGGCCGACGACCCGGATGCCGCAGCACAGCTCGACCTCGATGAGGCGCGCAAGCTGATCAACTCGCTCGCAGGGCTCATCACGGCCGGCGCCCCGGAGATCAGCGACATGCACGCTCGCTCGCTGCGCGACGGTCTCCGCTCCCTGCAGCTCGCGTTCCGCGAGGCATCCGTCATCCCCGACCCGATCGGCAAGGGGCCGGGCGAGAAGTGGACAGGGCCGGTCAACTAGGTCGCTGCGGGGCGCCCGCCGCAGCACTGCGCTCTCAGGCGCTGCGGCGGAGCTTCACGGTGAGGGAGTCGGCGAGCACCGCGATGCGGTCGTCGGCCGCCCAGCGCTGAGCGAGGCGGGCCAGCACGGCGTCGAGGACCTCGCGCTCGAGGCCGTCCACGAGCTCGAGCACCACGACCAGCTCTGGGCCGCGCAGACGCGCATCCGGATCGCCGGGGGCGACGGCGACATCGATCACGGCGAGCTCGTGCGCGACGCTCGCCTGCAGTGCGCCGAACACCTCGGGCGAGAGGAAGCTCGGCTCCCAGGCGTGCCCCTGGGCGATCGCCCAGACAGCCGGGCGACGGATGACGAACTCGGTGTCAGACGTCGGGTCGAGCACGATCAGGTCGGTCTCCTCGGCGGATGCAGCGAGGGCTGCGCGCACCGCCTCGACCGGGATCGGACGCGCCGCGGCATCCCACCGGCCCATCGCCTCGACCGAGGAGAAGACCGGCTGCACACGACGTCCGTCAGGTGCGGCGACCGTCACGATCGACAGCTCCTGCGTCTTGTCCACCGCGAGGCCACTCGGGGCGACGCCCTCCTCGCCCTTCTCCGCGATCAGCGGGATGAGCACGCGCGCGCTGCGGAAGGCGTCGACGACCTCGACCTGACTGCCCTCACCGGCGCGGAAGCGCAGCAGCGCAGCGAGCAGCGCGGGGTCGGCCGAGCCGTCGTCCCCGGCATGCGGATTCGATTCGAAGCTGCGACCTTCCCAGGGCACGCCCGCGGAATCGCCGTGACCGGCGGCCGCAGAATCGTGGTCGGCGTGACCGTGATCCCCGTGACCGCACGAGTCGTCAGTCGTCGCCGGCGACATCCAGCGCCTCGGCCAGCGTGAACGCACCGGCATACAGGGCCTTGCCGACGATGGCGCCCTCGACGCCCAGCGGCACGAGCTCGCGCAGCGCGGCGATGTCGTCCAGGCTCGAGATACCGCCGGAGGCGACGACCGGCTTCGGGGTACGCGAGGCGACCTCGCGCAGCAGTTCGAGGTTCGGACCGCGGAGCGTGCCGTCCTTGGTGACGTCGGTGAGCACGTAGCGGCTGCAGCCGGCATCCTCGAGGCGCTCGAGGACCTCCCAGAGGTCACCGCCCTCCTGGGTCCAGCCTCGAGCTGCGAGCGTGGTGCCTCGCACGTCGAGTCCGACCGCGATCGCCTCGCCGTAGCGGCCGATCACGTCGGCGGCCCACTCCGGGTTCTCCAGCGCGGCGGTGCCGAGGTTGATACGGGTCGCGCCGCTCTCGAGCGCAGCCTCCAGCGTCGCGTCATCGCGGATGCCGCCGGAGAGCTCCACGTTCACGTGGCGGTACTGCTTGATGACCTTGCGCAGGATCGGCGCGTTGCTGCCGCGACCGAAGGCTGCGTCGAGGTCGACGAGGTGGATCCACTTCGCGCCCTGCGCGACCCACTCCCCTGCGGCGTCCAGCGGGTCGCCGTAGTTCGTCTCGGTGCCGGCCTCACCCTGGGTGAGCCGCACCGCCTTGCCGCCGGCGACATCGACGGCCGGGAGAAGCGTGAGCGAGGGAGACTGCGCGAAGTCGTTCATGGGTTCCTAAGGTGAGGATTCAGATCAGCGGTCCGAGCACACCCGTCACGGACGCACGAGAACCGAGGGTATCGCGACCCAGGTCGCCCTCCAAATGCAGGAGAAACGCAGGAGAAATGCACGAGATAGGCTGAGGCATGATGTCCGGACCGCACGATGAAGCCACACCGCGTGCAGACGCGCGCGGACGCAGCGATCAGCAGCCGCTCGTCGAGTCGGTCCCGCTGTTCCCCGACGACGTTCCTGCCGTCCCGCCGCGGCCGGCAGCGGCGCCTGCTCTGCCTGGGCAGCCGCCGTACCGTCGAACCCGTGCCGAGGCTCGCGAAGACCGCGCTCAGGACGTCTCAGCACCGCCTCGTCCGACGCCACCAGCGCCCACCGCAGCGCCGGCCACGGCGAGGTCGGCACCGCCTGCGGGCTCTCCGTTCGAGGAGTTCGAGACCGCGCCCACTGACACCGTGCCGCGGCATCCCGCCGCGCGCCCGGCACCGACGCCTGCGGCGCCGGTCGCGCCCGTCACTCCCGTGGATGCGGAACCGACCGTGCCCGCTGCTCCAGCGCGCACTGCGCCGGCGGCGCCACCAGTTCCGGCACCGCCGGCATCCACGGCCCCAGTGACGCCAGCGTCCTCGGCACCTGGACCTGCACCTGCACCTGCACCTGCACCTGCACCTGCGAACGTGATGCCCGCATTCATCGAGCCCGTGTCTCGACGCGAGCAGCGTGAGCGGCACTCCTTCCTGCAGACGGAGCGGCCGGAAGAGCCGGCACGCGAGGGCGCCCGTGGCACGCTGAATCGAATGGGCTTCCGCCTGCGACCGTCCGCAGAGGAGCAGTCCGCCCGCGACGACGAACTCGCAGTGAGCCAGCATTGGCCTGGTCCGCGCACGATCGCGGTCGTGAACGGCAAGGGCGGTGCCGGCAAGACACCCACGACGATCCTGCTGTCGGCGGTGTTCGCCCGCTACGGCGGTGCCGGCGTGCTCGCGTGGGACAACAACCAGACGCGCGGCACCCTCGGCTGGCGCACCGACACCGGAGCGCACGACCGCACACTCCTCGAGCTGCTGCCGGAAGCTGGCCGCCTGCTCGGCACCGGCGCGCAGTCCGCAGATCTTGCGCACTTCATGCACCATCAGCCCCGCGAGAAGTACGACGTGCTGCGCTCGAAGCCGATCAGGCTCGCGCACGAGAACCGGCTGAGTCCGAAGGATGTCGACGCGATCCACTCGGTGGCTGCGAAGTTCTACCGGCTGATCATCATCGACTCTGGCAATGACGAGTCTGACCCGATGTGGCTCCGGATGATCGACCAGGCGGATCAACTCGTGATCGCGACGACGACCCGTGCCGATCATGCCGAGGCGGGCGCGCTCCTCATCGAGGCGCTCGAGGAGCGCGACGAACGATCAGCCCGGCTCGCCCAGCGGTCGGTCGCCGTGGTCTCCCAGGCAGACCCGAAGGCGACTGCCAGCGAGATCGAACACGTCATGGACGGATACCGCTCGTTGTCGCGCGAGGTCGTCAGCGTGCCGTTCGATCACGAGATGGTCGACGGACCACTCCGCTACGGCGCGCTCGGCAAGCGCACGCAGCGGGCCTGGCTGTCGGCCGCAGCAGCGGTCGCCCGCGGTTTCTGAGGTCTCCGAACGCTCGGAGGCACCGAACGCCCCGTCCGAACGACCTGCGCGATCAGTGGAGCTCGGTCAGCGGAGCGAGCCGATCCAGTTCCGCAGCAGCTGGATGCCGGCCTCGCCCGACTTCTCGGGGTGGAACTGCGTCGCCGACAGCGGTCCGTTCTCGACGGCTGCGAGGAACGGGTCGCCGTACGTGGTCCAGGTCAGCGCGGGCTGCGGGAACGGCGGGATGACGTCGAGTTCCCACGACTGCGCGGCGTAGGAGTGCACGAAGTAGAAGCGTTCGTCCTCGATGCCGCGGAACAGCACGCTGCCGTCGCCGGGTTCGACGGTGTTCCAGCCCATGTGCGGCAGAACGGGGGCGTTGAGCTCCGTGACGGCTCCCGGCCACTCCCCCAGGCCCTCGGTGTCGAGACCGCGCTCGACCCCGTGCGAGAAGAGCACCTGCATCCCGACACAGATTCCGAGCACTGGACGACCGCCGGCAAGTCGTCGGTCGATGATCTCGTCGCCGCCGTGCGCATGCAGCGCCTCCCGGACGGCTGCGAACGCACCGACGCCCGGGACCAGCAGCCCGTCGGCCTCCTGGGCGACCTTCCGGTCGCGCGTGAGCACGGCATCCGCGCCCGCCGCGACCAACGCCTTCACCGCGGAGTGGACGTTGCCGGAGTCGTAGTCGAAGACCGCGACGGTGGGCGTGCGGGTCACAGTGCGCCCTTGGTCGACGGGATGCCGTCCACCAGCGGGTCGAGCGACTTCGCCTGACGGAACGCGCGAGCGAACGCCTTGTACTCTGCTTCGGCGATGTGGTGCGGGTCGCGGCCGCCGAGCACGCGGACGTGCACGGTCAGCGCCGCGTTGAACGCGATCGCCTCGAACGAGTGGCGCACCAGCGAGCCGGTGAAGTGACCGCCGATCAGGTGGTGCTCGAAACCTGCGGGCTCTCCCTCGTGCACGAGGTACGGGCGACCGGAGATGTCGACGACGGCCTGCGCGAGCGCCTCGTCCAGCGGGACGAGGGCATCGCCGTACCGCGAGATGCCGGCCTTGTCACCCAGCGCCTCGAGGATCGCCTGGCCGAGCACGATCGAGACGTCCTCGACCGTGTGGTGGGCGTCGATGTGGGTGTCGCCGGAGGCCCGCACCGTGAGGTCGGTGAGCGAGTGCTTCGCGAATGCCGTGAGCATGTGGTCGAAGAACGGCACCGAGGTGTCGATGTGGCTCGCACCGGTGCCATCGAGGTTCAGTTCGAGCTCGACGGTGGACTCCGACGTGCTGCGCACTCGGCTGGCGGTGCGCGGGGTCAGGGCGAGAGTGCTCATGAGGCCGATTCTATCGAGGCGAGGGCGTCGAGGAACGCCGTCGTCTCGGCCTCCGTGCCGGCGGTCACACGCAGGTGACCGGGGATGCCGACATCGCGGATCAGCACACCGCGGTCGTAGAGCCGCTGCCAGGTCGCCTTCGGATCGGCGACGCCCCCGAACAGGACGAAGTTCGACCAGGACTCGTGCGGCGAATAGCCCAGCGCCTCGAGTGTCGCGGTGATGCGGTCGCGCTGCTCGACGATCTCGTCGACCATGCCGAGCATGACGTCGGCGTTGCGCAGCGCCGCGACCGCGGCGGCCTGCGTGAGGGCGCTCAGGTGATACGGCAGACGAACGAGTCGCAGCGCATCGATGAAGCCGGCGTCAGCGGCGAGGTACCCCACTCGCGCGCCGGCGAAGGCGAACGCCTTGCTCATGGTGCGCGAGACCGCGAGACGCGGGCGGCCCTCCAGCAGCGACAGCGCCGATGGCGCCTCGCGAGGCGCGAACTCCCAGTACGCCTCGTCGACGACGACGATGCCGCGAGCAGCCTCGTACACGGCTTCGATGACGTCGAGATCCAGCGGCGTGCCGGTCGGGTTGTTCGGTGAGCAGAGCAGGATGACGTCGGGGTCGACCTCGCGCACCTGGGCTGCGGCCTCGTCAGGCGTGATCGTGTAGTCGGGCTGGCGGACGCCAGGCACCCACCGTGCCCCGGTGCCCTGGGCGATGAGCGGATACATGGAATACGTCGGCGCGAAGCCGAACGCGGTGCGTCCTGGGCCGCCGAAGGCCTGCAGGATGTGCTGCAGCACTTCGTTCGAGCCGTTGCCCGCCCAGATCTGGTCAGCCTGCAGTCCGTGGCCGAGGTACTCGGCGAAGCCTTCGCGGAGAGCGGTGAACTCCCGGTCCGGATACCGGTTCACGTCTCGGATCGCGACGGCGATCTCGTCGAGGATGTCGCTGGCGACCTCATCAGGGATCGGATGGGTGTTCTCGTTGACGTTGAGGGCGATCGGCAGCGGAGCCTGCGGAGCGCCGTACGGGGTCAACCCGCGGAGATCGTCACGAAGCGGCAGATCATCGAGTGAGGCAGTCACCCTTCCCATGCTAGAACGCTCGGGGTGAGTGCGGACAATCGTGACGCTCCGAGAAGCGCTCAGCCCTCGTACTGCGACGGGATCGCGAGCTCCTGGCCGATCTGCAGCTCGCCAGTGGGCAGCGCGTTCAAGCGGGTGATGTCGCCGATGACGTCGCGCGGGTCGGCCCCGGGAGCGATCTCACTCGCGATCGACCAGAGCGTATCGCCCGGCATCACGGTGACGGTCGAGAAGGTCACCGTGCCGGCATCCTCGCCGGAGGCGAGGGCGCTGCCACCGCTGATCGCCGCGAAGGCGATGCCGAACGCGAGCGGCAGCGCTGCGAGTGCGAGCAGCACGCGGCGCCCGCGCACCGTCAGCCGGAGCTTCGTCGCCGGACGTGCCGGGATGACTGCTGCAGTGCTGAAGGTGATGGTGCTCATGTCGTGCTCCTCTGCGTCGCCCTCCGTTGCCCGGAGGTCCAGCCACCTGCCCGTCGGGCCGGTGGAAGTTGGCGTAGCGTTCGCATTCACCACTCGGCCGGGAGTGCTGGATGCGAAGCTACGTTCCGAAGATATCTTCGAGTTCGAATATCTGTCAAGCATTCTTCGAAACCTGAGCCGCGAATCAGCCGACACGCTCGAACAGATCTTCCAGATTCGATCGATTCTCGGATACGGTTTCGATAGGAACACCCCACCACGGGCCACCGACATTCGAAGAGCGACGTCGGGAACGCGTACCGAAGGAGCATCATGAGCGAGAACTCAGCCCTCGAAGCCGAGGCACCGCGTACTCGTCGTCGCAAGAGCCTCAGCCCCAAGCAGCTGGCGATCCTCGAGGTCATCCAGACCTCGATCGCGCAGCAGGGCTATCCGCCGAGCATGCGCGAGATCGGCGACGCCGTCGGACTCAAGTCGCTCTCGAGCGTCACGCACCAGCTCGGGCAGCTCGAGCTCAGCGGCTACCTGCGCCGCGACCCCGGCAAGACCAGGGCGATGGAAGTGCTCATCGACCTGCCGGGCACGAGCGGCGAGAACCCGGCCGACACGGCCACCCCGGTGGGAGACGCGGCCATGGTGCCCCTGGTCGGGCGCATCGCGGCCGGCGTTCCGATCACGGCTGAGCAGCAGATCGAGGAGATCTTCCCGCTCCCCCGTCAGCTCGTCGGCAAGGGCGACCTGTTCATGCTCAAGGTCTCCGGCGAGTCGATGATCGACGCCGCGATCTGCGACGGCGACTGGGTCGTCGTGCGCTCCCAGAACAGCGCGGAGAACGGGGAGATCGTGGCTGCCATGCTTGACGACGAGGCGACGGTCAAGACGTTCCGCCGCCGCGACGGCCACACCTGGCTGCTCCCCCGCAACTCGGCGTTCGAACCGATCCTGGGCGACGAGGCGACGGTGCTCGGCAAGGTCGTGGCGGTCCTTCGCTCCGTCTGAGCATCCGCTCTCCACACACCACCCCGACGAAACCGCCCTCCCATGATCAGGGAAGGGCGGTTCTTCGTGTGTGCCCAGAGGTGCGCATAGGCTCAGTGCATGACTGCGCCATTCGGGTCCTGGGCCTCACCGTTCTCGCCGGCCTCGGTCGCCTCCTCCTCGCCGCGCATCGACGGGGCGAAGTTCGTCGGTGACGAGGTCTGGTGGGGCGAGTCGGTTCCGGCGCAGGGCGGCCGTCTCACGGTGCGCAGCTCGAGCGGCTCGGATATCCTTCCCGCACCATGGAGTGCCCGCTCCCGAGTGCACGAGTACGGCGGCGGGGCTTGGACGGCGGATGCCGACGGCATCCTCTACTTCGTCGGCGCGGCCGACCAGCGTGTGTACCGTCTCTCTCCCGGCGGTGAGCCGGCGCCGCTCACGGCGGAGGGCCCAGCGCACGGCGGTCTCCGGATGCAGCAGGGTCGTCTCTTCGCCGTGCGCGAGGACCTCACGGTCGAGCCGCATGTCCGCGGGATCGTCGAGATCCCGACCGACGGCTCTGCCGCTGACGATGCCTCGGTGGTCCGCGTCCATGCGCAGGGCGAGGGCTTCTTCGCCCACCCCGCACTGTCCCCCGACGGCACGCGCCTGGCCTGGGTCGCATGGGGTGGACGACGGATGCCGTGGCAGAGCGCGCAGCTGCGCA
Source organism: Microbacterium sp. (assembly GCF_036823965.1). Classification (GTDB taxonomy): domain Bacteria; phylum Actinomycetota; class Actinomycetes; order Actinomycetales; family Microbacteriaceae; genus Microbacterium. The sequence goes on along the minus strand of NZ_DAITBE010000006.1, from coordinate 234,863 downwards.
TCCTGTCCATCGCCGATGGCAGCCTCGGCGAGCTCCCGGCCAGCACCGCGCTGCAGCCGGAGTGGCAGGACGATGCGCATCTGCTCTTCACCGACGATCTCGGAGGCCGCTGGGCGCTGCATCGCGCAGCGCTCGACGGCGTCGTGCTCGCTGCTCCTGCGAGCCCGATCGCGCCGGCCGATGCCGACACCGGCTACGGCCTCTGGGTGCTCGGCAACCGCTGGTATCAGCCGCTCGAGGACGGGCGCATCGTCGCGGTGCGCACGAACGGCCGCGATGCGATCGACGCCATCTCGCAGCACGGCATCCGTCGACCGCTCGATGTACCGGCCGACGGGCACGTGAGCGTGGACGCCGCTGAGGGCACTCGGGTGCTGCTCAGCGGCAACGGCTCTCGAGTCGCGCCAGGCGTCTGGAGCGTCGATGTGGACTCGGGTGAGGTCGTGACCATCGCGGGCGGCGCCCCCGTCGACCCGAGCTGGATGCCGTCAGCGCAGCCGATCATGGTGGACGGCGAGCACGGCCCTGTCCACGCCTTCGTCTACCCGCCGCTGAACCCGACGGTCGCGGCGCGTGACGGCGAACTCCCGCCGTACCTCGTGTTCGTGCACGGCGGACCGACCGCGCACGTGACGGGCGCGGCATCCTCGGCGATCGCGTTCTACACGAGTCGCGGCATCGGCGTGCTCGACGTGAACTACGGCGGCTCCACCGGCTACGGCCGCCCCTACCGCGAACGCCTCGACGGTCAGTGGGGCGTGGTCGACGTCGATGACGTGATCGCAGCAGCCCGAGGCCTCGCCGACACAGGTCTCGCCGACCCTGCCAGGATCGCGATCCGCGGCAGCTCGGCCGGCGGCTGGACCGTCCTGTCCGCCCTCGTGCGCGGCGGGGTCTTCGCCGCCGGGATCAGCCGCTACGCCGTGACCGACCTGCGGATGCTCGACGAGCACTCGCACGACTTCGAGCAGCACTACATCGCCGGGCTCGTCGGTCCGCTCCCCGAGGCAGAGGCGCTGTACGTCGAACGCTCGCCGCTCACGAACGTCGAGCGCATCGACGTTCCGGTGCTGCTCCTGCAGGGCGCAGACGATCGCGTCGTGCCGCCGTCGCAGTCCGAGGCAGTGCGAGACGCCCTGGCCGCACGCGGCATCGACCACGAGTATGTGCTGTACCAGGGCGAAGGCCACGGCTTCCGCCGCGAGGAGACGATCGTCGACGCGCTGGAGCGCGAGCTTCGATTCCTCGGTCGCGTGTTCGGCTTCGAGCCGAGCCTCTGAGCAGCCGAGACGCTGAGCAGCAGAGCTTCCGAGCCTCTGCGCCCGACGGCGCGAGCTACTCGCCGACGCGGTTGCGCAGGCGCATCGCGCGATCAGCCTCGCGCGTGTCCTGACGTTCTCGCAGGGTCTGGCGCTTGTCGAACTCGCGCTTTCCCTTCGCGAGGGCGATCTCGATCTTGGCGCGGCCGTCCGAGAAGTAGAGCTTCAACGGGATCAGCGTGTAGCCGCCGGCCGACACTGCGTGGGCGATCTTCGTGATCTCCTCGCGGTGCAGCAGCAGCTTCCGGATGCGCTTCGCCGAATGATTGGTCCAGTGCCCCTGCGAGTACTCCGGGATGTGCACGGAGTCGAGGAACACCTCGTTGCCCTTCACGAACGCATACCCGTCGCTCAGGTTGGCCCGCCCCTGGCGCAACGACTTCACCTCGGTGCCGGTGAGCACCATCCCCGCCTCGTACGACTTCTCGATGTTGTAGTCGTGACGTGCGCGACGATTGGTCGCGACGACCTTCTCCCCGCGTTCCCTGGGCATGTTGCACTCCTGTGATTCGACGAGCCCAGCACTCCGATGCGGCTGAGCAGCCTTTCAGTCTACCTGCAGACCGGCGCCGTGATCCACCCGCGTCAGGCGCGCAGCCAGCGCCGGATCGCGAATCCGGCTGACAGCGCGGCCAGGATCACCCCGATGCCGATCAGCACCGGCACGACCAGGAGCGCATCCTGCATCGTCACCCAGGTGGTGATGAACGGCACCCGTCCGCGCAGATAGCCGTTCACGCCGAAGTGCAGCCCTGCGACGACCGCGGCACTCGCCAGCGCTGACCCGAGGAATGCCGCGAAGACGCCCTCGAGCACGAACGGCGTCTGGATGAAGCGGTTCGAGGCGCCGACCAGCCGCATGATGCCGATCTCCTTGCGTCTCGCATACGCCGACAATCGGATCGTCGTCGCGATCAGCAGGGTCGCGGCGATCAGCATCAGCACGGCGATGCCGACCGCGATGTAGGTGGCCACGGTCAGCGCTGAGAACAGCGGTTCGAGGTACTGCAGCTGGTCCTTCACCTGCTCGACCCCTGCTTGGCCGCTGAACGCCTCGGAGAGCACGCTCGACTGCCCCGGGTCCTTCATGGTCACGAAGAACACCTCGAACGCCTGGTCTGGGGTCAGCACGCTGGCCTGGTCGGCCCCGAGCTGGTCGACGAGCTTGGCGTAGGTGTCTTCCTTCGTGTCGAAGGTCATCGAGCTGATCAGCGGCGAGAGCGCATCGCCCTCGAGCTGGGCACGGACGGCCTCCACCTGTTCCTCGCTGGCCGAGCCGTCGACGCAGGTGTCGGATTGGGAGACCGCGGAGCACATGTAGACGGCGACCTGGGCACGTTCGGCCCAGTAGCCGCGCATCACGCCGATCTGGCCCTGCATGAGGATCGCAGCGCCGACGAAGGTCAGCGAGACGAAGGTGACGAGCACGACGGAGATCACCATCGAGATGTTGCGGCGCAGGCCGCCGAGCGCTTCGGCGAGGATCAGACCGATTCTCATGAGGTCGGTCCCACTTCCTCGTCATCGGCATCCGACAGGCCGAGGCGATCGGCGACGCCGAGCTCGGCGACATCGACCTGGGGCAGCACGATCGGATGCGTGCGGGGGCCGGGGGCGACCGGCTGGTCGGCGGGAGCCGGACCGGGTGCCACCGGCTCCGGCGGCACGACCTCCTCCTGCGGATCGACCGCGACCGGGGTGTCGGCAGGTGCGACAGGTGCAGGCTGCGGTGCTGCGACGGGGGCTGATGCCGCTGCCTTGCGCTGCGAGCTGAGCTCCTCGGTGAGCGCTGCGCGCACGATCGAGAGGTCGGCGGTCTGCCGCTGCACCTCCTGCACGGCGGTGAGCGCGGCCGCGGCTGCCGCCCCGCGGACCTCTGCAGGCACCAGGCGCGGGATGTTCGAGGTGTCGCCGTAGCCGCCGTGCACCTCGTCGCGGACCATGACGCCGTCGCTGAGCTCGATCACTCGGCGCTGCATCTGGTCGACGAAGCCCGCCTCATGCGTTGCCATCAGCACGGTCGTCCCACCGGCGTTGATCCGCGCGAGCAGCTGCATGATGTCGACCGACGTCGCCGGGTCGAGGTTTCCGGTCGGCTCATCGGCCAGCAGCACCTGCGGACGGTTGACGAGCGCGCGCGCGATCGCGACGCGCTGCTGTTCGCCACCGGAGAGCTCGTGCGGCATCCGCTTCTGCTTGCCGTCCAGACCGACCAGCGCGAGCGCCTCGGGCACAGCCTGCTGGATGAATCCGCGCGAGGAGCCGGTGACCTGCAGGGTGAACGCGACGTTCTGGAAGACGGTCTTCGACGGCAGCAGCCGGAAATCCTGGAAGACGGAGCCGATGTGGCGCCGGAAGTACGGCACCTTGCGGTTCGCGAGCGAGCGCAGGTCTCGGCCGAGCACGGCGACGCGACCCGATGTGGGCACGTCCTCGCGCAGGATGAGGCGCAGGCAGGACGACTTGCCGGAGCCCGAGGCGCCGACGAGGAAGACGAACTCCCCGCGCTGCACTTCGAAGTCGACGTTGGAAAGGGCGGGCTTCGACGTCCCCCGGTAGCGTTTCGTGACGTTCTCGAACCGAATCATGGCGCTACGAGCCTAAGTGCGGCTTCTCCCCTGGCCGCGAGCGACACCCCGGGCAGCGAGTCCCGACTCGAACGGCATGGGGACTTCTCCCCTGCCGGGGGCCGGAAGTCTGTCGTCGGGCACTGCTATACATGAAGGTGCCATCGCGCCGCTCGCGCATGCGCCGAGATCTTCTAGGGGGAAACCATGACGACACCTGCAGGCTGGTACGACGACGGATCCGGTCGTCAGCGCTGGTGGGACGGCCAGCAGTGGACCGAGCACTTCGCACCGGAGGCCGCAGCGCCCGTCGAGGACGCAGCTCCCGCGGAGTCCTCGCCTTCTGAGACCGACGTCTCGGCAGTCGAAGAGCCCTCGCTCGACGATACGGTGGTCCGCGTCGACGAGACGGTGATCAACCCGGATGCCGGACATGACGTGGTCCCGCAGCCCGACTCCTCGCAGCCCGCGACCACCTCGTTCGCGGCACCAGCTGCGCCGCCGTACGGAGCGCCGACCGCACCGCAGTATCCCGGGAGCGCACCGGCGCAGCCGACCGGCGGCTACCCCGGCTCGTACACGCCCGGTGCCGGCGGCTACCCGGCCGCAGACCCGTATGCGGTCAGCGCACCGACAGAGCCGAAGAAGGTCTCCATCCTCGGGCTGGTCGGTCTCGGCCTCTCGGTGATCGGTACGATCCTCGTCTTCATCCCGGTGATCGGGCTCATCGGATTCTTCGTCCTGGCGGCCGGCTTCATCGTCTCGCTCATCTCGGTGTTCCTCAAGGGCAAGAAGTGGCCGGGGATCACGGGCCTCAGCCTAGCTGTGGTCGGCACGATCCTCGGCGTCATCATGTCGTTCGTCTACCTCTTCGCCTTCGCGCAGGGTGTGAGCGAGGAGTACAACGGGCCGTCCAGCTCCGCCACCGCCGAGGCCACGCCCGCTCCCGAGAGCTCCGCCACTCCTGACGACGGCACCGTCAGCGGCACCCGTCCGACCGCGGAAGAGGTCGCTGTCGGTTTGAAGGCCATCTTCAACACGACCGCCGGTGGCGCGTACACCGACGCGCAGATGCTCTGCCTCGCTGACGCGTTCGTCGTCTCCGACCTCTCTGACGAGACGCTGCGCGCGGTCGCCGACAGCGACGGAACGCTCACCGACATGGCCGCAGCATCCGGGGTGGCCGAGGTGCTCAGCGACACCGACACGGTCGCGTCCTGCCTCGTCGGCTGATCCGCAGCACATGATCCGGAAGACCCCGGGAGCGTCGGCTCCCGGGGCCTTCGGCATCCGTGACCGTGTCGTGACCCATCGCGCTGGGCCGTCCCGATAGCTTCATGATGATCGATGAATCCGGAGTCTTCGCCCGAGTGGCCGCCGAGGGTTCGTCACATCGATCATCGACCCCAGGACAGACGACGAGGACGCCCGATGACAACACCTGCAGGCTGGTACGACGACGGCTCAGGAAACCGGCGATGGTGGGACGGGGAGCAGTGGACGGCGCATGTCGTCGCGGGTCCGCAGCCGGCCGCTGACGAGCCGACAGGGAATCCGGCTGTCACCGCCGGAGAGGCCGCAGAGCCGGCCGCGCCCGCCGCCCCCGCCGCACCGACCGAGGTGTTCGCGCCGCCCTTCGTGCTCGACACCCTGACCGCGCACCCCATCTCACAGATGGGCACGTATCCAGGAACGAACGCCGGCGGGTATCCCGCTGCGGGTCAGCCCGTCGCCCCGGCACCCACGCCTGCACCGACCGCACCACGCAGGATCTCGGTGCTCGGACTCATCGGCCTCATCGCTGCAGCGGTGGGCGTCGTCCTCGCCTGCATCCCGCCGATCTCCGCCGTCGGATGGATCGTGCTCGGCGTGGCGTTCGTGACCTCGATCGTCTCGCTGTTCCTGCGCGGCGCGAAGTGGCCAGGAATCACCGGCGTCGGCGTGACCGTCATCGGCGCGATCCTGGCGCTCGCCGTCTCGCTCGTCTCCCTCGGGTTCAGCTCCATCGTGGAGGCCGGCGGCGTTCAGGCGACTCCGAGCGAGCGCCCGTCGGTCGACGACGGCGCTGCGGACCCCGCCGAGGACCCGTCTGAGATCGAAGGCGCCAGGATGGTGCCCTTCGATCGACTTGCAGTGGGCGACTGCATCCCCCTGGTGGAGTACGAGGACGAGATCTTCGAGGTGCCGGTGGTCCCCTGCGATCGACCGCACACCGACGAGGTCTATTTCATCTACCAGTTCGACGACGGCGAGTACCCGGGCGACGACGTCCTGTACCAGGAGGCCGAGGAACGCTGCCTCGCCGAGTTCGAGGGGTTCGTCGGCATGTCCTACGAGCAGTCCGAACTCGACTTCTACACCTACTGGCCGACCCAGATGTCGTGGAACCGAATGGACGACCGCACTGTCCACTGCATCGTCTTCAGCTACGACGACGTGACCGGCACCCTCGAGGGCGCGGATCGCTGAATCCCACCGAACGAGAAGGCCCCGGGAGTTCAACGCTCCCGGGGCCTTCTGCATCGCACGACGATCAGTCGTCGGTCGGACGCTTGCGCCAGCGGATGCCGGCGGAGATGAAGTCGTCGAGGTCGCCGTCGAACACGGCAGCCGGGTTCCCCGACTCCTGGCCCGTGCGCAGGTCCTTCACCAGCTGCTGTCCATAGAGGAAGTACGAGCGCATCTGGTCGCCCCAACTCGCGGTGATGTTCCCCGCGAGTTCCTTCTTCTTCGCGGCTTCCTGCTCCTTCTGCAGCAGCAGGAGGCGGGTCTGGAGCACGCGCATCGCGGCTGCGCGGTTCTGGATCTGCGACTTCTCGTTCTGCATCGAGACGACGATGCCGGTCGGGAGGTGCGTGAGGCGGACGGCCGAGTCGGTCGTGTTGACCGACTGCCCACCGGGGCCCGAGGAGCGGAAGACGTCGACGCGGATGTCGTTCTCCGGAATGTCGACCTCGGTCGCCTCCTCCATCAGCGGGATGACCTCGACGGCGGCGAACGACGTCTGGCGCTTGTCGGCGGAGCCGAACGGGCTGATGCGGGCGAGACGGTGCGTGCCGGCCTCGACCGAGATCGTGCCGAACGCGTACGGGGCGTCGATCTCGAACGTCGCGGACTTGATGCCGGCGCCTTCGGCGTAGGACGTGTCCATGACCTTGACCGGGTACTTGTGGCGCTCGGCCCAGCGCAGGTACATGCGCATGAGCATCTCGGCGAAGTCGGTCGCGTCGTCGCCGCCGGCTCCGGAGCGGATCGTGATGATCGCTGAACGCTCGTCGTACTCGCCGTCGAGCAGGGTCTGCACCTCGAGCTGGTTGATCAGATCGGTGAGCGCCGTGAGCTCGGCACGCGCCTCGACCGCGGAGTCCTCGTCGCCCATCTCGTTCGCGAGACCGATCAGCACCTCGAGGTCGTCGAGACGCTGGGCGATGCCGGTGATGCGGGCGAGCTCGGACTGCCGGTGGCTGAGGGCGCTGGTCACCTTCTGCGCGTTCTCGGTGTCGTCCCAGAGGTCGGGGGCACCGGCTTCCTCGCTGAGTCGCGCGATGTCCTCGCGCAGTCGGTTGACGTCGACGACCTCGCTGATGTCGCCGAAGGTGTGCCTGAGCGCCTGGATTTCGGCGGAAAGATCAAGTTCGAGCATGATATCCGAGCCTATCCTGCCCGGCGGCCGGGTGCTGCCTGCGTTCTCAGACGGCACGCGACCGGCCGGACAGGACATGCCGGACGCGGGGGTAGCCTCGAAGCGTGAGTGGCGCATCGACGGTTCTGAGACAGTTCGGGCCGATGGTGTATCTGCCGACGGTCCTGTTCTCCCTCGGCGAGGGCGCGGTGATCCCGCTCATCCCGGTGATCGCCTCGCGGATGGGCGCCGACGTGGCGGCTGCCGCACTCGTGGCCTCGGCGCTCGTCGTCGGCCAGCTGTGCGGCAATCTGCCGGCCGGCTGGGCGGTCGCCCGCATCGGTGAGCGCTTCACGATGGTCATCGCCGGCGTGATCTCGATGGCCGCAGCCGCGGGGATGCTGGTGGCTCCGTCCATCGGCGTGCTTGCGGCATCCGTCTTCCTGCTCGGGTTCTGCGCTGCGGCCTTCGGCCTCGCCCGGCATGCGTTCATGACGACGCGCGTGCCGCTCGTGGTGCGCGCCCGTGCCCTGTCGCTGCTGGGCGGCAGCTTCCGCCTCGGCATCTTCATCGGACCGTTCGTGGCCGCCGGCCTCCTGCAGCTGTTCGGCGCGGAGGCCGCGGCGATCTGGTTCTTCCTCGGCTGCCTGGTCGTGATGGTGCTGCTCGTGCTGTTCGGCCCCGACCCCGAGAAGAAGAACCCGCCGATCACGCGTCCGTCGACCAGGCCGTTCCTCGAGGACTCCGGCGAACCCGTCAGCGGATCGATCTCGACGATCGAGCGCATCGGCGTCTTCCGCACGATGTGGCAGCAGCGCTCGGTGCTCGGCAGACTGGGCCTCGCTGCCGCCTCGCTGTCGGCCATGCGCTCGGCTCGCCAGGTGATGCTGCCGCTGTGGGGCCTGTCGCTCGGCCTCGACGCCTCGACGATCGCGCTCGTGGTCGGCATCTCGGGTGCGATCGACTTCGCCCTGTTCTACGCCAGCGGCCAGGTCATGGACCGCTTCGGCCGGCTCTGGGCGGCGATGCCAGCGATGGTGCTGATGGGTGCCGGGTTCTTCGCCCTCTCCGTCTCGCACGATGTCGACGCCGCGGTGCTCTGGTACGGCATGTTCGCCGCTGTGCTCGGCGTCGGCAACGGGCTGTCCAGCGGCATCCTGCTGACCCTCGGCGCTGACGTGGCGCCCAAGCGCGACCCCGCGCCGTTCCTCGGCTCGTGGCGCACGCTGACGGACGCCGGCGGCGCGATCGCCCCGCTCGCGATCTCCGGGATCGTCGCCATCGCCTCGCTCCCGATCGCCGCCGCCACGATGGGCGTCGTCGGCATCGTCGGCGCGCTCGGGTTCATCCGATGGATCCCTCGGTTCGTGCCGAGGGTCAAGCCGGACGAGGACGGACGATGAGTCGGATGCTGTCGACCGAGGTGCAGCGGCTCGTCGCCGAGCTCGTGCCGCAGTCGGACCGTGAGCGGGAGATGCAGGCGGACTTCGCCGACACCTTCGGCGACGACTCGGGTCCGGTGTCGCGCGAGTCCGGACCGCACCATGCGACGGCATCATCCGTCGTGTTCGACGAGACTCTGACGCGGACGCTGCTCGTGTTCCACGGCAAGGGACGGTTCTGGGTGCAGCCCGGCGGTCACATGGAAGACGGCGATGCGTCGGTGACGGATGCCGCGCTGCGTGAACTGCGCGAGGAGACCGGGATCGCCGCGGTGCCGACCACTCCCCTGCTCTACGACCTCGACCATCACGCGCTCTCGTCGAGATTCGGGCGCTGCGCCTCGCATTTCGACATCGGAGTGGCGATGATCGCCGACCCCGAGCTCGCCCTCACGGTGAGTGACGAATCCGCCGACGTGCGCTGGTGGCCGGTCGACGCGCTGCCAGCCGAGGCGCCGGAACAGCTCGCCCCGCGGCTGCGCGGGCTGCTGGAGCGGTTGCAGGCGCGAGGCTGACGGCGACCCGACTCGGGGTCCGAGCTCACTGCAGCGCCGTGCGGCTCGTCGCCGTCGATTCCAGCCGCACTCCCTCGGGCACGAACGGCGCGATGAGCGGCGGCATCCACTGTGTCGACACCGTGACGCGCGCCGAGACCCCATCGGGGGTGTCCGCGGACACGAGCTCGGCGTCGCGCGGCAGCGCCGCCCACAGCGCCTGAGCCTGAGCGCGCACGCCGTCGTCACTCAGCTCGGCCCGCACGTTCTCGCCGTCGACGACCAGGGTGAACCCGTCGGCTCCGGCGAGCGCCGCCGCATCCGCGAGCGAGTCGATGCGCTTCTGCGCGAGGTAGAGGTCTGTGGCGCACACGCAGACGAAGAGCACGGCCAGCGCGAGCAGCACGTAGCCGATGATGAGCAGCAGCACGCTGCCCTCGTCATCGTTCTGGGGATGATCGCGCACGGTCATCCCCCCCACATCCGCGACACCTTCTGCGACGCAGACGCCTCCACCGGAATCGACAATGCACGGTCGAGGCCGAACACCGCGGGCACGAACGGCAGGCGCACGCGTGTGGCGACGGTCACGATCACGGTCGTCCCCGCGGCGGGGCACGCGGCTCCGGCCGGCACGCACACCACTCCTGTCTGCACTGAGCCGGCATCCATCGCGTACTCGCCGATCACGCCCTCCAGCACTGCGTCGCTCCGCGCAGCGGCGGCCTCGGCATCGGGCGCCATCGCGATCGCTCGCGCCGTGTGCCGCGCAGCGGCTTCGACGCCGAACGCCTGCTCCTGCACCGTCCCGAGCACGATGACCAGGTAGACCAGCGGCACCAGCAGGATCACGCCGACGGTGATGAACTCGAGCGCGGCCGAGCCCTCGTCATCCGTCACCCAGGCTCTCCTCCGGCGCATGCGCTTCCACCTCCCAGACGCGGGGGACTCCGAGGAGTCCGATCACGGGCAGCGTCGTGCGCACTCGCACATCGATCGTCGGATACCCCAGACGTGTCGACCTGCCGACGGTGATCTCCTCGGCATAGCTCGCACCCACCGCGCGCGTGATCACGTCCCGCGTGCGCTCTGCGCCCTCGTCGAGCCCGGTATCGGCGAGCGCAGCGTGGTACGCGCCCTCCACCGCTGCATCGTGCACGACGTTGCGGACGTAGACCGCGAAGGCGAGCTGCAGCACGGCGAGGGTGAGGATGGTGAGCAGCGTGCCGACCAGCAGGAATTCCACGGGGCTCGACCCGCGTTCGTCCCCCAGCGGCAGCGGCCGGCGCATCAGAGTCCGGACACCCGCTGGATCGCCTGCTCGAACAGCGCCGAGAGGGCTGGGCCAGCGACCGCCCAGATGAGGACGACGAGCCCGGCGGTCATCAAGGTCACGAGCACCCAGCCCGGCACGTCCCCGGCCTCGTCGTCGACCAGCGCCCTGGTCCAGGCGGAGATGTCGTTCCGGCGTCGAAGCGTGGTCATGTCGTTCCTTTCGTGGGCGCTCAGATGATGCCGAGACGCAGGATGAAGAGTCCGGGGTAGATCGCGAACAGTCCGGACAGCGGGAGGATCAGGAACACGAGTGGCAGGAGCATCAGGATCTCCTTGCGGCCGGCCTGTTCGATCAGGGTGCGCTTGGCGTCTTCACGGGCATCGCCGGCCTGAGCCTGCAGCACGCCGGCGAGCGGCGCTCCGCGCTCCAACGCTGCGACGACCTGGTCGACGGCGCGCGTGAGGCCGGGGAGCTGCAGTCTCGCCGCCATCTCGCCCAGTGCGTCGGCGAGCGGAGACCCCGTGCCGACCGCGAGCACGACCTGTCGCAGCTCACCGACGAGTTCCCCCGAGCCGACACCGGTCACCCGCCGCAATGAGTCCAGCAGCCCTTCACCCGCTGACAGACACAGTGAGAGGAACTCGAGCATCGTCGGCAGTTCATCAGCGAGCCGCGCTCGTCGCGACGCGACTCTCGCCGACAGCTGCATGTCGTACACGGCCGCGGCGATGCCACCCGCGAGAACGGGGACCAGCACGATCGGCGGCGTCATCTGCCCCGTGAGCACCAGCACGATCACCACCGCGGCCCCTGACCCGATGCCGACGAGGATCCACCCGAGCTGCCTGGCACGGAACGTCGACGGCTCGGTCCGCGACCCCGCCTGCGCCAGTCGGAGCCGGAGTGCCTCTCCCCCGCCGATCGCCCCCTCGAACGCCGACTTCGCCCAGCGCCACGGCGCGACGCCCGTCGTCGGCAGCACCCCGGCCATGGGGAGTACGTCATCAGGTAGCCGCTCGTCCGGCACGACGTCGCGCACATACGGGGCGATCCTCGACACCAGTGATGCCGCCCGCCACGAGGGGACAGCCGCGAGGAGGAGCAGCACACCGCCGGCGAAGATCCCGCCCATGAGCACTGCGGTGGCCGCAGCCGAGATCGCGTTCATCCGAACCACCGTCGCGGTTCGGCAAGCCGCCCGATCCTGATCATGATGCGGAAGGCGACGACCGAGATCGCGGCGCCGACGCAGATCACCAGCACCCCTTCGGGAGTCCCGTACGCCGACGCACCCTCCGGGCGCATCACGAGCAGTCCGAGGATGACCCACGGCGCCACGGCACCGAGCACAGCTGCCCCGCGGATCCACGACTGCCGTGCCTCGACCTCGCCTCGCAGTGCGGCGTCCGCTCGCACCGACGTCGAGAGCGCTCGCAGCACCGTGGTGAGCTCGGTACCGCCGACCTGCCGCGCCATTCGGAGGGTCTCGATGATGCGGTCGCCGATCGGGTCTGCGAGCGTGGTCTTGAGCCGGTCGAGACTCGACTCGAAGCGGCCGGTGGCCTGCAGATCGCGGGCGAACACCACGAACGCCGGACGCAGTGCAGCGGGGGCCGACTCGCCGAGCCCCGCGACGGCGTCCGGCAGCGAGAGCCCGACACGGATCGAGGCGACCAGCAGGTCGCACACGTCGGGCCACAGCTGCCTGCGGACACGCCGCAGCCGGACCCTCCGCCCGCGGAGGAACATCACCGGCGCTGATCCGCCGGCGATCGCAGCCAGCACAGCGAGCACGGGGAGGCCGGTGAGGAGCCAGACGACGGATGCCGCGGCGAGCGCTGTCGCGGCGATCAGGCTCAGCAGCGCACGCTGCGTGAGCGATCCGAGGCCCGCTTCTTCGCGGAGGCGAGCGAGCGGGCCACGACGCTCGATCGTCGCTCCCCGTGCAGCACGCGGCCACATCCACGGCGACAGGCTCAGCAGCACCCCGGCCGCGAGGAGCGCGCCGAGCATCACTCTCACGACGCCACCTCATCGGCGCGCCTGCGCACGCGGACCGGGACATCGGCGCCTTCTCCGACCACCGTGAGCGCAGCCGAGTAGAGCACCCGAGTGACGATGCGCCCGTCGACGATCTGTCCGGTCGGGGCGATCACCTCCTGCACGCGCCTCGCGCCACTCGATTCGCGTGCGCAGTGCACGACGAGTCCGACAGCCGACGCGAGCGCCGGGGCGATGAACGCCCTGTCGATGTTCCTCCCGGCGAGCAGGGGAAGCATCGTGAGCTTGTCGAGCGCCTCGGACGCCGAGTTCGCGTGCACGGTGCCCGCGCCGGGCACGCCGGTGTTCAGCGCGAGCACGAGGTCGAGCGCCTCCGCGTCGCGGACCTCGCCGACCACGAGCCGGTCGGGCCGCATGCGCAGCGCCTCCTTGACGAGTCGTCGGAGCGTGATCTCGCCGGTGCCCTCGATGCTCGCCTGCCGTCCCTGCAGAGCGACGACATCCGGGCCATCGACAGCGAGCTCGAACGTCTCCTCCACCGTGATGATCCGCTGCTCGTGCGCGCACGCCTGCAGCAGCGCGCCGAGCAGCGTCGTCTTGCCCGCATGCGTCGCGCCGGACACGATGACGCTTCGCCCGTCCAGCATCGCCGCGCGCAGCAGCTCCGCGACCTCCGCCGGCATCGTTCCCTGGGCGGTCAACGCCTCCAGCGTCCGGTATCGCGGAAGGAACTTGCGGATGTTCACCGCCCACGAGCCCCGCACGACATCCGCGATCGCGACATGCAGGCGCGAGCCGTCCGGCAGCGAGGCATCGACGAACGGCTGGCCGATGTCGACGCGACGCCCCGAGGACTGCAGCATCCGCTCCACCAGATCCCGCAGCGTCCCCTCGGTCAGCCGCAGATCCACGCGTGCGGCTACGCCTCCCCTGGCGACGTGCACCTGCCCTGGGCCGTTCACCCAGATCTCCTCGATCTCCGGGTCGTCGAGCAGCGGCTGCAACGCCCCGAACCCCGTCACCGCCGCGAGCACGTCGCGCACGCACTCGGCCTCGTCGGCGATGAGCTCCTCACCACGGGCGAGCGCCATGTCGTTGTGACGACGGACCTCTGACAGCGCCACCCGCCGAGCAGCATCCGGCACCATCGACGGATCCGTGTGCTCGGCCCGCAGTCGCATACGCACGCGATCGGCGACAGCAGCGGAGGGAGGATTCACCCGAGCATCCTCGCAAGATCACCCGCCGCGGCGTGGAAGTTATCCACAGCCGCGATGGCCCCGAGACGTCGGCCCCGCAACTGCGGGCCGATCCCCAGAATCACTGACCCGGCGGTCAGTAGAATGAGACCACCGCGCGGGAGTGGTGGAATTGGCAGACACGCAGGATTTAGGTTCCTGTGCCCCAGGGCGTGTGGGTTCAAGTCCCACCTTCCGCACGACGGATGCTGCGGCATCCGCACCGCAATCCGCCGACCAGTCACGACCGACGGGAATCCTCAGTGTTCGAATCGATGATGCACGCACCGACAGCACTCATCCCCTGGCTCGACCCCCAGACGATCATCGGCGCGGCTGGTCCGTGGGCGCTCCTGGTCGTGTGCTTCATCGTCTTCGCCGAGACCGGCCTGCTGGTCGGCTTCCTGCTGCCCGGCGACACGCTCCTGGTGATCTCGGGGCTGCTCTCGCATCCGATCGGCGCATCCGAGCACGGCGTCTTCGGCATCAACGTCTGGATCGTCGCGCTGCTGATCGGACTCGCCGCGTTCGTCGGCGGCGAGGTCGGCTACGTGATCGGCCACAAGGGCGGACCCGCGATCTTCGAGCGGAAGGAATCGGGTCTCTTCAGCAAGAAGAACGTCGAGCGCACGAACGCGTTCTTCGAGCGCTTCGGCGGCATCACCGTCATCCTCGCCCGGTTCGTGCCGATCGTGCGAACGTTCGCTCCCGTCGCGGCGGGCGTCGGCCACATGCCGTGGCGCAAGTACACGCTCTACAACCTCATCGGCGCAATCCTCTGGGGCTTCGGGCTCACGATGTTCGGCTACGCGATCGGCTTCATCCCACCCGTCGCCGCGTTCGTCGAGAGCTACATCGACCTGATCCTCCTGGCTGCCGTCGGCGGCACGGCACTCATCACGCTCTGGCACTACTTCTCCGAGCGGTACAAGGCGAAGAAGGCCGCTGCCGAGGGCGAAGACGTCGTCACGGATGCCGCCGAAGCCGAAGAGCTCGTGCTCGACACCGAGGTGTTCGACCGGGCTCCCGACCTCGACGGCGACGGCAAGCACTGACGCCGGTCGGCGAGCGCGTCAGCTGGCGCTCTTCTTCGTCGCGGGCTTCTTCGTGCCCTCGGTCGACTTCTTCTCCTTCGAGCGCGCAACGCTCGCACGCAGCGCCTCCATGAGGTCGATGACCTCGCCGCCCTTGGGCACGGCATCCTCGTCGGCGAAGGTCTCCGAGACGTCGAAGCTGTCGCCGGCCTCGATCTTCGCGTCGATGAGCGTTCGCAGCTCCTTCTGGTACTCGTCGACGAACTCCTCCGGATCGAAATCGGTGGAGTAGCTCTCGACGAGGGATGCCGACATCTCGAGCTCCTTCTTCGAGATCCGCACGTCCTCGTGCAGCGCGGGGAAGTCGGCCTCGCGCACCTCGTCGGCCCAGAGCAGCGTCTGCAGCACGAGCACCTTGCCGCGTACGCGCAGCGCGGCGAGCCGGGTCTTCTGTCGCAGCGTGAAGCGCACGATCGCGGTGCGGTCCGTCTGCTCGAGCGTCTTGCGCAGCAGCACGTACGCCTTCGGCGACTTGGAGTCGGGCTCGAGGTAATACGGCTTGTCGAGCGTCAGCGGGTCGACCTGCTCTGATGGCACGAACTCGACGACGTCGATCTCCCGGCTCTTCTCCGCAGGGAGCGAATCGAGGTCCTCCTTCGTGAGCACGACCGTGGTGCCCTCGTCGACGTAGGCCCGATCGATGTCGGCGTAGGCGACGGTCTCGCCGCACACCTCGCAGGTGCGCTGATAGCGGATGCGTCCGCCGTCCTTCTCGTGCACCTGGTGCAGCGGTACGTCGTGGTCCTCCGTCGCGGAGTACACCTTCACCGGCACGTTCACCAGCCCGAAGGTCAGTGCGCCCTTCCAGATCGTCCTCATGACACCAGTGAACACCAGCCGCGACCTCCGCGGCCAGCCCTTGACGCAGTGCCTTCGCGTGCCGCAGCGCAACGGACAGTAGCCTGGCGTCATGGCGGCAGACGAGCAGATCGTGCGGGTCGACGACCGTCGACTGCGTGTGACGAACCTCGACAAGGTCGTCTACCCCGACAGCGGCACCACGAAGGGCGAGATCTTCGCCTACTACTCGACGATCGCTCCGCTCCTGCTGCCACTGCTCGCCGGACGCCCGGTCACCCGCAAGCGCTGGGTCGAGGGCGTCGGGACGGCGGATGCTCCGGCAGACGCTTTCTTCACGAAGCAGCTCGAGCGCGGGGCTCCGGAGTGGATACCCCGCCAGGCGATCCAGCACTCCGACGGCCCGAAGGAGTATCCGCTGGTCGATGACGTGCCGACGCTGGTGTGGCTCGCCCAGGTCGCCGCGATCGAGCTGCACGTACCGCAGTGGCGCTTCACACCGGACGGTCTTCCCGGCCGACCCGACCGCCTCGTGCTCGATCTCGACCCAGGGCCCGGCGTGGACCTCGCGCAGTGCGCGGCGGTCGCCCGCATCGCGCGCGGCATCCTCACCGACATGGGGCTCGATCCGCTCCCGGTGACGAGCGGGTCGAAGGGCATCCACCTGTATGCCGCACTGCCGGGCGAGCAGACGAGCGATGAGATCTCCGCGGTCGTGAAGGAGATCGCCCGCCTGATCGAGAGCGAGCATCCCGATCTCGCGACGGCGACCATGACGAAAGCGGTGCGCGGCGGCAAGGTCTTCCTCGACTGGAGCCAGAACAACGGCAAGAAGACCACGATCTCGCCGTACTCCCTCCGCGGACGAGCGCAGCCCTGGGTCGCGGCACCCCGCACCTGGGCGGAACTCGACGACCCCGACCTCGCCCAGCTCGATCTCGATGAGGTGCTCGCCCGCGCCGCAGACGGCATCGACCCGCTGGCATCGCTGCACACGGCGGATGCGGGCGTCGCGGCCGCTCCCCCGACGAGCCCATCGCACCCGGCCAGGACGCACCGCCCGCGTCCGAGCGGAGCTCCGGCACCCGGCGCCACCCTCCCGTCACTCGCACCGATGCTCGCCGAGCACGGCACACCAGGACGAGCGCGCAGCCTCAGCACACCGTCGTGGGTCGAGGTCAAGTGGGACGGCATCCGCGCGATGGGCACCTGGAGCGATGGACGGATGCAGCTGCACGCCCGCAGCGGCACGGACATCACCGCCCGGTACCCGGAGCTCACCGCCGATGGCGCCCCGTTCCTTCCGGTCGATGACGCGATCGTCGACGGCGAGGTCGTGGCGTTCGACGCGCACGGGCGACCGAGCTTCTCGCTGCTGCAGAACCGGATGCATCTGACCCGGCCTCGGGAGATCGAACGCGAGGTCGTCCGCACCCCGATCGTGTACCTGCTGTTCGACCTGCTCCGCCTGGACGGACATGACCTCACCGCCATGCCCCTGCGCCAGCGTCGAACGCTGCTGCAGGACCTCGCCGGCGACCTCGACGCGCCCGTGCGCATCCCGCCGGTGTTCGACGACCTGGACGCCGCGCTCGCGGCCAGCGACGAGTTCGGCCTCGAGGGCGTGGTCGTGAAGGATCCGGACTCGCGGTACCGACCCGGCATCCGCTCCCCCGGCTGGCTCAAGCTCAAGCACACCCGCATGCAGGAGGGCGTGATCGTCGGCATCCGTCCTGGGAAGGGAGATCGGGAGGGCAGCATCGGCTCGCTGCTGCTCGCCGTCGCGGAGACGCCCGGCGGCGAGCTGCGCTACGTCGGGCGGGTGGGCACGGGATTCAGCGAGCGAACGCTGCGCGACCTGCAGACGCGGCTCGAGCCACTGCGCACGAACGACGCCCCCCTCGACGGCGTGCCTGCGCTCGATGCGTCAGACGCGCTGTGGGTGCGACCGGAACTCGTCGGCGAGGTCGAGTTCGCCAACTGGACCCCTGACGGCGTGCTGCGGCATGCTCGGTGGCGCGGGCTTCGCGCTGACAAGTCGCCCGACGAGGTCGTGCGCGAACCGTGACCGGGACCGGCGAGGGCCGGTCAGGCGTGGTGCGGCTCGCAGTCGGACTGCTCGGCCGGCTCGATCTGGAACGTCGAATGCTCGACGTCGAAATGGTCGGCGAGGCACGCCTGCATCTCGGAGAGCAGCTTCGGCGAGCCGCCGTCGGCGAGCAGCGTCGGATCGACGCTCACGTGCGCACTGAACACGGGCGCACCACGGGTCAGCTGCCAGACGTGCACGTCATGCACCCCGGTCACGCCTTCGTAGTCGAGCAGGTGCTGGCGGATGTCGCTGACGGCCGTCCCCTTCGGCGCCGACTCCGACAGCACCGAGAACACCTCGCGGAGCAGGGAGATCGCGCGAGGGATGATCATGATGGCGATGAACATCGAGGCGATCGCGTCAGCGGGCATCCAGCCGGTCACGACGATCACGATCGCTGCGACGATGACAGCAGCCGATCCGATCAGGTCGCCCATGACCTCGAGGTAGGCGCCTCTGACGTTGATGCTCGTGCGCTGCGCGCGGCTGAGCAGCCACATCGAGACGGCGTTGGCCAACAGGCCGATCACAGCCACCACGAGCATGAGCGGGCCAGCGACCTCGACATCGCTCGGATTCAGCAGCCGCGTGACCGCCTCGAAGCCCACCCAGCCGGCGAGCAGGATCAGGATGACGGCGTTGATCAGCGCGCCGAACACCTCGGCGCGCTGGTATCCGAAGGTTCGACGATCATCGGCCGGACGCGCGGCGACCGCTGCGGCGATCAGCGCGATCACGAGCGCCGAGGCGTCGGTGAACATGTGCGCGGCATCGGCGAGGAGCGCGAGGGATCCGGTGAGGATCGCTCCGACGACCTGCACCAGCATGATCGTCGCGGTGAGGCACAGCGAGATCGTCAGCAGACGTCGGTGCCCTGCGGAACGGATGCCGCCGGCGGCGGGAGCGTGATCGTGCATGCCCCCAAGGCTAGACCGGGTATCCCCCGGTGAAGGGCGATTTCGGCTAGTCGATAACAGGAACGATTCTCAGGCTCAGCAGCAGGATGCTGCAGCGCCGCCGGGGTGTCGGATCAGAGCGCGGTGAGCAACGGCACGAGCTCGGCGAACGCCCTCGCACGGTGCGATTGCGACTGCTTCTCCTCGGCCGTGAAGTCACCGACCGTGCGCTCCTCGTCAGCCGGCTGACCGTCCGGGATGAAGATCGGGTCGTAGCCGAAGCCACCGCCGCCGGAGGCGGCGTGCGCGAGCCGTCCCGGCCAGTCGCCGACCACGACGTGCTCGGCTCCGTCTGCTGTCACGAGCGCGATCGTCGAGGTGAAGTGAGCGGTACGGTGCGGGTCGGCGATGTCCTGGAGCTGGTCGAGGAGCAGCTCCAGGTTCGCCGCGGCATCCTTCTTCTGCCCGGCCCAGTAGGCCGAGAACACGCCGGGCGAACCGCCGAGCACGTCCACGCAGATGCCGGAGTCGTCGGCCAGCGCAGCGAGCCCGGTGTGAGCTGCCGCGGCGCGGGCCTTGATCAGGGCATTCTCCGCGAATGTGACTCCGTCCTCGACGGGCTCGGGGCCGTCGTAGCCGACGACCTCGAGATCAGGCCGCGCCATCGCGACGATCTGCTGGAACTCCGCGACCTTGTGCGGATTGTGCGTCGCGAGGACGACCTTCATCACTCGCCTGCCAGCGCCGCCAGCTGCTGATCCTTGAGCGTCGCGCAGCCGGCGACGCCGAGGTCGAGCAGCGCATCGAGTTCGCGCTTGTCGAAGGGTGCGCCTTCGGCGGTTCCCTGCACCTCGACGAACAGCCCGCGACCGGTCACGACGATGTTCATGTCGGTCTCGGCGCGCACATCCTCGACGTATGCCAGATCGAGCATGGGCTCGCCGTCGATGATGCCGACCGAGACGGCGGCGACCGAGTCGCGCAGCGGCGTCGCGTTCTTGCCGATGAACTTCTTCTCGCGGCCCCACTCGATCGCATCCGCGAGCGCGACGTAGGCGCCGGTGATCGCAGCGGTGCGCGTGCCGCCATCGGCCTGCAGCACGTCGCAGTCGATCACGATCGTGTTCTCGCCGAGTGCCTTCGTGTCGACCACTGCGCGAAGGGCGCGGCCGATCAGGCGCGAGATCTCGTGCGTGCGGCCGCCGATGCGACCTTTCACGCTCTCACGGTCGTTGCGGCTGTTCGTGGCGCGCGGGAGCATCGAGTACTCGGCCGTGACCCAGCCCTTGCCCTTGCCGGTGAGCCAGCGCGGCACGCCGTTCGTGAACGACGCCGTGCACAGCACCTTCGTGCCGCCGAAGCTGATCAGGGCAGAGCCCTCGGCGTGCGCGCTCCAGCCCCGCTCGATCGTGATCTCGCGGAGCTGATCGGTGGAGCGGCCGTCGGCACGGACGATGTCGGTCATGGGAGTCCTTCGTTCGGGGGGGGTGAGGGTTCGGGTGAGCGGTGCGTCGGGTCAGTGCGGTTCAGGGAGCGCGTGCGGAAGCGTGATGACGCCGGTCTGCACGAGCTGCACGTCACGGACCTCGCGGCCCATGAGACGGTTGGCGAGGGCCGTGAACTCGACGGTGGAGTCGCCGGTCGCCTCGTAGACGTAGGTCGCCACGGCACCGGGCGAGGCCAGGAGGTCGCCACGGACCAACTGGCGATAGACGTCGCCGGCCGTCTCGTCGTCACTGGAGACGAGCGTGACGCCCTCCCCCATGACGTAGCTGATCGCGCCGCGCAGGAACGGATAGTGCGTGCAGCCGAGCACGAGTGTGTCGACCTCCGCCTCCCGCAACGGAGCGAGGTACTGTTCGGCGATCTCGAGGACCTCTGGCGTGCCGGTGATGCCACCCTCGACGAACTCGACGAAGCGCGGGCACGCGGCGGTGAAGACCTGCAGCCGCTCATTCACCTCGAGCATGTCCTGATAGGCGCGGGAGCCGATCGTGCCGACTGTGCCGATCACACCGACGCGGCCGTTGCGCGTCGTGGACACCGCGCGTCGCACCGCCGGCCCGATGACCTCGACCACCGGGATGTCATAGCGCTCGCGTGCGTCCCGCAGCATCGCGGCCGAGGCGGTGTTGCACGCGATCACGAGCATCTTCACGCCCTGGTCGACCAGGGTGTCGAGCACCTCGAGCGAGTATCGTCGGACGTCGGCGATGGGCTTGGGCCCATAGGGCGAGTGCGCCGTGTCGCCGATGTAGACGAACGATTCGCGGGGCAGCTGAGCGCGGATGGCCCTGGCCACCGTGAGCCCGCCGACGCCTGAGTCGAAGATCCCGATCGGTGCGTCGTTCATGACTCACCAGCCTAGTCGCGTGCGAGCAGGTCATGCATCGCGACGCTCACTAAGCTGAGCGCATGACCACGTCGACGGCGCTGCTCACCGATCGCTACGAACTCACGATGCTCGCGGCCGCACTCCGCGATGGCACTGCGTCTCGTCCGAGTGTCTTCGAGCTGTTCTCCCGACGATTGTCCGGCGGGCGCCGATTCGGCGTCGTGGCGGGCACCGGACGGCTGCTCAGCCTCATCCGCGACTTCCGGTTCGGCGACGACGAGCTGCGCTTCCTGCGCGACAACGACATCGTGGATGCCGATTCCCTCACCTACCTCGAGAAGTACCGCTTCACCGGGTCGGTCAAGGGCTACCGCGAGGGCGAGCTGTACTTCCCCGGCTCCCCGATCCTCACGGTCGAGGGGACGTTCGCCGATGCCGTGGTGCTCGAGACGCTCGCGCTGAGCGTGCTCAACCATGACTCCGCGGTCGCCACCGCCGCGTCTCGCATGAGCATCGCCGCCGGCGAGCGTCCGCTCGCCGAGATGGGTTCTCGCCGGGCAGCCGAGCAATCGGCCGTCGCAGCGGCCCGCGCCGCGTACATCGCCGGGTTCAAGGCGACCAGCAACCTCGAGGCCGGCCGCCGATGGGGCATCCCGACCATGGGCACTGCTGCGCACTCATGGACGCTGCTGCATGACACCGAAGAGCAGGCGTTCCAGGCCCAGGTCGACAGTCTCGGTCCTGGCACCACACTGCTCGTGGACACCTACGACATCCGGACCGGCGTCGAGACGGCCATCCGCGTCGCCGGCACCGGGCTCGGCGGGGTCCGCATCGACTCGGGCGACCTGCCGATCGTGGCCGGGGAGGTGCGAGCGCAGCTGGACGAGCTCGGAGCGACCGGCACGCGCATCACCGTGACCAGCGACCTCGACGAGTACGCGATCGCCGCGCTCGCGGCATCCCCCGTCGATTCATACGGCGTCGGCACATCGGTCGTGACCGGGTCCGGGTATCCCACGGCGAGCATGGTCTACAAGCTCGTGGCCCGACAGGACTCCGACGGCTCCTGGGTCGGCGTCGCAAAGGCCTCGACCGACAAGGCATCGCATGGAGGGCGCAAGGCCGCGTTCCGCACGCTCGAGGACGGCGTGGCCGCCGCGGAGACCATCCTGGTCGCAGACGGCTTCGAGCAGCTCGACGCGCCGGCCGAGCACGTCGAAGGTCGGCCGCTGCAGGTGACGTTCATGGATGCGGGCGACATCGACGAGTCGTATGAAGGTGCGCCGGGCACCGCATCGGCACGGGCGCATCACCTGCGCGTGCGCGAGGAGCTGCCGGTGCGGGCGCTGGCGCTCAGCAAGTCGGATCCGGCGATCCCGACGGTCTACACCGACATCGCCTGAACTGTCGGACTGCGTCCGTCAGTTCATCATCGACTCGTAGATCTCCTTGCACGTGGGGCAGATCGGGAACTTCTCGGGGTCGCGCCCCGGAGTCCACTTCTTGCCGCAGAGTGCGCGCACGGGCTTGCCCGTGATCGCCGACTCGAGGATCTTGTCCTTCTTGACGTAATGCGAGAATCGCTCGTGGTCCCCTGGCTCCAGGTTCTCCTCGCGGAGAAGCTCTTCCAGTTCGCGATCAAGCGTTGTCACGCCGCCCTGATCGGGGCTGTCCAGCGGAGTACTCATCCCGAGAGTCTAGCCGCGCCGACAGCCCCGTGGGCGCTCGATCATGCCGTCTCGACGAACTCCATCAGACGTTCACCGCTGCGCTCGAAGATCCGGCCGCCGAGGGCGACACCCGCTGCGAGCACGACGAGCCCGATGCCGATGCCGACCCAGAACGTGACCACCGCGAACTGCGGGCCCTCGATGATCGTGGCCCCGAAGAGCCAGATGACGGGCGCGCTCACGACGATGGCACCGAGGAACGCGGCGGCGGGACCGAAGGCACCGCGCGACGTCGGACGCTGCGGCTGCTGGAACGGGCTGTCGCCAGGGCGAGACACCGCATACGGTGCGACCACCGAGACGATGCTCGAGATGCCGAGCGCGGAGAACAGGAGGCTCGCGGCGAGTCCGGTCAGCGGCATCAGCAGACGCCAGTCGGAGATCGTGAGCAGCGAGAGCGGGATCACGATCGCGAGCACCGGGAGCGCGACCAGGAAGACCGGCACGAGGCGGCCGAGACGGTCGGGCACGCCCCGCACGCCGCTCGCGACGTGCGTCCAGAGTGCGGTCGAGTCGTAGGCGACGTCGTTGTGCGGGAGCCACCCGAAGAACAGCGCCATCACCGGTACCGGGATCAGCGCGGCGATCTCCAGGGGCACGCCGGCGACCAGCAGTGGGAACACCGTCAGCACCCCGGCCACCGGCACCACGATGATGTTCATGATGTAGCGGCGGTCGCGGAGCCAGTAGACGAGGCTGCGCGACGCGATCGCACCGAAGGCATTCGACGGCAGCAGTCCGAACCAGCCGAGCCCGGTGCGCTCTCGCGCGGTGACGGGGCGTTCGGTGGTCGTGAGCAGCCGACGCACGAGCCACGCCCACAGCGCGCTGAGCGCGACCAGGGTGACGACGGCGATGATTCCGCTGGTCCAGGCGGCTGCGGTGTCACCGGCGGCCGACGCGAAGAGGAAGCCAGGAGCTGCCGCGAGCGGACTCGCTCCGAAGACCCCGGTGAGCGACTGGAGCGACGCGGGGACCTGTCCGTCCCACCGGAGGGAGGCGAAGAAGACCGCGACGGGGAACGCGACGACGATGAGCGCGAGCGCGAACACCGCCGTGAGCTCCCGCGAGCGTCGCTCAGGGAGGAAGAGCGCGTTGAGCGCCATCCCGATCCGCGCGATCAGGACGGTGCTGATCGCGCCGATGATGGTCACCAGCACGGCCGGCAGCCACGGCGCACCGGCCTGGATCGCGACGACGCACACGCTGATGTAGACGGCGAGAAGCGCGAGACTCGGCACGCTCACGAAGGAGGCCAGCACGAGCACCCACGGCATCCGGCGCTCGTCGACCCCGAACACCGCGAACCGACGGGGATCGAGTTGGTCGACCGTGCCGACGAGGATCGGGCCGACGAGGAAGCCGAGCAGGATCGCGGCGCCGCCCAGCACTGCGACGGTGCGCGCGGCGGCGACCGGCGCATCGGCGAGCGTGAGCACGGCGATGCAGACGGCGGCGGTGACCGCGATCACGGCCGCGAACGTGATGAGTGTTCGAACTCGACGCTCGCCGCGCAACGACCCGATGAGGAGTGCGAACCTCAGTCGGAGAACATGTGCAGCCACTCGAGTCCCTCCACCTCTCCGATACCGCCGGAGAGCTCGACGAAACGAGCCTCGAGCGTCTGACCTGCGCGGACCTCGTCGATCGTGCCCTCGGCGAGCACTTCGCCGCCGACGATGATCGCGACCCGTGAGCACACGCGCTCGACCAGATCCATGCCATGGCTCGACAGGATCACGGTTCCGCCGTGCGCGACATATGCACGGAGGATGTCGAGGATCACGGCGGACGACACCGGGTCCACGGACTCGAACGGCTCATCGAGCACCAGCACCCGCGGCGAGTGGATCATGGCTCCGGCGAGCATGATCTTCTTGGTCATGCCGGCCGAGTAGTCGGAGACCACTCGACTGAGGGCATCGCCGAGATCGAACGCTCTGGCCAGGTCGGCCGTGCGCTTCTCGATCACACTCGACTCGAGCCCGCGGAGGAGTCCGTAGTAATAGAGCAGCTGTCTTCCGGTCAGGCGGTCGAACGTGCGCAGGCGGTCAGGCAGCACGCCCATCACCCGCTTGGCTGCGAGCGGCTGTGCGGCCTGATCGATGCCGCAGATCGCGATGCTGCCGGCATCGGCGCGGAGCAGGCCGGCGACGATCGACAGCGTGGTGGTCTTTCCGGCGCCGTTCGGTCCGACGATGCCGTAGAACGAACCGGCGGGCACGGTGAGGTCGATCCCGTCGACCGCATGATTGTCGCCGAAGTGCTTCACGAGACCGCGGATGCTGATCGCGTCGGCAGTCGTCCCCTCGGGGACCTCGGCGACGACTCGCGTCGCCGCAGTGCTCGGGGCTGCCTCAGGTTCCGGCGACGCCTCGGGCTGAGTCACCACCTCCGACTCGGGCAGCACCTCGGGCTCGGGCTGCACCTCGGGCTCCGGCTGCACCGCAGGCTCAGCCGTCAGGACGGCATCCGAAGCGATCGCACCCGGTGCCTCCGCGCCGGGGACGACCTTCTCGGATTCGTCGGTCGACTCGATCACGGACGCCCCCGTCTCGGCGTGGACATCCGCCACGCCATCCGTCTGATCTTCGACCACGTCCGTGGCGAGAGCCTGTTCCGCCACGCGGGCTTCCTCAGCCAGGCGGGCTTCCTCAGCCAGGCGGGCTTCCTCAGCCAGGCGGGCTTCCTCCGCTGCCTGCGCAGCTGCCGCCTTCGCGGCCGCGGTCTTCGCCGCCGCCGTCCGTGCCGCTGACGTCTTGGCAGAGGCAGACCGAGCGGCGGTCGTGCGCGCCGTGGTCTTCGCAGCGGCCGACTTGGCCGCCGCCGTCTTCGCTGCCGCGGTCTTCGCCGCCGTCGACTTCGCGGCCGTTCCGTTCGCCGCGGTCGACTTCGCCGCCGTGTTGCGGGCAGCGGCGGTCTTCGCAGCGTTCGTCGTACCTGCGCCGCTCTTGGCTGCCGACGCAGCGGCAGTCTTCTTCGCAGCCACGGTCTTCGCCGCCGTCGACTTGGCCGCAGTCGACTTGGCCGCAGTCGTCCTCGCCGCAGTCGATCTCGCAGCCGTGGTCTTCGCGACGGACGTGTGTGCGGGCGTCGCGCCCGGAGCCGACACCGGCTCGATCACGACATCGGTCGACGGCGCGGCTGTCTCGGCTGCAGTCTTCGCAGCGCTGCGCGCAGCGGTGGTGCTGCTCGCCGGAGCCTTGCGAGCCGGAGCCTTGCGAGCCGGAGCCTTGCGAGCCGGAGCCTTGCGAGCAGCGCCGGTCGCCTTCGCCGCAGGCTTCTTCGTCGTCGACGCGGGGCTCCGCTTCACCGGCGTCTTCTTCGCCGTGGAGGCATCCGCATCGGGCGTCGGGGTCACAGGGTCGTCCACCTGGTCGGTGCGGTCGTCAGGGGAGGAAGTCACCGTTCTACGGTATCAAGGGGTGACGACAAGCCGAGGGTCCGCGCAACAATTCGCGGTGCAGGGTTTCAGACTGCGCGATCTGAGCGATATCTCTTGACGGGACGACGCATGGTGTCCGACCCTGGGTGTTGGGTGTGTACTCGATCACGAAATGGCAACAGGGCACCTCTGCCCCGGGGCTTCCCAGCGGAGATCGCTAGCATGAACTCGGCACGAAGAAGTGTCCGGCCGGTGAACCGGCCCTGAACACACTTTCTTTTTTAGGAGCACTCGTGACTCTTCAGACCGTCATCCTCGCAGCCGGAATGGGCTCGCGCCTCGGACGCGCCCTGCCGAAGCCGCTCACCGAGCTGAGCGATGGACGCACCATCATGCGCCAGCAGCACGACAACATCCGCGCCGCCTTCGGGTCGGACGCCCGCATCACCGCCGTCGTCGGCTACCGCGCCGAGACGATCATCGATGCATTCCCCACCGCGAACTACGTGCACAACGAGCGCTACGACGAGACCAACACCTCCAAGAGCCTCCTGCGCGCGCTGGCTGCGACCGGCAGGAGCGGCGTGCTCTGGATGAACGGCGATGTCGTCTTCGACCCGATGATCCTCGGCCGCGCGGCTGCGTACATCGAGCGCGACCAGTCGTTCGTCACCGTCAACACGTCCAAGGTCAGCGACGAAGAGGTGAAGTACACGGTCACGGCCGAGGGCTTCATCAACGAGCTGTCCAAGACCGTCAAGGGCGGGCTCGGCGAGGCAGTCGGCATCAACTACATCTCCGCTGCGAACAAGAAGGCGTTCATGCGCCAGCTGCAGCGCGTCGAGGACCAGGACTACTTCGAGCGCGGTCTCGAGCTGGCGATCGCCGAGGACGGACTCCTCCTCGAGCCGATGGACGTCTCCGACCTGTACGCGGTCGAGGTCGACTTCGCCGAAGACCTGGAGCGCGCGAACCTCTTCGTCTGATCAGGGGCCTTCCCCGATCGAAACGCCGGGAGCCGCATCCTTTCGAGGATGCGGCTCCCGGCGTTTTCGCGGCATGGATCCATAGGATCGGTGCATGGCCGACAAGGTGCACAAGATCCACTCGCTCCCGGATGACTCTCCGTGGGACAAGGGTGTGCCCCCGACGGGGTCTCCGGAGCATCCGATGATGGTGCGCGGGCTCGATCGGGTGCTCTCGATCCAGCGCCCGCTGGTGCTCGCACACATCCGCAGCATCCGCCTCCGCAATCCGCAGGCGACGCCGGCCGAGATCGTCCGGATCCTCGAACGGCGCTATCTCGCCGCCGTCACCACCGGTGGAGCAGCCGTCGGCGCGACCGCCGTGGTGCCCGGCATCGGGACCGGCGTCACCCTCGCCCTCTCCGGCGTCGAGACGCTCGGATTCGTGGAGTCGACCGCGCTCTTCGCACAGTCCGTCGCCGAGGTGCACGGCATCGCGATCGCGAATCCCGATCGTGCCCGCGCGTTGGTCATGACGCTGATGCTCGGCAAGGAGGGCGTCGACCTGGTCGGTCAGCTCGCCGGTCAGGTCGCCGGTCGCGGCGGCAACCGTTCGTCGTACTGGGGCGAGCTCGTGACGAAGTCGCTGCCTCGTGCCGCGGTCGGCCCGCTGGTCGACCAGCTGAAGAGCATGTTCGTGAAGCAGTTCGCCGCACGAGGTGGCGCGTCGTTCATCGGCAAGGCGCTCCCGTTCGGCGTCGGCGCGGCGGTCGGCGGTGCCGGAAACCACATCCTCGGCCGCCGCGTGCTCACGACCTCGCACCGCGCGTTCGGCGCACCCCCGGTCGATCTCCCGCTCGAGCTGGAGCCTGTACCCGGTGCGGAGAAGATGGAGCTGCAGATGCTGCGCGGCGCTCGCTACGCAGGGAACGCCATCGCCGGCGCAGCCGGGACGGCGGCCCGCGGCGTCGGGTGGGCCGGTCGCAAGGTCGGTGCGCTGACGACGCGCCGATCTCGCGGCGGGGACGACGACCGTGCGGAGATCACCTCGGAGTCCCTGGGCGATCACGAACTGCCGTCGGGCATCGGCGACGACGTCACAGACCGCACGCGCTGACCCTCGCAGACGGTGCGCTCTCCCCGGAGTCGCCAAAGGATCACGCGACCCGTTGTGCCGAGCATCCAACAGACCGCGCCGCAGCGACGCTAGGGTGGAATCCGTGACGGACAAGCCCGACCTCTTTACCACCGCCGGCAAGATCGCGGATCTGCGCGCTCGCTACACCGAAGCCGTCGTCGACGCTGAAACGAAGGCGAAGGAGAAGCAGCACGCCAAGGGCAAGATGACCGCCCGCGAGCGCATCGAGCTGCTCGTCGATCCGGGGAGCTTCGTCGAGTTCGACGAGTACGTGCGGCACCGCACGACCGCGTTCGGCATGGATCGCTCCCGCCCCTACGGCGACTCCGTCGTCACAGGTGTCGGGACCATCCACGGACGCACCGTCGCCGTGTACTCGCAGGACTTCTCGACCTTCGGCGGCTCGCTCGGCGAGGTCGCCGGCGAGAAGATCATCAAGATCATGGAGTTCGCCATCGCCGGCGGCATGCCCTGCATCGGCATCCTCGACTCCGGCGGAGCCCGCATCCAGGAGGGCGTCGTGGCCCTCGGCAAGTACGGCGAGATCTTCCGGCTGAACACCCGGGCATCCGGCGTGATCCCGCAGATCTCGATCATCATGGGCCCGGCTGCCGGTGGCGCGGTGTACTCCCCCGCCCTCACCGACTTCGTGATCATGGTCGACAAGACCAGCCAGATGTTCGTGACCGGCCCCGACGTCATCAAGACCGTGACCGGCGAGGACGTCGGCATGGAGGAGCTCGGTGGCGCCCACACGCACAACACCCGCTCCGGCGTCGCGCACTACCTGGCGCAGGACGAGGACGATGCGCTCGACTATGCGCGCACGCTCCTCAGCTTCCTGCCCGACAACAACATGTCCGAGCTGCCGTCCTACGAGGGCGTGTTCGAGTTCGAGACGACGGATGCCGATCGCACGCTGAACACGATCATCCCGGACTCCGCGAACCAGCCATACGACATCAAGACGGTCATCGAACACGTGGTCGACGACGCCGACTTCCTCGAGGTGCAGCCGCTGTTCGCGCCGAACATCGTGATCGGCTTCGGCCGCATCGAGGGTCGCTCGGTCGGCATCATCGCGAACCAGCCGTCGCAGATGGCTGGGACCCTGAACATCCAGGCCGGCGAGAAGGCCAGCCGCTTCGTGCGCTTCTGCGATGCGTTCTCGATCCCGATCGTCACGCTCGTCGACGTGCCCGGCTACCTGCCGGGCACCGACCAGGAGTGGGAAGGCGTGATCCGCCGCGGCGCGAAGCTCCTGTACGCCTACGCCGAGGCGACGGTCCCGCTGGTCACCGTCATCCTGCGCAAGGCCTACGGCGGCGCCTACATCGTGATGGGTTCCAAGCAGCTCGGCGCCGATGTGAATCTCGCCTGGCCGACCGCCGAGATCGCGGTCATGGGCGGGCAGGGCGCCGTCAACATCCTGTACCGCGGCGAGATCAAGAAGGCCGAGGAGGCGGGCGAAGACGTCGCCGCCGTCCGCACGCGCCTCGCCAACGAGTACACGTACGACGTCGCCTCGCCCTTCCTCGCGGCCGAGCGCGGCGAGCTCGACGGCATCATCGAGCCGGCGAACACCCGCGTCTCGATCGCGAAGGCGCTGCGCTCACTCCGCGGCAAGCGGGCGGAGCTGCCGCCGAAGAAGCACGGGAACATCCCGCTGTGAGCGACCAGGCAGACGAGCAGCCGCCGACGCTCGAGATCGTCCGGGGCTCAGCGACCGACGAGGAGCTCGCGGCGCTCATCGCCGTCGTCAGCGACGCCTATGCCACGGAGGCAGCGGACGCCGTCGCCGAGGTGACGCAGGTGTCGGCGTGGACGCGCATGCAGCGCCCGCTGCGCAGGCCGCTGCGCCGTGACATCCCCTGGGGACGGTTCTCCGGCTGATCGCGGCTCGCCGCCGCTGCTGCGCGCTGCGCGCTCAGAGGCGTGGTCGGCGGAACCGCAGCGTCACCAGCTGGAACGCGCGGAGCTCGACCTCGACGTCGCCGTTCGAGACGCCGCTCAGGGCTGTCGGCTCGATCTCGCGTTCGATCAGGTCGGTCTCGATCACGCCGTCGAACTCGAAGGCCGCCGTGATCCTCGCCGCTGTCCGTCCGCCGTGCGCCTCGTACAGGCGCACGATCAGGTCGCCGCTCCGGTCCTCCGCGAGCTTCACGGCCTCGACGACCACGGCATCCGACGACACGGCGAGCAGCGGCGCCGCCGGCCCTGATCCACGGATGTCCCGGGTCGGCAGGTTCAGCCGGTACCCCTCGCGCACGGCGTCCGCGATCGAGGCACCGGGCCGCACGCTCACCCGGAAGGTGTGCTCGCCCTGATCGGCATCCGGATCGGGGAACAGCGGCGCACGCAGCAGCGACAATCGCACGGTCGTCGCCGTACCGCCACCCGCACGCGGCGTCCGCGTCATGTCGTGACCGTAGGTCGAGTCGTTCGCCACGGCGACGCCGAACCCCGGCTCGCCGACGTGCACCCAACGGTGCGCGACGGTCTCGAAGCGCGCCATGTCCCAGGACGTGTTCGCGTGGGTCGGCCGGTGGATGTGCCCGAATTGGATCTCCGAGGTCGCACGCTCCGTGTGCACGTCGAGCGGGAAGGCGAGCTTGAGCAGCTTCTGCCGCTCATGCCAGTCCACCGTGGTCTCGATGTCGAGTGCATGCGAATCAGGGTGCAGGGTCAGAGCCTGCGTGATCCGCGAACCCCCCAGCTCGCGGATCACGCAGACGACCGCAGCCGACGCATGCGGGATGATGTCGATCGAGACCACGTCCGTCACGTCCACCACGTGACGGCGATAGTGCTCGTCGATGTCCCAGGCATCCCACTGTGTCGGAGTATCGCGATGCAGCTGGAGCAGGTTGCCCCGCTCACCCGCCGCGATCGCCTGTCTCCCCGTCGCGCGGACGACGAGTGAGGTGATGAGCCCCGCACCGTCGATCAAGACGGTGAGGTGCTCGTTCTCCAGCTCGAATCCGCTCGTCGTCCGCGCGACTGTCGCAGAGATCTCAGGTCCCTGCACCGCGGCGATCCCCATCGCCGCGGATCCCCCTCCGGCGTAGGGCCCGGCGTTCGCACGCAGCTCGGTGTCACCCGAACCCGCGACGACCGTCAGCGACCCTGCGATGATGCGCTCCGTCGAGGCGAGCACCTCGGCGTAGCGAAGTTCTGCCTCCCGGTGCACCCAGGCGATGGAGCTGCCGGGAAGGATGTCGTGGAACTGCTGCAGCAGCACGGTCTCCCATGCCTCCTGCAGCTCCTCGTACGGGTACGGCGCGCCACGCAGCGCGGCGGCGGTCGCCCACAGCTCGGCCTCGCGCAGCGCGTGTTCGCTCCGGCGATTCCCGCGCTTCGTCCGCGCCTGCGACGTGTACGTTCCGCGGTGGAACTCCAGGTACATCTCCCCGGTCCATACCGGCGGGTCGACATACTCGGCCTCGGCCGCCTCGAAGAATCTCCGCGGCGAGGACAGCTCGACGGTCGGCGACCCCTCCAGGGAACGGAGGCGCGCCGCTGCGGCGAGCATCTCGCGATTCGGGCCTCCGCCGCCGTCGCCGTAGCCGAACGGCACGAGCGAGGTGTTCGCCGCGCCCTTCTCCGCGTACTGGCGCTCTGCGCGCGCGAGCTCGTCGGAGGTGAGGCGTGCGTTGTACGTGTCCACCGGCGGGAAGTGCGTGAAGATGCGTGTGCCGTCCATCCCCTCCCAGTGGAAGGTGTGGTGGGGCATCACGTTGGTCTCGTTCCACGACATCTTCTGCGTGAGCATCCACCGCGATCCTGCAGCACGTGCGATCTGCGGCAGCGCTGCCGAGTACCCGAAGGAATCGGGCAGCCAGACGTCGAGCGGCTCGACGCCGAACTCCTCGAGGAAGAATCGCTTGCCGTGCAGGAACTGGCGGGCGAGCGCCTCTCCGCCAGGCATGTTGGTGTCGGACTCGACCCACATCCCCCCTGCCGGGTGGAAGCGGCCGGCAGCGATGGCATCCCGTAGGCGCGCGAACAGCTCCGGTTGATACTGCTTCATCCACGCGTACTGCTGGGCGGACGACGCGGCGAACTGGAAGTCGGGATCCTCGTGCTGCAGCGACAGCACGTTCGAGAACGTCCTGGCGACCTTGCGCTGCGTCTCGCGCACCGGCCAGAGCCACGCCGAGTCGATGTGCGCGTGCCCGACGGCGTGCACGGCGTGCGCGGAACCGGATGCCGGACGTGCGAGCACGGCGGCGAGGGTGTCACGGGCGGCGTCGATGCTACCCGTGATGTCGTCGGGATCCGCGGCATCCACCATCCGCTCGAGTGCCGCGAGGATCTCGGCACGGCGGGGTGACGCCTCCGGCAGCTGGCCCATGAGCCCCTGCAGCACGACCGCGTCCTGCAGCAGCTCCCACGCGGAGAGGTCGCGGACCACGACGTCGGCGCGGCGCAGCCGGTACAGCGGCTCGTCACCGGCGGTGTCCCACGCGCCGAGCGCGGTCGGCTGGAAGTCCCATCCTCCGGCGACGTCCGGGTTCGCTGCAGCCTCGAGGTACAGCTCGAACGGCTCGCCCGCTGCGGCGTCGAGCGGCACGTGCGCGTTGCGGGGCTCCACCGCCTTCACGATCGATCCGTCGATGCGGTAGACGGTGCCCTCGGACTGGAACCCCGGTTCGGCCGCGTTGAAGCCGAGATCGAAGACGAGTTCGGCCTGCTGCCCCGCCTGCACCTCCGGCACGACGCCAGTGATACGGATCCACATCGTGCTCCAGGCGCGGCCCCACGCAGCCCCGACACGGAGCGGGGTGAACTCCTGCGCCACAGCAGCAGCGAGCGGCACCGGCTCCCCCGGCGCCTGCCACGACGTGAGATCGAGCGGGGTCGTGCTCACCTCGACCGCCGGGCGAAGTCGCTCGTCCAGGAAACGTCGGATTCGCGCTTCGACGAGCGCGGAGTTGTGGTGCATCACAGGCTTCCGGTCGGTGGGGAGGCAGCATCAGATACTACATCGATTGGACTTACCGCTGTCAAGAGCCCCGGCGCCGCCGGACCCCGCGGATGATGATCAGTGCTCGAGGAGCAGCGCCGAGGTGCGCGGCGTGAGCACGGAGTCGAGCACGACGCACGCCGCTCCGACCGCCCCGACGTCGTCGCCCATCACGGTGCCATCCACCGGGATCGTGCGGATCGCCCTGGTCGCACTCAATCGGTCCAGCCGACCCGGCAGCTCTTGGAGATAGACCTCGGAGAGCCGGGACCAGAACGGACCCCCGAGCACCACCCTGTCCACATCGAGCATGTTCGTCAGCACCGCGACGAGCACGGCGAGGTTGGCAGCCGCCTGCCTGAGCACGCGCTCTGCTGCAGCATCCCCCGCAGCCGCGCGCTCGCACAGCTGCGCGAGCCGAACATCGACGACCTCTGCATCGCCTGTCTCCCGATCATCGGGGAACACCCCTGCCTGCTCCGCCTGCTCGACGATCGCCTGCGGCGTGCACACCACCTCGACGCAGCCGCGAGAGCCGCACAGGCACGACGGGCCGTCCGGATCGACGATGATGTGCCCGATCTCACCGAGGTTGCGCGAACTCCCGCGGATGACGTCGCCATCCCTCGCCACTGCGGCGCCGATCCCGGTGCCCAGATAGACGAACACGAAGGAGTCATCGGGCGAGCCGTTGCTCGTCCACAGCTCGCCGACGGCTGCGGCGGTCGTGTCCTTCTCGAGTGTGACCTCGAGACCGGTCGCCTCAGCCAGCACGGCCTGCAGGGGAACGCGGTGCCAGCCGTGCAGCTTGGGTGGATCGATGACGGTGCCCCGTTCCGCGTCGAGGGGACCTGGAGCCGCGACGCCGACACCGGCGATGCGCGACCGGTCGATCCCGGCCCCGTCGATCAGCGCCTCGATCGTGGCGGCCATCGCATCGACGATCCGGCGGGGGTCGGCGGATGACGTGCGCGTCGTCAGCCGCCGCACCACGGTGCCGGCGAGGTCGAGCAGGACGAAGGTCATCACGGAGGGGTCGAGGTGCACGCCGATCGAGTAGCGGCTCTCGGCGATCAGGCGCAGTGTCACGCGCGGCTTGCCCGGCCCGTTGATCGTGCGTCCGGCTTCCTCGATCAGATGATCGGTCAGCAACCGCCGCGTGATGTTGGTGACGGTCTGCGCTGAGAGACCGGTCGCCCCGACCAGCTCGGTTCTGCTCAGGCCGGAACCCGAACGTCTGATCGATTCGAGGATGACGGACTGGTTGAAGTCCCCCATTCGAGGAAGGTTGGTCCCGCGGCGCATTCCCATGGCCCAATCCTCCCCCATCCGTCCATGAAACTGTCCCCCAAAATACCTACAGACAGCGTTTGATCGACCGAGCAGAATAAAGAAGACGCTTCGCGTTCGGCTGTTCTCTCTCTCACAGGGTAGAGAGACGAAGAACGGCCACCAGCGGTCAGTTTTCGGGTAACTGCACCGCATGGCGAGGGGCTGGCGGCTTCGCCGCCCCTCGCCCACTCTCACCACCTCGACTCCGGCCACCTCCCTCGGCCGGAGCCGCGGCGAGGTGCCTGAGTTCAGGCGCCCGTGACCTCGCGCTCGATCTCGTGGAACAGGTCGACGTCGTCGTCGTCACGGGACGACCGCGAGCCTGCTCGTCCGACCACGGTGACGGCGACTCTCGGATCGCTCGACGATCGGATGATCAGACGCCCGGCGCGAGCCGAACGAAGCACGACGGCCAACTCGTCCCTGATCGCCTCCCGCCGCTCTTCTTCGACGCCCTCGAGTCCGCTCTCATCGAACACCGTCACCACGACGCCGCGCCGACGGGCGTCCTCGATCGCGTCGCGCACATCGTCGTTGAGCAGATCGGCGCCGCGCAGCTCATCACGCAGCCGGCCCTCGGCGAGTCTGGCCTGCAGGCGCTCCTCTTCATCGAGTCCGCCGCGCGAGGCGACGACACGGCCGAGCACCGGGCCGGCGACCGCCAGCGCGAACTGCGTGCGCACCCGGCGCTCGCGCTGACGCACCAGCTGCGTCGCGTGCCAGGCCGAGACGGCCTGCTGGATCTCGGCGAGGCGGGCGGTGTCGCGGATCGCGCGGTCCCAGAAGAACACGAGCAGACGCGCGATCACGAGCCACATGATGGATCCGACGAGCCCGAGGTTCAGTGCCACGCCGATGCCGAGGTACGCGGATGAGGTCGCGACCAGCATGACCAGGGTGCCCCACCCGATCCAGAAGCGTCGACGGACGATGCACACGACGCCGAGCAGACCGATGCCGCCGATGTACGACGTCGCGAACGGGGCCGTCCGCGACGCAGGGTCCATCGACAGCGTCGCGAGGGCCGGGATGACGGCGCTGGCGACCAGCGACAGCCAGGCCACCCACATCGGCATCTTCGCCGAGGTGGCAGAGCCCCACAGCGTCGCGACGAGGATGACGGCGAGCAGCAGCACGATGGATGCGACCATCAGCAGCGGCGAGGTCGGCTGCACGACCCACCACATGGAGCGCGCGGCGAAGTACACCGCGAAGCCGACGGCGAGCGAGGTGGCGACACTGCGGACGGTGCGGTTCATGCGCGCTCCCATCCGAGCGTCACGGTCGTGCCGTCAGGGCCCGAGTCGATGTCGGCGGTGCCGGCGACACCCGCCATGCGAGCGATGATCGAGGCGCGGATGCCGAGACGGTCCTCGCCGATCGCGTCGATGTCGAATCCCGGCCCGGTGTCTGAGATCGTCACCACGATGCCCTCGTCGCCGTGCGCGGTGGCGCTGATGTGCAGCCCTCGGCCCTGTGCGTGGGAAACCGCGTTGCCGATCGCCTGTCGCGCAGCCAGCACGAGCGCACGCGCGGCGCGCCCTGGAATGAGTCCGACGCCGCCGCCCTCCTCGACCAGCGCATCCGCACCGAGCTCCGACAGCGCGCGACGCAGCTCCGCGACGATCTGTGCGATGCCGACCGGTTCGTCGCTGCCCTCCTGTGCGACAGCGGCCTCGGTGTTCGCCAATCGCGTCAGCGCCTCCCTGGCCATCGCCACGGCGAGCTCACGCGCGCGCTCGCTCTCGGCACGCTCAGCGGCGATCAGGGCCGCGAGCACGCTGTCGTGCATCAGTGCGGACATCGCGATCCGCTCCTCCTCCGCTGCCGCAGCGGCCGCGGCGGACGCGTAGGAGGCCACTGCGCGACCCCTGGCGTCATCGACGCCGGAGGCGACGGAGCGGAACATCCACCCGAGCGAGATGATGACGATGCCGAGGATGAGGGTGAACGACACGTCGAATGCCGTGGTGACCCAGAACTCATTCGTGAACCCGCCCTGCACGAGCCGGACGTACCCGTACACGAACGGCATCGCGACGGCCCAGGCGAACTGGATGCGGATCGGGAACGCGAGCATCGCGGCGACGACGCCGACGTTGACGAGGAAGAAGATCCAGGGCTGATCGCCGGCGACACCGGGCGACACGACGACCGGCCACGCGGCGAGCGCCAGCAGGAACGCGATCGCGAACGATCCGGACGCGATGCGGACTCCGCGACCGACCACGCAGGCGATGAGCATCGCCACCAATGGGACGTTGACGAACACCACGACGATGATGTGCGCGACATCGGTGCGCGACATCGCGCCGAGTGCGGCGAGGAAGGCCTGGGTGCCGAACACGGCCGACCCGATCGCGACGACCGTCGCCAGGATGCGCTCCATGCGCTTTCCCGTGAAGCGCTCGAACTCGGTCTCAGCGGTACCAGGGGAAGGGATCTTGCTCCAGGCCTCGCGGATGCTGAGCGAGTCAGTGGCCACTCGGGTCCCCGTCCGTCTCCACGATGCCGTCCTCCATCGCCCGCCGCAGCAGGTCGACCTTGGTCGGTGCGGGACGCCCGACCTCGACGTACTTCACGCGGATGCGGGTGATGTTCTCCTTCGCGGTGGAGTACGCGACCCCGAGCCGCTCAGCGACGGCCTTGAGCGGCAGACCGGTCGCATACAGCCGCAGCACCTCGCGCTCACGCGTCGACAGCTGGGCGTCGGCGAAATCGCGGTCGCCGTCGACGGCGCTCGCCCACTCGACGTTGTTGAGCGCCTCGCCGCCGGCGACCGTTCGGATCGCGTCGAGCACGTCATCGAGCGCCGAGGACTTGCTGACCACGCCGGCCGCGCCTGCGGACAGGGCCTCGCGGACGGCGGCCGGTCGGTCGGCGACGCTGTGGATCACGACGCTCGCGCCGTCGTTGACGAGCCGGGTGACGTTCTCGGTGACCGTCGATCCATCGCCGAGCGTCAGGTCGAGGACCACGACCTCAGCGGGGGCGCCACCGGTGGTCGAACGCCATTCGAGGTAGGAACTCACCGAGCTTCCGGAGAAGACGACCGTCTGCGAGTCGCGCGCGAACGCCGCCTCAAGACCGAGGCGAACGGACTCGTGATCATCGATGAGGGCGACCGTGCTCATCCGCCCAGCCTAGTGAGTCGACCGCCCCCAGCGGTGCCTTGACGTCGCCGGGCGTCAGCGCGTCAGCAGCGCGATGACCTCGAAGTGGTGCGAATGCGGGAACAGGTCGAACGCACGCAGCGTCTTCACCTGCCAGCCGAGCCCGCGGAAGGTGCCGAGGTCTCGCGCCAGCGCCACGGGATCGCAGGCGACGTAGGCGATCGCCTCGGGTGAGAGTGCATGCACGCCCTCCACGACCGTGCGTCCGGCGCCGGCGCGCGGCGGGTCGAGGACGACGGCACCGGTGCCCGTTCGATCGGTGACGCCGTGCAGGAAGCGATCGACGCGAGCGGTGACGGCCGAGATGTCGAGCGGGGCGAGATTCGCCTGCGCATGCTGGGTGGCGCGCTTGCTCGACTCGACGCTGACGATCTTCTCGCCGCCGAGGTCGGCGAGCGTCGCCGCGAAGAGGCCGACGCCGCCGTAGAGGTCGTAGTGGGTCGATCCGGCTTCCACGTGGCCGTCGAGCACGCCGTAGACGGCACCGTCGAGCACCGACGCCGCTCGCGGGTGCACCTGCCAGAAGCCGCTCGCATCGACCTGGAATCGGCGGTCGCCGACGATCTCCTCGATCACCTCGGGTGCCGGGCGCCGACCGCCGTGCCCTCGGACGGGCTTCGCGCTGTCCTCGCGGCGGATGACGCGCACCTCGCCGTCAGCGGGCTCGACGAGTTCGATCCGTCCGGCTTCCGCACCGCGCAGCGCCAGTGCGGCTGCGGCGACTGCTGGACGTGCGAGCGGATGACTCGACACCGGGATCACGCGGTGACTGCGTGCCGCGAACGGGCCGACGTTGCCTGCGTCGTCGACGTGCAGGGTGACGCGGGTGCGCCAGCCGAGACCGTCACCGGACTCGACGGCCTCGATCTCCGGTGTCTCGAGTCCACCGCCGGCGAACCGGTCGAAGGCTTCGGCGAGGACCTGCTTCTTCAGCGCGCGCTGGTGCGAGAGCTCGATGTGTCCGAGGTCGGCGCCGCCTGGACGCTGCGCCGGGTCGCGCGAGACGTCGGCCTCGGGCCAGATGTGCGGGCGACGATGCGGCGAGGCATCGAGCACCTCGATGGTCTCAGCGCGCCAGAAGCTGCGGGACTCGGCCGCCTCGTCCTGCGGGTCGATCAGGCGCGCGCGCACGCGCTCACCGGGGATCGCGTCAGACACGAACACCACGCGCCCCTCATGGCGCGCGACGAACGTGCCACCGTGCGCGATTCCGGTGATGTCGAGTTCGAGCACGTCAGCAGGGGAGGAAGTCATCCTTCGAGGATACGGTGGTGCACATGCGCGTCTGCCTGGCCTCCACCTCCCCCGCCCGCCTGATGCTGCTCCGGCAGGCGGGAATCGAACCGCTCACGATGTCTCCGGACGTCGACGAGGATGCCGTCGCGGCCGCCGCTGCCGTGGCGACCGGCGCCGAGCTGGCCCCTGCCGAGCTCGTCCTGCTGCTCGCGCGGGCCAAGGCGGCCGACGTCGCGCACCGCCTCGCGGCCGCAGGCGAGTTCGACGGGATCGTGATCGGCGGCGACTCGATGTTCGCGCTGCACGGGCGCGTGTACGGTAAGCCGCACACGGCAGCGGAGGCG
This sequence comes from Microbacterium sp., assembly GCF_036823965.1. Taxonomy (GTDB): domain Bacteria; phylum Actinomycetota; class Actinomycetes; order Actinomycetales; family Microbacteriaceae; genus Microbacterium. The sequence continues at coordinate 195,417 of NZ_DAITBE010000006.1, read as the reverse complement.
ACGCGACGCTGGCAGGAGATGCGCGGCGCCACCGGCATCCTGCACTCCGGGCACTCGGTGTTCCTGGTCTCCCCCGGTGCCGACCCGGTCGAGGCCACAGCGACGGCGGAAGCATCCGTCACATTCGCGGACGACGTGAGCGATCAGGAGCTCGCCGCCTACATCGCCTCCGGCGAGCCGCTGCACGTCGCGGGCGCCTTCACGGTCGACAGTCTCGGCGGCGCGTTCATCACGCGCGTGGAGGGCGATCCCTCGACGGTCGTGGGCATGTCGCTGTCGACGATCCGTCGGCTCGTCGCGGATCTCGGCGTCACCTGGACGGACCTCTGGACGCCCCACCTCCTGCCCTCCGCCTCGTAGGGTCTGCGCGACGTTTCGGCGTCTTTCTTGTGGAGAGTCGTCAAATGGAACGCGAGGCTTCTCGCTAGGCTGGCAACCATGCCTGCTATCGCCAAGGTGCTCATCGCCAACCGCGGCGAGATCGCCGTCCGCATCATCCGTGCCGCTCGTGACTCCGGGATCGCCTCGGTCGCCGTCTACGCCGACCAGGACCGCGACGCCCTGCACACGCGCCTTGCCGACGAGGCCTTCGCGCTCGACGGCTCGACCAGCGCCGAGACCTATCTGCAGATCGAGAAGATCCTGTCGGTCGCCCGTCGCGCCGGTGCCGACGCCGTGCACCCCGGCTACGGGTTCCTCGCCGAGAACGCCGAGTTCGCTCGCGCAGTGATCGGTGCGGGGATGACATGGATCGGCCCGTCGCCCGATGCCATCGAGTCGCTCGGCGACAAGGTGACAGCCCGTCACGTCGCCGAGAAGGTGGGCGCACCGCTCGCCCCCGGCACCCCTGGTCCGGTCGAGACCGCCGAGGAGGTCGTCGCCTTCGCGAAGGAGTTCGGCCTGCCGATCGCCATCAAGGCGGCGTACGGCGGCGGCGGGCGAGGGCTCAAGGTCGCCCGTGAGCTCGACGAGGTCGCCGAGCTGTTCGAGTCCGCGACCCGTGAGGCCGTCGCAGCCTTCGGTCGCGGCGAGTGCTTCGTGGAGAAGTACCTCGACAAGCCGCGGCACGTCGAGACCCAGTGCCTGGCGGATGCCGAGGGCAACGTCGTCGTCATCTCGACGCGCGACTGCTCCCTGCAGCGCCGTCACCAGAAGCTCGTCGAGGAGGCGCCGGCGCCGTTCCTGACGGACGAGCAGAACGACCTGCTGTACAGCGCGTCGAAGGCCATCCTCAAGGAGGTCGGCTACGTCGGCGCCGGCACCTGCGAGTTCCTGATCGGCGCAGACGGCACGGTCTCGTTCCTCGAGGTCAACACGCGCCTGCAGGTCGAGCACCCGGTCTCTGAAGAGGTCACCGGCATCGATCTGGTCCGCGAGCAGTTCCGCATCGCAGCCGGCGGCACGATCGACTACGACGATCCGAAGCCGCAGGGCCACTCCTTCGAGTTCCGCATCAACGGCGAGGACCCGGGCCGCGGCTTCCTTCCCCAGCCCGGTCCGGTGCACGTGTTCAAGACCTTCGGCGGTCCAGGCATCCGCCTCGACTCCGGCGTGACCGCCGGAGACGAGGTCTCCGGCGCCTTCGACTCGCTGCTCGCGAAGATCATCGTCACGGGCAAGAGCCGTGAAGAGGCGCTCGAGCGGTCCCGCCGTGCGCTCGACGAGTTCGAGGTCGCGGGCCTCCCCACCGTGCTCCCGTTCCACCGCAAGGTCGTGCGCGACCCCGCGTTCACCGCTGAGAACGGTACCTTCGGCATCTTCACCCGCTGGATCGAGACCGAGTTCGAGAACGACATCCCCGCGTGGGACGGCGAGCTCGAGGCCCCGTCCGCCGCCGGGGGCCGTCACACGGTCGTCGTCGAGGTCGCAGGCAAGCGTCTCGAAGTCAGCCTGCCCGATCGCGTTGCGGTCGCCGCCGGCACCGCGGGACGCCCGGCAGCCGTACCGCCGTCGCGTCGCAGCCACGCCACCACCGCGAATGCCGGTGCATCCGGCGACGCCGTGAAGTCGCCCATGCAGGCGACGGTCGTCAAGGTCGCCGTCGAGGACGGCCAGCAGGTCGTCAAGGGCGACCTCGTCGTCGTGCTCGAGGCGATGAAGATGGAGCAGCCGCTGCAGGCGCACAAGGACGGCGTCGTCGGCAACATCAACGCGGATGCCGGCGCCACGGTCTCCGCAGGACACCAGCTGCTCACGATCAGCTGAGCTCAGGACCCTTCGACGGGCTCAGGGACCCAGGCAGGGTCAGGGACCGGGCCCGCAGATTCCAGGCGACGAAACGGCGCCCCACCGAGGTGGGGCGCCGTTCGCGTTGCACCGATGCGTCAGGAGATGTACCCCAGGTGCATCGCACGACTGGCGTCGGTGATGCTGCTCGACAGCGACGGATACGCGGCGAAGACGCGCGAGACCTGGTCGACCGTCAGGCGACGCTCGACCGCGACCGCGATCGGGTAGATGAGCTCCGACGCCTTGGGCGCGACGATCACGCCGCCGATCACGGTGCCAGACCCCTTGCGGGCGATGATCTTGACGAAGCCGTCCTTGATGCCCATCATCTTGGCCCGCGGGTTGGCAGCCAGCGGGAGCTTGTAGACGAGCCCGTCCGCGATGCCGTCCTCGACGTCCTTCTCGGAGTAGCCGACCGTCGCGATCTCGGGGGCGGTGAAGATGTTCGAGGTGATCTTGATCAGCTCGAGCGGGATCACGATGTCACCCAGCGCATGGAACACCGCAGTGCGCCCCTGCATGGAAGCCACGGATGCCAGCGGGAAGAAGTTCGTGCAGTCGCCGACCGCGTAGACGTTGGGAACCGAGGTGCGGGCGACCTTGTTGACGCGGACGTGCCCTGACTCGTCGAGTTCGACGCCTGCCTCCTCGAGACCGATGCCAGCCGTGTTCGGGATCGAACCGACCGCCATCAGGCAGTGGCTGCCTTCGACCGTCCGACCGTCCGAGAGGGTCACGACGACCCCGTCCTTGTCGGCCTTCACCTTGTCGGCTCTGGACTTCGAGAGCACCTGCATGCCGCCGCGCTTGAAGACCTTCTCCAGGACGCTCGCGGCATCCTTGTCCTCGCCGGGAAGCACCTGCTCGCGGCTGGAGATCAGTGTCACCTTGGCGCCGAGGTTCATGTAGGCCGAGGCGAACTCGGCACCCGTGACGCCCGACCCGACCACGATGAGGTGCTCTGGGAGCGCCTTCATGTCGTACAGCTGCGTCCAGGTGAGGATCCGCTTGCCGTCCGGCTTGGCGGAGTCGAGCTCGCGCGGCGAGGCACCGACCGCGACGATGATCGTGTCGGCCTCGATGCGGTCGAAATCGGTGCCGCCCTGGCCGGTCGACACCACGATCGCCGTCGGTCCCTCGAGACGGCCATGACCGGAGAGGATCCGCACACCGGCCTCGAGGAGCGTCGCGCGCATGTCCTCCGACTGCTGGCCCGCGAGCGCCACCAGGCGCTTGTTCACGGCGGCGAGGTTGATCGCGATCTCGGGCTTGAGCGGCTTGCCGTTCTCGCCCTTGGCGTAGAAGTTGACGCCGAGGTCGCTCGCCTCGGAGATCGCGACAGCGGCATCCGCCGTGGCGATCAGGCTCTTGGAGGGCACGACATCGGTCAGCACGGCCGATCCGCCGACGCCGACGCGCTCGACCAGGGTGACTTCGGCACCCAGCTGGGCGGCTGCGAGAGCCGCCTCGTAACCGCCGGGACCGCCGCCGAGGACGGCGACGCGCTGAGTGCGCTCGAAAGTGGTTGAAGACATGGAATCCATTCTCGCGCAATCCTGGCACCGGAGCCTGCACCTTCCTAGAGTGGATCCATGCCCGAGACACACAGCAACCCCCTCGACGACCCCACTGCGAACCCCTTCGAGGTGGCCCAGCAGGCCGCCGCGGACATCGCCCGCCTGACCGGCGTCGAGCAGCACGACATCGCCCTCACCCTCGGCAGCGGCTGGGGCAAGGCCGCCGACATCATCGGCGAGACCGTCGCCACGATCCCTGCCACCGAGGTCACCGGCTTCTCGAAGCCCGCCCTGGAGGGGCACGTCGGCACCCTGCGCAGCATCCGCACACCCGACGGCAAGCACGTCCTGGTGATCGGCGCCCGCACGCACTACTACGAGGCCCACGGCGTGCGTCGTGTCGTGCACAGCGTCCGCACGGCCGCCGCCACCGGAGCGAAGACCATGGTGCTCACGAACGGTGCCGGCGGCATCCGCGAGACCTGGACGCCCGGACAGCCGGTGCTGATCAGCGACCACATCAACCTGACTACGGACTCGCCGCTCGAGGGCGCGACGTTCATCGACCTCACCGACCTGTACTCGAAGCGGCTGCGCGACATCGCCCGCGGCATCGACCCGAGCCTCGACGAGGGCGTCTACACGCAGTTCCGCGGCCCGCACTACGAGACTCCGGCCGAGGTGCAGATGGCGAAGGCCATCGGCGGGCACATCGTCGGCATGTCGACCGCACTCGAAGCGATCGCCGCCCGGGAGGCCGGCATGGAGATCCTCGGGTTCTCGCTCATCACGAACCTCGCTGCCGGCATCCAGCAGACGCCGCTCAGCCACGCAGAGGTGATCGAAGCCGGTCGTGAGGCGGAGCCGGTGATCTCGGCACTGCTCGCCCGAGTGGTCGAGGCGCTGTGAGCGAGGAGCTGCTCACCCAGGCGCGTGCCTGGCTGCGCCAGGACCCAGACCACGAGACGCGCGACGAGCTCGCCGGGCTCATCACCCGCACCGCCGGCGGCGATGCCGCGGCAGCCGCAGATCTGGCCGATCGCTTCCGGACCAGGCTGGCCTTCGGCACCGCCGGGCTCCGCGGCGAACTCGGTGCCGGCAGCAACCGCATGAACCGGGTCCTGGTCGCGCAGGCCGCAGCCGGCTTCGCCGCGTACCTGCGCGAGCGTGCCGGTGACGCAACGCCGACCGTGGTCATCGGCTACGACGGACGCCGCAACTCGCGTGTCTTCGCGACCGACTCGGCCGAGCTGTTCGCCGGCGCCGGTCTCCGTGCGATCCTGCTCCCCCGTCTGCTGCCCACCCCTGTCCTCGCCTTCGCGGTACGGCACCTCGGCGCGGATGCCGGAGTGATGGTGACGGCGAGCCACAACCCGCCGAACGACAACGGCTACAAGGTGTACCTGGGCGGGGCCGACCACGGTTCGCAGATCGTCGCACCGGCGGATGCCGAGATCGCGGCGCACATCGCCCGCATCGCCGACTCCGGGTCCGTCGCGGCCCTCCCCCGCTCGACCGCGTACGAGACGGCCGGCGGTGACGTCGTGCAGGCCTACGTCACCGCGACCGCAGCCGTCGCTCCCGCAGCCGCGAGTGCGTCCGGCCTCCGCTGGGTGTACACGGCGATGCACGGCGTCGGCTGGGACACGCTCTCGAGCATCCTGCGGGCGGCGGGCTACCCGCAGCCCGCAGTGGTCGACCAGCAGCTGCGACCGGATGCCACGTTCCGCACCGTGTCGTTCCCGAACCCGGAGGAGCCGGGCGCGATGGACCTGTCGATCGCCCGGGCCAAGCGCGCCAGAGCCGACTTCATCCTCGCGAACGATCCCGACGCCGACCGCCTCGCGGTCGCCGTGCCCGATGAGACAGCCGCCGACGGATGGCGACGCCTCACCGGCAACGAGGTCGGCCTGCTGCTCGGAGCCCGCGCGGCACGCGCCGCCGAGGGCACGCCGGGTGCCTCGCTCGCGTGCTCCCTCGTCTCGTCGCCTGGCCTCGCTGCCGTCGCAGCGCACCACGGGCTGGACTTCCACGAGACGCTGACCGGCTTCAAGTGGATCTCGCGTGCGCCGGGTATGGTCTTCGGCTTCGAGGAGGCGCTCGGCTACCTCGTGAATCCCGAGACCGTGCGCGACAAGGACGGCATCTCTGCTGCCGTCGCGATCCTCGGCCTCGCGGCAGACGCGCACGAGCGCGGCGAGACCCTCTCGACGCTGCTCGCCGAGCTCGGCGACACCTACGGCCACTTCGCGAGCGGCCAGGTGTCGGTGCGTGTCGACGACCTGTCGATCATCGGCACCGTGATGGCGTCGCTGCGCGCCACCCCGCCCGCGCAGATCGGCGAGCGAACGATCGACTCGACCGAGGATCTGCTCCAGGCCGCGCCCGGCACCCCGTCCGGCGATGTGCTCCGGTATCGGCTGTCGGACGGCTCGCGCGTGATCGTGCGTCCGAGCGGCACGGAGCCCAAGCTCAAGGTCTACATCGACGCGAAGGGCGACGACGCGGCACTGGCGGGCGCTGCGGTCGCCGAGCTCGAGGCCGGAGTGCGGGCGCTGCTCGACGAGCGGTCCTGACCTCGGCATCCTCCGCTGTCGGCGGCGCTGGATCTGTCCTCCGCGCCGCCGATAGCATCGGAGCATGGCCCACAGACGCGTGATCATCAGCGCCCACAACGGCGTGCATGCCAGGCCGGTCGCCGAACTGGTGCGGGTCGTGCAGGCGCATCCGAACCCGGTGACGCTGCGAACCGCGTCAGGAGCGTCAGTCGATCTCAGCAGCGTGCTCGCGCTGATGGACCTCGGGCTGGAGCGCGGCGATGCTGTGGTGCTCGAGACGGCCGACTCGGCCGCTGCTGCTGCCGTGCTCGATGCATTGGCCGAGGTTCTCGACCCGAGCTGATCGCCCTCTGCAGTCGATGACGCTCAGCCGTCGATGACGGCGACGAGCTCGTCGAGGAACGACTCGAAGCTGGACGCTCGGCGCACGATGCGCTGCACACTGTCGCGTTCGCTGAACACCTCGACGAGCTGCTCGAACACGGTCTGGAAGGCGGCGCGGTCGCTCTCGCTGAACGCGGCGAGCGCGACCACCTGCACTCGACCGTCTCCCCACGCTGCTGAGCCGTCGGCCACGCCGATCGCGATCGCCGTCCTGGTGGCGGTCATCTGCAGCGCGTGCGGCACCGCGAGCGCATCGGTGAATGCGGTCGACGACATCTGCTCGCGGGCGATCGTGTTCTCGATGTAGTCCTCGCCGATCAGGCCGGCGCGCACCAGCCGGTCGCCGAGCAGCCTGATGATCGCCTCTTCGCCCCGGTCCGGCAGCGGCGAGATGAACGCGTCGGCCTGGAAGTACCGGGCGAGCTCCCCGCGGAGGCGGGTGAGCCGGCGGGCCCGGCGCAGACGGCCGGCGGCGGACTGGACGCGGTCGACGTCGGCATCGGTGAGGAACGGCTGGATGCGCACGAAACGGTCGCCGGAGATGCCGGGTTCGATCGTGCTGAGCACCAGGTCGGTGTCGAACGACGACCAGTCGGGGTCGACGTTCGTGACCACGCTGGTGACCTCGATCGCCGACCCGAGCGAGCGGTCCACGCTCGATCGCAGCAGTTCGTGCAGCTCGTAGTACCCGGGGCAGACGATCGTCGCGGTCAGGATCGACTCGGCTTTGCGGCTGCGCTCGAGGCGCCCGCCGACGTGCATCGCGATATACGCGATCTCATCGTCGTGGATGGGCGCGCCGAGGCGGTCGTGCAACCCGCTCGCGATGGAGACGGCGACCTCGAAGATCATCGGGTAGGAGGTCTTCAGCGAGCGGGTGAGCGGGTTGCGCGTCAGTCCGCTCTCCTCAGCCCGGCGCAGCAGGTTCTGCACGTGCAGGGCGAGACGGAGGATGAACGTCTCGTCGACCAGGTCGACCTGGTAGTCCTCGGCCGCGCGTCGGATCACCGCCCGCACCGCGGCATCCACCGCGGGGTCGACGCTGCTGCGCGCGACGTCGCCGCTCGCGTCCTCGCCGGGCGCGACGATGCGGGTGAGCACGAGCGAAGCCAGGTGGCCGCTGTCGCCCTCCCCCAGGCTGACGGCGAAGTGCTCGCCGGCGAGGCGGGCGATCACCGCCCCGACTCTGGGGATCTCGGGCCGCGCACCGACCGGCCCTGATTCGAGCGCATGCCCTGAGGCCACGCGGTCCGCCGCGATCGCGATGTGCAGGAGCACGTCCGAGATCGCGAGCTCGTTGACGAAGTATCCGAGGGCGCCGAGCTCACGCACGAGCGCGGACTTGAACGGGGCGACGGCGTGCGGCGCCACCGCGCTGCCCTGGAGCGCGCGGCGGAACGTCTCGGGGTGGAAGGAGGCGGCATCCATCTCGTCGTGCGCGAGCCGGCTCAGCAGGCGGCGTTGCGCGCCCTCGTTGCCGCGGAGCCGCACGACCTCCCTGTCGCGATCGAGCGTGAGGTCGGTGCCGTCGAGCAGCCCGCGCACCCTGGCCAGGTCGGCCTCGAGCGTCGCCTCGCTCACATGCAGCCTGGCGGCGGTCTCGAAGACATCGATCCCGGCCGGCTCGTCGAGCAGGGTGCGAACGAGTCCATGCAGTCGATCGCGCGGCGCGGACTCTCCGGACTGGCGGGAGCGCAGCGCATCCCGCGCGGCTGCACCGGCTCGGTAGCCGGCCGGACCGGACTCGACGACGACCCCCTCGCTCGTGCGGGCGTTCAGCGCGGCGACGTAACTGCGGATGCTGCGCGGCGTCACCCCGAGCAGATCGGCGAGGGTGCCGGCGGTCTCCCACGACTTCCGGCGGAGGAGGTGGGCGAGGAGTTGGTCCTGGCGCTGGCGCGACATGATCCCTCCTGCTTCTCCGCGTGCTGACTGCACTGTCTCGACGTCTCTCCATGATGTCAGGTAGCGGGACCCGGTGCGCGGAAGCCGAGGTTCCGCAGGGGCGGAAAGGAACCTGGTGGTGACCGCACGGCAACTCTCACAGACTGTTCTCAGGAAGGTTGGAATCGATGAAGATCCTTGTGGTGTGCGGCGCCGGTGCGTCCAGCACGTTCGTCGCTCAGCGACTCCGCCGTGCCGCAGAGCACGCCGGTCTCGCCTGGGACGCCTCGGCAGGGATGGAGACCTCCGTCGTCGAAGGCGGCCAGGATCTCGTGCTCATCGGTCCGCATCTCGCCGAGCGGATCTCCGCGATCCGAAGCATGGTGAGCGTGCCAGTGGCCCTCCTTCCCGACGACGTCTTCGCCGACCGGGACGGTGAGCGCACGCTTGCGCTCGCCCGCACGCTGCTCACCGACACCCCAGACGCTTCTCACCGACAGAACCTCTCGGAAGGAACATCATGACCGCCACTCGCACCGTCCGCATCGGCTCATCGCACGGACTGCACGCCCGTCCAGCGAAACTGTTCGCACAGGCAGCCAAGGAGTCAGGGGTCGCCGTCACGGTCGCCAAGGACTCCGGCAAGCCGGTCAACGCCGCCAGCATCCTCGGCGTCATCGCCCTGGCCATCGAGCACGGCGACTATGTGACGCTGACCGCGGAGGGCGACAACGCGGAGGGCGTGCTCGACACGCTCACCGAGCTCCTCACCACCGATCACGATCAGGATGCCGCAGGATGAGCACCCTCCGTGGAGTGGGCATCGGTCTGGGCGTCGCCCAGGGACCGGTCGTCCGCATGACCGAGGCGTCACCCGCCCCCGACCAGACCCCGAGCACGCTGAGCGCCGATGACGAGCGTGCCCGTGTCCGCGAGGCCGTCACGGTCGTCGCACAGGAGCTGAACGACCGCGGTGCCGCGGCCGGCGGCTCGGCGCAGGAGGTGCTCGAGGCGCAGGCCATGATCGCCGAGGACCCGACCCTCCAGGACGAGGTCGACACCCGGCTCGACGCCGGCGCGACCGCAGAATGGGCGGTGCACGATTCCTTCGCGGGCTTCCGCGCGACGCTCGAGGCCGTCGGCGGCTACCTCGGCGAACGCGCTGCCGACCTCGACGACATCGCGCAGCGCGTGCTCGCACGTCTTCGTGGCGTCGAGGCTCCAGGCGTGCCGAACCCGGGGCATCCGTTCGTGCTGGTCGCCCGCGACCTCGCGCCGGCCGACACCGCCCTGCTCGACCTCGACCAGGTGCTCGCGCTGATCACCGTCGACGGCGGCCCGACCTCCCACACCGCGATCCTCGCCAGGGAGAAGGGCATCGTCGCGATCGTCGGCGCCGTCGAGGCGACCGGACTCGAGACCGGACAGACCGTCATCGTCGACGCAGCGGCCGGTGTCGTCACGATCGACCCGAGCGCCGACGAGAAGGACCGCGCAGCCCAGCGCTCCGCCGCGCGCCTGGCCGCTGATGCCGCACCACTCACTCCCGGCGCCCTCGCAGACGGCACGCCGATCCCGTTGCTGGCGAACCTGGGGAAGCCGGCTGACGCCGCGGACGCCGTCGCGCGCGGGGCCGAGGGCGTCGGGCTGTTCCGCACGGAGTTCCTGTTCCTCTCGGCACAGCAGGCACCGACGGTCAGCCAGCAGCGCGAGTCGTACCGTGAGCTCCTCGCCGCGTTCCCCGGCCAGAAGGTCGTCGTGCGCATGCTCGACGCCGGTGCGGACAAGCCGCTCGCCTTCCTGAACGACGCGCACGAGGAGAACCCGGCGCTGGGCCTGCGCGGACTCCGTGCGCTGCGCGCCAGCGAGGACATCCTCCGCGAGCAGCTGACGGCACTCGCCGAGGCGGATGCCGCGACCGAGGCAGACCTGTGGGTCATGGCCCCGATGGTCACCACGGTCGAGGAGACCGAGTACTTCACCACGCTCGCGCGCGAATACGGGTTGAAGACGGCTGGCGTCATGGTCGAGGTGCCGGCGAGCGCGCTGCTCGCTGATCGTGTGCTCGCGCACGCGGACTTCGCCTCGATCGGCACGAACGATCTGACGCAGTACACGATGGCGGCCGACCGGATGCTCGGTTCGGTCGCCGGATTCCAGGACCCGTGGCATCCGGCGGTCCTGCGCCTCGTGCGCGAGGTCGGTGCAGCCGGTGCCCGCGTCGGCAAGCCGATCGGCATCTGCGGCGAGGCTGCGGCCGATCCGCTGCTCGCCGTGGTCCTGGTCGGCCTCGGCGCCACGAGCCTGTCGATGGCTCCGGCCGCCCTCGCCGATGTTCGACTCGCGCTCTCCCAGCGCACCCTCGACGAGGCCCGCAGCCTCGCCGAGTCCGCACTGGCGGCGGACGACGCCGCCGGTGCACGCCAGGCCGCTGCGGAAGCAGCAGCGGCCCTCCCCCTTCACCAGAAAGAGACGACATCATGACGACGACGTCACCAGCCGCCACGAAGTCCGGCGGCCTCCGAACGGGCGTGCAGCGTTTCGGCACGTTCCTCTCCGGCATGATCATGCCCAACATTCCCGCACTGATCGCGTGGGGCATCATCACCGCGTTCTTCATTCCGGTCGGCTGGACCCCGAACGAACAGCTCGCGACCCTGGTCGGCCCGATCATCCACTACCTGCTGCCGATCGTCATCGCCTACACGGGTGGCACGATCGTCTACAAGACCCGAGGCGGCGTCGTCGCAGCCATCGCAGTCATGGGTGCCATCGCGGGTTCCGACTACCTGATCGCTCAGGTGAACGCGACGCTGCCCGCCGACAACCAGCTGGGGCAGATCCACATGTTCATCGGCGCGATGATCATGGCGCCACTGGCCGCCTACACGATGAAGTGGCTCGACTCGCTGTGGGACGGCAAGATCAAAGCGGGCTTCGAGATGCTCGTGAACATGTTCTCGGCGGGCATCTGGGGCTTCGTTCTCGTCGTCATCGGCTTCTACCCGGTTGCATGGCTCGTCAACGGACTGATGAACATCCTGTCCACTGCGGTGAACTGGCTCGTCGAGACGAACCTCCTCCCGCTGACGAGCATCCTGATCGAGCCGGCCAAGGTCTTCTTCCTCAACAACGCCATCAACCACGGCGTGCTCACGCCTCTGGGTACGCAGCAGGCAGCGGAGAGCGGCAAGTCGATCCTCTTCCTGCTCGAAGCCAACCCCGGCCCCGGCCTCGGTCTGCTTCTCGCGTTCACCATCTTCGGCATCGGCGCTGCGCGCGCTTCGGCGCCTGGCGCCGCTGTCATCCAGTTCGTCGGCGGCATCCACGAGGTCTACTTCCCCTTCGCGCTGATGAAGCCCGTCCTGATCGTCGCGCTGATCGCCGGAGGTATGACCGGTGTGACGACGAACATGCTCTTCGGAACCGGGCTGATCGCACCAGCTGCGCCTGGCAGCATCATCGCTGTGCTCGGACAGACGTTCCGCACCGACTACCTGGGAGTGATCCTCTCCGTCATCCTGTCTGCCGCGGTCACCTTCATCATCTCGATGGTGATCCTCCGGGCGAGCCGCAAGAAGGATTTGGCCAAGGAAGACGCCTTCGCCGCGGCCGTCGCTCAGACTGAAGCGAACAAGGGGAAGTCCTCGGATGCGCTCAGTGGACTGGCTGCGAAGGCGGCTGCGCCGACGACGACGACGATCGACCGTCGCATCGAGAACGTCGTGTTCGCCTGCGACGCCGGCATGGGGTCCTCCGCCATGGGTGCGAGCGTGCTCCGCAACAAGTTCAAGAAGGCTGGTGTCGACGGCGTGACCGTCACCAACCAGGCCATCGCGAACCTCGACGGCACGGCCGATCTCGTGATCACGCAGCAGCAGCTGACGGATCGCGCGAAAGCTCAGTCGCCGAACTCGATCCACGTCTCCGTCGACAACTTCATGAACTCTCCGAAGTACGAAGAGGTCGTCGAGATGGTGCGCGAGCAGCACGACAGCGGCGCGGCGAGCACCGACGCGTGATAGACCCGGTGGGGCGGATGCCACGGCATCCGCCCCACCGCCACATCCTCAGAAAGGAAACACCATGAGCGTTCTCACCCTCGGCCAGGTCCGTATCCACTCCGGCAGCAGCACGCAGGAGGCGGCACTGCAGGAGGCCACCGACATCCTCGTCACGGCAGGTGCGGTCACCCCGGCCTACGTCGACGCGATGCGCCAGCGGGAGGAGACCGTCTCGACCTACATGGGCAACGGCCTCGCGATCCCGCACGGCACCAACGACACCAAGGACGCGATCCTCGCCTCGGCGCTCTCCGTCGTGCGCTACGACGGCGGCGTGGACTGGGCGGGCGAGCAGGCGACCTTCGTGATCGGCATCGCCGGCCGCGGCGACGAGCACCTCGAGATCCTGTCGCAGATCGCGATCCTCTTCTCGGATGACGACGATGTCGCGAAGCTCAACGCCGCGCAGACCCCCGACGAGCTCTACGCACTGCTGTCTGCGGTGAACGACTGATGAAGGCGGTCCATTTCGGCGCCGGCAACATCGGGCGCGGATTCGTCGGGCTGCTGCTGCACGAGGGGGGCTACGAGGTCGTGTTCTCCGACGTCGCCGATGCGCTCGTCGATGCGATCAACGCGGCCGACTCGTACACCGTGCACGAGGCAGGACCCGGCGGTGTCGATCACGTCGTGACCGGCTTCCGCGCGGTCAACAGCCGCACCGACCCGGACGCGCTGACGCAGGAGATCGCGACGGCGGATGTCGTCACGACCGCGGTCGGACCGACCGTGCTGCGCTTCGTCGCCCCGGCGATCGTGGCTGGACTCGCCCAGCGCTCCCCCGAGGCCGCTCCCCTGCAGGTCATGGCCTGCGAGAACGCGATCGGCGCGACCGACCTGCTCCGCACCGAGATCGAGGCGGCGGCAGGGGCGGATGCTGCGACGATCCTGTCGCGCGCTGTGTTCGCGAACACCGCCGTCGACCGCATCGTCCCGGCGCAGGCTCCCGGTGGCGGCGTCGATGTGACGGTGGAGCCGTACTTCGAGTGGGCGATCGAGTCGACGCCCTTCGGCGGCACGCTGCCGAACATCCCCGGCGCCCACTTCGTCGACTCGCTCGGCCCCTTCATCGAGCGCAAGCTTTTCACGGTCAACACGGGTCACGCCGCGGCGGCCTACTTCGGCGCGCAGCGCGGCATCGAGCGGATCTCGGACGCCCTGGCCGACGGCGAGGTCGCCGCGCGCGTCACCGCCGCGCTCGAGGAGACCTCGGCTGTGCTGGTGGCGACGCACGGGCTCGACCCCGACGACCTGGCGCAGTACCGGGCCACGATCCTCGAGCGGTTCCGCAACCCCGAGCTCGTCGACACCGTGCAGCGCGTCGGCCGGCAGCCGCTGCGCAAGATCTCCCGCAACGAGCGCTTCGTCGGGCCGGCCGCGATGGCAGCCGAGCGCGGGCTCTCCTCGACCGCGCTGGTCGCCGCGGTCGCAGCAGCGCTCGCCTTCGACGACGCCGAGGACGAGCAGTCCGTCGAGCTGCAGCAGCTGCTGCGCTCCGAGGATGCCGTCGCGTTCACCACCCGCACGACGGGGCTCGACCCGGAGCATCCGCTGTTCGCCGCCGTGCGCGACGCCGTGCAGGAGCGTCAGGACGCCATCGCCGCAGCCTGACCCGGCACCGCTCAACACGCCCCCGCGCACCCGATACGATCGGTGCGCGGGGGCGTTTTCGAGCACATCGACGTGCGGGAGCAGCATGAACACATATGCCGTGATCGGCGCAGGTCCGTCAGGACTCGCAGCGGTGCGCGCCCTCACGAAGCGCGGCATCGGCGTCGACGGCTACGAGGCCTCGCACGGCGTCGGCGGCCTCTGGGACATCTCGAACCAGCGCAGCACCATGTACGAGTCGGCGCACCTGATCTCCTCGCGGACCACGACGGAGTTCACCGAGTTCCCGATGCGCTCGGCCGTCGACTACCCGGGCCACCGGGTGCTGCTGGAGTACTTCCACGAGTACGCCGAGCACTTCGGGCTCACCGAGCACTTCCGGTTCGACACCAAGGTCACGCGTCTCGAGCCGAGGGACGGCGGCTGGGATCTCACGGCGACCGGCCCCGACGGCGAGCGGACACGGTGGTATCCGGGCGTCGTGCTCGCCAACGGCACGCTCGCCGAGCCGAACGTGCCGTCGTTCCCCGGATCCTTCTCCGGCGAGCTCATGCACACGAGCGCATACACCTCCCCCACGCAGCTGACCGGCAAGCGGGTGCTTTTGATCGGCGCCGGCAACTCGGGGTGCGACATCGCGGTGGATGCGGTGCACCACGCGGCATCCGTCGACATGAGCGTGCGGCGCGGCTACTACTTCGTGCCCCGATACCTGTTCGGCAGACCCAGCGACACACTCAACCAGGGCCGTCCGCTGCCGGCTCGCATCAAACAGGCGGTCGACAGCCGCGTGCTGCGCGCCTTCACCGGAGACCCGGTGCGATTCGGCTTCCCGAAGCCGGACCACCGCATCTACGAATCGCACCCGATCGTGAACACCCAGGTGCTGAACCACCTCGGGCAGGGCGATCTGCGCATCCGCGCCGATGTCGATCGATTCGACGGCGAGACGGTGCGGTTCCGCGACGGCACGGCCGACGACTACGACCTGGTGCTGCTGGCCACCGGGTACACGCTCGACTACCCGTTCGTCGATCGCTCGCACCTGGCCTGGCGGCGCGCAGCCCCTCGCCTGTTCCTCAACGTGTTCCCCGCCTCGTTCAACGGACTGTTCGTGATGGGCATGATCGAGGCATCCGGCATCGGCTGGCAGGGACGCTTCGAGCAGGCCGAGCTGCTCGCCACATACCTGGCGGCGGTCGAGCTCGACCCGGATGCCGCGGCGCGGTTCCGCACGCGCGTGACCGGCTCACCATGGCCGGACGTCACCGGCGGGTACCACTACCTCGGACTGGACCGGATGGCGTACTACGTGAACAAGGATGCCTATCGCAGCGCTGTGCGGCACGAGCAGCAGCAGTTGACGACGTAGCCTGGAGACATGCAGAAGAAGCGCGGCCGGCGCGTACTCCGGTGGATCCTGGGAAGCCTTGCGCTCGTGCTGGTGCTCGCGGTCGGCGGCGTCCTGATCTGGAGTCAGGTCGGCGTGATGCAGGCCGAGCCCGCGCCGCTCGCATCGGTGCGGGACAACCCCGAGATCTCGGTCGAGGATGCGGCTGAGGGCATCGTGCTGACGCCGTCCGACGGCGACTCCGAGCTCGGGCTCGTGTTCGTCCCCGGCGCGAAAGTCGACCCGTGGGCGTACGCGGCGATCCTGCAGGGGCTGGTCGAGGACGGCGTCACGGTCGTGATCACTCGGCCGTGGCTGAACCTCGCATTCTTCGACCTGCGCGGGCTGGATTCGTTCACCTCCGCAGCTCCCGATATCGAGACCTGGGCCGTCGGCGGGCACTCGCTGGGTGGCGTGCGCGCCTGCCAGCTCGCTGCCGACGCTGATGCGCTCGTGCTCTTCGGCTCGTACTGCGCGACCGACGTGTCGGACTCCGACCTCGCGGTGCTCAGCATCGCGGGTTCGGAGGACGGCCTGTCGACGCCTGAGAAGATCGCCGCGGCCAGGGACCTCCTGCCGGCCGATGCCGAGCTCGTCGAGATCGCCGGAGCCTCCCACGCCTCATTCGGCGACTACGGTCCCCAGGCCGGGGACGGCACCCCGACGATCTCCGCCGACGAGATGCACGCCACCGTCACCGGGCTCCTCGACGACTTCGTGGCGCAGCAGCTGGCCACGCGCTGATCCCAGGACCGGGTTCAGCGCATCAGCCGATGCGCTTGATCAGCGATTCCAGCCCCATGCCGTAGTCGATGCGCACGACCGGGAGCGCGAGCTTGTCCGTGCCGATCTGCACGGTGCCGGGCTCGATCGTGCGGGCCATCTCGAAGCCTGCCTGAGCCACGCCCTGCTTCGCGGTGTCGTTGAAGTGGCCGAAGGGATAGGCCATCACCTCCCGGACGCCGAGGATGTCACCGGAGGCGTTCAGGTCGGCGGCGATCTGGTCGGCGGTCCAGTTGACCATCCGCCCCTTGCCGTTGTCTCCTGCCTGGTGCATGTCGTTCGTGTGGGACCGACGGAGCACGTACAGCGACGGCGGCGGATCCTGCCGGTACGCCGTGATCATGAACGACGTCGTCAGCACCTTGTACTTGTCGACGATCGGCACCGCGAGGTCGAACCAGGTCTGATCCGCGTCGTCATCCGTGACGATGACGGACCGTGCGGGGAGGAACAGCCGGCCGTCGATGAAGGCACTCAGCTCATCCCAGGTCGGCAGGTAGAAACCGGTGGTCGCGATGTGGTTCATCTGGGCGTCGAAGTCGCCGATGTACGCGTAGTTGCCGCGGAGCCACCCCTTCTCGCCCTCGGGGTTCGTCGTGAACTGGTGGTACATCAGGATCGGGATCCGCGCCGCCTCTGCGGCGTTCTGCTCCGGGGTCTTCCAGGCGCCGAAGAGCTCGACCTGCTGATCGGTGCAGACGACCGGATCAGCGCCGTTCACACGGCCCGCCGTGGTGAAGCCCTGCGCGTCGGCGGCGGTCGCGTACCAGCCGGCGAACACGAAGCCGTCGCGGCTCGGGATCGGGAGGGCCTGGTAGAGCGCGCCCTGCTGCTGCAGCATCGGCTCCTGGGCGATCCCGTCGCCCACGAACGATGCCGCGCATGCCATCGGGTCGCCCGAGTCGGCCACGAGCTGCTCCGCGGGCGAGAGCGGATGCGGGATCGGGGTCGCCTCCGCCTTCGGCACCGGCTCGGGAGGCGTCCTGTTCAGCCACAGGACGGCACCGACGCCGCCACCCACCACGATGACGGCAGCCGTCACGATCACTGCGATGACGCCCCCGCGTCGCCTCCCCCTGGCGGCCATGGTCAGATGTCGAAGCCCTCGGCGATCATCTCGACGAGCTCTTCCCGCTCCTCGACGGGGAGGAAGGCGGCGGATGCTGCGTTGAACTGGAAGGCCTCGAGGTCGTCGAGGTCGTACTCGAAGGCCTCGACGAGCAGCGCGAGTTCGCGAGTCAGTGAGGTGCCGCTCATCGTGCGGTTGTCGACGTTCACGGTGACGGAGAACCCGAGCTGGTACAGCAGGTCGAAGGGGTGGTCGGCGAGGGTCTTGCCCCACGCAGCGATCGCGCCGGTCTGCAGGTTCGACGAGGGCGACAGCTCGAGCGGGATCTCACGGTCGCGCACCCATCGGGCCAGGTCGCCGAACTGCACCTGCACCTCGTCGCCCTCCTCCGTGACGACCTGGAGGTCCTCGGCGATGCGCACGCCGTGGCCCAGTCGGAGTGCGCGACCGTCGATCAGCGCTGAGCGGATGGAGTCGGGCCCCGCGGCCTCACCGGCGTGCACGGTCACCGGGAAGAAGTTGTCTGCGAGGTAGTCGAAGGCGGCCCGGTGGTTCGACGCGGGGAATCCGTCCTCGGGGCCGGCGATGTCGAAGCCCACAGCGCCTCGGCCGCGGAAGGCGACCGCGAGCTCCGCGATCTCCAGCGAGCGGTCGGTGTGACGCATCGCCGTGATGAGCTGGCCGACGCGGATGCTGTGACCATCGCGGTCCGCTGCCTCCTCGCCCTCCTCGATGCCCTGCTGCACTGCCTCGACGGTCTGCTCGAGCGTCAGCCCACCGGTGAGGTGCTGCTCAGGGGCCCAGCGGACCTCTCCGTAGATCACACCGTCCGCAGCCAGATCCTGCACGAACTCGCGGGACACGCGGGTCAGGGCAGCTGCCGTCTGCATGACGGAGATGCTCACGTCGAAGGTCTTGAGGTACTTCACCAGCGAGCCGGAGTCGCTCTGCGAACGGAACCACTTCCCGAGCTTCGAGGCATCCGTCTCCGGCAGCTCGATGCCGGCGGCATCCGCGAGCTCGATGATGGTCGCCGGGCGCAGCGCACCGTCGAGGTGATCATGCAGCGACACCTTCGGGAGACTGCGCAGGGATGTTCCCTGGATCGTGACGTCGCCGTTCGGGTCGATCGACATGGTGGTCCTCTCAGAAGTCGTGCAGGTCGTCCCGGTGGTGCAGCTCGTGCGCTCGGGCAGGCCCAAGCCTAGGCCGTGATGCGCTCCCGCACGATCGGGCCGCGCTCGGTCGCTGCGTCTCCGATCGCCCATGCACCCTCGAGTGCCTCGAGCGCGCGCGGGAAGCGTGCCTCATCGGCGGCCGACAGCGTGAACAGCGGCTGTCCGGCGACGACGCGGTCGCCCGGCTTGGCATGAAGGTCGATGCCGGCCTCGAAGACCACAGGATCCTCGGCTCTGGCGCGGCCGGCGCCGAGGCGCCAGGCTGCGACGCCGAACGGCAGCGCATCGAGGCGGGCGAGCACGCCGTCCTCCGGCGCGGTGACCACGTGGGTCTCGCGGGCGGTGGGCAGCGGCGCATCCGGGTCGCCGTCCTGCGCGCGGATCATGGCCTTCCAGCCGTCCATCGCGCGGCCGTCGTCGAGCGCACGCTCGACATCGGCGTCCGGCTGTCCGGCGAGCGCCAGCATCTCGCGGGCGAGGGCGATCGTGAGTTCACGCACGTCGGCAGGGCCGCCGCCGGCGAGGATCTCGACCGACTCGCGGACCTCGTTCGCGTTGCCGATCGCGAGACCGAGCGGCACGTTCATGTCGGTGAGCAGCGCCGTGGTCGCCACACCCGAGTCCGTGCCGAGCGCGACCATCGTGCGCGCGAGTTCGCGGGCACGATCGATGTCCTGCATGAAGGCGCCGGAGCCGAACTTCACGTCGAGCACGAGCGCGTCGGTGCCCTCGGCGATCTTCTTCGACATGATGCTCGACGCGATCAGCGGGATCGCCTCGACGGTGCCGGTCACGTCGCGGAGCGAGTAGAGCTTCTTGTCGGCGGGTGCGAGCCCGGAGCCTGCGGCGCAGATGACCGCACCGACATCGCCCTGCATCTGGGCGAACATCTCCTCGTTGCTGAGCGCAGCGCGCCAGCCGGGGATCGACTCGAGCTTGTCGAGCGTGCCGCCGGTGTGACCGAGACCGCGCCCGCTGAGCTGCGGCACCGCGACGCCGAAGACCGCGACGAGCGGCGCGAGCGGCAGTGTGATCTTGTCGCCGACGCCGCCGGTGGAGTGCTTGTCGACCGTCTTCTTGCCCAGCGATGCGAAGCTCATCCGCTCCCCCGAGGCGATCATCGCGTCGGTGAGCACCCTGATCTCGTCGCGCTCCATGCCGCGCTGGAAGATCGCCATCGCGAACGAGGCCATCTGCGCGTCGGACACGTAGCCGCGCGTGTAGGCGTCGACCATCCAGCGCAGCGCCTGCTCAGGAACGACACCGCCATCGCGCTTGGCGCGGATGACATCCACCGCGTCGAAAGGCTCTACGGTCATCGTGCGTCCTCCAGGTCGCGCGGCCCGAACGCGTCGGGCAGCACCTCGTCGATCGTTCGGATGCCGGAGACGGTCTCCAGCAGCATCCCGGGCATCGCATGCTCGAACAGCAGCTGCCGGCAGCGGCCGCACGGCATGATCGTCTGCCCGTCGTTGTTCACGCACACGAAGGCGACGAGCTGCCCGCCGCCCGACATGTGCAGGTCGCCGACCAGCGCGCACTCGGCGCACAGGGTCACGCCGTAGGAGGCGTTCTCGACGTTGCATCCGGCCACGATGCGGCCGTCGCCGACCAGCGCCGCAGCACCAACGCGGTAGCGCGAGTACGGTGCGTACGCCTTGGTCATGGCTTCGGTGGCGACCTGACGGAGCTCGTCCCAGTCGATGTCTGTCATTGCGATGGTTCCCTTGTCTCGACGGGCCTAGGACTTGATGTAGGGCTCGCCGTCGGCGGCAGGCGCCCGCGACTTCCCGACGAGTCCGGCCACGGCGAAGATCGTCACGACGTACGGGAGCATCAGCATGAACTGGCTCGGCACCGGAGAACCGATGACGCTCAACACGCCCTGCAGGTTGGTCGCGAAGCCGAACAGGAGCGCCGCGAGCGTCGCCTTGATCGGGTCCCACTTGCCGAAGATGACCGCGGCCAGCGCGATGAAGCCGGCGCCGGCCGTCATCTCCTGGTTGAACCGAGGCACTGCGACGAGCGTGTAGAACGCACCGCCGAGACCGGCCACGGCTCCCGCGAGCAGGATCGCGCGGTACCGGGTCGCCAGCACCTTGATGCCGACGGTGTCAGCGGCCTGCGGGTGCTCGCCGACAGCGCGCAGGCGCAGGCCCCACCGAGTGCGGTACAGGCCGAACCACACCAGCGCGACCACGAAGTACATCAGGTACACGATGAACGACTGGCGGAACAGGATCGGGCCGATGACCGGGATCTCGCTGAGGAACGGGATCGGCACCGCAGTGAAGGTGTCGGGGCTGTTGAGCGTCTCCGTGTTCGGTGCCAGCACCTGACGGAAGAGGAACGTGGTCAGACCGATCACCAGCACGTTCAGCACCACGCCGACGATGACCTGATCGACGAAGTACGTGATGGTGAAGACGCCGAGCACGAGAGCGACGAGCATGCCGGCGCCCATCGCCGCGACGAGACCCGCCCACGGCGTTCCCGCCGCCGAGGCTGCGATCGCTGCCGAGAACGCGCCCGCGAGCAGCTGTGCCTCGATCGCGATGTTGACGACGCCGGCGCGCTCGCCGATCACGCCGCCGAGTGCGCCGAAGATCAGCGGGGTGGCGAGGGCGAGTGCACCGCCGAGCAGTCCGACCATGGGCAGCGTCGCGCCGGCGGCGGCCCACGCGAGGAAGCCGATCAACAGCGCTGCGACGTAGACGACCACGAGCCACAGCGGGGTGCGGCGACGCGCGTTCGCCAGGAACACGGCGAACGCGGTGGCTGCGGCGAGCAGGACGACCGAGATCCAGGCCGTGGCCGTGGACGGCAGCACGATGTCGGGCACCGTGAAGAAGGCGTCGCCCGATGCGAGCCGGAAGGTGGTCGCGCCCTCGCGGGAGGCGAACAGCGGCAGCAGGGCGAACAGGACGGTGAAGATGCCGAAGATGATCGGCGCCTTCCACGAGACCACGGCGACCGTGCGGGGCGCTTCGATCTGCGCTGGCGTGGTGGATGCGACGCTCATGCGGACACCTCCTGCTTCTTCGACGCGGTGGTCGTTCGGGTCTTCTTCCGCGAGGGGCGGCCCGGCTGCGGGAGTCCGAACATCGCGCGCACGAGCGGCGGCGCCGCGATGAACAGCACGATCAGCGACTGCACGACGAGCACGATCTCGATCGGGATGCCCTGCGAGGACTGCATCGTGAAGCCACCGGTCTTGAACGCCCCGAACAGCAGACCTGCCCCGAGGATGCCGATCGGCGAAGAGCGTCCGAGGAGCGCCACCGTGATCGCGTCGAAACCGATGCCGGCATCGATCGCACCGCCGAAGCCGCTGGTCTCGGTGCCGAGGATCTGGCTGACCCCGGCGATACCGACGAGGGCACCGGCGATCAGCATGACCGAGAGGTACATGCGTCCGACGTCGATACCGGCGACGCGAGCGGCCGCAGGGTTCTCGCCGACGGCGCGGAACCGGAAGCCGAGCGAGGATCGCTCGAGCAGCCACCAGGCGAATGCCACGGCGGCGAGGGCGATCAGGAAGCCGAAGTGCAGTTTGTACCTGTCACCGAGCAGCAGCGGCAGCACGGCCGAGTCGGGCATCGGCGCCGTCTTCGGGTTGCTCGAGCCCGGCGCCTGCAGAATGCCCTGCGTCGCCAGCATCCAGGCGAGCAGATAGACCGCGATGTGGTTGAGCATGATCGTGGTGATCACCTCATGTGCTCCGGTTCGCGCCTTCAGGAGCCCGGCGATGCCGGCCCACAGTGCGGCGGCCAGCATGCCGGCGATGATCGCGGCGATCAGGTGCAGCGGGAACGGGAGGTCGATCTTCGTCGCGACGTATCCGCCTGCCGCGGCTGCCATCAGCATCTGTCCCTGACCACCGATGTTGAACAGTCCGGCGCGGAACGCGAGACCGACGCCGAGACCGGCGGCGATCAGCGGGGTGGCGAACTTCAGCGTCTCGGTGAGCGGACGGATGCCGGTGGCGAAGTCGTCTGCGTTGAAGTTGTAGATCGCGCCGCGGAACAGCGCAGCGTACGCGCCGGAGACCGAGCTCCAGATCGCGGCGAGCATGTCACCGGGTCGGGCGAAGAAGTACCCGGCGGCCGCCTGGACGTCTTCGTTCGTCGCTGCGATCATGATCGAACCGACGACCACGGCGATCAGCACGGCGAGCACCGAGATGATGCCGTTGCCGGTGACGATCTGCTGGAATGCCACGCGCCACCGCGAGGGGGCGACCAGGGTCTGGGGGTCCGCGAGCGGCCCTCTTGGCTCTGCGGCGCTCATGCGCTGTCTCCGTTCATGCCGGCCATCATCAGGCCGAGCTGGTCACGAGGCGTGTCGCCCGGCACGATGCCGACGACTCGCCCGCGGTACATCACGAGGATCCGGTCAGCGAGTGCCGCCACCTCGTCGAGTTCTGTGGAGATCACGATCACCGGCACGCCGGCATCTCGGGTGTCGACGATGCGTTTGTGGATGAACTCGATCGATCCGACATCCACGCCGCGCGTGGGCTGCGCTGCGACGAACAGCGACAGGTCGCGGCTCAGCTCGCGCGCGAGCACGACCTTCTGCTGGTTCCCGCCGGAGAGACGCCCCGCGGCCTGCGCCGGCCCCTGGGTGCGGATGTCGAACTCCACGATCTTCTCGCGGGCGAACTCGTCCAGCGCACCGCGACGGACCGTCCCGGCCGAGACGAAGTCCCCGCCGAACGAACGGTCCAGCATGAGGTTCTCCGCGATCGAGAACTCCTTGACGAGTCCGTCGACGCTGCGATCCTCCGGCACGAACCCGACGCCGGCGTCGAGGATCTGGCGGACGCTGCGTCCGACGAGCTCTTCGCCGTCGAGGCGGATGCTTCCGCGCACGTGCTCCTGCAGGCCGATGATCGCCTCGGTGAGCTCGGTCTGGCCGTTGCCCTGCACGCCGGCGATCGCCAGCACCTCTCCGCCGCGCACCTCGAACGAGGCGTCGTCGACGAGCACGGTGCCGACCCGGTCGGTGACCGTGAGGCCCTGCACGACGAGCCCGTTGTCGCGGAGGGTCGGCGCGTTCTTGTGCACCGTGAGCTCGACCGCGCGGCCGACCATGAGTGAGGCGAGCTCCTCATTGGAAGCCGTCGGCGACGCTTCGCCGACGACCTTGCCGAGGCGGATGACCGTGATCCGGTCTGCGACCTCGCGCACCTCGCGCAGCTTGTGGGTGATGAAGACGATCGAGGTGCCCTGCGCCTTGAGCGTGCGCATCGTCGCCATCAGCTCGTCGGTCTCCTGCGGGGTGAGCACTGCGGTCGGCTCGTCGAACACGAGGACCTTGGCCTCGCGAGAGAGTGCCTTGATGATCTCGACGCGCTGCTGGATGCCGACCGGAAGATCCTCGACGAGGGCGTCGGGGTCGACGTCGAAGCCGAAGCGTCCGGAGATCTCGCGCACCTTCGCGCGGGCTGCGGCGAGGTCGAGACGGCCGCCGAAGCGGGTCTGCTCATGGCCGAGCATGACGTTCTCGGCAACCGTGAACACCGGGATCAGCATGAAGTGCTGGTGCACCATGCCGATACCTGCGGCCATCGCGTCGCCGGGGCCTGCGAAGTGCTGGACGGCGTCGTCCAGCAGGATCTCTCCTTCGTCGGCCTGGTAGAGCCCGTAGAGCACGTTCATCAGCGTCGATTTGCCGGCGCCGTTCTCTCCGAGAAGACAGTGGATCTCGCCCTCGTTCACGACGAGATCGATGTGGTCGTTGGCAGTCAGAGCGCCGAATCGCTTCGTGATGCCGCGGAGTTCAAGCTTCATGGTGTCGATCCTATTCAGCAGACCGGTCGGCCGGGAATGCCTCCCGACAGGACAGAACGGGGAGGCCGGCACGCGCCGGCCTCCCCGTTCTCAATGTGTCACTCGCTCAGGTACGAGGTGACGGTGACCTTGCCGTCGATGATGTCCTGACGCAGCTGCGTCAGCTCATCCTGCAGGCCGGAGTCGACCTTGTCGGAGAAGTTGTGCAGGTCGGAGATGCCGACGCCCTCGTTCTCCAGCGTGCCGATGTAGGCCTCCGGGTCGAACTCGCCCTTGCCGCTCGCGAGGACTGCCTCGTAGGTCGACAGGTCCATCGCCTTGAGCACCGAGGTGAGGACGACGTCAGCCGTGCTCGGGTCGGTCTCGAAGAGGTCTGCGTCGGCGCCGATCAGGGCGATGTCCTTGCCGGACTCCTTGATGGCCTGCTGGGCCGACTGGTAGATCGGTCCACCGACCGGGAAGATCACGTCGACGTCCTGGTCGAGGATGTTGACCGCGACCTGCTTGGCGTCCTGGTTGGCCTCGAAGCCGCCCGTGAAGGAACCGGTCTTGCCGTCCCAGCCGACGACCTGGACGTCAGCGCCCTTGACCTCGTTGTAGTGGTCGACGCCCTGCTTGAAGCCGTCCATGAAGATCGTGACGGTCGGGAACTCCATGCCGCCGAACGTTCCGACCTTGCCGGTCGTCGAGTAGCCGGCCGAGAGGTAGCCGGCGAGGAACGCCGCCTGTGCCGTGTCGTAGAGGAGCGGCTTGATGTTGTCCGCGTCCTTGGTGCCGTCGAAGTCGTTGTCCGCGGCGTCGTCGACCAGGATGAAGTCGATGTCGGGGTTGGCGGTCGCGGCCTCGACCGTGGCTGCCGAGAGGGCGAAGCCGACGGAGACGATCGCGTTGCAGTTCTCGTCGACGAGGTTCGTGATGTTGGGGCCGTACTCGGTCTCCGCGTTGGACTGGACGTCCTTCAGCTTCACGCCGAGTTCTTCAGCGGCCTTGGTGGCGCCTTCGAAGGAGAGCTGGTTGAACGACTTGTCGTCGAAGCCACCCATGTCGGAGACGATGCAGGGGAGGAAGTCGGGTGCCGCGGCGTCGCCGCCGTCGCCGCCCGATTCAGCCGGTGCCTGGCCACAGCCGGCGAGTGCGAAGATGACGCCGGCGGCGATGGTCGCGCCCAGCAGCTTCTTGGTGGTGGAGATGGTCAACGGATGCCTCCCTCAACGAACCGCGGCCCTCGCGGATCGATCAAAGTTACCCAGTGTTTCGTCGATTCCGCGCGCCGCCGGCCCCTGTGCCAGTGAATGGTTATGAACCTGGAATCAAGCGACCGATGAGCGGAGGGCGCTGCTCATCAGAGCACATCCCCGCGTCCGGTGAGCTTGAGCGATTCGACGACGCCCTTCACGCGCTGCGCGTGCTCGACCGTGGTGACCAGCAGCGCGTCAGGAGTGTCGACGACCACGATGTCCTGCACACCCACCAGGCTGATGACGCGTGAGGTCTGGCTGACCAGGATGCCGCTCGCCCCGTCCGTCAGGACCCGTGCGTTCGGGCCGAGGACGGCGAGGTCGTTCTTGCGGCCGTGCGTGATCAGCTTGGTCAGCGAGGCGAAGTCGCCGACGTCGTCCCAGTCGAAGTGTCCAGGCACCACGGCGAGCCGTCCTCGGCGGGCCGCCGGCTCGGCGACGGCGTAGTCGATCGCGATCTTCTTCAGACCGGGCCAGATCCGATCGACGGCCGGGCCACGCGTCTCACGGTCGTCCCAGGCCTCGGCGAGTTCGAGGAGACCGGCGTGCAGCTCCGGCTCGTTCGCTTGCAGCTCCTCGAGCAGCACACTCGCCCTCGCGATGAACATGCCGGCGTTCCACAGGTAGTCGCGGTCGGCGAGATACGCCTTCGCCGTCTCGAGGTCGGGCTTCTCCACGAAGCTCTCGACCAGCGCGGCCTCGCGGGCGCGCTCGACGACGAGTTCCGCCCCCTTCCTGATGTAGCCGAACCCGACGGCCGGCTCGGTCGGCGTGATGCCGATCGTGCAGATGTACCCGTCGCGAGCGACCTCGACGGCATCCCGCACCGTGAACTCGAACACGCGGGTGTTGCGGATGACGTGGTCCGCACTGAACGAGCCGATGATCACCTCGGGGTCCCTGCGATGCAGGATCGCCGCGGCGAGGCCGATCGCGGCCGCCGACTCGCGCGGCTCCGACTCCAGGAAGACGTTGAGGTCGGCGATGCCGGGAAGCTCGGCCTCGACCGCCGCGCGGTGCGCACGACCGGTGACCACCGCGATCCGATCGGGACCCGCGAGCGGTTCCAACCGATCCCAGGTGTCGCGGAGCAGAGAGTGCCCGGATCCCGTCAGATCGTGCAGGAACTTGGGGGCGTCGGCGCGGGACAGCGGCCACAGCCTGCTCCCGATGCCGCCGGCCGGGATCACCGCGTAGAAGTCCTCGATGGGTTCGGTCACCTCGCCAGCGTACCTGTGCCCCTCCCCGACATCCTGCTCCGGTTAGGGTCGCCTTCGTCGCTCCCAGTCATCTGACAGGAATAGGATGGACGACGATCGGGCATGCCTGACTTTCGACAGGATCACTCTTGGACGAGCGCAGCGCACGCGACCGACGCTCATCGATCCAGGGAGGACGACCGTGTCCACAAGCGCTCGCTTGACACCGTCGATTTCGGAAACCACGTCCAAGACCCCCCGCGGCACCCTCTATCGGGGTCGCGAAGGCATGTGGTCGTGGGTGCTTCATCGCATCACCGGAGTCGCCATCTTCTTCTTCCTGTTGGTGCATGTGCTCGACACTGCGCTGATCAGGGTCTCCCCCGAGGCGTACAACGCCGTCATCGGCACGTACAAGAACCCGGTCATGGCGCTCGGCGAGGTCGTCCTCGTCGCCGCCATCGTGTTCCACGCGATGAACGGCCTGCGCATCATCACGGTCGACTTCTGGTCGAAGGGCGCCAAGTATCAGCGCCAGCTGTTCTGGGGCGTCATCGGCGTGTGGGCCATCATCATGGCCGGCTTCGTGCCCCGCCACCTGATGCTCGCGTTCGCCGGCTTCGGAGGAGGACACTGATGACCGCCCAGACCGTCGTCGCCCCTGCTCGCCGCCAGCGCGGCTTCAACCTCGAGAAGTGGGGCTGGGTCTTCATGCGCGCCTCGGGCATCGTGCTCGTCGTGCTGATCTTCGGCCACCTCTTCATCAACCTGATGGTCGGCGAGGGCATCCACGCTCTCGACTTCGCCTTCATCGCCGGCAAGTTCGCCACGCCGTTCTGGCAGTGGTGGGACGTCCTGATGCTGTGGCTCGCTCTGATCCACGGCGCCAACGGCATGCGCACCATCGTCAACGACTACGTCACGAACGAGAAGGCCCGCAAGGCACTGGTCTGGGCGCTCGGCCTCTCGGCCGGCCTGCTGATCCTGCTCGGCACCCTCGTCGTGTTCACGTTCGACCCCTGCTTGGGCGTCACAGAGGACAGCGTCCTCTGGAGCGAATGCGCTGCGCTGGTCGGGAACTGAGAAGAAGGTTAAAGAAGAAGTGACTACCGAGACGCAGGATTCCGTCGTCCGTGACGGCGTGCATTACCACCAGTTCGACATCGTGATCGTCGGCGCCGGAGGCGCCGGCATGCGCGCGGCGATCGAAGCAGGTCCCGGCGCGAAGACCGCGGTGATCTCCAAGCTGTACCCGACGCGTTCCCACACGGGGGCGGCGCAGGGCGGCATGGCGGCTGCGCTCGCGAACGTCGAGGAGGACTCCTGGGAGTGGCACACCTTCGACACGGTCAAGGGCGGCGACTACCTCGTCGACCAGGATGCGGCGGAGATCCTCGCGAAGGAGGCCATCGACGCGGTCATCGACCTCGAGAACATGGGTCTGCCGTTCAACCGCACGCCGGAGGGCAAGATCGACCAGCGTCGATTCGGCGGTCACACGGCTGAGCACGGCAAGACGCCGGTGCGTCGCGCCTGCTACGCGGCGGACCGCACCGGGCACATGATCCTGCAGACGCTGTTCCAGAACTGCGTGCGCCTCGGCATCAACTTCTTCAACGAGTTCTACGTGCTCGACCTGCTGACGGTGAAGGATGCCGACGGCAGGACCCAGGTCTCCGGCGTCGTCGCATATGACCTGGCGACCGGCGAGCTGCACGTCTTCCAGGCGAAGGCGGTGATCTTCGCGACCGGCGGCTTCGGCAAGATCTTCAAGACGACGTCCAACGCGCACACCCTCACCGGCGACGGCGTCGGCATCGTCTGGCGCAAGGGCCTCCCCCTCGAGGATCTCGAGTTCTTCCAGTTCCACCCGACCGGCCTCGCCGGACTCGGCATCCTCCTCACCGAGGGCGCTCGAGGCGAGGGAGCGATCCTGCGAAACGCCTCCGGTGAGCGCTTCATGGAGCGGTACGCCCCCACGATCAAGGACCTCGCACCCCGTGACATCGTCGCGCGCTGCATGGTGCAGGAGGTCGCGGAGGGTCGCGGCGCCGGGCCGCACAAGGACTACGTGCTGCTCGACTGCACGCACCTGGGCGCCGAGGTGCTCGAGACCAAGCTCCCCGACATCACGGAGTTCGCCCGCACGTACCTGGGCGTGGACCCGGTCGTCGAGCCGGTTCCTGTGATGCCGACAGCGCACTACGCGATGGGCGGCATCCCGACGAACAATGACGCCGAAGTGCTGGCCGACAACGACACCGTCGTGCCCGGCCTGTACGCCGCCGGCGAGTGCGCCTGCGTCTCGGTGCACGGCGCCAACCGCCTCGGCACCAACTCGCTGCTCGACATCAACGTGTTCGGCAAGCGCGCAGGCCGCAAGGCCGTCGAGTACGTGAAGACGGCCGAGTTCGTGCCGCTTCCCGAGAACCCCGCCGGTTTCGTGTCGGGCATGATCGAGGATCTGCGCAACAACCAGGGCACCGAGCGCATCGCGGTGCTCCGCAAGACCCTGCAGGACGAGATGGACAAGGGCGCGCAGGTGTTCCGCACGCACGAGTCGCTCGAGCACGTGCTCGGCGTCATCAAGGAACTGCGCGACCGCTACATGAACGTCCACGTCGACGACAAGGGCAAGCGGTTCAACACCGATCTGCTCGAGGCCGTCGAACTGGGCTTCCTGCTCGACATCGCCGAGGTCGTGGTCTACGCCGCCCAGAACCGCCAGGAGAGCCGCGGCGGTCACATGCGCGACGACTTCCCGACGCGCGACGACGAGAAGTACATGAAGCACACGATGGCGTATCTGACCGGCGATCCGCACTCGTCGACGCCGAGCGATCACATCAAGCTCGACTGGAAGCCCGTCGTGTTCACCAAGAACGACAAGGGTGAGTTCAACTACCCGCCGATGGAGAGGAAGTACTGAGCATGTCGACCGCCATCGCCGAAGCTCCAGCAGACACGACCGAAGAGGCTGCGATCCAGTCCTTCATCGTCACCTTCAACATCCGCCGTTTCGACCCTGAGGTCGATGCAGAGCCGCACTGGGTCGACTACGACGTGGAGCTCTACTCCACCGATCGCGTGCTCGATGCCCTGCACAAGATCAAGTGGGAGGTCGACGGCTCGCTGACCTTCCGCCGATCCTGCGCCCACGGCATCTGCGGCTCCGACGCCATGCGCATCAACGGCCGCAACCGCCTCGCCTGCAAGACGCTGATCAAGGACCTCGACATCTCGAAGCCGATCTACGTCGAGGCGATCAAGGGCCTGCCGCTCGAGAAGGATCTCGTCGTCGACATGGAGCCGTTCTTCGCCTCCTACCGCGAGGTGCAGCCGTTCCTCGTTGCCAGTTCCGTGCCGGAGAAGGGCAAGGAGCGCGTCCAGACGATCGCCGACCGCGAGATCTTCGACGACACCACGAAGTGCATCCTGTGCGCCGCGTGCACCTCGTCGTGCCCCGTGTTCTGGACCGACGGACAGTACTTCGGACCGGCAGCGATCGTGAACGCGCACCGCTTCATCTTCGACTCTCGCGACGACAACGCCGCAGTCCGCCTCGACATCCTCAACGACAAGGAGGGCGTCTGGCGCTGCCGCACGACCTTCAACTGCTCCGAGGCCTGCCCCCGCGGCATCGAGGTCACGAAGGCGATCGCCGAGGTCAAGCAGGCGGTCCTGCGCGGTCGTCCCTGACGATCGCATCGAGCATGCATTCCGGAACAGGCGGTCCCAGCAGGGACCGCCTGTTCCTGCATCCGCACCTGTGCAGACCGCTCGCGCCTTCGCCCCTTGGATAGGGTGGACAGGTGTCTGAACCCGCTGGCGCCGCGACCGATCCCGGTCGCCTGGATGCGGCTGTCGAACGTGCGACGGCACTGACTCAGCGCACGCTCGGGCTCTTCCCGGTCCGGGTGTGGCGACATTTCCTGCAGCACAACGGGTTCCTCCTCGCTGCAGGTGTGAGCTATCAGGCGCTCTTCGCGATCTTCGCGGCGATCTACCTTGCCTTCGCGATCGCCGGCCTCTGGCTCGGTGGCAGCGAGGACGCCGTCGATGGCCTCATCGTGATGATCAACAGCTACATCCCGAACCTGATCGTCCCCGACGGCGGTCTCGTCACGCCGGAGCAGGTGCAGGAGATCGCTGCGAACACGACCGGCGTCCTGAGCGTCACCGGTCTGATCGCCCTCGGCACCGTGATCTGGACCGCGATCGGATGGGTCACGTTCTCGCGACGCGCGACCAGGGACATCTTCGGACTCCCGCCCGACCGGCGCAGCTACGTGCTGCTGAAGGCCCGCGACCTCCTGGCGGCCGCGATCTTCGGCGCCGCGCTCGTCGCCGGATCGATCCTCAGCTCCGCCAGTGCGGCGGTGCTGAGCTGGCTCCTGAGCCTGTTGGGCTGGGACTCCGGCTCCGACGGGGTCAACGTCGGCATCCGCATCGGCACCGTCCTGGTCTCGTTCGCCCTGATGTCCGCGGCGTTGGCGGCCATGGTCCGCTTCCTCACCGGAACCTCGCTGCACTGGGGCACGATCTGGCCGGGCGCGCTGCTCGGCGGCGGCGCGATGACCGTCCTCCAGTACGGCGCGGGCTTCCTGCTGAGCTACACGCCCTCGAATCCGCTGCTCGCCACGTTCGCCATCTTCATCGGACTCCTGCTGTGGTTCCGCGTCAACGGAGTCGTGATGCTGGTCGCGTCCTCGTGGATCGCGGTCGCCGCGCTGGACCGCGATCTCCCCCTGGAGCAGCAGACGGAGGCACAGCGTCGTGAGGCCGAGTACCAGACGCTGCTGACGGCGGCGCGAATCCGGGTGCGGGACGCGCACGCCGCACGCGAGCGCGCACCGTGGTACCGCACGCCGGCAGCGCGGGCGGCCGTGCGGGATGCCGAGCGCGAGCTCGCTCATCTCCAGGCTTCACCGCCGCCGCCGCCGGCGCCGATGACGCCGCTCGCGCAACGGCTGCTGTCCGAGCTGAACAGATCGGACCGGGATGTCGGCGGTGCTCGTTAGGCTGGAACCATGCCTCATCTGCGTATCGCCTCGGTCAATGTCAACGGGATCAGGGCGGCGGCCCGCAACGGGATGAGCGGCTGGCTCGACGCAGCCGACATCGACGTCCTGACGCTGCAGGAGGTCCGCGGGCAGGACGAGCACCTCGAAGCCGCGCTCCCCGGTTGGAGCATCGTCCACGACGAGGCGACCGCCAAGGGGCGAGCCGGCGTCGCGATCGCGAGCCGGACTCCAGCGCTGGCCTCGCGCACCGACTTCGGCCCCGAGGACTTCGACTCCAAGGGCCGCTGGATCGAGGCCGACTTCCTGCTGGGCGATCGTCCGCTGACCGTGGTGAGCGCCTACGTGCACTCCGGCGAAGCCGACACCCCGAAGCAGGACGAGAAGTGGAAGTTCCTCGACGCCTTCGGACCGAGGCTCAGCGAACTCGGTGCGGACGAGGCGCTCGCGCTGGTGACCGGTGACCTCAACGTCGGCCACCGTGAGCTCGACATCAAGAACTGGCGCGGCAACCGCAAGAAGGCCGGCTTCCTGCCGCGGGAGCGCGCCTACTTCGACCGCTTCCTCGGCGCCGCCGGTACCGAGGTGACGGGCGTCGACGGCACGGTCGGCACCGGTCTCGGCTGGGTCGACATCGGCCGGCGCACCCATGGAGAGGTCGAGGGCCCGTACACCTGGTGGTCCATGCGGGGCCAGGCGTTCGACAACGACTCCGGGTGGCGCATCGATTACCACCTGGCGACGCCGGCGCTCGCAGACCGCGCACGGGGCTACCACGTGGCACGTGCAGCCGCCTACGACCAGCGTTGGAGCGACCACGCGCCGGTGGTCGTCGACTACACGTACTGAGGTGCTCCCCCGCGTCGGTCGGCATAGCGGTACCAGCCGCGGTACTCGAGCACCGTGCCGAAGAGCGGGTTGTGCGCGCGCATCGAGATGGTGCGGCGACGACGGTCGTCGTCCCACCCGTCCTCGAGGGTGACGTCGACGCCGAAGATGCCCGTGAGCGGGATGCGCACTCCCCCGACGAGCAGCACGACGCGCCCTGATCGCATCCGCAGGGCGCCGTAGTCGGTCACCGAGCATTGCATCATGACCTCGACACGTTGACGCGCACCGAGAAGGGTGCGCACCACGCCTGGATCGGACGTCTCGATCATGCGATCGAGGAGCGACTGCGTGGAGCCGGGGAAGACGAGTTCGCGCGCGCTGTCGCGTATCTCGACACCGTCGGTGCCGCGGAGCGAGCGGTCGGTGAGGACGAACGGCACATCCCGCCCGAACCGCGTGAGAAGGATGCCGGGGCCCAGGAACGGTCGGACCAGCATGGAGAGCAGTCCGAATCGGCTCCCTGCCGTCGTGAACAGCCCGTGCGCCTCGGCATCCGATGCATCGATGGCCCGCATCTGTGCGAGGACTTCGGGATGCAGCTGCGATGCCTCCGCGCCCAGCACCGTCAAGAAGATCTGCCCCCTGGCGATCATCCGCCGGAGCCCCGCTGGTCAGCTTCCGTGACGGAGCGGTACCAGCCGCGATACTCGAGGATCGTGCCGAGCAGCGGGTTCCGCGCGCGCAGCGAGATGGTCCGACGCCGGTTGTCGGCATCCCACCCGTCCTCGACCACCACACGGATGCGCAGGATGCCGCGAAGCGCGAGGCGCAGCGAGCCGATCCGCACCGCGACGGCGACCGTCCGCATGCGCAGCGCACCCGTCGCCGTGACCGTGCACTCCTCGAGCAGCTGCACCCGGCCGCGGTCGCCGAGCGCGTTGTGCACGATGCCAGGACGCCCGGTCGCCGTGAGCCGGTCGCTGATGCACTGCGTTCCACCGGCGAAGCGGAACTCCCTGGTCGCATCGAGCGTGGCGCGTCCGGACGGTGCCAGCCCTGCACGCTGCGTGATCGAGAACGGCACGTCGTGCCCGAAGCGCGTCACGAGCATGCCCGGCCCGACGAACGGGCGCGCGAGCGCCGTCACGATGCCGAAGCGGCTGCCTGCTCGGGTGAACCTGCCCTCCGCATGCACCGTCGTGGACTCAGCGCGCATCTGCGCCAGAATCTCCGGGTGCAGGTCGCGAGCGGTCTCTCCCAGCGCGTCGAGGAACACGGCACCCTGGGCGATCATTCGCGCAGCTCCTCGCGATACGGCTTGACGGTCTGCGGCGTCGGCCCCCCGGGGTACTCGCAGGTGAACTCCCCACGGTAGCCGAACAGGAAGCCGAGCAGGCGGTTGTGCACCTCGAGATCGATCACGAAGCACTGCCGTTCGTCGTCGAAGCGTTCGGTGAGGCTCGCTCGTCCGCTGAACAGCATCGGGAACCGGAAGGCGACAGGGCCCTCGTAGAAGCGCTGCGCACCCGATCGGAGGCGGAGACCGCCATCGTCGGTCACCGCCAGGTCGAGGTCGACGGCAAGATGCTGGTGGGTGCCGAGGTAGTCGACCACCCGACCGCGAGCGGCACTGTAGATCATGGTTGCGTCGAATCGACGCCGGCGCCCTGGCGCGACGTCCATGGTGCGCACGAACGACACGGTCTCGCGTCCGAAGCCGTCGAGGTACGCGTAGTTGTCGATCTGGAACGGGATGTCGCGGCCGTGCTCGGGGAACATGATGTTCCGCAGGGTCCCGATGGCGAGGAACGGCAGCGTCCACCATGGTCCGCGGCGCACCTCCGACATGACGCCGCGACCGATGCATCCGTAGCCGGCGTCCACGCCCACCCCGAACCGGCGCTGCAGCTGCGGGTGCAGTCGTGCGAAGTCGTCGCCGAGGGCGCGTCGGAAGACGCCGTCGACCGCCGTCACGGCGCGATCACCGCGAGCAAGTCAGGGGCGTTCTGCATGATCGTGCGTCCGTTCCGGCTCGGCGGGCGTGAGAGGCACCGGCGTGCCCGCGGTCGTGGCCGGCGCCCTGGCAGCAGCGACCGCCACCACGTGGTGTGTTCCGGCCGGATGCCGTCTTCGGCCCAGAGGCGGAGCCGATCGAAACTGCGCGCGGTCAGCCACCAGACGAAGCGTCGGGTGATCAGTGGATCGAGCACACGCCCGATCGCACCCCAGCCCGGCGCGTAGTCGTAGCCGGTGAGGAAGCGGACGCCCTCCGGCGTCGGGATGTAGCGCCAATAGCCGCGGCCGGCTCCGAGCGGCGAGAGCGGGTCGGTCGTGTCGAACGCCAGCGCCGATGTGCGCTCCCCACCGCGGCCCTCGCTGCTGCCGAGGGAGACACCGGTGCCGTGGATCGTATGGATGCCGAGGGCCAGCTCGTAGCGGAACTCCTCGGCGCCGTCCTCCCTCGACCGCTCCGGCAGGATCGACGTGAACCGGGCATCCCAGCGCACATGCGAGGCGGGCTCCTGGGTCAGCTCCCACACGGTGTCCAGCGGCGCCTCGATCAGGATCTCGACGTACAGCGCACGGTCCGATCCACCGTGAACGCGCTTCGCGCGGCGGGACGCAACCGTCATGCCCACAGCCTATGGCCTGCGCTGCTCGCTCCGACGTCGCCGGCTCCTCGCACGCCATAGGATTGTGGGGTGACCAAGCCTCGCCTCTACTCCGGAATGCAGCCATCAGCCGACTCCCTCCAGATCGGCAACTACATCGGCGCGCTCCTGCAGTGGCGGGACCTGCAGACCTCCTACGACGCGTACTTCTCGGTCGTCGACCTGCACGCCCTCACCGTGGCGCAGGACCCGAAGGAGCTGCGCGAGAAGACCAGACGCACGGCGGCGCAGTACATCGCGGCCGGCATCGAACCGTCGCTGTCGACGCTCTACGTGCAGTCGCACGTGCGCGCGCACGCCGAGCTCGCCTGGATCCTCAGCACGATCACCGGCTTCGGCGAAGCGAACCGGATGACGCAGTTCAAGGACAAGTCGGCGCGCTACGGCCAGGACGCGACGAGCGTCGGGCTCTTCACCTACCCGGTGCTGATGGCGGCCGACATCCTGCTGTACCAGACCGATGTGGTGCCGGTCGGCGACGACCAGAAGCAGCACGTCGAACTCACGCGCACGCTCGCGGAGCGCTTCAACTCCCGTTTCGGGGAGACCTTCACGGTGCCGGTGCCGGTCATCCAGAAGGAGACCGCACGCATCTACGACCTGCAGAACCCGACGTCGAAGATGTCGAAGTCGGCCGAGAGCGACGCCGGTGTGCTGTGGATGCTCGACGAGCCGGCCAAGTCGGCGAAGAAGATCATGCGCGCGGTGACCGACACCGATGGCTCGGTGCGGTTCGACCGCGAGAACAAGCCAGGTGTCTCGAACCTGCTGACGATCTACGCCGCCCTGACCGGGCGCCAGGTCGCATCCATCGAGGACGAGTACCTGGGTCGCGGCTACGGCGACTTCAAGAAGGGCCTCGCCGAGGTCGTCGTCAACGAGTTCGAGCCGGTGCGCACGCGCGCGCTGGAACTGCTCGATGACCCGGCCGAGCTCGACCGGATCCTCGCCGAGAACGCAGGACGAGCGGATGCCGTCGCCGACGCGACGCTCTCCGACGTCTACGACCGGGTGGGACTGCTCCGACGCGTCTGAGCGGTGCGGCCTAGGATGGTGCTCGTGACAGATCCGCAGCTGCCCCCGCCGTCCGGTGCCGTTCCGCCCGTTCCCCCTGCGCCGCAGCAGGGAGCGGTGCCGCCTCCGGCCGCACCCGTGTCTCCGGCACCCGCATACCCGGCTGCACCCGCATACCCGAGCGCGCCGGTCGCACCCGGGTACTCGAGCGCTCCGGCGGCCCCGTACCAGGCTCCTCCAGGGGCATACCAGGTGCCGGTCGGCGGCTATGCGGTGCCCGCCGGCGAGTACACCGCGCCCGAGGCCACGCCGCGCAGGTCGCCGCTCCTCGGGGTGCTCGCGCTCATCTTCTCGCTCGTCGCCGCGGTGGTCACCCCCATCGTGGTCGGTGTCGCGAGCTACGAGATCGGTCGGCGCATCCCCGAGGCGATGAACCGGGCCGAGGAGTTCTCGTCGCTCGCGTTCCTGTCGCCGGCGCGCGATCAGGTGCTGTGGGCCGAGGTGTCGTTCTGGACCGGCACGATCCTCGGAATCGCCGCGATCGTGATCGGCATCATGGCCATCGTCCGCAAGCAAGGCAGAGGTCAGGGCATCGCCGCGCTGATCGTCGCGGTGGTCGCGCCGATCATCTTCTCGGTCGTGGTCATCGCCGCGCTGTCCGCCGGTGGCGCCACTGGAGTCGCCGGCCTCGCGAGCTGAGCGGCGCTGCGGACCCGCGCTCAGCGAGGGGCGTGGTGCTTCTGCTGCGCGGCGAGCAGGCCTTCCGCGACGAGCAGTTCGACCGCGTCGGCGGCGTCGTCGACCAGGATCGGCAGATTCGCCCGCTCGTCTTTGCCGAACGGCGCGAGCACCCAGTCCGCGGCATCCTGCCGGCCCGCAGGGCGACCGATGCCGACGCGTACCCGAGGGAACTCGGGCGTCGCGATGGCCCTGGCGACGTCGCGCACGCCGTTGTGTCCACCGTGCCCGCCGCCGATCTTCAGCTTCACGGTGTCGAACGGGATGTCGAGCTCGTCGTGCACCACGATGATCTGCTCCGGTGGTACGGAATAGAAGCGCGCCAGCGCAGCGACCGGCGTGCCGGACACGTTCATGAACGTGTTGGGCTTCGCCAGCACGAGCTTGTCGGCCCCTGGACGCAGCCATGTCTCCACGACGCGCGCACCGCCCTTGTGCTCGCGGAAGCTCTCGCCGCGGCGTGATGCGAGCTCATCCACGACCATCTGGCCGATGTTGTGCCTGGTCGACTCGTATCGTTGGCCCGGGTTGCCGAGGCCGACGACCAGCCAGGTGGACGGCATGTTCCTGATCCTCTCCCCGACCGGATCCGCGTGGGATCCCGGTCAGGATACGACAGAGGGGACGCGATGTGCTCGCGCCCCCTCCGCCATGAAACTGTCGGAGATCACTCCGCAGCGGCCTCCTCGGCTGCTGCGTCGCCCTCGGCACCCTCAGTGCTCTCGGCTGCGTCGTCCTCACCGAGGTCCTGCTCGGCCGGGATCGCGATCGCGACGACGAGGACCTCGGCGTCGGTCAGCAGCGTCGAGCCCTTGGGCAGGGTGACGTCGGCAGCGGTGATCTGCGCGCCCTCTTCGAGACCCTCGACCGAGACCTCGATGTTCTGCGGGATGTGCGTTGCCTCTGCCTCGATCGACAGGGTGTTCGCGTCCTGGTTGATGACCGTGCCGGGAGCCGGCTCGCCGGTGACGATGACGGGAACGTCGATCGTGACCTTCTCGCCCTTCTTCACGACGAGGAGGTCGATGTGCTCGATGATCTGGTGCACGGGGTCCTTCTGGACGTCCTTGACCAGAGCCAGCTGCGACTTGCCCGCGATGTCGAGCTCCAGCAGCGCGTTGGCGCGGCGCAGGATCAGCGAGACCTGGTGGCCCGGCAGTGCGACGTGCACCGGCTCGGTGCCGTGGCCGTAGATGACGGCGGGGATCTTGCCGGCGGCGCGCAGGCGACGGGCGAAGCCCTTGCCGAAGCTCTCGCGGAGCTCGGCGTGGACCTTGGTGTCTTCAGACATGAGGTTCTCCTTCGGGACACGCAGCGTGGCGCCGCGCGGTGGTCTATGGATTCGTGATCTCGACGCAGACACGTGAGGAAAGCCACCGGGCTCGCTTCGCCGCGTCGATAACGGATGTTCGCGCACGCGCAGAAGCATCCCTCGCCGAGGTACAGGCTCAATGGTACCGGATGACCCGATAGGCTGGGAACACCGGCCATTTCCTGCAGATCACGGAGTCACACATGCTCGACGGCGCCTTCTTCTCACACGTCATCCTCTGGGTCATCGGCGTCATGACGGTCTGCGCTGCGGTGACCTCGTTCGCCGCCCTGTTCTCGCTCGGCCGCGGCGGCTACCGCAAGGACTGACGCACCCCGGGGTCTGACGCCCGCCCCGATCAGGCGGTGCGCGCCTCCGTGGCCGCACTGATGATCGAGGTCGCCTCGTCGACATCCGCCGACTCGTCCACGCTGATGCCACGCTCATCGGACTCGAGCGGCTCCCACGTCTGCAGCTGCGACTCGACCAGCGACGCCGGCATGAAGTGGTCGCCTCGCGAGCGGACCCTCGCCTCGAGCGCCGCGCGACTGACCGAGAGCTCGGCGAAGAAGGCATCAGGCGCCTGCGCCCGGATCGCGTCACGGTAGACGCGCCGGAGCGCCGAGCAGGCGATCACGATGTGGTCTGCATCGCTGAGCGCCGCACCCACGACCGCGAGCCACGGCATCCGATCCGCATCGTCGAGCGGGATCCCGGCCGCCATCTTCTCGACGTTGGTGAGCGGATGCAGGTCGTCGGCATCGATGAATCGGGCGCCGATGCGTTCGGCGAGCGAGCGTCCCACCGTCGACTTGCCCGAGCCGCTCGGTCCCATCACGACGATCCGCATTGCTTCTCCTCCATCGCTCAGCCGTTCACACCAGCGGCGTGACCAGTTCCATTCTCGCAACCCGCACGGTCACCGTCTGACCGTGGCGCACCCGGGTCTGCGCTCGAGGCGCTCCGGTCATGACGACGTCGCCCGGGCCGAGCGGCGACCAGGAGGCGACGTACGCCAGGCACTCGCGGATCGACATCGGCAGGTCGCGGCTGCCGGTCGCGCACACCACGACGTCGTCGACCAGGAGCTCGAGCTCGACGTCGTCGATGTCGGCATCCGTGTCGATCCATGGGCCGAGGGGCGTGTACCCGTCGCCCGACTTCGATTCGAAGTTGCGTGGATCCCACTCCCCCCGATCGGGGCTGGAGAGATCGTTCACGGCTGTGACGCCGAGCACGAACTCGTGCGCGTTCTCGGCGGTGAGTCCGACCGTGGATCGTGCGATCACGACCGCGATCTCGCCCTCTGCGACCGGGACCCCGGCATCGCGTCGCACCAGCACCTCGGTGCCGGTGCCGACGACGGTGCGTGGACTCTTCAGCCAGGCCTGCACCGGAGAGTGGTGTCCCTGGCCGTTCTGCGCGATGCCGACGACCACGAGGGGTTCGACCGGGGCGATGATCGTGCCGTCGACCCGATCCCCGGCGTCGGACGGCGTGCGCCCATCGGCAGCCGCGAGGAACGGATCCTCGATGGGGACGAAGCCCGAGTCGTCGAGCCTGGCGAACCGGGGGCCGGACGGTGTCGCGATCCGGACGATGCGCATCAGCGCACCGCCGTCGTCGCCGGAGACAGCGCCTGGAGCCCGCTCATCGCCCGACCGCCGTGATCGACACGGTGGTGGCGAAGACATCGTCGCCGCCCTCACCGCGAGACACCTTGATGGCGTCGTCGACGCGGGTGAGGTCGCGGCGCAGGGTCTCGGGTGCGAGGAACGTGGACGCGGTCGTGATCAGCGCGAGCACCGCCATGTACGTCGCGAGCAGCACCCAGTTGCCGCCGGTGACCGCGATCAGGTACGCGCCGAGCACACCGGCGAGGCCACCGGCGAGCACCGCGGAGATCTCGCGGGCCATCGCGACGCCGAGGTACCGGTGACGGTTGCCGAAGAGCTCGGGGAGCATGGCG
The DNA here is from genome assembly GCF_036823965.1 of Microbacterium sp. Lineage (GTDB taxonomy): Bacteria > Actinomycetota > Actinomycetes > Actinomycetales > Microbacteriaceae > Microbacterium. Next base: position 154,961 of record NZ_DAITBE010000006.1, on the reverse strand, counting down.
CACTGCGGTCCGAGCATGCTGTTCACCGCGACGCCGATGCCGATCGCGATGACGCCGATCGCGATCGCATGGTTGCCGAGTGACAGCAGCCACCAGGCGGGGAACGTGTAGATCAGCATGAAGACCGCACCGAAGCGGTACACGGTGCGACGGCCGAAGCGATCGGACAGGTGTCCGCTGATCGGCACCGAGAAGACGCCGATGAGCGAGCCGAGGGTCACACCCCACGTCAGCAGGCTCTTGTCGGCGGTGTCACCGGCGACGGCCACGAAGAACGCGAGCCCCAGCGTGTTGAACATGTAGGAGCCGCCGTTCTCGGCCATCCGCAGGCCGATGCCGACGATGACGCCGGGCAGCCCGTGCGTGAAGATGTCGCGGACCGGCCGCTCGGCGATCTGCTCGTGCTTCTCGAGCTCCACGAAGGTCGGGGTCTCGCGCAGACGCATGCGGATGAAGAGGGCGAGCAGGATCAGCACGAACGATGCGAGGAACGGCACCCGCCAGCCCCAGCTCAGCAGCTGGTCCTCGGGGAGCAGCGTGATCAGGCTGAACACCACAGCTGCGAGGAGGGTGCCGGCCTGGATGCCGATGAACGGCAGCGCGGAGAAGAAGCCGCGACGCTTGACCGGCGCGTACTCCGCCATCAGCACGGTCGCACCCGCCTGCTCTGCCCCGGCGCCGAAGCCCTGCAGCAGTCGCATGAGCACCAGCAGGACCGGCGCCCAGAGCCCGATCGCCTCGTACGTGGGCAGCAGACCGATCGCGGTCGATGCGCCGCCCATCAGCAGGATGGTGGCGACGAGCACCCACTTGCGCCCGAGCTTGTCACCGAGGACGCCGAAGAACAGGCCGCCGAACGGGCGGGCGAGGAAGCCGACGCCGAACGTCGCGAACGCCGCGACGGTCGCCATGGCCGGGTCGTCCTGCGGGAAGAACAGGACGTTGAAGATCAGGGCCGTCGAGAGCCCGTACAGGGCGAAGTCGAAGTACTCCAGTGCGCTGCCGATGCTGGAGGCGAGTGTCGCCCTGCGCAGATTCGCCGCGTACTCGGGGTCATCCGGCACTGCTTCGGCGGGGGTGCTGGTCTCGGTCACTGCCATCTCCTTCGATCGGCTTCGCCAACGGCGTGAGGATGACGATATCAGCCCGTTGGATACAGTTCAACCCTTTGGACGGACATCGGACACACAAACGTCCCGACTGCGCATTCGGCACTCGCGAGCGGATGCGGCTCAGCGTCGAGCTGCGGCGCTGAACGGGTTCGTGAGCACGGCGGCCGCCTCGCGCAGCGCACCGCCGACACGCTCGATGCGCTCGTAGTCCGCCTCGCCGGCCCTGATCGCCACGCCGAGGGCGAGCGGCGGATCGGACGGCGCCCAGGCGCTCAGCGGAACCGCGACGCCGACGACACCGCGCAGCGACTCCTCGGCGTCGATCGACCAGCCGCGCCGCCGAGCCGCCTCGAGCGCCTCCAGCAGCGCGCTCATCGTGGTGGTGCTGCGCTCGGTGAGTGCGGGGAACACGGCATTCTCGCCGAGCAGTGCCGTGACCTCGGCATCCGTCATCGCCGACAGCAGCGCGCGTCCAGTGGCCGACAGCGGAGCAGGCAGCCGAGACCCGAGCGGCGTGCCGAGCCGCAGCGACTGCGAGCCCTCGTGACGGGCGAGATACAGCGCGTCCGAGCCGTCGAGCATCGCGACCTGCACCAGCTCGGTGTGCAGCACCGGCGACGCCTCGCAGACGCTGTAGAACTCACGGACCTGGTTGAACTGCGCGGCGAAGGCACCACCCAGTTCGGCCGTGCGGAGGCCGAGTCGATAGCCCTGCGAGGTGCGCTCGACCATGCCGCCGCCCTCGAGGGCGAGACAGAGGTTCGCTGTCGAGGACTTCGCCAGCCCGAGGTCGCCGGCGAGCTCGGTGAGGGTTCGGGGGCCTCCCGCCTCGGCGAGGAGTCCGAGCAGACGGATGCTGCGCGTCACCGCCGGTGCGGGATCGCGTCCTTCACGACTGTCGTCGTCCATGCGCCGCCCTTTCTCGGGGTCAGTAGAACTCGACCGTATCGACGACCGCGCGCAGCGGCTCGCCATCCAGCAGGCGCGCCGCGTTCTCCGCGAAGCGGCGGGCGATCCGCTCCTCCTCCTTGGAGTTGAGCGCGGCCGTGTGGGGACTGACCAGCACTCGCGGGTGCGCCCACAGCGGCGAGGTCTGGTCGAGCGGCTCCTGCTCGAAGACGTCCAGCGCCGCGAACGAGATCCGCTCGTCGTCGAGAGCCGCCAGCAGCGCCTCTTCATCGATCACGGTGCCGCGTCCGACGCTCGCGATGATCGCGCCGGGCTTCACTGCAGCGAGCACTTCGGCGTCGATCAGGTGATGCGTCTGCGCGGTGCCTGGCAGCGTGATGACGATCGCATCGACGTGCGCGACGGCATCCACGAGTTGGTCGAGCGGCACGAGCCGTTCGACGTGCTCGACCGGCTCACCGGAGCGCGTCGTGCCCCAGACCCTCGCGCCGAGCGCGTCGAAGCGGCGAGCGCACTCCGCGCCGATCCCGCCGAGGCCGACGACCAGGACGGTCATCTCGTCGACCTGACGCATCTCCCAGCGATCGGGCCAGGTGCGGGTGCGCTGGTCCGCCAGGAGGCGAGGCAGCCCCTTCGCTCCGGCGATCACGCCGAAGACCGCGAACTCCGCCAGCGGGCCGCCGTGCACGCCCGCGCTCGTGGTGAAGACGACGCGGTCCAGCGCCTCGCGGTCGAGCCCGGCCGCCTTCACGGTGCCGCCGCCGCCCGCCGCCGTGGTCATCACCCAGCGGAGCCCCGGGTTCGCCTCGACCGTGCGCGCGAGTTCGGAGGCCTGCACGTCGGGGATGCCGAAGAGCGCGTCAGCCGAGTCGACGAGCGCCTCGAACGCCTGCTGCTGCTCTGCAGTGCGAGTGAAGTCGGGGTCGCCGGACCAGTCGGCCGGGCCGCGCATCGGGGGAAGCAGCGTGTGATCGCGGACGAGCTCGATCCGCGGCTCGAGCTCCTCGATCAATCGGCAGAGGTCCTCGCGCAGCGGTACGGTGACGACGACGCGCAAGCGGTTCTCGGTTCCGGCCATGATGATCCCTTCCTCGGGAAAGTCGATGGGTGTCACTCTAGCGTGAATCCATCCTGCTGAACCCTGTTCTCCAGGTTGGATCTTTGCTACCGTGACACCATGAATGCCTCAACCGCCACTGTCGGCGTCATCGGTCTCGGCGTCATGGGTCGCCCCATGGCCGATCACCTCCTGGCCGCCCGCGGTCGTCTCGTGATCCACGCGCGCCGCCCCCAGCCGGAGCTCCTGGCAGCAGGAGCGAGCTGGGCGCAGACGCCGCGTGAGCTTGCGTCCAGCGTAGACGTGCTGCTGGCGATGCTCCCGGATCTCCCCCAGCTGGAGGAACTGCTCGACGGGCCGGACGGCCTGCTCGCCGGAGCGGGCGACCTGCTGATCCTGATCGGCTCGACGTCATCCGCCCCCGCGGTGCGGGCACTGGCCGAACGCCTGCGCGGCCAGACCGACGGTCGCGTGCGCGTCGTGGACTGCCCGGTGTCCGGCGGCGAGGATGGTGCGGTCGCCGGCGCGCTGTCGATCATGCTCGGCGGCGCGGATGACGATGCCGCAATCGCCGCCGAGATCCTCGCGCCCTGCGGCTCTCCCGTGCACCTCGGGCCGCTCGGTGCCGGCGAGGTCGCCAAGGCGTGCAACCAGCTCGTGGTCTCGGCGACGATCCTGGCACTCGGCGAGGCCACCGTGCTCGCCGAGCGATCGGGTCTCGACCTCGACGCGCTCTGGTCGCTGCTCGGCGGCGGCTACGCCGGCTCTCGCCTGCTCGACTCGCGCAGGGAGAAGCTCGTCTCGGGCGACGACTCCCCCAGCGGGATCGCGCAGTACATGGTGAAGGACCTGGGGTTCGCCGCGGACATCGCCGACGCCACCGGCACTGCTGCGATCCTGCTGCCGACGCTGCGCGCTGCCTTCGACGAGATCGTCGCCGACGGCCTCGGCGACCGCGACATCAGCGTCACTCGACGCTTCGTCGCGAACCGTGACACAGCGGCATCCTGAGCCCGCTCACAGCGATACCCTGAAACCACCACATCTTCACGATCGAGGAGCCATCTGTGCCCGAAGCATCAGCGAACATCGGAGTCGTCGGACTCGCCGTCATGGGGTCGAACCTCGCCCGCAACCTCGCCAGCCGCGAGGGGAACACGGTGGCGATCTTCAACCGCAGCCACGAGAAGACGCAGACGCTTCTCGACACGCACCCTGAAGCAGGGTTCATCCCGGCCAAGACGTACCAGGAGTTCGCGGACAGCCTGCAGAAGCCGCGCACCGCGATCATCATGGTCAAGGCCGGCGGCCCGACGGACGCAGTGATCGACTCGCTCGTCGAGGTCTTCGAGCCCGGCGACATCATCGTCGACGGCGGCAACGCCTACTTCCCCGACACCATCCGTCGCGAGAAGGCCGTCCGCGAGACCGGCATCAACTTCGTCGGCGCCGGCATCTCCGGTGGCGAGGAGGGCGCACTGCTCGGCCCGTCGATCATGCCCGGCGGTTCTGACGAGTCGTGGATCACGCTCGGCCCGATCCTGAAGTCGATCGCCGCGATCGCCGAGGGCGAGCCGTGCGTCACCCACGTCGGCCACGACGGCGCCGGCCACTTCGTCAAGATGGTGCACAACGGCATCGAGTACGCCGACATGCAGCTGATCGCCGAGGCGTACGACCTGATCCGTCGCGGCACCGGCAAGACCCCCGCCGAGATCGCGGAGATCTTCGCCGAGTGGAACCGCGGCGAGCTCGAGTCCTACCTGATCGAGATCACCGCAGAGGTGCTCCGCCAGATCGACGCGTCCACCGGCGAGCCGCTCGTCGACGTGATCCTCGACCAGGCCGGCGCCAAGGGCACCGGCGCCTGGACCGTGCAGACCGCGCTCTCGCTCGGCGTGCCGGTCTCCGGCATCGCCGAGGCGACGTTCGCCCGCTCCCTGTCGTCGCACCCCGAGCAGCGCGCCGTCTCGCGCGACCTGCCCGGCCCCGAGGAGGAGTTCTCGGTCGAGGACACCGAGGCATTCATCGAGGACGTCCGTCTCGCGCTCTACGCCTCGAAGATCGTCGCGTACTCGCAGGGCTTCGATGAGATCCGCGCCGGTGCTGCCGAGTACGACTGGAACATCGACCTCGGTGCGATCTCGAAGATCTGGCGCGGCGGTTGCATCATCCGCGCCCAGTTCCTCAACCGCATCGCCGACGCCTACGCCGAGACCCCGGACCTGCCGGTGCTGCTCACCGCTCCGTACTTCACCGAGGCCATCACGCGCGCCCAGGCGCCGTGGCGTCGCGTCGTGATCGCGGCGGCCGAGGCCGGCATCCCAGCGCCCGCGTTCTCTTCCTCGCTGTCGTACTACGACGGCATCCGCGCCGACCGGCTGCCCGCCGCCCTCGTGCAGGGACAGCGCGACTTCTTCGGCGCACACACCTACAAGCGCATCGACAAGGAAGGCACGTTCCACACCCTGTGGTCCGGAGACCGCACCGAGATCGAGGCAGAGGACACGCACTGACCTCGCGCTGACAGCAGAGGGGCCCGGCAGATTGCTGCCGGGCCCCTCTTCGTGCGCAGTGTGCGCTCAGCGCGTGATGTCCTGCACCGTGCCCTTGTTCAATCGCAGGCGTCGCGTCGCGCGCCGGGCGACCGCTGAGTCATGCGTCACCACGATCACGGTGATCCCCTCGGCGCACAGCGCCTGCAGCAGCGTCAGGATCTCGTCGCGCATGCTCTCGTCCAGGTTGCCGGTCGGCTCGTCCGCGAGCAGCACACGAGGTCGCTTCACGATCGCGCGTGCGATCGCCACACGCTGCTGCTGGCCGCCGGAGAGCTCGGTCGGCAGGTGGTCGCCACGGTCGGCGAGTCCCACGTGCTCGAGCGCCTCGGCGACCCTGCTCCGGCGCGCCGTCTTGTCGAGCCGCATCGGTTCGAGCGCCATGTCCACGTTCTCCGCCGCCGTCAGCGTGGGGATCAGGTTGAACGCCTGGAAGACGAACCCGATCTCCTCCGCCCGGATCCGGGAGAGCTCCTTCGCCGACGCGGATGCCAGCTCGGCCCCGTTGAGTCGGAGCGATCCCGAGGACGGCGAGTCCAGTGCCCCGAGCATCTGCAGGAGCGTCGATTTGCCGCCGCCCGTCGGACCTTGGATCGTGACGAACTCGCCAGGCATGATCTCCAGATCGACGCCGGTGAGCGCCTTCACGGTCCTGCCCTTCTGCGCGTAGGTGCGGGTGACGCCGACGGCCCGGTACAGCGGCGAGCCGTCATGGTCCGGCTGAGCGGTCTGCGCGAGATCTGTCATGGTCATGTCGTTCTCCTTCTGGTCGATTCCTCTGGTCGTCCCTGCGGTGCTCATGCGACGGACCGCAGCGCCTCAGCGGGGCTGAGCCGAGCTGCTCGCCATCCGCCGAATGCCCCGGCGATGAGCCCGCCGAGCACCGCAAGGCCGACGGCCGCGATCAGGACCCATGGGGTGAACGGCGCCTGGAGCACGATGTCTGCTGCCTGCGTGGTCTGGAACATCGGGCCGCCGCCGCCGGTCGGTCCTCCGCTCATGCCGCCGCCCGGCCCGCCCTGGTCGACCGCTGCAGCGCCGGCGGCGACGGTCGGACGCACGAGGTTGATCACGACGATCCCGGCGATGCCGAGCACGAGGCCGACCGCACCGCCGATCAGCCCCTGCACCATGGACTCACCGGCGACCTGGCGCACGACTCGTCCGTCGGACCAGCCGATGGCCTTCAGCGTGCCGAACTCGCGTGTGCGACGCGAGACGCCCGACAGGGTCAGCAGCACCGAGAGGAGCACCGCGACGGCGAGCACGATGATCGAGAGCCAGGTGCCGAGGTCCGTGATGAGCGAGGTGGCGCTCGACAGCGAGCCGGAGACGCTGGATGCGAGCTCTGCCTGCGAGGTCACGGTCGCGTCGGGGAGCTCGTCGGCGAGCGCGGTCTGCACGGCGTCGATGGACGCGGCGGAGTCCGCCTGCACGTACACGGTGGAGATGACATCGTCGACGCCGGCGAGCTGCTGCGCCGTGTCGAGCGGGAGGTACACGTTCGCGGCGGTGTCGGCCTCGTCCGATGTGGATGCGAGGATGCCGACCACCTCGACAGCGGATCCGGCGACGTCGATCGAATCACCGACGGCGATCTCGTTCGTGCTGGCGTAGGTGCTGTCGACGAGCGCGACCAGTGCCCCGGAGTCGTCGGCGTCGAGCGCGCGGCCGTCGGTCACCGACGTCGAGGCGAGCGGGCCGATCGCGGTCGCCGCCGGGTCGATGCCGAGCACGCTGAAGGAGTCGACGCCGAAGTCCCCGCCGCCGCCCTGCCCGCCCTCCGGCGGCGCCTGGCCCTGTTCGGGCGCTGCACCCTCGGTGCCGTCCTGCTGGCCGAAGCCGCCGCTGGGCAGCTCGCCCGAGAACGTCGAGTTCGTCAGACTGAGCGCTCCCGATGCCGCCGAGATGCCATCGGTCGACGCGACCGTGTCGATCACCGACGCGTCGAGGGTGCCGCGCATGAAGTCCGTCATGAGCGTGGACTGGTTGAGCGTCGTGGTGTCGCCGTCGGTCTCGCCGGCATCCGCATCGAACTGGAAGCGCTGGCCACCGCCATCGCCCGGCTCTGCCGCTGCGCCGGTGACCGTGAGGTCGGTGCCGACCCCGTACACCGATTCGAGCGCCTGCGCCTGGGCGTCGCGCACGCCGGCGGTGAGCGCGTTGACGACGATCACGAGCGCGATCGCGATCGCCAGGCCGATCGCGACGATCATCGTCTGCTTCTTGCGGCCGGCGAGCTCTCGCCGCAGATATGTCCCGAACATCTCTCTCCCTCTGTCGCGCACATCGCGAACGGGATCGACGTTAGGGAGCGTCCATATGTGAGATCGAGGGGCGGCTGATGAGGAGACTATGGATGGGGGCTGAGCGGTCAGCGTCCCTGGATCGCGGCGACGAGATCACGTGCGCGTGCGGCGAGCGCCACGAGATCTCCGCCGGCGTTCGCCGCGTCGCCGACGAGCGGTCCGCCGACGCCGACGCCGAACGCGCCGGCGGCGAGGAAGTCCTGCACCGTGGCGACCGACACTCCCCCGACCGGGATGATCCGCGCATCGGGGAACGGGTCGCGGACGGCGCGGATGAATCCGGGACCGAGTGCGGATGCCGGGAACAGCTTCACGGCTGCGCTGCCGAGGTCGAGCCCTCGTTGGATCTCGGTGGGCGAATAGACGCCCGGCAGCACACCGATCTCCTGCGCGATCGCGTACTCGACGGATGCCGTCAGCGTCGGCGTCACCATGAACTGGGCACCGGCCGCCACGGCACGGTCGACGTCGGACTCGACGAGGACGGTGCCGGCGCCGATCAGCGCCTCCGGCGGAGCATCCTGCACGACCTGGGCGATCGCGTGCTCGGCATCGCGCAGCGTGAGCGTGATCTCGAGGGTCAGCACCCCCGCTGCGATCAGCGTGTGCGCTGCGGCGACCGTGGCGTCGACGTCGGTGCCGCGGATGATGGCGACGAGCTTGGTCTCGTCGAGTCGCTCGCGCAGCCGCGCGTTGTCCACCGTGGTCATCGCGCAGCTCCCGCCCATGCCGGTGCCGGTGCGCCGCCGACCTCCACCTCGACTGCGAGCAGCGCGCCGTCCGCCTCGCTCGGCTCCGCCAGGCCGACGCTCGCGGTCGTGATCACGAGCAGCCGATCGACGAGGGCGACCGCTGTCGGCCTCGTCGCCGGGAGCCCGATCGTCTCGAGCAGGGCGCCAGTCGGCGCGTAGCGGCGGACCTCCGCTGCATCCCAGACCGCGACCCACAGCATGCCTTCGAGATCGATCGCCATGCCGTCCGGATTGCCGCCGTCGACCCGAGCCACCGTTCGCCGATTCGCGAGTTCTCCATCGGGCGCGACGTCGAACGCCTCGATGCTGCGGTGCGGCAGCGTGTCGATGTAGTAGAGCGTGGTGCCTGAGGGATCGAAGGCGAGGCCGTTCGAGACCGTGACGCCGTCGAGCCGCTGCGTCGGCGTGCCGTCCGCATCGATGCTCCAGAGTCCGCAGTGCGGTGCGCGCGGCATCGACTGGCTGCCGACCCAGAATCGACCGTGCGGATCGGCACCGCCGTCATTCAGGTAGTGGCCGGGAGCCGCGAAGTCGCCGGTGAGCGGGGCGACGAGGCCGTCGTCGCTCACATGCAGCACGCCGCGATCGACTGCGACGAGCCAGCCGTCGCCAGGCTGGGCGAGGGGAACAGGGGCGCCGATCTGCCGACCGACGACCAGGGAAGCACCAGGGACGACCATGCCGTCCTCGAAGCGACCGCGGTGGAGGGAGCCGGTCGCCATGTCGATCCACGCGAGCCCTCCGTCCCGTGCGTCCCATCGCGGCGACTCCGCCTGGACGTAGCGAGTCTCGGAGATGATCTCCACGGACCGCGAGAGGGGTGGACGCGACATCGAAGCCAGCTTTCAGTGGTGGCGAATAACCGTTATGTGGCAGACTATCTCACAATATGCATAACGTTTGCGAGAACGTCCGCCCCGACGCGAAAGCAGGGAACCACTGATGGCTCCGACACTCCAGGGCCTGATGCCCATTCTGGCCACTCCGTTCGATGACAGCGGCGCCCTCGACCGCGCCGGCCTCCGCCGCCTGGTCGAGTTCGAACTGGCTTCCGGCGTCGACGGCGTCGCTGTCTTCGGCATGGCGAGCGAGGGGTTCGCGCTCACCACCGACGAGCGACGGACGATCCTCGACGATGTCGTCGAGATCATCGACGGCCGCGTGCCGGTCATCGCCGGCGTGAACGGCACCTCGACGGCCACATCGATCGAGCAGGCGCTGCTCGCGGAGGAGGGCGGCGCCGATGCGCTCATGGTGCTCCCGCCGTTCATGGTGAAGCCGCCGGCGGCATCACTCGTCGAGTTCTACGGGGACGTCGCAGCCGCCACGTCCCTGTCGGTCATGGTGCAGGATGCCCCGGGCGTCACCGGCGTCGTGATGCCGCCTGCGCTGATCGCGGAGATCGCCCGCCTCGACGGCGTCGACTCCGTGAAGGTCGAGGCACCGCCCACGGCCCCCAAGGTCGGAGCGGTCGTGAATGCGATCGACGACCCGGCGTTCGCGGTGCTCGGCGGACAGAACGCACAGTTCTGCCTCGAGGAGTATGCACGTGGCGCCGTCGGCACGATGCCGGCGTGCGAGTTCCCCGACCTCCTGGGGCCGGTGCTCGCCGACTTCGTCGCGGGGCGCGTCGAAGAGGCCAGGGCCGGCTTCCGTCGTATGCTCCCTCTCGTGCTCATCGGACTGCAGGGCGGCATCGCGTGGGCGGTGCACAAGGAGATCCTCGTCGCGCGCGGCATCATCGAGCACGCGACGGTGCGCTATCCCGCTGCGCGGCTCGATGCCGGCAGCCGCGCCGCGGTCGACCTCGTGATCACCGAGCTCGAGCTCCCGCCGCTCCCGGCAGCGGTGCGCGTGTGACCGCCCGCGGCGTCCTGCTGATCGGCGGCGGCTCCGACATCGGACTCGCGATCGCCCGCGCCTTCGCGGCGCGCGGCGACGCGGTGGTGGGGGTCGGCCTGGACACCTCCGACGACCCGGTCTTCACGGCGTACCTGACCGCCGACTGCAGCCTGCCGGATGCCGCCGACCGCGCCGTCGCCGATGCGCTGCGGGCACTGGGTCGGCTCGACGTCGTGGTCCTCGCCGCAGCGCGCATGCCGATCGGCCGGGCCGAGGAGACGAGCGATGCGGATTGGCGCGGTGCCATCGGTGCGACGCTCGACTCCGCCTTCTTCACGACACGTGCCGCACTGCCGCATCTCTCCGCAGGTGCGGCGATCGTCGCTGTGACCTCGGTCAACGCTACGCTCGCCGCCCCGGCACTGCCCGCGTACGCGGCAGCGAAGGCGGGCGTCGAAGGCCTGGTGCGTCAGCTCGCGCTCGACTGCGGGCCCCGTGGCATCCGAGTGAACGCCGTGCAGCCAGGCAGCATCTCCGCCGCCGACACCGGCGAGAGCGAGGGCTACCCCCTCGGTCGGATCGGGCGCCCCGATGAGGTCGCAGCGGTGGTGGAGTTCCTCGCCTCCGACGCGGCATCCTTCGTCACCGGTGCATCCATCCCTGTCGACGGCGGCCTGTCGATCTCCTCGCCCGCCGCCTGGCTGAAGCCCACGCTGCGCGAGCGCTGGCTCTGACCTTCCCGTCGAGACGACGACGATCGCCGCGCCCCGTGAGGAGCGCGGCGATCGTCGTTCGAGGCCTCAGCTGTTCGAGTCGAGCAGCCCCTGGACTTCCTTCTTCAGCGCGTTGAGACCGGCCTGCACGTCGACCTGACCGGCGAGGATCGTCGCAACACCGGCGCCGATCGCAGCATCGATCTGCGCTGTGACGGCCACACGGTCCCACGCGGCACCCCTGGCGTGCTCCGACACCTCGGTGCGGAACGCGACCTGGAAGGCGTCGGCGGCGAGCGCCGGGATCTGGTCGGCGACGCTCTTGGCCGCAGGGGCGACCGCGGAGTTCTCGTAGAGCGCTGTGGCAGCCTTGACGTTCGTCGCAGCGTACGAGATGAACTCACGACTCGTGAGCTCTCCCTCGCCGGCACTCGCGAACAGACCGCTGCCCCACGCCCGGTTGAAGGAGTCCTTGCCGCCGGCCGTCGGGCGCGAGATCGCGCCGATGTTGTCGATGATGTTCTGTGCGGCGCCGTTCGTCTTCACGAAGGTCGAGGCCAGCGGCGCATCGTCATAGATGGCCGCGCGACCGCTCGCGAACAGGATGCGCGCGTCGCTGCGTGCGACGTTCGTCTGGGTGAGCCCGTCATCCTGCAGCGACTTGTACCAGGTGATCGCCTTGACGCTCTCGGCGTCGCCGATCGTGCAGGTGAGGTCGTCGGTGACGACGTCGCTGCCGAAGCCCCACATCCAGTGCACTGCATCTTTGAGGTCGGGGTTCTTCGTGACCGCCGCGTACGGGATCAGCGACGAGTCCTGCTTCTTGATCTTCTCCAGGGCCGTCGCGAACTGCTCGACGCTCATGCCGGACTTGATGCCGACGCTCTTCGCGATCTCGCCGTTCGTGATCATGCCGATGCCCGCTGCCGTCAGCGGGAGCACGAGCAGCTTGCCGTCCATCGTGTACGAGTCGAGCACGCCCTGGGGAATGCCGAGACCCTTCGCGAGGTCGGTGAGGTCTGCGAGCACGTTCATCGGCGTGAGCACCTGCCATCCGCCGGACTGCCCGACGCCGAGGAGCTTGCCGGAGCGGCCGGTCAGCGCCAGCTGCGTCGCGGCCTGGTCGTAGGGGTAGATCACCGGGGCGACCGTGACGCCTGCGTCTTTCGAGAACCCGTCGAGGATGCCCTGCCAGGCGGCCTTCAGGGCCTCCTCGCCGAGCGAGTTGCCGTAGAAGTTGATGGTCTTGGCCTTGGTCGCGGCGTCAGCGGCGGCGCCCGCACCTGCACCGGGGGCGGTCGGCGTGGCGCAGCCGGCGAGGGCGAGCAGGCCGAATGCGGCCAGTGCGCTGCCGCCGCCGAGGAAGGCCCGGCGACTCAGCTGCGAGTTCGAGAGGTTCATGGAGACTGCTCCTTCGTGATGTGAGGACGTGCATTCGGGTGAGGCATCGCTACCCCTTGACGGCTCCGGCGGCGAGGCCGGAGACGAAGTAGCGCTGCAGGAGGATGAAGATGATGACCAGCGGCAGTGACGTGATCAGGGACGCCGCCATGAGGGCCGGCCAGTCGGCCGTGCCTTCGCGGATGAACGCCTGCGTCAGGCCCGCAGGCAGGGTCTGCTTGTCCGGGCCGGCGAGGGTCAGGGCGAACAGGAGGTCGCTCCAGCCGCGCATGAACGCGAACATCGCGCCGGTGATGAGTCCGGGGACGACCAGCGGGAACACGATGCGGAACATGGTGCCGGTGCGCGACAGGCCGTCGACCTTCGCGGCTTCCAGGATGTCGTCGGGGAGCCCGTCGATGATGCCCTTCAGCAGGAAGACCGTCAGCGGCAGCGTGAAGGTCGTGAACGAGATGATCAGCGCCGTATAGGTGTAGAGCAGTCCGGCGGAGCTCAGCATCAGGTAGAGCGAGATGAGCAGCAGCGCGCCGGGGATGAGCTGCCCGATCAGGAACATGAACATGATGGCGTTGCGTCCGCGATACCGGAACTTCGAGAGCGAGTACGCCATCAGACCGCCGACGAGGACGGCGAGGATCGCGGTGCCCGTGGAGACGATCACACTGTTCATGAGGTTCTTCAGCAGGGCGTCGTTCTGGAAGAACCCGATGAAGTTCTCGAACGTGGGGTCGGTCGGGAAGAACGGACGATCCAGCGCGAAGACGTCCTCCTTCTTCGTGAAGGCCGTCGACGTGAGCCAGTAGATCGGCAGCAGCCCGAAGAGGGCGAGCAGCACGAGCAGGACGCGCCCAGGAATGGACAGCGTGGGTCGGATGATCGATTCTCCGATGTCGCGACTACGGCGCATCACTTCTCCAGCCGTCGGTTGAGGAGCAGGTACCCGCTCGAGATGATCGCGAGCAGCACGAGCCACAGGGCGCCCATCGCTGAGGCCTTGCCGAGTTCGTAGCTGCCGAACGCGAGGTGGTAGAGACTGACCGCGAGGGTCGTCGTCGAGTTGCCCGGCCCACCGCCGGTCATGACGAAGATCGTGTCGAAGTTGCCGAAGTTGTAGATGAACTCCAGCACGGCGACGAGCGTCACAGGCCCCGCGATGTGCGGCAGCGAGATGTAGCGGAAGCGCTGGGCGCGCGTCGCGCCGTCGATCGTCGCGGCCTCGATCTGCTCGCTGGGCAGCGTCTGGAGCACCGCGAGGGCGACCACCATGATCCACGGGAACGAGTGCCAGGTCTTCGCGATGACCACTGCGGCCATCGCGCCGACCGGCTGACCCAGCATGCTGATCTCGGGGAGACCGAAGGTCGCGAGGACATGGTTGACCACGCCATAGCTGTCGTTGAAGATCCAGGCCCAGAGGAAGGAGACGACGACGCCGGGCAGCAGCCACGGCAGCATCAGCGCACCCCGGAGGATGTTGCGTCCGCGCATCCGTGCGTTCAGGAGCATTGCGAGCGCGACGCCGAGCACGAGCGGGAAGAGCGTCGACAGCGAGGCGAACACCAGCGTGGTCCCGAGCCTGGCCACGAACTCGTCCCAGACGGCCGCGTAGTTCTCGAAGCCGACGAAGGTGCGCTCCGGGCGGAGCAGCGACTGGTCGTAGAGGCTGGTGCCGATGCTCGACACGAGGGGGAAGATCGCGATCACAAGGAACAACAGGACCGCGGGAAGTGCGATCATGAAGCCGAAGGTACGATCCTTCGCACCCAGCGTGGAACGACGCCCGGAGCGTGGCTCGACCTGCTCGCGGCTCGCAGGCCGCTCGAGGGTGGCGTGTGACATGGCATTCACTTTCCGAGTAAGGGACGACCCCGGATGGGGCCCTGCACGTCGTCGTCGCAGTCGTCGACGGTGACGTGTCGTCAGTCAACCACATTGCGGATGCGAAATCCACAAAATGCATAAGACACCCACATTTGTGTTGCTCCGCATCATTTCTCTCATTAGGATGACTGGCAGCGGCGACGCGCCGCAGCGTCGCACGAGCGGCGGCACAGTGAGGAGCAGACGCGATGGCATCGGAATCCGTGGGCGGCACCCAGACGGTCGAACGGGCGATGTCGTTGCTCGCGTGCTTCACCGAGGAATCGGGTGAGCTCAGGGTCTCCGAGCTCTGCACCCTCACCGGCCTCGGCCAGTCCACGGTGTCGCGGATGATGTCCGCGCTGGACCGCATGAAATTCGTTGTGCAGGACGGCCGTACCGGCCTCTACCGCCTCGGCCCTGCGGCCGTGTCGCTGGGAACGATCGCGATCAACGGCTCTCCGATCTTCCGCGCTTCGCGCCAGATCGCCCAGAATCTCGCACGAAAGATCGAGATCGGTGTGAACGTCGCAGAGCTCAGCGGGTTCACCTTCACGTACCTCTGCAACTTCGAGGGGGCCCTGGCGCCCAAGTCGTTCGCGATGGCAGGCCGTACCGGGCCGCTGCACGCCACCGGCCTCGGCAAGGCACTGCTGTCGGGCATGCCCGGCGCGATGGTCGACGAGTACTTCGCGCAGACCCCGCAGCGGTTCACGCCGCATACGATCGTCGACCGCGACGCGATGCAGGTCGCCCTGGATGAGACGCGCAGCCGCGGATACGCCACCGAGATCGAAGAGCTCGCCTTCGGACGCGCGTGCATCGCAGCCCCGATCCACAACCGCGCCGGCGAGATCGTCGCAGGCCTCTCGGCCAGCGGCCCGCTCTCGGTGCTCGATCTGCACGAACCCCATCAGGAGCTCGCGCTGCAGCTGATCGAAGCGGCGGACGAGATCTCCGTCGCCCTCGGCTACAGCCCCTCCCGCACCGCGAATTCGTTCGCGACGCTCTGAGCCCGCCGCCGCGGCGCACGCGGCATTCCGACCACACCGCCCCGGCACCGGCCGACGGCATTCCGCCCAGCTCTGTCTTTGGAGACCCTTGTGAGAATCGCGCGCGTCCAGACCTTCCCGCTGTACCTCTCGAAAGAGGATGCAGACAACTCCTATGCCGGCGACACCGCCGTCGAGCATCGCGGCTACGTCATCCGACCGCCGTGGCGCAGCCTCTACTCCCCCGGCTACGAGACGCTGCTCGTCAAGATCGAGACCGAGGACGGCCTGGTCGGATGGGGCGAGGCACTGGCGCCCGTCGCGCCCGTCGTGGCCGCCGCGATCGTCGACAACCTGCTCACGCCCCTGATCATCGGCGAGGACCCTCGTTCGGTGCGCACGCTCTGGCACCGGATGACGGAGTCGATGCGGGAGCGCGGGCACCTCACCGGGCATCAGGCCGATGCCATGGCCGCCGTCGACATCGCCCTCTGGGACCTGTGGGGGCACGCGACAGGGCTGTCGGTCTCCGAGCTCGCCGGCGGACGCTTCACCGAGGTGCTGCCGACGTACGTGTCCGGCATCCGCGGCGTCGATGACGCGGAGCGCGCCGACAAGGCGGCCGAGCTGGTCGAGGCCGGCGTGCGCCGCATCAAGCTGCACCTCGGTGTCGACATCCGCACCGATCTCGCGACCTACGACGCGATCCGCGCCGTCCATCCCGACCTCGACGTCGCCCTCGACGCGCACTGGACCTACCGGCTCGGCGAAGCGAAGGCCCTGGGGAAGGAGCTCGACGACCGGCGCGCCTGGTTCTTCGAGGCACCGCTCGCCCCTGAAGACGTCGAGGGCCACCGCGACCTCGCGGCATCCCTCGCCACCCCCATCGCGATCGGTGAGGCGATGCGCAGCCGCTTCGAGTTCACCGACTGGCTCACGCGCCGCGCCGTCGGCCTCACCCAGCCTGACATCGGACGCACCGGCATCACCGAAGGACTCGCGATCGCGGCCGTCGCCGACGCGTTCCACGCGCAGGTCGCTCCGCACCACTCCGCGGCGTTCGGCATCGCGATGGCCGCGGGCGTGCACATCGCGGCGAGCGCCGCATCGCTGCTCGCCTTCGAATACCAGCCGTTCACGCTGCCGGTCGCCAACCGCCTGCTGACGACGCCGCTCGAGGTGCGTCCGGACGGCGGGTTCATCGTGCCGACCGGCCCGGGACTCGGTGTCACGGTCGATGAAGCAGCCATCCAGGAGTACGTGCGGCACTGACGCTCCTCTCGTCTCGACCACGAGCGGGTGGGTGGGGCCGGATCCGTTCCGACCCCACCCACCCGTTGCTGTTGCCCGTCTTCGTCGGTGCGTCGGCGCGGTCAGTCGCCGACGCGGACGAACTGCGCAGCGCTCACGCGATGGATGCTGGTGTTCCGCACCTCGAGTCGCACGGTGCCGACAGCATCGGCGCCGTAGCGGTAGGTCCCGAGCGAGCGCCAGGCAGTCGCGCCCTCCGTCTGATTCACGATGACCTCACTGCTGCCACCCTGGTGCTCGACGATGTACGCGGCCGAGGTGGTCGTGGTGGAGTTCGTCGGATACCAGACCGACACCCGGTACAGCCCGGCCTGGGGCAGGTCGACGTTCCAGGTCACGGTGCTGCCGACCGAGCCGGTGTCGCTGTAGCGGGTGCGCGTGCCGTTCCACCCCGACAGCCCGCTCGGGAACCACGTGCCGGCCTCGAGGTATCCGGGCCACGGCGACTGGGTGTGCGCGATGACACCCTCATCGGCGACCCGCACCAGCACACCGCGACGCAGCGTCTGGTCGAGCCGTGCCTCGAAGCGCGTCGACGATCCCGGCGCGACGCCGGAGCCGGCCGTCACCGTCCAGGTGTGGGTGAGATCAGACCTCGGAGGCACGGTGACGGTGATGCTCTGCTGACCGACGCTCCATCCGGTGATGCCGTAGAGCGCGAGCGTGCCCTGCAACGGCGTCACGCCGGTGTTGATGACGAGCGCCGTCAGCTTCGCGACGGCGCCGGGACCGCTGATGATCTCGGTGTCGGTCGTCAGCGACACCAGGCGCCGCCGGTCGATGACCTCGATCGCGGCCGGCCGCAGCACGATCGGCGATGCGCCGTGGACCGTGAGCGAGCCCTGCAGCGCGATTTCGCCGAGTGGCGCGTTCGACGCGATGATGGCCGTGGCCTCCACTCTGGCGGATGACTCGGCGGCGACCGAGACCGCTGGCACCGGAGCCTCCAGCGTCCAGCCGCTGGGCAGCGTCAGGCTCACCGAACCCGTGATCGCAGCCGCGGTCGCATTGCGCACCTCGATGATGAGGGGCACCCGGTCACCGGCCGTGCCGGTCGCCTGCGCGACGACGTCGCCGGCGATCCCCGCGTTGTGTCCACTGATCCGCGCTGGCAGGCGAAGCGTGACCTCGGCCGTGGTCGCTCCGCCGGACGTGATCGCATAGCTGAACGTCGTGGTGAGGTCGTCGACCGGGATCGTCCACTCGTACGGATAGCCCTTCGCCGGAGCCTGCTGCGCCGCCTGGCTGCCGATGCGATAGCTCAGCGTGGCGGTCTGCTCGGTGTCGATCTGCACGTAGGCGTCATATCCCTCCCCGTCCGGCCGCACCAGCAGCATCCCCCGAGCGAGGCCGTACTCCGTCGCCGGATCGGAGTCGACCTCTCGGAAGCTGTCAGCGCCATGATCGACGATGTCGTCGGCCGGCAGCGCCGGCTTCGCCACGGTCACCTCGCGCACCACCAGGGCGAGCAGTCCGCGACCTGGCACGCTGACCGTGATCCGTCCGTCGGTCGCCGCGCGAGTGGTGCGGCTGCCGTCGGCTGCGACCACCTCGACCGCGGGTGCTGCATTCCGCGGCACCCCGGTCAGGTCGCTGGAGAGATCGACGGTCACCTGCTGCGCACCGGCCGCCGAGTTGGTCAGGCTGATGTACAGCGAGTCGTTGCCGGTGCCGCCGATCCAGTTGACCAGCGGGTTGTCGAGTGCGATGAGGCCGGCCGGGAAGTACGGCCATACGCCGTCCTCGCCGAAGAACGTGCCGGGCGCGTGGCCGTACGCGAAGAACTTGAAGTAGGCGAAGTCCGCCTCGAACACGTGCGGGAAGTCGATGCTGCCGGCGCTGCGGTAGTAGCTCTCGCTGATCAGGTAGTCCATCGCGAGGCCCAACTGGGCCGGCGCATGGTGGAAGTAGTAGCCGGTGATCCCCACCGGGCCCTGCGTCGCGAAGTCGGGCTTCATGTGGGCGACCTGGAACTGGCGACCGTAGTAGCCCGGGTAGGTCGTGAAGCGGCCGATCACCATGTTGTGCGCGATGTCTGCGATCAACGTGTCGCCGGTATGGTGCGCGAGCCGCAGGAGCGCCCCGGCCCAGCACGGGTTGAAGACGTAGCCGCCGCCTGGATTCGTGATCGTGCTGACCCCGAGCTTGAACGACGACAGCGCCTCGAAGGTGAGCCCTGACGGCGAGACGTACCAGGCCGGCACGGTCTCGGGCGGGACCGTGGTGGTCGGGTAGCTGGGCAGTGACGACCTCGACTCCCAGTCGTACTGCTGCATGATGACATGGCCGCTCGGCACGCTGACCGTCTGATCCGGCACCGGCCTGACCGTGGTCTGCGTGATGAAGCGCTGCACCTCCCGATAGGCGCCGTCGAGGAACTCGGCGTCGCCGGTCACCTCGAAGAGCTCGAGCAGATCGACCCAGTACTTCGAGAAGCTGTAGGCGAAGCCGCCTGGCGGCTGCCCGTTGCCGCGGTACGGCGTGAGGATCTGCTCCTGCACGTAGCGCGATCCGATGAGCTTCGCCTCGGCGAGATAGGCCGGGTCGCCCGTCGCACGATACGTGGCGAGCGCATTCGCGAAGGGCGCTCGACTCTGCCCGACGGTCCCCGCCTTCGTGGCCTGCACGGCGAGGCGCTGGATACCCGCGTTGCGGCCGTGGGTGAGCTGGTAGAGCGCGGTGAGGTTCACGGCATCCGTCGGGATCCTGCCGATCCGGTACTGCGTCGTGTCGTTGTAGACCGGGCTGCCGATCACCGGCGAATGACCGATGCCCTTGCGCGACAGCTGGTACTCGATGAGCGGCCGGGCGCGTCGCTCGTACAGCGTGCCGTCTGCGGTGCCAGTGAGGTAGTGGGCGGAGAGCACCACACCGCTCGCGGCGGCGCGCACCGCATCCTCGTTCTCGACGTCGACGAACCCCTTCGCCCGGTTCCACCATCCCGAGTTCGACGGGATGTAGTCGACCGAGTCGTCGCCGCTCGGCTCGACCGCGATCAGGTCGGTCATGGCGTGCACCGCATCGGTCAGCGAGCGGTCGTAGACGTTCTGCCGATACGCCGTGAGACCGTACTCGCCGCGGCACAGCTGCGTGTACGTGCCGTAGAGCGTGTCGGCCCGAGCCGCCAGTCCGAAGGCGAATCCCCGCGACTCCCCCACCGCCATCACGGTGCGGAGGCCGGGCTGCGGCGAGTACATGCAGGGCACGATGTCGAGGCTGTCGTTGCGCAGGCTCATGCCGTAGGGCTGCCGGTCGGCCATCAGCTGGCGTTCGTGCACGAACTCGGCGACCTCGGCCGGCAGATACACGCCTGAGGTCACCGCGACGTTACCGGCGGTGTACTGGGTGAGCGCCATCGGCGCGAAGAGCTCCCAGGCGCCGAGCGGTGCTGATCCGTCGAGCACGGAGAGGGCATGCTGGTACGACCCGCAGAGCACCTCGTCGAGGTCGTCGATGGCCTTCGAGTCCTGGCTCTGGTAGCCGACGATGTAGTCACCGGCGGTCTTGGCGGTGAGCACGTAGTGCGCCTCCGGATTGTCGCCCTCGAGCCGCCAGCGGACGACGAGGTCGACGTCGTCCGTGCTCGTGCGCAGTTCGATCGCCTGCGCGCTCAGCACCTGGAACGAGGTGAACCCGAGCCAGCTCGGCCGCAGCGGGCCGTAGAGCTCAGGGGCGCTGCCTGAGGGAAGGGTGCCCTCGAACACGATCCACTGCTCGTCGAAGCGGTGGGCGGGATCGGTCAGCAGCAGCCATGCACCATTGTGCTTGACCTCGAGGTCGCGGACGATGGTCTCGCCGCCGTCCCACTGGGCGCGGGAGAACGTCATCCGATGGTTCTGTCCGACCAGCTGCGCCACCTGCGTCAGCGCCAGATTCGGCTTCGCGAGCCTCCGCAGCGCGTCCGGGTACGAGCCGACCGCGGTGGTGTCGGCCGAGGCGGGCGACGGCGCGGCGAGCGGCGACCCGATCACCGGAGGAAGAACACCGGCGATCACCAGCATCCGCAGTACAGATCGACGGCTCCACATCAGGGAGCCGTCATCGGCACCCGCATTCTCCATTGAATCCATGATGCACATATTGCAATCAATATGCGAGCATGTCAATGGACCGACGTGCACTCATCAGGAGCGCCGGTAACGTCGTGACGAGCGATCCCGCACGCAGAGGAAGGCACATGATGACGCAGGAGCAGCCGGAGGAGATGACCGAGTACTCGCTGAGCGAACTCCTGGTCCCCGGGCAGGCCCCGGTCGAACCCGATGACTTCGATGCGTTCTGGCGAGCGACGTTCGAGGAGTTCGGCGCCGGCCCCGTCGCCTGGCGACTCGAGCGCGAGCTCGTTCCCACCGATGCGCACCGGATCACCGAGCTCCGCTTCGACTCCTCCGCCGGCGAGCAGGCCGTCGCCTACGTGATGGTCCCGCACGCGACCGATGCCGTGCGCCGCGGCCTGGTCGTCGGCCACGGCTACGGCGGCCGCACCGGCCCCGACCTCGACCGCGTCCCAGCCGACACCGCTGCGATCTTCCCCTGCGCGCCCGGCACCCACACCGGCGTCGGCAGCCGCTTCCCTGCGATCCCGGACGAGCACGTGCTCGCCGGCATCGGGCATCGCGACACGTACTCGCACCGATTCACCGCCGCGGACCTCTGGCGTGCTGCGACCGTGCTCCTCGACATCGCCCCCGCTGCATCCGCTGCCCTCGACTACAGCGGCGGGAGCTTCGGTGGCGGGATCGGCGCGCTCGCCCTGCCCTGGGACACGCGATTCCGCCGCGCCGCACTCGACGTGCCGAGCTTCGGCGACCACACGATCCGCCTCAGCCGTCGTTGCACCGGCAGCGGTGAGGCCGTTCGCCGGCATCTGCGCACCCACCCCGAGGCGCGCCGCGTGCTCGACTATCACGACGCTGCGATCGCCGCCCGACGACTGCGGATCCCGACGCACGTGTCGGCGGCGGTGCTCGATCCGGCCGTCGATCCCCGAGGGCAGTTCGCCGTCTACCACGCGCTCCCCGGCGCTCGGCGGCTCAGCGTGCGGGCCTGTGGGCATCTCGACGGGGAGATCGGCCAGCTGTCCGATCGACTCGCCCTGCAGAACGGCATCGACTTCCTCGCATTGCCGGATGACCGGTTGGCATGATTACCGAGCGCATCACGCTTTCACAGACAAGCCATAGCCGATCCCATAGATATCACATAGGAGATTCCGCAGAATAGGGGCATGAGCAACGATCTCCCCGAACTGCGCCGCCCCGACGGCTCGCCCCTGCGCATCCTCGCCGTCGACGACGAGCAGATGCTCACCGATCTCCTCGCCATGGCATTGCGCATGGAGGGCTGGGAGGTCCGCACCGCATCCTCCGGCATGGAAGCCCTGCAGGTCGCACGGGAGTTCGAGCCCGACGCCCTCGTGCTCGACATCATGATGCCCGATCTCGACGGCATGGCGGTGCTGAAGCGACTGCGCGAAGCCGGCAGCCTGGTACCGGTGCTCTTCCTCACGGCGAAGGATGCCGTCGGCGACCGCGTCGCCGGGCTCACCGCCGGCGGCGACGACTACGTCACCAAGCCGTTCAGCCTGGAAGAGGTGATCGCGCGGCTGCGCGCCATCATCCGCCGCACCGGCCACGCCATGGCCGACGACGGGCAGTCGATCCTGCGGGTCGCCGACCTCAGCCTCAACGAGGACAGCCACGAGGTCATGCGCGACGGCACCGAGATCGACCTCACCGCAACCGAGTTCGAGCTGCTCAGATACCTGATGCGCAACGAGCGACGAGTGCTGTCGAAGGCGCAGATCCTCGATCGCGTGTGGAGCTACGACTTCGGCGGCAAGTCCTCGGTCGTCGAGCTGTACATCTCGTACCTGCGCAAGAAGATCGACGCGGGACGCACCCCGCTGCTGCACACCGTCCGCGGCGTCGGATACATGATCAAGGCACCGCAGTGAGCACACCCGCGATGACGCGGCGGCCCATGAGCCTGCAGACACGGCTGATGACCGCCGTGATCGGGTTCGTGTCGCTGATCCTCGTGATCGTCGCGGTGATCACCAGTGCCCTGCTGACCCGAACGCTCGAGGATCAGCTCGATCAGAAGCTCTACAGCAACCTGCGGGGGCTCGCGTCGATCGTCGAGCCGGTGCAGCCGAGCCAGGCGACCGTCGACAACATCCTGCAGGGCCAGAGCCTCCAAGCACCGGGACTGCTCTTCGCTGTCGCGAACCAGGTGACCGGTTCGAGCGGTGTGATCAACTCGAGCGTGAGCGGTGATCTTCGCGGAACGATGAAGGCGCTGACGCACGAGCAGCTGTCCCAGATCGCCGCGGCGCTCGAGGGCAACCACGTCGCGAATGTCACGATCAACGGTGTCGGCTCCTACCGGGTCGCCATCACATCCACGCCGAGCGGTGTTGCCATCGTCACCGGTCTTCCCCGCGATGAGATCCAGAACCAGCTCACGACGCTGCTCACCGTGATCGCCCTGGCGACATTGGGCGGTCTGATCCTGCTCGCGCTCACCACCGCGATCACCATCCGCCTCAGTCTGAAACCGCTGCGCGCGGTCGCCGCCACCGCGATGCGGGTCGCGAACCAGCCGCTGGATCGCGGCGAGGTGACGATCACCGAACGCATCCCGGCGTCCGAGGCAGACCCCCGCACCGAGACCGGCCTCGTCGGCGCCTCCCTGAACACCCTGCTCGATCACGTCAACACCTCGCTCGCGGCGAGACAGAAGAACGAGGAGCGGATGCGGCGCTTCGTCGCCGATGCCAGTCATGAGCTGCGCACGCCGCTCGCGTCGATCCGCGGATACTCCGAGCTGTCGTTGCGCGCGATCAGCATGCAGCCGCCTGCCGAGGCACTCGAGGGGACGACGACCTCGCTCGAGCGCATCCAGGCCCAGTCGCTGCGGATGACGCGGCTCGTCGAGGACCTGCTGCTGCTCGCCCGCCTCGACGAGGGTCGAGAGCTCGTGTACGGCACGGTGGATCTCGCACAGCTCGCGCTCGAGGGGCTCTCCGACGCACGCCCCACCGCGATCGACCATGAGTGGGCGATCGAGGTCCCGGATGAGCCGGTCGTGATCGTCGGCGATGCCGGACGCATGCACCAGGTCGTCGCGAACCTGCTGGCCAACGCCCGCACGCACACCCCTGCGGGCACGGTCATCACGCTCAGCGTGAGCCAGGAGGACGACCAGGCCGTGCTGCGGGTGCACGACAACGGCCCAGGCATCGATCCGGGTGTGCGCGACGAGCTGTTCGCCCGCTTCGCGCGTGCCGACACCTCGCGCGCCCGCCAGACCGGCGGCACCGGCCTCGGCCTCGCGATCGTGAAGGCCATCGTCGAGGGACACGGCGGCGAGATCACGGTCGCCAGCGAACCCGGCGACACGACGTTCACGGTGCGGCTGCCGATCAACCCGGCGTCCGCCCCGGAGGCATCCGTCCCGGAGGCCTGAGTCTCGGAGGCGCTCCTCCACGTCCGTTCCCCGTCTCACCACGTACGCCTCGTATGGAGAAGTTCGGGCTGCAGGGAGAATCTCGGCGATCGCCCCTGCATACGTGATTCCTCCCTGCATCGTGAGCGCGAGCTCGTCACTGGACCGCATGGGCACGCACCAGAGCGGCGCGAACGGCCGCGACGACTCGAGGCCAGTCGTTGAGGATCATGGTGTAGTCGAACCGCAATGTCTCGTAGCCCAGGGCGGATGCCGCTGCATCCCGTTGCAGGTCACGGTGGCGACTGGCTGTCCCATCGTGGTGCTCGGCTCCGTCCGCCTCGAGAATGAGCACGCCGGCGATCACGAAGTCGACCCGTCCCACGGTCGGGATCGCGACCTGGCACTCCAGCCGGATGCCGAGCAGGTGCAGCCGTAGGCGGAGCAGCGACTCCAGCCCACTGTCGGCGTCACGACGCGCGATGTCCACGAGCCATCTGGAATGTGCAGGCAATCGTGCACGCAGCTGGGCCAGCGAGCCGAGCTTGCGCTGGCGCAACGCAGATTCGAGCGCGGTGAAGAAGGCCTCGTCGCCGTGACAGCGGTACACGTGGAGCAGTACCTCCGGAAGCGGCGCGAGCCCCAGCATCGTCTGCCCCTCGTGCCAGTGACTGACGCACCCGCAGTCAGTGTGATGCACGCGTCCGCCGGCGCCGAGCCAGACGTGAAGCGCGGCGTCGTCGACGAGCGTCCACACACCGTGCATCCGCAGGGCGGTGGAGCAGGTCACCGCGCCACCATGGGCTGCCGCGAGCACCAGCTCCGGAGCGGTGGTCGCCGTGACGAACACGCCTCCCCGCACACGCACGATGGTGCCATCTCGCACGGACGCCGCGAGCATCCTTCGAGTGACGCCGAACTGCTGAAGTCGCGCCGCGCGCATGACGCCGCCCTGGTGATCGATGATGTGCGCGGGTGCCAGCATCCGATCATCTTCCGGGGTCGGCACCTGCGGCCGCGTCGAAGCCGACCCGATCTGTGGAGCTGCTCTTCATGTCTCTGTCTGTGCAGACAGAGACATGCGTTCGCCCTGCATGGAGATGTCACGGATGCATGGACAACCCGACGATCCCTCCCTGCATTCCGCACATCTCCCTGCAGGACGAACAGGACGGATGCCGCCGCGGATGCCGCGGGTGCCGCCGCGGCGCCCCGCACGCGCCGCGGCGCGCCCCGGGACTCAGTACCCGGCGAAGGCGTCGGTCGTCAGGCCGTGGGCCTTCTGCAGCGCGGGGGCGAGGTCGGCGATCAGGCGCGGTGGGCCCGAGATGAAGGCGTGGCGCGAGCCGAGATCGGGCACGGTGCCCTCGAGGCCGTCCGCATCGAGCCGCACTCCCCCGGCCCACGTCCAGTGCGCCGGCAGGTCGGCCGGCTCGTCGCGGGTGAAGACGACGGTCCGCACGCCGGTCGCGGCGAGTTCGTCACGGAAGGCCAGCTCGTTCGCCTCCGCCGCGACGTAGACGAGCACGATATCGCGCTGCTCGCCCGTCGCCTGCAGCTGCCGCAGCTGCGACACGAACGGTGTGACGCCGATCCCGGCCGCCACCATCAGCACCGGCGTCTCAGCTCGGGGCAGGACGAAGTCGCCCCAGGTTCCGGTCACCGCGAGCGTCGCGCCGGGCTCCGCCGCCGCGAGCGCCCGCTTGTAGCTCGACGGATGCTGCTGGTCGCCGTTCTTGTAGGCGATGCGCAGCGTTGGCAGGTCGGCCGGCGCGGAGACGATGCTGAACTCGCGGCGGGTGCCGCGGGCATCCGCACGGCGGTGCGGCACGTCGAGCTCGAGGTACTGTCCAGGGAGGAACGCGAGCTTGCCCTTGGCCCTGAACGTCAACTCCTGCGCGGTCGGCGTCACGAACGCACGGCGCTCGAGCACGAGCCGCACCGACCCGCGCAGTGCGAAGGCGAACGCGAGCAGGTTGCCGATCAGCAGTGCGCGCTCCTGCCCGAGGGTGAAGAGACCGGCGACCGAGATCGGCCATCCGGCGAGCACGCCGACGAGCGCCGCGACCGAGAACTGCTGCCAGCGACGCGGCGGCAGGGTGAGCGGCTCCGAGAGCATGAACGCGCCGAGGAAGAGGAACGGCGACTGGAGCAGCGCGAACTGCACCGCGGTGCCGATGTCGAACGCGATGTCGAACTGCTGCGACTGCACGAGCTGCCGCACCACCGAGGTGACCAGCGCGACGCCGAGGAACAGCAGCACGACCCGCACCTTCTCGGTGCGCCACAGCACGGCGAGGCCGAGCAGCAGCACCGGCACGAACAGCGACGGCGTCCCCACCCACCACGAGGCGGACGTCCCGAGCCACTCGAACGCCCCGAACGATCCGAGGATCGACACGAAGGCGGCGCCGAAGGCCGCGGGATTGAGGATGTGGCGTCCGCGCCAGGCGATCAGGTACTTCGACAGGCTCGCCACCGCGCCGGCGACGGCGAGGCCGAGCAGCGTCGTCGGCTCGAGGCCAGGCCGCAGCACGAAGAGCAGGATGAGCGCGGTCACGAGCGACGACTCGATGCGCCACGGGAGCCGCAGCAGCCGTTGCGCCGCGGCATCGACCGCGGAGATCACGACCCCGAGCACGACGAACGTGACGACGATCTCGAGCGGCGCCGGCGAGACGATCACTCCGAGCGTCGAGAGCACGAACGCGATCGCCGCGAGTGCGAGGAGCGCGAACAGCACCAGGCGGTACATCGACAGGGCCCCGAGCAGCGCGAGGACTCGCTGACGCGCGGCGGTGAATGCGGTGATCACGGTTCGCTCTTCTCTCGTCGTGCTTCTGGTGTGCTGGTTTGTTCTGGCTCAGCCTCGCTGGGCTGCGCCGGCCAGGAACAGCTCGGCGGTGCATCCCGGCGAGCGCTGGACTCGACCATCGGTCGACATGCGCACCCACTCGACGTCCCAGGCAGCGGCGAGCTCGGGACCACCGTCGAAGAACAGCGCGGTGGCGACGGCATCCGCTCGCATCGTGTCAGGCGCGAGCGCCCAGGTCGCCGCCCAGGTGCGCACCGGCACCCCGGTGCGGGCATCGAGCACGTGATGCAGTCCGTCGCCCCACGCACGCCTGTTGGTCGCAGACGCGCACAGCGCCCCGTCCTGCACCGTGAAGACGCCGATGGCCCTGGTCGCGTCATAGGGATGCTCGAGGGCGACCCTGGCGGCGGCTCCGCGGAACCGCATGTCGCCACCGGCATCGACCACCACGTCGCCGCGAACGCCGTCGAGGGCCGCGAACACGAGGTCGACGAGCCGTCCTTTGCCGAGGGCGCCGACGTCGAGCAGTGCAGGAGCGGATGCCACGGCACCCGCGTCATCCCACGAGAGTCGTTCCTGCCACGCCACCGGTGCCGCCACCGGGTCCGCCGCGACGAGCGAATAGCCCGCGTCGTAGCCGAGGGCCTCGAGGCTCTCGCCGACGAGCGGATTGACCGCACCGGCGGTCGCGGCGGAGAGCTCGCGGTACGCGTCGAGCATCGGCGCGGCATCCGGCGAGCTGAGCTCGCCTCCCGATCGTCCGAGCCTCGTCACGTCGGAGTCGTCACGGAACCGCGACCACTCGCGATCGAACCGCTCGATCTCGGCCGTCACGGCTCCCCGCACGTCGGCGGTCAGCTCGTCGGGGCTCTCGATCTCCCAGCGGGTGCCGATCGCGTCGAACTGCCAGGTCGCCATGATCAGGCGTCAGGCGGCAGCCTGCTCCTTGATCGACTCGACCGCGGTGTTGAACCCGCCGCTGGTGAGCGAGGAGCCGGCGACGCGGCTCACGTTCAGATCGTCGATCGGCTTGCCCACGACCTCGTCGGCGATGCCGTCGATGAACTCGCCCTGATAGCGAGTGGTCTCGGGGGCCTTCGGGTCGCCGGTCACCTCGACGTCGGTCACGACACCGTCGGCGAGGGTCAGCGTGACCGAGATCTCCTCGACCGTCTCGGGGGTCTGGTAGGAGCCGTCAGCGGTGTAGGTGCCGTCGGCGTAGTCGCCGGCAGCGGCATCCGATCCGGAGCTGGTGTCGCTGGATTCGGTGCTCGTGCCGGTGTCTCCGGTGTTGGAGGTGTCTTCGGCGTCTGCGGTGCCGGAGCATCCGGCCAGGACGAGGAGTCCTGCGATGCCGACGATCGCGGAGCTCTTACGGACAGCGGTCGGTACGGTCGTGCGGATCATGGTGGTCCTCCGGCTCTGTTCGGGACAACTGTATGTCGTTGAATCGACCGTAGGGACACGTCCTATGCGCGGGCTGTGCTCACGCGATGCGTTGCTCAGGCGTCGCCGCCGAACATGCTCGTGACGGAACCGTCCTCGAACACCTCGTGGATCGCGCGGGCGAGCAGCGGGGCGATCGGCAGGATCGTCAGGTTGTCCCAGCGACGCGACTCGGTGAGCGGGATCGTGTCGGTGATCACGACCTCGTCGATCGAGGCGTCCTGCAGACGCTCGGATGCCGGGTCGCTGAAGATCGCGTGCGTCGCGGCGACGATGACGCGGTGCGCGCCGGCAGCCTTGAGCGCCTGCGCAGCCTTGACGATCGTGCCGCCGGTGTCGATCATGTCGTCGACCAGGAGGCAGGTGCGCCCCTCGACCGTGCCGACGATCTCGTGCACCGAGACCTGGTTGGCGACCTTCGGGTCGCGGCGCTTGTGGATGATCGCAAGCGGGGCACCGAGGCTGTCGGACCAGGTGTCAGCCACGCGCACGCGGCCCATGTCGGGTGAGACGACCGTGAGGATCTCGCGGTCGGCGGGACTCAGCGTGCGCTTGAAGTAATCCAGCAGCACGGGCTTGGCGAAGAGGTGGTCGACGGGGCCGTCGAAGAATCCCTGGATCTGCGCGGCGTGGAGGTCGACGCTCATCACTCGGTCGGCGCCGGCGGTCTTCAGCAGGTCGGCGACGAGGCGGGCGCTGATCGGCTCGCGTCCGCGGCCCTTCTTGTCCTGGCGCGAATACGGATAGTAGGGAGCGACGACGGTGATCCGCTTGGCCGATGCGCGCTTGGCGGCATCGATCATGATGAGCGTCTCCATGAGCCACTCGTTGACCGGCTCGCCGAAGGTCTGGATGAGGAAGAGGTCGCAGCCGCGGATCGACACCTCGAAGCGCGCGTAGATCTCGCCGGAGGCGAAGGTACGGTGCTCGGTCGGAGCGATCTCGGTACCGAGGGATGCCGCCACATCGGCGAGCAGCTGCGGGTGCGAGCGCCCACCGGCGACGACCAGCCGCTTCTTGGTCTTGGCGACGAGACCGGGGGCGATGCCGTTGTCGCGATCCAGTTCGACCGTCTTCTTCTTGCGCGCCATGGTTCGCCTATTCCGCCGATCGTTCCTTGGCTGCGGCGTCCGCCGCACCCGTTCCTGCCCTGTTCTTCTCGACCCAGCCTTCGATGTTGCGCTGAGGCGCGACGGTCATGGCCAGAGCTCCGGCGGGGACGTCCTTTCGGACGACGGCACCGGCGCCGGTCTTCGCGCCAGCACCCAGCCTAACGGGCGCGACGAGGGTCGTGTGCGAGCCGGTGTGCACCTCGTCCTCGATGACCGTCCGGTGCTTGTTGACGTCGTCGTAGTTCGCCGTGATCGTGCTCGCACCGAGGTTCACGCCGCGGCCGATGGTGGCGTCTCCGACGTACGAGAGGTGGGGGACCTTGCTGCCCTCGCCGATCTCGGCGTTCTTGGTCTCGACGTAGGCGCCGATCTTGCCCCTCGCCCCCAGCACGGTGCCGGGGCGGAGGAACGAGAACGGTCCGACCGTGGCCTCTGCACCGATCACGGCGAGCGTCGCGTCGGTGCGACGGACGATCGCGTCCTCCCCCACCTCGCAGTCGACGAGCGTGGTGTCGGGACCGATGATGGCGCCCTCCGCGATCGTGGTGGCGCGCAGGATGTGCGTGTTCGGCAGCACCGTGACGTCGGGGGCCAGGGTCGCGTCGTCGTCGATCCAGGTGGTCGCCGGGTCGATGACCGTGACGCCCTCGAGCTGCCAGCGCTTGACGATGCGGGCGTTGAGCAGGCGGCCGACCTCGGCGAGCTGCGCCCGGTCGTTCACGCCGTACGTGACGGTGACGTCCGAGACGACGGATGCCGCCACGCGGTCGCCGTCGCGACGGAGGAGCCCGGGGACGTCGGTGAGGTACATCTCCCGCTGCGCGTTGTCGACGCCGACCTCGGGCAGGTAGGTGCGCAGCGTCGCCGCGCGGAACACGTACATGCCGGCGTTGATCTCGCGGACCGCTGCCTCGTCGTCGGTCGCGTCCTTCTGCTCGACGATGCGGTCGACGCCTCCGTCGGCGTCGCGGATGACTCGCCCGTATCCACGAGGATCGTCGACCACGGCCGTCATCAGCGTCGCCGGCGCACCGGAGGCGCGGTGCTCGGCGAGGAACGCGGAGAGGGTGCCGGCGTCCGCCAGCGGGCAATCGCCGGACAGCACGAGCACATCGCCGTCGAACGCGGCTGGGAGCGCGTCGACCGCGACCTGCACTGCCCGTCCGGTGCCGGGCACGTCGTCCTGATCGATGAACACGGCGTTCGGGTAGTCCTCGGCGAGAGCGGCGACGACCTGGTCGCGCTCGTGCCGCACCACGACCTCGATGTGGGCGGCGCTGAGGCGCCCTGCGGTGGTCAGCACGTGTCCGACGAGAGGCCGCCCGCCGATCGCGTGCAGCACCTTCGGAAGCCGCGACTTCATGCGAGTGCCCTGGCCCGCTGCGAGGATGATGATGGCGAGATTGTTCTCTGTCATGCTCCGCCGCCAGGACTCGAACCTAGACCTCACAGCTCCAAAGGCTGTCGTGCTGCCATTACACCACGGCGGACCGCAGCGTCCGCGAGGACGCCACCGGTCAATTCTGCCACGCCAGGGGTCCCCGACCCGGCGCAGCGACGAAACCCGTGCGGCCGTCGACATCCGCGCGAAACACGCGGCGGAGATGATGGAGCAGTGGACATCGTCATCGAACGCATCGAGACCGCCGAGCCGGAGCTGGCGGCCTTCCTCCTCGCCCACCACCAGGACATGGCGGGGACTGCTCCGCCGGAGAGCCAGCACGCGCTGCCCTTCGAGCGCCTGCTCATGCCGGGCGTCAGATTGTTCGCCACGATGGAGGGCGGGCGTCCGATCGCGACCGGGGCACTCGCCACCGTCGAGGATGGGCACGAGGAGCTCAAGTCGATGCGCACCGATCCGGCGCAGCGCGGACGCGGGCTCGCGAGGACGATGCTCGAGTTCCTGATCGCGGATGCCGCTGCCCGCGACATCCATCGGATCTCGCTCGAGACCGGAAGCATGGACTTCTTCATCCCGGCCCGCCGACTCTACGCCAGCGCGGGATTCGAGGAGTGCGAGGCGTTCGGACGCTACCGGCCCGACCCCCTCAGCACCTTCATGACGCTGTCGCTCGAAGACGCCGCCGTCGCCTGAGCACGTCCGCGCGCGCGATAATGAACGGATGAGCGCAACGGACGAGGTCGATCGGATCGTCGGCGCGTGGAACACGCAGCGCCCCGACCTCGATTTCTCGCCGCTCGAGGTGCTCTCGCGGATGGATCGGCTGTCGCGTCACCTCGACCGTGCGCGTCGCGACGTCTTCCGCCGCAGCGACCTGGAGCCGTGGGAGTGGGACGTGCTGTCGGCGCTCCGCCGCGCCGGCGCCCCGTTCCAGCTCTCCCCCAAGCAGCTGCTGCAGCAGACCCTCGTGTCGAGCGGAACCATGACGAACCGCATCGACCGACTCGTCGGCCGCCGGTTCGTGCGGCGCGAGGCCGACCCCGACGACGGACGCAGCGTGCTCGTGACGCTCACCGACGACGGCAGGATCAGGGTGGATGCCGCGATCACGCGCCTCGTCGATGTCGAGGCCGATCTGCTGCAGGCGCTCTCCCGTGCGGACCGCGACCGTCTGGCGGGGCTGCTGCGCAAGCTCAGCCTCAGCTTCGACTCGTGAGCGTCGACTGATGGGCATGCCCTCTCCGCTCCCCGTCCGCGACGGCGTCGGGGCGACGCGCCTACGAGTGCCCCTGTCGGGTCCATGGCCGACGGTGGCCGCGTACATGACCGAGCGCTTCTTCCATCTCGACCCGGATCAGCTCCTGCAGCGCTTCCACCGCGGAGAGGTCGTGGCGCGCGACGGGAGCCCGCTCGCCGGCGACACTCCACTCGGCGTCGAGGAGTTCATCTGGTACTACCGGGATCCTCCGATCGACAGGCACATCCCGTTCGAGATCGAGATCCTGCATCAGGACGAGCACCTCGTCGTCATCGATAAGCCGCACTTCCTGCCGACGATCCCCGGCGGCAAGTTCCTGCAGAACTCCGCGCTGATCCGGCTGCGTCGCCTGCTCGACAACGACGAGCTCGCGCCCATCCACCGCCTCGACCGCGCCACTGCCGGCCTGCTCATGTTCTCGGCGCGTCCGGCGACGCGCGGCGCGTATCAGCTGCTGTTCGAGAACCGCGAGGTGCGGAAGGTGTACGAGGCGGTGTCGGCACTGCCGCACGGCTGGGACGCAGCTGCTCCCGCGCTCGACGGGCGGCCGTTCCCGATCGTCTACCGAAACCACATCCGCAAGGATCGCGGCGAGCTGCGGGTGCAGGTCGACGATGTGCGCGAGCCCAACGCCGAGACCCTGATCGAGTTCCTGCAGGCCGACGATCGAGTCGTGCACACACTCCTGC
The DNA here is from genome assembly GCF_036823965.1 of Microbacterium sp. Classification (GTDB taxonomy): domain Bacteria; phylum Actinomycetota; class Actinomycetes; order Actinomycetales; family Microbacteriaceae; genus Microbacterium. The sequence continues at coordinate 121,977 of NZ_DAITBE010000006.1, read as the reverse complement.
GTCCGCACAGCGGCAAGATGCATCAGCTGCGGGTTCATCTTGCAGCGCTCGGCGCCGGCATCCTGAACGACCCGTTCTACCCGGAGCTGCGCGGCGAGCTGCCGGACGACTTCGACCACCCCATGCAGCTGCTGGCACGGGAGCTGCGATTCACCGATCCCATCAGCGGAGCGGATCGCGTGTTCACCACGACCCGCTCCCTGCAGGAGGCTCCGCTCAGCGACGCATGATCCTGCGCGCCAGCGTCGTGCCGAGCAGCTGCACGAAGTGCACGAACACGACGATGAGCACGATCGCGGCCCACATCACGACCGGCTCGAACTGACGGAAGCCGTAGATCTGGGCGAAGGCGCCGAGACCGCCGCCGCCGATGAGACCGGCCATCGCGGTCATGTCGATCAGAGCGACGACGATGAACGTGTAGCCGAGGATGAGCGGTCCGAGCGATTCGGGGATCGCGACCGTGAACAGGATGCGCCACGGGCCTGCACCCATGGAGCGGGCCGCCTCGATCACACCGGGTGAGACCGAGACCAGGTGCTGCTCGACGATGCGGCCGATCGCGAACGCCGCGGCGAGACCGATGATGAACGCGCCGGCCGTGGTGCCGATGCCGACACCGACCACGGCACGCGCGAACGGCTGAGCCACCGCCATGAAGATCACGAACGGGATCGGACGGAAGAAGTTCACGGCGAGGTTCGCGATCGTCGAGACGACAGCGTTCTGCAGCAGCCCGCCGCGCCGTGTCACGTACAGGATGATGCCGATCAGGAGTCCGAGCACGCCGCCGAGGACGAGCGCGAACGAGGTCATGTAGAGGGTCTCGAGCGCGGCGGCCCAGAACTCCGGTCCGAGTTCGATCAGACGATCCATCAGCGGCTCTCCTCTCGGGCGATCTCGGTGACTTCGACGCGTTCGCCGATCGAGGCGAGCGCACGATCGATCGCGGCGCTCTCACCCCGGATCGCGAGCGTCAGGTGACCGAACGCACGGCCGCGGATGTCGTTGATGCCGCCGAACACGAGCTCGAAATCGAGCCCGGCCGCGGCGAGGTCGAGGAACACCTGCGCCTGCGAGGAGTCTCCGTCGCGGAACGACAGGGTGACGATGCGCCCCTGGTGCCGTTCGCGGAGCACTGCGAGCTCGGCCGGCGAGGGGACGCCCTTCACGACCGTGCCGACGAATCGCTGCGACGCCGGGTTCTGCGGTGCCGAGAACACGTCGAACACGTCGCCCTGCTCGATCACGCGTCCGCGCTCCATCACCGCGACCTTGGTCGCGATCGTCTGGATCACGTCCATCTCGTGCGTGATGATCACGATCGTCACGCCCTGCTCCTGGTTGACCCGCTTGAGCAGGTCGAGCACCTCGTGCGTGGTCTGCGGGTCGAGCGCGCTGGTCGCCTCGTCGGCGAGCAGGATCGCGGGTCCGGTGGCGAGGGCCCGTGCGATGCCGACGCGCTGCTTCTGTCCACCGGAGAGCTGCTCGGGGTACGCCTTCGCCTTGTCGGCCAGGCCGACGAACGACAGCAGCTCGGTGACCCTTTCCTCGATGTCGGCCTTCTTCCACCCGGCGAGCGTGAGCGGGTAGGCGATGTTCGCCTTGACGCTCCGCGAGGAGAACAGGTTGAACTGCTGGAAGATCATGCCGATCCCACCGCGGACGCGGCGCAGCTCGCTCTCCTTCAAGGAGGTGATGTCGACGCCGTCCACGTGGATCGAACCGGCGGTGGCCGGCTCCAGCGCGTTGATGAGACGCACGAGCGTGGACTTCCCGGCGCCCGAGTATCCGATGATGCCGAAGACGTCGCCCTTCTCGATCTCGAGGGTCACGTCGTCGACTGCGACGATGTCGCCGTCTCCCGGCGTCCGCGACGGGTACGCCTTCGACACGTTCGTCAGGCTCACGATCGGCATGTGTGCTCCGGTCTGGTTCTGGGAAAAGACGAATCGGGTGACGCGTGTGGCGTCACCCGATTCTCTCGCATCAGGCGGGATGGTCCCCGTCGGTGCTTACTTGTTGTCCTCGGCGTCCTTCTGGACCTTCTTGAGCGATGCGACGAGGTCTTCGACCGGCGTCTGCAGCGGAACAGCGACGCCGCCGGACGACTCCTGCAGTCCAGCCTGAACGTCCTCATTCGTCTGGAAGATCTCGACGAGCTTGAGGTACGTCTCGTTGTCGGCGTCCTCGGCGCGGGCCGCGAAGATGTTCACGTACGGCAGCGCGTTCGGGTCCTCGGGGTCGTCCTGCGCGATGGCGTCGTCGAACGTCAGGCCGGCGTCCGTGACGAAGTCGTTGTTGATGATCGCAGCGGCAACATCCGGCAACGAGGTCGGGATGAGCGCGGCTTCCAGCGCCGTGACCTTGACCTTCGACTTGTCGGTGTCGATATCGGCGAGGTCGGAGTACGGCGTGCCGCCGTCCTTGAGCTCGACGAGGTCGGCCTGCTGCAGCACGTTGAGCGCACGAGCTTGGTTCGAGGCATCGTCCGGAACCGCGACGGTCTCGCCCTCCGGAATGCTCTTCACGTCGTCGTACTTGCTCGAGTACAGCCCGAGCGGGTAGATCGCGGTCGATCCGATCGGCGTCAGGTCAGATCCCGAGGCGTTGTTGTACTCCGCGAGGTACACGATGTGCTGGAACTGGTTGAGGTCGATCTCGCCCTCGGTCAGCGCCGGGTTCGGCTGCTCGTAGGAGCCGAAGTCGACGAGCTCGACCTTGATGCCCTCGTCAGCGGCAGCGTCGACGAAGGCCGGCCACTGCGCGTCGCCCTTGCCGACGACACCGATCTTGACGACCTCGGGCGTGGTGGACTCACCCTCGCCGGAACCGGCGTCGGAGGAGTTCGTGGCGCAGCCTGCGAGCGCGACGAAGAGTGGGACCACCGCGAGTGCGGCGATGATGGAGGTGGAGCGACGGGACATGTGAGTACGGGTTCCTCTCTTGGGGGACTCGAATACGTTAGGCAGGCACCGGCGCGCACGCAGAATCCACTCGTCACACAGCGTCACAGCCCGGAATTCCGGGTGCGGCGACCGATCAGTCGAACTCCTCGATCCCCTGCAGGCGCACCTGCTCGAGGTCGAGGCGGGCCGAGATGCGGCGCACGATCAGGTCGTCGACGGTGCCGGAGCGACGCAGCCCGAGCAGCACCTCGCGCTTTCGGTCGAGCAGGGCGAGCTTGAGCGTCGAGTGCTCCTCGTGCCGCACCAGGGGCGAGCGCTGGAGCAGGTCGACGTCGGTGGAGCTCGCGAGCATCTGCAGCGTCACGCCCTCCGCGGCATCCGTCGGCGTCGTGAGCCCGACACCTCCCCCGCTGTCCGGCTCGGTCTGCACGGCACCGCCGAGCGGATCCGGCTCATCGAGCAGGTCATCGAGTGCGCGGGCCTCGGCGTCGACGATGGCCTGCTCACGGGCCAGCGACTTCGCGTTGGCGAGCTCGAGCATCAGATAGCCCTCCGCCCGAACCCGGTCGCGCACCTCCTGGCCGATGCCGTGCTCCGCCGCCAGATCGTCGAGCGCGGCGAGCGCCGCACCCGAGATCGCGCGCTCGGCGAGCTCGTACTCCTCGTCGGCGGCGTGGTCGACGGGGATGCGGGCCCAGCGCACGAAGGCCGGCAGGAGCGGCCCCTGGACCAGGAGGCTCAGCAGGATCACGCCGGCGGTCACGAACACGACCTCGTCGCGACCGGCGAGCCCTCCCCCGGCGGCGAGGGATGTCGGCACAGACAGCGCGATCGCGAGCGACACGGCGCCCCGCATCCCGGCGACGGTCGACACCGTCATGCCGCGCATGCGCCGCCGCCACGGCGGGCGCTGCTCGGTGGACCGCTGGAACGGCACACTGAACAGCTGGAACAGGAAGCGAACGGCCAGCAGCGTCACCCAGACCGCCAGGGTCACGAGCACGAGTCGGCCGATCGCCGCTGCGGAGATCTCGTGCGCCACGTACTGCACCTCGAGGCCGATCAGCACGAACAGGGCTCCGTTGAGCAGGAACACCCCGAACGGCCAGACGGCATCGGTCTGGCGACGCGAGGACGCGGTGGTCACCCGCGGAGACACGTAGGCGACGACGAGTCCGGCGACGACGACCGCGAGCACCCCCGAGGCGTGCACGATCTCGGCGAGGAGGAACGCGGAGAACGGGATCAGCAGCAGCGTCACGTTGATGACCATGGTCGAGGAGACGCGACGGAGCAGCGCATAGCCGAGGCCGGCGATGACCACACCGGCGGCGACACCGCCGACGTACGACATCACCACCATGCCGGTGATCGAGAGCGGGGTCACCTGACCGCCGACGGCCAGCGAGACGGCGATCGCATAGAGCACCAGGGCGGTGCCGTCGTTGGTGAGGCTCTCTGCCTTGAGCTTCATGAACATGCGCCGGGGCAGCAGGCGCCCGAGGGCGGCGACGGCCGTGGCATCCGGTGGCGCGACGGCAGCACCGAGGATGAGGGCGATCTCCCACGGCATCCCGAACAGCACGCCGATGCCGGCGACGGCGAAGGCGGATGCCACGACGAGCACCGTGCTCATCGGCAGGATGTAGCGGAAGTCGCGACGGATCGACCGCAGCGATGTCGTCAGGCTCTCCCAGAACAGGATCACCGGGAGGAAGAGCAGCAGCACCGTCTCAGGCGGCAGCTGCACCTCGCGGAGCGCCGGGATGAACCCGAGCGCGAGGCCGAAGATCACCAGCAGGAGCGGCAGCGCCAGCCGGATCCGCGGCGCCAGCAACGCGCCTGCGAGAATCGTGAGCCCGAGCAGGACCGTGACCTCGAGTCCTTCCATGTGTACCTCCCGGATGCCGCAGGATCATGCCGTGCGACACCGGATGGCGTCAGACCCCGCCCAGAGCACAGCGCACCGCACTGTCACCGTATTCCCAGGAGGGGAGGAACAACAGACCCCCCTTCCGGGGGCGACGGCTCAGTCGAGCTCCTCCGTGAGCTCGAACCAGCGGAGTTCGAGTTCTTCGATCTCGGCCTGCTGATCGCTGATCGCCTTCATCTTGACGCCGAGTCCCTCGAAGTCCGCCTGGTCGTGATCCGCGAGCGCCTGCTTCGCCGCGTTGACCTGCTGCGTGAGCTTCTGGATGCGGCGCTCCAGCGCCGAGATCTCCTTCTGCGCCGAGCGCAGCGCGGCGCCGTCGAGGCTGGAGGCCTTCTTCGCAGTGTTCACGGACGTCTGCGACTTGCCGGGTGCCGAGGTCTGCAGCTGACGCAGACGCAGGTACTCGTCGACTCCACCGGGGAGGTGACGCAGGTGTCCGTCGAGGATGGCGAACTGCTGGTCGGTGACGCGCTCGAGGAAGTACCGGTCGTGGCTCACGACGAGCAGGGTGCCGGACCACGAGTCGAGCAGATCCTCGATCGCGGCGAGCATGTCGGTGTCGAGATCGTTGGTCGGCTCGTCGAGGATCAGCACGTTGGGCTGGTCGAGGAGCACGAGCAGCAGCTGCAGACGGCGCTGCTGTCCACCGGAGAGATCCTTGACCGGCGTGGAGAGCTGCGCCGAATCGAAGCCGAGCCGCTCGAGGAGCTGCCCTGGCGTGAGCTCCTGCGCCTTGGAACCCGACCCCATCGTGTACGAGGTCCGCAGCCGCGAGATGACGACGCGCACCGGCTCGCGGCGCACATCCTCGAGCTCGTCGAGGCGCTGGGTGAGGGTCTTGACCTTGACCGTGGTGCCGCGCTTGACGCGGCCGACAGTGGGCTCGACGGTGCCGGAGATGAGTCCGAGCAGGGTGGACTTGCCTGCGCCGTTGACGCCGAGGATGCCGGTCCGCTCGCCGGGGGCGATGCGCCACTCGATGTCGCGGAGCACCACTTTGTCCGTGGTGCCTGAGCCTGTCGAAGGGTCGACGGTCGGATAGGTCACGCCGACGTCGAGCAGGTCGACCACGTCCTTGCCGAGGCGAGAGACGGCGAGCGACTGCAGCGACACCTTGTCGCGGATCTCCGGCACGTCGGCGATGAGCTCGTTGGCCGCGTCGATGCGGAACTTCGGCTTCGCCGTGCGCGCAGGAGCTCCTCGACGGAGCCACGCGAGCTCCTTCTTGGCGAGGTTCTGGCGCTTGGCCTCGGTGGCCGCCGACATCCGGTCGCGCTCGACGCGCTGCAGGATGTACGCCGCGTAGCCGCCCTCGAAGGGCTCGACGATGCGGTCGTGCACCTCCCAGGTCTCGGTGCAGATCTCGTCGAGGAACCACCGGTCGTGGGTCACGACCAGGAGCGCTCCGGAGTTCTGGCTCCAGCGCTTCTTGAGGTGTCCGGCGAGCCAGGTGATGGCTTCGACGTCGAGGTGGTTGGTGGGCTCGTCGAGGGCGATGACGTCCCAGTCCCCGGTCAGGAGCTTGGCGAGCGAGACGCGTCGGCGCTGGCCACCGCTGAGCGAGCCGATCTCGGCATCCCACGGCAGGTCCTTCAGGAGTCCCTCGATCACGTCGCGGATCCGGGAGTCGCCGGCCCACTCGTACTCCGGGGTGTCGCCGACCACGGCCTGGCTGATCGTGACGTCGTCCGCGAGGGTGTCCGCCTGGGAGAGCACGCCGATCGTGGTGCCGCCGCGCATCGTGACGCGGCCGGAGTTCGGCTCCTTGATGCCTGCCAGCATCCCGAGGAGGCTGGACTTGCCGTCACCGTTGCGGCCGACGATGCCGATGCGGTCGCCTTCCTCGATGCCGAGGGTCACGGAATCGAAGACGACCCTGGTCGGATATTCGAGATGGAGGGCTTCAGCCCCGAGAAGATGTGCCATGTCCTCTCCAGGGTAGTCGGGTGGGGCTGGGCGTTCGCCCGCCCTTCGAGAACCTAAACTCGACGGGTGCCATGGAAACGCCGGGTGTTCTCGCTCTCACTAGACAATCGCAGGGCGAAGCTGGTCCAGTCGAGAAGGCGACCCGGTCGCTTCGAGCTCAGCGTGGATGGAATCCCGCAGTCGGTCGTCTCGATCACCGACCCCACCTACCTCGACTACGAGTACACCCGGCACATCGCCCGCGCGATGGATGCCGCCGCTGAGCCCGGTGCGCCATTGTTCACCGTGCATCTGGGGGCCGGAGCACTCACGCTGGCACGCTATATCGAGGCCACGCGCGCCGGATCGCCTCAGCTCGTGGTCGAGTTCGAGCCCGATCTCTACGCAGCAGTGATCGCCGCACTGCCGCTGCCTCCCGGCTCTGACGTGCGCGTCATCTTCGGCGATGCTCGGACGGTCGCAGACGCGCCGCTGCCGAACGAGACGCCATCGCCGGTGCCGCCATCTCCGTCGCCCGGACTCGGCGCCGCAGAGACGACCGGTCGCCCCGCGACCGACACCGATTGGGTGGATGCGTGCTTCACCGTCGTCGATCTCTGGGACGCCGCCGTCGTCCGGCATCGCGTGGCCAGCCTGGAATTCTACCGACGGGTCGCCGCGCGCTCCGCAGCAGCGGGCGTCGTCGCAGTGAACCTCATCGATGGGCATCCGTTCGACTACTCACGACGACAGGCGGCCACGCTGCGCACCGTGTTCGATCACGTCGCCGTGGTCCTCGACGCAGAACCCGAGGATGAGGAAGGGCCACTCGGCAACGTCGTCATCTTCGCGAGCGATGCGCCGCTGGACATCGTGACGACCCCCGAGATCCTCGGCACACCGCGGCCCCACTTCCTCCACGACGGCCCTCTCACATCATGGATCGCTGACGCGCGCATCATGACCGACGCCGACGGCACGGACTCCCCCGACCCCGACGACCCGATCTGGGCCTAGCGCACCGCGTCGCGACGACCTCCGGTCGGGCGGCGGATGCCGGTGCGGCGCTCAGGCGTGCAGGTTCCGCAGCTCACGCAGTGCGTCGTCGAGGATCTCAGGGAAGGATCGGGTCTCCCCCTCGGCGAGCCAGGCGACGAAGGCGGCGTGGAATGCGGCGGATCCGCTCTGCGCGGCGAGTGAGGCGGTGAGGGGGCTGATGCCTCGGGCCAGGAGCGCCGAGGTGAGCGCGTCGACGAGGCTGGTGCGCTTGAGCGATTCGCGCTCCTGGAGGGCAGGGCTGGAGTCGATGACCCGCTGACGCCCCCGGGAGAGCGGACGTCGCTCGTCAGGGAAGAATGCGGCGCCACCGCGGAAGGCAGTCTCCACGAGTGACATCGGCGCCTGCTCCGCCGACGCGTCGAGGGCTTCGAGGAAGTGCGCCTGGTACTCGTCCTGGTTCGTGAAGAGCACCTCGCGCTTGTCGGCGAAGTAGCGGAAGAACGTGCGCTCGGTCACGCCTGCCGCCGCGGCGATGTCGCTGACGGTGACCGCATCGAAGCCGCGTTCGGCGAAGAGGTCGATAGCGGCCTGCTTGAGTCGATTCTCGGAATCCGCCAGCCATCTCGCCATGCCTTCATCCTAGCGATGACAGTGCATGACATCACGTGCTACGCTCATGTCACACACTGACATGAAAGGTCTTGACATGCGTGTTTTCATCACCGGGGCGAGCGGCTGGATCGGATCCGCCGCAGTCGACGAGCTCCGCACAGCGGGGCACGACGTGCTCGCACTCTCCCGCAGCGACGCGAGCACGGCGGCGTTGGAGCGCGCGGGGGTCTCCGTGCTGCGCGGCACGCTCGACGATCTCGATACGCTTCGCCAGGGCGCGGGCGAGGCTGATGCCGTGCTCCATCTCGCGAACAAGCACGACTGGGCGAACCCCAAGGAGTCCGACCGCGCCGAGCGCGCGGCAGTGGAGGCGCTCGGCGATGCCCTGGTCGGCAGCGGCAAGCGGTTCGCCCTGGCGTCCGGTCTCCTCCGCCTCGACTCGTCGCGCCCCGCGCTGGAGTCCGACCCGAACCCCGGAATCGGCCCCGACGCGCCCCGCGGCGGCAGCGAGAACCTCGCCCTCGACTACGCCGCCCGCGGCGTGCAGAGCATCGCGCTGCGCTTCGCGCCGACCGTGCACGGCATCGGCGACCACGGTTTCATCTCGCTGATCGTGGCTGCCGCCCTGCGCACCGGCGTCTCCGGCTACATCGGCGACGGAACGAACGCGTGGGCAGCCGTGCATCGCGGCGATGCCGCACGCTTGGCGCGGCTCGCGATCGAGCAGGCCCCTGCGGGGGCTCGGCTGCATGCGGTCGCCGAGGAGGGCGTTCCCACTCGGGTCATCGCCGAGGCGATCGCACAGCGACTCGGCATCCCGACCGCGTCGATCGATCCGACCGACGCCGTCGATCACTTCGGATTCATCGGTCGGTTCTTCGGTGCGGACATGACCGCCTCCAGCGAGGTGACGCAGCGAGCGTACAGCTGGACGCCGATCGGGCCGACGCTCATCGAGGACATCGCCGCCGGAGCGTACACCCGATGACTCCACCGCCCAGATGGAAGATGGCGATCATCACCTGGCTCGCCGTCTACCCGCTCATCACCGCGCTGCTGCTCCTCCTCGGACCACTCATCCTCGGGCTGCCGATCCCGGTGATCACACTGATCCTCTCCGTCACGCTCGTGGCGCTGCTGTCGTTCGTGGTCATGCCGCTGCTGACTCGGGCGTTCCAGCCGTGGCTGCGCCAGGGCGCCCGCCCTGCCACTCGTCCGGAGACCGACGTCGCGGAGGGCGCGAGCGGCGCCTGACCCGGGGTCGAAGGTCGCCCCTGCCCCGCTCGCAGGCGTCAGGAGCCGTCGGCGGCTCTGCGCCTGCGAGTGAGCAGGAGTGCGCCTCCTGCAGCGAGCAGTACCGCTGCTCCTGTCAGCGCGATGACGTCGAACTCGGCCCCGGTCTCCGAGAGGCGATCCGGGGCGCCGGCTCCTCCGCTCGAAGAGCCGTCGCCGGAGCCGTCAGGGTCGGCAGTCGCGGTCGCGTCCGCGGTGACGATGAGCGTGGCGGCATCCGTGGTCGTCGCGCCGGTCGCGTTCGTGAACACGGCCCGGTACTGGATGCCGGTGGCGGATGCCGGTGCCGCGACGACCGTGTAGGACGAGCCGGTCGCGTCGGGAATGGCGACCCAGTCCCCCGCGTCCGGAAGCTTCGACTGCCACTGCACCGTGGGCGCCGGCGTGCCGATCGCCCCGGCGGTGAACGTCGCGTCCTGACCGGCGACGACACTCGCGCCGATCGGCTGTGTCGTGATCTGCGGGGCCGCGGGCGCAGGCTCGTCGAGATCGTCGACGGAGGTGCCGGGGATGGTCGTGCCGGGAACGGCATAGATGAAGCGGATGCCGCGGCTGAACGCGGCGCCGATCACCGACAGGTGCGTCTCGTCCGCGAAGACATGGGCGCCGAGCTCGAGCCCGTCATAGGAGCGCGACGTGAGCGTGCGGGCGAAACCGATCATGTCGCTGGTCATCGGGAAGCCGCTGGTCGTCTCCTCCAGCGATCCGACCGACAGGAACACGCGCGCGTCGAGCGCGTCGTTCTCGGCGGCGTACTCGCTCTCGGTCTCGAGGATCGTGCGGTCATCCCACCAGATCGAGGGGCTCGCGATCACGAAGCGCTGGAACAGGCCCTCGTTGTGCAGCAGCGTGTACGTCGCGAAGAGTCCGCCGAAGGAGTGGCCCATCAGCGCCCGGTCGCCTGGGTCGACGTTGAAGTCGCGGTCGATCTGCGGCACCAGTTCGTCACGGAGGAACGACAGGAATTCCGGTGCGCCGCCGGACGGTGTCGCCACGCCGATGTCGGTCGGCGTCAGGTCCAGCGTTCTCGGCACGCCCGAAGCGGTGAACCCCTGGCCGGGGTTGTCGTAGCCGATTCCGACGACGACCGTGCCCGGAGCATTCAATCGAGCGGTCTCGACCGCGAGGCCGAACTCGGCGTTCGCGTCGGTGACGTAGAGCACTCGATATGGTGCACCGTCCGCGTTGTAGCCGGACGGGAGCGCCACGGAGATCTTGTAGGTGCGGTCGGCCTGGGAGGTCATCAGCCAGGTCTGCACATCGCGGATGAAGGGATCCGGTGCGTCGGCGACCTCGGCGGGCACGATCGTTCGAGTCTCCGCCTGTGCCGCCTGATGATCAGTCAGACCACCCGCGGCGAGCGCCGTCGCGAGTGCGAGGGCGATCAGCGCCTGCCGACCACGTCCACTCCGTAGCTCGAAATGCATGAGACATCCCTTCATCGGTCCGGTCGAGTGAGAGTCAACCTACGGCGCGGCGCACTGCCGCCCCATAGGTTGCGCACACAGCGACGAGACCCGGAAGTGTGCGCTTGGCCCGGGGACCGTGCGGGGTTCGCACCGAACCTTCTCGTATCTTTGTTCGAATGTCGGTGGTCGGTGATGGACTGTGTCCATGACCGCACTGCTCGACGCGACCGACTCCCAGATGGCGATGCTCGCCGATCTGGTCGCCGGGCTGCAGGCGGCGGAGGAGACGATCAGCGGCATGCAGGCGGTTCGCGACGGCATACTCGCGATGGCCTCTCAACTGGCGATCGACATCGCACAGGGCGCCGAGCATCCCGACTACGGCGACATGGCGACTCGTGCGGTGGCCGCCGAGATCGGTGCGGCGCAGCGCGTGAGCGATCGCACGATCGAACAGCGGATGGCGGCGGCCTCACGGCTCGTGACCGACCTGCCGGCAGTGTGGGCCGCGCAGGGCGCCGGTCGCATCACGGCCGCGCATGCGCGGGTCATCGTCGAGGCAGGGGCGCATCTCGACGACCCGGTCGACCGGGCGGCCTACGCCGCAGCAGTGCTGGTGGTGGCCGAGGTCGAGTCGCCGAACCGACTGCGGCGCGATGCGCGCAGGATCGCGGAGGAGTACCAGTCGCGCTCACTGACGGAGCGGCACCGCGACGCCCGCGAACAGCGACGCGTCTGGGTCACGGACCTCGACGATGGGATGTCAGCACTCGGCGTGCACGGTCCGTCGACGCTCATCCACGGCATGTACGACCGCCTCTCGCAGATGGCGCATCGCATCCGTGATGAACGCGCTCGGACGGCGAATGCGCAGCCGCAGGAGCAGCAGCAGGACGGGGATGCAGGCGACAGCACCGACGAGCGAACGGTCGATCAGCTCCGCACGGACCTGCTCTCGGATCTCGTCCTCACCGGCGCACCGACCGGACACGACTCGGCGGACGCGCTGCTCGGCGCCATTCAGGCTCGCGTCGAGGTGACCGTGCCGGTCCTGACGCTGATGGGCGGCGGCACCGACCGGGATGACTCGACTCCGGCCGAGCTCGACGGACGGTGCCCGATCGACGTCGCCACTGCCAGACGTCTCGCGGGTGCTGCGACCGGATGGGACCGAGTGCTGACGCATCCGATCAGCGGAGCGATGCTCGCCGTCGACCGCTATCGACCGAGCGATCACCTGAGACGACATCTGCGGGCACGCGACCAGCGCTGCCGATTCCCCACGTGCGGGCTCGCCGCGCGCATGTGCGACATCGACCACAACCACCCGGCGTCCGAGGGCGGGTCGACCTGCGACGACAACCTCGCGCACTTCTGTCGGCGGCATCACATGATGAAGCACCACTCCCCCTGGCGGGTCGCCCAGGCGGCCGGCGGCGTGCTCGAGTGGCGGAGTCCGACGGGCAGCATCTACATCGACCGGCCACCTCGACAGAACACCGTGCGGTTCGAGCCCGCAGCACGGTTCGAGCCCGCAGCACGGTTCGAGCCCGCAGCACCGAACCCCGTGCCGTTCTGAGGAGCCGGAGGAGTCCGGATACATGAGCGGGAACATCTCGTCACAGGCACCTCGGCAACGAAAGAGCCGTCCGGGTCGTATGACCCGGACGGCTCCTCGTTCGCCCTCGATGAGGGCTGGGTGATTACTGGTACGACTTCACGATCTCGAGGAGGCTCGGGACGTTGGCGTATGCCTCAGCAGCGTTCTCCTTCGTGACGATGATCGGGTCGAGCAGGTAGGCCGGGACGACCTTCTTGCCGTTGTCGTACTGGTCGGTGTCGTTGACGTCGACCTCTTCGCCCTTCTGGAGCTGGCCGACCATCTTGATCGACTGCTCGACGAGGAGCGTGGTGTCCTTGTTGATCGTGGAGTACTGGACGCCTTCCATGATCGACTTGACGGACTCGACCTCGGAGTCCTGACCCGTGACGACCGGAACCGGCTTCCCGGCACCCTGCACCGACGTGATGATGGCGCGGGCGAGGGTGTCGTTCGGGGAGAGGACGCCGTCGAGCGTCTCGGAACCGTACGAGGAGGTGAGCAGCGAGTCCATACGGCGCTGCGCGTTCTCCGGCTTCCAGCCCTCGGTCGCCGTCTGTGCGATCTCGGTCTGGCCCGACACCACGTTCAGCGTGCCGTCATCGATCTTCGGCTGGAGCACGTCCATCGCACCGTTGAAGAACACCGGAGCGTTCGCGTCATCCGGCGAGCCCGAGAACAGCTCGATGTTGTACGGAGCCTCGTGACCCGCACGCTCGGCGAGACCGTCGAGCAGAGCCTGGCCCTGCAGCTGACCGACCTTGAAGTTGTCGAAGGCCACGTAGTAGTCCACGGCCTCGGTGTTCTCGATCAGACGGTCGTATGCGATGACCGTGACGCCTGCGTCACGAGCGGCCTCGACCTGCGTGGACAGCTGCTTGCCGTCCTTCGCGCCGATGATGATGACCTTCGCGCCACCGGTGACCATGGCCTGGATCTGGTTCTGCTGCTCGGCGACCGTGTTGCTGGCCGGCGCGTACTGCACGTCTGCCTTGAATCCGGCCTTCTCGAGACCGTCGGTGAACAGCTGGCCCGCGAGGACCCAGTTCTCCGAGGTCTTGTCCGGCAGCGCGACACCGATCGTGGCGTCGGCGGCGAAGCCCTTCGCGGTCTCCTCGCCGGCACCGCTGCCGGTGTCTCCGCCACGCTCCGAGGAGCAGCCGGTGAGGGCGAATGCGCCCACGGCGACAAGCGCTGTCGCCGTCAGAAGAATCTTCTTCATGTGATCTCTTTCTCTGGTGTGTGAAGGTCTTGTCACGCGGGCACGCGACTCGACCCCTACTTTCCGCGCGTCTCGTCGACGGCGGGGGCTTCGTACTTCTGACCTGTGGGGTAGTTCGCCTTCGGGTCGAAGGTCTCGAGTGCCGGGTCTTCCTTGCGGCCGAACCGGCGCGTCATGAACCCGATGATCGAGGGGCGACCCTGCTGCTTGTTCCAGACGTCGACGCCGACGGCGATCAGGAGCACGAGACCCTTGATCATCGAGACCACGTCGGCACCGGCGCCGAGCAGCGCGAGTCCGTTGTTGAGGAACGCCATCACGAGACCACCGATGATCGATCCGATGACGGTACCGATACCACCGGAGACGGCGGCGCCACCGATGAAGACCGAGGCGATCGCGTCGAGCTCCCAGCCGTTGCCGTCCTGCGGGCCGGAGGCCGTGGCACGGGAGACGTAGATCATGCCGGCGAGAGCCGCGAGCACCGACATGTTCATCATGACGAAGAAGTCGACCCAGCGGTCCTTCACACCCGAGAGGCGTGCTGCCTGGCGGTTGCCACCGACGGCGTAGATGTGACGACCGAACACGGTGTTGCTGGTGATGAACGTGTAGAGGATGACGAGCAGGAGCAGGATCACGCCGGAGATCGGGAAGCTGGTTCCCTCACGACCGGTCGCGAACAGCCAGCCGGCGATCAGGATGACGACCGAGATCAGCACGACCTTGGTGACACTCACCCAGGTCGGCGCCATCTCCGCGTTCATCTTGCGCTGCGCGCGGCGCAGGCGGATCTCGGAGAACACGATCCAGGCGACACCGGCGAGCGCCAGCAGCATGGTCGGGATGTTGAACGGCAGCGGCAGGTCGATCTCGGGCAGGTAGCCGGCACCGATCACGCGGAAGCCGTCGGGCACCGGGATGGACTGCGAGTCGCCGACCCACTGGTTCGCGCCGCGGAAGAAGAGCATGCCGGCCAGCGTCACGATGAACGCGGGCACCCCGACATAGGCCACCCAGAATCCCTGCCACGCACCGACCAGCACACCGACGCCGAGGCCGAGCACGATCGCGAGCGGCCAAGGGAGGTTCCAGTCGGCCATCGCCTTCGCGACGATGATGCCGGTGAACGCGGCGACCGATCCGACCGACAGATCGATGTGGCCCATGATGATGACCATCACCATGCCGATCGCGAGGATCAGGATGTAGGAGTACTGGTTGACGACGTTGATCAGGTTGCCGGAGGACAGCGTGAGTCCCTGGCCCTTGAAGATGAACGTCAGCAGCTGGAACACGACGAGGATCGCGACGAGACTGCCGAGGATGCCGAACTGGCGGAGCGTGGACTGCCCGCCGCCGAACATCTTCGTGATGTCCTTGAAGTGGAACCCGCGCTTCGCGGTGGTCGATTCGGTGGTCATGCGGATGCTTTCTGAGTCGCGGAGGTCATGCTGCGCATGAGGGCCTCGGGTGTCGCCTGGTCGGCCGGGATGCAGTCGGTGACCCGACCTTCGAAGACGGTGTAGATGCGGTCGGAGATGCCGAGCAGTTCAGGCAGCTCGCTCGAGATGACGATGACGCCCTTGCCCTGCGACGCGAGCTCGTTGATGATCGCGTAGATCTCGTACTTCGCGCCGACGTCGATGCCGCGGGTGGGCTCGTCGAGGATGAGCAGGTCGGGGTCGGTGAACATCCACTTCGCGAGGACGACCTTCTGCTGGTTGCCGCCGGACAGCTTGCCGACGCCCTCTTCGACCGAGGGGGTCTTGATGCGCAGCGCCTTGCGGTACTGGTCGGCGATCGCGAACTCGGCGCGCGGGTCGACGACACCACGTCGGGCGATCTTGGAGAGCTTCGCCGAGACGGTGGCGCGCTTGATGGTGTCGAGCAGGTTGAGCCCGAGCACCTTGCGGTCCTCGCTCACGTAGGCGAGTCCGTGCTTGATCGCTGCTGCCACATCGGGGAGCGCGATCTCCTGACCGTCCTTGATCATCGTCCCCGACAGGAACGTGCCGTAGGAGCGGCCGAACATGCTCATCGCGAACTCGGTGCGTCCGGCACCCATGAGCCCCGCGATGCCGACGACCTCACCGCGACGGACGTTCAGGTTCGAGCCCTTCACGACCATGCGCTCGGTCACGGTGGGGTGCTGCACCCACCAGTCCTTGACCTCGAAGAAGACCTCGCCGATCTCCGGCGTGCGGTCGGGGTAGCGGCTCTCGAGCGAGCGGCCGACCATGCCGCGGATGATGCGGTCCTCGTTGATCTCGCCGCGCGAGATGTCGAGCGTCTCGACGGTGCGACCGTCGCGGATGATCGTGATCTCGTCGGCGATCTGCTCGATCTCGTTGAGCTTGTGGCTGATGATGATCGACGCGATGCCCTTGGCCTTCAGACCGAGGATCAGGTCGAGCAGGTGCTGCGAGTCGTTCTCGTTGAGGGCGGCGGTCGGCTCGTCGAGGATCAGGAGCTTGACGTCCTTGTTCAGGGCCTTCGCGATCTCGATCAGCTGCTGCTTGCCGACACCGAGCGTCTTGATCTGCGCGTCAGGGTCCTCGTTCAGGCCGACGCGGGCGAGCAGCTCGATCGTGCGCTGCTTCTGCGCCTGCCAGTCGATGCGGCCGAAGCGGCGGATCTCATTGCCGAGGAAGATGTTCTCGGTGACCGAGAGCTCGGGGATGAGCGCCAGCTCCTGGTGGATGATCACGATGCCGGCGGCCTCGCTGGCCGCGATGTCGCGGTAGCGCTGCTCCTCGCCGTACAACAGGATGTCGCCCTCGTAGGAGCCGTAGGGGTACACGCCCGAGAGGACTTTCATCAGGGTGGACTTGCCGGCGCCGTTCTCGCCGCAGATGGCGTGGATCTCGCCCGTCCGAACGGTGATGGAGACGTCGGAGAGAGCCTTCACCCCCGGGAACTCCTTGGTGATGCTGCGCATCTCCAAGATCGGGCCTGAAACAGTCGGCAACGTTGCTGTGGTGCTCACGGATCTTCCTCGCGACGTGCGGTCACCTTCGATGTGACCGTTCACATTGGTTTACATCGTCCAATGATGACGAGACGGTGTCAAGTCCGGACGGGGATTTTGTGTCGTTACCGTGATCCGGACGACTCACGCAGGCGCAGCGTTGTCTGCAGGGGACCAAACGTCGGCACCTGCTCGCCGCGGATCTGAGCGAGCAAGATCTTGACGGCACGACGCCCGAGCTCCGGGAACTCCTGGTGCACCGTGGTGAGCGTCGGCGCGACGTGGGCGGCGACCGGCACATCATCGAAGCCGACGACACTGATGTCATCCGGCACTCGCACCCCGGCGGTCCGGAACCCGTGCAGCAGCCCGATCGCCATCAGGTCGTTCGCCGCGAACACCGCAGTGAAGTCGCGACGGCGTGCCAGCTCCTGCCCTGCGAAGAAGCCGAAGTCCGCGGTCCAGTCGCCGCGGATCGGCGGGAACGTCGGCAGATCCGCCTCGCGCAGCGCGTCGAGGTATCCGCGCATCCTGGATTCCGCCTCGATCCAGTCCTGCGGTCCCGCAAGATGCACGATGTCGGTGTGGCCGAGACCGATGAGATGCTCCGTCGCAGCGCGAGCGCCAGCGACCTGGTCCGCGGAGAGGCTCACACCGTCCGATCCGGAGGCCGTCTGCAGCGTCACGAACGGCATCGACACATCCATGCCGCGCAGGACATGGAAGACGCGCACCTGCGGCGCGAGCACGATGATGCCGTCGACCTGCTCGCGTGCGAGCTGACGGACCGCGTTGCCGATCGCCTCCGGCGTGGTGTCCGAGAGGTTCAGGGTCGAGACCGAGTACCCCTCCTCGCGCGCGGCGTTCTCGATGCTCGCGATCGAGGAGGTCGGGCCGAACTCGCCGATCGTCGCCGACAGGATGCCGAGCATGTTCGACTTGCTCGTGACCAGCGCTCTCGCCGCGAGGTTCGGCCGATAGTCCAGCACCGAGATCGCATCGAGGACCTTGGCCTTGGTCTCCGGCCGGATGCTGGGGTGATCGTTGAGCACCCGGGAGACGGTCTGGTGCGAGACACCAGCCAGACGGGCGACATCGCGGATGCTCGGCAGGCGGGCACGCTCAGAGCCGTTCGACATCACGGCCTCCTCGCTGCATGTGCACGGTCACATCCCCACATCATTATGTACTCAGCGTCGGCTTCCCGCACACCGATGCGTCGACACGGCGGCGCACACGAGGCCCCGAGGAGGGCAGTCGCGCAACGTCCATCGAAAAGAGAAATCCGTCGCGACCCGGAACTTATCGCTAGACTGAGTTCACCCAGCGGGGCGTCTCCGACCCTGCACCCGATGAACGCTCGCCTGAGGAAGGACTCAACTTCGTCCTGGCCTGCCGTCGAGCGTATGGCGACAGGAACAGCCATGAGCTCCGCGAAGCGAACCTCACTCACCCTCACCGGCGCACTTCTGCTGCTGGCCGGCATCATCGCAGCGACCCTGACGACGACCGAACCCGAATGGTGGGAGCTGTACTTCAGCCGCCTCGGCATGACCGGCGACTTCTCGGCGATGCTCTTCAACGGCGGCGCCATCATGGGCGGCATCTCGATCGCATCCGGCGGCGTCATGATGCGGATCTGGTTCCTGCGGTCACCCCTGATCGCCACGAAAGCCCACCGACGTGCGGCACGGGTGATCCCGTTCTTCGGCGTCACGCTCGGACTCAGCCTCGCCGGCATCGGCGTCTTCCCGCTCTCGGTCGACAAGCTCGCGCATGACATCTCGTCGAACGGGATGATCGTCTCGTTCCTGTCCCTGTTGATCGCGCACCGCATCTATCTCCGTTCCCTGTCGCGGCTGCTGAGCGTGCTCGCCATCATCACCGGCAGCGCGCTGGTGCTCAGCCTCGGAGCGATGAGCTTCGGCCTGATCAACCTCACGGTGTTCGAGGCGATCGGCTTCACCGCGATCCTGTCGTGGGTGCACCTGCTCGAAACGCACGTCCGCAGCCTCGCGACCGCACTGGAACCACGACGCACAGCGAACTCTCAGCAGATTTCTTTGTCCCCCATTTGGGGGACAAGCAAAATGGCGCTAGTCTCTGAGGCGTAGCTGGGGCTACACGGGGATGCGTCTGGGGCGCGGAACCAACGAAGTGAGGCAGACCGCCACGTCCCTTGTGGTGAGCACCCTCTCGGGAATCGGTTGGGGAACCGGATGTCCCGAGAGGGGCT
Organism: Microbacterium sp.; assembly: GCF_036823965.1. GTDB lineage: Bacteria > Actinomycetota > Actinomycetes > Actinomycetales > Microbacteriaceae > Microbacterium. Next base: position 102,888 of record NZ_DAITBE010000006.1, on the reverse strand, counting down.
GCCCGCTCCGACGTCGTCCGATGTCAGTGGATGATGCGCGCTCCCGGCACCGGACCATGCACGTGCAGCGCGTCACGGCCGGACCGCTGCAGCACGGTCTGCACGTCCTGCGCCGACTCCGGATCCGCGCACAGCAGCGCGACCGTCGGACCCGAGCCGGAGACGATCCCGTGCAGCGCACCGGCGCGGATGCCGTCCTGGATGGTCGCATCGAGATCGGGACGCTCGAAGACAGCCGCTGCCTGCAGATCGTTCAGGAGCGACTCGGCGAGCAGCGCCGGATCCCCGGCGCGCAGTGCCTGGAGCACCGGGATGGGCACATCCAGTGACAGCGGGGGATCGTCGGCCAGCATCCCCTCCTCCTCGCGCAGTGCGTCCAGGCGTCCGTAGACGACGGGAGTCGAGAGGCCCTGCTCGCTCGTGACCAGCACCCAGTCGAAGCGACCGCGCGCGAGCGCCGGGTTCAGCTGATCACCGCGACCGGTGCCGACTGCGGTGCCGCCGTGCAGCGCGAACGGGACGTCGGCGCCGAGCCGGGCTGCGAGCTCGTGCATCCGCGCTGGCGAGAGGCCGGTGCCCCACAGCGCGTCGCAGGCGACGAGCGCAGCCGCGGCATCCGCCGACCCGCCGCCCATGCCGCCCGCGACCGGCACGCTCTTGCGGATCTCGAGCGCCACTCCCCCGTCGTACTCGGTGGCGGTGGCGAGCAGCTTCGCCGCGCGCATCGCGAGGTTGCGATCGTCGAGCGGCACCGAATCGACATCATCGACGCCCGACACGGTGATCGAGAAGTCGTCGGCCGGGCGCGCGATCACGTCCTCATACAGCGAGACAGCCTGGAACACCGTCGCGAGCGCGTGGTATCCGTCGTCGTGGCGCCCGCCGACGCCGAGGTAGAGGTTGATCTTCCCCGGCGCCCGCACATGCACTGACTCGGTCGACGCGAAGACGCTCATGATCCGACGACCGTCACAGCTCCGAGGACTTCGCCCACAGGTTCACGTCGATGGAACCGGCGAGTGCGTCGATCCGCGCCAGCTCCTCCGTCGTCAGGGGCGGGCCGTTGACCGCGGCGATGTTCTCGTCGAGCTGCGAGGTGCGCGATGCGCCGATCAGCGCCGAGGCGACGACCGGGTTGCGCAGCGTCCACTGCAGCGCGAGCTGCGCGAGCGACTGACCGCGCTCTTGGGCGATCTCGTTCAGCGACCGCAGCGTCTGCACGGCGTCGTCCGAGAGTCGACCCTCCGGCAGCGAACCGCGCTGCTGCGCACGGTCAGCGGTCCCGTCGCCGAGGTACTTGTCGGTGAGGAGCCCCTGCGCGAGCGGCGTGAAGGCGATGGCGCCGAGGCCGTTGGTCTGCAGCGTGTCGTTCAGTCCGTCCTCGACCCAGCGGTTGAGGATCGAGTACGCCGGCTGGTGGATGACGAGCGGCGTGCCCAGCTCCTTGGCCACGTCCACCGCCTCCTGCGTGCGCTCGGCGCTGTAGGAGGAGATGCCGACGTACAGCGCCTTGCCCTGGCGGACCAGGGTATCGAGCGCGCCGACGGTCTCGGCGATCGGCGTCACCGGGTCGACCCGGTGCGAGTAGAAGATGTCGACGTAGTCGAGGCCCATACGGGTCAAGGACTGCTCGGCGCTCGCGAGGATGTACTTGCGGCTCGCGAAGTCGCCGTAGGGACCAGGCCACATGTCCCAGCCGGCCTTCGACGAGATGATGAGCTCGTCGCGGTACGGACGGAAGTCCTCGGCGAAGATGCGCCCGAAGTTCTTCTCGGCAGAACCGTAGGGCGGGCCGTAGTTGTTGGCGAGGTCGAAGTGGGTGATGCCGTTGTCGAACGCGTGACGCAGCAGCGCGCGCTGGTTGTCGAGCGGGATGTTGTCGCCGAAGTTCCACCACAGGCCGAGCGAGATCGGCGGCAGGAAGAGGCCGGACGACCCGACCTGGCGGTAGGCGAACTGCCGGTAGCGGGCCTCGTCGGCGGCGTACGGGCGGTGCAGTTCGGGAACGTTCGGGCTGAAGCGGGGCGAGTCGGTCACGGTGCCAGATTAGTCCCTGTCGCCGATCGCGCCCGTCGTCGCGGCATACAGCGCAATACGGTGATAGTCCTCGACCGTCAGGTCCTCGCCGCGTGCGGTCGGGGCGACGCCTGCGCCGATCAGCACCTCGGATGCCGCGGCGGAGCTGCCGAACAGGCCGGACAGCGCCTGACGCAGCATCTTGCGACGCTGGTTGAACGCCGCATCCACGATCTGGAACGTGCGTCGACGCTCGTCCTCGCTGCCGCGCTCGCCCGCAGACCGGTCGAAGCCGACCAGCAGGCTGTCGACGTTCGGAACCGGCCAGAACACCTGACGCGAGACGTTTCCGGACAGTCGCCACTCGCCGTACCAGGCGGCCTTCACGCTCGGCGAGCCGTAGATCTTCGAGCCCGGTTTGGCCGCGATGCGCTCTGCCACCTCGGCCTGCACCATCACGACGCCGCGTTGCAGGTAGGCGAAGTGCTCGAGGAAGTGCAGCAGCACCGGCACCGACACGTTGTAGGGCAGGTTCGCCACGAGCACGCTCGGCTCGCCGGGGAGCTCGGTGATGCGGAGCGCATCAGCATCGACGACCGTGAGCTTCCCGCCCTCGACACCGTGCTCAGCAGCCGTCTGCGCGAGCCTGGCCGCGAGGCGGTGATCGATCTCGACGGCTGTGACGGATGCTCCGGTCTCGAGGATCGCGAGCGTCAGGGACCCGAGCCCTGGGCCCACCTCGACCACGCGCTCTCCCGGCTGCACGCGGGCGGCGTGCACGATCTTCCGCACGGTGTTCGCGTCGACCACGAAGTTCTGGCCGAGCTTCTTCGTCGGTGTGACGTCGAGCTCGGTGGCGAGGCGGCGGATCTCGGTTGCGCCGAGCAGCGTGACGGTCATTGTTCCATTGTCCCCTACCCGGAGCGATGTCCCCGGCGGCGGCTAGTCTCTGGGGGTGCCCTCCCTCGGTGAACTCGTCGCCCCGCGCCGCATGGGCAGGGACTTCCGGTGGCTGCTCGCCTCATCGTGGACCAGCAACGTGGGCGACGGCGTGGCGCTCGCAGCTGCTCCCCTGCTCATCGCGTCGATGACCTCGTCGCCGCTGCTCGTCGCCGCCGGCGCGATCCTGCAGTTCCTTCCGTGGCTGCTGTTCGGGCTGCACGCGGGTGCGATCGCCGACCGCTTCGACCGGCGGCGACTGGTGATGTTCGCGAACGCCGCCCGTGCGGTCGTGCTCGCCGGGCTCTGCGTGTTCCTGGTCACCGGCGTCGCGAACATCTGGATCGTGCTCGCCGTGGCCTTCCTGTACGGCACGGCCGAGGTGTTCGTGGACACCGCAGGCAGCACGCTGCTGCCGATGCTCGTGCAGCCGACCGACCTCGGCATCGGCAACGCACGGCTCCAGGCGGGGTATCTGGTCGCGAACCAGTTCGCCGGCCCGCCGCTCGGCGCCTTCCTCTTCGCCGCGGGCACTGCCTGGCCGTTCCTGCTCGAAGTGGTGTGCGTGAGCCTCGCCGTGGTGCTGATCTCGCGCATGGCGCGGACTCCGGTGCCGTCGCGGGAGTCGGCTGAGCCTCCCCGCGTCCACACCGACATCGCGGAGGGACTGCGCTGGCTCTGGCGCAATCCCCCGGTACGGATGCTGGTGCTGATCATCCTGCTCTTCAACGTCACCTGGGCGGCGCCCTGGGGCGTGCTGGTGCTCTACGCCACCGAGCACCTGCACATGGGCGCGGTGGGCTACGGCGCGCTCACGACGGCCTCAGCCGTCGGCGGCCTGCTCGCGACCGCGAGCTTCGGCTGGCTGGAGCGCCACGTGTCCTTCGCGACGCTCATGCGCGTCGTCCTCTCGCTCGAGGTGCTCATGCACCTCTCCTTCGCGCTCACCACCACCGGGTGGGTGGCGCTGGTGATCATGTTCTTCTTCGGTGCCTACGCGTTCGTCTGGGGCACCATCTCGACGACCGTGCGGCAACGGCTCGTCCCCGCCGCGTTGCAGGGCAGGGTGGCCTCGGTCAACATGGTCGGCGTCTTCGGCGGCATGGTCATCGGGCAGGCGCTCGGCGGCGTGATCGCCGAGATCTGGGGACTCACCGGCCCGTGGTGGTTCGCGTTCGCCGGCGCCGCCCTCACGCTCGTGTTCGTCTGGAAGCCGATCTCGCAGATCGTCAGCGCGACGCCGGTGGATCAGGCGCCGACAGCTCAGGCGTCGAACGAGCCGTAGACCCGGAGCGTGTTCTCCGCGAGCTGCGTGCACAGCTCGTCGACATCGAGCTCGAGCTCGGCGGCCATGAATCGCACCGTGAGCGGCACGAGGTAGGGCGCGTTCGGGCGTCCACGCAGCGGCACGGGTGTCAGGAACGGCGCATCGGTCTCGACGAGGATGCGGTCGAGCGGCGTCACCTTCAGCGCATCGCGCAGGTTCTGCGCGTTCTTGAACGTGACGTTGCCGGCGAAGGACAGGTGGTAGCCGGCATCCGCGCAGATCCGCGCCATCGCATCGTCACCCGAGAAGCAGTGGAAGACGGTCGTGTCGGGGGCGCCGACGCGCGTCAGGGTCTCGAGGACGGCCTCGTGCGCATCGCGGTCGTGGATCTGCATCGCGAGGCCGTGCTGCTTCGCGATCGCGATGTGCGCCTCGAAGGACTCGTGCTGCGGCCACTGGCGCTCCGGCTCCGTGCGGAAGAAGTCGAGCCCGGTCTCGCCGATCGCCCTGGTCCGCGGATGCGCGGCGAGTTCGTCGATCACCGCGATCGCCTCCGCCAGGCGACCCTCCTCGGCATATGTCGGAGCGTCATTGGGATGGATGGCCACAGCCGCGAGCACCCGCGGATCGGACGCTGCAGCCTCGACAGCCCAGCGCGACGACTCGATGTCGCCCGAGGCCTGGATGACGCCGGCGATGCCGACGGCCTGCGCTCGATCCAGCTGCTCGGTCAGCGACAGCGGCTGATCGCCGTCGAGGATCTCGAGGTGCGCGTGGTTGTCGTACACCGGCACCGCAAGCGGCTCGGGGGCAGCCGGATATTTCAGATCCTTGCGGCCGTCTCCCGAGCGCTCGCGCACATACGTGTCAGCCATGGCTCAGGAGGTGGACTCCACACGCGGGAACAGCGGCGCGAGACCGTTGACGCTCGTGCCGGGGCGCAGCACGCCCCAGGCTCCGGCCTCACGGATCGGCTGGTCCTGCAGGCCGCCGAGGCTCTCCGCCGCGCCGAGGGCGACCCAGAGCTTCTCAGTGGCCTGCGGCATCACCGGCGAGAGCAGCACCGCCAGTGCGCGCAGCCCCTCCGCACACGTGTACAGCACGGTACCGAGGCGTCCGCGCTGTGCCTCGTCGCGGGCCAGCGCCCACGGCTCGTTCTCGGTGATGTAGCCGTTCAGCGCGTCGACGATCGTCCAGATCGACGAGATGGCCTCGTCGATGCGGAACTGCTCGATCGCGGCATCCGCACTGCTCGCGGCATCCGCGACGATCTTCTGGATCGCAAGGTCCTGCTCGGTGTAGTCCGCCGCAGGCGGCACGACGCCCTCGAAGTACTTCTCGATCATCGCCGTGGTGCGCGACGCCAGGTTGCCGAAGCCGTTCGCGAGCTCGGCCTGGTAGCGCGCGGACAGGTCCTCCCACGAGAAGGAGCCGTCCTGCCCGAAGGCGATCGCCGAGAGGAAGTAGAAGCGGTACGCGTCGGAGCCGAAGACGTCGGTGATCTCGGTCGGTGCGATGCCGGTGAGCTTCGACTTCGACATCTTCTCGCCGCCGACGAGCAGCCAGCCGTGCGCGAAGACGCCCTTGGGCACCTCGACGCCGGCGGCCATCAGCATCGCGGGCCAGATGACGGCGTGGAAGCGCAGGATGTCCTTGCCGACCACGTGGTACGCGGGCCAGCGGCGCTCGAACTCCGACTGGGCTCCTGCAGCTGCCGAAGCATCGCCGAACCCGACAGCGGTGGCGTAGTTGAGCAGCGCGTCGACCCACACGTAGATGACGTGCGACTCGTCCCACGGCAGCGGGATGCCCCAATCGAACGCGGAGCGCGAGATCGAGAGGTCCTTGAGACCCTGACGGACGAACGAGACGACCTCGTTGCGCGCGGACTCCGGACGGATGAAGTCCGGCTGGGTCTTGTAGAGCTCGAGCAGGCGGTCCTGGAACTCGCTCAGCTTGAAGAAGTAGTTCTTCTCCTGCAGCAGCTCGAGCGGCTTGGAGTGGATCGCGCAGACCTTCAGCCCCTCGAACGGACCGGTGCCGTCGAGGATCTCGGACTCCGGCTTGAACTCCTCGCAGCCGACGCAGTAGAGCGCCTCGTACTCGCCCGCGTAGATGTAGCCGCGGTCGTAGATGGCCTGCACGAACTTCTTGACGCGCTCCTCGTGCCGCTCCTGCGTGGTGCGGATGAAGTCGTCGTTGGCGACGTCGAGCGTCTCCAGCTGCGGGAACCAGCTCTCGGTGACGAGCTTGTCGACCCATTCCTGGGGGGTCACGCCGTTCGCGGCAGCGGCCCGCAGCATCTTCTGGCCGTGCTCGTCGGTGCCCGTGAGCATCCAGGTGTCATCGCCGGCCTGGCGGTGCCAGCGCGCGAGCGTGTCGACGGCCACCGTCGTGTACCCGTGGCCGATGTGCGGCACATCGGACGGGTAGTAGATGGGCGTGGTGATATAGAAGGATTCGCCTGCGGGCATGGAGCAATTCTAGGCGGGATGCCGGGCGGCGTGACGCCGTGGGGAAACGGTCGTGGACCGCGCTCAGTTCACCGACACGTCGACCCGGTGCCAGCCCTGCGCGCCGTCGGGCGCCGGTGCCGCCGGCTGGTCGGTCTGGGTGTCGCCGTCGACGCTGAGCGCCCTGCATTCGATCGTGTGGGAACCGGTCTCGGCCGCCCAGGGGATGCTCCACTGCACCCACGTGTCCGCGGAGATGGCGTCGGCCAGCTCGGCCCTGCGCCACGGCCCGCCGTCGACCCGTACCTCGACACCGGCGATGCCCACCTGCTGCTGCCACGCCATGCCGGCGATCAGCGCGTCGCCGGCATCGACGGCCCGACCACCGCGGGGGACGTCGATCCGCGACTGCAGCTTGATCGGGCCGTGATCCGACCACCCGCGCGGGGTCCAGTACCCCATCGCCTCGTCGAACCGCGTGACCTCGAGCTCGGTGACCCACTTCGTCGCAGACACGTACCCGTACAGGCCCGGCACGACCATCCGCACCGGGAAGCCGTGCTCGATCGGCAGCGGATCGCCGTTCATGCCGATCGCCAGCAGCGCGTCGCGATCGTCGGTGAGCGCCTCGAGCGGACTCGATGCGGTGAACCCGTCAGCCGAGGTCGAGAGCACCATGTCGGCGTCGGACTGCACGCCGGCGCGGGCGAGCAGTTCGCGGATGGGATACCCCAGCCAGCGGGCGTTGCCGATCAGCGAGCCGCCCACCTCGTTCGAGACGCAGGCGAGCGTCACGTAGGACTCGGTCATGGGCAGCGCCAGCAGCTCGTCCCAGGTGATCACCACCTCACGGACCACCATGCCGTGGATGCGGAGCGACCAGTCGGCGGGGTCGACGCGCGGCAGGACGAGCGCGGTGTCGATCCGGTAGAACTCCGCGGTCGGGGTGACGACGGGAGCGAGGCCAGGGATGTCCAGCTCGGCGGCCGCGGGAACGGCAGCTGCGGGAGCGGTCGCCTTGGGCAGCCGAAGCGCCGCGCGGACCGCCTCGATCGAGCGGGACGCGCCGCTCGCGATGTTCCCGACCGCGAGGGCGATCAGACCGGCAGCCGCGGTACCGGCCGTCCAGACGAGGAAGCGGCGACGGTCGTCGTGGTCGGGAGCGAAGCCGGCGATGGGACGGAGTCGACGCGTCAGCATCCGCACGAAGATCAGGGAGAGCCCGCCCGCGAGGATCCCGGGCGCCCAGGCGTACGGCCCCGCGTTCGCACGGGTCAGCGCCGTGACCACGGCGACGGCGCCGAGGATCCCGAAGATCGCTGCGCCGACGCCCGGTCGGCGCAGCTCGAGGATGCCGGCGAGTGCCGCGACCGCCGCGAGCGCCACGCCGATGCCGACGAGCAGTGCAGCCTTGTCCCCCGTGCCGAAGAGGGCGATCGCCGTGTCCTTCGCCCAGCTCGGCGCGAGGTCGATCAGCCCGCCGCCGATCACCGCGAACGGACTCGAACTCGGATCGATGAGTGCCGCGGCCAGTTCGCCGAGGCCGACGCCGAGCGTCGCCGCGGCCAGGCCGGAGAGCGCGGCCATGGCCAGGTCACGCCGCGAGGTCGGCGTCTTGCTCTGCACCTGCGTCATCACATGAGCGTACGCCGCTGACGGAGCCCCCGGCTCGGGACGGCTCCGTCAGCGGATCTCACACCATGGGGTTCAGAGCCCGTTGCGCTTGGCGACCTCGCCCAGCCAGGCGAGCGAGGGCTTCGGGGAGCGCTCGAACGTCTGGTGGTCGAAGCCGATCAGACCGAACGTGGGTGCGAAGCCGCTCGCCCACTCGTAGTTGTCGAGCGCGCTCCAGTGCTGGTACGCCCGCACCTCGATGCCGTCGGAGATCGCACGGTGCAGTCCCTCGAGGGCGCCCTGCGTGTAGGCGATGCGACGCGTGTCGTCAGCCGTCGCGATGCCGTTCTCGGTGACGAGCACCGGCACGCCGCCGCTGCGCTCCCACGCACTGCGCACGCCCATCTCGAGCGCCTCGGGGAAGAACTCCCAGCCGGTCAGCGTGGTCTCCACATCGTCCGCGACCGGACGAGGGCCCTCGGGCCCGATGAACGTGCGGGTGTACGCCTGGACCCCGACGAAGTCGTCGCCGGCGGACTGCTCCAGATACCAGTGGTCGCGCGGGTCGCCGTACTCCGCGACCATCTCATCCGCGCCTGGTTCGCCCGTGGAGTGGAACGCCTGCGTCGCGATGGTCCAGCCGGCCTGCGCGCCGGAGACCGAGTGCACGATCTCGGATGCCCGGTGGTGGGCCTCGAGCAGCGTGTCGGCGACCGCGAGGTCCGGGTTCGGGAGGCCGTACGCCACGAGGTTCGCAGCATCCTCGCCCCCGGCGAGCATCGCAGCGATGTTCGGCTCGTTGATGGTGCAGACGTACTTCACGCCGTCGAGGATCGGCAGCACCGTCTCGACGTAGCGGGAGAACAGGTCGACCGCGTCATCCGCACGCCAGAAGCCGTCCTTCTGGAACCACTGCGGCACCGTGAAGTGCATCAGCGTCACCGTCGGGTCGAGCCCGTTCTCGCGCGCAGTGTCGATCATGCGGCGGTAGTGGTCGAGCATCGCCCGCGACACGAAGCCGCGCTCCGGCTCGATGCGCGCCCACTCCACCGAGAAGCGGTACGAGTTCAGGCCGGCCTCTGCGAGCAGCCGCATGTCCTCCGGGTACCGGTGGAAGTGGTCTGCGGCATCACCCGAGGGCTCCACCATCGACGAACCGGGAGCGTGCTCCATGGTCCACCAGTTGCTGGTCGTGTTGTTCCCCTCCACCTGATGGGCCGCGGTCGCGGCGCCCCAGAGAAAGCCGTCAGGGAATGTGAGCACGAGTGCTCCCTTCTGTTTCTTGCGGATCTGTTCTTGCGAGTTCGTGGGCTAGGAGCGGATGCGCGATGGGTTCGGCACGGCATCCAGCAGCTGGACCGTGTACGGGTCCTCCGGATGCTGCAGCACCTCGGACGTCAGTCCGCGCTCCACGACCCGGCCGCTGTTGAGCACCAGGATGTTCTCGGTGACGAGGCGCGCGCTCAGCAGATCGTGCGTGATGTAGAGCATGCTGATGCCCCACCGTTCGCGCAGATCCTCGAGCAGCGCCAGCACGCCGGCGCGCAGTGAGACATCGAGCATCGACACCGGCTCGTCGGCGATCAGCACCTGCGGATCGCTCGCCAGCGCGCGAGCGATGACCACGCGCTGACGCTGCCCGCCCGAGAGCTGGTGCGGCAGCTTCGCCGCGAACTGCTCGACCGGGGTCAGACCGACGGTCTCGAGGAGCTCGAGCACGCGGGCCCTCGCCTCCTGGCCGCGCAGCTTCGTGTAGTTGCGCACCGGACGGCTGAGCGCATACTCGACCGTGTGCAGCGGGTTCAGGGCCGCATAGGGATCCTGGAACACCATCTGCACGTCCTTGCGCAGGTCGCGGAGACCCGTCCGGCCCAGGGTCGCGACGTCGACGTCGCCGAAGTGCACGGAGCCCTCCGTCGGCTTCTCGACGCCGGTGATGAGCTTCGCGATGGTCGACTTGCCCGAGCCGGATGCTCCGACCAGCGCGAGCGCCTCACCGGGCTCCAGACGGAACGACACGTCGTCGACCGCTGTCACCGGCTGCTCGCCCCGACGCGGTGCCGGGTAGCGCTTGGACACGCCCTCGACCACGATCGCGGCATCCGCCCTGCGGGTGTCGCGCTGCGACACGGTCGGCATGGTCTCGGTGACGTCGGTGCGCGACCGGCCATCGCGGCGACGCGTGCCGAGGTCGACGAATCCGGGGATCGAGATCGACTCGGCGCGCGGATCGGCGTAGTGGCTCAGCAGCATCCGCGTGTACTCGTCCTGCGGCCGCTCCAGGATGTCGATGCTCTTGGCGTCCTCGACGATGCGTCCCTCGTGCATCACCATCACGCGATCCGTGGCCTCGAGCACGATGCCGAGATCGTGGCTGATGAGGATCGCGGTGAAGTGCTCGGCGCGCTGCAGGTCCTTGATCGTGTCCATCACGGCGTGCTGCACGAGCACGTCGAGCGCCGTGGTCGGCTCGTCGAACACCATCAGCTGCGGTTCGAGCGACAGCGCCAGCGCGATCGAGGCTCGCTGACGCATGCCGCCGGAGAGCTCACCCGGATAGCGCGACAGCACGGCGGCGTCGAGGCCGACCTTGCCGACCAGCTCGCGGGCTCTGGCGTCGCGGGCGTCCTTGGGCACGTGTCCGTGCGCCGCGAAGATGTCGCGGAAATGGTTGCCGACCGTGCGAACCGGGTTGAGCGCGTTCATGCCGGACTGCAGCACCATCGCGAAGCCGCCCTGCCGCTGACGGCGGAGCTCCTCCGCGTCGAGCTCGCGGATGTCGCGGCCGCCGAACAGGATGCGTCCGCCGCTGATGCGTGCCGGCGGCTTCTGCAGCCTGGTGAGGGCGAAGCCGAGCGTCGACTTGCCGGAGCCGGACTCGCCGACCAGGCCGATGAACTCGCCGCGGCGGAGCGTGAAGGACACGTTCTCGACGGCGGTCACCGGGGTGGCACCGGGCGAGGCGTACTCCACCGACAGGGAGTCGACCTGCAGGAGCACGTCGTCCTCGAGGGCGACATCGTTCGCGTTCATGGCGTTCATCGGCCCTTCCCTTCACGGAGGCGCGGATTGGAGATGCCGTCCACGCCGAAGTTGATCAGTGTCAGGCTCAGCGCCAGCAGCGCGATGCAGAGACCGGGGGCGAACAGCAGCAGCCACTGTCCGGTGAGCAGCGAGTTGGAGTTCTGCGCCCAGTAGAGCATCGTGCCCCAGCTGACGATGCTGGAGTCGCCGAGGCCGAGGAACTCGAGTCCGGCTTCCGCCAGGATCGCCGCGGTCGCCGCACCGAAGAGCGTGCCGGCGATGATCGAGGTCATGTTCGGCAGGATCTCGCGGAAGACGATCCGTGCCCTGCTGTCGCCGGAGAACTGCGCGGAGGTGACGAAGTCGTTCCCGCGCAGCGACTGCGTCTGGCTGCGCAGCACGCGAGCGCCCCACGCCCAGCCGGTCACCACGATGACCGCGATGATCATCAGGATGCCGCCGTTCTGCAGGTAGGCCGCGATCACGATCATGAGCGGGAGGCCGGGGATCACCAGGAAGAGGTTGACGATGAAGCCGACCACCTCGCCGGCGAAGCCGCGCATGTATCCCCAGCTGAGGCCGATCAGGACCGCGACGATCGTCGACAGGAGCCCGGCTGCCATGCCGACCAGCAGGCTGATCTGCGCACCGTAGATGAGCTGACTGAGCACGTCCTCGCCGGCTGCGGTGGTGCCGAGCCAGTGCGCCCACGACGCGTCGGCGTTGCGCTCGAAGCCGTTGTCCTTCGCGCCGTAGGGCGCGATCAGCGGCGCGAACACCGCGACGAGCACGAACAGGCCGAGGATGCAGAGCCCGAGTCGGGCCTTGCCGTTGGACCACAGCGTGCCGACCATGCGGCCGAACGACCGCCACGGGCTGGGAGCCGCGATCCGCTCTGCGGGGATCTTGACGTTCATGGTGGAGGTCATCAGCGACTCCTTGGATCGAGAACGCGGGTCGGGTGGATGGCGGGAGCAGTCGTGGCGATCATCGGCGCGTCCTCGGATCCAGAACCCCGTAGATGATGTCGACGAGGAAGTTGGCGATGAGCACGCTCACGGTGATCATCAGGAAGAGCGCCTGCATGAGCGGATAGTCCTGACCGATCACTGCGTTGAACAGCAGGTACCCGATGCCCGGGTAGCCGAACACCTGCTCGACGAGGATCGATCCGCCGACCACGCCGCCGAGCGTGAGTCCGAAGCCGGTGAGGTTCGGCAGGATCGCGTTGCGCGCCGCGTACCGCAGGGCGATCGTGCGACCGTGCAGACCGTTCGCCTCGGCGAAGGTCACGTAGTCCTCGCCGAGCGTGTTGATCATGGCGTTCCGCATGCCGATGATCCACCCGCCGAGCGAGGTCAGCAGGATCGTGAGCGCCGGGAGCACGGCATGCTGCGCGAGGTCGCCGATGAACTCCCAGGTGAAGCCGGGGGTCGTCGTCGCGGCGTAGGCGCCGGTCGTGGGGAACCAGTGGAGCACGTAGCCGAAGAAGAACAGCAGCAGCAGCGCTGTCCAGAAGTACGGGAACGTGCTGAGGAACGACCCCGTCAGCGTCGGCAGCGAGTCGAGCCAGGTGCCGCGGCGCCAGGCGGCTGCGACACCGATCAGGGTGCCGATCACGAACGCGAGGATCGTGACGATGCCGACGAGGCCGATCGTGTACGGCAGCGCGGTCGAGACCATGCTCGACACGCTCTGCGGATAGAAGGTGTACGAGACGCCGAAGTCGAGTCTGGCGACCTGACCGAGGTAGGTCACGTACTGCTCCCAGATCGAACCGGTCGGCACGCCGAGCTGCGCCTCGATCGCCGCACGCGTCGCGTCGGAGACCGGACCGTTCTGCGACAGCTTCGCGATGGCGGCGTCCGCGGGCGAGCCAGGCATCAGCCGAGGGAGGAAGAAGTTCAGCGTGATCGCGGCCCACAGCGTGAGCACGAACAGGCCGAGTTTCTGGAGGAGGTACTTCACTTGTCCTCTCCCTTCACTCGCTCGAGCCGCGTGAAGATCATCAGCGGAGCCGAGTCGTAGTTCTGCGGGATCATGTAGGGGTCTTCCTCACTCGGCCATCCGGTGAACTTGGCGTCGCTGAACAGGCCCCAGATCCCGCCGTAGTAGAGCCCGATGACCGGGAGATCGTCGTAGACGATGCCCTGCAGCTCCTTCACGATCTCCATCTGACGGGCGGTGTCGACGGTCTCGCGGTACTCCGCGAGCAGCGCGTCGACCTCGTCCGACCTGTACCGCTCGAAGTTGTTCGCGGTCGCCTCTCCCGAAGGCACGTAGAACTCGCTCGAGAGCAGGTTGTTGTAGGCCTGGTAGACGTCACCGTTGCCCATGCCGCCGATCGCCATCTCGAAGTCGCCGTTGCTGATCGCGCTCTGGTAGCCGGCGGGCTGCGGGAGCTTGAGCGTGACCTTCACGCCGACGGCGGCGAGCTGGCTCTGCACGGTCTGCGCCGCGCGCGTCCAGTCGGTGAAGCCGTTGGCTGTGGTCAGCGCGAACTCGAGCTGCTTGCCGTCGGCGCCCACGAGCTGGTCGCCCTGCAGGGTGTATCCCGCTTCTCCGAACGCTGCGAGCGCGGCATCCGTGTCCTGCGTGATCATGCCCTGGTCGGGGATGCTCGGGTCGAGGTACTCCTCCTGGTTGGGGAGGATGAGACCGGTCTGACCCGCGGGCTTCATGTAGCCCTCGGAGGCGGTCTCGGCGATCTCCTCGCGGTCGAGGGAGAGCGCGATGCCGCGACGCACGTTCACGTCGTCGAACGGCGCGACCTCGAGGTTCGGCATCAGCGCGATCACGCCACCCGGCGGGAACCACCAGGCGTTGTGGTCGCTCGCCGCGCCCCAGGTGCCCTCGACATCGGAGATGAAGGAGTACGCCCAGTCGTAGCCGCGGCTCACGGTGTCCAGCTGCGAGTTCGTCGAGGGCAGGATGATGTGCTCGACCTGGATCTTGTCGGCCTGCCAGTAGTCGGGGTTCTTGTCCATCGAGTACTGCTGGTCGTTGTAGTTGCCGAGCACGAAGGGGCCGGTGCCCACTGGCTGCTCGTTGCGGAACGTGCCTGGATCCTTGACGTCTTCCCAGGTGTGCTCGGCGACGATCATCGTCTGACCGAGGATCGACAGCGAAGGCGCGTCGTCGGTCTGCAGGTGCAGGATGACGTCGCTGCCGTCGGTCTCGACGCTCTCGAGGTGCTGCCAGGCGCCCTTGATGTCGAGCGAGGGGTTGTCCTTGAGGAGCTGGAACGTGAACGCCACGTCATCAGCGGTCATGTCCTCGCCGTCGCTCCACTGCACGCCGTCGCGGATCGTCATGATGATCGTGCGGGCATCGGGCTGCGACCATTCGGAGGCCAGCCATGGGTTGAGCGTGCCGTCGAGCGGATTGACCAGGATCAGCGGCTCGTAGATCCACCGCGACGCAGTCCGCGTGTTCGTGAGATACGGGTTGAAGTTCCGCGTGAAGAACGGATTGCCCTTATCCGCGTTGATCAGCATCGTGTCTGCGCCGATCGATGGATCGGGCTGCGATGTGATCTGGATGCTGCATCCGCTGAGCACGACGGCCGCGGCCGCCAACCCCACGATCGCGGCTCTCCGCCAGCGTCGGAGCATGTGCGTCTTCGACACTCTGCCACCTCATGTCGTCTGTGTCATGAAGGGCGCTACGCGATCGGAACGCCCTGCGGCACGTGCCGCATGAGCGAGTGTAAGCGCATACATTTCTGCTCTGCAACCCCTTGACAACGCCCCACACGGCGCGTCGCCTGTCAGCGACTGGTGTGGGACCGGTGCCAAAGTCGTGCTCAGCCGGGTCGCTGCGAGCTCTCCCTGAGCAGGATCTGGAGCGGCAGCCGCACGGTCGCCGGCTCCGCATCCGGTCGTTCGAGACGACGGCCGAGCAGCTGCACCGCCGCACGGCCGAGGTCGATCATCGGCTGCCGCACCGTGGTCAGCGGCGGAGTCGACAGCGCTGCGGCCTCGAGACCGTCGAAGCCGGTGATCAGCACGTCCTCCGGCACCCGCAGCCCCGCCGAGCGGAAGGCATCGAGCGCGCCGAGCGCCATCTGGTCGTTCGCGGCGACGAGCGCGGATGGCGGCCCGGCCGCGATCAGCGACTCCGCAGCCTCGCGGCCTGACGCTCGGGTGAAGTCCCCGCGGAGCACGGTCACATCATCGAGCGCGATGCCGGCATCGCCCACCGCTGTCGCGAATCCGTCCCAGCGCTGCGCGCCGTCCGGGGAATCGGCGGGTCCGGCGAGGAATGCGATGCGAGTGTGATCGGCCTGTGCCAGCACGAGGCGGGTGAGCTCCGCCATGGCCTCGGTGTTGCTGACGGTCACATGGTCGTAGTCGTCTCCGCGCGACGGTCCTGACAGCACGACGACCGGGATGCGCTGCGCGAGCCGCGCCAGCACGTCGTCAGGCACGCTCTGCGCGAGAACGATCAGTCCGTCGACGCGACCGGCCATGTCGCGCACCGTCGAACGCGAGGGATCATCGCGTCCGACGCCGATCATGAGCACGAAGCCCTGCTTCCAGGCCTCCAGCTCGGCGCCGCGCAGCACCTCGTCGAGGAACAGCAGCGTCGGATGCGCCTCCGGGTCGGCGGCGTCCCGCGCCATGGTGAACGGCGGCATCGAGGCGTGCTCCTCAGCCAGCACATCGAGCAGCGGAGCGTCTTCCGAGGCATCGAATCCGGGGAAGTACAGCCCCAGCACGCCGGTGCGCCGCTCAGCGAGTCCACGCGCGCTCCCGCTGGGCACGTAGCCCAGCTCGGACACGGCATCCATCACCCGTTCCCGGGTGGCGGGGCGCACGGCGTCCGGCGATCGCAGCACCCGTGACACCGTCGCGATCGAGACGGCAGCGCGGTCCGCGACGTCATAGACGGTCGCTCTCTTGGTCACGCTCGATCTCCCTCCGGTGTGTGCACCAGGGTACCTGCGCGATCGGACGCGGGTGGGATCGGGCGGGATGGGCGCGCGGATGCCCGTCAGCGGCGGCGGGCGATCAGGTGACCGTGAGCGCGTCGGCTGATCTCGTCGGGAGTGCGTTCGCGGTGCTCGTGCGACACGACCTCGAAGCCGGCCGCGTCGAGCAGCGAGGTGAGCGCGTCGGCCGACCAGAAGAAGGCCGGTGCGACGGCGTGGGCGAACTCCTCGCGCGCCTCGCCGTCGAAGAATCCGATCAGGATGCTGCCGCTCGGTGCGATGACGCGGGCGAACTCCACGAGGACACCCGGGATGTCTGCGGGCGGTGTGTGGATGAGCGAGTACCAGGCGAGGATGCCGCCGACCGCGCCGTCCTCGAGCGGCACGGCGCGGAACGATGCCCGCTCGAACGACACCTGCGGGAACCGGCTTCGCGCCGAGGCGAGCAGCGCCTGCGACAGGTCGAGGCCCGACACGGTGCGATGCCCATCGTGCAGGAACGCCGTCCAGTGACCAGGGCCGCAGCCGGCATCGAGCAGCGCGCCGGACGTCGCGTCCCGCCAGCGCGCGATGACCGTCCGGTCCCGCTCGTCCATCTGCTCGAGCGTGCCGGCCGCGCCGAGGTACTCCGCTGCGCGACCGTCGTAGGCGTGCGCGATGGCGGCATCGGCTGCGCCGTGCCCTGGCGTCATCACCGCGTGCGGGCCGCCAGCGCAGCCTGGTACAGGTCGCGGGACGAGAGTCCGGTGGCTGCGCCGACCTCGGCGCACGCGTCCTTGAGGCGGATGCCGTCGGCGACGAGCGTCTGCACCTGCGACAGCGCATCCTCGGGCGACGACTCCCGATGCGGGGCGCCCTCCACCACGACGACGATCTCGCCCTTCACGCCGTCCTTCGCCCAGGACACGAGCTCGGATGCCGTACCTCGGCGCACTTCCTCGTAGAACTTCGTGAGCTCGCGGCAGACCGCGATCCGCCGCTCGTCGCCGAAGGCGGTGCCCATGTCGGCCAGCGCAGCGGCGAGGCGGGCGGGCGACTCGAAGAAGACCATGGTGCGCGGCTCGGCGGCGAGCGCGCGCAGCGTCGTGCGGCGCTCCCCCGGCTTGCGCGGCAGGAAGCCCTCGAACGTGAAGCGGTCGGTCGGGAGCCCGGAGATCGCTAGCGCCATGAGCACCGCGCTCGGCCCGGGGATCGCGGTCACCGTGACCCCCTGGGCGACGGCCTCCGCCACGAGTCCGTAGCCGGGGTCGCTGACGGTCGGCATGCCGGCGTCGCTCATCACGATCACGTCGTTCTCTGCGGCGAGCGCTGCGAGCTCGGCCGCCTTCTGCTTCTCGTTGTGGTCGTGCAGTGCGATCAGGCGCGGCCGATTCGAGATCTGCAGCGCCTGCAGGAGCTTCTGCGTGGTTCGGGTGTCCTCTGCGACGACGATCTCGGCATTCTCGAGGACCTCGATCAGGCGGCGGGATGCGTCGCCGAGATTGCCGATCGGTGTCGCTGCGAGGATGATCACCCGCTCAGCTTATGCGGGCCTGCTCGGCGGGTTGTCTAGGCTGGACCGGTGACCGCGCCCGCACCCCTGCTGCCCCCGCCCGAGTCGCGGCTGACGCGCTACGGGCAGCTGCGCGATCGGATGCTGCTGCACCCGCGGTCGAACCGTGTGGTCAGCTGGCTCGCTCCCCTGCTGGTCACCGTGCTCGCGGGCGTGCTGCGCCTGGTGAACGTCGGGCATCCGCACCAGCTCGCCTTCGACGAGACCTACTACGTCAAGGACGCCTGGTCGCTGTGGACACTCGGTTACGAGGGCACCTGGGGAGAGGGCGCGAACGAGGCGTTCATCGCACT
This sequence comes from Microbacterium sp., assembly GCF_036823965.1. GTDB lineage: Bacteria > Actinomycetota > Actinomycetes > Actinomycetales > Microbacteriaceae > Microbacterium. The sequence goes on along the minus strand of NZ_DAITBE010000006.1, from coordinate 84,797 downwards.
GCGCGACCTGCCCCTGTCCCACGAGGGGTCGTTCATCGTGCACCCGCCGCTCGGCAAGTGGCTGATCGCACTCGGCATGGCCATCGGAGGCCCGGACGACAGCGTGGGCTGGCGGCTGGCGACTGCGCTCCTCGGCACCGCCTCGGTGCTGCTCGTGTTCCTGATCGCTCGGCTGCTGACCGGCTCACTGCCCCTCGCGACCGTGGCCGGCACGCTCCTCGCCGTCGACGGCCTGAGCATCGTGATGAGCAGGATCGCCCTGCTCGACGGCATCCTCACCTTCTTCGTGCTGCTGGGCGTGGTCTTCATCCTGCTCGACCGCAGACGCACCATCCCGATCCTCGAGCGACGTGATCCCGACGCCCCAGACGCCTACTGGGGCCCGTTGCTCTGGCGCCGACCGTGGCTGATCGCCGCCGGTGTCGCCCTCGGCGCCGCCTGCGCCGTGAAGTGGTCTGGCCTGTACGTCCTCGCGGCCTTCGGCCTGTATGTCGTGGTGACCGATGCGCTCGCCCGGCGTCGACGCGGCGTCATCCTCTGGCCATCCGACGCCGCCTTCCGGCAGGGGCCGGTCTCATTCCTGCTCCTGGTCTTCCCCGCGCTCGCGACGTATCTGATCAGCTGGACCGGCTGGTTCGTCACCGCGGGCGGCTACGACCGCGACAGTGACGCGAACCCGCTGGTCGCGCTCTGGAAATACCACCAGTCGATGCTCGGGTTCCACGTCGGATTGAACCGCGGCCACCCGTACGCGAGCCCAGCGTGGGAATGGCCGTTCCTGCTGCGTCCGACCGCCGTCTGGGTGGGCACCGACCCGAAGGGATGCGGAGTCGACCACTGCATGGCCGTGATCTCAGCGGTGCCCAACCCGCTCATCTGGTACGGCGGCGTCGCTGCCTCCGTGTTCCTGGTGGTGCTGCTGGTGCGCGGCTGGGTGCAGCGCGTCCCGGTCGGCCCGGCGGTGAGCGTGCCCCTGGTGGGTCTCGCCGCCACCTACCTGCCGTGGCTGATGTTCCCCGAGCGCACGATCTTCCAGTTCTACACGGTCGCGATGGTGCCGTTCCTGGTGCTCGCGCTCGCGGTCGCGCTGCGCACGATCGCCGGGCGGCGGGACGATCCGCTGCACCGGCGACAGGCCGGCGAGCGCACGGTGCTGATCATCCTCGGGTTCGTGCTGCTGGTCTCGGCGTTCTTCTACCCGCTGTGGACCGGCATGAGCGTGCCCTATGAGTTCTGGCGACTGCACAACTGGCTGCCCGGCTGGATCTGAGCGGCTACTCCGAGACGTCTCCCGCGACGTGCTCGACCAGTGGCAGCACCCGCCCGGACAGGTGCGTGCGCATCGCGATCGACGAGGCCGTGCGAGCGACACCCGGCACGATCGCCACGCGGTCGAGCACCTCCTGCAGCTGCGTGGCGTCGCGCGCGACCAGACGCAGCTGCATGTCGCTCGCACCGGTGACGGTGTGCATGTCGACGATCTCCGGCACGGCGTCCGCGAGCGCTGTGGCCACCTCGTCGTGACCGACCTTCTGGTCGATCTCGACGAGGCAGAACGCCACGACGCCGTAGCCGAAGCCGCTCGGATCGATACGCGGAACGATCGCCTCGATCACGCCGCCCTCATGGAGCCGCGCGAGCCTGCTGGTCGCGGTGCCGCGGGCGATGCCGAGCCGCCGCGCGCACTCCAGGATCGGCAGCTGCGGCGACTCCGTCAGCAGGCGGATGAGCTGCGCGTCGAGGCGATCGATGTGCATGCGCCGGCTACTCCCTGACCACGCCGGGCTGCGCGATCCCCCGCGTCGCCCTCGCCACGAGCAGCAGCACCGCGGTGAGCCCGAGGGTCAGCAGCAGCTGGATGCGTGCGGCGGGATCGATCATCGCGAGCGCGATGACGCCGGCGAGCAGTACCAGGCACAGCCACGACAGCCACGGGAAGCCCCACATGCGCATCGGCATGTCCGTCCCGTCGCGATCGGCTCGGCGACGCAGGATGATCTGCGCGAGCGCGGTCGCCGTCCAGATGACCAGCAGCGTGGAGCCGACCACGTTCAGCAGCGCGGGGAGCACGACATCGGGGAACGCCCAGTTCAACCCGACCGTCACGAATCCGAACGACACCGAGGCGAGCACGGCGACAGACGGCACGCCCTTCAGACTCGTCCGCGTGATGCCCTGCGGGGCGAGGCCGCGCTCCCCGAGCGAGAACACCATCCGCGAAGCGCCGTAGATGTTCGCGTTCATCGCCGACAGCAGCGCGATCACGACGATCAGCGACATCACCAGATCGACGCCTGGCACCCGGATCGTGGCGAGCACCGCGGAGAACGGGCCGTCGAGCACGGCGGGATCGTTCCACGGCAGCACCGCCACGATCACGAAGATCGAGCCGATGTAGAAGACCAGGATGCGCACGAGCACCTCGCGCACGATGCGACGGATGTTGCGGGCCGGGTCGTCGGACTCGGCGGCAGCGATCGCGACGACCTCTGTGCCGCCGAATGCGAACACCACGATGAGCAGCGCCGCGGCGATACCCGTCATGCCGTTCGGGGCGAAGCCGCCGTTGTCGACGAGGTTGCCGATGCCGCTGGCCGGCACGCCGGGGATCAACCCGATGATCGCGCACATGCCGACCACCAGGAAGGCGATGATCGCTGCGACCTTGATGGCGGCGAACCAGAACTCGAAGCGCCCGTAGTTGCGCACGCCGAACAGGTTCACGGCCGTCAGCGCGACGACGAAGATCAGCACCCACGCCCAGGCGGGGATGCCGGGCACCCACCCGGCGATGATGCCGGCGGCGCCGGTCGCCTCGGCCGCGATCACGACGACGAGCTGGATCCAGTAGAGCCAGCCGACCGCGCTCCCGGCGCTGCGCCCCATCGCCTTCTGGGCGTACGAGCTGAACGCGCCGGAGCTCGGGCGAGCCGCGACCATCTCGGCGAGCATCGCCATCACCAGGATGACGATCGCGCCGGCCACGAGGTACGAGATCAGCACGGCAGGGCCCGCGAGGCCGATCGCCTGTCCTGAGCCGACGAACAGTCCGGCGCCGATCGCACCGCCGAGTCCCATCATCGAGATCTGGCGACGGGTCAGTCCCGGATGCAGCCCCTTGGTCGTCGTGGTCGTGGTGGGTACCTCGGTCATACGACCGCCTCCTCAGGCGCAGATGCGTGGAGTGTCAGAGCGGATGCCGCGAGTGCGGCCGCGACCCGGTCGACGTCTTCGGCGGAGCCGGACGAGATGCGCACGCCCTCGCCCGAGAACGCTCTCGTGATCACGCCGCCCTCGCGGAGCAGCGTCTCGAGTTCGTCCGTTCGCTCTCCGGCCGGCACCCAGACGAAGTTCGCCTGCGAGGCGACCGCCGGCCACCCGGCCGCGATGAGCAGGGCATGCAGTCGATCGCGCTGCTGCACGACCTCGTCGATGCGCACGGCGAGTTCGCGCTCGGAATCCAGCGACGCGAGTGCGGCGGTCTGCGCCAGGTCGGTGACGCCGAACGGCACGGCGACCTTGCGCTGGTTCTCGGCGACCTCGATCGGGGCGAGCGCGTACCCGATGCGCAGGCCGGCGAGGCCGTACGCCTTCGAGAACGTGTGGAGCACCGCGATGTGCGGATGCCGATGGAACAGCTCGATGCCGGCACCCTGGTGCTCGTCGCCCGAGTGGTCGGCGTCGCTGACGTACTCCGTGCGGTCGAAGTGCACGTAGGCCTCGTCGATCACGACGAGCACGTCGTGCGGCACTGCAGCCACGAATCGCTCGAGCTCAGCGGCGCCCACGACCGTGCCGGTCGGGTTGTTCGGGTTGCACACGAAGATCAACCGTGTGCGCGGGGTGATCGCCGCGAGCATCGCGTCGAGGTCGTGCGCGTGTGTCTCGGTCAGCGGCACCGCGATCGGCGTCGCGCCGGCGATCCGCACGAGCGAGGGGTAGGCCTCGAACGACCGCCACGCGAACATGACCTCGTCGTTCTCGCCGGCCACCGCGTGGATCAGCTGCGCGGCGAGCTCGACCGAGCCGGCGCCGACCGTCACCTGCGCCGGATCGACGCGGTACCGCTCGGCGAGCACATCGCGCAGCACGGTGGCGCTCATGTCGGGATAGCGGTGGATGGTGCCGAGCCGCTCCCCCACGGCCGCGATCACCGCGGGAAGCGGCGGATGCGGAGACTCGTTCGAGGAGAGCTTGGAGGCACCGGCCGGCGCTGAGCGCCCCTGCCGGTAGGTCGGAACGGCATCGAGGCCGGCGCGGGTGGGGAGGGGCATTTCGTCAGAGCATCCTTGCTGCGATCGGGCGGCGGCCCCGACGGGCCGCCTGCTGTCGCGTCACACTAGACCGGATGCCGCCGGGTGGGCAATCGGTGCACAGCAAACTGCGCATTGCGCGCAGAAGACCGATGACGTGTGCGCTTTCACTGTACAGATTGCGCAGCGCGGAAACCGGCTGACACTCGGACCCTCGGCCCCGGCACCACCGTCACCGTCACCGTCGGGCGACCACCGCAGCTGGATCACCCGTTGGCAGCCTGCACACGAAGGAGCGGCAGTCGAACGCGAGCTCAGCCGCATCGGACTTGCCCTCGAACAGCTCGAAGCCTGCATCTGCGAAGGCCTGAGCCTGCGCAGCGGTGACCACGGCGATCACATCCGCATCCGCCCGGCGAGCTGCGGTCGCGAGTGCACCGGACGGAGCATCCGTCACCACCACGATCTGACGGGGCGGATCGACGAGCCCTGCTGCCACGCGCAGCAGGCTGCCGTGGGCGAAGGGCTGCTCGAGCGCACGCGTCGCGAGCCTGCCGACGGTCTCCACCGCGGCCTCACGATAGCGCTCCCCTGCCCCGAGGCGCCAGGCTGCGAGCGCGGCGGCGGCCACCGCCGATGCCCCGGAGGGCAGGTCACCGTCGGTCTGGTCGGGCGAGGCGGCGATGCCGTGCTCGGTCAGCAGGGGATCGAGCCGGTCGCCATCGAGTGCCTGATCGAGGATCTGGAGCGCTGTCGTCGCCCACGCCGCGTCACCGGTGGCGACGGACAGTGTGAACAGTCCATCGGCCAGCAGTCCGAGGTCGGCGGGCGTCGCGATCGCCGTGGACGCGGTGCCGTCCAGCGAGGATCGGACGAGTGCGCCGGTGACATCGCGGTTGACGCGCAGCACGGTCTCGGCGGCGGACGCGGCCGCATCCACCCAGCTGGATTCCCCCAGGGCGGCTCCGGCCCGCGCCAGCGCACCGATCGCGAGCCCGTTCCACGCGGTGATGATCTTGCCGTCCACCGCTGGCGGTTCGAGCGCCGCGCGCTCGGTCGACGACAGGAGGTAGTACCCGCCCTCGCTCCGTGCCCCGTCGATCCAGGACTCCGAGTCCTGCGCCGCGCCGAAGCCGCCGCCGCCGCGCTGCAGCGCCTCCAGCAGGAAGCCAGCGATCCCTCGCGCCGTGTCGAGGTCGCGCTCGTCGACCGCGACCTCCAGCAGCTGCGCATTGTCGGTCAGCATCCGCTCGTAGTGCGGCACCGTCCAGTCGCGCTGCGTCGCGTAGCGGAAGAACCCGCCCTCGACGTCGTCGTACAGGCTCGAGCCCGCCATCGCGGCGAGTGCGCGGCGCGCCGACGCGGCGGCATCCGGCGCCTCACGCCGCACCAGCGAGCTCTGCAGGAACCGCAGCGTCGTCGCGACCGGGAACTTGGGCGCCCCGCCGTAGCCGCCGTACTGCGCGTCCTCGCGTGCCGCGATCGATCCGGCCGCGGCGGCGATGGCCGAGGGCGCAGGCAGCTCGCCCGGCGTCGACTCCGCCGCACGGGCGAGGGCGTCGGACACGGCATCCGCCGACTCCTCGGCCTGTTCGCGCCGCACCGTCCAGGCCTCGCCCACCGCGGCCAGCACCTCTCGGAACGACGGCAGCGGAGCGCGCGCCACCGGCGGCCAGTAGGTGCCTGCATAGAAGGTGCGACCACGCGGGGTCGCGAACACGGTCAGCGGCCAGCCCAGGTTCTGGGTGAACGCCGACGCTGCCGCCATGTACGCGCCGTCGACGTCGGGATGCTCCTCGCGATCCACCTTCACGGCCACGAACCCGGCGTTGATGATCGCTGCCGTCTCCGCGTCGGCGAACGACTCCCGAGCCATCACGTGGCACCAGTGGCACGTGGAGTAGCCGATCGAGATCAGCAGCGGCACATCGCGCCGGCGTGCCTCCTCGAAGGCCTCGGCGCCCCAGGGGTACCAGTCCACCGGGTTGTCGGCGTGCGCGCGAAGGTACGGGCTGAGCGTGTCGGCGAGCCGATTGGTCATGCCATCACGCTACGCCCGATCGAGGAACGCAGCGGCGGTGCTCGACCTCAGCCGACCAGCAGGTCGACCGGACGGGACGCCGCGTAGCCGACCAGCGGCAGGGCGCGCTCCGCAGCGAGCGCGATGCGCGCGTGCAGCACCTCGGACTCGATCACGTAGCCGTTGAAGTCGGTGTCGCTCGCGTAGACGCCGAGCGGCAGGGTCAACGCCTGGAAGAACGAGAACAGCGGACGCAGCTGGTGCTCGATGATGAGGGCGTGACGCTCGCCGCCACCGGTGGCGGCGAGCAGTACCGGCTTGCCGACGAGTTCGTACTGCCCGACGAAGTCGAACAGGTGCTTGAACAGGCCGGTGAACGAGGCGCGGTACACGGGGCTGCCGACGATCAGCAGGTCGGCGGTCTCGATGGCCCGCAACTTGTCCTCGATGGCGGCCGGCAGCTGGTCGCGGCGCAGCGCACCGGAGAGCTGGGGCCCGATGTCGGTGAGTTCGATGACCTCCACGTCGACCTCGGCGCGCTCGGACACGGCGGCCGCGATGGCACGGACGAGGGCGGTGGTCTTGCTCGGTTCATGCAGGGAACCGGACACGGCGACGACGCGGTAACGAGCTGTCATGCCTTGAACGTACTCACGACGACGCCCCGTGTCGCGGCGAGCGACACGGGGCGTCATGTGAGCGATGCGGCTCGGCGTCAGTTCACATCGTCGGGGTGCGAACCGACGCGGCCGGAGCCGTCGAGCGGGTCGAGGGCGTCGATCGCCGCGATCTCGGCATCCGTCAGCGTGAAGCCGAAGACGTCGAGGTTCTCGCGCAGACGCTCGGCGCGCACCGACTTCGGGAACACGATGATCCCCTTCTGCAGGTGCCAGCGCAGCACGGCCTGAGCCGGGGTGACGCCGTGCGCCGCAGCCGCCTCGGCGACCGCAGGCGTGCCGAAGAGGTCGTACTTGCCCTGACCGAGCGGACCCCAGGACTCGATGCGGACGCCATGCTCAGCGCCCCAGGCCACGACGTCGCGCTGCTGGTACGCCGGGTGGAGCTCGATCTGGTTGATCGCCGGGGTGACGCCGGTCTCGCTGACGACGCGCTCCAGGTGCGGCACCAGGAAGTTCGAGACGCCGATGCTGCGGGTCAGCCCGGCCTCGCGAAGCTCGATCAGCTTCGCGAAGGCGTGCACGTAGTCGTCCTTCGCCGGGGTCGGCCAATGCACGAGGTACAGGTCGACCCGGTCGAGACCGAGCTTCTCGAGGCTCTCGCCGATCGCGGCACGCGGCTCCTCGCCGTGGTGGCGATCGTTCCAGAGCTTGGTCGTGATGAACAGCTCGTCGCGCGGGATGCCGGACGACGCGATGGCCGCCCCGACGCCCTCCTCGTTGCCGTAGATCGCAGCGGTGTCGATGTGGCGGTAGCCGATCTCCAGCGCCTGGCTCACGGTGCGCTCGGTCTCGTCGGCAGGCACCTTGAAGACGCCGTAGCCCAGCTGGGGGATGGAGTTTCCGTCGTTGAGTTCGACTGCAGGAATGGTCATGGATCCAGCCTAGGACCGGTCGTGGACATCGGCTTCGGAACCGAGGCCATCGCCCTCGCGCCCGCACCGACGAGGCGTTCCAGCGGCCCCCGCCCCATGCACATCGACCAGAGCGTGGTCGCGAGGAGGAGTCCGAGGATCATGGCGCCCCAGAAGGCGTTGTCGGAGATGAAGGCTCCGGGGCCGGACACCAGCGCGATCACGATCACGTGCCCGGTGTATGCCGTGAGCGGCATGGAGCCGAGCGCTCCGAGCGGAAGGAGCGGCCAGCGAAGCGGACGGCTCAGCAACAGGCAGAGCGCGATGACGGCGAGCGCGAAGCCGCCGGAGCCGACGATCTCGGCGGTGCCTCCGCTGTGCGGCTCGACCGCGACGACGGCTCGGAGCGCCGAGCCCAGCGGATCGGTCGCGACGAGCGCCTGCGGATACGAGTCCCAGCCGCTGGACGACGCACCGGAGCCGGGATCGGGTGCGCCGCCGAGACCGGCCGCCTGCCCGAGCCCGCCGAGGCCGTAGCCGGACACCGCCAGCACGACACCGATCCCCAGCGCGACAGCCGCCGTGTGGATCCGCTCGACGTGCAGGCGTCCGAGCGCCATCCCGCCGAGCACGAACGCCATCCACGCCGTGATCGGGTAGCTGCCGTAGAGCACGAAGCTCACGCCGGCTCCGGAGGGATACAGGGTCAGTGCACCGAGCAGCGCGAGCAGCGCGGGGCCGACCAGCGCGAGCACCGCAGCGCCGACCAGCAGCTGCCAGGGTCGCCACCGGAGGAACGGGATGACGGCGACGTACAGCAGGCCGTAGAGCGTGAGGATGACGGCGATCGGGGTGTTCAGCATCTCGAGCCCCAGGCCGATCACGAAGATCACGGCGCCCCGGCCGATCAGCTGCAGTCGGATGCCGGGGAGGCGCTCGCGATCCGGAAGCGCGCTGCGTCCTGTCATGAGCGCGATCGAGACGCCGGCGAGCACCGCGAACAGGATCGACGAGCGCCCGTGCACGAGGTCGGTCCAGGTGGTGACGTCGGTCCAGTCGAAGGTCGGGGTGTCGCCGATGTGGGCGCCGGCCATGCCGAGGATCGCCAGTCCGCGGGCGATGTCGAGACCGAGGATGCGCGGCGGTCTGCCGAACTCATGGAACCAGCGCATCGGGCGCATCGGATCTTTCACGTGATGATCGTAGGGTGCGAACCCGGCGATACGATGGAGGGCTATGTCTTCCCCCGTGATCTCGTACCCGCCGGAGCTGCCGGTCAGCGCAGCCCGCGCCGAGATCGCCGACGCCATCCGCGACAACCAGGTCGTGATCGTCGCCGGCGCCACCGGTTCCGGCAAGACCACGCAGCTGCCGAAGATCGCACTCGAGCTCGGCCGCACGAACATCGCGCACACGCAGCCGCGGCGGCTCGCAGCCCGCACGATCGCCGAGCGCATCGCGGAGGAGCTCCAGGTCGAGCTCGGCACGCTCGTCGGCTACAAGGTGCGCTTCACCGACAAGGTCTCCGACGAGACGCGCATCGCGCTGATGACCGACGGCATCCTGCTGAACGAGATCCACCGCGATCGCCTGCTGCGCCGCTACGACACGATCTTCATCGACGAGGCGCACGAGCGATCGCTCAACGTCGACTTCCTGCTCGGCTACCTCGCGCGCATCCTGCCGGAGCGCCCCGACCTCAAGGTCATCATCACCTCGGCCACCATCGATCCCGAGAGCTTCGCGAAGCATTTCGCCAGCCCTTCGACGGGCTCGGGGAGCCAGCCGACGCCCGCACCGATCATCGAGGTGTCCGGGCGCACGTACCCTGTCGAGATTCGCTACCGGGCGCAGACCGAGGAGTCAGCGGGCGAGGCCGACGGGAACGAGGACGAGGTGTCGGCGATCGTCGCCGCACTGCGCGAGCTCGACCGTGAGGCGCCGGGCGACGTGCTCGTCTTCCTGCCGGGTGAAGCCGAGATCCGCGATGCGGCGGATGCCGTGCGCGGCGCCTACTCGAACGAGCGCTCCCCCACCGAGGTGCTGCCGCTCTTCGGCCGCCTGTCCGCGGCAGACCAGCACCGGGTGTTCGAACGCAGCCGCGTCGCCGGCGTCCGCCGCCGCGTCATCCTCGCCACCAACGTCGCCGAGACCAGCCTCACGGTGCCAGGGATCAAGTATGTGATCGACACCGGCACCGCTCGCATCTCCCGCTACAGCAACCGCTCGAAGGTGCAGCGCCTGCCGATCGAGGCCATCTCGCAGGCATCAGCGAATCAGCGCTCCGGCCGCGCCGGTCGAATCAGCGACGGCATCGCGATCCGCCTCTATTCGGAGGAGGACTTCGAGCGCCGCCTGGAGTTCACCGAACCCGAGATCCTTCGGACCTCGCTCGCCTCCGTCATCCTGCAGATGCTGTCGCTCGGGTTCGGCGACATCACGGCCTTCCCGTTCCTCACCCCGCCCGACTCGCGCGGTGTCAAGGCCGCGTTCGACCTGCTCACCGAGCTCGGCGCCGTCGAAGCGCAGTCCGGCTCCGACGCGGCTCGACTCACCCGCATCGGGCGCGACATCTCGCGCATCCCCATCGACCCCCGGTTCGCACGCATGCTGATCGAGTCAGGGCGCCCTTCGACAGGCTCAGGGACCCAGAGGACGTCGTCGCCGCAGGTCACGCGCGACGTGCTCGCGATCGTCTCAGGCATGTCGATCCAGGACGTCAGGGAGCGGCCGGAGGAGCGCCGCGAGGAGGCGGACCGCCTGCACGCGCGCTTCGTCGACCCCACCAGCGACTTCATCACGCTCCTGAACCTCTGGAACCATCTGCGCGAGCAGCAGCGCGAGCTCGGCTCGAGCGCGTTCCGTCGGCTCTGCCGCGCGGAGCACCTGAACTACGTGCGCGTCCGCGAGTGGTTCGACGTGCACCGCCAGCTGCGGTCGCTGCTCTCCGGGGCGAAGATCCGCATCGACGACCCGTCGACAGGCTCAGGGACCCAGGGTGGGACAGGGACCCAGCAGGGGGCGAGCGATCCCGACGCGATCCATCGTTCGCTGCTGTCCGGCCTGCTGTCGCAGATCGGCATCCTCGACGAGCGCACCGCCCCTGCCGGCAAGGCGCACTCCCCCGCCAAGGAGCCGAAGGGACGCCGCACGGTCGAGTACCGCGGAGCCCGCGGCATCCGCTTCTCGATCTTCCCCGGCTCCGGCCTCCGCAAGAAGAGCCCGCAGGCGGTCATGGCCGCCGAGATCGTCGAGACCTCGCGCACCTTCGCGCGCACGGTCGCCGCGATCGATCCGGCCTGGGCCGAGCCGCTCGCCGGCGACCTCGCCAAACGGCAGGTGACCGAACCGCACTGGTCGAAGGATGCCGGCGCAGCCGTCGCGTTCGAGAAGGTCACCCTGTTCGGGGTCGAGATCATCCCGCGCCGCCGGGTGCAGTTCGCCAGGATCGACCGCGCCGCCTCGCGCGAGCTGTTCGTGCGGCACGCGCTCGTGGAGGGCGAGTGGGATCCGAGCCGGCTCGACAAGCGCGTGTCAGCGTTCTGGCGCAGCAACGCCGAGCTCCGCAAGCGCCTGGAGAAGCTCGAGGAGCGGGAGCGCCGCCGCGACATCCTCGCCGGCGACGAAGCCGTGTTCCGGTTCTACGACGAGCGCATCCCCGCCGAGGTCTTCGACGTGCGCTCCTTCGAGAAGTGGTGGCGCGAGACGCTCGCGGCCACCCCGAAGCTGCTCGCGATGCGCGAGGGCGACCTGATCGACGACGACGGGAGGGCGGACCAGAGCGACTTCCCCACCCGCTGGACGCAGGGCGACCAGGTGCTGGGTCTCGCGTACCGCTTCGAGCCGGGCGCCGCCGACGACGGTGTGAGCGTCGTGATCCCGCTGGCGCTGCTCGCGCAGGTGGAGGATCGCGGCTTCGACTGGCAGGTGCCCGGGCTGCGGGCCGAGCTCATCACGGGACTGCTGCGGGCGCTGCCCAAGGCGATCCGCCGACACGTGGTGCCAGCGGCGGACTGGGCCGACAGGTTCGGCGTCGAGCTCGCCGGCGATGGTCCTGAGGCGCACGGCGGCCTCCCGAGCCGCACGCTGAAGGAGGCACTCGCCCGCCTCATCCAGCCGCTCGCGAACCAGCTCGTGTCCGCTGCGGACTTCGAGGACGACCGGGTGCCGTCGCACCTGCGAATGAACTTCCGCGCGGTGGACGAACGCGGCAGGGTCGCAGGGAGCGGACGCGACCTGACAGCGCTCCAGGGCGAGCTGTCCGACCGGGCCCGCACCAGCGTGGCGCGCTCGATCGCCGCGCCGCAACGGCAGAGGCACCCCCGGCAACCCGGGTCCCTGAGCCCGGCGAACGGCCCGACCTCGAACATCGAGCAGGACGGCCTGACCGCCTGGACCTTCGACGACCTCCCCGAGGTGCTCGACACCCGCGTGGCCGGCGGCGTCGTCCGCGGCTACCCCGCGATCGTCGATCAGGGCAAGACCGTCTCGGTGCGCGTCGAGTCGTCGGCGGACGCCGCAGCGGCGGCGACCCGTGACGGCGTGCTGCGACTCGTGCTGCTCGCAGTGCCCTCCCCCTCGTCATACGTGCAGCAGCACCTGACCAGCCCCGAGAAGCTCGCCCTCGCGGCGTCGAGCTACCCCTCGGCGGCCGCCCTGATCGAGGACTGCCGTGCTGCGGTGGCCAGACGCGTGATCGATGCCTCGACCGGCGGGTCGGGCGTCGTCCGTACCGCCGCCGAGTTCGCCCGCGTGCGCGATGCCGTGTCGGCGGTGCTCGTCGACGAGCTCTTCGCATCCGTCTCGCTCGTCGCCCGCATCCTCACGCTCTCGCGCGACGTGGAGCGCGGTATCAAGTCCCAGAACTCGCTCTCCCTGCTCGGCCCGCTGAACGACATCAAGACGCAGCTCACGGCGTTGCTGCATCCCGGCTTCGTGTCGGCGGCCGGGATCGACCGACTGGCGCACTTCCCCCGCTACCTCGAGGCCATGCGCGACCGGCTGAAGACGCTCGCGAGCGAACCGGGCAAGGACCGCACCCGCATGAGCGAGTTCGAGCGGATGGTCACGGTGTTCCAGGACGCCGGCGGCGTGGTCCCGCTGCCGAAGGATGCCGCCCCCGCGCTCGTCGAGACCCGGTGGCTGCTCGAGGAGTACCGCGTCAGCGTGTTCGCGCAGCGCCTCGGCACCGCGCTGCCGGTCTCGCCGCAGCGCATCCAGAAGGTCCTCTCTGGTCGCTGAACCCGCCATCCATCTCGCCCGAATGCAGGATCGCGACGGTAGCCTGGTCGCATGGCTCGCGCGATCGTGTACACGGAAATCGGCTCACCCGACGTTCTCCACCTCACCGAGATCCCCGATCCCGTCGCCGCTGACGGCGAGGTCGTCGTGGCGATCGAGGCAGTGGGTGTGAACCCCATCGATGCGAAGATCCGCGGCGGGAAGCGCCCGTCGCCCCCGATCACCGAACCGCGACCGGTCGGCTTCGACGGCGCCGGTGTGATCACCGAGCTCGGCGCAGGCGTCGAGGGCTTCGCGGTCGGCGACCGGGTCGCGATCCGCGATGCGCACGGCACCTACGCCTCGGCGATCGCGATCTCGCCCAAGCATCTCGCGCTGCTCCCCGATTCCGTCACGGCCGCCGAGGGAGCCGGTATCGGCATCCCCGCAGGCACCGCCTACCAGGCGCTGCGATCGCTCGAGGTGAGCGAGGGCGACGTGCTGCTCGTGCACGCCGGGTCCGGCTCGGTCGGCCAGGCCGCCGTGCAGTTCGCCGTGGACTGGGGCGTGACCGTCATCGCGACCGCGAGCCCCTCGCGTCATGCACAGCTGCGCGACCTCGGCGCGATCCCGGTCGCCTACGGCGACGGGCTGCAGGAGCGCGTCGAGCAGGCCGCCCCCGACGGCGTCACGGCGGCACTGGACTGCGCCGGCACCGACGAGGCCATCGAGGTCTCGCTCGCCCTGGTCCCCGACCGCGAGCGGATCGCGACGATCGTGCGCGGACCGGATGCGGCATCCTTCGGCATCCGTGCCTTCTCCGGCGGATCGCCCGTGCCGCTCACGGACCAGGAGCAGGCCTGGCGAGCCGAGGCGCTCCCCGAGACCATCGCGCTGATCGCCTCCGGCGACTTCGTGATCGAGCTCGGTCCGCAGCTCCCCCTCGCCGATGCGGCGCGGGCCCACGAACTCGTCGAGGCCCACGCCGCCTCGGGGAAGATCGTGCTGGTTCCCTGACCCCTGTGCAGCCCGTCCTGCTCAGACCGGAGCCACCGGCCGCCCGATCGACAGCATCAGACGATTCGCCCAGTTGAAGAACGCTGCGCCGTGGATGAGGTCTGCGATCTCCAGGTCATCGAGGCCGGCGGCCCGCAGCCGGGCGATCTCATCCTCCCCGAAGGCGTTCGGGGTGTCGGTGAGGGCGACGGATGCCGCGACGACCGCATTCCAGCGCTCGCCGAGCTCGGCGTCGACGCCATCGTCGAGCAGCAGATCCACGTCGTCGACGCGCTTGCTGTGATGCGCCGCGAATCGGGAGTGCACCGAGGCGCAGAACACGCAGCCGTTGCGACGCGAGGCCGCGGTCGCGGCGAGCTCGCGCTCTGCACGCGGCAGTCCCTCCGACGCGTTGTAGAAGATGTCCTTGTCGACCAGGGTGCGCGCCTTCAGCACCTCGGGGTCGCGCGCCAGCAGTCGGAAGTAGTCGTTCTTCGCCCTGGCCGCGTCCACGAGGCCGTCGAAGTGGCGCTCGGTGAGCTCATCCTCGCCCAGTGGCGGCAGATGCGGCGTCCAGCCGACCTCGGCACGCGTGAAGTCGTGCGGGTGTGGTGCGTCGGTGTGCAGCAGCACGGTCTCGGCGGCGCTCATGCGGCGACCTCCTCGGCGTGGGTCGCCCCGTCGACGGGAGCACTCTCGACGGGAGCGGCGAGCCCCGCTGCGGACAGCGTCCGGAGTCCGGCGACCACTCGTTGCTGGAATGCGAGGAACGCCACCAGCTGCGACAGCGTCACGATGCCGTCGGCCGACCATCCCGCCGACAGGAGGCGACCGAGATCGGCACCCGAGGCCTCGCGCGGACGCAGGACCAGCAGGTGCGTGTGCGCGAGCGCTGCGGCGAGACGCTCGCCGAGCGCGCTCGTGGCGACGTCGGACGGCGCGTAGCGCGCACCCTCGGTGTTCTCGCTCTGCAGTCCCAGCTCCGTGTAGGTGCCGAAGGGACCGGCGACCGCATACTCGACGGCCTCCGAGCGCACCACTGCGGCGCGCGGCGCATCCGCCTCGACGGCGCGCGCCGCGTAGAACACCGCGGTCGCGTCATCGGCCCCTGCGAGCGCCGTGGCGAACGCGGCGATCAGCTCGCGCTCCTCCTGCGACACGTGCTCGGTCGAGACCGGCCGGAACAGCGCGTCGAAGCTCGCCTGCAGCTGCTCCCTGGTGACGGGGCGGCGACGGCGAAGCGCATCGAGCTCCGGCGTCACCTCCGCGATCCGGTCGACGATGTCCGTGGTCATGCCTGCTCCTTGCGGGTCGAAGTGGTGGTCGTGGTCGTGGTGTAGCCGAGGGCCGGGGCGACCTGCTCGGCGAAGAGCTCGATCGACCGCAGCACGTGTGCGTGCGGGGCGTCGACCGAATGCACCTGGAACGCGACTTCGGTGGCCCTGGCGAGTGCGGCGTCGGCTGCGAGTGACGCCGCCACCTCCTCCGGAGTGCCGAGGTGGGTGTCGAGGGCGACGATCAGCTCGTCGATCGAGTCGCCTGGGATCGTCTGCCCCTGTCGGCGGAACCCCTCGGCCGCGCGGCGGAGTCCGACCTCGGCGAAGCGCAGCGCCTCGGCTCGATCGTCGGCGACGAAGACGGTGCGCGATGCGGTGATCCGCGGGGCGACGCCGTCCGGCAGCGCCCCGAGATACGCGTCGATGATCGGATCCTGCAGCGCGGAGAGCGGCGCATGCAGGGCATCCACCGGACGAGGCTGCGTGCGCGAGAGCAGCAGACCGTGCCCGTGCACGCCAGCGCGATGCCCGCCCGGCGCTGAGAAGGTCGCCTGCCACACGCGGTCGGCCAGTGGCGGCCCGTCTCCCGATGCGGCATCCGGGTACAGCGTGTTCCCTTCGCCGACATCACGACCGGCGAGTGCGTCGAGGAGCACCCTGAGCTTGCGGTCGTAGGTCATCGCCTTGTGGTTCACGTCTTCGCCGAAGGGCGAGAAGGAGGTCGGCGTGCCGCCACTGCCGAGACCGAGATCGAGGCGAGCGCCGGAGAGCAGATCGGCGACCGTGGCATCCTCCGCGACTCGCACCGGATCCTCGAGCGGCAGCGTGATCACCCCGGTGCCGAGACGGATGCGCGAGGTCTGCGCCGCGACGTGGGCGAGGAACACGAGCGGCGAAGGCAGACCGCCCTCGGCAGCGTGGAAGTGGTGCTGCGCGACCCAGGCACGTCCGACGCCATGGTGCTCGGCATGCTGGATCTGCTCGGCCGCGAGCGCATAGCGCTCCGACGGCGAGGCGTCGTCGAGCAGTCGCGTGAAGAACGCGATCGTGGGGGCGGTCATACGGTCGTCTCCGTTCGCCCGGGCACTGCGGCCAGCAGTTCCCGGGTGTAGTCGTGCTGCGGCGAGTGGAAGAGCTCCTCGGTGGCCCCCTCCTCGACGATCCGCCCGCGGCGCATCAC
Source organism: Microbacterium sp. (assembly GCF_036823965.1). GTDB lineage: Bacteria > Actinomycetota > Actinomycetes > Actinomycetales > Microbacteriaceae > Microbacterium. The sequence goes on along the minus strand of NZ_DAITBE010000006.1, from coordinate 68,320 downwards.
CGAGACCGTGTGGCTGATCCGTCGCACCACCGCGAGGTCGTGCGAGATGAACAGGTAGGTGAGGCCGAGCTCTGCCTGCAGCGAGGTCAGCAGTTCGAGGATGCGTGCCTGCACCGTGACGTCGAGCGCCGACACGGCCTCATCGAGCACCACGATCTCCGGATCGATCGCCAGTGCCCTGGCGATGGCGACGCGCTGACGCTGCCCGCCGGACAGTTCGCGCGGGGTGCGCTGGGCCACGTCGGACGGCAACGACACCCGATCGATCAGGGCGAGTGCGCGCTCGCGACGCTCCCGTCGCGAGCCCGCTCGGAAATTCTGCAGCGGCTCTGCGACGATGTCGACGATCTGCTGACGCGGATCCAGCGAGGCGAAGGGGTTCTGGTACACGAGCTGGATGCGTCGCCGCAGCGCTCGCAGCCGCTCAGCCGACGCGGTCGTCACGTCGTCGCCCGCGACCTCGATCGAACCGGCATCCGGCCGCTCGAAGCGCGTGATCAGGCGAGCGGTCGTCGTCTTGCCCGACCCCGACTCCCCCACCAGCGCGTGCGTCGTGCCGCGACGGACGCGGAACGAGACGTCATCGACGGCGCAGAACTGCCCCCGCCCGGCGACCTTGAACTCCTTGACGAGGCCTTCCGCGACGATCGCATACGGGTTCTCGGCTGCGACTGCGGCGGCATCTCGGAGGAACGGCGGCGCATCGGGACGGCGGAATCCGGTCGTGAACGCCGGAGCATCCGCGAGCAGCTGCCGCGTGTACGCGTCGCTCGGGGCATCCAGCACCGCGGCACTGGCGCCCTGCTCGACGATGCGACCGTCCTTCAGCACCACCAGCCGCTGGGCTCGGTCTGCGGCGACACCGAGGTCGTGCGTCACGAGCAGAATGCTCGTCCCCTCCTCGCGGCGCAGCTCGTCGAGCAGGTCGAGCACGCGCCGCTGCACCGTGGCGTCGAGCGCGCTGGTCGGCTCATCCGCGATCAGCAGTCTCGGCTGCAGGGCGATCGCCGTCGCGATCAGCACCCGCTGCCGCATGCCGCCGGAGAGCTCGTGCGGATACTGCCGCGCCCGCAGATCGGGATCGTCGATGCCCACCCGGTCGAGGAGCTCGATCACCCTCGCGCGGCGAGCACGCCCGTCGCGGTGTCCGTGCAGGCGCAGCACCTCCTCGACCTGGGCGCCGATCGAGCGCACCGGGTTGAGCGAGGTGGTCGGATCCTGCGGCACGAGTCCGATCTCGGGCCCGCGGATGCTGCGCAGTGCGCGATCCGACCAGCCGGAGATCTCGAGTTCGCCGAGGCGCACCCGGCCGCCGTCGATCGTGCCGCCGCTCGGCAGCAGCCCGAGCAGCGCATGCGCGGTGGTGGACTTGCCGGAGCCGGATTCCCCGACCAGAGCCAGGGTCTCGCCCTCGCCGATCTCGAAGGAGACGCCGTGCACGACCTCGCGACGTGCGGTGCGACCGGCATAGGAGACCCGCAGGTCGTCGACGCTGAGAACGCTCATCGGGCATCCCTTCCGATGCGGTGACTGATGCGATTGGCGCTGAGCACGACCGCGACGACCACGAGACCCGGCAGCGCCGTGAGCCACCACGCTGTGCCGACGTAGTTGCGTCCCTCGGCGATCAGCAGACCCCATTCCGGCGTGGGCGGCGGCGCACCGTAGCCGAGGAAGCCCAGCGTCGAGATGGCGAGGATCGCGGTGCCGAACTGCAGTGCGGCGAGCGCCACGATCGGGGTGAGCGAGTTCGGCAGCACGTGCCGCCAGAGCACCGCGAGGAACGTGGCACCGCTGCCGTAGGCCGCCTCGACGAACTCGGTGCGACGCACGCGAGCGACCTCGGCCCGCATGAGCCTGGCGAACGCGGCGACGCTGCCGAGGCCGACCGCGATCGCGGCGTTGACGGTGCCGAAGCCGAGCAGGATGATCACCGACAGCGACAGCAGCAGACCAGGGATCGCGAGCAGCACGTCGACGACGCGCATCAGGATGTCGTCGATGACACCGCCGAGTGCGCCGGCGATCGCGCCGAGCAGCGTGCCGAGCGCGAGGCCGACCGTGACGGCGATGAGTGCACCGGAGAGGGAGTGCACCGCACCGTGCACGACGCGTCCGAAGAGGTCGCGGCCGAGGGTGTCGGTGCCGAACCAGTGCGCCGCGCTCGGCGGCAGCAGCTTGTCGGCCGGCGTGCCTGTCAGCGGGTCGCCCGGCGCGAAGATCGAGGGGACGACGGCGCAGAGCACGGCGAGGGCCACGACGAGGATCGCGAGATACAGATCCCAGGGATGCCGCCGGCGCGCCCGCTGGGCGAGCGGCGCCGTGACCGGAGCATCCGTCTCGGGGGCGTTCGTCTGCCCAGCCGCCTGCGCGGTCGCCTCCTGACTCAGGACGGGGATCGTCATGCCGGCACCTCCTGGAGTGCGCGTCGCGGCGTGGCACGGACCACGCGCCGCTGGCGCGGATCGATGAGCGGGGTGACCAGGTCGACCGCGAAGCTGATCAGCACGAAGCCGAGCGCCGACAGCAGCACCACGCCCTGGAGCACCGGGATGTCCTGGTTCGCGACGGCCTGCTCTGTCAGGCGTCCGATGCCGGTGCGTCCGAACACGGTCTCGGTGACGACGGCCCCACCGACGAGCTCGCCGAACAGCACACCGGCGATCGTGAGCGTCGGCAGTGCGGCGTTGCGAGCGACGGAACGAGTGAGCACCCAGACCGGCGGAGCGCCCTTGGCCCGCACGACGGTGATGAACGGCTGCGCCTGCACCTGGTCGATCGCGCGGACCAGCACCTGCGCGAGCGGTGCCGAGATCGGCACCGCGAGCGTGAGCACCGGCAGGATGAGTCCTGCGACCGGGTCCGCTCCGACGATCGGCACCCAGCCGAGCCCGAACGAGAACACCTGGATCAGCAGGATGCCGAGCCAGAACACGGGAACGGCCACGAACAGACCGGGCACCTGCCGCAGGCCGCTGCGCAGCCACTCGAATCGGGCGAGCGATGACAGCCCTGCGACGAGCACCGCGATCAGCAACGCCACGACCAGACCGAGCGATGCGAGCAGCAGCGTCGACGGCAGCGCCTCGGCGAGCATGGTCAGCACCGGGGTGCCGAACTGCGTCGAGTACCCGAAGTCACCGGCCAGGAAGCCGAGCCCGGCGTGCAGGTACTGCTCCCACCACGGCAGGTCGGCGCCGTAGGTCGCACGGATGCTGTCGAGCTGCTCCGGCGAGAGGCCGAGGCTCGGATCGGAGAACTTGATCAGGATCGCGTCGCCTGGCAGCAGCTGCAGCAGGAAGAACGTGGCCGTGAAGGCCGCGATCAGCACGATCGCGGCCTGCCCGGCTCGTCGGAGGACGAACAGCATCAATGCTCCTGCAGCCACACACCGGAGAACGTGGGGCGGCCGACGGACTCGAAGGCCACGCCCTGCACGTAGGTGGCGGTGCCGTAGACCTGCGGCTCCTCGAAGAGCGGGATCACGTACGCCTGCTCGGCGATGTAGTCCTGCACGGCCTGCGAGGCCGCGATGCGCTTGTCGGCGTCTGGCTCGGATGCCACGGCGAGCAGCAGCGAGTCGAGCTCGGCGTCGTTCGAGATGAGCGTGTCACGGTTCTTGGTGAAGTACTGGCTCTTGATCACGTCGAGGTCCGCGCGTCCGACCATCGAGTGGTAGAAGCCGGTCTTGTTCGGATCGCGGGTGTCCTCGGCGTAGCTGCCGGCGTCACCGGGCTTGACGGTGAGCTCGACGCCGACCTTCGCCAGCTGCTGCGCGACCAGCTCGAGCGTCTGCTTCGACAGCGGCTGGGGCTTGGCCTCGTAGACCGTGATCGCCAGGCGCTCGCCGTCCTTCTCACGGATGCCATCCGAACCGGGCGTCCAGCCGGCCTCGTCGAGCAGCTCCTCCGCCTTGTCGGGGTCGTACACGTAGTGCTCGGACTCGTCCTTGAAGCCGATGGCCTCGGACGAGAGCACCGACGTCGCGACCGGGTAGTTCTCGGTGAACAGGGTGTCGACGATCTCCTGCGAGTCGACGGCAGCCACCAGCGCCTGGCGGACGCGGATGTCGGTGAGGAGCGGGTTGCTCGGGCGCAGGCTGATCGCGTTGTTCACACCGCGGGTCTGCGGCGCGTAGAGGGTGAAGCCGGCGCTCTCGACGCGGTCCTCGTCGAATGCCTGCACGTAGCGCACGTAGTCCGCCTGGCCTGCGAGCAGCGAGCCGATGCGGACGGAGTCCTCCGGCGTCACGAGCACGTGCACCGCATCGAGGTACGCGCGGCCCTGGTTCTCGGCGCTCTCCGGCGCCCACTCGTAGTCGTCACGGGCGGTGAGCGTGTACTCGGTGCCGAGCTTCTCGTCCGTCACGGTGAAGGGGCCGGAGCCGATGATCTCCTGCGCGTTGCCTGCTCCGAAGTCCTCGATCGTGCCGTCGAGCGTCTCGGGCGAGAGCAGGCCGGAGTTGATGGTCGAGGTGGCCTGCAGGAACCCGGGCGACGGTGCCGAGAAGCGGAAGGTGACGGTGTCGTCGTCGACGACCTCGCTGCTGGCGTAGTTGTTGATCGCCTCCGAGATCGTCAGCCCGCGGTCCGCGTCGCCGAGTCCGTACGTGTCGAAGTTCTTCGCGACCGCCGCGGCGTCGAGCACCGTGCCGTCGGAGAAGCTGACGTCCGGATTGAGGTTGAACGTGTACTCCGTCGCGTCGTCGTTCACGGTCCAGTCGGACGCGATCCACGGTTCGATCTCGAGCGTGTCCGGGTTCTGCCAGGTGAGGCGTGCGGCGATGTTGTTGACGATGCCGCCGTTCGGATAGAACCCGGCCTGCGGCGGATACAGATTCGTGTAGGTCTGGTGCTCGAGGTAGGTGAGCGTGCCGCCCGTGACGGGATCGCCCGCGGCGGCCGGCGCGTTGGCCGGTGCGGGTGACGAGGAGCAGGCGACGAGGCCGGCCGCCATCACGAACGGGAGGGCGACGGCTGCGGCGCGGACGGTGCGGCGGTTCATGGGAAGGGCCTCCTGGGCGGGTGGGGGTGCATGCAGTGCAGGGTGATCGGTGGTGCGTGCGGTGTGGTTGTCACGCTAGAGACGACGGAACGGACGCCGCGAAGGCGATGTCACGGTCCGACGCCGCACGTCATGCGGCGTCACGAGACGTCTGGTCAGGTGGTCGAGAGCGCGGGTTCCGCGGCGGTCGCGGCGACGCCGAGCCGCTCGCGGAGCGTCGAGCCGTCACGTCCGAGCAGGCCGCGGCGACGGAGCTCCGGGACGGCGAGCGCCGTGAACGCCTCGAACTGCGCTGGCTGGAATGCCGAGAGCACATTGAACCCGTCTGCGGCGCCCTGATCGCGCCAGGTCTCGAAGTGGTCGGCGATGGTCGACGCATCGCTGACCACGAACGCGGCGGGAACGGCGTGCGCTGCGACGAGATGCCGCCAGGTGAGCGGATGCCGCGATCCCGCACGATCCGCGATCCCGAGTCCGGCGATGCGGGCCACGCGCTCGATGAGTGCGGCGCCTCCGCCGCCGAGCCTTCGTGCTCCGCCTCGGTCACCGGGCTGTCGAAGGCCGCGTGCCTGAGCGCATCGTCCGGGTCGACCGCCAGCGCATCGGCCAGCGCCGCCACCGTGCGATTGGCGGGGAACGCCGTCCGAGCGGATTGGTGCCCCTCGGCGAGCGGGACCAGCGCCAGCAGTCGTTCGACGATGCGGTGCGCATCGGCATCGGTGTCAGCGACGACCGGTAGGACCGGGGCGATCACCTTGAGACCATCGGGGTCGCGACCGGCATCTGCAGCGAGCCCGCGGAGTGTCCTGCGCACCTCGATCGCATCGACGAGCACCGGCGCCGCGATCAGGGCGAGATCGGCCTCGGTCGCTGCGAGCGCGCGGGAGCGCGGCGAGGTGCCTGCGTGCACGATCGGGATCTGCCCCTGCGGCGGTCGAGCCACGTTCAACGGTCCGGTGACGCTGAGGTGCGCGCCCCGAAGGTCGGCTGCGCGGAGGCCATCCGGATCGATGAGCACGCCGCGCGCGGCATCCGCGATCCAGGCGTCCTCGCTCCACGAATCCCACAGCCGGCGCAGCGCGGTGACGAACTCCTCCGCGCGGTCGTAGCGGCTCACGTTGTCGGCATGCGCATCGCGGCCGTGGTTCCCTGCGGCACGGGGCTCTGCGCCGGTGACGAGATTGATCCCGGCCCGACCGTGGGTGAGCACGTCGAGGGAGGCCAGCGACCTCGCGGTCGTATAGGGGTCGGCGTAGGTCGCGTTGACGGTCGCGATGAGTCCGATGCGGGAGGTGATGCCGGCGAGGAACAGCACGGCGCTCACGGGGTCGATCCGGGCGAGCAGATAGGGATCGCGGAACTCCAGGTCGGGCCCGGTGGCCAGCCAGTCCCCGAAGAACAGGTAGTCGAGATCGGCATCCTCACCCGCCTGCGCGACACGACGCAGGATCTCGGCGTCACCCGCTGGGTCTCGATGTGCGCCCTCCTGGCGCCAGCCGGACGGGTAGGCACCGAGCGTGCGCACCATGGCGCCGATGATGAGAGGTTCGGTCATGCCGCCACGGTAGAAGGGCCACGAGGAGGCCGACCACGCCGCCGATGCCGGAGGTCACACGGTGCAACAGTCCGTCACACCCGCCATACCCTCTACGCTGAGACGATGACTGGTCTTCGTTGGGGAATCCTCGCAACCGGCGGCATCGCCGGCTCGTTCGCATCCGATCTGCGCACCGCAGGACTCGATCTGGTCGCGGTGGGATCACGCTCGCAGGAGTCGGCCGACGCGTTCGCCGCACGCTTCGACATCCCGCGCGCGCACTCGTCCTATGAGGCCCTCGTCGCCGACCCCGACGTCGACATCATCTATGTCTCCACGCCGCATCCGATGCACCACGCGAACACTCGCCTCGCACTCGAGCACGGCAAGCACGTGCTGGTCGAGAAGGCGTTCACGCTCAACCGCGCCGAGGCCGAGGACCTGCAGCAGCTCGCTGCCGAGCGCGGTCTGCTGGTCACCGAGGCCATGTGGACCCGATATCTCCCGCACATGCTCCGCGTCCGCGAGATCATCGCCGACGGCACGCTCGGCGACATCCGCGCCGTCACGGTCGACCACACGCAGCTGCTGCCCTCCGATCCTGCCCACCGGCTGAACGCCCTCGAGCTCGGCGGCGGTGCGCTGCTCGATCTCGGCATCTACCCGATCTCGTTCATCTGGGACATCCTCGGTGCGCCCACCGGCATCCACAGCGTCGCGCGGCTGATCGAGACCGGGGCGGATGCCGAGGTCGCCACCGTCATGACGCACGAGGGCGGCGCGGTCTCGACCAGCCTGTCCTCCTCGCGTGCAGCAGGCCCGAACACGGCCCTGATCCTCGGCACGAAGGCGCGCATCGACATCGACGGCGTCTGGTACTCCCCCACCACCTTCCGCGTCGTGGCGCCGGACGGCACCGTGCTCGAGGAGTTCGACGGACGCCTCGATCCCGAGAACGGCGGGCGAGGCATGCAGTTCGAGGCGCTCGCCGCCGAGCGCCTGGTGCGTGAGGGAAACCTCGCAGGCGACCTGCTCCCCATCGCCGAGACCGTGGCCATCATGGGCACGCTCGACGAGATCCGCCGCCAGATCGGTGTCAGCTACCCGAGCGAGGAGGCCGACCGTGGCTGAGACCACCGACGCGCGCGTCGCCGTCTACCTCGACTTCGACAACATCGTCATCTCCTGGTACGACCGGGTGCACGGGCGCAACGCCTACGGCAAGGACCGCCAGCGGATCGCCGAGAACCCGAACGACCCCGATGTCGTCGATCGGCTCAGCCGGGCCATGATCGAGGTCGGCGCGATCATCGACTACGCCGCCTCCTTCGGCACCCTGGTGCTCACCCGCGCGTACGCGGACTGGTCGTCGCCGGTCAACGCCGAGTACCGCTCGCAGCTGGTCGCCCGCGCGGTCGACTTGGTGCAGCTCTTCCCGGCGGCGGCATATGCCAAGAACGGCGCCGACATCCGTCTCGCCGTGGACGCCGTGGAGGACATGTTCCGCCTGCCCGACCTCACGCACGTCGTGATCGTGGCCGGCGACAGCGACTACGTGCCGCTCGCGCAGCGCTGCAAGCGGCTCGGACGCTATGTGATCGGTGTCGGCGTGGCCGGCTCGACCGCGAAGTCGCTCGCCGCGGCCTGCGACGAGTTCGAGGCCTACGACTCGCTGACCGGCGTGGTGCGACCGAGCAAGCCGGTGGTGCCTGTCGTCGAGACCCCGGCGAGCACGGCCGAACCCGTCGAGGCGGCCGGCGCAGCAGACACGACCGTCAAGGCCAAGGCTGCCCCGAAGACCCGGAGGGCCAAGAGCCCCGCGAAGGTCGAGGAGCCGGCCGAGGTGAAGCTCGACGAGCAGGGCGAGGCGACGCAGCTCCTGGAGCGCGCGCTGCGGCTCGGCCACGACAAGGCGGATGCCGACGAGTGGCTGCACAGCTCAGCCGTGAAGACGCATATGCGCCGCATGGACCCGTCGTTCAGCGAGAAGGCCCTCGGCTACCGCTCGTTCTCCGACTTCCTGAAGTCGCGCGACGACATCACCGAGCTCGAGGAGACCGGGCACGAGCGGCTGGTGCGCCTGCGCGAGCGCTGAGTCCCGGCTCCCGCACTGATCACCGGATCCCGACGGTGGCGGTGAGAACGGCTGACCGCCCTCACCGCCGCATCGACTGCCGTCAGAGCGTGCGTTCGAACGGATCGAAGGCGGCGTCGATCGCGCCGACCTGATCGAGTGTGCTCTCGACCGTGACGAAGCTGCGAGATTCCGCCGCCTCCTCGATCGAGAGCAGCGTGTCGAGCACGTGGAAGCCGAACTCGCCGGTCGCCACGTGCGGGCGTCCAGCCGCGATCGAACGCGCCATGTCGAGCAGACCGACGCCGCGGCCGGAGAGCACGCCCTCCTGCGCCACGTCGACGACCTCCTGCTCGACCGGCTCCGGCGGCACGAACAGCCGACGAAGCGGACGGGTGATCGTGATCGCGCCGCCGAAGGTGTTCGGGTCGGGAATCACGATCGTCCCCTCGGTGCCGGTGATCTCGACGATCCCCTGCCGGATGACGGGCGAGTCGGTGCTGTACACGCTCTGCGCCTGCCCACCCTGCTCGAAGTCCATCAGCACGCTCAGCGTCGACGGGATCTCGACGGGGAACTCCTGACCGGCGAGCTCGCCGACCTGCACTCGACGCGTCGGCGTGCCCTGCAGCCCGAGGGCCGCCACCGAGGCGACTGGACCGAACACGTGCACGAGCGCTGAGACGTAGTACGGCCCCATGTCGAGCAGCGGACCTGCGCCCTTGGCGTACAGGAATGCAGGGTTCGGGTGGAAGATCTCCGGCCCTGACCACTGGAACGTCGTCTGTGCGAAGAGCGGACGGCCGATGTCACCACGCGCGATCGCACGCTTGGCCGTCTGCACGCCGGGTCCGAGCACGGTGTCCGGCGCGACGCCCACGCGGAGGCCGGCGGCATCCGCCCTCTCCAGCAGTCGGCGGGACTCCTCGCGGCTCACGCCGATCGGCTTCTCGGTCCAGACGTGCTTGCCTGCGGCGACGATCGCCTCCGAGACCTCGACGTGCACGGCCGGGATCGTGAGGTTCACGACGATGTCGATCTCCGGATCGTCGAGCACGACCTCGACGCCGCCGGCACGCGGCACCCCGTACTTGTCGGCCTGCGCGCGGGCGCGCTCCTCGATCACATCTCCGACGGCGAGCACGCGCACATCGGGGAAGGTCGTCAGATTCGTGAGGTACTGGTCGCTGATGTTCCCCGCCCCGATGATGCCGACGCCGACGGGGCCTGCGCCGGCCGAGGATGCGGCGACCGCCATCAGCCGGCCACCTTCTCGTCGAGGTACACGCGGCTGCGTTCGATCGCATCGAAGAGGTCGCCCTCATAGTGGTCGAACTCGACGATCGCGAGCTCGAGCGCAGGCGCTGCGGCGATCGCCTCGACGAGCGGCACTGTGCCCTCGCCGGCAGGCACCTGGTCGGCTGGCGGATAGGCGTTCACGAGCGCAGGGTCGAGCGTGCCGTCCTTGGCGTGCACCGCGATCACGCGGTTGCCGAGACGCTGGAGCAGCGCCACAGGGTCGACCCCGCCGCGGGCGACCCAGTACAGGTCGACCTCCAGCACGACGCGCTCGTCGAGAAGCCCTGCGAGCACCTCGAGACCGGTGACGCCGTCGAACACGGCTTCCAGCTCGTGGGCATGGTTGTGGTATCCGACGCGGATGCCGACGCCGGCCCCGATCTCGGCTGCGGCGTTCAGGAGCCGAGCCGTCTCCTCGATCTGTGCGACGGACTCCCAGCGAGCCGGTTCCGTGTAGGGATCGATCACGGTGTCCATGCCGAGCACCTTCGCGGCGGCGAAGACCTCAGCGGGCGACGGGACGGGCAGCGTGGTGCCGCTGCCGTCGGGATTCACGAACGACTCTGACGCGAGGAAGGCGTGCCCGGACGGTGCCGTGAGACCTGCCGCGGCGAGCGCATCCGCCATCGGCGCCGCACGGCGGACGAAGTCGTAGGGCTCGACCGCGGTGAATCCGCGGGCGGCGACGGCAGCGAGCGAGCCTTCGAGGTCGGCCTCCAGCTCGTCCTTGATCGTGAACAGTTGGATGGAAGTCTGGATCGTCACTGGTCTCTCCTTCGGTCGTCGGTGACGTGCGGGCGGTTCACCCGTCGGAAGCACGCTAGCACCCAATACCTCCACATGGAAGTTTTCATTGGCTAGACTCAGCTCATGCCCGAGGAAGACGCATCACGCCAGCGCGGCGCCTACGCCAAGGGGGTCGCCCGCCGACAGGAGATTCTCGACCGTGCGATCGAGGTCTTCGCCGAACGCGGCGCGGACCGCACCAGCCTCCGAGCGATCGCCCGCGAGGTCGGCGTCACGCACGCGGCGCTGAGCCACTACTTCGGATCGCTCGAAGCACTCCTCGTCGCGGTCTACGACGAGAGCAACCGGCCGGACCTTCGCCCGGACACCGAACTCCACGACGCGACGCCGGTGGAGCGGATGATCGCATCCGCTCGGACGAACCGCGAGGTCCCGGGGCTCGTCCAGCTCTACTCGACACTCGTCGCCTCGGCGCTCGAAGAGGGGCACCCGGTCGCCAGGGAGTTCGCCACGATCCGCTTCGCCACGATCCGCGAGAACATCGCGGAGTCCGTCCGTGAGCAGCAGTCCAGGGGGCGGATCCGCGACGACCTCGACCCTCAGGCGGTCGCCGCCCTCATCGTGGCGGCATCCGACGGCCTGCAGACGCAGTGGCTGCTCGACGACACCGCGCCGCAGCACGAGGCGCTCGCGCTCCTCGACCGCCTGCTCCGCCCTGCGCCATCCCGCCCCTCGGCGTGAGGCGCGGCCCGGCGATCAGCGCTTCCGCTGCTCCCAGGCGTCCCGGAGCGCAGGCTCCAGCTCGGGATACGTGAACTCGTACCCGGCATCCGTCAGCACCTTGGGCGCGACCCAGCGGCTCTTCAGCACCAGCTCCGGCTCCTTGCGCAGCACCCACATCGCCGGCTCCAACATGAAGCGCCAGGAGGAAAGACCGAACGGCATCCCCACGACCCGGCGCAGCGTCGCCATCAGGCCGCGGTTGTCGGTCTGGGTCGGCGCCGAGAGGTTGACCACGCCCTCGATCGTCGGATCGTCGCGGATGAACCGCACCGCACCGACGAAGTCGTCGACGTGGATCCAGCTGAACCGCTGGTGCCCGTGCGAGCGGTGTCCGAGCGGATGCTCAGGTTCCGTCGGGTGCGGCCCGATCCCGCGGTAGCGGTTGTGCCGGAACCACCAGCCGTCGAACTGCGGCCCGCCGAGGCCGAAGCGCGCGAGCGTGAAGAACAGCGCTGTCGCCGCACCGTCGCCGATGACGATCGTGATGCGCAGCGCGACGCGCCTGGTGCCGGGCAACTCGCCCGTGAGGAACTCGTCCTCCCAGGCGAGGGCGACGTCCGGAGAGAACCCGGTGTCGTAGTCCGTGTCGTCCTCGGTCTGCGGACGATCCAGCGCGTAGCGATAGACCGTGGCGCTGCTGGCGTTCATCCAGACCGCCGGCGGGTTCGCGGACCGCTCCACCGCATCATGCAGGGCACGTGTGGTGTCCAGCCGTGATCGGAGGAACTCCTCGCGATTGGCATCCGTGAAGCGGACGTCGATGGGCTTGCCGGCCAGTCCGATCAGCAGATCGGCGCCGTCGACGAGTCGGAGGATCGCGTCGGGGTCGTCCCAGCGCGCATCAAGCCCCGCCCGGCCGATCACGCTGACCTGATAGCCGTCCGCCTCGAGCGCGCGCCGCAGCGCCGTGCCGAGGAACCCTGAGCCTCCGCCGAGCACCGCGCGCTTCGCCGCGGTCATGCCTGGTCCTGCTCGTCGGTCTCGGGCTTGCGCTTCTCGAGCTCCTGCCGCAGACGCCACTCCTCGATCTCGCGGTCGAGGTCGGCGATCTGCTGTTCGGTCGTCCTGGTGTCGACGGGCGGCGCCGGGCGCAGATCGACGGCGGAGGGCGACGTGCGCTCCGCCCGACGCATCCGAGGGATCGGGATGCCACCCTCGCCGTAGTCCCTCCCGAGACCGAACCACAGCAGCCCGCCGATGAGCGGCAGCAGGATCACGACGATGATCCACACCATCTTCGGCAGGTGCTTCACCTGGGAATCGTCGCGCGTGATGATGTCGATCAGCGCACCGATCATCAGCGCGATGACGAGGATCGAGAACAGGAACGGCATGGTCTCAGGGTAGACGACGCCGCGTGATCGCGCCCGGGGATGGCGCGCGAGAACGCGACCGACTATGGGAGCAGATGACCCGCCGCACGGAACAGCTCGTACCACTCCGCGCGAGTCAGCTCGATGTCGGCGCCGGCCGCGGCATCCTGCACACGCTGCGGTGTGGTGGTGCCGAGCACGACCTGCATGTTGGCGGGGTGACGGGTGATCCATGCCGTGGCGATCGCGATGGGCGTGACGTCGTAGGCGGCGGCGAGCCGATCGATCACGGCATTCAGCTCGGCGTACTCGGGGTTCCCCAGGAACACGCCGGTGAAGAATCCGCCCTGGAACGGCGACCAGGCCTGCACCGTGATGCCGTTGATCCGGCAGTACTCGACGATGCCCCCGCCATCGCGCACGACAGCCTGGTCCTCGCCGGCCATGTTCATCGCGATCGGCTGCGCGATGATCGGCGCGTGCGTGATCGACAGCTGCAGCTGGTTCGCGATCAGCGGCTGCTTCACCGCCGTGCGGAGCAGATCGATCTGCCGCGGCGTGTGGTTCGAGACGCCGAAGGCGCGCACCTTGCCGGCGGCCTCCAGCTCGTCGAAGGCCCTGGCCACGTCCTCCGGCTCGACGAGCGCGTCGGGGCGGTGCAGCAGGAGCACGTCGAGTCGGTCGGTGCGCAGCGCGCGGAGCGAGCCTTCGACCTGGGTCACGATGTGCTCGTAGGAGAAATCGAACATGCCCTGTGCCGGCACGATGCCGCACTTGGTCTGCAGCACGATCTCGTCGCGCTCGGCAGCACTCAGCTGCAGCGCGTCGGCGAATCGCGACTCGCAGTGATGCATGCTGCCGCCGTAGATGTCGGCGTGGTCGAAGAAGTCGATGCCCGCGTCACGCGCAGCGCGGTACAGCTCGCGGATGTGTGCATCGTCTTTGTCGTCGATGCGCATCATCCCGGCGATGACGGAGGGCGCGACGGTGGACCCGAACGGAACAGTCTTCATGTCGGCCACGATACTCCGCCGCCGAGTGCGTCCTCAGGACGACGGGCGGCCGGGCGGCACGAGGACGGTCGGCGAGATGCCGAGCGCTGCAGCGACCTCGGCCAGGTCGGTGACGGTGAGGTCAGCATCTCCGGACAGCTTCCGCCGCAACATCGACCGGCTCATCCGCATCTCATCGGCGAGCCAGTCGATCGAGCGTTCCGCGGTCGTCAACTGCGAGATCACCGCAGATGCCACCACCTGTCTCGCATCTGTCGTCACCCGACGACACTATCGCCCCGAGTGGGTTCGCACAACGGCCGCCCGAAGCGATATGACAGCATATTGGATGCATACCGGTGCTATCGTGACTCGCGTGAAGACACCTGCCGAGGAGTTCAACGCCGCAGTCGGGCGCCAGCTGCGTGCGGAGATCGCGGCTGCGGGGAGCAGCATCGCCGCCATGTCGCGCGAGATCGGGATCGCCCGGAGCGCGCTCGACAACTACGTCACCGGCAAACGCGCGATCCCCGTCCCGACCGTGTACTCGGTGTGCGCCGCACTGCACGTCGAGCCCCACATCGTGTTCGCGCGAGCCGAAGAGCGACTCCGGGCCGACAGCGGCACGGCAGCCGGTGTGCTCACACCGTTCCGTCGCCGCACGAATGTCGGCGGCCTCGGTGAAGATGTCCCAGAAGTCGCCTTCGACTCGGCGCTCGGGCATGAGGGCGACACCGACGATCTCTACCAGTAGGGAAAGCATGGACGACCTCCTCCGACTCGTCGACGAGCAGGGACTCCGACTGATCGAGCGGCCCGGCCGGACCCTCGGTGGATACGATCACGCATCGCGCAGCATCCGACTCGACCCCGGCATGAGCGCGCGCACCATGCGCAGCGTGCTCGCACACGAGCTCGGACACGCGGTACTCGGCCACACGGTGACGACGCACGCCTCGCTCCGTCGCCGCCAGGAGCGACAGGCGGACGCGTGGGCCGCCCGGCTCCTGATCACCCCCGCAGCATATGCAGCGGCCGAGGCGCTGCGCGGCACCCATCGTGCCAGCCTGGCGTTCGAACTCGGCGTGACCATCGAACTCGTGATCGCCTTCCAGGAGCTCCTGCAGCGTATCGGCGACACCACCTACCTCGACCCCAGGATGGGTGCACACCAGTGGTCGCAACGCTTCGCCGCGGCGTGAGCGCGAGCGCGTTGCGCGCTGGTTGAATAGGCCCATGGCCTTCCTCGTCGCACCCGCCGCCGTCACGCTGACCGGAGCGCTCGTCGAGCTCCGCCCACTGGAGCGCGCCCACCATGATGCGCTCGTGGAAGCGGTCGAAGAGGGCGACCTGTGGCAGACCGCCTGGTACACCTCGGTGCCCGCTCCGGACGGCGTCGCCGCTGAGATCGATCGACGGATCGCACTGCGCGAGAAAGGCGAGATGGTGCCGTTCACCGCCTTCGATGCGGCCGGGCGCGCAATCGGGATGACAACGTACTACGACATCGATGATTCCGTCCCCCGCCTGCACATCGGCTACACCTGGAACCGACCGTCGGCGCACGGCACCGGCACGAACGCCGAGTCGAAGCTGCTGCTGCTCCGCCACGCCTTCGAGACGCTCGGCGTGTTCCGGGTCGGCCTCACCACGCAGTGGGTGAACTTCCAGTCGAGGGCCGCCATCGAGCGCCTGGGCGCGAAGCAGGACGGCGTGATGCGCGCGATGTCGCGCTACCGCAACGGTGCCCTGCGCGACAGTGTCGAGTTCTCGATCATCGAGCCGGAGTGGCCGGCAGTGCAGGCCAACCTCGAAGCGCGACTCGCGAAGCGGCGCTGATCAACCGATCGCGCTCCGCTGCTCGACCAGCGGGCAGCTGAACACATCTCGTTCCCCCAACCCGACCCTGTTGATGTACCGGACGACGATCGCATACGAGGCGAACAGGCCGGTCTGCGTATAGCGCACGTCCTGCTCACGACAGTAGGCGGCGATGATCGGCGCGGCCCGCCGGAGATGCGGGCGAGGCATCGAGGGAAACAGGTGATGCTCGATCTGGTAGTTCAAGCCGCCCATCGCCACGTCGATGGCCCTGCCACCGCGGATGTCACGACTCATCAGCACCTGGCGACGGAGGAAGTCCACTGTCATGTCGCGCGGGACGACCGGCATCCCCTTGTGGTTCGGTGCGAACGCGACGCCCATGTAGAACCCGAACAGGCCGAGCTGGACCGCGAGGAACACGAAGGCGATGCCGGGCGAGAGCACCAGGAAGACCAGCACCAGGTAGCCGATCATCCGCACGCTCAGGAACACGATCTCGACCCAGCGCCGTTCCAGACGACCGCGGGCGAGCACCCGCCGGACGCTCGATGCGTGCAGCGAGATCCCCTCGAGGAACAGGATCGGGAAGAACAGCAGTCCCTGATGCCCCCGCAGCCAGGCGAGCACCGGACCGCGGTGCTTCATCGCGGTCTCGGCCGTGACGGCGATCACGGGAAGCTCGATGTCGGGGTCCGCCGCCAGCTTGTTCGGGTTCGCGTGGTGACGCGTGTGCTTGTGCTGCCACCACCCGTAGCTCATCCCGACCAGCAGGTCTCCGAGGATGATGCTGATCCAGTCGTTCCAGCGCCCGGAGACGAAGATCTGCCGGTGCGCCGCATCGTGGCCGAGGAAGGCGATCTGCGTGAACAGGATCGCGAGGACAGCCGCAGTGAACAGCTGCCACCAGGTGTCGCCGATCCAGACGAAGGCGATCAGGCAGGCGGCGAGGATGAGCGGAGCTGCGACGAGTTTCGACCAGTAATAGCCGTATCGTCGTCGGAGCAGTCCTCGATCACGGATCTGCTGCGCGAGCTCGGTGAAGGTGCTCGACGAGCGATGACGCGCATCACCTGGTCGAGAGCGGACGGTCGAGCGGATGTCACCCATGATGACCTCTTCTCCGGCGGGTCGCCCGCTCAGCGGGAGGCGCCGCCCTCTTCCACCCAGTCCTCGATCCGGGACTCGTCGTCGAAGGCGACCGAAGAGGGATGTGACATGGCGGGTGCCGATTCAACGGAGTCGGCTTCGGGGCCCGCGCGGAGTGCATCCGGATGGGCGTTCGCACGTTCCAGGTCGGAGCTCTGCCCCGCGATCTTCAATTGTGCGTTCATGAACCGACGTTACGCCCCCAAACTGTGCGCCTCACAGTTTGGGGATCCGGTGCGCGCGGCGCAATCGCAACGCGCGGTGACCGTCAGTCCGTGGCGTTGCCCGACCAGTTGTTCGACCGGCGGGTGGCCGTGCCTCCCTGACGCATCATGAAGGCGAGCGAGAGCATCGTGATCAGCAGACCGCCGGTGAAGACGATCGCCTGGAAGTCCTCGAGCGACTGCGCGAGACCCATGAGGTAGATGCCTCCGAGGAAGAGGATCATGAAGAAGATGAAGCTGAGGATCACGGGGTCTCCTGTCGTTGCGGCCGTCTCCTAGCGTACCCGCCGACGCGAGTAGCGCAGACGACCGCGGGAGGAAACCCCCTGTCCAGCACGGCTGGTCGGTGGTTCTGTCAGTGCATGACCACTTCGCTGAAGGCACTCGCCATCTCCTGCACCCTGAAGGCCTCCCCCGCGGACTCGAGCACCGATCTGCTCGCCACCCAGGTCCTCGACGCACTCGCCGAGCACGGCGTGGCCGGAGAGCTCGTCCGCGCCGCCGACAGCGTGATCAGCCCCGGTGTCGAGGCCGACATGGGCGGCGATGACGAATGGCCCGCGCTGCGCGCGAAAGTCCTCGCCGCCGACATCCTCGTGTTCGCCACGCCGACCTGGATGGGCCAGCACTCCAGCATCGCCCAGCGTGTGCTCGAGCGTCTTGACGCAGAGCTGAGCGAGACGGATGCCGACGGGCGCCCGCACCTGTTCGACAAGGTCGCGATCGCGGCGGTGGTCGGCAATGAGGACGGCGCTCACCACATCGCGGCGATCCTGTTCCAGTCGCTCAACGACATCGGATACACGATCCCCGCGCAGGGCTCGGTGTACTGGAACGGCGAAGCCATGCAGACCGTCGACTACAAGGACCTCGACGAGACACCCGAGAAGGTGGCCTCCGCCACGGCCACCGCGGCCCTGAACGCCGCCCACCTCGCGGGACTGCTGCAGGAGCGGGCATACCCGGCGGCGTGAGCGGAACGTTCAGGCGCGCTGGAAGGCGACGACGTCGGCGCGACGTGAACGCTGAAGCGTCATCCCGGCCAGCTCCAACCGGCGGAACACCCGGCGAGGGAGCACCGGGAGCTCGTTGCCGAAGGCGACCGTGCACGCCGCCGTGCTGCGCCGCAGCACCGCGGTGAACACCAGATACGCCGGCAGCGCGATCAGGATGCCGACGAGGATGATCACCAGGCGAGCGCTCAGACGAAGCACGATGTCGTCGAACGCGATCACGAGCAGGGTGCCGCCGAGGCCGAAGACGACGACGATCGCGATGATCGCGCCGGTGAGCACGCGCATCCGCAGCGGGATACCGGGGAAGCGCACGCGCGATCCGTCCGCGTGCTCCTCTCGCTCCCACTCGGGCGTCACCGGTGTCGGCCGTCGCTTCGCCTCACGCCTGGTGAGCGCATCGGTGACGCGGCTGAGCAGACCGAGCCAGATCCAGCCCGCGGCCGGGATCGCGGCGAGTTGCAGCACGACGGCGACGGCGCGGACCTGGCCCGGGAACGGGGCGAGCAGGTCCTCGCCGAACTCGATCACGAACGCGATCGCGGCACCGAGCAGGATGGCGACAGCCGCGTGCAGGAACGCACCGGTGCGGGACGGCGTCATGCGAAGCGTCGCGTTGACGAATGCGAACCCGAAGCACCACCCGCCGACCAGCATCAGCAGGAACGGGAAGAAGCTCAGGTCGTCGCCCGCGAGCGTCGCGACGAGTGCGGCAGCGAGGAGCAGTGCACCCCAGACCAGCGGGTTGCGGACCAGCTTCCGTCCTACCGTCGCACGCACGGTCGCGTCGGTGGTCGCCTCGGTCATCGCAGCAATCCTAGAGCGAACGCACGACACCCCTCGGCGGACGGATCCGGCGAGGGGTGTCGTTGTGCGAGCGGAGACTCAGAAGTCCCAGTCGTCGTCTTCCGTTGCCTCGGCCTTGCCGATGACGTACGACGAACCCGACCCCGAGAAGAAGTCGTGGTTCTCGTCGGCGTTCGGCGAGAGCGCAGAGAGGATCGCAGGGTTCACGTTCGTGACCGACGACGGGAACATCGCCTCGTAGCCGAGGTTCATCAGCGCCTTGTTGGCGTTGTAGTGCAGGAACTTCTTGACGTCCTCGGTCAGACCGACGCCGTCGTAGAGGTCCTGCGTGTACTGCACCTCGTTGTCGTAGAGCTCGTAGAGCAGCGAGAACGTGTAGTCCTTCAGCTCATCGCGCTCGGCCTGCGTGACCTTCTCGAGGCCCTTCTGGAACTTGTACCCGATGTAGTACCCATGCACGGCCTCGTCACGGATGATGAGGCGGATCAGGTCTGCGGTGTTCGTGAGCTTCGCCCGGCTCGACCAGTGCATCGGCAGGTAGAAGCCCGAGTAGAACAGAAAGCTCTCCAGCAGGGTCGAGGCGACCTTGCGCTTGAGCGGGTTGTCGCCGCGGTAGAAGTCCATGACGATCTGAGCCTTCTTCTGAAGGTTCGGATTCTCGACCGACCACCGGAACGCCTCATCGATCTCCTTCGTCGACGCGAGCGTCGAGAAGATCGAGGAGTAGCTCTTGGCGTGCACCGACTCCATGAAGGCGATGTTCGTGTAGACGGCCTCCTCGTGCGGGGTGATCGCATCGGGGATCAGCGACACCGCGCCGACCGTGGCCTGCACGGTGTCGAGCAGCGTGAGCCCCGTGAAGACGCGCATGGTGAGCAGCTGCTCGTCAGCGGTCAGGGTGTTCCACGACTGGATGTCATTGGACAGCGGGATCTTCTCGGGCAGCCAGAAGTTGTTGACGAGGCGGTTCCACACCTCGACGTCTTTCTCGTCCTGGATGCGGTTCCAGTTGATCGCCTGCACGTGGTCGATCAGCTTGAGGGATTCGGGAGGGGTCATCGGTGCGCCGTTTCTGAGTACTGGGTCACTGAGCTTGTCGAAGTGCGGGTCAGAGCATGCACGAGACGCACTCGGCCATGTCGGTTCCCTCGAGCGCCATCTGACGCAGACGGATGTAGTAGATCGTCTTGATGCCCTTGCGCCATGCGTAGATCTGCGCCTTGTTGATGTCACGCGTGGTGGCGGTGTCCTTGAAGAACAGCGTCAGCGACAGTCCCTGGTCGACGTGCTGCGTGGCAGCCGCGTAGGTGTCGATGACCTTCTCGTAGCCGATCTCGTACGCGTCCTGGTAGTACTCCAGGTTGTCGTTCGTCATGAACGCAGCCGGGTAGTAGACGCGACCGAGCTTGCCTTCCTTGCGGATCTCGATCTTCGACGCGATCGGGTGGATCGATGACGTCGAGTTGTTGATGTACGAGATCGAGCCGGTCGGCGGCACCGCCTGCAGGTTCTGGTTGTAGATGCCGTGCTTCTGGATGGAAGCCTTCAGCTCGGACCAGTCGTCCTGCGTCGGGATGTGCTTGCCGGCGAAGAGCTCCTTGACCTTCTCGGTCTCCGGAACCCAGGCACGCTCGATGTACTTGTCGAAGAACGCACCACTCGCGTACGTGGAGTCCTCGAAGCCGTCGAAGGTCGTGCCGCGCTCGATCGCGAGGTTGTTCGACGCACGCAGCGCGTGGAACAGCACCGTGTAGAAGTAGATGTTCGTGAAGTCGATGCCCTCTTCGGAGCCGTAGTAGACGTGCTCGCGAGCGAGGTACCCGTGCAGGTTCATCTGCCCGAGGCCGATCGCGTGCGAGCGGTCGTTGCCGTCCTCGATCGAGCGGACCGAGCCGATGTGGCTCTGGTCGCTCACCGCGGTGAGCGCCCGGATCGCCGTCTCGACCGTCTGGCCGAGGTCATCGGCATCCATCGACAGCGCGATGTTCATCGAGCCCAGGTTGCAGGAGATGTCCTTGCCGATGTTGTCGTACGACAGGTCGTCGTTGTACGTCGTCGGCGTGTTCACCTGCAGGATCTCGCTGCAGAGGTTGGACATGTTGATCCGACCCTTGATCGGGTTGGCCTTGTTGACCGTGTCCTCGAACATGACGTACGGGTAGCCGGACTCGAACTGGATCTCGGCGACGGTCTGGAAGAACTCGCGCGCGTTGATCTTCGTCTTCTTGATCCGAGGGTTGTCGACCATCTCGCGGTACTTCTCGGTGACCGAGATGTCGCCGAAGGGAACCCCGTAGACCTTCTCGACGTCGTACGGCGAGAACAGGTACATGTCCTCGTCGTTCTTCGCGAGCTCGAACGTGATGTCAGGGACGACGACACCCAGCGACAGCGTCTTGATGCGGATCTTCTCGTCGGCGTTCTCACGCTTGGTGTCGAGGAAGCGCATGATGTCGGGGTGGTGCGCGTTGAGGTACACGGCGCCTGCGCCCTGACGGGCACCGAGCTGGTTCGCGTAGCTGAAGCTGTCTTCGAGGAGCTTCATCACGGGGATGATGCCGGAGGACTGGTTCTCGATCTGCTTGATCGGTGCACCCGACTCGCGGATGTTCGACAGCAGCAGCGCGACGCCGCCACCGCGCTTGGAGAGCTGCAGCGCGGAGTTGATGCCGCGGGCGATCGACTCCATGTTGTCTTCGATGCGCAGCAGGAAGCAGCTGACGAGCTCGCCGCGCTGCGCCTTGCCCGCATTGAGGAAGGTCGGCGTCGCCGGCTGGAAGCGGCCGGAGATGATCTCCTCGACCAGGGCGACCGCGAGCTTCTCGTCGCCGTCGGCGAGGCCGAGGGCGGTCATCACGACGCGATCCTCGAAGCGCTCGAGGTAGCGCTTGCCATCGAAGGTCTTCAGCGTGTAGCTCGTGTAGTACTTGAACGCGCCGAGGAAGGTCTCGAAGCGGAACTTCTTGCCGTAGGCGAGGTCGTTGAGCTTCTGGATGAACTCCATCGAGTACTTCTCGATGACGGCGCCCTCGTAGTACTCCTTCTCCACGAGGTAGTCCAGGCGCTCCTTGAGCGAGTGGAAGAACACCGTGTTCTGGTTCACGTGCTGCAGGAAGTACTCCCGCGCCGCGCGCTTGTCCGCGTCGAACTGGATCTTGCCGTTCGCGTCGTACAGATTCAGCATCGCGTTCAGCGCGTGATAGTCGAGGCCCTCGTACCCGGGGTTGATCTTGAAGGCCACCTGCTCGGTCACTGCCTGCTCTTCAACTGCGCTACCCACCGTCGCTCCAATCCGTCGCTCACGCGATCCACATCGTCCTGTGTGCCGAAGATTTCGAGCCGATACAAGTGGGGCACCTCACACTTGCGGCTGATGATGTCACCGGCGAGACAGAAGGAGTCGCCGAAATTCGTGTTTCCCGCGGAGATGACCCCGCGGATGTGGCGCCGATTGCGCTCGTCGTTGAGGAATCGGATCACCTGCTTGGGAACCGCGCCTCGTTCGACGCCTCGCCCCTCGCCCCCACCATAGGTGGGAGTGATCAGCACGAACGGCTCGTCGATGACGAGGTCTCCGTCGGTGCGCTGAAGCGGAATGCGTCGTGCCGGGAGGTCGAGCTTCTCGACGAATCGGGCGGTGTTGCCCGAGACGCTCGAGAAGTAGACCAGGAGCGGCGCTGCAGTCGCGACGGCGCTCATGGTCTGGGCTCAGGCGAGACGGGTCGCGAGCTCGTTGATCTTGTCGGGACGGAAGCCCGACCAGTGGTCCTCGTCGGTGACGACGACCGGCGCCTGCATGTAGCCGAGCGCCTTGACCTGCTCCAGGGCCGTCGGGTCCTCCGACAGGTCGTGGATCTCGTACTCGATGCCCTTGGCGTCGAGCGCGCGGTAGGTCGCGTTGCACTGGACGCAGGACGGCTTCGTGTAGACCGTGATCGACATCTGATCCCCTCAAATCTCATGGTTTCCCGGCAGTCCTCCGCCGGGACTTCAATACTACATATAGGTACGGACATTGGGTGTGACCACAAGGGCTAGTAGTTACATCCGTGTAGTTTTCCACCGCTCTCCCCAGATACAACACAGGTTCTCCACCGTTTCTTCCACAGGGCGAAGCCCCCTCGGAGGGGTCTCGAACCGCGAGAAATCGCGGCTGGGAGACACCTGTGAGCGATCCATCCACAGGGGGCAGCGTACGGCCGAGCTCGGACATTCGGATTCCTGTGGAAACTGCTCTTCGGCGTGTCGTCGGCGTGTCGGGAACACCCCCGCTTCGGCGTCCGTCGCACCCTGCCGGTACCGTTGTGAGGTGGCGGGATATCGGGACCTTCTTCGCACGCCCGGAGTGGCGCGCATGATCGCGGCGCAGCTGACCGCGCGCTTCCCCAACGGGATGTCGTCCTTGGCGATCCTGCTGCACGTCGAGCAGCAGACCGGCTCGTACGGCTCCGCCGGTCTCGTGCTCGCCGCGACGAGTGTCGGACAAGCCGTCGCCGGTCCCGTCACGAGCCGATGGATGGGCAACTGGGGGATGCGCCGCGTGCTCACCCTCACCCTCGCGGTCTGCGTGCTCGCCGTCCTCGGCCTCGCGCTGCTGCCGCTGAATCTGCCGGGCTACATGGTGCTCGGGATGGTGGCGGGGCTCTCGACCCCGCCGATCCAGGCGGCTGTTCGGACCATCTACCCGAAGCTCGTGAACTCCAGCCAGCTCACTCCCCTGTTCTCCCTCGACGCCTCGCTGCAGGAGATCATCTGGGTCCTCGCCCCGGTGGTGATCACCCTCGTCTCCACGCAGGTCGGAACAAGCGAAGGGCTCATCCTCGTCGCGATCATCCTCGTCGGCGGTGGCGCATGGTTCATCCTGTCCCCCGAGGTCGGCCGCGTGCGCATCCCGCGCAGCCGCAACGCCTTCGGGAAGGTCGTCCTCAAGCCCCCGGTGATGCTGGCGACCGTGATCGGCTTCCTGCTGATCGGCGCCTGCTCGGCCGTCGAGGTCGGCGTGGTGTCGACCTTCGAGCACGGCAGCCTCACCGCCGGCGTCGTACTGGCCGTGTTCGCGGTGGGCAGCCTGGCGGGCGGTCTCACGTTCGGGCACATCCCGATCGGACCGTGGGCGATGGCTCGCCGCCTGCTCATCGTCACGGTGGGCCTCGCCCTCACGATGGTGATGCTCAACGTCTTCTGGCTCGGCGGCACGCTGATCCTCGCGGGCATCGGCATCGCGCCGGCCCTCGCGGTGCTGTTCGCGATCACCTCGGCGAGCGTGAAGTTCAGCGAGACCGCTGAGGCCTTCGGCTGGGCCGGCACCGGTCAGCTGATCGGCGCCGCAGCCGGATCCGCCGTCGCCGGGTTCCTCGTCGACGCCGGCGATTGGCGCGGCGCCTACCTCGCTGCGACACTGTTCGCGGCGGCAGGACTCGTGGTCTCGATCGTGTTCGTCCGCTCCTTCCCCGACCTGCGTCACCGCGACGCGAGTCCCCGTCCCGACACCGAACCACTGGCGGTCACCCCCTCATGAACCCCCTCCCTCCCCTGACGTCGGCCCCTGAGATCGTCTGCGTCGGCGAGACCATGGCCCTGATCACGCCGAGCGGCTCCGGCCTCGCGGAGGCAACGGCGGCGACGGTCGGGCTCGCGGGGGCGGAGTCCAACGTGGCCGCCGGGGTCGCCGCCACCGGGCACCGCGTGGTGTGGGCGTCCCGCCTCGGCGACGACCCCCTCGGCGAGCGCATCGCCTCGGAGCTCGAGCGCCGCGACGTCGACCTGTGGGTCGAGCGCGACACGGACGCGCCGACCGGCGTGATGTTCAAGGATCCCGGCGTCGAAGCATCCTCCGTCTACTACTACCGCCGCGGCTCGGCCGCATCCCGCATGGAGCCCGGCTTCCTCTCTCCCGAGCGACTCGACGGCGTGCGCATCGTGCACACGACCGGCATCACACCGGCGCTCTCGCCGTCCTGCCGTGAGATGGTCGACCGGCTGTACGCGGATGCACGGGCCGCCGGCGCGCTCGTCTCGTTCGACGTCAACGATCGACGTGCGCTGTGGAGCATGACGGACGCTGCGGAGACACTGGCCCGCCTGGCGGATGCCGCCGACATCGCCTTCGTCGGACGCGACGAGGCCGAGCGGATCTGGGGAACCGCCACGCCTGCCGAGATCCGCGCCTTCCTGCCCCACTGCGCGCTGCTGGTCGTGAAGGACGGCGACATCGGCGCCACCGCCTACGACGGCGACGCGGAGCCGATCTTCGTGCCGGCACCCGTGGTCGACGTCGTCGAGCCGGTCGGCGCCGGGGACGCCTTCGCCTCCGGGTTCCTCGCCGCGACGCTCGACGGAGCGGGCCTGGCCGACTGCCTCTCCGCCGGACACGCCGCCGCCGAGCGCGTGCTGACGATCGCCGCCGATCTGCCGCCGCTCGAACCGGTCGCCTGAACCGCCTCCATCGTCCGCGCGTCAGGGCACGGTCGTAGGCTGAGAGCATGCCTGCACCGCTCTCGCTGCCCCGCCTCGCCTGGGGCGACCCCACGGCCTCACGGCGCGCCCTCCTGGTCCACGGACTCGGGTCCTCCGGCGCACTGATGTGGCGTCTCGGCGACGCCCTCGCGAGCGCCGGCTGGCACGCCGTCGCGATCGACCTCCGGGGACACGGCGACGCTCCGCGCGCACTCGACTACTCGCTCGCCGCCTACGGGGCCGACCTCGTGTCGACCCGTCCGGACGGCGGCGGCAGCTGGGATGCCGTGATCGGGCACTCCCTCGGCGGCGGATCGAGTGTCGTCGCCGCGGCATCCGACCCAGACTGGACCCGCAGGCTCGTGCTCATCGACCCGGCGATCCACGTCTCCGGCCACGACGCGAACGTCGTGCGGAAGAGCCAGGAGCGCGCCTTCGCCGACACCCGCCTCGAGGTCGTGCAGCAGGAGCATCCGCACTGGCACCCGCAGGACCAGGAGCTGAAGGTGGATGCCGTGCTCCGCGCCAGCGCCTGGGCCGTCGAGCAGACCAGCGTGCAGAACCAGCCGTGGGATGTGCGTGCGGAGGCGAAGACGTTGACCGTTCCGACGCATGTGATCGCCGCGGACCCGGCGGTGTACAGCATCTTCACCGGCGGGCTCGCCGACGAGGTGCTCGCCTCGAACCCCGGCATCACGATGTCGGTCGTCGAAGGAGCGGGCCATTCCCTGCACCGCGACAAGCCGGAGGAATCCATCCGGCAGCTTCTGGGAGTCCTGTCGTGAGCGGCGTCTTCGATCCTGCGGCGTTCCTGCCGGACGACCTGCTCGAGCGGATCCGCGAACGGGCGCCGATCCACGACCGCGAGAACACCTTCCCGCAGCACGACCTCGACGAACTGCGCGCTGCCGGGTACCTGTCGATCCTCGTGCCGACCGAACGGGGCGGCGCAGGACTCGGGCTCGCCGAGGCGGCGATCCTGCAGCAGCGCCTCGCGACGGCGGCCCCGGCGACCGCCCTCGCGATCAACATGCATCTGGTGTGGACCGGCGTCGCCAAGGTGTTCTCCGATCGCGGCGTGCGCGGGCTGGAGTTCGTGCAGGACGGCGCCGTCGCCGGTGAGGTGTTCGCCTTCGGGATCAGCGAGGGCGGCAACGACCTCGTGCTCTTCGGCAGCGACACGGATGCCGTGCCGCTCCCGGACGGCGGGTACGCGTTCACCGGGACCAAGATCTTCACGTCGCTCGCCCCGGTGTGGACCCGCCTCGGCCTGCACGGCCTCGACACCACGAGCGAGGATGCGCCGAAGCTGGTGTTCGCCTTCGTGGAGCGCACGGATGCCGTGACGACCTCCGACGACTGGGACACACTCGGCATGCGGGGCACCCAGAGCCGGACGACGAGGCTCGCGGGCGCGCAGGCCGCACCGGAGCACGTGGTCCGTCGCATCGATCCGGGTCCGAATCCGGATCCGATCGTGTTCGGCATCTTCAGCGTCTTCGAGATCCTGCTCGCCTCGGTGTACACGGGCATCGCCCGGCGAGCCCTCGACCTGGCGGTGCAGACCGCAGCCACGCGACGTTCCAAGAAGACCGGCGCGACGTACAGCCAGGATCCCGACATCCGCTGGCGGATCGCCGACATGGCACTCGCCTACGACGCCCTGCCGCCGCAGATCGCCTCCCTCGCCCGCGACGTCGATGAGCGCGTCGATCACGGCGCCAGATGGTTCACCCAGCTGTCGGGGGTCAAGCACCGGGCGACCACGATGGCCAAGCACGTGGTCGATCAGGCGATCCTCGTCGCCGGCGGCGGATCGTACTTCTCCTCGAACGAACTCTCCCGCCTGTACCGCGATGTGCTCGCGGGAGCCTTCCACCCGTCCGACCCCGAATCGGCCCACGCCACCGCGGCGAGCACCTGGCTCGGCCCATTGGATTCCTGACCGCACATCCTGACGATTCCGGAAGGCACAGGGAACGCAAAGCGCGGAATCGGTTGCCGAACGTCCACACGAGTGCGAAGATCGCACCATGAGTGCGACGAAGAAGCATCCCTCGCTGGATGATGTCTCGAAGACGATCATCGAGCTCCTGCAGGAAGACGGACGTCGCTCCTACTCCGACATCGGTCGGGTCGTCGGACTCAGCGAGGCAGCCGTGCGGCAGCGCGTGCAGCGCCTCACGGAGTCGGGGATCATGCAGATCGTCGCCGTCACCGACCCGATGCAGCTCGGCTTCCACCGCCAGGCGATGATCGGCATCCGCACCTCCGGCGACGCCCGGGTCGTCGCAGAGGCGATCGCCAAGGTCGACGCGATCGACTACGTCGTGATCACGGTCGGCGCCTTCGACGTGCTCGCGGAAGTGGTGTGCGAGGACGACGAGGGCCTGCTCGCGCTCATCAACGACGTCATCCGTCCGATCGACGGCGTGCTGTCGACCGAGACCTTCATCTACGCCAAGCTGCAGAAGCAGCTCTACAACTGGGGGACCAGATGAGCACCGCACACCAGTACGACACCGCCGCACTGCAGGCGAAGGCCCGCGACCACCTGTGGATGCACTTCACCCGGCAGTCCACCATGGCCGAGTCGGGGGTGCCGATCATCGTCAAGGGCGACGGCCACCACATCTGGGATGCCGACGGCAAGCAGTACTTCGACGGCCTCGCCGGTCTGTTCGTCGTGAATGCGGGACACGGTCGCCGCAGACTCGCCGAGACCGCGGCCCGCCAGGCCTCGGAGCTGGCGTTCTTCCCGCTCTGGTCCTACGCGCACCCCGCCGCGATCGAGCTCGCCGATCGCCTCGCCGATGAGGCCCCCGGCGACCTCAACCGGGTCTTCTTCTCCACCGGCGGCGGCGAAGCCGTCGAGACCGCGCTGAAGCTCGCGAAGCACTACTGGAAGCTCATGGGCAAGCCGACGAAGCACAAGGTGATCTCGCGCTCAGTCGCGTACCACGGCACCCCGCACGGCGCGCTCGCGATCACCGGCATCCCCGCCATGAAGTCGATGTTCGAGCCGGTCGCGCCAGGCGGATTCCGAGTGCCGAACACGAACTTCTACCGCGCCGCCGAGATGGGCGCGCCGGCCGACGACGAAGAGGCGTTCGGACGCTGGGCCGCCGACCGCATCGAGGAGATGATCCTCTTCGAGGGAGCAGACACGGTCGCCGCCGTCTTCCTGGAGCCGGTGCAGAACTCCGGCGGGTGCTTCCCGCCCCCTCCCGGCTACTTCGCGCGCGTCCGCGAGATCTGCGATCGCCATGACGTGCTGCTCGTGTCCGACGAGGTCATCTGCGCCTTCGGTCGCCTCGGTCACACGTTCGCCTGCACCGGCCTCGGCTACGTGCCGGACATGATCACCTGCGCAAAGGGCATGACCAGCGGATACTCTCCGATCGGCGCGACCATCGTCAGCGACCGCATCTATGAGCCCTTCTCGCACGGCGACATGTCGTTCCCGCACGGGTACACGTTCGGTGGCCACCCGGTCTCGGCGGCGGTCGCACTCGAGAACCTCGCGATCTTCGACGAGGAAGGCCTGAACCAGCGCGTCCGCGAGAACTCCCCGCTGTTCCGTGCCGAGCTCGAGAAGCTCCTCGACCTGCCGCTGGTCGGCGATGTTCGTGGTGACGGGTACTTCTTCGGCATCGAGCTCGTGAAGGACAAGGGCACCAAGGAGACGTTCGACGACGCGGAGTCCGAGCGGTTGCTGCGCGGCTTCCTCTCCCCCGCTCTGTTCGAAGCCGGTCTCTACTGCCGAGCGGACGACCGCGGCGACCCCGTGATCCAGCTGGCGCCGCCGCTGACGATCGGGCAGCCCGAGTTCCGCGAGATCGAGCAGATCCTGCGAGACGTGCTGACCCGCGCGCAGTCGGTGCTCTGAGGGTGCACGCGCCGATCTGAATCCCGGCGTTCCGACACTCCCCTCGAGAGGGAATATCCTTCGCTTGGAGGAGAGATTCGATGACCGCCGGCCATGCAGCAGAAACCCGTTCGTTCAGCAGCGCATTCAGCGCTGCGCTCAGCGCAAGCGGCATCTCGCTGTCGTCGCTGCGGCGTCGCCTGATCGCCCGCGCGAATCCGATCTCGACCGCGACGTTGAGCTACTGGCGTTCGGGCGAGAGAACCCCCGAGGGCGCGACCTCGCTCGCCGTCGTCGACGACATCGAGCGGCTGCTCGATCTCCCGACGGGTGCGCTCGTCCGGCTGATCCCCGAGCGCGTGCGCCTCGGCACGCTGCATGCGCCGCACAACCCCTTCACCGAGGAGCAGATCAGATCCGCGTTGGCGGAGACGCTCGCGATCCTCGACGCCCCACCGCTCGACATCACGCGCGAGCTGTCGAGCCAGGTTGTCGCGGATGTCGCGGCCGACGGCCTGCTCCGCCGCCGCACCGCGCGGACGCTGATCCAGTCGGTCGTGCCGCAGCCCGTCGATCACGTGACGTACACGCTGCTCTCCGAGGTGGACACGATCGAGCGTCCGGAGATGACGGTGCACGGAGCGCGGATCGTCCGTGATCACCTCCACGCGAGTGGGCATGTGTACGCCTATGTGATGCAGCTCGATCAGCCGCTCACCCTCGGCGCTTCGACGATGATCGAGGTGACGATGGAGAGCCGGCAGGAGTACGCCTGGCAGCCTGAGACCGGTGCGTACGTCGTGCGCCCGATCCACGATCTCGTGCTCTGGACGAGGTTCCACCCCGACGCGGTGCCCGACTGGATCGAGGAGCTCGAGCAGACGGACGACACGGAAGGACCGGTCACCCGTCCCCTCCGGCCCCAGCCGTCGGTGCATCAGTCGCGTCGCGACTTCGGTCCTGGCACCCTCGGCATCCGCTGGGGGTACGACGACCACTGAGTTCCGGCGGGCTCGGAGAGGCAGCCTCAGACGAGGAAGCCTCGCAGCAGCGCTTCCGATCCGGCGAGGTGATCGCGCATCGCAGCCTCGGCGGCGTCAGGGCGACCGGCCAGGATCGCCGAGACGATGCGCTCGTGCTGCTCGCCGGAGTGCTGGATGTTGCGCGGCATCAGCGGGAAGGTGTCGAGCCAGGCGTTCACGTCCGCGCGGTTCTCGGCCACCAGGGCGACCAGCGAGGGGATGCCGGCAGCCTCGGCGATCGCCAGGTGCAGCAGCGTATCGAGGCGTCGATACTCCTCGGGTCCGGCCGGCAGCGCCGCTTCATGCCGCGACCAGAGGTCGGCGCGGGCGGCGGCATCCAGCGATCGTCCGGCAGCCGCGCGCGCTGCGCCGGTCTCCAGCACTCGTCGAAGCCCGAGCACGTCGTCGAGCTCCGCCGTCGTCGCGCCGGCGGCGTTGGTCGGCTGCGGCAGCGGATCCGCGACGAACGTGCCACCGTAGCGGCCCCGTCTGGCCAGCAGGTACCCGGCATCGGCCAGCTCGCGGATCGCCTCGCGCACGGTGTCACGGCTCACGCCGAAGGATGTCGCGAGCTCGCGTTCCGGCGGCAGCGACTCCCCCGGTGCGACGACGCCCAGACGGATGGTCTGCGCGAGCCTGGCGACCGTGTCCTCGAGCGCGTTGCCGCGCCGGAGCGGGCGATACACGGCGCGACGGACCTCGACCAGATCGCCGTCCGTCCCGTGCTCGCTCATCCGATCAGCCTGTCACAGTGAGGTGAGGCGCTCTCACAGCGGGGTGACGTAGGCGTTGGTGATGCCGCCGTCCACGACGAAGGCGCTCGCGGTGATGAAGGAGGAGTCGTCCGAGGCGAGGAACGCGACAGCGGCCGCGAGTTCCGACGGCTCGGCGAAGCGCCCCATCGGCACGTGCACCAGCCGGCGCTGCGCGCGCTCCGGATCCTTCGCGAACAGCTCCTGCAGCAGCGGCGTGTTGACCGGTCCCGGGCAGAGGGCGTTCACGCGCACCCCCTGGCGGGCGAACTGCACGCCGAGCTCCCGCGACATCGCCAGCACGCCGCCCTTCGACGCGGTGTAGCTGATCTGCGAGGTCGCCGATCCGAGCAGCGCCACGAACGACGCCGTGTTGATGATCGATCCGCGACCGGCCGGGACCATGTGCCGGAGCGCTGCCCGGCTGCACAGGTACACGCTCTTGAGGTTCACATCCTGCACGCGGTCCCACGCGGGAAGCTCCGTGGTCTCGATGGAGTCGTCGTCGGCGGGCGAGATGCCCGCGTTGTTGAACGCGATGTCGATGCGGCCGAACTCTGCCGCGACACCGTCGAACAACGCGTTCACCTTCTCCTCATCTGCGACGTCGACCGGGCGGAACACGCCGCCGACCTCTGCTGCGGCGGCTTCGCCCGTGGTCGGGTCGACGTCGGCGATGACGACGAACGCGCCCTCGGCCGCGAACCGCTGCGCTGTCGCGAAGCCGATGCCGCTCGCCCCGCCGGTGATGATCGCGACTCGCTCGTGGAGTCGCCGGGTCAGATCGATGCTCATGGATTCCTCCGGATGGGTCGGTGCGGGGTCAGTGGGAGTCGGTCGCGAAGAAGACGTTCTTCGTCTCGGTGAAGTGCTCGGCCGCGTCCGGTCCGAGTTCGCGGCCCAGGCCGGAGGCCTTCATGCCGCCGAAGGGGGTCGCGTAGCGGACGGAGGCGTGCGAGTTCACCGACAGCACGCCGCTCCGCACACCGCGCGACACGCGGACGGCCCTGCCGAGGTTCTCGGTCCAGAGCGAGCCGGCGAGCCCGTAGATCGTGTCGTTCGCGAGCCGGATGGCGTCTGGCTCATCATCGAAGGGCATCACCGCGACGACCGGTCCGAAGACCTCCTGCTGCGCGATCCGATCGGCGGGGTCGGCCAGCACCACGGCCGGTGCGAACCAGAAGCCGTCGCCCGTCGGCGCCGTTCCACGGAAGGCGATGTCCGTGCCGTCGAGGAACTCCGCCACGGTGTCGCGGTGCCGCGCCGAGATGAGCGGTCCCATGTCGGTGTCGGAGCTGCCGGGGTCGCCGACACGCCATGCCGCGACAGCGGGCTCGAGCAGCTCGAGGAAGCGGTCGTACACCGAGCGCTGCACGAGGAGCCGGCTGCGGGCGCAGCAGTCCTGCCCGGCGTTGTCGAACACGGAGCCGGGAACCGCGGCCGCCGCGCGCTCGAGGTCGGCGTCCTCGAACACGATGTTGGCGCTCTTCCCGCCGAGCTCCAGCGTCACGGGCTTCAGCGCACGGGCGCACCCGGCCGCGACCTCGATGCCGACCTCGGTGGACCCGGTGAACACGACCTTGCGCACATCGGAGTGCTCGACCAGCCGCTGCCCCACGACCGAGCCTGAGCCGGTGACGACCTCGAACACGCCGACAGGCAGCCCGGATTCGACCGCGAGCTCGCCGAGGCGGATCGCGGTGAGCGGGGTGAGTTCGGCCGGCTTGAGCACCACGGCGTTGCCTGCGGCGAGCGCCGGTGCGAACGCCCAGGCCGCGATCGTCATCGGGAAGTTCCACGGCACGATGACGCCGACGACGCCGTACGGATCGTGGAACGTCACGTCGAGCCCGCCGGCCACCGGGATCTGACGGCCGGAGAGCCGCTCCGGGTCGGCCGAGTAGTAGTTCAGCACCTGAGCGACGTGCCCTGCCTCCCAGCGAGCGGATCCGATCGGATGCCCGGAGTTCAGGACCTCGAGCTGCGCGAGTTCCTCGGCCGCGCCCTCCACGGCCCGAGCGAAGGAGCGCAGCGCGTCAGCTCGCGCCACCGGGGGAAGTGCCGCCCAGCGGCGTTGCGCCGAGACGGCCCTCGCGATCGCAGCATCCGTCTCCGCGATCCCTGCACGCTCCACCTCGCGGATGGGCGCGCCCGTCGACGGGTTGATCACGGTGAACGCGCTCATCGCGTACCTGCTTTCTCCTGTGCGGCGAACGCACGAGCCTGTGTGACGAGATCCTCGAAGAGGCGACGGTCCTCGGCATCCTCCTCCGGATGCCATTGGATGCCGACCAGGTGCCCGCGCTCGGTGTCGACCACTGCCTGCACCAGGCCGTCATCCGAGTGCGCCGCCGGCGTGAGCCCCTCGCCGAGGCGATCGATGCCCTGGTGGTGGTAGCTGCGGACGTGCACCGAGTCGTCGCCGAGCACCCCGCCCAGCGCCGTGCCACCGTCGATCGCGACCTTCGTCTCGGCGAAGATCCCGCCGCCGATCCGGTAGCGCTCGGTGCCGAGCGACTCGGGCAGATGCTGCTGCAGGGTGCCGCCGCGCGCGACATTGACGAGCTGCAGTCCGCGGCAGATCGCGAGCACCGGCATCCGGCGGCGCTCCGCAGCGCGGAACAGTGCGAGCTCCCACGCGTCACGGTCGGTCCGCGGCGGGTCGGTGAGCGGATGCCGCTCGGCGCCGTACAGCTCCGGTGCGACGTCGGCGCCGCCGGAGAGGATGAGTCCGTCGAGGCCGGCGATCGCGGCATCCGCTCCGGCCTCATCCTGCGGCGGGAGCAGCAGCGCGATGCCGCCGGCCGAGGTGACGCCGGTCAGATACGGCTCCGGGAGGAACGCAGCGCGGACGTCCCAGACCCCCTGCTGCGCTCGTTCGAGATACGTGGTGACGCCGATCAGCGGCGTCCGCTCAGAGCCGCTCGAAACCACGGACGCGCTCCCAGTCGGTGACGGCGGCATCGTAGGCCTCGAGCTCGATGCGCGCCTGGTTCAGGTAGTGGTCAACGACGTCGTCGCCGAACGCCTCGCGCGCGATCCGCGACTCGCTGAACAGCTGCGCCGCCTCGCGGAGCGTGGTCGGGAGGTGGTCGACGCCGGCCTCGTAGGCGTTGCCCTCGAAGCGCTCCGGCAGCGGCAGCTCGTTCTCGATCCCGTGCAGACCGCCGGCGATGATCGCCGAGATGCCGAGGTAGGGGTTCACGTCGCCGCCGGGCACCCGGTTCTCGACACGGAGTCCTGAGCCGCTGCCGATCACGCGCAGGGCGCACGTGCGGTTGTCGATGCCCCAGGCGACGCCGGTCGGCGCGAAGCTGCCCTTCGCGAAGCGCTTGTAGGAGTTGATGTTCGGCGCGTAGAGCAGCGTGAACTCGCGGAGCGTCGCCAGGATGCCGGCGATCCAGTGCTCCATCACCGGGCTGAAGCCGTGCTCGCCCTCGCCGGCCATCACCGGGGTGCCGTCGTCAGCACGCAGCGAGAGATGGATGTGGCAGCTGTTGCCCTCGCGCTCGTTGAACTTCGCCATGAACGTGAGCGACTGCCCATGCTGGGCGGCGATCTCCTTGGCACCGTTCTTGTAGATCGCGTGCTGGTCGGCGGTCTCGCGCACCTCGGCGTACCGGAACGCGATCTCCTGCTGGCCGAGGTTGCACTCGCCCTTCACGCCCTCGCAGTACATGCCTGCCCCGTCCATCCCGAGCCGGATGTCGCGCAGCAGCGGCTCCATCCGCGTCGAGGCCAGGAGGTTGTAGTCGACGTTGTAGTCGGTCGCCGGCGTCAGTCCCTCGTACTTGCGCGCCCAGGCATCGCGGTAGGTGTTCTCGAAGACGATGAACTCGAGCTCGGTGCCCGAGAACGCGGTCCAGCCGCGCTCGGCGAGGCGATCGCGCTGGCGGTCGAGGATCGCGCGGGGCGATGGCCCGACCGGCTCCCCGTTCTGCCAGACCAGGTCGGCCATGATCAGCACGGTGCCCACGAGCCAGGGCATCCGGCGGAGCGTGACGACATCGGGGCGCAGCACCATGTCGCCGTAGCCGCGGTTCCAGCCAGACATCGCGTAGCCGTCGACCGTGTTCATGTCGACGTCGACCGAGAGCAGGTAGTCGCAGGCCTCGGCACCGTGCTGCAGGATGTCCTCCTGGAACAGCCGAGCGGAGACCCGCTTTCCCACCAGCCGTCCCTGCGCATCGGCGAAGGCCACGATCACCGTGTCGATCTCGCCGGCGGCGATGCCGGCATCCAGCTGCTCGATGCTCAGGTTTCCCGACATCTTCTCGCTCCCGTCGTCGTGGCGAAGCGATCGATCGACCGGCTTCGCCATCAGAGTAGATCACCTCGCGGTCTAAAGGTAGACGAAACCACCATTGACTGCCACAATCATCCGCAAGGTGCACCCGGCGCCTGTGTTCGTGTGAACGGAGAGCGGATGTCTGAACAGAACAGCGGTGCCCGGAAGGTCGCCGGCGCGACCTATACACGCGCCGGCAGCGACTATTTCGACAAGCGGACCCTCAAGCGATCCGCCGGAGTGTGGGGGCTGTGGGGGCTCGCGGTCGCCGCGGTGATCTCCGGCGACTTCTCCGGCTGGAACTTCGGCATCGACTTCGCCGGGTTCGGCGGGATGCTCATCGCCTTCGTGATCCTGGTCGCCATGTACTACGGCATGATCTTCGCGATCGGCGAGATGGCCGCCATGATGCCGCACACCGGCGGCGCCTACTCCTTCGCGCGGTCGGCGATGGGCCCGTGGGGCGGCCTGGTGACCGGCGCCGCCGAGACGATCGAGTACGTCGCCACCACGGCGGTGATCGTGTACTTCTCCGCGTCGTATGCGAACGGCATCACCAGCGAGCTGCTCGGACTCGAGCTGCCCGGGTGGGTCTGGTACCTGATCCTCTACATCGTGTTCATCGCGCTGAACTCCGCGGGAGCTGCGATCTCGTTCCGCTTCGCGATCGTCGTCTCGATCATCTCGATCGGCATCATCGTCGTGTTCTCGCTGATGGCGCTCTTCTCCGGCGCATTCAGCTGGGACGCGCTCTGGGACATCGTGCCCGACGAGGGCCAGACCGAGTTCCTGCCGCACGGCGTGCTCCCGATCCTGTTCGCCCTCCCGTTCGCGATGTGGTTCTTCCTCGGCATCGAGGAGCTGCCGCTCGCAGCGGAGGAGTCGCACAACCCGACCCGTGACATCCCGAAGGCGGGCTTCTGGGCACGCGGCACGCTCATCGTCACCGGGCTCCTCGTCCTGTTCCTGAACACGGGCGTGATCGGCGCCGAGGCCACCGGCACCGCGGGCGAGCCGTTGCTCGACGGCTTCCGCGCGATCGTCGGCGACCAGCTCGCGGCGGTGCTGGCACTGTTCGCCCTGATCGGTCTGCTCGCCTCGCTGCAGGGCATCATGTTCGCCTACGGCCGGAACATGTACTCGCTGTCCCGCGCCGGCTACTACCCACGGTTCCTCTCGCTCACCGGCAAGCGGCAGACCCCGTGGGTCGCGCTCGTCGTCGGCGCGGCGATCGGCTTCGTCGCGCTCATCGTGCTCGATGTGCTCGCCGCTGTCGATGCAGAGGGCGCCGGCTCCGTGGCCGGTGCGATCGTGCTCAACATCGCCGTCTGGGGCGCGGTGCTCGCATACGGCCTGCAACTGATCTCGTTCATGATCCTGCGCAGGAAGTACCCGAACGTCGACCGGCCGTACCGCAGCCCCTGGGGTGTTCCCGGTGCTGTCGTCGCGCTGGTGATCGCAGCGCTGATCTTCGTCGGCTTCCTGTTGAACCCGACGTTCGGGCCCGCGATCATCGCGATCGCGATCGTCTACGTCGTCATCCTGCTCGGGTTCGCGCTGTTCTTCCGGCACCGCCTCGTGCTCTCCCCCGAGGAGGAGTACGCGCTCTCCGGCGGAACGCACGGCGACCCGCAGGCCGAGGGGTACGACGCCATGGAGGGCGAGGTGTTCGACGGCGGACGCTGAGTGCGGGGAGCGCGGGCTACTTCTTGTCGAAGTCGAACGCCTTGAGCAGTTCGTCGACGGCCTGCTCGCGCTCCTCGCCACCCTGCTCGAACATGTGCGTGACGTGGGTGCGCAGATGGTTCTCGAGCAGCAGCCGGTTCAACGACTCGAGCGAGCGCTGGATCGCGCGGGACTGCGTGATGATGTCCATGCAGTACTCCTCGTTCTCGATCATCCGCGCGACACCGCGCATCTGACCCTCGAGGATGCTGGTGCGGTGCAGCGCGCGCTTCTTGATGTCTTCGATCACCCTCTGAGGCTACTCCGCGTCGCACGCACGCCGGGTCCCTGAGCCGCGCACGCCGGTCCCCGAACCGCGCACGCCGGGTCCTGAGCCACCGACGCTCAGTCCCTGAGCCACCGACGCTGGGTCCCTGAGCCTGTCGAAGGGCCCGATGCGAGCCCCCGTGCGAGGATTGCGTCATGCCGCGAACACCGATGGCTCTGCTGTCTCCCGCCGATCAGGAACGACTGCGCGCGCTGCGCCGCATGAAGGCCGTCGCGCTCGGCGCGCTCGTGTTCATGGCCGTCGCCTTCGTGATCGCCTTCATGCTGCAGGAGCGGGTGCCGTGGCTCAGCTACGTGCGCGCCGCCGCTGAGGGCGGCATGGTCGGAGCCCTCGCCGACTGGTTCGCCGTCACCGCGCTGTTCCGCCGTCCGCTCGGGCTCCCGATCCCGCACACCGCGATCATCCCGAGCCGCAAGGACGAGATCGGCCGTACCCTCGGCGAGTTCGTCGAGACGAACTTCCTGGCAGCCGACGTGGTTCGCACCAAGCTCTCGAGCACGCAGATCGCACTGCGCGGCGGCGAGTGGCTGCGCGAGGCGAAGCACGCCGAGCGGGTCGGCGCCGAGGGGGCGACGATCGCGACCGCCGTGCTCAACGCGCTCAGCGACGACGACGTGCGCGACCTCATCACCGATCTCGCACGCGAGCACCTGGTGTCGCCGGAATGGGGGCCGCCGGCCGGAGCGTGGCTGGAGAAGATCGTCGAGGCCGACGCCCACCACGGTGCGGTCGACCTCGCGGCCGAGTCCATCGCCCGGTGGCTCGACGCGAACGCGGAGTCGTTCACCGGCCTGGTGTCGCGCCGCCTCCCCTCCTGGGTGCCGCGCCTCGCCCACCGATTCGTCGATGACACGGTCTACCACGAGGCCGTCAAGTTCGTCGCAGCGGTGCAGGCCGACCCGCAGCATCCGGCTCGTCTCGCGGTCGACGGCTACCTCGCCCGCCTCGCCGACAACCTGCAGAACGACCCGGACACCAGGGCCAAGCTCGAGAACGCGAAGTCCTCGCTGTTCGACAGCCCCCGCGTCGGCGCCCTCGCGGCCGAGGCCTGGAACACCGCCAAGAACGGCCTGCTCTCGGCCCTCGCCGATCCGGAGAGCGGGCTGCGCCGTCGGGCCGTGCAGGCTCTGCAGGAGGTCGGGGAGCGTCTCACGACGGATGCCGCGCTGCAGCACCGCGTCGACACCTGGGTCTCGGATGCCGCGGTGTTCCTGGTCGACCGGTACCGCCACGACATCGCGTCGATCATCACCGATACGGTCGAGCGTTGGGACCCCGCGGAGACCACCGAGAAGATCGAGCTCATGGTCGGCCGCGACCTGCAGTACATCCGCCTGAACGGCACCTTCGTCGGAGCCCTCGCCGGGCTCGCGATCTTCACGATCGCCCACCTGCTGATCCCGGGAGTCTGACATGGCCCTCTCGCACGATCCCCTCTGGCCGCGCGCCGGATCCTGGCCGGCGTTCGACGGCGCGACGGATGCCGTGCTGCTGGGCGTGCCGACCTGGCGCACCTCGCTCTCACCGACCGGCGCCCACGCGACGCCGGCCGCGATCCGCGACGCGCTCCCCCGCTACGGTGCGACGCTGATGGGTCCGCCGATCGTCGACCTGAACCAGGCGCTGCGGATCTCGGATGCCGGCGACGTCTCGGAGCCGGACGGCGACGACGGCGAGGCGACCGTGATCGAGCGCGTCCGCGAGCTGAGCGATGTCTCGGAACTCGTGATCGCCCTCGGCGGGGACAATTCGCTCACCTATCCGGTCGCACTCGGCGCACGGGCCACTGGACTGATCACGTTCGACGCGCACTTCGACCTGCGCGACGGCGTCTCCAACGGCACCCCGGTGCGACGCCTGGTGCAGGACGACCCCGCTGCCTCCGACCTCGAGACCGCGCGCATCGACCCCACCAGAATCGTCCAGATCGGCATCGCGGACTTCGCCAACTCGGCGGCCTACGCGCAGCGGGCGGCGGACTGGGGCATCCGGGTGATCACGCTCGACGAGCTGCGCCGCCGCGGCATCGACGAGGTCGTCGCCGAGGCGCTCGAGCTCGCCGGCGCCGGCACCGACCCTCGCGTGCACCTCGACATCGATGTGGACGTGTGCGATCGCTCCGTCGCCCCCGGGTGCCCCGCGAGCGTGCCGGGCGGCCTCCAGGCCTGGGAGCTGCGGGCGCTCAGCCGCGCCGTGGCATCCGATGCCCGCGTCGTGAGCGCGGATCTCGCCGAAGTCGACGCGACGGCCGATGCCGATGACGCCCGCACCGTGCGGCTCGCCGCGCTGTGCGTGCTGGAGCTGCTCGCGGGTCTGGCAGCACGGCACTAGCCGCGGCCATGCGGTGGCCGGATCAGCGCGCTGGTCTCGACCGGCGGGCTCAGCCTGCGGCGCGGCGCGTCAGCAGCTCGCGGACGTGCGCTTCGATCTCGGCGTCGTCCACGAAGCCCATGCGCGCGTACGGCGATGCTGATGCGGCAGCCGGCGCAGCGGGCAGCTCGACGGGGGCAGCCGCTGCGGCCATCTGCTCCGCGCGCTCGCGCAGCGCGGCGAGGCGGATTGCCTTCCGGCGTTCCTCCTGCGCGTCGATCTCGGCGCGAGCGGTCTGCGCTCGCGATCCGGCGACGGTGACGAGGGGTTCGGGCAGCGGACGAGGAGTCCACGTCGCCTTCCCCTGATCGTGCAGCTCGGGTGCGACGCGCTCCTGCGCCGGCGTCGCGGCAGCGACAGGACGACGAGCGGACCGCGATGCGACAGCGGCCATCCGCTGCAGCGCGATTCCGGCGATCACGACGAGCGCGCCACCGGTCCAGACCCAGAGGGCAGACCCTGCGGCGATCAGCTGCCAGACACCGAGACCGGTGACCGCGAGGCCGAGCAGCAGCAGCGACGTGGCCGTCACCCGCACGCGGCGTCGTGCACGCGCCTGGCGCAGCACCGGATCGGCGCTGGCCGCGGCGAGTTCGTTGCGCAGCGTCGCGAGTTCTGCGGCCTCGCGCTCCGACTGCACGCGCTTCGCGAGCTTCTGCTGGGCGAGCGCCGTGCGGGCGTTGAGCTCGAAACGGACTTCACCGGGAGTCTCGCTCGTCTCCGCGAGCACACGCAGCGCCTGATTGAGGCGTACCGCGTTGCGTTCCGCGGCGTTGTACTGGAAGCGGCCGCGCCAGGAAGGCAGCAGGTAGAGCATCCAGAGGAGCACAGCGACGAGCACGATCACTCCCCCACTCAGCACCGGCCCGTCCATATCGATAACGGTACGGGCACAGCGACTGCACGGCCGCGCAGTCGCGCGCGTGTCGCGGCGAGTCTGTCGCTGATCTGGCCGATCCGGTCCGATCAGAGGGTCAGACGGTCGGACGGCGGCACGTCGGACACTGCAGACGGCACCTGTCCGTTCAGCCACCGTGCGAGCACACCCTGCGGCACGTCTTCCTTGGTCAGCGCGAACGCGTAGTGATCGCGCCAGTCCCCGTCGATGTGGATGTACCGCCGACGGAGCCCCTCGTAGCGGAAGCCGAGCTTCTGGACCACACGGATGCTGGCGGCGTTCTCCGGCCGGATGCAGATCTCCATGCGGTGCAGCCCGTACTCCGTGAAGCATGCGTCGGTCGCGAGCGCCACGGCGGTCGGAGTGATGCCCCGGCCGGCGAAGCGCTCGCTCACCCAGTACCCGATGGTCGCGGAGCAGAGCGAGCCGCGAGCGACGCCCCACACGTTGAGCTGACCGGCGATCTCGCCGTTGTACTCCATCACGAAGGGGTAGCCGCCGCCGTCGCGATACTGCTGCAGCAGACGACGGATGCTCAGCCGCATGTCGAAGGACACGCTGCCGTACGGCACCGTCGCCTCCCACGGCTGCAGCCAGGAGCGGTTCGACAGCAGCTCCTGCTGCAGCTGTCTCGCATCCTTGCTGCGCACGAGTCGCAACTCGACCGCGCCGTGCCTGATCCCCGCCGTGAGATCCATCGTGCGCTCCGACGCCCGCAGTCGCCTAGAGGCGTTCTGCGAACTCCTTCAGCCAGGGACGCAGCTCGGGGCCGAGGTCCTCGCGGTCCGAGGCCAGCTGCACGATCGCCTTGATGTAGTCGACGCGGTCGCCGGTGTCGTAGCGGCGTCCACGGAAGATGACGCCGATGACGCCGGGGCCGTCGTCGGCGGACGCGAGCTCCTGCAGCGCATCGGTCAGCTGGATCTCGCCGCCCTTGCCCGGCTCGGTGCGCTCGAGGATCTCGAAGATCGAGGCCGGGAGCACGTAACGCCCGATGATCGCGAGGTTGGAGGGCGCATCCTCCTGCGCGGGCTTCTCGACGAGTCCGGTCACCTTGACCGACTCGGAGCCCTCGAGCTGCTCGACGGCCGCCGCACCGTACATGTGGATGTTCGCGGGGTCGACCTCCATGAGCGCGATCACGGCTGCGCCGGTGCGCTCGTGCTCGGCGATCATGTGCGTGAGCAGCGGGTCGCGCTCGTCGATCAGGTCATCGCCGAGGAGCACGGCGAACGAGCTGTCTCCCACGTGGGTGCGGGCACGCAGCACTGCGTGACCGAGGCCCTTGGGCTCTCCCTGGCGGACGAAGTGGATGTCGGCGAGGTCGCTCGACTTCATCACGCGCTCGAGACGACCCATGTCGCCCTTCTCCGTCAGCTTCACCTCGAGCTCCGGCACGGAGTCGAAGTGGTTGGAGATCGCGTTCTTGTTGCGGCCGATGATGACGAGGATGTCTTCGATGCCGGCATCCGCCGCCTCTTCGACGACGTACTGGATGGCCGGCTTGTCGACGACCGGCAGCATCTCCTTCGGCATCGCCTTCGTCGCAGGCAGGAAGCGCGTTCCCAGTCCTGCGGCAGGAATGACGGCCTTGATCTTCTGGTTACCCATCCCCCCAGCCTAGTGGTGAGCGCACGTAGACTCGGAGGCATGCCGAATGACGCCGAGCACGAGAAGCGCGCCCTCCGCGCCGATCTGCGCGAACGCCGCGCCCTGCTCTCCGAGGCGCAGCGCGAGTCCGCGGCCCTGGCGATCGGCGAGCGGCTCGACGCGCTGATCGATTCCCTCGGTGCACGGTCCGTCTCCTGCTTCCTCTCGACGACGAACGAGCCTGGCACCCGCGACTTCGTGACCAGAGCCGTGCAGCGCGGCATCCGCGTCCTGCTGCCGATCACCCGCGCAGACGGCCTGCTCGACTGGGCTGTCGCGACCGATGACGACGAGATCGCCGAGGGACTGTTCGGGCTTCCCGAGCCGACCGGTGAGGTGCTCGGCCCGATCGCCGTCAACGATGTCGACCTGATGATCATTCCCGCTGCCG
Organism: Microbacterium sp.; assembly: GCF_036823965.1. Lineage (GTDB taxonomy): Bacteria > Actinomycetota > Actinomycetes > Actinomycetales > Microbacteriaceae > Microbacterium. Next base: position 25,848 of record NZ_DAITBE010000006.1, on the reverse strand, counting down.
CTGTCGACCGGACCGGGATGCGGATGGGCTGGGGTCGCGGCTACTTCGACAAGACCATCGGTTCCATGGAGAAGTGCCCGCCGGTCTACGCGGTCATCTATGATTCCGAGATACTCGACTCCCTGCCCCGGGAGGTGCACGATCAGCCGGTCACCGGCGTCGTGACCCCGTCGCAGACGCTGATCCTGTCGCACCCGCGACGCTGACCCCGAGGACGCCATGCCCACCTATGCCTATGCCTGCACGTCGTGCGGACACACCTTCGACGCGGTGCAGAGCTTCGCCGACGACGCGCTCACGGTCTGCCCCGAGTGCGGCGGCGCGCTGCGCAAGCAGTACGGATCCATCGGTGTGACCTTCAACGGGTCCGGCTTCTATCGCACGGACTCGCGCGCCAAATCTGGCGGATCGACGGATGCTTCGGCATCATCGAACTCGGGATCGACGACGAGCGCCAAACCGGCTGCTGCGTCGAGCTCGACCTCTTCCTGAGGTCCAGACACTCGGAGGCTCGCATGCTCAAAGGATTCAAGGACTTCATCCTCCGCGGAAACGTCATCGACCTCGCGGTCGCCGTCGTCATCGGAACCGCGTTCACCGCGATCGTGAATTCGGTCGTCGCCAGCATCATCACACCGCTGGTGTCGCTGGTCTTCGAGGCGGACTCCACCGGGAAGTTCGGCCCGACGGTCAAGAACATCTACGGCAACGACGTGACGTTCCCGATCGGCGACCTGATCACCGCGATCATCAGCTTCCTCGCCGTCGCCCTGGTCGTGTACTTCGTGTTCGTCCTGCCGATGAACACCTTCAAGGCACACGTCGAGGCCCGCAAGGGCACCCCTGCCGAGGAGCCGCAGGAGGAGCCGGCAGCCGCCACCGAGGCGGAGCTGCTGGTCGAGATCCGCGATCTGCTCGCGCGCAACCAGCGCAGCTGAGCCCGCCTGACACTGCAGAGGCGCACCTCCCCCGCTCCGGGGCGGTGCGCCTCTGCTCTGCATCCGCCTGCGTCGCGCGGGGATGTCAGTAGTGCGGCGGGATGTCCTGGATCAGCCGGTCGTCGTTCGGCCCCTTGGGGCCGCGAGGACGCGTCTTCTCGGTCGCGGGCTCAGCACCACCGGACTCGGGGTCGGGGTCGGTGCCGGGCACCGGCGTGAGCCTCGCCCGACGAGCACCGGGCACACGCTCGACATGCTGGCGCTTCGGCTCCGGCCCGGAGTGGTCAGACATCGCCGTTGTCGACGATGTCGATCGGCTGCGTGTCGTTGTCAGCACGCGGTGCTGAGTCGGAGATGCCGAGCACCGATGCGATCCTGGATGCCGCGGTGACCGGGTCGCTGTACAGGTCGAAGGCGTGCACGCGCACGTAGTGCCAGCCGAGGCGGCGCAGCACGTGCGGTCGCAGCCGCAGCGTCTCGCGGAGCGACTCTCCTCGCGACTCGGGATCCGACTCGATCACGACGGCCTTGCCCTTGTGCTGCGCGACCAGCGGCAGGCGTCCGCGGTAGTCCACATCGACGGATGCTCCGAGGCGGCGCAGCTCACGCGCGAGCGCCAGGGTGAGCGGATCGGCGAGGTCCTCGAGACGGGCGTCGCGGCTGCGCGTGGCCAGTCCTCCGAGGATCGACATCAGGGTGGCCGCGCCGTGCTCGAGTCGCCCGTCGTCGAAGGAGGAGGGTCGGATCGACGACACGATGACCATGGACCGTCGAGCTCGTGTCATGCCGACGGTGAGCAGTCGTTCGCCGTCGGGCGTCGACAGGTCGCCGAAATCGCTGAGCACGCGGCCGTGCTTGGTGAGGCCGAAGCCGAGTGAGAAGATGACGCGGTCGCGGCTCTCGGCGACGGATTCCTCGAGCGTGAGCACCGCGAAGGGTTCAGCGGTGTCGCGACCCACGAAGTCGGCGACGTCCGACCGGCCGGCGAACGCCGTGGTGACGGCGGCGCGCACGCGCTCGGCGTGACGGGCGCTGGCGGTCACGACCATGAGCGACTCGGAGGGTCGGTGCACCGCGTGCTCGACGACGAGGGTCACGACCCGAGCGACCTCCGCATCCGGACTCTCGACCGCGCCGGAGATCGGATCCGGCGCACCGGTGCCGCCCTCGACGTAGTCGACCGTCAGGCTGCCGCGACCGAGGTACGAGCCGGCCCACGGCAGGGACACGATCTCGCCGCCGTAGAAGGCGTCGTTGATGAGCTCGGCGAGGTCTTCGCCGCCGGCACGATAGCTCCGCGTCAGCGTCATCACCGGGAGCAGCTCGGAGAGGCGCTCGAACACCGAGGTGTCGTCGAACGGGACCTCCGCCTCCCACTGGTCGCTGGGGTCGACGGCGATGTGGAACGGCGTCGGACGCTGTGTGACGGGGTCGCCGAACGCGACGATCTGCCGCGCGCGACGGATCGCCGGCGCGGTCTCGGCGAGGTTCACGGCGGCGGCGTCGACCAGGATGACGGTGTCGAACTCGACGGACTCGGGGATCTCGGGCACGAGATACGGCGAGGAGATCCAGACCGGGGCGAGCACGCCGACGAGGGTCGGCGCCGCGCTGACGATCTCAGCGGTCGTCGAGGTCGGCTGCGTCAATGCGCGGCGCAGGTGCTGCGACTGCTGCGGCTCGTCGACGATCGCGATCTTCCACTGGTTCGCCAGCTGCCAGGCGAGCAGCGGACCGGCCATCGCGGCATGCGCCTCGTCGACCAGTCGGAAATCGCGCTCGAGTCGATCGACGACCGCGGTGTTCGCGCCGAGCAGCGCCCGGTTGTCCTGCAGAGCCCGCTCGAGCAGCGACTGCCACCACGCGAACTCGAGCTCTTCGCCGACCCGACTCTCGGACACATGACGGACCGAGAGCTCGGCGAGCAGCGGCTCCAGACCGAGCAGCGCCAGGCGGTCGCGCAGCTGCGCGCGCTCGACCAGGTTGTCGAAGACATCGGACTTCGCGGCCAGGCCCGCGAGCGTGCGCACGAGTCGCGCGACGGGGAGCGATGCGAGCGGCTCACGCCGGCCGAGCGCTGCGTCGAGCTCAGCGAGCTCGGCTTCGGCGCGCTGCCATGCGACCGCGACATCAGCGAGTCCGAGGGGCACCTCCGGCGCGACACCGGCCTCGACGCAGCGCTGCCACTGCGTGCGCTGGGCCTGGATGCGCAGCAGCGCCTCGTGCATCTCGGTGACGTGCACGCCGGGGCGCACGTACTCCTTGGCCAGGCGGCGGAGCCGGCGGCGGTTCGCTCCGGAGAGACCCGGTGCATCGCGGCGCGAGCCGTGTGCCTGGATCAGCTCGCCGAGCGGACGCTCGAACACCGTCGGACTGAACCGGTCGAGGGTGTCGCGGATTCCCTGGAGCAGACGGAGGTACTCCCCCAGCTCGTCGATGGTCGAGAACGGGCGCATGCGGGTCTGGGCGATCAGCTCGTAGCCGCGTTCGAGCAGGGCCGGCACGCTGTCGGAGTGCAGGCGACCGGCGAGTTCGTTCGCGGCGCGCGCCGCCTCGGTGCTCGAGAACGTCACGCCGTACCAGGGCGAGTCATCCGGCCCGAACCGGAATTCACCGAGCCGTGCGGCGTGCGCGAGCGAGGCGGCGGCCGAGGAGCGGTCTCCCGCGAGGCGGCGAAGGGCGTCGGTGCCCAGGCGGGCGGTGGTCGACGGCGGGACCGGCAGAGAGGCCAGACGGGTCAGATGCCGCGTGGCGTCGAGCACCGAGGCCTCGGTTCCGGCGACCGGCGCAGTGAGCGCCTGGCGGTAGTCGCGGAGCACGGTCCGCAGGCGCACGAGCGCGTCATCGACGTCGCTCACCTTCGGCGCCGTGGCCTTCTCGTTGCGGCCGATCGCCCGCACGAGGTCGCGCCGCACGCTGGCCGGCGAGATCGCGAGGCTGTCCAGCCCGATCCCGGCGAGCCGGTGACGGACGCCGTCGAGGGTGGAACGGCGGGCCGACACCACGAGCACGCGCTTGCCGGCACGCACGAGCTCGCCGACCGCGTTGATCACGGTCTGGGTGCCGCCGGTACCGGGCAGCGTGGCGACGGTGAGCGAATGACCTGCGGCGATCCGCGCGAGCACGGCCTCCTGCTCGGCATCCGCATCGAGCAGCAGATTGTCGGATGCCGGGGCACGGTCATCCGGGCCGGTGTGATGCGGAGCCGCACGAGGCGCCGAGACCTGCTCGCGGTCGCCCACATGGCCGGCCAGCGCGTTCAGCACCTGGTGGTCCAGGCTCCTGCCGTCGCGCACCATCGCACCGCCGACGTCGGCGAACGTCGAGACCACGAGCCGCGGCTCGACGGAGAACGTGTCGATCGAGCGTGCGGTGGCCCGGAGGCTGTCGATCACCGGCTGGGGCTTGAAGATGCCGCCGTCGTAGGCCAGGGCGGCGAGCGCCGCCGCATCGATCGTGATGCCGAAGTGCTCGCGCGCGATGCGGACGAGTTCGGGGTTGACGTCGAAGACCCCCTGCAGCTTCAGTTCGAAGTCGGAGTGGTGCCGACGGATGGCGAGCGGGCGCAGCAGCACCGGGGCGGCGAAACCGATCCCGCCGATGCGCCAGCGTGCGACGCCGACGGTGAGGTGCACGGCCTCGATACCACGGACGGTGCGCAGCTCCGTGTGCTTGGCGGTGATGCGCTCAGCCGCCATCCGCGCGGTCCGGAGGCCGACCTCGTCGCGGAAGAGATTCGACAGGAGCGTCGACTTGCCGGTGATGAACTGCGGGAGGCTGCCGGGGTGCGCCTTGGAGATGTCGATGCCGGATTCGGGGCTGTCGCGGAAGCTCACGAGCGGTGAAGCGCCGCCGAGATCGGCCGCTTCTGCGCGCAATCGCGTGCGTTCGGCCTCCGCAGCGTGCGACACATCGACCCCGGTCCCGGTCTCGTTCAGGTCGCCGAGGGTCATCGCGGCATCCGCCACCGCGTCATCCGCAGACCTGTCTTCCCGTCGCCACACACTTCACACCCTAGGCGCGCAACCGCGCGTCACCCGGCATCCCTGGCGAGTTTCACCGTATTTCTGCCCCTGAACAGCACCCGGAACCCGCTCTGCACGGCTGATGACACCAGAGGCGTTGTCCCCGAACGGTGCCACGGGCGGGCCGTTCGTCGCCGCAGGGTCGACTCCGGCGGACAAGATGGTGCCATGACCTTCCGCTACGACTTCGCTCCGACACCGTTCGGAGACGCGCTGGCGGTGTTCTCCGATGAGGGCATCGTGCGCTTCGACCTGACCGAATCCGAAGATCCGTCGGTGCCCTGGCTCCTCGAGAGCACAGCACGACGACTCGGTGCTGTGCCCGAGCCCGCCCCTGGTGCCGCCGACGAGCTGACGACGCTCCTCGAGGCCTACTTCGACGGTGACCCTGTGCGCTTCGACGAGCATCTGCGTTTCGACTGGCGTCTGGCGGCCGGCTTTCCTCTGAAGGCGCTGCAGACGATCCTCACGATCGACTGGGGCGAGACCATGAGTTACGGCGAGGTCGCGGTGGTCGCCGGAAACCCCGGCGCTGCCCGCGCCGTCGGCACCGCCTGCCGGCTCACACCGTTCTCGATCATCGTTCCCGTGCATCGCGTCGTGAAGTCCGACGGCTCACCCGGGCACTACGGGGCCCACCCCGAGCGCAAGCGGTTCCTCCTCGATCTCGAGTCCCGCTGACACCACCGGGTGCTGGCACCACCGGATGCGACGCCACCAGAGACGACGTGGACCCGGCGAGTAGGCCGCCGGGTCCACGTGCTGTCCGATCCTCGGATGCCGAACGGTCAGTGCTCGGTCGCCTTCTCCGCGCCGAAACCGGTGAGCGAGCGCACCTCCATCTCGGCTGCGAGCTGCGGCGACTCCTTCCGGGTGCTGGTGATCGTGCCGAGCCAGCCGAGGATGAAGCCGAGCGGGATCGACACGATCCCCGGATTGTTCATCGGCCAGATGGCGATGTCGATCCCGGGGATCATCGAGGTCGGCGTGCCGGAGAAGACCGGCGACAGGATGATCAGGATGATCGCGGAGCCGAGACCGCCGTACATGCTCCACACGGCACCACGGGTGGTGAACCGGCGCCAGAACAGCGAGTACAGGATCGTCGGCAGGTTCGCGGATGCCGCGACGGCGAAGGCCAGCGCGACCAGGAAGGCGATGTTCTGCCCCTGCGCGCCGATCCCGCCGACGATCGCCAGGATGCCGATCACGATCACCGTGCGACGAGCGACACGCACCTCGCCGTTCGGATCCGGCTCGACCGCCTTGCCCGAGGCGTCCTTCCGCCCCTTCTGGATCACGTTCGCGTAGATGTCGTGTGCGAACGATGCGGCCGCCGTGATCGTGAGACCCGCGACGACCGCGAGGATCGTGGCGAACGCCACCGCCGAGATGAACCCCAGGAGCACCGGTCCGCCGAGCTCGAGCGCGAGCAGCGGCGCCGCCGAGTTGACGCCTCCGGGAGCAGCGGCGATCACGTCGGCACCGACGAGCGCGCCCGCACCGTAGCCGAGCACGAGCGTCAGCAGGTAGAAGCCGCCGATCAGCCAGATCGCCCAGACGACGGAACGCCGCGCCTCCTTCGCGGTGGGCACGGTGTAGAAGCGCATCAGCACGTGCGGCAGACCGGCTGTGCCGAGCACGAGGGCCATGCCGAGCGAGAGGAAGTCCCAGGGGTTGGCCCCGTACTGCAGTCCGGGAGCGAGGATCGCCTCGCCCTTGTCGGAGTTCGCCACTGCGGCCTCGAGCAGGGTGTTGAGGTTGAACCCGTTGATCGCGAGCACCCAGATGGTCATCGCGAGCGCACCGCCGATGAGCAGGAAGGCCTTCACGATCTGCACCCACGTGGTGCCCTTCATGCCGCCGATCAGCACGTAGACGATCATCAGGACGCCGACGACAGCGATCACGATGGACTGCCCGACGCGTCCGTCGATCCCGAGCAGCAGCGAGACGAGACCGCCGGCACCGGCCATCTGCGCGAGCAGATAGAAGAAGCACACTGCGAGCGTGGTGATCGCCGCCGCCATCCGCACCGGGCGCTGCTTCAGCCGGAACGACAGCACGTCGGCCATCGTGAACTTGCCGGTGTTGCGCATCAGCTCGGCGACGAGCAGCAGCGCGACGAGCCAGGCGACCAGGAACCCGATCGAGTAGAGGAAGCCGTCATAGCCGTTGATGGCGATGGCTCCGCAGATGCCGAGGAACGATGCGGCGGAGAGGTAGTCTCCCGCGATCGCGAAGCCGTTCTGCGGCCCCGTGAACGAGCGGCCGGCCGCGTAGTAGTCCGCGGCGGTCTTGTTGTTGCGGCTGGCGCGGATCACGATGAACAGCGTCACCGCCACGAAGGCCAGGAAGATGGAGATGTTCAGGACGGGATTGATCTCGAGCTCGACCGCCTCGGTCGCGATGCGGATGCCGTTCATGCCTGACCCTGCGCCTTCTCGAGCTCTTCACGGATCTCCGTGGCGAGGGGATCGATCTTCCGATTCGCGAACGACACGTACGCCATCGTGATCGCGAAGGTCGTGACGAACTGGCCGAGGCCGAGCAGCAGGCCGACGGTGATGTCTCCCCAGACCCGCTGCCCCATGAAGTCCGTCGCGAAGGCGGCGAGGATCACGTAGGCGAAGTACCAGATCAGGAAGAACGCGGCGAGCGGGAAGATGAAGGATCGCTGCGTGCGTTTCAACGTTCGGAATCTCGCGGATTGCTCGACCGCGATGTAGTCGATGTCGGTCGAACCGGTCGGTGTCTGGTCGCTCATGGGGCCTCCTTGCCTCATGTCCGGTGCCCGCACGACGTGGCCGTGCGAATGGTAGGGTCGACCCTACGAAACGGGGCACAGGGCCGTCACCCCCGAAAGTAGGTAGTCGTGAGCTCACCGGTCGTCATCGATTCCGAGGCTGAACTCGTCGCCAACGCCGTGCGGGAACTCGCCAGGCGGACACGCTTTCCGGTCGCGTTCGGCGGCCTGATCGACGACGGTGTCGTCAGCGTCACGAGCATCGTCGGCAACCGCACACGTGCGCTCGACGGCTTGCGGGTCCGCCCGGAGCGCGGACTCGGCGGGCGGGCGATGCTGGAGCTGCGTCCACGGATGACGAGCGACTACGGCTCCTCGCAGCAGATCACGCACGACTATGACGTGTTCGTGCTCGGAGAAGGGCTGCGCACGCTGCTCGCGCTGCCGATCGTGGTGAACGGGCGCCCGCGAGGGGTCCTGTACGCCGGCGCGTGGGATCGGGAGCAGATCGGCGGGATCACGACCGCTCCGGCGATGCAGGTGGCGCAGTCGATCGCCGACGAGCTGCGCATCCGCGACGAGGTCGAGCGCCGTCTTCGCTCACAGCCCGCCGCTGACGACATGACGCCGCCGCAGCGGGAGGAGCTCAGGGAGAGCTTCGCCGAGCTCCGCAGCATCGGGGCGTCTGTCGGCGACGACGAGCTGCGGCAGCGGATCGCCCTGGTCGAACGGCGGCTCGCGGAACTCGCCGGCGAGACGGTGCCCGTCACCACAGGCCCGGTCACCGCGGTGCGACTCTCACCGCGAGAGATCGATGTGCTGTCGTGTGCAGCGCTGGGGGCCACGAACGCCGAGATCGCCGCCCGTCTCGGGCTTCGAGCCGGCACAGTGAAGGCGTACCTCGGATCCGCGATGTCGAAACTCGATGCCTCGACACGCCACTCGGCCGTGGCGAAGGCGCGTCGCGCCGGCCTGCTCCCCTGAACGCGAGCTCCGGCCGGCTGCGACTGCACAGCCCCTGCCCAGCACCATCGGATACGCTGACCCCTGATCGGCGCACACCGATCCCGGACGAGGCAGGCCAGTACCCGGTGAGCGAAAAGACTGGTCCGAAAGGACCATCGTCATGTCGTGGATCATTCTGATCGCATCCGGAATCCTCGAGGCCGTCTGGGCGACCGCACTCGGCAAGTCCGAGGGACTCACTCGCCTCTGGCCCAGCGTCATCTTCTTCGTCGGTCTCGTCGTGTCGATGTTCGGGCTCGCGTTCGCGATGCGGGAGATCTCGACCGGCACCGCCTATGCGGTCTGGGTCGGGATCGGCGCATCCCTCACGGTCGCCTGGGCGATGATCACCGGCGACACCGAGATCTCCTGGTTGCGAATTCTGCTGCTCATGGGACTCGTCGGCTGCATTGTCGGGTTGAAATTGATCGACACCGGAGCGCATTGATTCTTGTCCATAAAGGAGACCGCAGGTAAGGTCAATTCCATGGCAAGAAGAATTGTGCATCAGCTGGTCGACGATATCGACGGCACTGTCCTTGAGGTCGGCGAGGGTGAGACCGTGCATTTCTCGGTCAACGGCACCTCCTACGAGATCGACGTGAGCAGCGCGCACGCCGAGGAATTGCGTCAGGCGTTCGAGCCGTACATCTCTGCAGGGCGTCGCGCCGGTTCGTCCGGTGGCGCCCGCGCGACCTCGACGCGAAAGCGTCCTGGCCGCAATCCGGAGGTCGCGGCAATTCGCTCGTGGGCGAATGCGAACGGACATTCGCTGTCCGAACGTGGTCGCATCCCGGCCGCGGTCGTGGAGGCGTACAACGCAGCCAATTGATCCATCGATGTGAGAAGGCGCCCCTCCGGGGGCGCCTTCTCTATTCGTGCGAGGTGTCCGATTCCTCGACCGCGGTGGCCCAGGATTCTCCACGCAGGGAAATCTCGTTCGTCATATCGGTGAGGAATCGAATGACCACATCGCGCTCGTCGCGGGTCAGGCGCGCCGCTGCGTAGAACCGCTTCGACTGCTGCCGCCCCACCGTCTCCATCGCCGCCAGGCGCGTCTCCTTCGAGATCGTGATCGCGAGGGCACGCCGATCCGTCGGGTGCGGAGCGCGGTGGATGTGCGAGCTCTTCTCCAGTCGATCCAGAAGCTTCGTCGTGGCAGCCGTGGAGATGCCGAGGTGCTGCGCGATGCCACTCGGCGTCGCGATCGCGTCGCGGTTCGCGCAGACGATCAGGTAGTGCAGCGCTCGCATGTCCGTCTCGTTCAGCTGCATGTACCGACGAGACGCGAGCGAGAGCCGCTGCTCGGCCTCTCGAAGCTCCCCGATCGCGCCCATGAGTGCGGCGATCTGCTGGAGGTCCTCGGGCGAGACGCCGGAGCGATCGATCAGCGTGCTGCGGGGGTCGCTGGCCTGCACGTCGTAGATGGCCGAATGACTCAGTCCATCAGGTCCTGGCGCGCTCCGGTCCGCCATAGCAGCTCCCCGCTCACCCGTCGCCGGGGTGGTGCGGGACTCGTTCTCCATGCGATCATGTTACACACGACGGGTTTCATGCTAAGTTGATAACTAACTTGGTTAGTGAGTTTGTGGGAGAGGATGCAATGGACCACGTGACTCTCCTTGCGGAAGACGGCTCAGCGGTCGGCACGCTGCCCAAGGATCAGGTGCACACCTTCGAGACTCCGCTGCACCTTGCCTTCTCCTGCCACATCCGAGATCGCGCCGGTCGCATCCTGGTGACCCGCCGCGCGCTCGCGAAGCAGACGTGGCCCGGCGTCTGGACCAACAGCTTCTGCGGTCATCCTCGTCCCGGTGAGGAGATGATCGATGCCGTCCGTCGCCGGGCCGTCGAGGAACTCGGGATCCAGCTCGACGACGTGCGCCTCGCGCTGCCCGAGTACCGGTACCGCGCGGTCGACGCCAGCGGCATCGTCGAGAACGAGATCTGTCCGGTGCACGTCGCCGTGGTCGACGCCGACCCGGTCGCCAATCCCGACGAGGTCGCGGAGTGGGCATGGGCCGACGCCGACGAGCTCGTGGATGCCGTGGCCGCTGCTCCCTTCGCGTTCAGCCCCTGGCTCCGAGAACAGCTCCCCCTGCTCCGTGCGATCGGCAAGGTCTGACGCATGAGCACCACTGCGACGCACGAAGACCTCGGCACTCGGATCGAAGAGGTCCTGCGGCGCCGGTTCTCCGAGCGCAGCGCCGCAGCCGAGTCCTACGGGACCGAGTTCGCCGCCCTGTGGCGCGCGGCATCCGATCACGCGCTGGGCGGCAAGCTGATCAGGCCTCGTCTGCTCCTCGACTTCCGTCGTGCCCTCTCCCCCTCCGGACTCAGCGCCGAGGAGGCCGCAGTCGCGATCGACATCGCAGCCGACGTCGAGCTGCTCCACTATGCGTTCCTGCTGCACGACGATGTGATCGACGGCGACCTCATGCGTCGTCGGCGGCCGAATCTGATCGGCTCGCTCGCCGAGCGTCGAAGCGGCGAGCACGACGAGCCGGCGCTGCACTGGGCGCGCTCGAGCGCGATCCTGATGGGCGACCTGCTGCTGTCCTCCGCGATCCTGGGATTCGCCAGAGCCGAGGTGTCGAGCGACACCCGTGTGCGTCTGCTCGCACTGATGGAGCAGACCGTCTTCGAGACCGTCGCCGGCGAGCACACCGACATCGGGCTCAGCGACGGCATCATCCCGCCCGACCTGCGCACCATCCTGTCGATGAGCGCCTACAAGACCGCCACGTACTCCTTCGTGCTGCCGTTGCGTGCCGCTGCGGTGCTCGCGGGCTCCTCGCCGGCCGCAGAGGAGCACCTCACCGCGATCGGCCGGCATCTCGGTCTCGCGTACCAGTTGCAGGACGACATCCTGTCGGTCTTCGGCGACCACCGCGCCCACGGCAAGGATGCCTTCTCCGATCTCCGTGAGGGCAAGGAGACCGCGATCATCGCCTACGCCCGGATGACCGGGCACTGGCCGAGCATCGAGCTGCACTTCGGATCGACGACCCTGAGCACCGAGAACGCCACCGGCATCCGCGACCGCCTGCGCGAGTGCGGCGCAGAGGGGTTTGCCCGCAGCCTCGTCGAGGAGCAGCTCGGAGCCGTCTCGACCGTCCTCGCCGAGGCGGAGTCCACCGGAAGCATCTCGCCGGCGGCCGGGCGCACCATCCTCGGGCTGGCCGCGAGCATCGAGAGTCGTCGCGCATGAGCGGGAGTCCAGCGAGGCCGCAGGACGACGGCGCCCTCGACCGCTTCACACGCACGGCGGAGATCGCGACCACCGACGTCATCCGCACGTATTCGACGTCGTTCGGCCTTGCCAGCAGACTGCTCGGTCGTCGGCACCGCCAGCATGTCCGCAACATCTACGCGATGGTCCGCATCGCCGACGAGATCGTCGACGGCGTCGCCGCGGAGGCCGGCCTGGACGGGTCGGCGCAGGCGGCCGCACTCGACGCCTACATCGCCGAGACGCATCGGTCGATGCGCAGCGGATACAGCAGCGATCTGATCCTGCACGCCTTCGCACGCACCGCGCTGGAGTGCGGGATCGGCGAGGAGCTGACGCAGCCGTTCTTCGACTCGATGCGCGCGGACATCGCAGCAGATGCAGCGTTCACGGCGCACGACGCCGACTCGCACGAACGCTACGTCTACGGCTCGGCGCAGGTCGTGGGTCTCATGTGCCTGCGGGTGTTCCTGCGCGACGAGACGAGGACGGATGCCGAGCTCGCGACGCTCGACCACGGCGCACGGCAGCTCGGCTCGGCGTTCCAGAACGTGAACTTCCTGCGCGACCTCGCCGACGACACCGAGCGGCTGCACCGCGGCTACCTCGGCGGATCAGCGCGTCTGACCGATGCCGACCGAGATGCGTGGGTGCAGACCGTGTTCGGCGAACTCGCAGATGCCCGCGCCTCGATCCCGCTGCTGCCCAAGGATGCCCGCGCCGCAGTGCGCAGCGCGCTGTTCCTGTTCGCAGCCCTCACGCATCGGGTCGCGAAGACACCGGCCGCCGAGCTCTACCGACGCCGCGTGCGGGTCCCCGACCCGATCAAGGCCGCACTCGCCGCGCGCGCGGTCGTCATCACGGCGCTGGAGCGCGACCGATGAGCCGGGTCGTCGTGGTCGGCGCCGGCGTCGCCGGACTCGCCACCGCCGGCCTGCTCGCTCGAGAGGGACACGAGGTCACGATCCTGGAGCGGAACTCCCGCGTCGGCGGCCGGGCCGGAACCGTCGAGCGCGACGGCTTCCGCTTCGACTCCGGTCCGTCGTGGTATCTGATGCCCGAGGTGTTCGACCACTTCTTCGCCATGATGGGCACCACGACCGAGGAGCAGCTCGATCTCACGGTCCTCGATCCCGGCTACCGGGTGTTCCGCGCGCCGGAGACCTCCGACGAGGCGGTCTCGGCCGTGACCGTGCCGGCAGGGCGAGCGGCTGTCGCCGAGCTCTTCGAATCGCTCGAACCGGGATCAGGGCCGGCGCTCGACGCGTACCTGGATTCCGCGCACGAGGCCAGCACGATGGCCGAGAAGCATTTCCTCTACAACCCGTTCACCCGCGTGCGCACGCTCGCCGCACCCGACGTGCTCCGCGCGCTCCCTCGACTCTTCTCCCTGCTGGGGTCGAGACTGCAGTCGTTCGCCGCGAAGCGATTCCGACATCCGGTGATCCGCCAGATCCTCGGCTATCCGGCAGTGTTCCTCGGCACGGATCCCCGAAGCGCTCCGGCGATGTACCACCTGATGAGCGCACTCGATCTCGACCAGGGCGTCAGCTACCCGCAGGGCGGGTTCTGGCGGGTCGTCGAACGCATCGAGGCACTCGCCCGCGAGGCCGGCGTCCGCATCGTCACCGACGCGGAGGTCACCGGCATCCGTACCGCGAGCATCGCGACAGGCACCACCGTCACCGGGGTCGACTGGATCGACGCAGAGGGCGCGAGCCGACTCGAGCGCGCCGACATCGTCGTCTCGGCCGCCGACCTGCACCACACGGAGACGGTGCTGCTGCCGCCGTCGCTCCGCACCTATCCCGAGTCCTGGTGGCGGCGCCGCACCAGCGGTCCCGGCGGCATCCTGGTCATGCTCGGTGTCCGCGGCGCACTCCCCGAGCTGCCGCATCACTCGCTCTTCTTCACGGAGGACTGGGACGCGAACTTCGACGCGATCTTCGGACGCTCACCGTCGATCCCCGCACCCGCATCGACCTACGTCTGCAAGCCGAGTGCGACCGATCCGGACGTCGCGCCCGCCGACCACGAGAACCTGTTCGTGCTGATCCCGGTGCCCGCCGACGTCGAGATCGGGCACGGCGGCGCGGACGGCGCCGGCTCTCCCCAGGTCGAGGCGGCGGCTGACGCCGCGATCGACATGGTGTCCGAGTGGGCAGGGATCCCAGACCTCCGTGACCGGATCGTCGTGCGCGAGACCACCGGGCCCGCAGACTTCCAGGACGACTACCACTCCTGGCGCGGCGGAATGCTCGGGCCGGCGCACATCCTCTCCCAGAGCGCGATGTTCCGAGCGCAGAATGCCTCCCGCAAGGTGCACGGGCTGTTCTACGCCGGCGCCACCACGGCTCCGGGCGTCGGCGTGCCGATGTGCCTCATCAGCGCCGAGATCGTGCTCAAGCGCATCCGCGGCGACCACTCGGGCGGCCCGCTTCCAGAGCCGGCGGTCCAGCCCGTCCGAGCGGATGCCGGCTGATGGGCGCACTGTATCTCGCAGCCCTGCTCGTGTCGCTCGGCTGCATGCTGCTGCTCGACTGGCGCTTCCGGCTCTTCTTCTGGCGCGATCCCGTGGCGGCGATCATCGTGACCGTCGTCGGCACTGCGTTCTTCCTGGTGTGGGACGTCGCCGGGATCGCCGGCGGGATCTTCTTCCGCGGTGAGGCGACCATCGCGAGCGGCATCGTGCTCGCGCCGGAGCTGCCGCTCGAGGAGCCGGTGTTCCTGCTCTTCCTGGTCGTCTGCACGATGGTGATCTTCACCGGGGCGACGCGCGTTCTCACCCGCCGCGCCGAGCGCCGCAGCACGCGGGCAGGCATCCGATGACCTACCTCCAGCTCGCCGGGATCTTCCTCGCCGCCGCCACCACCGGCGGCGTCGCTCTGTCCCTGCTCGCCCGACCGCGCGGACCCCGTGTGGCTGCGGTGGCGATCACGATCGCCGCGCTGTTCCTGCTCACCGCCCTCTTCGACACGATCATGATCGCGACCGGCCTGTTCCACTACTCGCCGGGTCATCTGCTCGGCGTGCACATCGGCCTCGCTCCCATCGAGGACTTCGCCTACCCGCTCGCCGGCGCGCTGCTGCTGCCGGCGCTGTGGGTCGCGCTGCGTGCCCGGCGCCGGGCGCGCGACGTCCGATCCGACTCCGCCGCCGATGCTGTGAACGAGGAGCAGGCATGAGCACTCGGACCGGCGGCTCGTCGATCGGCCGCGATCTCGCGCAGATCGTGCTCTCCTCCCGCCCGATCAGCTGGATCAACACCGCCTTCCCGTTCGCGGCGGCGTACCTGCTCAGCACCCGCGAGATCGATCCCACCCTCGTGATCGGCACGCTGTACTTCCTCATCCCCTACAACCTCGCGATGTACGGCATCAACGACGTCTTCGACTACGCATCCGATCTGGCGAACCCGCGCAAGGGCGGCCTCGAAGGCGCCCTGCTCTCGCCTCGCATCCATCGCGCCACACTGTGGGCGGCGGCCGCCACGAACATCCCGTTCCTCGTCTACCTGGTCGTCGTCGGCTCTCCCGCGTCCTGGGTCTGGCTGGCGGTGAGCGTGTTCGCCGTGATCGCCTATTCGGCGCCCGGACTCCGCTTCAAGGAGCGCCCCTTCCTCGACTCGATCACCTCGAGCACGCACTTCGTGAGCCCCGCGATCGTCGGGCTCGCACTCGCCGGCGCCCACGTGACCGCGGGGACGGTGCTGGTGCTCGTCGCCTTCTTCCTCTGGGGCATGGCCGCGCACGCCTTCGGCGCCGTGCAGGATGTCGATCCCGACCGCGAGGCAGGCATCTCGTCCGTCGCCACCGTGATCGGCGCCAGGGCGACCGTGCGTCTCTCCCTCGCCCTGTGGGTGATCGCCGGGGTCGCCATGCTGTTCACGCCGTGGCCAGGGCCGTTGGCCGCAGTCCTCGCCGTCCCCTACATCGTGAACGCCGCCCCCTGGTGGAACGTCACCGACGAGGGCTCGGCCGCGACCAACCGCTCGTGGCGCCGGTTCATCGCCCTGAACTATGTCGCGGGCTTCCTCGCGACCATGATCCTCATCCTCGCCTGGGTCTCCTGACCCCGCTGGACCCTTCCGGAAGGAACCCGATGTCTCGTCCCGCCTCCGCGCCGACTCCGACGAAGCGCGAACGCACCCGACGCCACTCGTGGGTGCGCGTGCTCATCCCCGCCGCACTGATCCTGGTGTGGCTGGTCGGCGCGTCGCTGGGCGGACCGCTGTTCGGCAAGATCGACGAGGTCTCCTCGAACGACCAGACCAGCTACCTGCCCGAGTCGTCGGACGCGACCCGGGTGCAGTCGCTGCTCGGGGAGTTCAACGACAGCGAGGCGATCCCGGCGATCGCACTGTTCACCTCTGAGCAGGAGCTCACGGAGAGCGACATCACAGCCATCACGGATGCCGTGGCCGACGCCCCGTCCCTCGAGGGCATCGCCGACGACGTGTCCCCGGCGCTCCCCTCCGACGACGGCAAGGCCATGCAGGCCTTCATCCCGATCCAGAGCGACGCGGAGCTCGCAGACACCGCCGAATCCCTCGGCGCACAACTGCGTGAGGCCGTGCCGGACGGCATCACCGTGTACATCACCGGGCCGGCCGGATTCAGCGCCGACCTGGTCGCCGGTTTCTCCGGCATCGACGGACTCCTGCTCGGCGTCGCCCTGCTGGCCGTCCTGGTGATCCTCGTGCTGGTCTACCGCTCGCTGCTGCTGCCGCTGGTGGTGCTCGCGACGAGTCTGTTCGCGCTCTGCGTCGCGCTCCTCGTGGTGTGGTGGCTGGCGAAGTTCGAGGTACTGCTGCTGAGCGGGCAGACCCAGGGGATCCTCTTCATCCTGGTGATCGGTGCGGCCACGGATTACGCGCTGCTGCTCGTCGCCCGGTTCCGCGAGGAGCTGCGGGTGTCGCAGGACAAGGGCGCCGCCATCCTCGCGGCCTGGAAGGGGTCGTTGGAGCCGATCGCCGCCTCCGGCGGCACGGTGATCGCCGGTCTCCTGTGCCTGCTGCTGAGCGATCTGAAGTCGAACAGCACGCTCGGCCCTGTCGCGGCGATCGGGATCGTGTTCGCCATGCTCTCGGCGCTGACCCTGCTGCCCGCCCTGCTGCTGCTGTTCGGTCGTGCGGTGTTCTGGCCGCGTCGTCCGGTCTTCGAACCAGCGGTCGTGGCCGAGGAGCACGGCATGCGCAAGACCGGGCTCTGGGCCGGCGTCGCGCGCTTCATCACCCGCCGCCCCCGGACGATCTGGATCGTCACGACGCTCGTGCTGCTCGCAGGAGCCGCCGGCGTCACGCAGCTCAACGCGAACGGCGTTCCGCAGTCCGACCTGGTGCTCGGTGCCTCTGAGGCTCGTGACGGGCAGATCGCGCTCGGCGAGCACTTCCCCGGCGGCTCCGGCAGCCCCGTCTCCGTGATCGCCCCGGAGGGCGAGCTGCAAGAGGTCGCCGACGTGCTGCTCGCGAGCGACGGTATCGATGGCGTCTCGGTCACCGCATCCGACTCCCCCAGCGGCTCGGCACCGGTCACGGCAGACGGCATCACCGCGGTCGGCCCTCCAGGCACGGCTGCGCCGGAGCCCACCGTCGTCGACGGCGACGTGCTGCTGCAGGGAACGCTGACGGATGCGGCCGATTCGGATGCCGCTGCGGCCACCGTCCGCGAGCTGCGCACCCAGCTCGAAGGCGTCGATGCGCTCGTCGGCGGCGTCACGGCCACCGCGATCGACACGAACGACGCCTCGATCCACGACCGCACCCTGATCATCCCGGTGATCCTGCTCGTGATCATGCTCATCCTGATGCTGCTGCTGCGGTCGGTCCTCGCGCCGGTGCTGCTGATCCTCACGACGGTGCTCTCGTTCGGCACGGCCATGGGCGTCTCGGCACTCGTGTTCGACGGGATCTTCGACTTCCCCGGCGCCGATCCAGCCGTCCCCCTGTTCGGGTTCGTCTTCCTGGTCGCCCTCGGCATCGACTACAACATCTTCCTGATGACGAGGGTGCGCGAGGAGTCGATCGCACACGGCACCAGGGAGGGCGTGCTGCGCGGACTCTCGATCACGGGAGGCGTCATCACCTCGGCAGGACTCGTGCTGGCTGCGACATTCGCGGCGCTGTCGGTGATCCCGATCCTGTTCCTGGTGCAACTCGCGTTCATCGTCGCCTTCGGCGTGCTGCTCGACACCTTCGTGGTGCGCTCGCTGCTGGTGCCGGCACTGGCCTACGACCTCGGTCGCGTCATCTGGTGGCCGTCGAAGCTCTGGCGCAGCGGGAAGGACTGAGGCGGAACCGACAGCCCTCAGGTGAGGGCGGTCTTCAGCGACTCGAGGTGGCCGCGGCTCTCGGATGCAGCCTTCGCGGGCTCACGATCGATCACGCACTGGGCGAGCTGCACGTGTATCGCGTGATCCGCGGGCCCGGTGTGCGACGTGCGGATGCGGAGCATCTCGATCATCGCCTGTCGCAGTCTCGGCGTGAGCGCGTCGAAGAGATCGAGGAGGATGTCGTTGTGCGCGGCGACCACGATCGCACGGTGGAACGCGGTGTCGGCGTCGACCTGGTCGTCGATCGCGTGACCTGACTGCTCACGAGCACTGAGGGCGGATCGGATCGCGCGCACATCGGTCGCGGTACGCCGGTGTGCGGCGAGCGACGCCGCCTCGGACTCGATCGCGATCCGCGCCTCGATCACGCTCACGATGCCGGCCCGACGCAGCACCGCATCGCGGTCCTCCGGCGCGTCGAGCGCGATCACGAACACTCCGGAGCCCTGCCTGGTCGCCAGCACACCGCGTCCGGCGAGCTGCCGGATGGCTTCGCGGACCGTCGATCGCCCGACCCCGAGCTGCGGGGCCAACGTCGTCTCGCCCGGAAGCTTCTGTCCGAGCGCCCACTCCCCGGATCTGATGCGGTCGAGGAGCACCACGGCCGCCTGATCGGCGAGGGGCGCGCGGTGGACCTGTGCCATGCCTGAAGTCTAACTTGTCAACTTGTCTGAGGAGTTGCTAGGTTGTGCAGGTGCGCATCGGACGTCTTCTCCTTCGCCGCCACGACAGGGCCTGATCTGACCGGCTCCCTGTCGTGGGCACGCGGCGCGCCGGTCGGACTCGACCCCAGCAGGAGACATCATGACCATCCCGACCGCTTTCCCGACCCTGTCCACGCCGAACGGAGCCGTCCCACCCGGGGCGCCCACCTGGAATCGGCAGCGAGCGTCCCAGATGCCCTCGCATCGATACGCCGCCGTCCGCGACCGCGTCGACGTGCCACTCGTCGACCGCCGCTGGCCGACACGCGAGCTGACCGCAGCCCCGCTCTGGGTGCCGGTGGACCTGCGCGACGGCAATCAGGCGCTCGCCGAGCCGATGGACCCCGCGCGCAAGCGGCGCTTCTTCGATCTCATGGTCACGATGGGCTACAAGGAGATCGAGGTGGGCTACCCATCGGCGTCGCAGACCGACTTCGACTTCGTGCGATCACTGGCGCAGGCTGGGCAGGTTCCGGCAGACGTCACGATCGTCGTGTTCACGGCAGCACGCCGCGACCTGATCGAGCGGACGATCGAATCGGTGCGCGGCATCCTGAACCCCGTCGTCATCCACGTGTACACCGCCACCGCGCCGGTCTGGCGCGAGGTGGTCCTCGGCCGCGATCGCGCCGAGCTGAAGGACCTGATCCTGTCGGCCGGCCGAGACGTGCTCGCACTGAGTGACGGCCTGCCCGACGTGCGCTTCGAGTTCTCGCCCGAGGTCTTCAACCTCACCGAACCCGACTATGTCCTCGACCTCTGCGACAGCATCACGACACTCTGGGATGCGACGCCTGACCGGCCGGTGATCCTCAACCTGCCGGCGACGGTCGAGATCGCGACGCCGAATGTGTACGCCGATCAGATCGAGTACATGCACCGCAACCTCGCGCGTCGAGCAGGCGTGATCCTGTCCGTGCACCCGCACAACGACCGCGGCACCGGGATCGCATGCGCCGAGCTCGCCGTGCTCGCCGGAGCCCAGCGCGTGGAGGGATGCATCTTCGGCAACGGCGAGCGGACGGGCAATGTCGACATCGCGACACTCGCCCTCAACCTGCACGCCCAGGGCATCGATCCGATGATCGACTTCTCCGACATCGACGAGATCCGTCGCACGGTCGAGTACTGCAATCGGATCGACGTGCATGCGAGGCACCCCTACGTCGGAGACCTCGTGCACACCGCCTTCAGCGGCACGCATCAGGATGCGATCCGGAAGGGACTTGCCGCCCATCGAGAGCGCGCGCGCACGACCGGCATCGATGCAGCCGCGCTGGACTGGCGTGTGCCCTATCTGCCGATCGACCCGGCCGACCTCGGCCGCGGGTACGAGGCGGTGATCCGGGTGAACTCGCAGTCGGGCAAGGGCGGGATCGCACACCTGCTCGAGAGCGAGTTCGGCATCGACCTCCCCCGGCGCCTGCAGATCCACTTCGCCCGCCTCGTGCAACGCCGGGCCGACGCCGACGGAGCTGAGCTCACGGCAGCGGATCTGTGGGAGTCGTTCGTCGCGCACTACCTCGCCGAGACGTCAGGGCGGATCACGGTGGAGGACTATCGAGTCGACCCGACGTCCACGCGCGTGCACGTGCGGCACGATGACGCATCGCTGACCTCCGTGCACGATCACGTGGGTCCGGTCGAGGCGCTGACGACGGCGCTGCGGGATGCGGGCATCGTCGTCGAGATCCTGGCGCTGCATCAGACCAGCGTGCGCGCCGGCGACGACAGCGAGGCGATCACGCTGCTCGAATACCGCGATGGCTCCGCCGTGCGATGGGTCGCGGGTCGCGCGAGTTCGGTGATCGAGGCCAGCTTCGACGCGGTGATCCGCGCTGCTGACCGCACCCTGGGGTGCCCTCGACAGGATTCGAACCTGCGACCTGCCCTTTAGGAGAGGGCTGCTCTATCCCCTGAGCTACGAGGGCCTGCCCGTCCAGTCTAAATGACCGCCCGGACCGCCGACGATCACGCCGCGAGCGCCAGGTACGGCTCCCAGCGCGGATCGCTGCGCTCGGTTCCGCGCACCGTCCAGGCGGTCCCGTGCGGCGGACGAGGGGTGAACCGCAGCTCCCAGCGCATCTCCTGCGGGGTGCGGTCGCTCTTGACGTTGTTGCACCGGAGACAGCATGCCACCAGGTTCTCCCACGAGTCCGCGCCACCGCGCGACCGAGGCATCACGTGGTCGATCGTCGAGGCCGCCTTGCCGCAGTATCCGCACCGGTGGTTGTCGCGCCGGAGCACTCCTCGCCGTGTGACCGGCACGCGGCGGCTGTTCGGCACCCGGACGTACCGGGACAGGACGATGACGGCCGGTCGGTCGTAGACACCGTGGCTGCCCCAGACGGGGTCCTCCTCGATGCGTTCGATGACGGTCGCCTTGTCGTTCATCACGAGCACGAGCGCTCGTTTGAACGACACGACCGCGAGCGGCTCGTATCCGGCATTCAGGACCAGTGTGCGCATTCGTCATCCTCTCGATCCGCCGGGACGGCTTCCCGGCACTCTCGAATCACATGAGGTCGCGCAGACGGCAGAGTACACGCAGAGACGAAAAAAGGCGCCGTCTCAGAGACAGCGCCTTTCGCGCACGGCAGCACCGTGGCATCCCTGCGGGCTATGCAGAAGGACGTGACGACCGAGGCCATCCATGGTTCGGATGTTCGGTGTTCGCGCCATCAGCCTCTCCCGTCCGTACGACAACGGGATCAGGCTAACCCATTCGGAGAGGTGCGAGGCGAAACTCGGGATGAACTCTCGGGTGTGTCAGGCCGGGATCAGCCGGCGTTCGCGGCGAGCCAGGAGTACGGCTCGACGAGGCCGCCGTTGATCCAGACCTCGAAGTGGAGGTGGTTGGCGGTCGAGCGACCGGTGCTGCCGACGTAGCCGATGAGCTGGCCGGCCGAGACGGTCTGTCCCGCTGCGACCTGGCGCGAGCCGTAGGTCATGTGCCCGTAGGTCGACTGCACGCGCTGGCCTCCGACGACGCTGTCGATCATGACGCACACCCCGTATCCGCCGATGCTCTCGGCAGAAGCACGGACGACGCCTGCTGCTGTCGCATAGATCGGGGTACCGGCCGGCGCGAGCATGTCGGCACCGTTGTGGCCGCCGCCGATGGTACGGCCCTGGTTGTACGAGCCGCCGGGCAGCGGGTACCGGACCTCGCCTGAACCGGGCGAGACGAGCGCGTAGCCGGCGGTGTTGAAGCTCGTCGTCGACGCGACGGAGGATTTGGCAGCCGCAGCCGCGCGGGCTGCCGCGGCCTCTTCGGCCTTCTTCTTCTCGATCTCTTCCGGCGTGGTCGCCGTGAAGGTGCCGCGGCTGAGCGGCGCAGCGGTTGCGTCGGAGGCGACGACCAGGGACTGGGCGTCGACCGCGGCGAGCTGCTGGATCGTGGCGGACGCCTCAGCAGGCTTGCTGTTCGCGTATGCCGGGAGCGCGATGCCTGCGACCAGCGCACCGACAGCGCCGAAGATGGCGATGGAACGGAGCGGCTTCATGGATCTGCGAGCAGGACTCGCCGCGCCGGTGCGGCGGGCGGGTACTCGGTCTTCAGATTTCTTCGCGGACGGTTCGATCTCTGCGGCCAAAACTTGGTTCCTCCTGCGCCTCACGCTTCGGGTAGCGCTGACTCGTCGGCACTCTGCTTCGTGGCACGAAATGTAGCTTCGGGTACTTTGTGCGTTCCTGCCGTGAGGACGACGAGCCGGAAAGGCGATCCTCGCGGTACGTCGTCCACGGGCTTCGCCGACGACTTGACCGAGGTTACCGGAAGATAACGATCATGTCACCCCGGGAAGCTGACAATCCTCGCAACGCGCTGATCTGCCCGGTCCGTGCACCTGTCGAAGGCCGGCCCTGAGCCGCCCTGAGCCCGTCGAAGGATCAGGCGGGCTCGCCGACGAGGAAGATGTGCGAGGCGAGCTCGACCGGAAGCTCCAGGCCGTCTTCCTTGTCCTCCATCTGGATCAGCACGTAGCCCTCATTGAAGCGGAAGTCGCCGCGTGCACCGGGCACGACGCCGGCCTCACGCAGCTGCTCGAGGAGCTCCGGGTCGACCTGAGCCGGCTCTGCGAGGCGACGCACAGTGCCGTCGATCGGCTCTCCGGCAGCGGTCAGCTTCTGGACGAGACCGATGACACCCTCGTCGAATGTGCGAGCGGGAAGGTCGCCGAGCTGGTCGAGACCGGGGATCGGGTTGCCGTAGGGCGATTCCGTCGGGTGCCCGAGGAGCTCGACGAGG
Source organism: Microbacterium sp. (assembly GCF_036823965.1). Taxonomy (GTDB): domain Bacteria; phylum Actinomycetota; class Actinomycetes; order Actinomycetales; family Microbacteriaceae; genus Microbacterium. Next base: position 2,619 of record NZ_DAITBE010000006.1, on the reverse strand, counting down.
CGACGCTCGACCTGCTCGCTCATCACGTGCTCCCAGCGGCAGGCCTCTTCGTGGACGAACGCCCAGTCGAGACCGATCACGTCGGACAGCAGGCGCTCGGCGAGCCGGTGCTTGCGCATGACGTTGACCGCCTTGCGGCGCCCGGCGTCGGTGAGCTCGAGCGTGCGATCCTCGGACACGACGACGAGGCCATCGCGTTCCATGCGACCCACGGTCTGCGAGACCGTCGGTCCGGAGTGGCCGAGGCGCTCGGAGATGCGAGCGCGCAGCGGGACGATGTTCTCCTCCTCGAGTTCGAGGATGGTGCGGAGGTACATCTCCGTGGTGTCGATCAGATCGGTCATGTGCAGGCCTCCGAGGTTCTTAGGTAAGCCTACATTCCCGGGGGGACATCGGCTTCGATGCGGTGATCGGGTGTCGGCCGCGCACCCTAGAATCGACGCATGGCGATCGAGATTCCCCGTGACCTCCTGCCCGTCGACGGCCGATTCGGCTGCGGACCCTCGAAGGTGCGCCCCGCGCAGCTCGAGGCGTTGCTGACCTCGGGAGCGTCGATCCTCGGCACCTCGCACCGCCAGGCCCCGGTGAAGAACCTCGTCGGCAGCGTTCGCGAGCAGCTCGCGGCGCTCTTCCGCGTTCCCGAGGGATACGAGATCCTCGTCGGCAACGGCGGCTCGACCGCGTTCTGGGATGCCGCTGCCTTCGGCCTCATCGAGCGTCGCAGCCAGAACCTGGTCTTCGGCGAGTTCGGCGGCAAGTTCGCCGCCTCCGCCGCAGCCCCGTGGCTCGAAGCCCCCGACGTGCGCAAGGCGGAGCCCGGCTCCCGCGTCGCCGCGGAGATCGTCGACGGCGTCGACGTCTACGCGTGGCCGCACAACGAGACGTCGACCGGCGTCGCGGCCCCGATCGAGCGGATCGTCGCCGACGGCGCGCTCACCGTCATCGACGCGACCAGCGCAGCCGGAGGGATCGACTTCGACGCCGCGCAGGCCGACCTCTACTACTTCGCGCCGCAGAAGAACCTCGGTTCGGACGGCGGCCTGTGGTTCGCCGTGGCCTCGCCGGCCGCGATCGACCGCATCGAGCGCATCGCCGCCTCCGGCCGCTACATCCCCGAGTTCCTGAGCCTGAAGAACGCGCTCGACAACTCGCGCCTCAACCAGACGCTGAACACCCCGGCGCTGACGACACTGCACCTGCTCGACAGCCAGCTCAGCTGGATCCTCGACAACGGCGGACTCACCTGGGCGTCCGCGCGCACGAGCGAGTCCTCGTCGGTGCTGTACGACTGGGCAGCGCGGACCGAGGTCGCGACGCCGTTCGTGTCGGACGCCGCGCACCGCTCCCCCGTCGTCGTGACGATCGACTTCGATGACAGCGTCGACGCGGCGGCGATCGCGAAGACGCTCCGCGCCAACGGCATCGTCGACACCGAGCCGTACCGCAAGCTCGGGCGCAACCAGCTGCGCGTCGCGACCTTCGTCTCGATCGAGCCGGACGACGTGCGCCAGCTCACCCGCTCACTGGACTACGTGCTGGAGAACCTCGGCGCCTGAGCGCCGGAGGTCACTCCTCCTCGTCGACCTCGTCGGCGCCGTCATCCTCGTCGGCGTCGGCGTCGTCTTCCGACTCGTCATCCTCGGAGTCATCGCCCTCGGATTCGGCGTCGTCATCGTCGAAGTCGCTCTCCGCTGACTCCTCGTCGTCGGACATGCTCGGGTCGAGTTCGTCGATGTCGACCCCGTCGACGTCTCCCGCATGCAGGACCGTCCCGCGGTCGGCCTCGTCCTCATCCTCGTCGTCATCGAGGTCGTCGTCGTCGAGTTCCTCTGCGTCGTCATCGTCGAGATCGCCGTCGTCATCGGCATCCTCGACCTCGCCGGATTCGCCCGCCTCAGCAGCCGCCTGCTCCGCCAGCTCTGCCTGATGCGACCGGTATTCGGCGAGACGCTCGACCCACGGCACCCATTCGGGGGCGAGGAGCGCACCGTCGCCCGGCAGCAGTTCGATCTCGAGGACCGTCGGCTCCTCGTCGTCCACGCGAGCGACCGTCACGGTCCAGAACCATCCCGGGTAGCCGGGTAGGCGGTTCTGGAAGCGCAGCGAGACCGAGCCGTCGTCCTCGGGGAGGTATCCGGCCGCCGGCCCGATGCTCGACGCAGGAGTGATCTCGCGCAGTGCCGCGAGCGCGAGATCGTGCGCGTCGATCAGACGCGCGTCGGCGTCAGGCTTCGAGGTCATCAGCGACCTTCCGCAGAACGGCAGCGATCTTGCGGCCGTGGCTGGAAGAGGGGTAGCGACCGCGACGAAGGTCGCCGCCGATGCCGTCGAGCAGCTTCACGAGGTCCTCGACGATGATCGCCATGTCATCCGCCGACTTCCGCTTCGCCTTCGCGAGGCTCGGCGGCGCTTCGAGCACGCGGACGGAGAGGGCCTGGAGGCCGCGCTTGCCGTCAGCGACACCGAACTCGACCCGGGCACCGGCCTTCACCGCGGCGCCTGCAGGCATGGCGGAAGCGTGCAGGAAGACGTCCTGGCCGTCATCGGTGGCGATGAAGCCGAAGCCCTTGTCTTCGTCGTAGAACCTGACCTTGCCGGTGGGCATGGGAGAACCTCGCT
>NZ_DAITBE010000016.1:0-36856 GCF_036823965.1 Microbacterium sp. | reverse complement strand
GGCTCCGCCCCATCCGGATCCAGATACGCCATGATCACCCGGGCATACGCCCGCAAGTCTTCCGGCGTCGCCGGCGGTCCGCTCTCCTCCAGCGCACCCGCAGCATCCGAGTCACCTGCGACACCATCGTCGCCGCCCCCGTCACCAGCGTCCTCGACCGCGACCAGTCCCCGTGCGAGCGCCGCGAGCTGCGCGTCCGCCCGCCACCGCTGCACCGCACCCACCCGCCGCTGCGCCTCATCCACCGGACCCACCGCCGCCAACAACCCCGAGATCCCGATCGTGCCGTCCAACAACGCTTCCCGCAGGCGCGGCCACCGAGCCGCCTGCCACCCACCCGACGACAGATCCTCCTCCCGGAACACCGACGACGCAGCCTTCACCACCCGCCCTGCCCCAGACGCATCCACCCGCAGCACCCGCTGCAACAACTCGTTCATCGTCCGGCACCCGAACTGCCCACAGAACGCCAGATCCCCCGACCCCGAAGGACGAGCGGGCACCGACGCCACCGTCTCCACCACCACCGCATCCAACCGCCGCTGCGCCTCACCAGCGAGCCGCAACACCTGCATCTTCGCGTCGTCCGACAACAGACCGAACCCGTCCCCGGACAACACCCGATCCAGGTCAGCGACGACCCGCTCCAGGGTTTCCTCGGTGCTGTCCATACCCCCATCCAACCCAGGACCACCGACATTCCCACCCCGAAAACCCCAGACCAAACCAATATTCCAGAATGCGATCCAGAACCCTCGCTGCATCGCGAATCGGCACGCCAGTCGAGCCGATGCCGTTCATCCCACATCAGCGGAGGCATCCGGGCTCGGAACCACAGCACCCGCCCAGGAACAACCGAGGTGGCGAGCCGACCGACCCCGCAGAACCCACCCCGGCACGACCGAAGGCATGAGCCGCCTGACCCACGAACCCGACCAGACACAACCGAAAGCACCGGCCGACCAATCCCCGGGCCCGCACCCCCTCACTCCATCGTGAAGTCCTCGAAGATCAGAATCGTGCGCGTCGAACGGATCGACGGGATCGCCTGGATGTCTTCCAGCACGATGCGACGCAGGTCCCGCGCATCGCTCGCGCGCACGAGCAGGATCACGTCGTAGTCCCCGCCGACCAGTGCCATGTGCTCGATCTCGGGGATCGCCCGCAGCCGCGCACTCACGTCCTGCCAGGTCGCCTGCTCGATCGCGAGCGTCACATATGCGCTCGCGTGGTGGCCGAGGAGCACCGGGTCGGTGCGCACGCTGTAGCCCGTGATGACACCGGCCTCCGTCAGTCGTCTGATGCGGGCGTGCGCGCCGGCACGCGAGATGTGCACCGCGTCGGCGATCGCCGTCATCGAGGAGCGCGCGTCGCGCCGCAGCTCCCCCAGGATCGCGTGGTCGATCTCGTCGAGCGTGGTCATGGCACCCCTTTGTCGCACCCGCCTTCGGGTGGTCGAATTCTGACACTTCGATCCCCTGGGAGGCAATTCCCGCATGATCGTTCAGTATTCCGCGGCATCCATTGGACGACTGACGAAATCGAGGGATGATCTCCACATCGAGTTCGGCAAGGAGGGCGGACGGATGCTGCACACGGACATGCTCCCGCGAGACACCGCGGTGCGTCTGATCGACGAGGACGGCACGACCATTCCGGACGAGCAGTTCGCACTGCCCGACCCGGATACCCTGCTTCGTGCCTACCGCGGCCTCGTCGAGGGGCGGCGTATCAACGATCAGGCCGGGGCGCTCGTGCGCCAGGGGCGCCTCGCGGTGTACCCCTCCTCGCACGGCCAGGAGGCGTGCCAGGTCGCCGCATCCCTGGCGATCGCCGAGACGGACTGGCTCTTCCCGACCTACCGAGACTCGGTCGCCGTGATCGCGCGCGGCGTCGACCCGGCCGATGCGCTCGTGCTGCTCAAGGGCGACTGGCACTCAGGCTACGACGTGCGCGAGCACCGCGTCGCGCCGCAGGCCACACCGCTCGCCACCCAGCTGCTGCACGCCGTCGGCTTCGCGCAGGCCGCCAAGCATCGCGGCGAGGACACCGTGGTGCTGGCGCTCTGCGGCGACGGCGCGACGAGCGAGGGCGACTTCCATGAGGCTCTGAACTTCGCGGCCGTGTTCCACGTGCCTGTCGTGTTCTTCGTGCAGAACAACGAGTTCGCGATCTCGGTGCCCCTGTCGCGCCAGACCGCCGCTCCGTCACTCGCCCACAAGGCGATCGGCTACGGGATGCCCGGCCAGCGCGTCGACGGCAACGACGTCGCGGCCGTCCTGGCAGTGCTCGGCGAGGCCGTCGACCGGGCCCGGTCAGGCGGCGGGCCCAGCCTCGTCGAGGCGCACACCTACCGGATGCAGGCGCACACGAACGCCGACGACGACACCCGCTACCGCGAACGCGGCGAGGTGCAGGCATGGGCGGCGCGCGATCCGCTGCTGCGACTGCGCGCGTATCTGACGGATGCCGGTGTGCTCGACAGCGAGACCGAGGCGCAGCTCGCGGCCGGCGCCGAGCAGATCGCGGCGGCCATGCGGAATGCGCTGAACACCGACACCGAGCTCGACCCCGAAGACCTGTTCCGGTTCGTCACCGCGACGCGGTCCTCGCAGCTCGACGAGCAGTGGACGCTCCTCCGAGGAGAGATCGAGCGCTCGGAACCCACCGCTTCTGCACACACCGGAGGTGCCGCATGACCCTCACCCACGACGCAGACATGCACGACACGGCTGACCTGCACGGCGCAGCGACCCGCGAGTCGTCAGCCGCACCCCGCGAGGTCGCGACCATGAGCATGGCCGCTGCGTTGAACCTGGCCCTCGCGGATGCGATCGAGGCGGATCCAGACGTCGTGGTGTTCGGCGAGGATGTCGGGGCGCTCGGCGGCGTCTTCCGCATCACCGACGGCCTCACGGCGCGCTTCGGCGAGGACCGCTGCTTCGACACCCCGCTCGCGGAGGCCGGCATCGTCGGCACCGCGGTCGGCATGGCCATGAATGGGATGCGCCCGGTCGTCGAGCTGCAGTTCGACGCCTTCGCGCTGCCGGCGTTCGAGCAGATCGTGAGCCACGTGGCCAAGCTCGGCAACCGCACGCGCGGCCGGGTGCGGATGCCGCTGGTGATCCGCATCCCGTTCGGCGGTGGCATCGGCGGCGTCGAGCACCACTGCGATTCGTCCGAGGCCTACTACGCCCACACCCCTGGACTCACCGTGATCAGCCCGTCGACCCCGCAGGACGCTTACTCGCTGCTGCGCGCGGCGATCGCGGCGTCCGATCCCGTGATCTTCCTCGAACCGAAGAAGCTGTACTGGACCAAGGGCGAGGTCGACACCTCCGTCACGGCCGAGATCGGCACTGCTCGCATCGCTCGCGACGGCACCGACGTCACCCTGCTCGCCTACGGCGCCTCGATGCCGCTCGCGCTGGAGGTCGCCGACACCGCCGCCGCCGAGGGACGCAGCGTGCAGGTCGTCGACGTGCGCTCGCTGTCGCCCTTCGACGATGCGACCGTGACCGCGGCAGTCCGCTCGACCGGTCGCGCCGTGGTGATCGCCGAGGCGCCCGGCTACGCATCCGTGGCATCCGAGATCCAGGCCCGCGTCTTCGAGCGCTGCTTCGAGTTCCTCGCGGCTCCCGTGCGCCGGGTGACCGGCTTCGACGTGCCCTATGCGCCGCCCAAGCTCGAACACTGGTATCTGCCCGATGTCGATCGCGTGCTCGACGCGATCGACACGCTGCACTGGGGCGACGACGCATGAGCGCCGAACTGACGCACGCCAGCACGCGGATCTTCCGCCTGCCCGACCTCGGCGAGGGGCTGACAGAGGCCGGACTCGTGCAGTGGCTCGTCGCGGTCGGCGACACCATCACGACGGATCAGCCGATCGCCGAGGTCGAGACCGCCAAGAGCATCGTGGAGCTCCCGTCGCCGTTCGCCGGCGTCATCACGGCGCTGCACGGCGACGCGGGCGACACGATCGACGTCGGTGCACCGGTGCTCGAAGTGTCGGATCCCGCACTGCCTGGGACTGCATTGCCGGATGCCTCGGCTGCTGCTGCTTCGCATGACGTCGAGCACGAGGCATACCGCCAGGAGGAGCGGGCCGGATCAGGGAATGTCCTGATCGGCTACGGCACGACGGAACGCTCGACGACCGGGCGCCGCCGCCGTCCCGCGGCATCCGGTGCGGTGTCGCCCGTACCGTCCCGGATCCCGACGGCTCCGACCGCCGCCGCCTCCGCCTCTGCATCCGCCGCCGCCTCCGCATCCGCTGCCGCACCGGCCGTCCGTCGCCCGGTCGCCGTCCGCTCGCCGCTCGTTCGACGGCTCGCCCGCGACCTCGGGCTCGACGTGCACACGATCGCTCCGACCGGGCCGGACGGCGCGATCACCCGATCAGACGTGCTCAGGGCAGCGGTCGACGATGCCGTCGACGGCGCCGCCGCTCACCATCGCCATGCTGCGAGCACGACCGACACCGCCGATGCACTCGACGGACTCACCGTTCGCGGGCGCGAGCGGCTGTCGCCGCTGCGACGGGCCGTGTCGGCGAAGCTCAGCCGCAGTCGCGCCGAGATCCCCGAGGCCACCGTCTGGGTCGATGTCGACGCGACCGAACTGTGGGAGCTTCGGACGCGGATGGCGCCGGAGGGCGGGAGGGCTGCGTCTGTGACCGCGCTGCTCGCCCGGTTCGTCCTGCTCGCCCTCGAGGATCATCCGGTGCTCGCCTCGCGACTCAGCGATGACGGCGAGGAGCTCATCTCCTTCGACGGCGTGAACCTCGGCGTCGCCGCCGACACCGAGCGTGGCCTGCTGGTCCCGGTGATCCCCCGCGCCGATTCGCTCAGCGTCGACCAGCTCGACTCGGCCCTGCGCGAACTCGCCGGCACGGCACGCGCGGGAACGCTGCCGCCCGAGCGACTGCGCGGATCGACCTTCACGCTGAACAACTACGGCGGGCTCGGTGTCGACGGCTCGGCCGCGATCATCAACCACCCGGACGTCGCGATCCTCGGCTTCGGCCGCATCATCGAACGTCCCTGGGTCGTGGAGGGTGCGATCGTCGCGCGCCGGATCGTGCAGCTCTCACTCGTCTTCGATCATCGGGTGTGCGACGGCGGCTACGCCGCGAGTTTCCTGCGTCGCGTCACGGAGCTCATCGAGCATCCGCTTCGCGCCTTCGGGCGGGTGTGAGGCCGCCGCACGCGACGACCTCGCACCGCTCGAAGCTCAGAAGAAGTCGAGCGTGCGCTTCGTGGCGTCCTCGACGGTGATCCCGACGATCAGGGCACCCGGTTCGACCACGTCGCGGTCTGCGCGGAATCGGAACAGGCGCCCGTCACGCGTCGCGACGTCGTACCAGTCGTCACCAGAGGAGACGACCGTGACGGTCGTCCCTCCGGGATACGCAGCGATCGCGTCGGCGATCGGAGCACCCACACGGACTCCGCCCTTGGCCGGCAGCGCCGCGCCATCCTGCGAGATCTCCTCCAAGGACCGGTCGTTGCCGGCCGTGATCGATGCGACAGCCGAGCCGTCGTCGGCCGCCGCGATCAGCAGGGACGCCGTGCCCTCGGCGTTCACGAGCCTCCACGGTGCGCCCTCGTACTCGGGGTCGACGACCTGCGCAGCCTGCCCTGCGGCCAACGCCACATCGATCGGATCCCCGATGTTGATCGGACCGACACCGCCGTCCGCGATCTCCCACTCTCCCCAGGGCGCAGATGCGTCGATATCGGGCGCGGGCTCGTTCGTCGGAGGGTTCGCGGTGAGGTCCTCGACGAGCGCGGCCTTCGCCTCCACGGCCCGGTCCTGAAGCAGGGTCGCGACCGCTTCGGCGTCCGGCCGGGCATCGCCTTCGACCGACTGCGACACCTGCACGAGCACGTTGCCGACAGCGGCATAGGCCGAGAACGTCGACCAGCCGCCCTCGAGCTCGGGCAGTGTGAGCGTGCCGGCCAGGGCCCGCACACCATCGGACTCCACCGGGATCACCGATTCGAACGTGGCCGCGCCGTTGACGTCGAAGGTCGAGCACTGCGCCGCCGTCTCGACGAGCTGATCCATGCGCGCCTGCGCCTGCGCCTCATCGGCGAACTGGAGCGCCAGCATCTGTCCGAAGCGGGAGTCGGCATCGCTCGTCGTGGTCCAGGTCACGTTGCGCGAGCCGACGCTCCACAGCGACTGCTCGAGGAACAGGGTGCTGCAGATCTCCGGCGCCGGCTGCGGTCCCCCACCATCGGAGATCTGCTCGAGCACTGACGTCGGCTCACCGATCTCGGTTGCCCCTGGCAGGGACGATGCGATCTCGTCCGCCGACAGCAGGAACCAGTTCAGCTCATCGCCGACGAAGAGTGCGGGTCCGGCGTACGCCGCCGGCTCCGTCGTCTCCGGCGCAGGGGTGGGCGTGGGTTCGGGGTCGGCCTCCGGCGCGCAGGCGGTGAGTGCGAGCAGCGTGCTGACCGCCATGACGCCGACAGCGAGCCGGATTCGGGTGGATGTGGAACGTTGCATGAGACCCCTCCGTCATGTCGTACAGCACCGCAGATGGCGCCCGCGCGTCGAGCCTATGGCGCACGACACGGCGGCGACAGGGCCGAGGAGCATGTCGAGATGAGACCGAGACGAATCGCATACCCGAGCGCGCATATATGCCGCTGCGGAGCGTGTCAGGCGGCGTCGCCTCCCGGCAGGACGGCGGATGCCGCGTCACGGGCCTCATGCGCGGTCGCTGCACCGGACGCCGCCACGGCCGCCGCCGTGCACGCCGCCGGGCGCACCGAGTCGAGCGCCGCGGCCACTCTGCCGAGCGATCGCGACGTCATCGACAGCGTGGTGACGCCGAGCCCCACCAGCACCGGCGCCAGCGCCGGATCGCCGCCGGCCTCGCCGCAGACACCGACCGGTTTCCCGGCTGCTCGCCCCGCCTCGCCGACCAGGCCGATCAGCCGCAGCACCGCCGGCTGCCACGGATCGTTCAGGTCGCCGAGCTCGCTGAGCAGCCGGTCGGCGGCCAGCGTGTACTGCGCGAGGTCGTTCGTGCCGAGGCTGACGAAGTCGACGATCTCGAGCAGTTCGGCGGCGAGCAGTGCCGCTGACGGGGTCTCGATCATGATGCCGACGCGTGCGAGTCCGGCAGCGCGGGCGCGGTCCGCGAAGTCGCCGGCCTCCTCCACCGTCGCCACCATCGGCGCCATCACCTCGACCTCGGCGGATTCCGCCGCAGCAGCGAGCGCGAGCGCCCGCAGCTGATCGTCGAGCAGCTGCGGAGAGCGGCGCGAGATGCGCAGGCCGCGCACCCCGAGGGCGGGGTTGTCCTCGGAGTCGGAGTTCGCGAACGGCAGCGGCTTGTCGCTGCCGGCGTCGAGCGTGCGCACGACGACCTTCCGACCGGGGAAGGCGGCGAGCACGCCACGGTAGGCGGCGACCTGCTCGTCGACCGTCGGCGCATCCACACGGTCGAGGAAGCAGAACTCGGTGCGGAACAGACCGACGCCCTCGGCACCAGCGGCAGCGGCGGTCTCGGCATCCGCTGCGCCACCCACGTTCGCGAGCAGCGGCACGCGGTGACCGTCTGCGAGTTCCCCGCGGCCGTCGAAAGGAACCACGACCGCGGCGGCTCTGGCCTCGGCGATGCGCGACGCCGACGGATCGACCTCGACCGTGCCTCGATCGCCGTCGACGAGCAGCACCGCCGCATCATCGATGCCGGATGCCCCGACGACGCCGACCACAGCCGGCAGGCCGAGCGATCGGGCGATGATGGCGGTGTGCGAGGTCGGTCCTCCCTGCTCGGTGACGAGCGCGACGCAGTTCCCGCCCTCGAGCGCCGCGGTGTCGGCCGGCGCGAGATCCGTCGCGACGAGCACGAACGGCTCGTCGCTCTCGGGGAGACCCGGCAGGTCGACCTGGAGGATCTCGGCGATGATGCGGTCGCGCACGTCTCGGATGTCGGCTGCGCGCTCGGCCATCCGACCACCGAGCGCTGCGAGTCCGCGTTCGTGTGCGCCCGCGGTCTCCCAGACCGCTCGTGCGGCGCTTCGGCCCTTCGAACGGACGAGCGCAGTCGCCTCCGAGACCAGCTCGGGGTCAGAGGCCAGCAGTCGCGAGGCGTCGAGGATCGCCCGCGTCTCACCCGTGGCCCGGACCGTGCGCGATCGGAGCTGGTCCGCCACCGCCACCGATGCCCATTCGATCGCCGAGGCTTCAGCCGCGCGGTCCGCCGGCGGGATGATCGCGGTCGGGTCCGGCTCCGGCAGCGCGGGTGCGAGATGCCGAACCGGCGCGGCGGTCCGGCCCGGACTCACGCCGCGCCCGCGGAGCACGGCACCGGAGATGATCGGGGCGGATGCCGCCGGCACGTGCTCGGCAGCGGGCTCGACCGACGTCTCGACCGCGGCCCCCAGGGGGACCTCCACCGCAGCGGTCCCCTCGCCGAAGCCATCGTCGAACAGCGCGGCGAGCCGGTCGAGGGCGGCATCCGCCTCCGGTCCGCGCGCCGACAGCTCGACCTCGTCGCCCTGCCGAGCGCCGAGCACGAGCAGCCGCGACAGACTCGCGGCGGATGCCTCAGGGCCGTCGGGCAGACGGCGGAGTCGCACGTCGGCTCCTGCCGATGCCTCCGCGATCAGCGCCGCCGGTCGTGCATGGATGCCGAGCGGATTCCGCACCACCACGCGGCGGGTGCGCGCGTCGGCGCTGTCGTGCGAGACCGGTTCGGCGACTCCAGCAGCGGGTTCCTCCCCGAGCTGACCCGTCTTCGCACCCAGCGCGGCAGCTGCCTCGGCCGCGACCGCATCGAGCGATCCACCGGCTGCGGCCGAGACCACGGCAGCCAGCAGCCCCTCGACGAACGGCGCAGGCGCGAGGCGCACCGGCACGTCGCTCATCCGCAACTCGAGCGCGAGCTCAGCGCTCAGCACCGCGGAGCCGAGGTCCATCAGCACCAGCACCCCGTCGCAGTCGGCGGCGAGCTCGTCGATCGCCCCCGCGACGGCGACCGCGTCCGTACCGAGGATCGGCGTGCCGTCCGGTTCGGTCCCGGCGCCAGCCGCGACCTGCACCCTGACGCCGCCGCCCTGCACCATCTGCAGGGCAAGCTCGAGAGCCGCCTCCCCGAGCTTCGCGCTGTGGGAGACGGCCACGATCCCGATCATCAGGAGCTGCCGGCGATGGCGGCCGCGAGCGTGTCGAACAGCAGCGCGGTGGACGCCGCGCCCGGATCGAGGTGCCCTGCACTCCGCTCACCCAGGTAGCTCGCCCGGCCCTTGCGCGCCACGAGCGGCACCGTGGCGTCGCGACCGGACTCGGCTGCATCCGCTGCGCTCCGTGCCGCAGCCGTGAGGTCCGCTCCCCCGGCGATCGCCGCGTCGAAGGCATCGACAGCCGGTGCCATCGCATCGAACATGGTCTTGTCGCCCGCCTCGGCCTTGCCGCGTGCGACGATGCCGTCGAGCCCCGCCCGCAGTGCTGCGGCGAGTCCGGCGGCATCGAGCTCGGTCACCGCTCCTGCGGTCATGCCCATCCGCAGGAAGAGCGTGCCGTAGAGCGGACCGCTCGCGCCGCCGACCGAGCTGACCAGCGTCATGCCGACGCTCTTCAGCAGCTCGTCGACCGTCGCCGGTGCACCGGCGTCCAGCTTCTCCACGACGGCGGTCATGCCGCGAGACATGTTCGAGCCGTGGTCGGCGTCGCCGATCGCCGAGTCGAGTTCAGTGAGCCACTCGCGCTGCTCGGTCACCGCATCGCGGAACCGCCTGACCCAGTCGAGCAGGGTCGTGGTGTCGATCGTCGTCGTCATCGGATCACACCCCCCAACGCAGGCCGGGGGTGTTCACCGGCGCATCCCACAGGCGCAGCAGCTCGTCATCGACCTTCAGCACCGTGACGGAGCATCCGGCCATGTCGAGCGAGGTGATGTAGTTGCCGACCAGGTTGCGGGCGATCTGCACGCCGGCCGCCTCGAGGAGCTCGGCGACCTCGGCGTACATGAGGTACAGCTCGATCTGCGGGGTCGCACCCATGCCGTTGACCATCACGATCGCGGGTCCTGCGAAGTCGAGGTCGGCCAGGATCGGCTCGACGAGCTGCCTGGCGATCTCGGATGCCGGGGCCAGCGGCTCGCGGTGACGACCGGGTTCGCCGTGGATGCCGATGCCGATCTCCATCTGGTCGTCGGGGAGGTCGAAGGTGGGCTTGCCGGCGGCCGGCACGGTACAGCTCGTGAGCGCCATGCCCATCGAGCGCCCCTGACCGTTGACGCGTTTCGCGAGTGCGACGACGGATGCGAGGTCCTGGCCCTCCTCCGCTGCGGCGCCGACGAGCTTCTCGAGCAGCACCGTGAGTCCGACGCCGCGGCGTCCTGCAGTGTAGAGCGAGTCCTGCACCGCGACGTCGTCGTCGACCACGACCGTGCCGACCTCGATGCCCTCCATCTCGGCGAGCTCTGCGGCCATCTCGAAGTTGAGCACGTCGCCCGTGTAGTTCTTCACGATGTGCAGCACGCCGGCTCCGCGGTCGACCGCCTTCGTCGCCGCCTGCACGCGGTCCGGAGTGGGTGAGGTGAAGACCTCACCGGCGACGGCGGCATCGAGCATGCCGGGGCCGACGAACCCGCCGTGCAGCGGCTCATGGCCGGAGCCGCCACCGGAGACGACGGCGACCTTCCCCTGCTCCTTGGGCGTGGCGCGCGTGATCACGTGCGTCTCGAGGTCCACCGAGAGTTCGGGATGAGCGCGTGCGACACCGCGCAGCGACTCGACCAGCACGTCTTCCGGGGCATTGATGAGTTTCTTCACCGTGCGATCTCCTTTGATCATCGTCCGCAGAAATCCGAAAGGAATTCGTTAATGTCGAATATGCTCGGACGCAGTCGGGTTGTCAAGGTGTTCCTGAGACGCGACGCGATGCCGGCTCGACGACGAACCGGAAGAGAGGACGGCCGGATGATCCAGGCCATCGACCGCGCCGCCAAGGTGCTCGAACTGCTGCAGGGTGCACGCCACCTCGGCATCACCGACCTCGCAGCTGCACTGAGCCTTCCGCCCTCGACCGTGCACGGCATCGTCAAGTCGCTCCGCGCCCACGGCCTCGTCGCGAAGGAGCGCGGCGGACAGCGCTACATGCTCGGCCCGACGCTGCTGCGGCTCAGCAATGTCTACCTCGACACACTCGACGTGCGAGCGCGAGCGATGCGTTGGACGCAGGAACTCGCACGCCGCACCAGCCTGCCCGTGCGCCTCGGCGCTCCGCATTTCCACGAGGTGCTGGTGATCAACCACGACCTGCGCCCCGACGACAGCCAGCAGATGCTCGAGACGGGCGTCGCGATCCCCGCGCACGCCTCCGCCATGGGCAAGGTGCTGCTCGCCTACGACCTGGGCTTCCAGCGAACCGTCTTCGAACGACCGCTGCGCAGCCTCACGGGCGACACGATCACCGACATCGCGCGGCTGACGCTCGAGCTCCCCGCGATCGTCGAACGCGGCAGTGCGAGCGAGACCGATGAGGCGGTGCTGGGCGAGTCCTCGATCGCCGCCCCGGTCGCCGATGCATCCAACGACATCGTCGCCGCCGTCGCGGTGGTGATGCCGACGTCGCAGGCTCCGGCATCCGATGTCGTCCTCAACGCCCTCCGCGAGACCGCTCGCAACATCTCCCGCGAGCTCGGCGCGACCTCATGGCCGCCACGCATCGCGTCGGCCGAGGACTAGTCGACCTCAGCGCGACTGCAGTCCGTCCAGGCTCACGCGGAGGATGTCCTCGCCGAGCTCGTCCGGGTCGACGGGGCCGCCGGGTCGGTACCACTCCACGACGGAGTTGATCATGCCGAAGATCAACCTGGTCGCGACCGCCGCATCGACGTCGTCGCGGATCAGTCCCTCGGCCTGCGCCTCGGCGACGATCGCCGTCACCCGCTGATCGAACGCACGTCGGCGGACGAGAGCGGACGTCTCGACGTCGCCGTTACCTCGCACGCGCAGCAGCAGCGTGACCGAGGGCAGCTTCTCGGTGAGCACTCGGACCGCGCCTCGGATGATCGACCGCAGGCGGTCGGAGGCGAGCGGATGCCGCGCGATCGCGTCGTCGACGACGGATTCGAGCGCATCGAGTGCATCGTTCAGCGCGAGCTCGAGGATCGCCGACTTGGACTCGAAGTGGTGGTACAGCGCGGACTTGGTGAGCCCGAGCGTCGCGCTGAGGTCGGCGACGCTGGTCGCGTCGTACCCCTGCTCGTTGAACACCTTCACGGCGACCGCGAGCACCTGCTCACGGTCGTAACCGGGCCGACCGCGCTTGGGGGTCGGCGCCTCGAATCCGGGCTGCACCATAGGGGTCAGTCTGTCATTCCCGATGAGTTGCCATTCGCGCGGCGATCTGCAATCGTATTCCTGACCGATCGGTCTGAAATTATCGCCGGCGTTGGCGATCGAGAGGATGACGATGTCCGAGGCCTATCTCGTCGATGGCGTCCGCACCCCCGTCGGCCGCTACGGCGGCGCACTCGCGAGCATCCGTCCAGACGATCTGGCCGCACTCGTCGTCGCCGAGACCGTCACCAGATCCGCGATCCCCGCTGCGGCGATCGACGAGGTCATCCTCGGCGCCGCGAACCAGGCCGGCGAGGACAACCGCAACGTCGCGCGCATGGCGGTGCTGCTCGCAGGACTCCCCGAGTCCATCCCGGGCCTGACCGTCAACCGCCTGTGCGCCTCCGGCATGTCGGCCATCGCGATCGCCGCGAGCACGGTGTGCGGCGGCGACGCCGACCTCATCGTCGCGGGTGGTGTCGAGTCCATGACGCGCGCGCCCTGGGTGCAGGCGAAGCCCGAACGGGCATGGGCCAAGCCGGGTGCGGCGTTCGACACCTCGATCGGCTGGCGCTTCACCAACCCTCGGCTCAGCGCTCGTGATACGTCCACCTTCTCGATGCCGGAGACCGCGGAGGAGGTCGCCCGCGTCGACGGGATCAGCCGCGCGGATGCCGATGCCTTCGCGCTCCTGAGCCATCAGCGGGCCATCGCCGCGATCGACGCCGGGCGCCTCGCTGCCGAGATCGTCGGGGTCGACACCGGCCGCGGCACGGTCGACACCGATGAAGGGCCGAGGCGGGAGACCTCACTCGACGCCCTCTCGGCGCTGCGTCCGGTCGTCACCGGCGGCTCGGTCGTCACCGCCGGCAACTCCAGCTCGCTGAACGATGGAGCATCCGCCATCGTCGTCGCGAGCGCCGACGCGGTCGAACGGTACGGGCTTCGTCCTCGCGCACGCATCGTGGCCTCCGCGACCGCCGCCCTCGCCCCGGAGATCATGGGGCTCGGCCCGGTCCCGGCGACGCAGAAGGCACTCGCGAAGGCCGGGCTGCAGGTCGGCGACATCGACGCCGTCGAACTGAACGAGGCGTTCGCATCGCAGTCGCTCGCCTGCATCCGCCGACTCGGCCTCGATCCCGAGATCGTGAACGCCGACGGCGGGGCCATCGCACTGGGGCATCCGCTCGGCTCCAGCGGGTCGCGGTTGATCGTCACCCTGCTGGGTCGCCTCGAGCGCGAGGGGGCGCGCTACGGGCTCGCCACCATGTGCGTCGGCGTCGGCCAGGGAACCGCGATGATCGTGGAGCGTCTCGGATGACGCTGCGCATCGAGGAGCGCGACGACCGGGTGATCGCCACCCTCGACCGCCCCGAGAAGCGCAACGCGATCGACCGGGAGACCATCGACGCCCTGCACCAACTGTGCGCCGAGCTCGAAGCCTCCCCGCGCACGCTCATCCTCACCGGCTCGTCCGGCGTCTTCGCGGCCGGTGCCGACATCGCCCAGCTCCGTGATCGCACCGCCGAGGACGCGAGGACGGGCATCAACGCGATGGCCTTCATCCGGATCGCCGAGCTGCCGATGCCCGTGATCGCGGCGATCGACGGCTACGCGCTCGGCGGCGGAGCCGAGCTCGCCTACGCGGCAGACATCCGCATCGCCACACCGTCGCTGCGCATCGGCAATCCCGAGACCGGGCTCGGCATCATGGCTGCGGCCGGCGCGACCTGGCGGCTCCCCGAGATCGTCGGCGATGCGAGGGCGAGCGAGCTGCTGCTCACCGGGCGGACGCTGGATGCCGACGAGGCGCTGCGCTGGGGATTGGTCTCGTCGCTGCATCCAGCCGAGGATCTGCTCGCGGCGGCGCACGAGATCGCCGATCGCATCGGGGCCAACGACCCGCTGGCGACCCGGCACACCAAGCGAGCGCTCCGGGCTCCGCGATCGCAGCATCCGGCGATCGAACTGGAACTGCAGGCGGAGCTGTTCGAGTCGCCGGAGAAGCATCGCCGCATGACCGCGTTCCTGGAACGGACGAGTCGATGAGCGCCGACGCAGCGCCGACACGCACCGCGCCGGACCGCGTCGGTGTGCTCGGCGGCGGGCGCATGGGCGCCGGGATCGCGCATGCCTTCCTGCTGGCTGGATCCAGCGTCAGCATCGTCGAGCGTGACGACGCCAGCGCGGATGCCGCACTGGACCGCGTCAGCGACAGCATCCGCCGGTCCGTCGACCGCGACCCGTCGCTCGATGCGGCGGAGCTGAACGGCCGCCTCTCGACCGGCACAGACATCGCCGCATTCGGGCAGTGCGACCTCGTGATCGAGGCCGTGCCGGAGGATCGCGAGCTCAAGGAGCAGGCGCTCGCCCTCGCCGAGGCGGCGATGCCGACGCATGCGACGCTCGCCAGCAACACCTCCTCGATCTCCATCGACGACCTGGCCGCGAACCGGCTGCGCCCCGCACGGTTCCTCGGGCTGCACTTCTTCAACCCGGTGCCCGCATCAGCGCTCGTCGAGATCGTGCCGGGCGCTGCGACCGACGCCGACGTCGTCGAGCACGCCGGCGGCTGGGTGACAGCCCTGGGCAAGACGCCGATCGTCGTGAGCGACTCCCCAGGGTTCGCCTCGTCGCGGCTGGGCGTCATGCTCGGCCTCGAGGCGATCCGGATGCTCGAGGAGGGCGTCGCGTCGGCGGCCGACATCGACGCAGCGATGACGCTCGGGTACCGGCATCCGATGGGTCCGCTGCGCACCACCGACATCGTCGGTCTCGACGTGCGCCTCGGCATCGCGGAGGAGCTGGAGCGAGCCTTCGGCGAGCGCTTCGCACCGCCGGCACTGCTGCGCCGCATGGTCGCCGAGGGAAGACTGGGCCGCAAGAGCGGCGAAGGGTTCTACACATGGAACGAGGAGCGATGATCGACTACCTGCCGAGCTACGTCCAGGGTGCATGGTGGACGCCTGCCCTTCGACAGGCTCAGGGACCCGGCGGCGAGAGCCTGCCGACGGGCACCGAGGTCCGCGACGCCTCCACCGGCGAGGTCGTCACGACGGTCTCGACGGAGGGGCTCGACCTCGCCGGTGCCCTCGAGCACGCCCGGACGACCGGGCACGCGGGCCTCGCCGCGCTCACGTTCCACCAGCGCGCCGTGCTGCTCAAGCAGTTCGCGCTCGTGCTGACCGAGCGCAAGGACGAGCTGTACGCGCTGTCCGCGCGTACCGGGGCGACGAAGGCCGACTCCTGGGTCGACATCGACGGCGGCATCGGCGTGCTGTTCTCGTATTCCGGCAAGGGCCGCCGCGAGCTGCCGAACAGCACGGTGCACGTCGACGGTCCGGTCGAGCCGCTGTCGAAGGACGGCTCGTTCCTCGGCCGTCACGTCCACACGACGCTCCCCGGCGTCGCGGTGCAGATCAACGCCTTCAACTTCCCGGTCTGGGGCTCGCTGGAGAAGCTGGCCCCGGCGTTCCTCGCCGGCATGCCGACGCTCGTGAAGCCGGCGACGCCGACCGGCTACCTGGCTGAGGCGATGGTGCGCATCCTCGTGGAATCAGGGCTGCTCCCGGACGGCTCGCTGCAGCTCGTGAGCGGCAGCGTGCCCGACCTGTTCGAGCACCTGCGGCTCGGCGACATCGTCGGCTTCACCGGCAGTGCCTCCACTGCCGAGAGCCTGAAGGCGCACACGGCAGTGCAGACCGGCGGCGTGCGGTTCACGGCCGAGACCGACTCGATCAATGCCTCGGTGCTCGGCACCGACGCGGTCGAGGGCACGCCGGAGTTCGACGCCTATGTGCGCCAGCTCGTGGCCGAGATGACGACGAAGGCCGGCCAGAAGTGCACCGCCATCCGTCGCGCGATCGTTCCCGGCGCCTCGGCGGATGCCGTGATCGCGGCGGTGCAGGCGCGCATCGCCGAGAAGACCGTGCTCGGCGATCCTCGCGCCGACGGTGTGACGATGGGTCCGCTCGCCTCGATCGCGCAGCGCGACGAGGTGCTGCGCCAGGTGCAGAAGCTTCGGGACGCCGGCGGGCGCGTCGTTGTCGGCACGACGGATGCTCCGGACGTGCGCCTCGCCGATGGGACCACCGGTCCGTCTCCCGATGGCGCGTTCGTCTCTCCGGTGCTGTTGCGATTCGACGACGCGCAGGCCGATGCGGCGCACACGGTGGAGGCCTTCGGCCCCGTCTCGTCGCTGCTCACGTACGACACCACGGCAGAGGCGGTCGCGCTCGTCGCTCGCGGCGGCGGCTCGCTCGTCACCAGCATCGCGACGCACGATGCGGCGCAGGCCGTGGAGCTCGCCACCGGCATCGCCCCGTTCAACGGCCGGATGCTGCTGCTCGATCGCGACGACGCCCGCTCATCGACCGGCCACGGCTCGCCGCTGCCGAACCTCGTGCACGGCGGTCCCGGACGGGCGGGCGGCGGCGAGGAGCTCGGCGGCATCCGCGCCGTCCTGCACCACATGCAGCGGACCGCTGTGCAGGGCTCCCCCGAGATGCTCACCGCGCTGACCGGCGTGTGGCACACGGGATCCGTGGCGAACAGCGGCGGACGGCATCCGTTCCGCAAGTCGCTCGCGGAGCTGCGGATCGGCGACCAGATCGTCTCAGCGTCGCGCGAGGTCACGCTCACCGACATCGAGACCTTCGCGCACTTCACCGGGGACACCTTCTACGCGCACATGGACGAGACGGCGGCTGCGGCCAATCCGTTCTTCCCCGGACGTGTGGCGCACGGCTACCTGCTCGTCTCCTGGGCGGCCGGCCTCTTCGTCGATCCCGAGCCTGGCCCCGTGCTCGCGAACTCGGGGCTGGAGAACCTGCGGTTCATCACCCCGGTCTCCCCCGGCGACGCGATCCGCGTCGAGCTCACGGCGAAGCAGATCACGCCGCGCGAGACCGACGAGTACGGCGAGGTGCGCTGGGATGCCGTGATCCGCAACCAGGATGACGAACTCGTCGCGACCTACGACGTGCTCACGCTGGTGAGCAAGCAGGCGGATGCCGCATGAGGCCGATGATGCAACGCGACGCAGCCGCAGCGATGCTCGGCATGCAGGTCGAGGTCGATGCGCCGGGCGAGGCGGTCGTGTCGATGACCGTGCGAGAGGACATGCTCAACGGCTTCTCGATCACCCATGGCGGCCTCGTGTTCGCGCTCGCCGACACCGCCTTCGCGATCGCCTGCAACGAGGATGAGCGGGTCACGGTCGCCGCCGGTGCCGACATCACCTTCCTGAAGTCGACGAAGACAGGGCAGACGCTGCGGGCATCCGCGCTCCGGAGGATCGTCAGCGGCCGCACCGGGCTCTATGACGTGACCGTCACGGATGAGACCGGTGATGTCGTGGCCGAGTTCCGCGGGCGATCGATCACCACCAACCGGACCACGGAGTGACCGCAGCCGCAGCGATGCGCACTGCGTGCAGAGGAGAAGCGATGACGACGATGTCCGACGCCCTCGATCCGGAGGAGCGCCTCAGCAGGGCCGAGCTCGAAGCCCTGCAGCTCGAACGGCTGCAGTGGACCGTGCGCCACGCCTACACGAACGTGCCGCATTACACGCGCAAGCTCGATGACGCCGGAGTCTCCCCCGACGACATCCGCACGCTGGCCGATGTGCAGCGACTGCCGTTCACGACCAAGGAGGATCTCCGCCAGACCTACCCCTTCGGCATGTTCGCGGTGCCGATGGCCGACGTCCGGCGCATCCATGCCTCGTCCGGCACGACCGGCCGCCCCACGGTCGTCGGGTACACGCAGACCGACCTCGACAACTGGGCGACACTGGTGGCGCGGTCGCTGCGCGCCTCCGGCATCCGACCGGGCATGAAGGTGCACAACGCCTACGGCTACGGACTCTTCACGGGCGGGCTCGGCGCGCATGCCGGGATCGAGAAGCTCGGCGCGACCGTCATCCCGATGTCCGGCGGGCAGACCGCCAGGCAGGTGCAGCTGATCCGCGACTTCGAACCGGACGCGATCCTCTGCACCCCGAGCTATCTGCTGACGATCGCGGATGCGATGACGGATGCCGGCATCGACCCGAGATCCACGTCGCTCAAGGTCGCCGTGCTCGGCGCCGAGCCGTGGACGAACGAGATGCGCGCCGAGTTGGAGCAGCGCCTCGGCATCGATGCGGTCGACATCTACGGTCTCAGCGAGGTGATGGGTCCTGGTGTCGGCAACGAGTGCGTCGAGACCAAGGACGGCCCGCACATCTGGGAGGACCACTTCCTGCCCGAGATCGTGGATCCCGATGGCGCACCGCTGCCCGACGGCGAGACCGGTGAGCTCGTCTTCACCTCGCTCACGAAGCAGGCGTTCCCGGTCATCCGGTATCGCACCCGAGACCTCACGACGCTGCTGCCGGGGACGGCACGGCCAGGGATGCGTCGGATGGAGAAGATCACCGGTCGCAACGACGACATGATCATCCTCCGGGGCGTGAACATCTTCCCGACGCAGATCGAGGAGCTCGCGCTCGGCATCGAGCAGCTCACGCCGCACTTCGTCATCGAGCTGCGCCACGACGCACATCTCGACGCCATGACCGTTCGGATCGAACGGCATCCCCT
The DNA here is from genome assembly GCF_036823965.1 of Microbacterium sp. Classification (GTDB taxonomy): domain Bacteria; phylum Actinomycetota; class Actinomycetes; order Actinomycetales; family Microbacteriaceae; genus Microbacterium. The sequence goes on along the minus strand of NZ_DAITBE010000016.1, from coordinate 17,956 downwards.
GCTCGAACGTGACGTGTGCGAGGCAGCAGCCCAGGTGCTCGCCCAGCGGATCAAGACGCACATCGGCTCGAGCGTCGACGTGCAGCTCGAGGAACCGGGCGCGCTGCCCCGCAGCGAGGGCAAGTACAAGCGCGTCTACGACCTGCGGTGAAGCAGTCGAGCTCGCGTCAACCGCGCAGCGCGAGCGTGAACGGCAGCACCTCGCTCGCGCCGGCGCGACGGATCATGCGTGCAGCGACGGTCAGCGTCCAGCGGCTGTCTGCCAGGTCGTCGACGACCAGCACCGGCCCCTCGGGGACGTCGAGGTGCTCGGCGCTCAGGCGACCCCACAGCCCGGCGAGCCGGAAGACGCTGTTGCCGCCGGGCTGACCGCTCGGGCCGCCGTCGACGGGTTCGAGCGCGCCGAGGTACGGCAGTCTGCCGACCTCGGCGAGACCGCGTGCGAGAGAGTAGACGAGCAGCGGATGCGACCGTGACGGCATCGCGATCACGGCCACTGGGCGCTGGTCCCACTTCCATCCGGCGAGCACGCGGATGCATGCGCCGAGCAGCTGCGGCGACACCGGAGCATCCGCAGCACCGGCAGCGAAGATCTCGCGCAGCGCGCCTCCCCAGCCGAGGTCGGTGAGGCGCGCGAGCGCCCTGCCCTCGCTCGCCTGTTCCTCGGCTGCGATGCGTCCGCGTACCGGTACGTCGAGCCGATCGGCGCCGGTCGGCCACGCTCGGCGGGGTTCGATCGGCACGCCGACCCGGTCGAGCGACGCGGACGCCTGCGTCGTCGCCGCCTCGCCGATCTCACGAGGGAACCAGCCGCCTGCGCAGTTGTCGCAGCGACCGCACGGCGCCGCAGTCTCGTCGTCGAGGGAGCGCTGGAGGAACTCCATCCGGCATCCCTCGGTCTGCTCGTAGTCGAGCATGTGCTGCTGCTCGGCGACGCGTTCGGCCGCGATGCGCTCGTAGCGCGCTGCGTCGTAGGTCCAGGGCTCGCCCGTCGCGATCCAGCCGCCCTGCACTCGTCGAACCGCACCGTCGACATCGAGCACCTTGAGCAGCAGCTCGAGCGGCGTGCGGCGGATGTCGACCATCGCCTCGAGCGCCGGAGTCGAGATCGGCGCGTCACCCAGCGCTGCGATCACCCGTTCGGCACGGTCGCGTTCGGGCATCGACGCGGTCGCGAAGTAGTGCCAGATGTCGCGGTCCTCGACGCCGGGCAGCAGCAGCACGTCGGCGCTCTCGCTCGCACGGCCGGCACGACCGACCTGCTGGTAGTAGGCGACCGGCGACGACGGAGCGCCGAGATGCAGCACGAAACCGAGATCCGGCTTGTCGAACCCCATGCCGAGCGCACTGGTCGCGACGAGCGCCTTCACCTCGTTGCGCTTCAGCAGCCCCTCGGACTCTTCTCGCTCCTCGGTGTCGGTCTGCCCCGTGTACGCGCGCACATCGTGGCCGTGCTCGCGCAGCAGCCTGGCCGTGTCGACAGCAGCCGCGACGGTGAGCGTGTAGATGATGCCGGAACCAGGCAGGTCGTCGATGTGGCTGAGCAGCCACGCCAGACGGCTCGCCGAATCGCGCAGCCGCAGCACGCCCATGCGCAGTGAGGTGCGGGCGAGCGGCCCGCGGATGGTCAGCACCGGGGCCGCCTCGCCATCGCCCTGCGGACTCTGCTCCTGCAGTGCGCCGAGCTGCTCTGCGACGTCGGCGACGACGCGACTGTTCGCGGTCGCCGTGGTCGCGAGGACCGGCACGTCGGCCGGCATCTGAGCGATGAGGTCGCGCAGTCGTCGGTAGTCGGGGCGGAAGTCGTGCCCCCAGTCGCTGATGCAGTGCGCCTCGTCGACGACCAGCATGCCGATGCGGCGGACGAGCGCCGGCAGCTGCTCCTCGCGGAACGAGGGGTTGTTCAGTCGCTCCGGCGAGACCAGGAGCACATCGACCTCGTCGCGGTCGAGCTTCGCGAGCACATCGGACCACTCGTGCGCGTTCGTGGAGTTGATCGCGACCGCTCGAACACCGGCGCGCTCAGCCGCGGAGATCTGGTCGCGCATGAGCGCCAGCAGCGGCGACACGAGCACGGTCGGTCCTGCACCCTGCCGACGCAGCAGCAGCGTGGCGACGAAGTACACCGCCGACTTGCCCCAACCGGTGCGCTGCACCACGAGTGCCCTGCGCCGCCGGGCGACCAGCGCCTCGATCGCCTCGTACTGCCCGTCGTGGAAATCGACGTCTGGACGGCCGACGAGTTCGCGAAGCGCGGCGAGCGCGGCCTCACGGGTGTCGGCGGAAGCGATGGAGGCCATGTCCCCACTCTGCCGCAGACCGCCGACATGCACGCACCGTCGTCTAGCGTGGAGACGTGATCACCCGAGAACTGGCCGTGTCCCTGCGCGATGCCGGCCTGGTGTGGCACCCTGCCGAGGGCGACCGCTTCCAGCTCGACCTGCCCGACGACGTCGAGCTCGAAGCCGAGGCAGACGTCTTCACGGTCAGCGAGATGACCATCGAGGCGCGTCAGACCCCGAGCGGCACCGATCTCGCCTTCAACGGGACGACCGAGTGGGCACTCGACGCGGTCACGCTCGCTGACGCGGTGTGGCTCCCCCGGGAGGACCAGCTGCGCGAGCTGCTCCGGGGCACCTTCCGAAGTCTGGTGCGCCTCACCGACGCGTTCCTGGTCGAGATCGAGCTTGCCGGCGAGACGCTGCGGTTCGAGCATCCGGACCCCTCCGAGGCCTACGGCCGGGCGCTCCTCGAGCTCGTCTCGCGCTCGCGCTGAACCGCCCGCCTTGCGTGCCGCGGATCGTCGTGTCAGAATTACCTAACGACCGGTCAGTAAAGATCGGATGACGAGGAGTCGATGATGACCAGCCCCGCAGACCTCAGCCTCGTCGAGGGCGAGATCTCCGAAGACGAACGCGTGTTCGACGAGCTCATCGCGAACGAGCAGCGCATCGAGCCCCGCGACTGGATGCCGGACGCCTATCGCAAGACGCTGATCCGCCAGATCTCGCAGCACGCGCACTCCGAGATCATCGGGATGCAGCCGGAGGGCAACTGGATCACTCGGGCACCGAGCCTCAAGCGCAAGGCGATCCTGATGGCCAAGGTGCAGGACGAGGCCGGCCACGGGCTCTACCTCTACTCCGCGGCGCAGACCCTCGGCATCACCCGCGACGAGATGATGGACCAGCTCATCAGCGGCAGGGCCAAGTACTCGTCGATCTTCAACTACCCCACTCCGACCTGGGCCGACATGGGCGCGATCGGCTGGCTCGTCGACGGTGCGGCGATCGTCAATCAGGTTCCGCTGTGCCGGGCGTCGTACGGCCCATACGGCCGCGCCATGGTGCGGGTCTGCAAAGAGGAGTCGTTCCACCAGCGTCAGGGATTCGAGATCCTGCTCAGCCTGATGCAGGGCAGCGAGGAGCAGCGGCAGATGGCACAGGATGCCGTGAACCGCTGGTACTGGCCGAGCCTCGCGATGTTCGGCCCGCCGGACGAGCAGTCGCCCAACTCGGCGCAGTCGATGAAGTGGAAGATCAAACGGTTCTCGAACGACGACCTGCGTCAGCGCTTCGTGGGGATGCTGGTGCCGCAGGCCGAGATCCTCGGCGTCACGCTGCCAGACCCCGACCTGCGCCTCGACGAGGTGACCGGCCGGTATGTGATCGGCGAGATCGACTGGGACGAGTTCTTCGAGGTGCTGCGAGGGAACGGGCCGTGCAACGCCGAACGTCTGGAGCGCCGCCGCACGGCACACGAGGAGGGCGCCTGGGTGCGCGAAGCCGCGGCCGAGTATGCCCGGAAGCAGGCGCGCACCAGGGACCCTGAACCTGTCGAGGGGGCGGTGGCGTGATGGCGACGCCTGGCGCAGACCCTTCGACCGACGCAGGGACCCACGGTCGGGAAGCATGGCCCCTGTGGGAGGTCTTCGTGCGAGCGAACCGCGGCCTGAGCCACGTGCACGTCGGCTCGCTGCACGCGCCCGATGCCGAGATGGCGATCCGCAACGCCCGCGACCTCTACACGCGCCGCGGCGAGGGCGTCTCGATCTGGGTCGCACCGGCCGAGGCCATCACCACGAGCGACCCCGATGCGAAGGGCGCGTACTTCGAGAGCCCTGCCGGGAAGAACTACCGACACGCCGTGTACTACACGGCATCCGAGGGGGTGCCGCACCTGTGACCCTTCGCCCTTCGACAGGCTCAGGAACCCGAGCTCAGGGACCCACCCAGGATGCCGACGTCCACGGCGATGTCTCGGTCGACGCGCTCTCCCTCGCGCAGGAGCTGTCGGGCACCGGCGCCGTCGCGGCATCCGCGGACATCGCCGAGTACGCACTCCGCCTCGGCGACGACGCGCTCATCCTCTCGCAGCAGCTGGGTGCCTGGATCTCCAACGCCCCCGAGCTGGAGGAGGACGTCGCGCTCGGCAACATCGCCCTCGACCTGCTCGGCCATGCGCGATCGTTCCTGCACTACGCGGGATCGTTCGACGGGCGCAGCGAGGACGACCTCGCGTTCCTCCGCGACGAGCCGGAGTTCCGGTGCGCCTGGATCGTGCAGCAGCCCAACGGCGACTTCGCGCAGACGATCGCTCGACAGTTCGTGGTCGCCGCCTTCATGTTCGAGCTGTACGCCGCGCTGCGTGCGAGCAGCGATGAGACGTTCGCGGCGATCGCCGAGAAGTCGCTCAAAGAGGTCGACTACCACCGGGACCACGCTGTGCAGTGGATGCTGCGCCTCGCAGGCGGCACCGAGGAGTCGCGCGCCCGGATCATCCGAGCGATCGGCGATGTCTGGCCGTATGTCGACGAGCTCTTCCGCGACGATGACCTGATCGAACGGCTCGGGGACGCCGCAGCGCGTCCGTCGACGCTGCGGGCAGGCTTCGACGCGGTGGTCGAGACGGTGTTCGCGCAGGTCGAGCTGGCGGTGCCGGACGCGGCCGCATCGTCGGCCGGCGGGCGGCAGGGGAGGCATGCGACCCCGCTCGGGCACATCCTCGCCGAGATGCAGGTGCTGGCGCGACGGCATCCGGGGGCATCATGGTGACCCTTCGACAGGCTCAGGGACCCACCGGGGCTCGCGGTTCCCGCGAGGTCGATGCCTGGCGCATCGCCGCATCCGTGCCGGACCCCGAGGTGCCGGTGCTGACGATCGAGGATCTCGGCGTGCTGCGGTCCGTCGACGTCGACGGTTCCCGCGTGCACGTCGACATCACCCCGACCTACAGCGGGTGCCCGGCGATGGACACGATCCGCGACGACGTGATCCTGGCGCTGACCGCGGCCGGCTACGACGAGGTCGAGGTGCGCCTGGTCCTCTCTCCCGCGTGGACGACGGACTGGATGACGGATGCCGGCAAGAGCAAGCTCGAGGCGTACGGCATCGCGCCGCCGTCCGGCAGGGCCGCGCTCGGTTCGGGACCCATCCGACTGTCCTTGAGCGTGCGCTGCCCGCGCTGCGGATCGCTCGACACCCGCGAGGTGTCGCATTTCGGCTCCACCTCCTGCAAGGCGCTGTTCGAGTGCCGTGCCTGCCTCGAGCCCTTCGACCATTTCAAGGTGCATTGACATGTCGCTGTTCACGTCGACTCCGGCATCCGCACCGGCCACTCCGATCACTCCGTCGCGCCGCAGTCCCGCACCCCGCGCGCGCGCCCGATTCCACACGCTCACCGTCGAGGAGGTGCGCCCGCTGACCGACGATGCGGTCGAGGTCACCTTCACGGTCCCGGCATCCCTCGCCGACGAGTACGACCACCTGCCCGGGCAGTACGTGGCGCTGCGGATGACGCTCGACGGCGTCGAGGTCCGGCGCTCCTACTCCCTCTGCCGCGCACCCCAGCACCGGGACGACGGGCAGGACACCCGGCTGAGCGTCGCCGTCAAGCGCGACGAGGGCGGGCTGTTCTCGACGTGGGCGCAGACCGGCCTGCATCCCGGCTTCGAGATCGACGTGATGAGCCCGCAGGGCACGTTCACCTCCGGGCTCGACGACCTCGACCACCGGCACGTCGTCGGCATCGCCGCAGGCTCGGGCATCACTCCGCTGATGGCGCTCGCGCACACCGTGCTGACCGGGTCCGAGACCTCGCGGTTCACGCTGCTCTACACGAACCGCGCGACGCTCGACGTGATGTTCCTGGAGGACCTCGCCGATCTGAAGGACCGCTATCCGACGCGGCTCGTGCTGCACCACGTGCTGTCGCGCGAGCAGCGAGCGGCGCCCGTCCTCTCCGGACGAATCGACGAGGAGAAGCTGCGGACGATCCTCGGCTCGCTCATCCCACCGGAGACGGTCGACGAGTGGTTCCTGTGCGGACCGCTCGCGCTCGTCGACCTGTGCCGCGAGGTGCTCGCGGACGTGGGCGTGGATCGTTCGCACATCCGCTTCGAACTGTTCACGACCGGCGATGAACCCGCTCACGCCGCCCGCCCGGTGCAGGTGCGCGCCGGGCAGAGGACCGTGCGCATCGAGGTCACGCTCGACGGCGTCTCCTCGACCGTGGAGAGTCCTGTCGACGCGCACGAGTCGGTGCTCAACGCCGCGCTGCGGGTGCGCCCGGATGCGCCGTTCGCGTGCGCCGGCGGTGTGTGCGGCACCTGCCGGGCGCGAGTGCTGGAGGGCAGCGTGACGATGACCGAGAACTACGCCCTGGAACCGGATGAGCTGGAGCGCGGCTTCGTGCTCACCTGCCAGTCCCACCCGACGAGCGACCGCGTGGTCGTCGACTACGACGTCTGAGACGGTCGCTGGAAGGACACTCGCATGATCGACCTGACCATCGCCGATGATGTCGCGCACATCACGCTGCATGCCCCGGCGAAGCTGAACGCTCTCGACGAGCAGGCACTGCACGGACTGGACGCCGCCTACGCCGAGGCCGAGGCTGCCGGTGTCCGCGCGCTCGTCCTGCGCGGCGAGGGCAGAGCGTTCTGCGCCGGACGGGATATCTCCGACGTCGATCCGCGAGATGACGACGTGATCGGCTTCCTCGGCGGCGTCGTGACGCCGCTGCTGCAGCGCATGTCGCGCTTCCCCGCGCCGACCTTCGCGATCGCGCACGGCGCGTGTCTCGGCGTCGGACTCGGACTGCTGATCGCGACGGACGTCGTGTACGTGGCCGAGTCCGCGAAGATCGGCTCCCCGTTCGCGGCGCTCGGCGCCACGCTCGACTCGGGCGGGCACGCCCTGTTCCTCGATCGGCTCGGAGCGCACAGGACACTCGACCTCATCTACACCGGTCGGCTGATGACCGGAACGGAGGCCGTGGCGTCCGGTCTCTTCTCGCGCGTGTTCCCCGACGATCGCGTCGTGCAGGCGACGACGGATGCCGCGGCGGCCGCCGCCCGCGGAGCCACTGCCGCGTTCCTGGCGAGCAAGCAGCTCGTCGCCCGCATCCGCGACGAGCGCCTGGCGCTGTGGGACTCGATCGACATCGAGAACGCGGCGCAGGCCGCGCTCTGCGACACCGACGACTACCGCGAGGGCTTCGCGGCGTTCCAGGAGAAGCGGAAGCCGGAGTTCCGCGGGGTCTGAGCAGGGTCGCACGCAAGCCCCTCGATGATGTCGGAGGCTGGTGCGAGAATTCGTGGATGCTGCTCTCAGAGCTCGTCACCACGACTGAAGAGGTCGCCGCCACCGCCTCACGCCTGGCGAAGATCGATGCGCTGGCCGGATTGCTCCGCAGCGCCGAGGAGGCCGAGATCACGACCCTCGTCGGCCTGCTGCTCGCGGCTCCCCGCCAGGGCCGTCTCGGCGTCGGCTGGCGGAGCCTCAGCGCGCTCGAAGTCGCGCACGCCGAGAAGCCCACGCTGTCCGTCACCGACGTCGACACGGCCCTCGGCGCCCTGGCAGCGGCATCAGGATCCGGTTCGACGACGGTGCGCACCGGACTGCTCGTCGACCTCGCGAATCGGGCGACTGCGACCGAGTGGGACTTCCTCGCCAGGGCCATGCTCGGCGAGCTGCGCACCGGCGCCCTGTCGGGCGTCGTCCTCGACGCGATCGCTCGCGCCGCCGACCGCCCGATCGCGGTCGTCCGACGTGCCGCGATGCTCTCCGGCGACCTCGGCGAGACCGCGCGCGTCGCGCTCACCGGCACCGAGGAAGACCTCGAGGCCATCGGCCTGGCGGTGGGGCGCCCCGTCCTCCCGATGCTGGCGTCCACTGCCGCGACCCCGACCGCTGCCCTGGAGATCACCGGCGAGGCATCCGTCGAGTACAAGCTCGACGGCGCGCGCATCCAGGTGCATCGGCACGGCGACGAGGTCGGGGTCTACACACGCAGCCTGGCCGACATCACGCACCGGGTGCCGGAGCTCGTCGAGATCGTGCGGTCGCTCCCTGCACATGACCTGATCCTCGACGGCGAGACGCTGTCGCTCGATGAGGACGGTGGACCACGCCCGTTCCAGGAGACGATGTCGCGCTTCGGCGCCGACGTCTCCCGAGAGCTCCTGCTGCGGCCGTGGTTCTTCGACGTGCTGCACGTCGACGGACGCGACCTCATCGACGAGCCGCTCGCCACCCGCCTCACCGAGCTCGAGCGCGTGGCCGGCGAGTGGCGCATGCCCGGCATCGTGACGGCCGACCCCGAAGCCGCCGAACAGCTGTCCGGAGATGCGTTGGCGGCAGGGCACGAGGGCGTGGTCGTGAAGGCCATCGACTCGCCGTACGCAGCGGGGCGACGAGGAAAGTCGTGGGTGAAGGTCAAGCCCGTGCTCACCTACGACCTGGTCGTGCTCGGCGCGGAGTGGGGATCGGGCCGGCGCCAGGGGTGGCTGTCGAACCTGCATCTCGGCGCTGCCGACCCCACCGGAGAATTCGGCGATCCCGGCGGCTTCGTCATGGTCGGCAAGACCTTCAAGGGCCTCACCGACGAGCTGCTGCAGTGGCAGACCGAGCAGTTCCCCGAGCATGAGACGCACCGCACGGCGTCGACTGTCTTTCTCCGGCCCGAGATCGTCGTCGAGATCGCGATCGACGGCGTGCAGCGCTCTCCGCGCTATCCCGGCGGCATCGCGCTGCGCTTCGCCCGCGTCAAGCACTACCGCCCCGACAAGACACCGGCCGACGCCGACACGATCCAGACGCTCCGCGCACTCCTGCGAGGCTGAGCAAGCACCGACAGCTCAGGCCGACGGCGCGAGCCCCAGGTCCTCTTCGCGGACCGTGCCCTGGAACGACCACGGGAAGTTGATCCAGAGATCGGTGTCCCTCCAGGCATAGTCGGGCTGGATGATCGTCGTCGGCTTCGTGTAGATCGTGACCGAGCGCACGTCGGCACCCTTGTCCTTCAGCAGCTGCACCGCGAGGGCGAGCGTGCGCCCGGAGTCCGCGACGTCGTCGACCAGCAGCACCCGACGTCCGTCGAGGTAGGCCATGTCGAGCTCGGGCGGCAGCACCTCCGGCGCGTCGAGCACGGTGCCGATGCCGGTGTAGAACTCGACGTTGATCGCACCGCAGTTCTTCGCGCCGAGACCGTACGCGATGGCGCCGGCGGGCAGCAGGCCGCCGCGGGCGATCGCCACGACGACCTCCGGCTCGAAGCCGCTGTCGACGATGGTGCGTGCGAGTTCGCGGGTCGCCGCGCCGAATCCGTCCCAGGTGAGCGTCTCGCGCTCGATCGATGCATCAGTCACCGGTTCATTCTCCTGCATCGAAGCGGGCCGGGGTTCCGGCCGTCGGACGCGCGCAGTCAGTCCAGTCGGGTGACCTCCACCGAGACGAACAGTTCCGAGGCGCTCGGCCCTGCGTACACGCCGCGGAGCGGTGCCACGTCCGTGTAGTCGCGGCCGTGCCCGACATACACATGCGACTCGTCGATCTCGGCGAGGTTCGTCGGGTCGTAGCCGTGCCACTCCCCCGAGTACCACTCGACCCAGGCATGCGACTCGCCGATCACCGGCTGTCCGATCGGCGCGGTCGGATCGGGATGCAGGTACCCCGAGACGTACCGCGCGGGGATACCCGTCGCCCGCAGTACGCCGAGGGCGACGTGGGCGATGTCCTGACAGACCCCGGAACGTGCCGCCCATGCCTCGCGCGCCGTGGAGTTCACCCCGGTCACCCCGCTCTGATACTCCATCGCCTCGCCGACGGTGCGGCAGATGGCAGACGCGACGTCCTCGACGCTGCCGCCGCCGGCCTTGATCCGTGCCGCGAGTTCGAGCATCTCGTCATCCGGCTCGGTCGCCGGGGTCTGCACCACGCACTCCGCGAGCGAGAGCGACTGCGGGATGCGTGCCGCGAGCTCGTCCCAGTCGACCGATATCGCGGTCCGCGGTGCCGGCCGCACGTCGACCACGCTCGTGGCCGTCACCGTCAGCAGCTGATGCGGCGTGAGCAGCTCGAAGGTCGACACCCGCGTGTCCCAGTAGTCGGCATAGGAGTGCTGGGTCGCGGTCGGCGAGATCTCGAGATTCGCCTGCAGCACGAACTGCCCCTCGCGGGAGTGCGGCAGCATCCTCGCCTCGTTGTACGACGCGGTCGCCGGCTTCTCGTACCGGAACCCGGTCCGGTGCACGATCCGCAGCCGGCTCACAGCGCCTCTCCGATCCACACCGGCATCGCGATCGACGGGAAGTACCGCTCCCTGATCGCATCGCTCGCCACCGACATCCCCACCTGGACCTCCTCCATGCTCTCCGACAGCCGGTGCACCGTGTCGCCGATCGGTCGGTACTCCAGCTCGGATCGCAGTCGTCCGAGCACCCGATGCGCGCGGTCCGGCGTGCCGAACGCCCCAGCGGGGTCGATCCCGCGCAGGCATTCCTCTGCCTGCAGGATGCTCGACAGCACCGACCGTGGGAACAGCCGGTCCACGAGCAGGAACTCCACGGCGGATGCCGCCGTCGGCACCGCTCGATGGCTGCGCAGGTGCGCCTCGTACGCCCCGCAGCTGCGCAGCAGCGTCGTCCAGCTCGGTCCACCGGCCTCCGTGAGCGAGCGCGTCGCGAGCAGCCTCGCCGTCATGTCAGCGCGTTCGATCGAGCGCCCGAGCACGAAGAACTGCCATGCCTCATCGCGGCTCGTCGAGGAGTCGACCACGCCGAACGCCAGCGCCGATCGATCCCGCACCCACCGGAAGAACGGGTGCGTCTTGTCGGAGGCGATCCACCGCGGCATCCGCGCGTTGGACTCGTTCAGGGTCTCCCAGAGGTCGGTCGAGATGATCTCCCTCGCTCGCCGCGCGTTCTCGCGAGCGGCGGCGATGGAGTGCGCGATCGAGGCGGAGTGCTCGCGGTCGAGAGCGAGCAGCCGCACCACGTCATCACGACCGACCACGCTGTCGCCGTCGGCCGTCGTGCCCATGACCGAGAGGAGCGCACGGCAGGCGGTGTCCTCCTCGACCCAAGGGTCCTCCAGCAGCAGCTGCAGATGCACGTCGAGGATGCGCGCGGTGCCGTCCGCCCGTTCGACGTACCGACCGATCCAGAAGAGCGCCTCCGCGATGCGGCTCAGCATGTCGCACCTCCCTGCTGTTGCTGTTGCTGCTGCTGTTGCTGGTGGTGGCGCGTCTCGAGGTCCTCGTCCTGCGGCGACGACAGGAACGGCGGATGCGGCTCCTCGCGCGCCGGAGACACGACCGCGATCGCGCCGGTGGCGAGCGAGACCTCATCGGATGCCGGATCGGCGATGCCGGTGACCGTGGTCGTCGGCCCGGTGAACAGCGAGGGGTCGAGCACCCAGGTGTCCTTCGAGCCGCCGCCCTGACTGGAGTTCACGACCAGCTGTCCCTCCGGGAGCGCGACCCGCGTCAGGCCACCGGGGAGCACCCAGATGTCGTTCCCGTCGTTCACGGCGAAGGGGCGCAGGTCGACGTGCCGCGGCCGGAACCCGTCCTCCACCAGCGTCGGAATGGTCGAGAGCTGCACGACCGGCTGCGCGATCCACCCCCGAGGGTCGGCGCGCAGACTGGCTCGCAGCGCGTCAAGCGTCGCCCGCGAGGCGTCAGGGCCGACCACGAGCCCCTTGCCGCCGGAGCCGTCGACCGGCTTCACCACGAGCTCGTCGAGCCGGTTGAGCACCTCCTCGAGCGCTCCAGGGTCCTCCAGCCGCCAGGTGTCGACGTTCGGCAGGATCGGGTCCTCGCCGAGGTAGTACTTGATGAGCTCCGGCACGTACGTGTACACGAGCTTGTCGTCGGCGACCCCGTTGCCGATCGCGTTCGCGAGCGTGACGTTGCCGAGCCGGGCTGCGAGCATCAGCCCCGGGGCGCCCAGCACGGAGTCCGGTCGGAAGTGCTGCGGGTCGAGGAACTCGTCGTCGACCCGGCGGTAGATCACGTCGACCCTGGTCGGTCCTGCCGTCGTGTGCATCCACACGCGTCCGCCGGAGCAGAAGAGGTCGCGTCCCTCGACGAGCTCGATGCCCATCATGCGGGCGAGCAGCGTGTGCTCGTAGTACGCCGAGTTGTAAACGCCCGGCGTCAGCACCACGACCGTCGGATCGTCGACACCTGCCGGTGCCGCGGCACGAAGCGCCTGCAAGAGGCGACCGGGATAGTCGACGACCGGCCGCACCCGGAGGCTGGTGAAGAGCTCGGGCAGCGTCTGCGCCATGACCCGGCGGTTCGCCAGCACGTAGCTCACGCCGCTCGGCACACGGACATTGTCCTCCAGGACGCGCCAGGCCCCCTGTTCATCGCGGATGACGTCGATCCCCGCGACATGGATGCGCACGCCGTTCGCGCCGACGATGCCTGCGGCCTGGCGGTGGAAATGCGACGACGAGCTGATCAGCGACGCCGGGATCACGCCGTCGTGCACCGCGAGCTGCGGGCCGTACACGTCTGCGAGGAATGCCTCGAGCGCACGAACGCGCTGCTTCACCCCCGACTCGACGGAGGTCCAGTCGTCCGCGGCGATCACCCGCGGCACGACGTCGAGCGGGAAGGGCCGCTCCTCCCCCGCGAAGTCGAAGGTCACGCCCTGGGCGAGATACGAACTGGCCAGCGCATCGGTCCTGGCACGCAGCTCGGCGTCGTCCATCCCGGCGAGCGCCGGGTACATGTCCCTGTACGGGAGTCGCACGTCGGCGCCGCTCATCAGGGCCTCCGCCGGGAACATCTCATCCCAGGGCTGCGGTCCGTTCCGCACCGGCGATCGACGAGAGGTGTATCCGTTGAACAGCGACTCCATGGCGGAATACTTCCCTCACCCGGTTTCCGCGATGTTTCCGAGTGAAGTCGGGGCAGCGACAGCATCCGCCGCGGTAGAGTCGGTCTGTCCGGCCGTTCTGAGGCCGGTGCCCGAAAAAGGGGCACGAAGCTCTCCGCACGGCTGCGGAGGCGAGACACATACGGATCCTCTGGTTCTCCGTCCCTGTCTCGAAAGGCTTTCGCATGCCCACCGTCTCCGCGCACGTCGCGCTCACCCTCGCCCAGCACATCGATGCCGTCTTCGGCGTGATGGGCAACGGCAACGCCTACTTCCTCGATGCGATCGAGACGCAGACCGACGCCGTCTTCACCGCCGTGCGGCACGAGCAGGGCGCGGTCGTCGCGGCCGATGCGCACTTCCGCGCATCGGGACGCATCGCCGCCGGCACCTCCACCTACGGCGCCGGCTTCACGAACACCCTGACCGCGCTGGCCGAAGCCGTGCAGGCGCACGTGCCGCTCGTGCTCGTGGTGGGCGACGAGCCGACCTCCGGTCCGCGCCCGTGGGATGTCGATCAGATCGCCCTCGCCTCGGCCGTCGGCGCACGCACGTACACGGTCGGGCGAGCGGATGCCGCAGCCACCACCGTGATCGCGATCGAGCACGCGCTGACCTATCGCGTGCCGGTGGTCCTGGCGATCCCCTACGACGTCGCGTCGCTCGAAGCGGGTCCGGTCGCCGAGGCGCCGTCACCTCGGGTTCCGGCACCGCTGGCCCCGAAGAGCGAGTTCGCCGAGGGGATGCTCGATGAGATCGCCGCCGCGCTGTCGCAGGCGGAGCGCCCGTTCCTGCTCGCAGGACGCGGCGCCTGGCTGGCCGGTGCGAGCACCGCGCTGGGCGAGCTCGCCGAGGCGACAGGTGCACTCACGGCATCGTCGGCGCTCGGACGAGGCGTCTTCCCGGACGCCAGGTACGACCTGGGCGTGACCGGCGGATTCGGTGCCGATGGTGCCATGGAACTCGTCCGCACGGCCGACGTCGCCGTCGTCTTCGGCGCATCGCTGAACCAGTTCACGATGCGCTTCGGCGAGCTGTTCGCGCCGGGTACCCGGGTGTTCCAGATCGACATCGCGCCGGCGGCGACGCACGCGCACATCGGCGGCTTCGTACGGGCGGACGCCCGCGTCGCAGCGGAGTCGCTGGTGGCTCGCGTCCCGTCCCGCTCCTCGCTGCCCTGGCGCGAGCAGGTCGATGTGGCAGCCGCTCGCGCCTACGACGCGGGCGACGAGCTCGCCGCCGACGGACGCCTCGACCCGCGTTCGGCCGCGCGCCGCATCGCCGAGCTGCTCCCGGAGGACCGCGTCGTCGTCTCCGACGGCGGGCACTTCATCGGCTGGGCGAACATGTACTGGCCGGTCGCCGCGCCGGATCGCATGATGATGATCGGCACCGCGTTCCAGTCGATCGGTCTGGGCTGGCCGAGCGTGGTCGGCGCCGCGTTCGCGCGCAGGGACTCGACCGTCGTGCTCACCTCGGGCGACGGTGGCGGCCTGATGGCGATCGCCGATCTCGAGTCGGCGGTGCGTGCTGCCGGTGGACGAGGCATGGCAGTGATCTGGAACGACGCCGCCTACGGCGCCGAGGTCAACCTCTACGGGCTGAAGGGCCTGGCCAAGGGACCGATGCGCATCCCCGAAGTCGACTTCGCGGCCTTCGGTGCCGCGGTGGGAGCCGAGGGTGTCGTCGTGCGGACGCTCGACGACCTGGATCGGCTGGAGTCCTGGGCAGCCGAGAGCGCCGACAGCCGTCGCTTCCTGCTGCTCGACCTGCGCATCTCCGGCGACGTGATCGCGCCGTATCAGCAGGAGATCATCCGCGTGAACTCCTGAGAGCGATCATCGACTAGCCTTCCTGGATGCCTGCCATCCGGAACATCGCCGTCGGACTCCCGATCAAGGACGGGCACCTGCTCGCTCTGTCGGGGACCGATCACACACGAGGTCTCGACTTCCTGCGTGCCATCGGCGGCGGCATCGAGTTCGGCGAACGAGCCGACGACGCGCTGCGTCGGGAGTTCATGGAGGAGCTCGGCGTCGAGCTGCAGGAGGTCGAGCTGCTCGGCGTCCGCGAGAACATCTTCACGTACGAGGGCGAGCCGGGGCACGAGTTCGCGCACATCTACGCGGTGAGCTCGGTCGAGCTGGACGCGGTGCCGCTGGACGCGGAGCTGCACGTGCTCGACGAGGGCAGCCCGGTGCGGTGGGTGCCGATCTCGGAGATCCGCGACGGCGAGAGGGTGCTCTTCCCTGACGGCGCGACCGAGCTGCTGATCGGTCTCGTCGCGCACTGACGCCTCACAGCGACGCGCAGGCCGACGGTCTCGGTGACCAGTCGACCTGCGCGGCGCGTGTGTCGGTCGAGTCTGAGCTACTGCGTGCGGCGACGGCGCCGCAGCCCGACGAGCAGAAGTCCTGCCCCCAGCAATGCGACCGCAGCGAGGACGAACGGCATGCTGTCGGCGCCGGTCGCAGCGAGCGGATCGCTCGAACCGGCCTGGCCGCTCGTGCCTGCGCCGCCCGTCCCGGCGCCGCCGGTGCCGGTGCCGGTGCCAGGTGTGCCGGCTCCTCCACCGGGATTCTGTCCGTCACCATTCGCGGCAGTCACCGTGAGCGCAGCGGAGACCGCGACATCCCCGGGTCCGATCACGACGATGCTGTGCGCGCCGGCGGCGGTGGTTGCAGGGATCGTCACGATGGTGCGGAACGCCCCCGCAGCATCCGCCGCCGTCGTGCCGAGCACGACCGGGTCGGAGTGCAGCTCGACGCGCAGCGCGGCATCCGCGCCGAAGCCCGTGCCGGAGATCGTGACCTGACCACCAGCCGCGACGGATGCCGCGTCGACCGTGACGACGGGCTCGACCGGCTCAGGGGTCGAGCAGCCGCCGTCGCAGATGCTGAAGTTCGCCAGGACCGCCTTGTGGTCCGATGGCCACACCGCATCCGGGGTGAAGATCTCGTCCGCGCTATCGTCGACCACGCGTTCGTTGCGCACGATCGTGGACTGCGGTCCGACCACCGACGCACCGTCGATCGTGAGGCGCTCGTCGGGCGTCGCGAAGATGTAGTCGATGCGGTCGCGCTCGTCGGCCTCCGGCGCCCAGGTGAGCGACGACGTCGGGAACAGCGCGTTGTCGGAGGGCCAGGTGAATCCGGGGTTGGCGGCCGGATCAGGGTGCACGGTGCGGAACGCGTCGACCAGTCCGCCGTCGAGGAGGGTCTGCGTGGTCTGCCACGGGATCACGACCCCGTTGTGATCGAACAGGTCGGCGGTCGCCGCCGTCCAGTCCTGCGAGGGCGGCTCGTTGAAGTCGCCGCCGACGACCGCGATGCGACCGGCCTCGCGCTCACTCGCGATGTCCGCGACGAGGTCGGCCGCGGTCGCTGGGCGTCCGGACTGCACGTTCGCCGCGAGGATCGCATCGACATCCGTGACCGGAGCGTCGAGCTTGTTCCAGGTGTTCCATCCGGGAGGCCAGTCACCGTGGATCTCGCCGCCGTAGCCGCGCGGCAGATACGTCGTGTACCAGCGGTACTCGAGGTGCCCGCCGTAGACGACGACCTCGGTGCCGTTCACGTCGATGACGGCCTTCGACCACCACGTCCCCACCGTGTCGGTCGAGACGATCGGATAGCGCGACACGATGCCGGTGTCCGTGGCGGTCAGATGCTGATAGCCCAGCAGCGCGGCGACCTGCTGCGGCGCCTGGCCGACCTCCGGAAGGAAGGTGACGTCGGCGTCGGTCTGCTGGATGACGTCAGCGATCTGCTGCGCACCATCCGCGACCTGCGTGCCGCCGTGCCAGACGTTGAACGTCAGCACATTGAGTCCGCTCACCCCGTCGACCTCGGGCTTCGGCTCGGCGGGAGGCCGCGGCGGCTCGGTCTCGGCCGCAGTGACCGTGAGGTCGATCGGACCGGCGAGCACGCCGTAGCCGTCATCCTCGAGCAGGTAGACGTCGTACTCGCCGGCATCGATCGTGGCCGTGTTGCGGCTCCAGCCGTCGCGGGTCGACGGACCCCATGTCAGTTCACCGCTCGCCTGGGGCACGTAGCGCCAGTCGAGGGATGCCGGTCCACCGGGCGTCGCGCCGTCGCGGTAGATGCCGACCCAGTTCCGCTCGTGCACGGCGTCGCCGGCGTCGAACGAGATCGTGACGGTCTGGTCGCTGCTGATGCTGGCGGCGTCGAGCGTGAGCGACGAGTCTGCTGCGTGCGCTGCGGGGGCGACGAGCACACCGGCGAGAGCGACGCCGGCTCCGAGGAGCGCCAGCAGGCCCCTCCGTGATCGGCGGGAGGCGGGGGTCATGACAGCGGTTCCTTTCGAAGTGCGAATGCCCCGCGAGGCTAGGAGCCGCGGATGACCTGTGGGTGGCGTCCGGGTGAACTGGGCGGCGGATGCGGAGGAGGCGGGGGTTACGGGACGGGGTGATCGCTCGGAGCGGTCGTGGGACATGTTCGCTCGTTGCGCTCGCGTGGGTGAGTCGGTGTGTGCGCCGGGGCGGCTCGCCGTTGGGGCGGTGTCGGCGGCGATCTCGAGTGTTGTCGGAAGCGATCTCTGGTGTCCCTGTCGCGATGCAGCGAGATGTCTGGATCGCATTCTGGAATATTGGTTTGGTCTGGGGTTTTCGCGGTGGGAATGTCGGTGGTCCTGGGTTGGATGGGGGTATGAACAGCACTGAGGAGCATCTCGAGCAGGCGGTCGCCAGCTTGGATCGGGTGCTGCGCGGTGATGGGTTCGGTCTGTTGTCGGACGACGCGAAGATGCAGGTGTTGCGGCTCGCTGGTG
>NZ_DAITBE010000015.1:0-40414 GCF_036823965.1 Microbacterium sp. | reverse complement strand
TCCAGGACGAGGGCTCGAAGAAGTGGACCGAGAACTGGAACCGCCTCGTCGAGGAAGACCTCATCGCGCCGACGAGCAGCTGGAGCGACGAGTGGTTCCGTGCGCTCGGCGACGGCAGCATCGCGACCCTCGTGATCGGCGCCTGGATGCCCGGCAACCTGATCTCGGGCGCCCCTGACGGTGCCGGCGACTGGCGCGTCGCGCCGATGCCGACCTACGACGGCACACCGGCGAGCGCCGAGAACGGCGGCGGCGGCCAGGCCGTCACGAAGCAGAGCGAGAACCCCGCGCTTGCGGCCGGCTTCCTGTGGTGGCTGAACAACTCCGAGGACAGCATCTCGCTGTTCATGGAGAGCGGCGGGTTCCCGTCGACCACGGCAGAGCTGTCGAGCGACGAGTTCCTCGCCGATGCCCCCGAGTACTTCGGCGGCCAGAAGATCAACGAGGTCCTCGCGGCCGCTGCGGACGACGTCGTCGAAGGCTGGAACTACCTGCCCTACCAGGTGTACGGCAACAGCATCTTCGGTGACACCGTCGGCCAGTCGTACCAGAACAGCACGGACCTGAACGAGGGTCTGAGCACCTGGCAGGACTCGCTGGTGGAGTACGGCAACGACCAGGGCTTCGCCGTCAACAAGTAACACGGTGGCCGGGTCGGACCCTGATCCGAAGACCGACCCGGCCACTCCCTATCGAAAGCACCAGACAGACGTGACCTCCTTCTCCATCGGCGACACCGACTTCCTCCGCGACAGCCGACCGCACCAGGTGATCGCCGGTGCCCTGCACTACTTCCGGGTGCACCCCGACCAGTGGCAGGACCGCATCCGCAAAGCGCGCTTGATGGGGCTGAACACGATCGAGACCTACGTCGCGTGGAACGCGCACGAGCCACGCCGCGGCGAATGGGACGCGACCGGATGGAACGACCTCGGCCGCTTCCTCGATCTCGTGCACGCGGAGGGCATGGACGCGATCGTGCGCCCTGGCCCGTACATCTGCGCAGAGTGGCACAACGGCGGACTGCCGAACTGGCTCACCGCCGGCGAACGGGCGCTGCGCTCATCCGACCCGGCGTTCCTGGCCGACGTCAGCGGCTACCTGCAGCGTGTCTACGAGATCGTCGCACCGCGGCAGATCGACCGCGGCGGCCCGGTGGTGCTGGTGCAGATCGAGAACGAGTACGGCGCGTACGGCTCCGACACGGCCTACCTCGAGGCGCTGGTCGCGCTCACGAAGGACGCGGGGATCACCGTGCCGCTCACCACGGTCGATCAACCGCAGGATCGGATGCTGGCCGACGGCAGCCTCCCCGAGCTGCACAAGACCGGGTCCTTCGGCTCTCGCACCACCGAACGCCTCGCCACGCTGCGGGCGCACCAGCCCACCGGCCCCCTGATGTGCTCGGAGTTCTGGGACGGGTGGTTCGACTGGTGGGGCGGCGTGCACCACACGACCGATGTGACAGCAGCAGCATCCGACCTCGACGCGCTGCTCGCCGCCGGAGCCTCGGTGAACATCTACATGTTCCACGGCGGCACGAACTTCGGACTCACGAACGGCGCGAACCACAAGGGCCGCTACCTGCCGATCGTGACCTCCTACGACTACGACGCCCCGCTCGACGAGGCAGGCAACCCGACCGACAAGTTCTTCGCCTTCCGCGATGTCATCGCGAAGTACGCGCCGGTCCCTGCAGAGATGCCGTCGCGCGCCGCCGATGCGCCGGTCATGACCGTGCCGATGACGTCGGTCGGCGCATGGACGGATGCCGCGGCAGCCGCTGCTCCGACCGCGGCCCCGCAGACGTTCGACGCGCTCGGGCACCTCAGCGCGCTCGTGCGCTACGAGGTCGAGCTCCCCGCGGTGTCCGGGCCGGCCCTGCTGGCGCTCGACGAGGTGCGCGACCTCGCATGGGTGCGCGTCGACGGACAGCCGGTCGGCACGCTCTCCCGAACTCGTCACGACCGCACGCTGCGGATCCCGGCCGGGCGCACCCTCAGCATCCTCGTCGAGGAGCAGGGCCGTGTGAACTACGACCACCGTCTCGGCGAGGAGAAGGGGCTGATCGGCACTCCGACGCTCGACGGCTCGCCGCTCACGGGATGGCAGGCGACAGCGCTCGACGTCGCCGAGATCGCGCGCGACGTCGCCGCTCGCACGGATGCCGCTGATCCTGGACCGGTGCCGACCGCCTGGGTCGCCGACTTCGCGCTCGACGCGGCGGCCGACCTGTTCCTCGACACCGTGTCGTGGAGCAAGGGCTATGCGTTCGTGAACGGCTTCTTCCTCGGTCGCTACTGGCGCAACGGTCCGCAGCGCACGCTCTTCGTGCCCGCCCCCGCGACGAACGCAGGAACGAACCGCCTGGTCGTGCTGGAGCTGGAGAACCTGCTGTCGCCGCGCGCCGACTTCGTGGAGGGACTGCTGCTCGGCGACACCGAGGAGTGATCGCCCGTCCGCCGGCGCGTCATCGGGAGATCGGCACCAGCGTCGCGTCGATCCGGTCTCCGTCGATCGTGGCCCACATCATCGTGCACTCCGGCTGACGGCGACGGTCCGTCGGAGAGCCCGGATTCAGGAGACGCATTCCCGCCGCCGACACGGTGTCCCAGGGGATGTGCGAGTGTCCGAAGACCAGCAGGTCGGTCTCGGGGAACTGCGCGTCCATTCGGTCCTCGCGCTTCGCGGCCTGGCCGGTCTCGTGCACGACAGCGACGCGCACGTCGTCGACCGCGAACCGCGCGATCTCGGGCAGCCGGGCTCGCAGTTCCGCGCCGTCGTTATTGCCGGAGACGCCATACAGGATCCGCGCACGCGACTCGAGCAGGTCGAGCGTCGCGACGTCCACCCAGTCCCCCGCGTGCACCACCGCGTCCGCGTCGTCGATCGCGCGCAGCACGGCATCCGGCAGCACCCTCGCCCGCTTCGGCACGTGCGTGTCCGCGAGCAGCAGCAGTCGTGTCGGCATCGTGCCCTCCCCGGCTCGGTCGTCATCCGACTCTACGCACCGGACACCTCCAGGATCCGACACCGGCGTCGCAAACGTCCAGCCAACACTCAGGAAGGCGTAAACTCGCCCGAGTGTCCGGCAGTCCGGCACCGACTGAAGGAGCTGTATGAGTACGACCACCGCGCCCGCGAATCCGCGATCCCGCGTCATCACCGCAAGCCTCGTCGGCACCACGATCGAGTTCTACGACTTCTACGCGTACGCGACGGCAGCAGTCCTCGTGTTCCCGGTGCTGTTCTTCCCGACCGGCGACGACACCACGTCACTGCTCGCCTCGTTCGCGGTCTTCGGCGCCGCCATGGTCGCCCGCCCGATCGGCGCGGTGATCTTCGGACACTTCGGCGACAAGTACGGTCGCAAGGCCACACTCGTCGCATCGCTGCTCACGATGGGCATCGCGACCTTCCTCATCGGCATCCTCCCCACCTACCAGCAGATCAACTGGTGGGCGGCGCTCCTGCTGCTGATCCTGCGCCTCGCCCAGGGCTTCGCGCTCGGCGGCGAGTGGTCTGGAGCGGCACTCGTCGCCACCGAGAACGCGCCGAAGGGCAAGCGCGCCTGGTACGGCACCTTCCCGCAGCTCGGCGCTCCGCTCGGCTTCATCATCGCGAACTTCCTGTTCCTCGCCATCAACTGGCTGCTGCCGCATTCCGAGAACCCGGGGCTGAAGTCCGAGGCGTTCCTCTCGTGGGGCTGGCGGATCCCGTTCCTGTTCTCGGCCGTGATGGTCATCATCGGCCTGTGGGTGCGCCTCAAGCTGGTCGAGTCCGACACGTTCAAGAAGGCCGAGACCACCGGAGCGATCCGCAAGCTGCCGCTCGCAACGGTCTTCCGCCACCACTGGAAGCAGCTCATCCTCGGCACGTTCATCATGCTGGCGACCTACGTGCTGTTCTACCTGATGACCAACTTCACGCTGTCGTACGGCACCAAGCCGGCATCGCTCGAGACGGCATCCGCCGCCGCGAAGGCCGCCGCGGAGGCCACCGGCGCCGACTTCGACCCCTCGGCGTTCGCCGCGCAGTTCTATCCGGGACTGGGCTTCGGGTACACCGACTTCGTGCTCATGCAGATCATCGGTGTCGTGTTCTTCGGTATCTTCACCCTGCTGTCGGGCCCGATCGCCGACCAGATCGGCCGGCGCAAGCTGCTGCTCTGGGTGACCGGGCTGATCATCGTGTTCGGCCTCACGTTCAACGCATTCCTGCTGCCCACGGTCGACCCGAAGTTCAGCGGGGCGCTCACGCAGGCGTTCCTGGTGTTCGGCTTCATGCTCATGGGGGCGACGTTCGGCCCGATGGGCGCGCTGCTGCCGGAGCTGTTCCCGACGAACGTGCGCTACACGGGCTCGGCGATCGCGTACAACGTGTCGTCGATCCTCGGCGCTGCGGTCGCGCCGCTCATCGCTCTGGCACTGTGGCAGGCGGCCGGCGGCGCGCCGTGGCTGGTCGGTCTGTACCTGTCGGCGATGGGTGTGCTGACCTTCATCGCCCTGCTCTTCAGCAAGGAGACGAAGGACAACGATTACGAGGAGGACCTCGGCGTCGCGGCGGTGCCGCAGCCGTAGCATCCGGTCGTCGATCGTCGGAAGGCACCCGCATCTTCGGAGGCGGGTGCCTTCCTGCGTGTCACGAGCGTGCCGGGGCGTCAGTACTGCGCGCTGAGCATGCGAGTCGCGCCGTCGACGGTCATGCCGCCGCCGTAGGGCACGATCCACTGCGGGCGCGTATGCCCGAAGGGCGGCCCGATGCAGACCACGGCCTCGGGGTTGTAGCGGCCGACGACGTCGAGCACGGCATCCCGCTGGGCGTCGCGCAGTGCTCTGGCTTCGCCGGCGGACGGCTGGAACTCGAAGTCGCTCACCGGCGGGCGCGCCACCACGATGCCCGCGACGGCCGCGAGCACGCCGCGCTCTCCCAGGCCTCGCAGCCAGCGAGCCACCCAGCTCGCCGGCGGACGCTCCTCACTCGTCTCCAGCAGCAGGATGCCGCCGGCGAGCTCTGCGACGGCCGGCAACAGGTCGGCGAGGGCGAGGGAGTCGATGACCTCGAGGCATCCGCCCCAGGTGCGTCCCTCGACGCGGCGCTCGGGGCCCGACCAGGTCCACGGCTCGGTCGCGGTGCGGTCGCCGAACTCGCTCAGCGCGCGTGGGTCCGACCAGCGCCGACCCACGTCCTCCGATTCGCCGGGCTCGGTGATCTCGAGCGTGCCGCCGTCGAACAGCGCCGCGCGCAGCGAACGGAGGTGCACGTCATCGACGCCTGGACCGGGGCCGAGGTGCACGGCGGTCGATCCGCCGTAATAGCCGCTGATGCCGAGCGACCACAGCCAGTTCAGGATGTTCGTGTTGTCGCTGTATCCGAAGAAGGGCTTGGGGTCGGCGATGGCGAGCGTCGGGTCGAGATGCGGCACCACGAGGATCTGGTCGTCGCCGCCGATCGTGGCGAGGATCGCCCGGATGCTCGGATCGGCGAACGCCGCGTTCACATCGGCCGCTCGGGCCTCAGGGGTCGCATCGAGCAGCCGGGTCGTCGGGTACTCGACCGGAACGAGTCCAGTCAGCGCACGGAGGCGGCGCATCGCCTGCTCGTGGAGTTCTGGAACGACCGCCGGCGCTGCGAAGGCCGGCGAGAGCACGGCGACGCGGTCACCGACCTGGAGTTTCGGTGCAGACAGCATCCCTCCAGTCTGGCGCAGGATTCCACGATGGTCAATGAATGTTGACAACCTTCGTGCGTCAATGTACGTTGACCTTCGAAGGAGGACGGCATGAGCATCCGCACCGACATCGCAACCGACCCTGAGGGCGAACCCCTCGCCGAACTGAACCGCCTGACGGCGATCCGCCGCGAGATCGCGCGCGCAGAGGAGACGCAGGTGCGCCGCGCCCGCAACTCCGGATACTCCTGGCAGGCGATCGCCAGCGCACTCGGCGTCAGCAAACAGGCCGCACACCGGCGGTTCGGCCGCTCCTGACCGACCGTCGACCGCTCCAGCAGGAAGTACGGTCGTAGTACCCCCTTTTTCTCAGAACGAGGTCACCCATGTCCAGCACGGCGACACCCCGCCGCCGCGGACGCGGCGCGCAGCAGGACGGCCCGCGCGCCACGTTCCGCCAGCTCCTCCCCTTCCTGTTCGAGCACAAGCGAACGCTCATCGTCGTCGCGGTGCTGAGCGTCTTCGGCGCGGCGACCTCGCTCGTCCAGCCCCTGCTGGTGGGGCAGGTCATCGAGGCGGTGCAGTCCGAGCAGACCATCGGCATCCTCGTCTGGCTGCTGGTCGGCTTCGTGATCGTGTCGTCGATCATCTCCGGCTTCCAGCACTACCTGCTGCAGCGCACCGGCACCGCCGTCGTGCACTCCAGCCGCAAGCAGCTCATCGCCCGCATCCTGCACCTGCCGACCTCCGAGTTCGACGCCCGTCGAACCGGCGACCTCGTCTCCCGCGTCGGCACCGACACGACGCTGCTGTACGCCGTGCTCACCCAGGGACTCGCGGATGCCGTGGGCAACGTCGTCCTGTTCCTCGGCGCCCTCATCGCGATGCTCGTGATCGATCCGATCCTGCTGCTGCTGATCGTGATCGTGATCGGCGTCTCCGTCGCCGTGGTCGTCGCGCTGAGCGGACGCATCCGCACGGCATCCACCGAGCAGCAGGAGAAGGTCGGCGAGCTGGCATCCGGCGTCGAGCGCGCCGTCGGCTCCATCCGCACGATCCGCGCCTCCGGTGCCGCCGAGCGCGAGACCGTCGCGGTCTCGGGCCTCGCCACCGAGGCCTACGGCATCGGCGTGCGGATCGCGAAGATCTCATCCCTGGTCGTGCCGATCGCCGGCATCGCATTGCAGCTCTCGCTGCTCGTCGTGCTGGGCGTCGGCGGCTTCCGCGTCGCCGCCGGCACGATCACGATCGCCTCGCTCATCGCGTTCATCATGTTCCTGTTCCTGCTGGTGATGCCGCTCGCCTCGACCTTCGGCGCGATCACCTCGGTCAACCAGGCGCTCGGCGCGCTCGGCCGCATCCAGGAAGTCCTCGACCTGCCGACCGAGACGGACCGCGACGCTGAGATCGCCGCAGGCATCACCCGCGACGAGCCCGATCCGCAGGCACCGGCGCTCGAGTTCCGCGACGTGCACTTCCGCTACCCGGAGAACGTGGTCGCCGCTCGTCGCGCCGCCGCGAAGGAGGCGCAGAACCTGCTCGCCGACGCGCACCTGGAACAAGCGGATGCCGAGACCGCGCCGGCCACGGACCACGAGGTCCTCCGCGGCGTCTCGTTCTCGGTGCCCCGAGGAGCTCGCGTCGCACTCGTCGGCCCGAGCGGTGCAGGCAAGAGCACGATCCTCTCGCTCGTCGAGCGCTTCTACGACCCGACCGGTGGGTCGATCCGCCTCTACGGGCACGATGCCCGCACGTACCCTCGCCCTGAGCTGCGCGCGCAGTTCGGCTACGTCGAGCAGGACGCGCCGACGCTGGCAGGCACCCTGGCGGACAACCTCCGGCTCGCCGCACCCGCTGCCACGGATGCCGAGTGCGAGGCCGTGCTCCGCGCCGTGAACCTCGGCGATGTGCTCGAGCGGAGCCCGCTCGGACTCGAGGCCCCGGTCGGCGAGGACGGCGTGATGCTCTCCGGTGGCGAGCGCCAGCGACTCGCGATCGCGCGGGCACTGCTCACGGATGCGCCGATCCTGCTGCTGGACGAGTCGACGTCATCGCTCGACGGTGTCAACGAGCAGCGGATGCGCGAGGCGATCGACGCGGTCTCGACCGACCGCACGCTCGTCGTCATCGCGCACCGTCTCTCGACCGTGGTCGACAGTGATCTGATCATCGTGCTGCAGGACGGCGCGGTCGTCGGTCAGGGCACGCACGCCGAACTCGTCGAGTCGACGCCGCTGTACCGCGATCTCGCACGGCACCAGCTGCTCGCCTGACCCTTCGACAGGCTCAGGGACCCATCTGGGGCGAATGCACGGACCCGGCGGGGCGACTGGACCCAGAAGGGCGAGCCGGACAGAGCAAACGCGAAGGCGGGATGCCGGAGACCACTCAGCCATGGGTTCGTCTCTGACTTCCCGCCTTCGCGGGTCGGGGTGATCGCGCTGGCCCGACGGCCGGCGCGACCGGGAGGGAGGTGCCGACTCCCCCGAGTCGGCACCGGTCTGTGGGCTAGCTGTTCGCCAGCCGGTAGCGGAGCGAGGCCAGCTCGCTGCGCAGCGCCGAAGGCACCTTGTCACCGAAGGTGTCGTAGAACTCCTCGGTCAGGTCGGCCTCGGTCTTCCACGCCTCCGCCTTCACCGAGAAGAGCTCCTCGAGGTCGGCGGCGGGGATGTCGAGTCCGTCCAGGTTCAGGTCCTCGATGCGCGGCAGGCGTCCGATCGGGCTGTCGACAGCGGGAACCTCACCGGCGACGCGACGGATGATCCAGTCGACGACCCGCGAGTTGTCACCGAATCCGGGCCACAGGAAACGGCCGTCGTCACCGCGACGGAACCAGTTCACCTGGAAGATGCGCGGTGCGCGGTCGAACCGGAGCGTCCGGCCGACCTTCAGCCAGTGCGCGAAGTAGTCGGCCATGTTGTAGCCGCAGAACGGGAGCATCGCGAAGGGATCGCGGCGCAGCTCGCCCAGTGTGCCCTCCGCAGCGGCGGTGCGTTCGGACGAGATGTTCGAGCCGAGGAAGACGCCGTGGGTCCAGTCGGTCGCCTCGACCACGAGCGGCACGTTGCTCGCACGACGGCCGCCGAAGAGGATGACGTCGAGCGGGACGGCCTCTTCCCAGTCCTCGGAGATCTGCGGGCACTGCGCCGCCGACACCGTGAAGCGAGAGTTCGGGTGCGCCGCTGGACGACCGGAGTCGGGCGTCCAGGCGTTGCCCTCCCAGTCGGTGAGCTCGGCCGGGGCATTCTCGGTCAGCCCCTCCCACCACACGTCACCGTCGGGGCGGAGCGCGACGTTCGTGAAGATCGTGTTGCCCCACAGCGTCTCGACCGCCGTGACATTGGTCGATTCGCCGGTGCCCGGTGCGACGCCGAAGAAGCCGGCCTCGGGGTTGATCGCCCACATCCGACCGTCCTCGCCGGGGCGGATCCAGGCGATGTCGTCGCCGAGGGTCTCGACCTTCCAGCCGGGGATCGTCGGACGCAGCATCGCCAGGTTCGTCTTGCCGCAGGCTGACGGGAAGGCGGCAGCCACGTGGTAGGCCTTGCCCTCGGGAGAGATGACACGGATGAGCAGCATGTGCTCGGCGAGCCAGCCCTCGTCGCGGGCGATCACGGATGCGATGCGCAACGCGAAGCACTTCTTGGCCAGGATCGCGTTGCCGCCGTATCCGGAGCCGAAGGAGTAGACCTCGAGCGTCTCGGGGAAGTGCACGATGTACTTGTCGTCGTTGCAGGGCCATTCGACATCGGCCTGCCCCGGCGCGAGCGGCGCGCCGACCGAGTGCACGGTCTTCACCCAGGCGGCGCCCTCGGCGATCCGGCGGGTGACGGCGTCGCCGACGCGGGTCATGATGCCGATGGATGCCACGGCGTATGCGCTGTCGGTGACCTGCACGCCGATGTGCGAGAGCGGGCCGCCGACCGGACCCATCGAGAACGGCACGACGAACATGGTGCGTCCGCGCATGGAGCCCTCGAAGATCTCGTCCATCTTCTCGTGCATCTCGGCAGGGTCGGCCCAGTTGTTCGTAGGACCCGCGTCCTCCTCGCGCTCGGAGGCGATGAATGTGCGGCCCTCGGTGCGGGCGACGTCGCTCGGGTGCGAACGGGCGAGGTAGGAGCCCGGGCGCCATTCCGGGTTGAGCTTGATCAGCTTGCCCTCGTCGACCATGCCGCGCAGCAGCCAGTCGTTCTCGGCGCGCGAGCCGTCGACCCAGTGCACGGAGTCGGGCTGGGTGATCGCACGGATCCCCTCGACCCACGCAGCCAGCTCGGCCATCGCGGGGGTGTCGTAGCTCGGGGCTGCGCCGAACGTGCGCACGGCGGCGACGGGAGACGTGCGGGGGGCGAAGACTTCGGCGATGGCCACGATTCATGCTCCTTCGATGTGTGGGGCGTTGCATCCATCTTCTTCCGACTTCGGGACGACTTTCGGACGAATTGAAGTGTAAGAAATGCAATTCTTTCGCTAGGCTCAAGGAATGGCGACCTCCGGCATCCATCTCACGACTCTCGGCCACCGCATCCGTCACCACCGCCTCGAGAACGGGTTCACACTCGACGAGCTCGGCGCGCTCGTGGGGGTGGCCGGCTCGCAGCTCAGCCTGATCGAGAACGGCAAGCGCGAGCCGAAGCTCTCGCTGCTGCAGGCGATCGCGCACGCGACGAAGACCGAGGTCACCGATCTCATCTCCGGTGAGCCGCCGAACCGCCGCGCCGCCCTCGAGATCGAGCTGGAGCGCGCCCAGGAGAGCCCGGTGTTCCGCCAGCTCGGTGTCGCCCCCGTTCGCGTCACGAAGGGCATGAGCGACGAGACCATCGAATCGCTGCTCGGTCTGCATCACGAGCTGCAGCGCCGCGAGCGCGAGGCGATCGCCACCCCGGAGGAAGCGCGTCGCGCGAACACCGAGCTGCGGCTGCGCATGCGCGCGCAGGACAACTACCTCGGCGACATCGACAAGCTCGCCGAGAAGCATCTGCGCGCCGCTGGTCACGTGCAGGGCGCGCTCACGCACCGCACGGTGAGCATCATGGCCGAGAAGCTCGGCTTCGAGCTGATCTACGTCAACGACCTGCCGCACTCCACGCGCTCGGTGACCGACCTCGAGAACGGGCGCATCTACCTGCCGCCGGCCTCGATCCCCGGGGGACACGGCCTGCGGTCGATGGCGCTGCAGGCCATGGCGCACCGGCTGCTCGGCCACACGCCGCCGACCGACTACGCGGACTTCCTGCAGCAGCGCCTCGAGATCAACTACTTCGCTGCGTCCTGCCTGATGCCGGAGACCGCGGCGGTGGCATTCCTGCAGCAGGCGAAGAAGGACCGCAACCTCGCGGTGGAGGACTTCCGCGACGCGTTCGGCGTGACGCACGAGGCTGCGGGCATGCGCATGACGAACCTGATGACCCAGCACCTCGGGATGTCGCTGCACTTCCTGCGCGTCGACGCCACCGGCGCCATCACACGCGTCTACGAGAACGACGACCTGCCGCTGCCGATGGACGTCACCGGTTCGGTGGAAGGACAGCGGGTGTGCCGCAAGTTCCAGGCGCGCGCCGCGTTCACGCAGCAGAACCGCACCACCGAGCACCACCAGTACACCGATACCCCGTCCGGCACGTTCTGGTGCTCGACGCAGACGGGCTCCTCGCGCGACGGGGAGTTCTCGGTCACAGTGGGCGTGCCGTTCGACGACGCCCGGTGGTGGCGCGGACGCGAGACCACCGACCGCGCCGTGTCGACGTGTCCCGATGAGGCGTGCTGCCGTCGGCCGTCGACCGAACTGCGCGACCGCTGGAGCGGCCGGGCATGGCCGAGCGCACGCGTGCACACGCACATGTTCTCGCCGCTTCCCCGCGGCGCCTTCCCCGGCGTCGACGACAACGAGGTGTACAACTTCCTCGGGCGGCACGCCGACGAGTGAGGCTGCGCGCTGCGCTCAGCCGTCGAGGAAGTCCGTGAACCTCGCGAGCGCGGCGTGAACCGCACCATCATACTCGGGCTGGTCGAAGAGTTCCGGCGCGGAGCCGAGCGTGGCGCTCGCGTGCGTCCAGCATCCGATCACCCGGCCGTGCTCGACAAGCGTGGCCCTGACCATGCCGTTCTTGCCGGGGCCGACCGCCGCGAGGTGCTCCGGCGCGCACACGGCCGTGCGGTCGGCGTAGGAGATGTAGTACTCGTCGAAGGCGCCGAGCGCGAGGACCGGTGCCGAGGTCGCTGACCGCCGCGGACGGGATGCCGACACGAAGACGCCGTCCTCGACTTCGACGACCCGGCCGAGCGCGCGGTCCCTGGCCTCGCGCGACTGCCCGAGCGTGAGGCCCGACCACCACGAGAAGTCGGCGACGCCGGCCGGACCGTGCCCGTCGATGTACCGGACGAAGAGCTCGGCCAGCGCATCGTCCGGGCGCGCATGCTCGCGGATGTGTCCGTCGACGAGCACGAAGCGCTGCTCGCGGCCGATGCCGTCGCGTGCGACGACCGGCCCCTGGCAGATCAATCCGTCGAGGGTGAGCACGTTGAGCAGGTGGATGCCGCGTTGCCCTGTCGGGTCGATGCCGATGCCGGCGAAGACCTCGAACAGCTCTGCCCTGGTCAGGCCGCCGTCGCGGAGTCTCGGCACGACCGCGCGCACGGCCGCGGCGATCATGTCGTCGTCGATGCCGAGGTCGCGCTGACGCGAGGCGCCCTGCTGACGCTGCCTGGCCGCGGTGACCTCGAGGATCCACCCCAGGTCCCGCGCCGGAACGATGTGCAGGGTGCCGCGCATGGTCCACGCCCGCACCAGCTCGCCGCGATCGAACGCGCGGTCGACCTGGCGAAGGGTCGATGCTCCCCGGGTGCGGACGCCGAGCGCCCACCGCCCGGCGGTGAAGTCCTGGCTCTGCACCGCGAGCATGTGGCTCGCGGCATCCGTCACCGTGCGCGCTGGCGCCGTGAGACGGTGCGACCGGAGCCGCTCGGACAGCAGCGTCGCGCTCTTCATGCCCCCATCATGCCGGGAGCCTCCCCCGCCGACCCACCCTCTTCTGTGCGAGCCACCCCCGAATCGACGTCGAAAGAGGGGTGGCTCGCGCAGAAAGGGGCCGCTCGGCGCAATACGGAGGGTGGTCAGGCCTGCAGCGTCACCTCGCGACGCGCAGGCAGTACGACGGGGTGCGAGCCGGCCATGACCTCGAGCACGCGGATGACCTGGCACGAGTAGCCGTACTCGTTGTCGTACCAGACGTAGAGCACGATGTCGCGGTCGTTCGCGATCGTGGCGAGGCCGTCGACGATGCCGGCACGGTGCGAGCCGACGAAGTCCGTCGAGACGACCTCCGGGCTCTCGACGTAGTCGATCTGCTGGCGGATCTTCGAGTGCAGCGAGACGCGGCGCAGGTAGTCGTTGAGCTGCGTCTTCTCCGCTGGACGCTCGAGGCTGAGGTGCAGCACGGCGAGCGAGACGTCGGGTGTGGGCACGCGGATCGCGGACCCGGTGAGCTTGCCCTCGAGTTCGGGCAGCGCCCTGGCGACGGCCTTCGCGGCGCCGGTCTCGGTGATGACCATGTTCAGGACGGCCGAGCGTCCGCGGCGGTCGCCGCTGTGGAAGTTGTCGATCAGATTCTGGTCGTTCGTGAACGAGTGCACGGTCTCGACGTGACCCCGCACGATGCCGTACGCCTCGTCGAT
This sequence comes from Microbacterium sp., assembly GCF_036823965.1. GTDB lineage: Bacteria > Actinomycetota > Actinomycetes > Actinomycetales > Microbacteriaceae > Microbacterium. The sequence goes on along the minus strand of NZ_DAITBE010000015.1, from coordinate 27,069 downwards.
CGCCTTCAGCACCGGAGTGATCGCGTTCGTGGTGCAGGATGCCGCGGTGATGATGCGGTCGTCGGCGGTGATCGTGTCGTCGTTGATACCGTGCACGATGTTCTTCAGCGCCCCCTTGCCAGGCGCGGTCAGCAGCACGCGGGCGACGCCCGTGGCCTCGAGGTGGCGACTGAGGCCCTCTTCGTCGCGCCAGCGTCCGGTGTTGTCGACGACGATCGCATCATGGATGCCGTAGGCCGTGTAGTCGACGGATGCCGGATCGCTCGAGTAGATGACCTGGATGCGGGTCCCGTTCGCGATGATCTGCTCTGCCTCTTCATCGACCGTGACGGAGCCGGCGAACCGGCCGTGCACGGAGTCGCGCAGCAGGAGGGATGCGCGCTTGACGAGGTCGTTCTCCGAGCCGCGCCGGACGACGATGGCGCGCAGACGCAGTCCGCTGCCTCCGCCGGTGTGCGCGATGAGGATGCGGGCGAGCAGGCGGCCGATCCTGCCGAAGCCGTACAGCACCACGTCGGTCGGCGCGGCGGGCGTGGCTCCGATGGCCGGCGCGAGCGTCTCAGCGAGATACGCGTCGAGCGGCAGCTCGCTCTCGGCATGCCCCTCCGCGAGCCTGGCGACATCGAGCGAGGACGCCCCTGGCGCGATCGCGTGGATCGCCTCGAGCACGGCGAGCGTGTCATCGAGCGGCAGCTGCTCGTGGCCGAGCTGGGCGACACGATCATGCACCTCGACGAGGCCGGTCGCCGAAAGCCCGAGCAGGCGATGGCCGTGCAGGGACGTGACGACGTCATGCTCGCGCTTGAGAGAACCGATGAGCGGGATCATCCGCTCCGCCAGTTCTTCGCTCGCGGTCCAGTCGCCGTGGGGTGCGGGGGTCACGTTCATCTGCGTCCTTGCATGTGTGAGCGCGCCGAGGTGTCGCCGGCGCGCGAGATTGCCGGGTGAGCTTCGGGGGATGCTTCCAGCCTACGCGGCCGGAGCACCACCCTCGAATCACGGCACCGATGCGTCCGGCTGCCTCAGGCGGCGATGTCGGGTCGTGCGCGGCCGCCGAGGCGTGGTGTGCGGTCGGGGTCGACGTATGCGGGTGGGATGCACCAGACCCGTGCCGCGGTCCCGACACCGTCGATGCGGATCTCCCACCCGTTGTCGTGGATGCGATGGTGACACGTCTCACACAGCAGCGCCCCGTTGAACAGGTCCGTCGCTCATCGCGGTCGGCGTCGCCCTCATCGAGTTCGGCCACTGACGCGCTGGGTCATGGGCACAAGGTCGACCGCGACCCCGCTCAGAACTCCGCCGAGAACGCCCCATCGCTCTTCAGCAGCTGACCCGAGATCCAGCGCCCCTCGTCCGAGATGAGGAACTCGACCACGGCGGCGACATCGGCCGGGCGACCGAGGCGCCCGAGCGGGGTCACCGTGCTGAGCCCTGTCCGCGTCTCGTCATCCATCCAGCCGGTGTCGATCGGGCCGGGGTTCAGCACGTTCGCGGAGATGCCCTTTGGTCCGAGCTCGCGCGCAGCCGAGATGACGAGCCGGTCGAGCGCGCCCTTCGAGGCACCGTACGGCAGGTTGCCCGTCACATGGTCGCTCGTGAGCGCGAGGATCACGCCGCCGCCCTCGCCGACCTGGCGCGCGAAGGCGGCGATCAGCAGCAGGCTCGCCCTGGCGTTCACGGCGACGTGCAGGTCGAAGCTCTCGGCGGTCGTGTCGAGGATGCCGGATTCCACATCGTGCGCGTGACTCAGGATCAGCGCCGAGATCGGGCCGTGCTCGCGCGTCACCTCAGCGATCAGCCGCTCGGGGCCGTCGTGGGTGGACAGGTCGGCTGGATGGTCGGCGTCGTGGAGGTCGCTGGTGACGACGGTCCACCCGGCCGAACGCAGTCGGGGGACGATGCCGGCCGCGATGCTGTTCGCTCGCGCGGCACCGGTGATCAGAGCGAGGGGCATCCGGCCACGGTACCGGAGCCCGGCCTCAGTGCGCCGCCCACATGGCGATCACGCCGACGGTCATCGCCGAGGATTCGACCGAGAGCAGTCGCGAACCGACGCCGCGCACGTGCGGGCGGATTCGATCGGCGATCATCCACGCCACGAGCAGCCCGACGCCCCCGGCCGCAAGCCCGCCGACGGCATCGGTCGCGAGATGCATCCCGTGCCCTGACTCGGCGACCATGCCGCCGTGCGCGATCCCTGCGAACGCGCACAGCGCCATCACGAGCGAACCGAGCGCCCGGTGACAGCAGGCGCGCACCGTCGGCCTCCCCCGCAGCCCCGCCGTGCCGAGCATCGCCGAGACGATCAGCGCGACCCCGGCGAGCAGCAGCACACGCGCATCGCCGGCTGCCGCGACCATGCCGATCATCGCCGCGGCCATCACGATGACCGACTGCCGCCCCTGCCACGGCACCGTCCGGCCGGCGGCGAAGCAGCACGCCACAGCGACGATCGCGCTCACGATCATCAGCGCCATCGCCACGGGTACACCCATGGATCGGATTATATTGATCAATCGCTCAAAATAGCCAGACCTCGATCGGATGCGACAAGATGGGCTCATGCCCCGCATCGTCGACCATGATGAGCGCCGCCGGCAGATCGCCGAGGCGCTGCTGACGGTCGCCGCTCGCGACGGCCACGAGCGCGTGTCGTCCCGCGCTGTCGCGACCGAGCTCGGCGTGGCCACCGGAGCACTTTGGCACTACTTCGACGGATTCGACGACGTCGTGCGCGCCGCGGCCGCCGAGGTCACCCGTCGCACCGACGAGCGCATCGCCGTGGCGACGGACGGCCTGCGCGGACTCCCCCGCCTGCACGCCCTCATGGGCGAGGTCCTCCCGATCGACGACCTGACCCGCTCCGAGGCCCGCGTGGTCGTCGGCTTCTGGGGACGCGTCGCGACCCTCGCCGAGACGCCGGACGCCGGCGCACCGACGCTCGCGACGTGGCAGGACAGCATCCGCTCCGCTCTCGAGGAGGCCGTCGCCGACGGAGAGCTGCAGCCGGACACCCCGCAGGATGCCGTGATGGCACTGCTGCGGTCGATCACCTACGGGCAGCAGGTCGTCGAGGTCACCGAGCCGCAGTCGGCGAGCGCCCACCTCGCGGTGCTCGACAGCATCCTGGCGCCCTGGCGCGCCTGAAGCTCCTGCCCGCGATCCGGGTCTTGTGACCCTGGACGTTCCGTCGTACCATCGTGCCAACCCGTTTATTGAGCATTCGCTCGAAATCAGTGAGGTCGACGATGTCCCACCACTCCCCGCAGCCGATCACCCTCGAGAAGATCGCGGCCCCGCATCCGCACGACCCGCTCACCGCGGCCGAGATCGCCGCCGCCCGTGTCGTGCTCGACACAGCAGGGCTGCTGACCGACACCGTGCGCGTGCCGATGCTGCTCCCGGACGAGCCCACCAGGGACGAGCTCGCCGCCTGGACCGCGGGCGCGCCGATCGACCGCCGCATCGACGCCACCCTCCTCGACACCGCGACCGGTGTCGCGACCGAGGTCATCGTCTCGATCACCAGAGGCGAGGTGCTCCGCGCCGAGCGCGTGCCCAACGACGCCCCGCCGTACGGACAGCCGCAGTACCTCTTCGAGGAGTACGAGCGCGCCGAGGCGATCGCGAAGGCGTCGCCCGAATGGCAGGAGGCGATGCACCGTCGGGGGCTCGAGGCCCATATGGCCCTGGCGTTCTGCGGCCCCCTCGCCCCCGGCTACACGGGCCGAGCCGATGAGGTCGGGCGCCGCGTCATCCGCTCGCTCACCTTCCTGAAGTATGACGAGAACGACTCGCCGTGGGCGCACCCGGTCGAGGGGCTGATCGTGCACATCGACCTCACCTCGAACAGCGTGATCCGCGTCGAGGATCACGGCGATGTCCCAGTACCGGAGGGCCACGGCAACTACTCTCCCGAGGTGCAGGGCGAGGCCAGAACCACGCTCAAGCCGATCGAGATCACGCAGCCGGAGGGGCCGAGCTTCGCGGTCACCGGATCGCTCGTGGAGTGGGAAGGCTGGTCGATGCGCGTGGACTTCAACGCGCGCGAGGGCCTGGTGCTGCACGACGTGACGTTCCAGGATCGCTCGGTCCTCAACCGCGCCAGCGTGCCCGAGATGGTGGTGCCGTACGGCGACACCGCCCCGGGGCGCTTCTGGATCAGCTACTTCGACGCCGGTGAATACCTGCTCGGCAAGAACGCCAACCACCTCGAGCTCGGCTGCGACTGTCTCGGCGTCATCCGCTATCTCGACGGCTACGTCGCCGACGACCACGGCAACCCCGTGCGCATCCCGAACGTGATCTGCATGCACGAGGAGGACGACGGCATCCTCTGGAAGCACACCGATCTCGCCGGCCGCGCCGAGGTGCGCCGCTCCCGTCGCTTCGTCGTGTCGTATTTCTCGACGATCGGCAACTACGACTACGGGTTCTACTGGTATTTCTCGCTCGACGGATCGATCGAGGTCGTCGCGAAGGCGACCGGCATCGTGTTCGCTGCGGCCGGGACACCTGGCGTGCGCCAGAAGCACGCGACCGAGCTCGCGCCGGGGGTCTTTGCTCCAGTGCACCAGCACCTGTTCTGCGCGCGGCTCGATGTGGCGATCGACGGCGATGACAACCGCCTCGTCGAGGTCGACGCGCAGCGCGTGCCGATCGGACCGGAGAACCCCTTCGGGAATGCGTTCACCTGGTCGGAGACGACGCTCGCGACCGAATCAGCGGCGCAGCGCGAGGCCGACTCCTCCGTCGCCCGCGTCTGGGAGGTGCAGAGCGCCTCGCGCACCAACCGCATCGGCCGCCCAACCGCGTACCACCTGGTGCCGGAGCCGACAGCGCTGCTGATGGCCGACCCGGCTTCGTCGGTCGCGGCACGAGCGGCCTTCGCCACGAAGCACCTCTGGGCCACGAAGTACGAGCACGGACAGGTCTGGCCGGCCGGCCGCTACCCCAACGCGCACCAGGGCGGGGCGGGCCTGCCGGAGTACACCGCCGGCGATCGCTCGATCGACGGCGAGGACATCGTGCTGTGGCACACGTTCGGCCTCACGCACTTCCCTCGCCCGGAGAACTGGCCGATCATGCCGGTCGACACCGCCGGATTCCGGTTCAGGCCGAACGGCTTCCTCGACGAGAACCCGGCGATGGACGTGCCGGAGTCGTCACAGGCGCACGCCGGCGCCTCGTCGGCGGCCTCGTGCTGCGGCGGCGATGCCTGCACCTGCGGGCACTGACCGGCGTCAGGACAGCGCGGTGATCGCGTCGCGCAGGATGCCGTCGGCAGCGGCGAGGGCGGATGCCGCGGCATCCGGTGTCGCGCCGGTGGTGACCGTGAGCAGCGCGAGCTTCACGGATCCCGAAGCTCCCTCGAGCGCGGCTGAGGCCTCCTCGACGCCGACCCCGGCCAGCTGCGACACCGTGCGGATCGAGCGAGCGTGCAGCTTCTCGTTCGTGGCCAGCAGGTCGACCATCACGCCACGGTAGGTCTTGCCCAGCTTGATCATCGAGAGCGTCGTGAGCATGTTCACGACGAGCTTCTGGGCGGTGCCCGACTTCAGCCTGGTGGAGCCGGAGATGAACTCAGGACCGGTGACGATCTCGATCGCGATCTCGGCGGCCGCACCGATCGCCGACGCCGAGTTCGAGGCGATCGCGACCGTGAGCGCACCGATGCCGCGCGCGTACTCGAGGCCGCCGATCACGTAGGGCGTGCGGCCGGACGCCGAGATGCCGACGACCGTGTCATCGGCGGTGAGCGCGAGCTCACGGAGCTCGGCCGCCGCGGCCTGATCGTCATCCTCGGCGTTCTCCACGGCGGAGCGGATGGCGGTCTCGCCGCCCGCGATCAGACCGACGACCATCGATGGATCGGTGCCGAACGTGGGCGGGCATTCGCTCGCATCGAGCACGCCGATGCGGCCGGCCGTGCCTGCGCCGATGTAGATGAGGCGGCCGCCGCGGCGGAAGCGCGCGGTGATGCCGTCGACCGCGGCGGCGATCTCGGTGGTGCGCTCGGCGACAGCGACCGGCACCCTGGCGTCCTCGGCGTTCATACGGCGCACGAGCTCGGCGGTGTCGAGCAGGTCGAGGTCGCCGCGCTCGGTGGTCGACGCCTCGGTGTCGAGGCTCGCGAGCACGGAGAGCAGATCGTTCAGTCGGGTGTCATTCGGCACGGTGCACGAACCTTTCGTGGGGAAGATCGGAGCGGCGGGCGAGCAGCAGCGCACCGTCGAGCGCAGTGCCCGCTGCCGGGATGCTGGTGCGTCCGGCGGACTGCAGCGAGGAGACGAGGGCTGCGCGGAACCAGTCGTGATCGGTGAGCCCGCCGTGGACGGCGACGTCGAGGCTGCGAGCGGAGGCCGCGACCGCGGATGCCGTGAGCAGGCGGACGCTCTCGGCCGCGATCTCGACCGCGATCCGGTCGCCGGCCGCTGCGGCGTCGAGCACGAGGGGTGCGAGCGTCGCGAGTCTGCGAGCGAGCGGCTCTGGTCGGGCGAGCCATGCGGCGATGTCGGATGCTGCGCCGATGCGCTCTCCGATCGCGGCCGTGAGCGTCGTGTCCGGCGACAGATCGACGGAGCGGCGGAGCACCGCGCGCAGTGCCTCCCGGCCGAGCCAGGATCCGCTGCCGAAGTCGCCGAGCTCCGGCCCCCAGCCGTCGACGAGTCGCACGCCGTCTGCGTCGACACCCAGGGCCGCGGCTCCGGTGCCGGCGATCAGCAGCACACCTGCGCCGCCACCGAGCGCGCCCACGTGCGCGGTCACGACATCGGATGCCACGGCGACCCGCGCACCGGTCTCGGCGGCGAGGGCCTCGGCGAGCCGCCGTGCCGCTTCGGGGGCCGCCCAGGCGCCGGCCGCACCGACGCCGAGGAGTTCGATCGGCGCACCCTCGCGCGGCAGCTTCGGCAGGATCGAGGCCAGCGCAGCTGCCACACCATCACGCGCAGCGAGGCCGGGAGCACCGACACCATCGCTCGCGAAGTCGGCGGCGACCACGCGGCATCGGGACTTGCCGAGGTCGACGGCGACGGCACGAGCGGGGGAAGGCATGAAAATAGTCTACGCATTCATAGAGACTCGTGAAACAATTGTTCACGCGCGCCGGTCGATCCGATGCGGCGAGCGGAGCAAGGAGAGTCATGAGCATCCAGACGACGATCGCGACGGCCGCTGAGACGCTCCCACCGTCGCTCGCCCGCATCGCCCGCGTGATCAGCGACAACCCGACCACTGCCGTGGAGAGCACGATCTCCGAGCTCGCCGCCCTCTGCGAGACCTCCGTCGCCTCGGTGGTGCGGTTCTGCCGCGTGATCGGTCTGCGCGGCTACGCCGCCCTCCGCATGTCGCTGGCCGCAGAGCTCGGCCGCGAGTCCGTGCAGTTCAGCGCTCCGACCGGATTCGGCTCCGAGATCGCCGTCGGCGACTCGTTGCGCGACGCCGCCGGCAAGATCGCGGCACTCGAGCTGCTGGCGATCGAGGAGACGGTCGGCAACCTCGACTACGACGTGCTCGCCGACGCCGTCGAGGCGATCGACCAGGCGCACCGCATCCTGCTCTTCGGCGTCGGCGCGAGCCGCCTCGTCGCCGACGACCTCGGCCACAAGCTCCTCCGCATCGGACGCACCGCGATCGTGCTCTCGGACGCGCACGAGGCGAGCGCCGCAGCCGCACTGAGCGCACCGAAGGCCGTCGCGATCGGGTTCTCGAACTCCGGCACGACGGCCGAGACCGTGCGCTTCCTGCAGACCGCCGCGGCCGCAGGGAGCGCCACGATCGGCATCACGAGCGCCGTAGACTCCCCCATCGCCGAGACCGCAGACCACGCCCTGTTCACGCACGCCAGGGAATCGCGGTTCCGCGCCGGCGCAATGGTCAGCCGCATCGCCCAGCTCGCGCTCGTCGACTGCATCTTCGTGGGCGTCGCCCAACGTCGCCACGCGCACACCGTGCACGCGCTGCAGCGCACGGCTGATGCGGCCCAGGCCCTCCGCGGCGACTGAGCGCCGCTGGTTCAGACGGCTCGGGAACTCAGTCGGCGACTGCCGCCGCCCCTGGCTGTGCCGCACCCGCCGGCCGCCCCGCGACCGATCCAGCGGTGCGCAGGAAGACGATGATCCAGCTGAAGATCAGCACTGCCGCGATCAGCTCGACGGCCGTGAGGTTGTAGTACCCGACAGCGAAGAACGCGGCGAGCAGCACGATCACGAGCACGTACGCCCAGCCGAACGCCACGAACACCCGCGGGATCGTCCGCAGGAACCACGGCAACCCGACGACCACGACGGCGAACACGACCGTCATGCCGGTGGCGACCGTGTTGTGCACGATGAAAAACTCGTCGACCGGGAAGATCCCGACGCAGGCGAGGAAGATCCCCATCAGGATCAGTCCGCCCCGCACGATGAACCGTCCCCGTCGATCGACCGGATCCGCGGCCGGCAGTCCGGCTGTCGCGTACCGCGAGATCGTGGTGATCATGACCCCGGCGATGATGAGGGTCACGTTGAACGCGAGCGATGCGCTGTTCGAGCTCATGCCGAGTGCCGAGAGGTTGTCGCGCCACCAGTGCGGGTCGCTCGACGCGAGCATGCTCGCGAAGGCGCCGACGACGAGGAACACCGCGAGCACCAGCGACAGCACCATGGGCGTGAGCGCGACGCTGCTGAGGAACGACACGTACGCGGTGAGCGCGAACGCCACGGCGACGAGCACCGCTCCGGGGAACGGGAACACCGGAGCATCCGTGAAACTGCTCTCGAGCAGCTTCGCGATCCCGAGCCAGCCGAGATAGGCGATCGCCGCGTGCGCGAAGGCGATCGCCACGAGGTCGTACCAGCGGAGGCGGTCGCCCGGCACGCTGAAGCCGTCGCGCACCGCGTCAGGGGCGAGTTCCTCCGGGCGCACCGCGAGGCGCCCGAGCACGAATGCGATGGCCGCACTGAGCGCACCGCCGTATGCCGCGAAGGCGCCGATCGAACCAGAACCGCTGATCGACAGCTGATGCCCCCAGAAGACGGGAAGGCCGATCGTGAAGCCGATCACGAGGAACAGCGCGCCCACGATCAGCGCGGTCGCCTCGAACACGGCATCCGAGGTCTGCGGCCCGCGCAGCTGCCGCAGCACCCGCAGGATCCGGTCGGCGATAGCTCTCATCGTGCACCCTTCCGATGCACATCCTAGAAGTCGTGCCGCTTCCGCGTCGCCGGTGATAGCATCGCCCCACGGATCGTATACAACGTCGTCGTTCCACCACCCCGAGGTGATCATTCATGAACGGTGCACCCGCTGCCCCTGCCGAGTCGGTATCCACGCTCATCGCGCGCAACATTAGTGAGTTCCGCGCTGCGGTGAGCGAGTCCTTCGTGCCGCTGCAGGTGTCCAGCGGCGGACCCGACCACTTCCGCGGCGTGATCCGCGGCGCCTCGGTCGACGAGGTCCACGTGACCGAGGTCAGAGCCACCTCCCACGTGGTGGAGCGCACCCCCGAACTCATCGCCCGCGGCGATCGCTCGTACTTCAAGGTCAGTCTGATGCTCGCCGGCACCGGCATGCTGATCCAGGACGACCGCGAGGCCGTGCTGCAGGCCGGCGACCTCGCGGTGTACGACACCGACCGCCCGTACTCGCTCGTGTTCGATCAGGACTTCCGCACCATGGTCGTGATGTTCCCGAAGCATCTGATCAGCCTGCCCTCCGACATGATCGGCCAGCTCACCGCCGTCCGCATCTCCGGCCAGGAGGGTCTGGGCGGCATGGTCGTGCCCTACCTGACGCAGCTCGCCGGCAACCTCGACCAGCTCGCCGGCACCACCGGCGCACGCCTCGCGCACAGCGCTCTCGATCTCGTCACGACCGTCTTCACGCGCGAGCTCGGTCTCGACGAGGTCTCGGCAGATCCGCATCGCGCGCTCGTGCAGCGCATCCGCTCGTACATCGATCGCAATCTCGCCTCGACCGACCTCGGTCCGGCGACGATCGCCTCGGCGCACTTCATCTCGACGAGGCACCTGCACGGCCTGTTCCAGGAGCAGGGCGTCACCGTCTCGACCTGGATCCGCACTCGCCGCCTCGAGCAGTGCCGCCGCGATCTGCTCGACCCGATGCTCGCCGACCGGCCGGTCGCGGCGATCGCCGCCCGCTGGGGGTTCGTGGATGCGGCGCACTTCAGTCGCGCGTTCAAGTCGGCGTTCGGGGTCTCTCCCAGCGAGTACCGCGCCGCGCGCTGACGGCGTTCTGCGGGCGCCCTGCGGCTCCGGTCAAGGGACGTGCACCGGTCAGGGGACGTGCACCGGTCAGGGGACGTACACGGGCGGCTCGAACATCGAACCGCCGCTGAGGGCCTGCATCACGACGAAACCGGGCAGTGACGTGATGGCGAGCACGGCCAGCGCGATGAGAAGGCTGCGCCCGACTGCGCGCCGGCCGCCGCGGATCGCCAGGAACAGGCCGATCAGCACCAGCGCATGCAGGACGACCACGGGGATCAGACCGAACTGCAGCCCCCATCCCGCCATCGTCGTCCCCGCTGCCTGCGCCTTGCTCTCCTCCGAGAACTCCTCGTCGAAACTCAACCAGCACCACGCCCAGGCGGCGGCGAACAGGATGACGGAGAGCAGCAGCGCGAACGTCCAGGCTGCGGCGCGGAGCGCCGCCGGACGAGCAGGGCGGGGTTCGGTGCGCATGCCTCATCATCGCATCGGCGCACGCACCGGAGCCGGATGCCGAGCGCACGCTCAGTCTCGCCCTTGCCCGGGAGGGCACGCCGGTTGACTCTCGGCGCGCGATGGACGCCGCGACCTTGAGGGGATGACCGGCCCGGATCCAGCATGAGGCAAGCGCACCGCGAGGACGCGGTGCCCGGAGCGACGATGCTCCGCCGAGTGCGACGTCTGGACCTCCATGACCGACATCTCCACCGACCCGACGCTCGATGAATGGCGAACCTACGACGAGTTCGCCGCGGGCATCGACACGTACCGGCTGCCGAACACGCCGCTCGCCGGCACCGCACTCACGCTGACGCTCGATGACGGCACGACACTCGCCCTCCGTTTCGATGCGGATGCGGTGACCTGGAGCGGATTCGACACCTCCGGCACCGACCCGTACGACGCGGTCCGGGTGCGCGATGACATCGTGTTCGTGAACATCCCGCTCGAGAGCCGCGAGCGCGAGGCGATCACTGTCGTCTTCTCGACCACGACGCATCGCGCCACGGTCGTCCGCTCCCGCATCGCGGCGGAGGCCATCGATGGCACCCCGCAGGTCGGACAGGACTTCTGGGCAGCGACGACCGATGCCGGCCCTGCGAGCGGTGAGGTGCCTGCCCCGAGCCGCGACCTGATCGGCACGCGCAACGTCTACCGCTACAGCCCGCAGCACCTATACGAGCACGTGTACGTGTCGAGCCGGCGCTACGCCTGGCAGTGCCTCGAGGGCGTGCAGCGGGGCCACGGCGACATGGACCTCTCGACCGTGTGGAAGTTCGCCGACGGGCTCTACCTGTTCTGCTTCCGCGAGTTCCGCATCGCCGTCGCGAGCGTGTGGCTGCACGACCTCGGCTACCAGCTCATGACGACCGGGATCTTCCTCGGACTCAACGGCGAGGGACAGGCCGAGCATTCCCGTGGCGGCGGTCACATCTACCCGCTCGGCTCCGTCGCCTACCCCGACGCGCAGCCGGTCTGACCGCCTCCGACAGGCCCACCCCTTCGACAGGCTCGGCCCTTCGACAGGCTCAGGAACCCAGGAACGGATCGAGGAGAGCACACACATGAGCAACGCAGACATCATCCGCGGCCACTACGCCGCGAACGACCGCGGGGATCTGGACGGGATGCTGGCGCCGTTCGCACCGGACGTGCGATGGACCGAGGCCGCCGGTTTCCCGTACGCCGGCACGTACATCGGCCCTGCGGCGGTCGCCGCGAACGTGTTCGCCCGCATCCAGGAGGACTGGGACGACTACACGGTCGCGATCGACGAGGTCGTCGACGGCGGCGACACCGTGATCGGCATTGGCACCTATTCAGGGACCCACACGCGCACTGGACGGTTCTTCGCGGCTCGAGTCGCGCACGTCTGGCGGCTCGCCGACGGCAAGGTCGTCGCGTTCGAGCAGTTCACCGACACCGAGATGGTCAACCGCGCGCTGCGCGACCCTTCGACAGGCTCAGGGACCCAAGGGGCTTCGACAGGCTCAGGGACCCAGGTCTGAGCGCCAGCACCACAGCACGACCCGAACACACGAGAGGCAGGACGCACATGAACACACGAGTATCCGGCACCGCGGCGCTCATCGCCGTGGCAGCCCTCACCCTCGCCGGCTGTGCCGGCGGAGACGGCGGATCAGGAGGCGAAGGCGCCCCGATCGTGGTCGGCTCCGTCAACACGATCAGCGGACCGGCCACCTTCCCCGAAGCATCCCAGGCCGCAGCTGCGGTCTTCGACGACTTCAACGAGGCCGGCGGACTGAACGGCCAGATGATCGACTACAAGACCCTCGACGACAAGGGCGACCCGGCGACCGCCACGGCATCAGCACGGGAACTCGTCGGCAGCGACGGCGCTGTCGCACTGGTCGGCTCCGCGAGCCTCATCGAGTGCGAGATCAACGCGAAGTACTACGAGCAGGAGGGGATCCTCTCGATGCCGGGCATCGGCGTCGACACCGGATGCTTCGCGAGCGACAACATCTCGCCGGCCAACGTCGGACCGTTCAACGACATGACCCTTACCCTGCAGTACGGCTCCGAGGTGCTCGGCCTCGACGACATCTGCATCCTGCTCGAGATCGCAGGCTCCACGCGTCCGACCTATCAGGCGGCGATCGACAAGTGGACCGAGATCACCGGCAAGGAGCCGAAGTACGTCGACGACACCGTGCCGTACGGAGCATCCGACTACACGCCCTACATCGTCAAGGCGCGCGACCAGGGATGCAAGGCACTCGCGATCAATCCGGTCGAGCCCGATGCGATCGGCCAGGTCAAGGCCGCGAACGCCCAGGGCTGGGACGACGTGACCTGGCTGTACCTGACGAGCGTCTACAGCGAGAACTTCGCCGAAGCCATCGACAACGCCGGTGCAGGCATCTACGTGCCGGCCGAGTTCTACCCGTTCACCGACGACGACGAGATCAACGCCGAGTGGCGCGAGCTGATGACGGCGAACGACATCCCGCTCACCTCGTTCAGCCAGGGCGGATACCTCGCCGCGAAGTACTTCATCGAGGTGCTGCAGGGCATCGACGGTGACATCACGCGCGAGAGCGTCTCGGAGGCGCTCACGAGCATGGACCCGATCGAGAATCCGATGGTCGGAACGCCCTACGCCTTCGGCACTCAGAACACCGCGGGGTGGCCGATCATCCTGAAGTCCGACACCAACGCCTGGGAGAAGGTCGCGGACGACTGGCTCCGCATCGGCGAGTAGTTCTCGCCTCACGCTTCGACAGGCTCAGCGACCCACTCCGGGTCAACACACCCGCCGACGTCGGGTCCCTACCCGCCGACGTCGGGTCCCTGAGCCTGTCGAAGGGCCCATCCCCCCTCGTTCAGAAAGGTCGTCCCATGCTGCAAGGCGCCATCGCCGGTCTCGCCGCCGGCGGGCTCTACGCCGTCCTCGGCGTGTGCCTGACCCTGATGTCGCGGCTCGTCCGCGTTGTCAACTTCGCCCAGGCCGCGACCGGGATGTTCGGCGCGTTCACCGCGGTGTGGTTCGTCCGCGAGCTCGGCCTGCCGATCTGGCTCGGCTCCGTGCTCGGCGTGCTGGTCGCCGGACTCCTCGCCGCCGCGATCGGCTTCATCGCCGCGACCTGGCTCTCCGAGGCATCCACCACCACCCGCTCAGCGATGACCGTCGGGCCGCTGCTGCTGCTGATCTCGATGTCGTTCATCCTGTTCGGCAACAAGCCGCAGCCGTTCACCCCGATCATCGCCGGTCCCGCCTTCTCGTTCGGCGGCGTCGTGATCAGCCAGGTCACCGTCGCCACCGTCGCGATGGCGATCGTGACCGCGATCGTCGTGCGCATCGTGCTGCGCCGAACCCGCGTCGGCACGCAGCTGCGGGCGCTGTCGGAGCGTCCGACCACCGCCGAGCTGCTCGGCATCCGCTCCCGACCGCTGTCGATCGCCGTGTGGTTCGTGACCGGCGTGATCAGCGCGATGGCGATCATGATCGTCGCCCCGTCGCAGTCGAACGACGCCACGAGCCTGTCGATGCTGATCGTGCCTGCGGCCGCCGCCGCCCTGCTCGGCGGGTTCCGTCGCCTCGACCTCGCGGTCATCGGCGGCGTCGTGCTCGGCGTGCTCGGCGGACTCGTCGCGCAGATCGACGAGGTCGCGCTCATCCGCAACTTCCTCCCGTTCCTGTTCATCGTCGTCCTGCTGCTGTGGACCCAACGCAAGGAGGTGTGGGATGCCGCTCGCTGACCGCCCGCGTTTCACCGAGAGCCGCACGTTCCGGATCACCTGGCCCTTCATCGTCGCGATCGCCGCGATCGGGGTCGGCGCCATCCTCAGCGCGGCCCTGCCCGGCTACTTTGTCTTCCTCGCGATCAGCGCCGTCATCGCCGCGGTCGCGATCCTGGGCCTCGGCATCGTCACCGGTTCGGCCGGGATGATCGCCCTCTGCCAGCTGACCTTCGCAGCGGTCGGAGCGTGGATCGTGTCACTGCTGAACGTCATGCAGGCGCCGGGAGGCTTCGTGCTCTGGCTGCTGCTCGGCGGCATCGCCGCCGGCCTCGTCGGGGTCCTGGTCGGGCTGCCGGCGCTCCGGCTGCGCGGCGTGAACCTCGCGGTCGTCACGCTCGGCTTCGCGGCGGCCGCCGACGTCACACTCGTGCAGATCCAGTTCCCCGGCTCGGCGGACGGCACCGCGATCGAGCGCCCGGAGATGTTCTCGAACGACCGGCAGTTCTTCTTCCTCTCGATCGTCGTGCTCGCCCTGTGCGCACTCGCGGTGTTCTTCCTGCAGCGCAGCCGATGGGGCTCCAGCTGGAAGGCCGTCGCTTTCTCCGAGCGGGGCACCGCAGCGGCAGGACAGAGCGTGCAGGTCGCGAAGCTCACCGCGTTCGCAGTCTCCGCCGCCCTCGGCGGCATCGCCGGCGGACTCCTCGCAGGCCAGGTGCAACTGCCGTTCGCGTCGAGCTTCACGCCGCTGCAGTCGCTCGCGCTCTACGTGCTCGCGATCATGTCGGGCGCGCACCTAATCGACATGGCGATCTTCGGCGGCATCCTCTGGGTGCTGGTGCCTGAGCTGCTGAAGCGCTGGGGCATCCCGCAGGACTGGGGCTTCGTGGTCTTCGGCGTCCTCGGCGTGCAGGCGCTCACGAGCGGCACGAACCTCGGTCAGGGCATCCGCAATCTCTTCTACCGCCGGGCGGATCGGCGTGCGGCGACGGCAGCGCTGACGGCGCTGCCCGTGGATGCGGAACCGGATGCCGCTGCCATCACCACGACCACCACGGCGACCATCGATGAGGCGGCGCTCGACGGGGCACCGGTGCTCACCGTCGAGGGCTTGACGGTGCAGTTCGGCGCCCTGAAGGCGCTCGACGACGTGTCGTTCCAGGTGCCGGCCGCGTCGATCATGGGCCTGATCGGGCCGAACGGTGCAGGCAAGTCGACCTTCGTCGACGCGATCAGCGGCTTCCTGCCGAAGCACGGTGGCCGCGTGCTGCTGGGCGACCGCGACCTGGCGCGGCGTTCGCCCACGCGGCGTGCGCGACTGGGGCTGCGGCGCACCTTCCAGCAGGACCGGGTGCCACCGGCGCTGACGATCGGCGCCTACGTGCGGTTCGTCGCGCGGCGTCGCCTCGCGTCCGCCGACATCGAGGAGGTGCTCGCGTTCTTCGGCTGCCCACCGGCCAGGGCACGGCTGTCGAGCGTCGACGTCGGCACTCGTCGGCTCGTCGAGGTCGCCGCGAACGTCGTGGCGCGCCCTCGACTGCTGATCCTCGACGAGCCGGCCGCCGGCCTCTCGCACGAGGAGCACCTCGCACTCGCCGCGCGCCTGCGCGAGCTGCCCGGACGCTACGGCGTCGCACTGATCATCATCGAGCACGACCTCGATCTCGTCCGCTCGGTCTGCCCGACCCTGACGGTGCTCGACTTCGGTCGCGTGCTGGCAAGCGGACCGCAGGCCGAGGTCCTCGCGAACCCCGACGTCGTGAAGGCGTACATGGGAGAGACGGAGCTGCTGAAATGAGCGAACTCGTGCTCGACGCCGTGACCGTGAGCCGCGGCGCCGGCCCCGTGATCTCCGACGTCTCGCTGCGGGTGGCCGGCGGCGAGGTGCTCGCGCTGGTCGGGCCGAACGGGGCGGGCAAGACGAGCCTGATCGAATCGGTGTCCGGCGTGACTCCGCACTCGGCAGGGACCATCACGCTCGACGGCGAGCCGATCGACAGGCTCTCGCGCGTCATGAGGGCTCGACGCGGGATCGTGCACATCGAACAGGGCCGGGCGGTGTTCCCCTCGCTCACGGTGCGGGAGAACATCTCGCTGACCGCGCGCACCACGGCGGAACTGGATGCCGCGCTCGCGCAGTTCCCCGAGCTCGAGAAGCGCATCGACTCGCCGACCGCGCTGCTCTCAGGCGGCGAGCAGCAGATGGTGGTGCTCGCGCGTGCGTTCGCCGCCAAGCCGCGGATCCTGCTGATCGACGAGATGTCGCTCGGGCTCGCGCCGGTCGTCTTCCTGCGGCTCATGCCGATCGTGCAGTCGATCGCCGAGTCAGGTGTCGGCGTGCTCCTGGTCGAGCAGTTCACGCAGCTCGCGCTCGGTCTCGCGCGGGAGGCGGTGGTCGTCGCCGGCGGTCACGTGTCGTTCCAGGGCACGTCGGAGCATCTGCAGTCCGACCCCGAGCTGCTGCATCGCGCGTATCTCGGCGGCTGACGGCATCCGCATCCTCGCCCTCGCCCTCGCCCTCATCCAGTGCCGACCCGGCCCTTTGTCGCCGACCCGGCCCCTTTTGCGCGTTCGCAACGGGCCGGGTCGCGCGCAAGGGGGCCGCTCGGCACGAGTCGGCACGAGGTGGAGGGGTTCGCCAGTTAGCCTGAAGGGGTGACCCAGACCATCCACGCCCGCGCCGTCCTCCTCGACATGGACGGCACCCTCGTCGACTCGACCGCCGTCGTGGAACGGCTCTGGCTCGCCTGGGCCGAGCCGCACGGGATCGACCCGGCGACCGTGCTCAGCGTGGTCCACGGGCGACAGGGTCACCAGAGCATGGCGATCATGCTGCCGGAGCGCGACCACGCCATCAACCTGCACGAGAACGACCTCATGCTGGCGAACGAGGCGAGCGACGTCGACGGCGTCGTGACGATCCCCGGTGCCGGTGCGGTGCTCGATGCGCTGCTCCCCTTCCCGCACGCGATCGTCACCTCGGCGAACGTCGCGCTGATGACGGCACGGATGCAGGCGGCCGGGCTCACTGTCCCCGCCATCGCCGTCACCGCCGAGAACGTGTCGGCGTCGAAGCCTGATCCTGAAGGTTTCCTGCTCGGCGCGACGCTGCTCGGCGTCGACCCGGAAGACTGCATCGTGTTCGAGGACTCGGGCGCCGGCATCCAGGCCGGTCTCGCTGCCGGCATGCGGGTGCTCGGCGTCGGACAGCACGCCGCAGCGCACTCCCCCACCTACCGCGTCGACGACCTGACGCAGGTCGCGGTGGCTCCCAGCGCCGACGGCTTCACGCTCACGATCGACTGATCGCCGGGCTTCCGGTTTCGGTTCCGGTCGCAGTTCGCGCCGCCGGACGGCGCCGCAGGCGGCAGCAACTGCGACCGGAACCTCGGCAGTGACAGCCGACCGCTACATCCCTGCGCGGTCGAACGCGATCGTCGGCACGTCGACTACGTGCGAGCCGCCATCGGCCACGATCACGGCACCGGTGATGTACGACGACTCCCCCGAGCCGAGGAACCGCACGACCGAGGCGATCTCCGCCGGCCGGGCCGGTCGTCGCAGCGGCACGTCGGCGGTGACCGTCGCATAGGCCTCTTCGCGAGACCCGAGTCCGGCATGCGTGGCGAACTCGTCCATCTCCTCGTCAGCCATCGGCGTCTGCACCCACCCGGGGCAGATCGCGTTCACACGCACGCCGTGCCGTCCGTAGTCGCGGGCGAGCGTGCGGGTGAGACCGACCAGGGCGTGCTTGCCGACCGTGTACCCGGCGACGGATGGCCCGGCGAAGAGACCGGCCAGCGACGACACGATCACGATCTGCCCCTTCGACTCGAGCAGCGCCGGCAGCGACTCCCTGGCCATCACGAACGCCGTGGTCAGGTTGGCGCGGATCGAGGCCTCCCAGCTCTCATCATCCGTGTCGGCGACCGGCGAGAAGCCGTGGCCGCCGGCATTCGCGACGAGCACGTCGATGCGCCCGAACGTCGCGAGCACCTCGGCGACGGCGGCCTTCGCAGATGCCGAGTCCGCGGCATCCGCCACCACCGGATGCGCGCCGACAGCCCGCTCGACCTCCTGCAGCGGCTCGCGCCGACGCCCGACGACGACCACGTGCGCGCCCTCGGCCGCGTACCGCTCGGCGATGGCAGCACCGATGCCGGTGCCTCCTCCGGTGATGACGACGACGCGACCGGAGACCGTCGATCCGACTGCGATTCCCATGTGTGCTCCTCTGTGATCCGTGTGGTGTGTGTCTGATGTCGCAGGGCCGCTATGCGGGGAAGCCGGAGCGGGCGCTGACACCGAAGTCGCTGAGCACGGTGGTGCCGTTGACCGCCCGGCTGCGCGGCGACACCAGGTAGGCGACGTGCGTTGCGACCTCCGCCGCCGACTGCACGGGGAACGCGGGGTCCGCGAAGGCCTCGCTGCCGAGGTCTCCCCGGCTCATCGGGGTGTCCACGATCGACGGGGCGACGGTGTTGACACGGATGCCGGTGCCGGCGAGGTCGACCGAGAGCGCGCGGGCGAACTGCACGAGGGCCGCCTTCGACGCCGCGTACGGCACCATGCCCGGGGACGCGACGAATGCCGAGTCGCTGGAGAGCAGGACCACGGATGCCGCATCGGCGGCGCGCAGCGCCGGCAGCGCGTGCCGCAGCACCAGGAACGCGCCGGTCACGTTCACCGCGAACACCGCGTTCCAGTCGTCGAGCGTGGTGTCTTCGATGCCGTCGCCGACCGGCCCTGAGATCCCGGCGCAGTGCACCACGGCATCCAGGCGGCCGAGCTCCGCGATCGCGGTGTCGACCGCGACGCGCACCTGCTGCTCGTCGGTGAGATCCGCGACGAGCTGCACAGCGTCACTGCATCCGTCCGCCGTCTCGCGGAGCGCCACGGGTTCCCGATCCAGCAGCGCGACCCGCACGCCCTCTGCGGCGAGCGCGAGGGCGGCGGCGCGGCCGATGCCGCCGGCCGCGCCCGTGACGAGGGCGGTCATGCCGGTGAGCTGCAGGTCCATCGTGTCCTTCGGCCGCCGTCCGAGCGCCGGCGGCGCACGGGGAGGACGGCGGCGTCCTCCCCGTCATCCTGCTCCTCGGCGCAGGCCCCGCGAATGGGCTGATCCGGGCTGTGCGCGCTGACACCATCGTCTTTCGCTCAGGGTCAAGCGCCGTCGATGCCGCGCGAGCAGACTCGCTCTATCGACGAACCCCTCGTCGTCGATGCCGTGCACGCACGGCCGCTACCGAGCAAAGGAGCCGACGTGGCAGACCCGACATCTGCGGCCACGACGCAGACCCACACCGCCCTCCGTCCCGGCGCCCTCGGCGTCGCCGGCATCGTCTTCCTGGTGCTCGCGGCGGTGGCGCCGCTCACCGGCATCGTCGTCGTGGCGTCCCTCGCGATCGCGCTGGGCAACGGCGGCGGCACCCCGATGTCGTTCTTCCTCGTCGCGGCGATCCTGCTGCTCTTCGCGGTCGGCTACGCGCAGATGTCGAAGCAGCTCGTGAACGCCGGCGGCTTCTACGCGTTCGTCGTGAAGGGACTCGGCCGCACGGGCGGTCTCGTCGCCGGCCTGATCGCGACGCTCGGCTACAACTTCTTCGTCGTCGGCACGATCGGCACCAGCGGTTTCTTCATGCAGACGATCATCCGCGACCTCACCGGTCTCGACGTGCACTGGCTCATCTGGGGGCTGCTCTCGATCGTGGTGTGCTTCGTGCTCGCCAGGATCGGCGTCGACTTCAGCTCGAAGGTGCTCGGCGTCTGCCTCGTGCTCGAGGTGCTGATGCTCGTCGTGTTCGACGTCTCGGTGCTCGTGCAGACCGGCTACGACCTCGGCGCGTTCAGCCCTGAGGCCGTGTTCTCCGGCTCGCTGCCGATCGGACTGCTGCTCGCCGCGACCGGCTTCCTCGGCTTCGAGGCGACGTCGTTGTTCAGCGAGGAGGCCAAGAACCCGCTGCGCACCATTCCGCGAGCCACCTACACCTCGATCATCGCGATCGGTGTCATCCTCGGGGTCACGACCTGGGCAGTGGTGAGCGCGACCGGCGTCGCCCAGGCACAGGCCACAGCACTCGAGCACCTCCCGACCGGCGACCTCATCTTCTCGCTCTCGCAGCAGTACCTGGGCGGCCCGCTCACGACGGTCATGATGATCCTGCTGCTCGTGAGCCTGTTCGCGGCGATGCTGGCCTTCCACAACTCGGCGACCCGCTACCTGTACTCGCTGGGTCGCGCCCGCATCCTCCCCCGCGCACTCGCCCGCACGCGCGCCAACGGAGCCCCGCAGCTCGCCGGCATCGTGCAGGCATCGTTCGCCGGACTCGCCGCTGTCGTCTTCGCGATCGCCGGCGCCGACCCGATCGTCACGGTCGTCCCGGCCATGCTCGGGTTCGGCACCCTCAGCGTGCTGATCCTGCAGGGCCTCGCGGCGATCTCGATCGTCGTCTTCTTCCGCCGCACCGGCGACCCTCGGTGGTGGAGCACGTTCATCGCCCCAGGCATCGGCTTCCTGGGCATCGCCGCGATCTCGGTGCTCGCGATCGTCAACTTCAACATCGTGGCCGGTTCCGAGGAACTCGCGATCCGACTGATGCCGCTGCTGCTCGTGCTCGCCCTGATCGGCGGCATCGTCTACGCGGCCTATCTGAAGCGCGCGAAGCCCGCCGTCTACGCCGGGCTCGCCACCGACCTGGAGCAGGTCAGCACACGCTGACGGTCCGCAACGCATCCCCAGAACATCCCCAGAACATCCCCAGAACCTCAGATCCCCAGAAGAAGGAATCCCATGACCACGCTGAATCCCGCCGACACCTCCACCTGGCTGCCGCTCGAGGGGCTCGCGCCAGGCTTCGACGCCAACAAGGCCCCGCACACGACCGCGCTCAGCGGCCGCGAGATCGCGGTCGTCGACGGCCGCGGCACCCGCATCGTGCACCGCTTCGCCGACACCACGGTCTCATGGGAGTACCAGCCGGGCGTCGAGGACCCCACCGAAGCTGCGGCCGACACCGACGACTATGAGGCATTCGAGGTCGACGACGACCTCTATTTCGTGCAGTTCCACCACCGCTACCTGCCGAACGAGGCGGTGTCGCTCGTGCTCGATCTGCGGCAGGGGCGTGCGCTCGCGGTGATCTCGATCATCCTCCCGGCGCCCGAACAGGGCCGCACCCGTGTGCAGCATGTCTTCGCACCGAGCGTGATCGAGGGCGCAGCGGCCACCGGCCGCGAGGCAGCGCCGACGACGACGCTGATCGGCCGTCGCGTCGAGTGGGTGTACAGCGAGGAGCACGCGTACGAGCACGTGTACCTGTCGTCGCGGTGGTACTCCTGGCAGTGCCTGGCGGGTCCAGAGCGCGGCCTCGCCGACACCGACGAGAACAGCGTGTGGGAGGTCCGCCCTGGCATCTACATCTTCGCGTGGCGCGAGAAGGTCATCCCGTGCGCGTCGGTGACGATCGCCGACCACCGCGACGTGAACGCGATCCGCTCGCACGGCGTGCTGTTCGGCCTCGACGAGTCGGGCGAGGTGCCGACGCACTTCACCTTCGGCGCGCACGGCCGCCTGCTCTCGACCACCCTGCACGCACCGGAGCTCGAACCGGCATCCTTCGGAGACGCCTGACATGACGGCGGTCGCCGACCTCATCGTCACCGCATCCGTGATCCGCACGGCGGATCGTGCGAAACCGACGGTCGAGGCGTTCGCGGTGCTCGACGGCCGGATCCTCGCCATCGGCTCGCTCGCCGACATCGAGCGGTTCCGTGGACGTCGGACGCGGATGCTGGAGGTCGGCGACGCCGCCGTGTATCCGGGGTTCGTCGACGTGCACAACCACCACGCGCTCGCCGGGCGAACCGATCTGTTCGAGCTCTCGCTGCCGCCGTCACTGACGCTCGACGAGATCCTCGACCGGGTGCGCCGGACGGCTGCGACGCTGCCGGACGACGCCTGGATCGTCGGCGGTGCTGTGCCGACCACGCTGCTGCCGCAATTGGCTGACACCGCCTCGCGCCTGCGGCTGGACGAGGCTGCGGGCGGCCGCCCGGTCGTGCTGGTCGAGGACTCGCGGCACAACCGCTGGGCGAACACCAGGGCGCTCGAGCTCGCCGGCATCACGGCCGACAGCATCCCCGCCTCCGGGGTCACGCTGCTCGACGCGGAGGACGGCACCCCCACCGGCGTCCTCCTCGAGGCTGCCGGTATCCCGGTGCAGGAGGCATACGACCGCAGCGGCGGACTCACGCCGGAGCAGCATGTGGCGGCATCCCGCCGTGGCATCGAGCTGCTGCACTCCTTCGGCATCACGACCTTCCAGGACGCTGGCGTCTCGATCGAGATCCTGCAGGCGCTGGCCGACCTCGATCGTGCCGGTGAGCTGGATGCCTGGGTGGTGTCGTCGCTGCTCATCAACGACGAGATCTTCGGCTTCGATCCGATCGGCACGCCGTTGATCGAGCGCGGCGAGGAGTTCCGCACCGCGCACCACCGTCCCGACTTCGTGAAGATCTTCCTCGACGGCGTGCCGCCGGCGCGGACCGCGTCGTTCCTCGAGCCGTATCCGGCGGATGCCGCGCACGGCGCGCACTTCCACGGCGAGACGACCATGACCTTCGACGAGCTCGCGGACTGGCTTCGATCCGTGGCCGCCAGGGGCCTCGGCGCCAAGGTGCACTGCACGGGGGACGGCTCCGCGCGGCTGGTGCTCGACGTCACGGAGCAGCTGCGAGCCGAGGGGGTCACCACGCCGATCCAGATCGCGCACGGACAGTTCCTGGCCGAGGCCGACATCCCGCGGTTGCAGGCGCTCGACGTCTCGGCCGACATCTCCCCCTTCATCTGGTACCCCGGCGTCATCCCGCAGGCCCTCGCCGACGTGCTCGGCGGGCGTGCGGAGCACTCGCAGCCGAATCGAGCCCTGCTCGACTCCGGCGCGCTCGTGGCCGGCGGCTCCGACTGGCCGGTGAGCGAGTCCCCCAACACGCTCGAAGGACTGCAGGGCCTCGTCACCAGGGCCGACCCGCACGGTCGCACCCCCGGCACGCTGTGGCCGGAGCAGGCGATCACTGCCGAGGAGGCACTCGAGGTCTTCACGATCAACGCCGCCACCGCGATGGGGCTCGCCGCCGAGACCGGGTCGCTGACGGTCGGGAAGTCCGCGGACTTCGTGGTGCTCGAGCGCGATGCGATCGCCGGCCCCGCTGCGCAGATCGTGCACACCGCCGTCGTCTCGACCTGGTTCGCCGGCCGCGAGGTCTACTCGCGCTGAGCGCTGTCCGGTCACGAGAGAACCCCCGCCTGCATGATGTCTGCAGGCGGG
This sequence comes from Microbacterium sp., assembly GCF_036823965.1. Taxonomy (GTDB): domain Bacteria; phylum Actinomycetota; class Actinomycetes; order Actinomycetales; family Microbacteriaceae; genus Microbacterium. Next base: position 3,323 of record NZ_DAITBE010000015.1, on the reverse strand, counting down.
GGTTCTGTCGTCGCTGTGCGGCCGATTCCGACGTCACTCCTGCAGCACGAACCTCGCGCCGCGCTCGCCGATCATCGCTGCCGGTGCATTGGTGTTGCCGCTCGGCACGGTCGGGATGACGGAGGCGTCGATCACCCTGAGACCACGGATGCCGCGGACGCGCAGCTGCGGGTCGACCACGGCATCCGCATCCGTTCCCATCCGGCAGGTGCCGACCTGGTGGTGGTACGTGATGGCGGTGCGGCGGACCCAGTCCTCGACCTCCGCATCGGCGACGTCGGGTCCCGGATACACCTCGACCGCTCCCCACTCCTCCGCGAGCGCCGGCTGCGCGCCGATGCGACGGCACTGGCGGACGGATGCCGCGAGCGATGCCACATCGCGGTCGTCGGCGAGCGCGGCCAGGTCGATGTTCGGCGCATCGTCGAGCGCTGGGCCCGACAGCGTGAGCGCGCCGCGACTGTGCGGCGTGATCATGCCGGCCATGAGCGTGAATCCGTCGTCGCCTCTCGGCTCGAGCTCGCCCCACATCGGTACCGAGAAGTTGATCGGCTGCGTGTCCGGCACGTCGAGGTCGTCGCGGCTCCGCCAGAACAGGTGCGTCTGCGTGACCGACACCCCCGGCTGCGGAGGCCCGACCGGGCGATCCGTCGTCGTGAAGATGACGGGAGACAGCAGGTGATCGTGCAGGTTCTTCCCGACACCGGGCAGATCCTGCACGACCGGGATGCCGAGCGCCTCGAGCTCCGCCGCAGGCCCGATGCCGGAGCGCAGCAGGATGACCGGCGAGCCGATCGCACCGGCCGAGAGGATGACCTCGTCGGCCCGCACCTCCTCCATGGGTCCCTGAGCCTGTCCCTCCATGGGTCCCTGAGCCTGTCCCTCCATGGGTCCCTGAGCCTGTCGAAGGGCGCCCCCGCCGAGCCGCACGCCGACCGCCCTGCCGTCCTCGATGATCACCGAGTGCACCTCGCGGCCGGTGATGATCGTGAGCTGGTCGGCGATGGGCTGCGCGTACGTGGTCCAGGTGTTCACCCGACGTCCGTATCGGATCGTCACCTGCTCCTGCGAGACGCCGTCGAGCGTGCCACCGTTGTAGTTCTGGTTGTGCGGCAGCCCCTCCTGCACCGCTGCGTCGATGATCGACGCCTGGATGGGTGACAGCGTGTAGTCGTCGCTCACGTACAGCAGATCGTGCTCGATCGCGTCGTAGACGGACTCGACCTCGGACCAGCCCCAGCCGGTGGCCCCGCTGCGCTCCCAGCCGTCGTAGTCGGATGCCGCGCCGCGCACCCAGATCATGGCGTTCAGCGCGTGCGATCCCCCGGTGACCTTACCGCGAGGGAGGTGCAGCCGGCGGCCGGCCGCGTGCTCCTGCGGCACCGTGAAGAAGTCCCAGTCGTCGGCGGAGTGCCAGAGTTCGCCCGCCCGCGACGGGTCGTGGATCGCGGGGTTGGTGTCGTAGCCGCCCGCCTCGATGAGCGTGACCGCGACGCCGGCATCCGCCAGTCGTCGCGCGACGATCGCTCCTGAGGTTCCGGCGCCGACGATGATCGCCGAGCGCACGGGTCAGGCCTTCCGACCGGGGCCGGAGACGACCTGCGTGACGGCGACGGACTTGAGCCCCTCGACGCCGAATTCGAGCCCGTAGCCGGAGCTCTTGACGCCGCCGAACGGCACCATCGGATGCAGTCCGCCGTGCGAGTTGATCCACACCGTGCCCGACTGCATCTGCGACGCCGCAGCGCGCGCGGCTTCCGGGTCGCTCGACCAGACGGAGGCGCCGAGGCCCACGTCGACCGCGTTCGCCAGCGCGAAGGCCTCGTCGACGTCGCTGTAGCGGATCACCGGCAGCGCCGGTCCGAACTGCTCCTCCTGCACGAGCGCGGCGTCGTTGTCGATGTCGGCGACGATGGTCGGACGGTAGAACAGCTCGCCGAGCTCGGGTGCGGCTTCGCCGCCGGTGACGATGCGCGCGCCGCGGCTCCTGGCCTCGTCGACCAGTCGACTCACGATGTCGAACTGCGCCCGGTTCTGCAGCGGACCGAGGACGTTGTCCTCGTCGAGGCCGTTGCCGATCGGCACGGATGCCGCGATCTCGGCGAGTGCATCGACGACCTGGTCGTACAACGAGTCGTGCACGTACAGGCGCTTGAGCGCGGCGCACGTCTGGCCGGTGTTGATGAACGCACCCCAGAACAGGTCCTCGGCGATCGCGGCGACGTCGGTGTGAGGCAGCACGATGCCGGCGTCGTTGCCGCCGAGCTCGAGCGTGAGACGGGCGAGGTTGCCTGCGGAGCTCTCGATGATGCGACGCCCGGTGGCGGTCGACCCGGTGAACATGATCTTGGCGATGTCGGGGTGCGATGCCAGACGGGCGCCGACCTCGCGATCGCCGGAGATGCCGATCAGCACGTCGGCGGGCAGCGCCTCGTTCATGATCGCGAGCATCGCGAGCACGCTCAGCGGTGTGTACTCGCTCGGCTTCGCGACGACCGTGTTCCCCATCCGCAGGGAGGGGCCGATCTGCCAGATGGTGATCATGAGCGGCCAGTTCCACGGGCCGATCGCGCCGACGACGCCTGCCGCCTTGTAGACGAGCTCGGCGTGCAAGGTCTCGTCGTCGACCAGCACCTGCGGCTCGAGGACCGTGGCGGCGCTGGTGCGCAGCCACGCGGTGCAGGCGCCGAGCTCGAAGCGGGCGTTCGGGCCGTTCAGGGGCTTGCCCTGTTCTCGCGACAGGAGGTGGGCAAGCGCTTCCGCGTTGGCGTCGATCGCATCGGCTGCGGCGAGGAGCAGCTCGCTCCGCTTCTCGTGCCCGAGCGCTTCCCACGCCGGTTGCGCTGCCTTGGCCCTGGCGATCGCGTCGTCGAGGTCGGCGACGGCATGGACGGGTGCGCGACCGATGATCTCTCGCGTCGCGGCATCCGGGATGTCGCGGCCGGCGCCCTGCGGCGCCTGGATGCGGTCGAGCAGCGCGGCGGCTGCGGAGGCGGCGGATTCGGACATCGGGACTCTCCTTCGAGCGGGATGCGCCAGCGTGGACTGGTCGCCTCCTCATTCTCGATCGAGGCTCGGCGCTGCACTTGTCGAGGAGCGCGCCGGAGATGCCCCAGCGCGAATGGATGTGCCGGCGCGACCGACGATGATCACGGTCATCCGGTGAGCACGCCGGATCATCCGGTGAGTGCGTGGATGCTACCCGGTGAGTGCGTGGGTGAGTGCGGGTTGTGGGGTTCGCCATCGTTGTGCGGGGTCCCACCAGGCCGGCCCGCGCACGTGGGGTGTGCCGTTGTCCATGCGGATCTCCCACCCACTCGTGT
>NZ_DAITBE010000005.1:0-284396 GCF_036823965.1 Microbacterium sp. | reverse complement strand
CCCGCTCGCGCACCGTCGTCGACGCGATGCACGCGCAGGACTTCCTCTACTCGGTGGCGACCATCGCGCCCGACAGCACCTCGCTCTCGATCCCCGGCGTGCACACCGACGCCTTCGTCGGCGGCGAGGAGCCGGGCCGCGTCGTCGCGCAGATCGCCGACGCCGGCATCCGCATCGTCACCCTCACCGTGACCGAGAACGGATACAGCTACTCGGCCGCGACCCAGCACCTCGACCTCGACGACGCCACCGTGCGCGCCGACCTCGGCGGCAGTGCTCCCCGCTCCACGATCGGCCAGCTCGCACGTGGCCTGCAGGCCCGCGCCGCGGCCGGCGGCGAGCCGATCTCGATCCTCAGCTGCGACAACCTCGCCGCGAACGGCAAGCACACCGAGAAGCTCGTCCGCGAATTCCTGCAGGCGCTCCCGCAGGCCGAGGGCGCCGACACGCTGGCCTACCTCGACCACGCCGTCTCGTTCCCGTCGAGCATGGTCGACCGCATCGTGCCGGCGACCACCCCTGAACTGCGCGCCCGCGTCGGCGCGCTCCTCGGTGCGCACGACGAGATCCCCGTGCCAGCCGAGCCCTTCACGATGTGGGCCATCGAAGACAGCTTCGCCGGCGGACGCCCGGCATGGGAAGCCGGTGGCGCGGTGTTCACCGACGAGGTGGGCCGCTACGAGCAGATGAAGGTGCGCCTGCTCAACGGCACGCACTCCCTGATCGCCTACCTCGGTGCGCTCCGCGGCGTGGGCACGATCCCCGAGGCCATCGGTCTCGACGAGATCGCGGATGCCGCCCTGGCAGTGCTGCGCGGCGAGTACGAGCCCTCGATCGAGGTGCCGTCCGGCGTCGACATCCGCGCTTACGAGTCCGAGCTCTTCGAGCGCTGGGGCAACAGTGCACTCGGACACCGCACCAGCCAGGTCGGCACCGACGGATCGGTCAAGCTGCGCCAGCGCATCCCGGAGCCGGCGATGCTCGCGCTCCGCGCCGGCGAGATGCCGCACCTGATCGCCCTCACCGTGGCCGGGTACCTCTCGTGCATCGCCCCGCTCCCCGGCTTCGACCCCGGCGTCCACGCGGCCGCCATGACGGATGCCGCGCGCGAGCGTCTCCAGGCCCTCGCCGCCACCGCACGCGACGGCCGCGAGCTCGCCGAGCGCGTGATCGCCGAGCAGCAGCTGTTCGGTGATGAACTCGCAGGGCAGGACTCGTTCATCGCTCGCGTCGGCGAGCTCATCGACACGATCCGGCGTCGCAGCGTCGACGCAGCGATCGCCGATGCCCTCTCGGCATCCCAGACCATCACGAAGGAGATGCAGCCATGAAGGCTCTCGCCATCCACGGCAAGGAAGACATCCGCTGGGAGGACCGCGAGGTCCCGACGCCCGGTGACGGCGAGGTCCGCCTGCGGGTGAACTACGTCGGCATCTGCGGATCCGACCTGCACTACTACTTCCACGGCGCGAACGGCGAGTACACGATCCGTGAGCCGCTGACGCCTGGACACGAGCTGTCCGGCGTGGTCGACCTCGATCCATCCGGCCGCCTGGCGCCCGGCACTCCGGTGACCGTGCACCCCGCTCGCTACGGCCCCAGTATCCCCGGTCTCGAGGACCGCCCGCACCTGCGCCCCGGCGGCGACTACTTCGGCAGCGCCGCGGCGAACCCGCATCGCCAGGGCGGAGCATCCGAGTACCTGTTGGTCGAGGAGCAGATGGTCCGCGTGCTGCCCGAGAGCCTCCCGCTCGAGCGTGCGGCGCTCGCAGAGCCCCTCGCCGTCGCGATCCACGCCGTGAGCCTCGCCGGCGACATCACCGGCAAGCGCGTGCTCGTGATCGGCGCCGGCCCGATCGGACTGCTCGTCGTCGCGGCAGCCGTCCACGCCGGAGCCGCAGTCGTCGGCGCCAGCGATGTGCGCACCGAGCCGCTCGACCGTGCACAGGCACTCGGTGCGACCGAGGTCTCCCTCGTCGGCCGCGACACGATCGAGAACGAATCGTACGACGTCGTCCTCGAGTGCTCCGGCGTCGGCGTGGCGCTGACCTCGGCCGTGCGAGCTGCGCGTCGCGCCGGCACCATCGTGCAGGTCGGCATGCTCCCGAACGCCGACATCGGCGTGAACCTCGCGCCGATGCTCGCGAAGGAGCTGACGATCCGCGGCGCCTTCCGCTTCTCCACCGAGATCGACGACGCGGTCAGCATGCTGGCCGAATCGGATGCGCTCGACTCCGTCGTCTCGCATGTCATCCCGGCATCGGATGCCGTGCAGGCGTTCGAGCTCGCTCGGGACTCGTCCGCCTCGGCCAAGGTCCTGCTCTCCCTCTAGCGATACCCCCACCCTGTTCCTGGTCCAAAGGAGTACCTTCCATGTCAGAACCGCAGACGACGGCACCGGCCGTCGATGACCCCACCGCGAAGAGGTCGGTCCGCGACCTCGTTCGCGCCGCCATCTCCGGCTGGCTCGGCACCGCCCTCGAGTTCATGGACTACCAGCTCTACTCGCTGGCAGCCGCGCTCGTCTTCGCCGACCTCTTCTTCTCCTCCGAGAATCCCGCCGTGGCGGTCGTCGCCGCGATGGCCACCTACGGCGTCGGCTACGTCGCACGCCCGGTCGGCGCGTTCTTCTTCGCCCGCCTCGGTGACAAGACCGGCCGCACGAAGGTGCTGTTCTACACGATCCTCCTGATGGGGCTCGCGACCACCCTCATCGGCTTCCTGCCCACGTACAACCAGGTGGGCGTGCTCGCGCCGATCCTGCTCGTGCTGCTCCGCATCGCGCAGGGCTTCGGTGCCGGTGCTGAGATCTCGGGCGCCGGCGTCATGCTCGCCGAGTACGCACCGGCGAAGCGCCGCGGCATCATCGCCTCGCTCGTCGCGCTCGGCACCAACTGCGGAACCCTGCTCGCCTCCGGCATCTGGGCGATCCTCCTCGTCGCATACAGCGAGCAGGAAGTCATCGACTGGGCATGGCGCATCCCCTTCATCGGCAGCGCCATCATCATGCTCTTCGCGATCTGGGTGCGCTTCAACCTCAAGGAGACCCCGGTCTTCGAGGAGCGCGACGACGTCGTCGACGGCAAGGCCCTCTCCCGCGAGGAGACGATCCAGCTCGCCACCGAGACCGGCGACGTCCGCACCCTCGAGGCCATGGAGCGCAAGCCCTGGAAGGCGTTCTCGATCGCCCTGCTGCTGCGCTTCGGCCAGGCCGGCAACTCCGGCATGATCCAGACGTACCTGATCAGTTACATCACCGTCGTGCTGCTGCTCGACCGCTCGATCGGCGTCAACGCCGTGATCGTCTCGTCGCTCGTCGCCTTCATCACCGTGCCGCTCTCCGGCTGGCTCGGTGACAGGTTCGGTCGCAAGCGCATGTACATGATCTGGGCGATCATCGCGCTCATCATCATCATCCCGACGATGCTCATGATCAGCAGCGGCGTCACGGTGCAGGTCTTCATCGGCTACGTCGTGCTGCACAACCTCGCGGTGATGAGCTTCGCTTCGCTCGAGAACCTCACGCTGCCCGAGCTGTTCGGCGCCCGCAACCGCTACACCTTCACGGCCATGGCCCGTGAGATCGCCGCCATCATCGCGACCGGTGCGGGTCCCGTCATCGCCGCCGCGTGGGTCTCGGCCGTCACCGGCTCGTTCATCCCGATCATCATCATGCTCTTCATCTTCACGCTGAGCGCGCTGATCGCGTCGATCTGGATGCCGGAGGTCGCCGGTCGCGATCTGACCGATCCGCGCGACGCGATCTGATCGAACCACACCCACTCGGGGTGCGGCCGCCCGAACGGCCGCACCCCACTCCATTTCCACTCCACTTCTGAGGAACCTCGCAATGACCATCGAGCTCGTCGACGTCAACATCACCAGCCCCGGCCGCAACTTCGTGACGCTGCAGATCACGACCTCCGACGGCATCACCGGGCTCGGTGACGCCACCCTGAACGGCCGCGAGCTCGCGGTCGCCTCCTACCTCGCCGACCACGTCGCCTCGATGCTGATCGGTCGCGACGAGGACCGGATCGAAGACACCTGGCAGTACCTCTACCGCGGACCGTACTGGCGCCGCGGCCCGGTCACGATGGCCGCGATCGCCGCCGTCGACATGGCGCTGTGGGACATCAAGGCCAAGAAGGCCGGAATGCCGCTGTACCAGCTGCTCGGCGGCGCGAGCCGCGAGGGCGTGCGCGTCTATGCCCACGCCTCCGGCACCGACTACGCCGCGCTGAAGAACGCGATCACCGGCTACGAAGAGCTCGGCTACACCGCGGTGCGCGTGCAGACCGGCGTCCCGGGCCTCGGTCAGATCTACGGCGTCTCGGCCACCGGCCCCGGCGTGCGCTACGACTACGAGCCCGCCAAGCGCGTCGAGAACGGCCGCCCGAGCGAGGAGCGGTGGGACACCCGCAACTACCTCAACCACATGCCGGGGATCTTCTCGCAGATCCGCGAGGACTTCGGCACCGACCTGCGCATCCTGCACGACGGCCACCACCGCATGACGCCGATCGAGGCCGCACGCTTCGCGAAGGACATCGAGCCCTACGACCTGTTCTGGCTCGAGGACTGCACCCCCGGCGAGGACCAGACGGCGCTGCGCCTGGTGCGCCAGCACTCCACGACCCCGCTCGCGATCGGCGAGGTCTTCAACTCGGTGTACGACTACCAGACGCTCATCACCGAGCGCCTGATCGACTACGTGCGCTCGGCGGTGACCCACACCGGTGGCATCACGGCCATGAAGAAGCTGCTGGACTTCGCCGCGATCTACGGCATCAAGTCGGGCATCCACGGCCCGACCGACATCTCGCCGGTCGGCATGGCCGCGGCGCTGCATCTCGACCTCGCGATCCACAACTTCGGCATCCAGGAGTACATGCCGCACAACGAGCAGACGCTCGAGGTGTTCCAGACGTCGTTCACGTTCGACAAGGGCTTCCTGCACCCGGGAGACAAGCCCGGCCTGGGTGTCGAGCTCGACGAGGACGCCGCAGCAGGATACGACTACACGAAGGCGTACCTGCCGGTGAACCGTCTGCTCGATGGCACGGTCCATGACTGGTGAGGTCGCTCGGGTCGCGCTGCCCTCGCGCAGCGTCGACTCGCGACTCATCGTCGTGGCCAGGGCGCAGCGCGCCGAGGACTACGACCGTGTGCTCGATGTGCTGATCGACGCCGGCATCCGCAGCGTCGAGCTCACGCTCACCACGCCCGGCACCTTCGACCGGCTGCCGCACCTGCTCGCGCAGTACGGCGGCGTCGCCGACCTCGGCGTCGGCACCGTGACGAACTCGTCCGACCTCGCGAAGGCGGTCGATGCCGGAGCGAGCTACCTCGTGACCCCGATCACCTCGCCCGCGTTCGTGCAGCAGGCGACGGATGCCGGTGTGCCGATCGTTCCTGGCGGCCTCACCCCGACCGAGCTGTTCGCATCGTGGTCGGCCGGAGCATCCGCCGTGAAGATCTTCCCCGCCGGACAGGTCGGTCCCGCGTATCTGAAGGACCTGCGCGGACCCTTCCCCGACCTCGTCGCGGTGCCGTCCGGCGGTGTCGATCTGGCCGGAGCCGCCGCCTGGCTGCAGGCCGGCGCTGTCGCGGTGAGCGTCGGCGGGCCGCTGCTCGGCGACGCCTTCACTGGCGGCGACCTGGTGGCGCTGCGCGACCGCGCCCAGGCGTTCGTCGAGGTCTGCGAGCGGTGACCGCTGCATCCGTCGTCACGCTCGGCGAGACCATGGCGCTCGTGCGCACGACCGAGATCGGCTCGCTGCGTCACGCCCACGGCATGGCGCTCGGCATCGGCGGCGCCGAGACCAACGTGGCGATCGGGCTGGCGCGCCTCGGCGTCGCCGTGTCGTGGCTCGGCCGGGTCGGCGACGATTCGCTCGGCGAGCGGGTCGCGCGCGAGATCCGCGCAGAGGGCGTCGACGTTCGGACTGTGGTCGATCCGGATGCTCCGACCGGCCTGATGGTGAAGGAGCGGCCGTCCGCCGCATCCACCGCCGTGCACTACTACCGGGCTGGATCGGCCGGGTCTCGTCTTGGTGCGGCGGATCTGCCCGATGGCTGGGTCGAGAGCGCGTCACTGCTGCACGTCACCGGGATCACGCCACTGCTGTCGACGAGTGCGCGTGACGCGGTGCTCGCCGCGGTCGCTCGGGCGCGAGCCGCCGGAGTGACGGTGAGCTTCGACATCAACTACCGTTCGGCGCTGGCCATTCCGGCCGTCGCCGGCCCCGTGCTGTGCGAGATCGCAGAGCACGCGGACATCGTGTTCGGTGGCGACGACGAGTTCGCGATCCTGTACCCGGATGCGTCGTCCGCCGAGTCGGCTGCGCTGCTGCGGGATGCCGGATGCGCGACGACCGTCCTGAAGCAGGGCCCGGCCGGCGCGACGGTGTTCATCGGCGATACGACGGTCGAGTCATCCGGGTTCGTGATCGACGCGATCGACACGGTCGGCGCGGGGGACGCCTTCGTCTCGGGCTACCTGAGCGCGCTGCTCGACGGGCTCGACGTCGACGCGACCCTGCGCCGCGCGAACGCCTGCGGCGCGATGGCCTGCCTCACTCCCGGCGACTGGGAGGCCGCGCCGACGCTGCGCGACCTCGCGCGCTTCCTCGACGGCGGGGCGGACCCGGTGCGGCGCTAGCGGCGGCTGGCTGGGTCGGGCCTTCGCCATCTGCACGAGCATCCGACATCTGCACGACCGATCCCGGTGGATTCCTCGTGCATCCGTCGGGGTCTCCTGCAGACGACCGACGGCCCGCGGTCGCAGCCAGCCCCTGGACGGTCCGCTCCATGGCATCCCGTCGTACGCTGGTGCCATGCAGCCCGTGTGGATGACTGAGACCTGCGGGGCCGTGACGAATGCATGACGTGATCGTGATCGGCGCCGGACTCGCGGGGCTCCGCTGCGCCGGGCTGCTCGCAGAAGACGGGCTCGATGTCGTCGTCCTCGAAGCGGCGGATGCCGTCGGAGGACGCCAGCGCACCGACATCGTCGACGGGTTCCGGCTCGACCGCGGCTTCCAGGTGCTCAATCCGGCGTACCCCGCGCTCCGGCGCAGCGTCGATCTCGACGCACTCGCGCTGGGGAGCTTCCCGGTCGGCGTGCGGGTGCGCACCGAGCGCGGGATGGCCGAGCTGCGGCATCCACTGCGGCATCCGCTCTCGATCGTCGCCTCCCTGCGCAGCGGCCTGGTGAACGGAACGGATGCCGTCGCCCTGGCCCGCTGGGCCGCGCCGGCACTGGTCCATCCGATCTCGCGCCTCGCCCAGAACGATGTCACCCTCAGCGAGGGCTGGGATGCCGCAGGGCTCCGCGGACCGCTCCGCACCGCCGTGCTCGAGCCGTTCCTCGCCGGGGTCCTGGCGGAGCGCCGCGGCGAGACGTCGAACGCGTTCGCCCGACGGCTCATCCGGTACTTCGCGCTCGGCCGTCCTGGCCTGCCCGCACAAGGGATCGCCGCGGTTCCTGAGCAGCTCGCCGCGCACGCACGCGCGGCCGGTGCGGACATCCGCCTCGGCGCCCGCGTCGAACGCACATCGGCGCTGGGCTCGGGCATGCAGGTCGAACTGGCCGACGGCGACCCCGTCAGCGCAGCTCGGGTGGTCGTCGCTGTCGGCCCCGATGCCGTCGCCGATCTCACCGGGCTCCCCGCGCCGGCGACGAACGGCCTGCAGACCTGGTGGTTCGCCGCCGCCGAACCACCGACCAGGTCCGCGCTGCTCGCCGTCGACGGCCGTGGCCGCGGGCCGATCGTGAACACCGTCGTGATGACGAACACCGTGCCCTCGTACGCCCCGGCCGGACGCCACCTCATCGCCGCGACCTGCCTGCTGCCGCGCGGCGGCGCTCCCGCCGACGAGAACGACGTCCGCCGCCACCTGAGCGAGATCTGGAATGCCGACGTCACTGCGTGGGAGCTGGTGCGGCGCGACGACATCGTCGACGCGCTCCCCGCCCAACCCGCACCCCTCGGGGCACCGCGATCCCCGCGCTCCGCCGATCGTCTGTACGTCGCCGGCGACCATCGAGACACCGCGTCGATTCAGGGTGCACTCGCATCCGGCGAACGAGCCGCGCGCGCGATCCTGACTGACGCGGGGGCACCGGGAAGCGCCGGATCGCTGCGCCGCTGACGACACGACGACGGTCGGGGCTCCGCATCCTCGCGCGCACCCAGCACGGTGTCCACCCCCTCTCGCTCGCGTGCCTCCGCACCTAGGATCGGCCCATGCACACACGCACACTCGGCAACGACACCGTCGGCCGCGTCGAGGTCGGCGCGATCGGGCTCGGCCTGATGACCTTCGACCAGACCGGCCACCAGCCCCGCGAGCAGTTGCTCGACACGGTCCGCGCCGCGCTCGACGCCGGCGTCACCCTGTTCGACACCGCAGACGCGTACGGGCCGGGCACGGAGCTCGGCGCGGATGCACAGGGCGAGAACGAGAAGCTCATCGCCTCGATCCTCGACGAGCTGGGCGTGCGCGACCGCGTGTTCCTCGCCACCAAGGGCGGCGCGTTCCGCATCGACGGCGGCGGCTGGGACATCGACGGACGCCCCGAGCACCTGCACCGGGCGGTCGACGCCAGCCTGTCCCGGCTCGGAGTCGCCCAGATCGCGCTGTGGCAGCACCACCGCCCGGACCCGAAGGTCGACTTCGCGGAGACCATCGGCGCGCTGGTCGAGATCGCCGGCAGTGGGAAAGTCCGGATGATCGGGCTGTCCAACGTGGACCCGGGCCAGATCCGAGCCGCGCACGAGGCGCTGGGTGACACGCTCGTCAGCGTGCAGAACCAGTTCAGCCCGAAGTTCCGCAGCAGCCGGCCGGAGATCGACGTCTGCGCCGAGCTGGGGCTGGCCTTCCTGCCCTGGAGCCCGCTCGGCGGGCTGTCGGACGCCAAGGAGCTCGCCACCCGGCATCCGGCCTTCCAACAGGTGGCCGAGGCCCGCGGCGTGAGCGCCCAGCAGGTGGCGCTGGCCTGGGAGCTGGCCCAGTCCCCCGTGGTCATCCCGATTCCAGGGGCAAAGCGCCCGCAGTCGGTCCGCGACTCCGCAGCGGCCGCCGACCTCGACCTGACCCCGGACGAGCTGGCCGCGCTCGATCAGGACTGAACGCGCGACCTCACACCTCGACTGGTCGGATCGTGTGACTTGCACGAGCATCCGACACCTGCAGGTTCGATTCGGGCCCATTCTCCTGCATCCGTCGAGATCTCGTGCAGGTGCCGGATGATGACGGATGCCGGGACGGATGCCGGGAGCCCGTGCGGCCGCCGAGGGCCGCGACCTCACACCGCGACGGGAGCCTCCACGAGGCGACCGTCGATGAGCTGGACGACACCGTGCATGCGCGGCAGGTGCACCAGGTCGTGGGTCACGAGCAGAGTCGACGTGTTCAGCTCATCGGTGAGGCGCAGGATGAGGTCGATGATGCTCGCTCCGCGTTCCTGATCCAAGGCGCTGGTCGGCTCGTCGACCAGGAGCACGCTCGGGTCGTTCATCAACGCCCGGGCGATGTTGATGCGCTGACGCTGACCGCCCGAGAGCTGATGCGGTCGCTTGGCACCGTGGTCGGCGAGCCCGACGGCGTCGAGCAGCGCGTCGGCTCGGTCCGAGCTCACTGCACGACGACGACGGCTGCCCCGAGCGCCGAGCTCGTTCATGACCGTGAGCTGCTCGCGGGCGGTGAGTGCGGGGATCAGATTGGACTGCTGGAACACGATCCCGACCTTCTCCCGACGCAGTTCCGTCGCTTCGCGGGCGTGCAGCCCGGTGGCGTCCACGTCATCGATGAACACCTGACCGGTATCAGGGTGGATCAGTGTGGCGGCGACCGCGAGCAGGCTCGACTTGCCCGACCCGCTGGGCCCCGTGATGCCGGTGACGGTGCCGGGGTGGGCGGTGAGCGAGACGTCGTCGACGGCGGTGACGCGGCTGTCGCCGTCGGGGAAGGTCAGGGTGATGTTGTTCAGGCGGATCATCGGTTGCTCCCGAGTGCGGTGAGTGGGTCTGCGGAGGTGACGGAACGGAGCGCGAATGCGGCTCCGCCGAGACCGAGGATGATCATGATCGCGCCGGGGAGCACGGTCGTGATCGGACTGAGCAGGAACGGCAGCGCGGTGCCGGCGAGCGTGCCGAGCACGCCGACGATGCCCAACCCGATCCCGATCCCGGCCACGAGCACGATCAACGCCTGGCCGAGTGCGTCGCGCACCAGCGACGGGGTGCTGGCCCCCAGCGCCTTGAGCACGGCGATGTCGCCCTTCCGCTGCATCGTCCAGACGGTGAAGAACGCACCGATCACGAGTCCGGAGATGCCGAACAGCATCCCGACCATCAGCAGCAGCGAGCCGATCTCGGACCGGAATGCGCTCAGCGCCATGAGCGAGCCCAGCGTCGACTCCGAGACCGTGTCGTTCGCCGCGTCCGCAGCATCCCACTCCGGGCTCCCGGTCACCGCGAGCACGGTCGCGTACGCGTCGGGGTTGCCCGTGGCGGCGGAGTAGGTCTGCCAGTCGTGGAGCGTCATCTGCACGACCGGGGTGTGGCTGTACCAGCCGTCGCCGCCGATCGTCTCGACCGTGTAGCCGGTGCCCCCGATCGTCACGTCGTCTCCGGTCCGCACGCCGAGGGCGTCTGCGGCAGGATCGGACACGCCGAGCCGTCCGTCGGCAGAGGGTGCGGTGGTGTCGAACCCCGGCTCCACACCGAACACGGCGATCGCGGCACGGGTGTCTCCGGCTTCGCCGCGGGTCTGGCTGATCCCGACCGGCCGGGCGGTCGCGACCCCGTCGGTCGCGGCCCAGTCCGTCGCCTGCTCCTCGGTGATGGCGGAGTCGGCGAAGCTGGCTGAGGTCTCTCCCGCGGTCGGGGCGGAGAACACGATCCGATCGGCCGGCAGACCGACCACGGCCGAGATGTTCTGGGTCGCCAGGCCACCGGTCAGGCCGCTGAGGAAGCCGACGAGCACGGTGATGAGCGCGACGACGGCGCCGATGAGGATGAATCGACCTCTGGCGAAGCGGAGCTCGCGGAGTGCGACGAACATGGTGTGTGCCTTTCCTGTCGCCGGACGCGACGACCGTTCCACTCTCGTCCGCCGTCTCGGCTCGGTCATCGGCCACCGGAATGCTGTTCCGCGCCCGCAGTGCGCACCCGCGGATCCTCCTTTCAGACGATGACCGTCCCCGCACGGCGGCGTAAAGTTCAGCCCATGGCCCACACCGCACTGACCCCGGTCTTCGTGGGTCTGCGCACAGGGCTGCACGTGCTGTTCCTCGCGCTCGCGGGTGTCGTGATCGTCCGGGCCCTGCTCGCCCCGACCGATGCGAGCGTCACCGTGATCATCCTCACGGTCGTCCTCGTGGTGACGTATGCGTTCGGGGCGGTGCTGACGCGGACCAGCCGTGCTCGGGGCATCGCGCCGCTGGCGTGGTTGGCGGTCCTGACGGTCGAATGGGCTGTGCTGCTGTGGTTGATCCCGGATGCCGCCTACCTCGTGTTCCCGCTGTTCTTCCTCTTTCTCCATCTGCTCGGGCGCTGGTGGGGGTCGGCAGCGATCCTGGCCTCCACGATCGTCGCGATCTGCGCCCTCGGCGTGCACAGCGGATGGACGGTCGGCGGGGTCGTCGGTCCCCTCGTCGGCGCCGGCGTCGCGCTCCTGATCGGCCTCGGCTACCAGGCACTCGCCCGCGAGGCCGAGCAACGCGAAGCGCTCGTCCGAGAACTCATCGCCACGCAGGGCCAGCTCGCCGCGACGGAGCACGAATCGGGGGTGCTCGCCGAACGCGCCCGGCTCGCCCGCGAGATCCACGACACCCTCGCGCAGGGGCTCTCCAGCATCCAGATGCTGCTGCACGCGGCTGAGCGCGCCGACCCAGGGCGCCCCGGCATCGAGCACATCCGCCTCGCCCGCGAGACGGCGGCGGCGAACCTGGCCGAGGCACGCCGCTTCATCCGCGAGCTGACCCCGCCGCAGCTCGACGATCAGACCCTGGGCGGAGCGCTCCGCCGCCTCGCCGCCACCCAGTGGGCCAGCCAAGGACTCGACGTGCAGGTGCGCGTCTCCGACACGATCACCCTGCCGATGCATCTGCAGACCGCACTGCTCCGCATCGCGCAGGGGGCGATCGCGAACGTGATCCAGCACGCGCAGGCCACCGCAGCGACCATCACGATCACGGTCGACGCAGACTGGCTGCACTTCACGGTCACCGACGACGGGACCGGATTCGACCCGGCACTGCCCTCGAAGGATGCCGCGGAGAAGTCGGACTCGTTCGGGCTGCAGGCGACGGCCGAGCGGGTGCAGCAGCTCGGCGGCACGCTCACGGTGGATTCCCCGACGGGCCGAGGCACGACCCTGGCCGTCGAGCTCCGAGTGGCGGAACTCGCATGATCCGGCTCGTGATCGCGGATGACCACCCGATCGTCCGTGCCGGGCTGACCGCTCTGTTCAGCCTGGAGCCCGACGTCGAGATCGTCGCCGAGGCGAGCGCGCCGGATGAGGCCGTTGAACTCGCCGAACGCCTGAGCCCGGACGTCGTGCTCATGGACCTGCAGTTCGGCTCGAACGAGACCGCCACCGGCGCAGACGCGACGCGGCGCATCCGCGCGCTCGACGCAGCCCCGTACGTGCTCGTGCTCACGAACTACGATTCGGATGCCGACATCCTCAGCGCGGTCGAAGCCGGGGCCAGCGGCTACCTCCTGAAGGACGCACCGCCGCATGAGCTCATCGCCGCCGTCCGAGCGGCCGCTGCGGGCGAGAGCGCCCTCGCACCCGTGATCACCTCCCGGCTGCTCGACCGGATGCGCGCTCCGCAGATCAGTCTGAGCAGCCGCGAGATCGAGGTTCTCGAGCTCGTGGCCGCCGGCAAGTCCAACACCGACGTCGCGAACGAGCTGTTCATCAGCGAGACGACCGTGAAGTCGCACCTCGCGCACATCTTCTCCAAGCTCGACGTCAGCTCCCGCACGGCCGCCGTCTCCGCAGCGCGCCGACGCGGCATCCTCCGGTAGCCCTGGCACGCGTCACCTGCACGAGGGTCCGACACCTGCACGACGCATCCGTCCGGATCCTCGTGCAGGTGTCGAGATCTCGTGCAGACGGCAGCTGCCGACCGGTGGCTCGTCCGGTCGGCGAACGGTCAGCACCTCCTGGATACACTCGACCGATGCCTGAGACCTCGAACGATCCGACCGATCCGTTCGTCCGCGTTCGCGGCGCCAACGAGAACAACCTCCGCAACGTCGACGTCGATGTGCCGCGCGACCGGATCGTCGCGTTCACCGGCGTCTCCGGATCGGGCAAATCCTCGCTCGCGTTCGGCACGATCTTCACGGAAGCCCAGCGCCGGTACCTTGAGTCGGTCGCCCCCTACGCGAGGCGGCTCATCCAGCAGGGACATGATCCGCACGTCGAGTCGATCTCGGGCCTGCCGCCGGCCGTCGCGCTGCAGCAGCGCCGTGGCGCACCCAGTTCGCGATCCAGCGTCGGCACCGTCACCACGCTCTCGAATTCGCTCCGGATGCTGTTCTCCCGCGCCGGCACGTTCCCTGCGGGCTTCACGACGAGGCTCGACTCCGACGCGTTCTCACCGAACACCGTGGCCGGCGCGTGCCCGGAGTGCCACGGCATCGGCATCTCGCACACCGTCACCGAGGATTCGCTCGTCCCCGACCCCTCGCTGAGCATCCGTGACGGCGCGATCGCCGCCTGGCCCGGCGCGTGGCAGGCGAAGAACCTGCGCGACATCACCGTCGCGCTCGGCTACGACGTCGACCGTCCATGGCGCGACCTCGATCAGGCCGATCGCGACTGGATCCTGTTCACCGACGAACAGCCGGTCGTGCAGATCACCCCGCAGCGCGATCGCGTCGCGAAGCCGTACAACGGCATGTTCTGGAGCGCGAAGAAGTACGTGTTCCACACGCTCGCCGACTCGAAGAGCCAGATGATGCGCACGAAGGTGCTGCAGTTCGTCCGCTCCGGCCCGTGCCCGCTCTGCCACGGCACCGGTCTTCGTCGCGAAGCCCTGGCGGTCACCTTCGCCGGACGATCGATCGCCGAGCTCAACGCCCTCCCGATGACCGAGCTCGCCGAGATCATCCGTCCGACGACGCAGCTGACGGATGCCGAGCCGGCATTGCCGACCACCCTCTCCGGCGAGCGCACCGATGTCGCCGTCGCCCTGACGACCGACCTGCTGGCGCGCATCACGGTGCTCACGGACCTCGGCCTCGGCTACCTCGGACTCGGCCGCGTGACGACCACCCTCTCCCCCGGCGAGATGCAGCGGCTTCGCCTCGCGACCCAGCTGCGGTCGGGACTCTTCGGCGTCATCTACGTGCTCGACGAGCCGTCGGCCGGCCTGCACCCCGCCGACGCCGAACCGCTGCTCGAGGTCCTGGAGCAGCTCAAGCGCTCCGGCAACTCGGTGTTCGTGGTCGAGCACAACATGGACGTCGTGCGGCACGCCGACTGGATCGTCGACGTCGGTCCCGGCGCGGGCGAGGGCGGCGGCGAGGTGCTCTACAGCGGCTCGGTCGACGGACTCTCGTCGGTCGATGCATCCGTCACCCGGCCGTTCCTCTTCCCCGAGCAGCACACGCCGGCCGACGAGCGTCGCGAACCCCGCGAACCGTCCGACTGGCTCACGGTCGAGGGCATCACGCTGCACAACCTCGTCGATGTCGATGTGGCCATCCCGCTCGGGACGTTCGTCGCGGTCACCGGCGTCTCGGGGTCGGGCAAGTCGACGCTCGTGAGCCGGGTGCTCCGCGATGTGGTGCGCGGGCATCTGCGCTCCGACGACGACGGCACCACCGACGACCTCGACGATGAGACGACCGCCGACCTCGCTGAGGCGACGGTGCCCGACGCGGATGCCGACGCCCTCGCCGTCCGCCGAGCGCAGGGTCTGGAGCACATCGACCGCCTCGTGCGGGTCGACCAGAAGCCGATCGGACGCACGCCGCGCTCGAACCTCGCGACCTACACGGGCCTGTTCGATGCCGTGCGCGCGGCGTTCGCGAAGACCGACCTCGCCAGGGAGCGCGGCTACTCCGCTGGACGCTTCTCGTTCAACGTCGCCGGGGGTCGCTGCGAGACCTGCCTCGGCGAGGGGTTCGTGTCGGTCGAGCTCCTCTTCCTCCCCGGCAGCTATGGCCGGTGCCCCACCTGCCACGGCGCTCGCTACAACGCCGAGACGCTCGAGGTCACCTACGAGGGCAAGACGATCGCCGATGTCCTCGCCCTGACGGTCGAGCAGGCATCCGAATTCCTGGCGTCAGTGCCCGCAGCCGCTCGCAGCCTGCAGACCCTGCTCGATGTCGGACTCGGCTACCTGCGCCTCGGCCAGCCCGCGACCGAACTGTCCGGTGGTGAAGCGCAGCGCATCAAACTGGCGACCGAGCTGCAGCGCGTGCGCCGTGGCCACACCCTCTACCTCCTCGACGAGCCGACGACCGGGCTGCACCCGGCCGACGTGCGACTGCTGCTCGCGCAGCTGCACACGCTCGTCGACTCGGGAGACACGGTCGTGGTCGTCGAGCACGAGATGGATGTCGTCGCGGCAGCGGACTGGGTCATCGACCTCGGGCCATCCGGCGGAGACGCCGGTGGACGCATCATCGCGGCCGGCACGCCGGATGCCGTCGCGAAGGACCCGGCGAGCCGCACGGCACCGTATCTCGCCGCGCGTCTCGCGCGCCGCTGATTCAGCGGGTTCACGACTCCGATTCCATGCTGCAGTCGGCATGAAGCGAGCCCTATGCTCTGACCATGTCGATCAGGGGGTCAGGCGTGCGCAGAGCATCGCTCCTCGCGCTGTGCGGCGCCGCGGTCGTCGTGATGTCCGGCTGCGCAGCCCCCGAGCTCTCACCCTCGGGAGCGGGTGAGCCCCGGGTCGTCGCAGCACGCGAAGGACTCGCTCAGAGACAGGACTCGATCCTGACGAGCGTCGCGATGGGCACGCCGCTGTCGGTCAGCGTGAATGACGCCTGCGACCGAGGCTCGTACAGCGCGCCGTGGGGTCCGTTCGATGACTACGACTGGCAGTGCAGCCGTTGGACGTCGTGGGTGATCGGAAGCGACATCGTCGATCCTGGTGCACTCATCGCCGCCTATCGCGCGCATCTGAGCGAGACGGGGTGCGAACCCGACGTATCGACGTTCGACCAGGTCACGGGGTACTGGGCCTCGTACGGGGTCGCCGGGCACCTCGACACCGGCGAGCCCTATACCGTCGACAGCCTCCCAGGTGCGTCTGCGCAGTGTCCGGAGGGCGTTCAGATCGGAATCACCTTCGGTTCCTCAGCCGCGTTCGATGCCTCGGAGTACGCGACCTTCGCGGTCGATGAAGGCGAGGTCGTCGAAGCCCGACCTCACGACCAGGCCGCCGTGCGCGCGAGCGGGAGCGAGCTCATCGTCGTGGTCAACACGAACGCCGTCTATCACGTCGTCCCTCGCGGTGGCCCCGAGCCGTCATCCGACACGACGCCCACGCCGCTCCCCTGCGCGTGTTACAGCGGCAGCGAGTGCGACTGCCCCGGCGGCTGAAAGCGCCGGCGCGTCGCCACGTGCAGGAAGCACCGCCGCGTGCAGGACGAATGCAGCCGGGATCGTCCTGCATCCGGCGATTTCTCCTGCATGTGGCGCGGCCTGGTCGATCGGCTTCTCCTGCATGTGGCGCGGCCCGGTCGATCGCGCTCACGCGAGTGGCCGCGAGGAGAACTCGTGCCAACGCGTTGTCTACGCTTGATCCATGACCGAACCCACCGGGGCGCCGACGCCCGGATCCTCGACGCTCACCTTCGAGGTCGTGCACCCGGACAGTCAGATCGGGCGCGACGGTGTGCGGAGGTTCTTCGCAGACATCGTCGGCCGGTACTGGGGTCGCGAAGCCACGACCGACGAGGTCGAACGTGCGATGGTGGACGAGCCGAGCAGCGACCTCGCCGGCGAGACCGGGTTCTTCGTCGTCGTGCGCGGTTCGGGCGAGATCATCGGATGCGGCGGCGTCCGCGTCGTCTCGTCGGAAGTGGGCGAACTGACCCGCATCTTCGTGGATCCGGTCGCGCGGGGGCGAGGGGCGGCACGTGCACTCCTGGGCGAGCTGGAGAGGCTGAGCGCCCTGGCCGATCTGCGCACGCTGCGGCTGACGGTTCGCGAGGACCTCGCCGAAGCTCGCCGGCTGTACGAGGGCGCCGGGTATCGACCAGTCGCGGCGTTCAGTGACTCCCCGTACGCGGACCACTTCCTCGCGAAGGAGCTGTGAGGCCGGGAGCGCTACGGCGTCGCCAGCTCGGCCAGCCGCTGTTCGAGCTGGACGACCTGATCCCGCAGCCGCTGAACGGCCTGCTTCGAGAAGTGCGACAGTGGCGTGTTGAAGATGCTCGATGCGGCATTGTCGTCCGGAAGCAGCCGCCTGAGCGCGGCCGTGATCTCGTCGTCGGTCTCAGCAGCCGCCACGAGACGCGCGATCTCCTCGACGTGCCGGGAGCCATCGATGACCGACTGCAGATGCTGCAGCTGCTGGCGAAGGGATTCGGCCGCGCCGATCGACATCCGCTCCCGGTGCTGTGACCTGTGTCGGTCGATCTGCTCCTGCGTGACGTCGACGGTCAACGGCGTCTCCGTGCGGACGGGCAGCATCACCAGCATCGCGTGCAGCTCGTACGGCCCCGGTTCGAGGTCGCGCCACTGGCTCTCGGTGATGCTGATCCGCACGCGGGCGTAGTCACCCGGATCGAGCGGCACCGGCGCGAGCGCCTGACTGCCGAAGAACCCGAAGCCGAAACCCGTGATGTCGGACCCTGGTCGCGCGAAGACCCCGACCACGTGAAAGGGGTCGCCGTCCGGCTGCCACTGGGTCTCACCGGCGTTCACGACGTCGATGACGAAGACGTCGTTCGCTGCCTGGCTTCGACTCAACGTCGGCCACCGGAGCGCCAATCCCTCCGCGCGTTCCGCACGGCTGCGCCGCACGGGGAACACCTCGGGGTGCACGCTCATCGTCGTCGCCCGTGCGCCGTTCGGGTCTGCCTCGATGTGCGCGATGCGCCAGGTCTTCGCCGACGGCTCAGCCGGTGCGCCGATCGTGACGGCACCCGATTCGGTCCTCCGCAGGACGCGCCACCCATCAGCGGGTGCGTCCTGCGCCGAAGCGGCATCGAGTTCCACGTCGAGTTCGGCGAGGAGCGAGTCGAGCGAGTCGCCTGCCCCGCCCAGCGACGCCGCATCGACATCGAGCGGACCGATCTGCGGATCTTCACCAGCGGAGCTCATCCTCCGATCGTGGCACAGGACCGCAGACAGCAATGAACACCGGCCGCGGATGCCTCGACATCCCGCCGCTATGCTGAGCTCGCACCGAATCGCCCGGTGCGGATCCCTTCTGGTGGTCCCCCCATCGTGAAGGATGCTCCATGACCGACGATTCTGCCGCCCGCACCCCGCTGTCCCGCCGCACCCTGCTCGGTGCTGCCGCCTGGTCCGTCCCGGTGATCGCCGCCACCGTTGCGGCACCGCTGGCCGCAGCCAGCGTCGCCGCGATCGACGCAACCGGCGTCGTGCTGACCTTCACCGATGAGCTCGGCAGCGGAAGCTCCGAGTTCCGGCTCAGCGGACAGGTCGCGCTGCCCTCCCCGCCGCCGTCGGCTGTCACCATGTCAGCGACGATCACGTGGCAGGGCACCGGAGCGAACGCCGGCGCCACGGGCCTGTACCTCTACTCGAACACCACCCCGAGCACCGCGGGGAGCATCCTCGGCTGGACGCTCGTGCAGGGCGCGGCCGATGACGCCCTCCACCAGACCTATGTCTTCCAGACCGTGCTGGCGGCGGGCGTGGCACAGACGACCACCGTGTCGAGCTACGACGGCAACACGCAGAACGGCTTCATGTTCGGCGCCGAGACCATCGTCGGCGGGTTCCCCGAGTACGACGGCATCATCACGATCCGCTTCTCCGCCCCCGGATACAGCGACGGCGTGCTCACGGTCCCGTACACGCGGCCCGCCGTCTGACCCTCCCCGCCAGGCCGCCCCTCCCCGCCGAGCCACCCCTTTTCGCGCGACCCGGCCCCTTGAGCACCGCCCAAAAGGGGCCGCTCGCACAGAAGGGGGCCGCTCGGCACAGGGCGAGGAGGCGCAAGGAACCTCAGTAGATGTTCGAGGGTCCCACCGGCTCGTCACCGCGCATGCTCGCGATCTGGGTGCGCAGCGCGATGTCGTCCCACAGGCGCACCTCCTTCACGATGCGACCCTGGTGCAGCGTGAACTGCGAGATCCCGAGCAGGTCGATCGGCTTGCCGGTGAGCGGGCCGTAGTTCGGCTTCCCGGTGTAGTCGCCGACGAACTTCCAGGTCACGGCGACGCGCAGCCCGGCGTAGCGGACGTCGTCGTGCGCCTGCACGTCGCGTACCTCGAACTGCCCGGCCGGGAAGGACTCCAGCAGCGACAGTAGCGCGCGGCGGTACCCCTCCGGCCGGATGATGTGGCGGTTGCCGACCGTGAGCAGGGTGAGGTCGCGGTGGAAGTACTGCTCCACCGCGCTCAGGTCGCGCTCGTTCCACACCGTGCGGATCAGATCGAGCACGGTCTGCACCTCGGCCCGGTGCTCGTCGGGGCGAGCGCCGGAGTCGCCCGCAGCAATCGGGTCGGTCGGCGCAGCATCCGCCCAACTCGCGACGTATCCGCGGAACAGATGCTCGCGCGCCAGCTCGTCGGGGTCGAACCCGTCCTGCAGCGCCTCTGCGAGCGTGTCGCGCACGACCCACTCCTCGACCATGCGGCCGCGCCGGTACAGGCAATTCGCGATCGTGCGACTCCAGCGTGGAGACAGCAGGTCGCCGACGACCACGAGGTGCGAGCTGAGGAAGGCATCGTCACCCCGCTGCTCCCAGATGATGTCCTCGGTCTGGCTGACGCGATCCGGCGCCTCGGCGATGCGCATGAGCGTGCCCTCGAGCACCTCATCGCGCGTCGTCGCGGTGCCGAAGCCGCCGTGCACGATCGAGTCGGGCTCGTAGTTCTCGCGGATGAAGCTGATCGAGCGGTCCACCCAGATGAGGTCCGTGACCTCGCGGATGAAGTCGTCCGGGTCGGTGTACGGCTGGTAGGCGACGGGGTCGAGGGTCACGGTGTTCACTCCTGCTTCGTTGCGGTGATCGGGGGGTACGGGTCAGGCGAGAGAATCGGCGACGGAGCGCCACCGGTCGGAGAACTCCGCGGCACGGTCGTCCGACCACTGCGGCTCGAACGTGTGCGACGGCGACCAGGCGATGATCGCGTCCTCCAGCGCGAGCTCGGGGTTCATGGCGCAGCGGGCGAGTGCGGCAGCGCCGAGCGGGGTCGCGTGCTGTGACGGATACACGTCGACCGGGATGCGCATCAGGTCGGCCACGGCCTGCATCAGCACCCGGCTCTGGGTGAGTCCGCCGTCGACGCGCAGGCGCTGCAGGGGCTGACCGAGGTCGGCGGCCATCGCCCTGGCGAGCTCGGCGACCTGCGCGGCGATGCCCTCGAGCACGGCCCGCACGAGGTGCTCGCTGCCGGTCGACAGCGTCATCCCGGTGAAGGTGGCCGTGGCATCCGGCCGCCACCACGGAGCCGCGAGCCCGGCGAGCGCCGGCACGCACAGCACCCCGTGCGAGTCGGTGGCTGCGACCCGGTCGAGGTCGGCCGCGGTGTCGATGAAGGTGAGCTTCTCGAGCCATTGCACGGCGGATGCCGCGGTGTACACCTGTCCGTCGAGGCAGTAGGTGTTCCTTCCACCCTGCTGCCAGGCGACCGACGACGAGAGGTTCGCCGACGACCGCACCGCCGTGCGACCGGTGTTCGCGAGCAGGAACGCGCCGGTGCCGAAGGTGCACTTCGCCTCGCCCGGCTGCAGACAGTGCTGCGCGACGAGTGCGGCCTGCTGGTCGACGATCAGGCCGCCGACGGATGCCGTGCCGCCGAACGCCGTGGTCGAACCGGCGATGTCGTCGCTGGCGACGATCGTCGGCATCCGCTCGTCTGCGAGGCCGAAGAGGTCGAGCAGTCCGGCATCCCAGGTCGCGGTGTCGAGGTCGAGCACGAGCGAACGGCTCGCGGTCGAGGCATCCGTCACGAACTCGCCGGTGAGCTGATGCAGCAGCCAGCTGTCCGAGGTCGTGACCACGCCGTCGCGCGTGACGTTCCTGCGCAGCCAGGCCTGCTTCGGCGCACTGAAGTACGGGTCGAGCACCAGCCCCGTGCGCGCGGCGATGTCATCCGCGTGATCCCGCAGCTCGGCGCACACCGTCTCGGACCGCCGGTCCTGCCACACGATCATGTTCGACAGCGGGGCACCGGACTCCGGATCCCACGCCAGCACGGTCTCGCCCTGGTTCGCGAGCGTGACGATGTCGATGTCGGCCCGTGCCCGGTTGACCGCCACGCGTCCGGCGCGCAGCACCGAGTCGAGCACGGCCTGCGGGTCATGCTCGACGCCGCCGCCAGGCAGGTAGGTCGGTCGCACCGACACCTCGCTGAGCGACAGCACCTCGCCCGACTCGTCGACGACGACGGCCTTGGTGCCCGACGTGCCCTGATCGATCGCCAGCACAGTGGTCATGATGTGTCCTTCGATGGTGCGTGGGGCGGAGGATCGGGTCGTCCGCCCCACGGCTTCAGCGCGTGATGTGACGGTGGCGCGCGGTGCGCAGCCACCACGGTCCGTCGGATGCCGGTGCCTCGGCGACCGTCGGGGGACGAAGGTCCCCGACCGCGACACCGAGCTCCGGCAGCATCCCGGCGACGTGGTCCGCGATGCCGAGGGATGCCGTGAGCCCTGTCGAGCGGATCGCGGCGACGTTGATCAGCCGGTCGTTCTTCTCGGACCTCCCGATCACGTAGTTGCTGCCACGGCCGGCGGGGCGCAGCCCCGCATAGCTGGCGATGGGCTCGAGCCCCTCCAGCGCCGGGTACTGCTGCACGGCCTTCGCGAGGATCTCGTCGCGCGCCTCCGGTCGCACCGACCAGTCGTCCTTGTCGTCGAGGTCGACGGCGGTCGGGCCGGCGACGACCTTGCCGTCGAGGGTCGGGAACACGAGCACGCCCTTGGTGCGCTTGGTCGGCACCGGCAGGATGATGCGGTCGAGTGTCGCACCGCCCGGCAGCTCGAACACGAAGAACTCGCCCTTGCGCGGGTAGATCTCGAACGAGTCGTCACCGACCAGCCGCGCGACCTCATCCGCGTGCAGGCCCGCTGCGTTGATCGCCGCGGCGACCTCGAATCGACGTCCGTCCGCCGTCTCGAGCAGCAGTCCGTCGTCGATCGCCGTGATCGCGGTGACCTTCGCGTCGAGCTCGATCCGCGCGCCGGCGGCCAGGGCAGACGCGGCGAGCGCGAGCGCGAACGCGACCGGATCACTGACGGCCTCCCCGGGCACGAGCAGCGCGCCGTCGGACTCGCGCACCTCGACCTGCACCCCGTTCGCCGCTGCGTTCTCGGCGAGGCCGCGCACCGTCTCGTTGTCTTCCTCCGAGTGCGGCACGAGCTCGGCGCCGGTGTGGATCACCGGAACGCCCAGCGCCTCGAGGATCGCCGGACGGATCCCGGCCGCCCGCAGGATCAGTTCGGTCTCGAGCTGACCCGGCGTCGAGTCGAAGCCGGTGTGCAGCACACCGGAGTTGGTGCCGCTCGCGGCGAGCGCGAGCGCGGGCTCCGCTTCCAGGAGCACCGCATCGACCCCCCGGTGCGCGAGCGTGTACAGCAGGGCCGACCCCACGATGCCTCCACCGATGATGGCGACAGGGCGGGACGGAGAGTGCGACGACATGATGGTTCTTCCTTCAGTGGGTGGTACGAGCAGTCTGGCGCGGGACGGACGGTGTCAGGGAGCCTCGGTGACGGCGTCTTCGTCGAAGATGCGGTCGACGTCGACCATGTCGGGCATGGTCATGCCCTTCCGACCGCGGGTGGCGAGGAGGAAGACGAGGTATGCGACGCCGATCACGAACATGATGCCGACGTACAGCCGCGGCTGCTCGAAGGATGCGTCGCGGAAGATCAGCAGCTCGTAGACGAGCCAGATGCTCGCGAGGATCAGCACCGGGATCTCCCAGCGCCCGAGGCTGAAGCCCTTGCTCGCCGGCAGGGATCTGCGCTTCACGATGTAGAGCAGCACGGTGCCGGCGTAGATGATCGCGGGCAGCAGGGTGGCCGCGGAGAACAGGATGAAGAGCGCGTCGCTCGTGCCGCTGAACACGGCGAGGATGCCCTGCGTGATCACGAGATAGGCGACGGTCGCGGCAACCGGGGTATGCCGGCTGCGGTGCACGCGGCGCAGCACCTGCCAGCCGGGGAAGCGCTCGTCGCGCGACATGGCCCAGATCAGGCGGGTGCCGCTGAGCGTGATGACCAGGCCGCAGGAGAAGATCGAGATCACGACGAGCACGAGCAGTCCTTTGCCGACCACAGGGCCGAGCACCGAGGTGATGACGGTGGCGACGGGAGTGGCGGACTTCGCGAGTTCGGCGGTGTCTCCGGCGAGCGCGGTCACGGCGATCAGGAACAGCATCCCCAGCACGCCGAGGGCGATCACGGCCTGCACCATCGCCCGGGGGATGACGCGCTCGGGGTTCTTCGTCTCCTCGGCGAGGTTGGCTGCCGACTCGAAGCCGACGATCGTGAAGGCGCCGAGCAGGAAGGCGAGCGGGAAGGGTCCGGCGTCCGTGAGTCCGCCGAAGTCCCAGTAGGCGGCTTCGGCGACCGGGGCGGTGGCGAAGAGCTGGCTGAAGTCGAGGCGGCCGAGGGCGGCGCCCACCGCGAAGAGCAGCACGGTGATGCCGATCATGCCGATGATCTGCACGGTCACGGCGACCTCGTTCACCCGGTTCGTGGCCTTGGTGCTCAGCGCGACGAGGATCGCCTGCAGCAGCATCACCACTGCCGTGATCACCCAGCAGTTCGCGGGTGTAGGACTGTAGCTCAGGAGTTCGGGGAGGATCGTGGCGGCGATCGTGTAGTCGACGGCCACGACGACGATCACGAGGAAGGCGAACGACACCCAGCCGGTGAGCCAACCGAGGATCGGATTCGCAAGGCGCGAGACCCACTGGTAGGCGTACCCGCTGATCGGGATGCGGGCCGCGAGCGCACCGAAGATCAGGGCGACCATGGTCTGCCCGACCACGGCGATGGGCCAGCCCCAGATCCCCCGGGGCCCGCTGCTGTTGAGCACCGCGCCGTACGCGGTGAAGATGCCGGTGGCGATCGACACGAAGCCGAATGCCACGGCGAAGGAGGCGTAGAGACCCAGCTCGCGCTTCATGCGAGTGCCTGTCTGACCGACGGATGGGGTGGTTACCGCTTCAGGAGATTCCATGGCACGACCTTCGTTGGGCGGAGTTGGTATAGACCAACTTGGTGTATACCAAGGTACGCTAAAGGCATGGCGGGTAGCGTGTCAATGGTGACCACGGATGCGGCGGCAGAATTTACAGCGGCGAAACCTGGCGAGCCCGCATACCTCCGCATCGCGAGCGAGCTGCGCACCCGCATCGAGTCCGGCGAGTTCCCCCTCGGCTCGCCCCTGCCGGCGGAGCGCGAGCTGTGCGTCGAGCTCGGCGTGAGCCGCATGACCGTGCGCCGAGCCCTCGGCGTGCTCGAGCAGGACGGCCGCGTGCACCGCGACGGCACCCGCGGCACCTTCGTGTCGGAGCCCCGCGTGCGACTGCGCCTCGGCTCGTTCTCGCAGGAGGTCGCCCGCGCCGGACGCCAGCCTGGCGCCGAGCTGTTCTGGGCGGAAGAACGACCAGCGGATGCCGCCGTCGCCGCCGGCCTCGGAGTCGAGCTCGGGCATCCGGTCTACGCGCTGCGACGCCTCCGTCGCTCGAACGACGAGCCCCTCGCCGTGGAGACGACGTACTACCGCGCAGACCTCGTGCCCGGCCTGCTCGACGGCGATCTCAGCGGATCACTGTGGGAAGAGGTGCGCCGTCGCTTCGACATCACGCTCTCCCGCACCTCGGCCGAGCTCGAGGTCGTGGTGCTCGATTCCGAGACGAGCGCGCACCTCGGCTCCCGGCACGCCTCTGGGGGACTGCAGCTCACGCGTCGCACCTTCACCGATTCGGGCGCCTGCCTGGAGTTCGCGGTCGACGTGTACCGCGCAGATCGCGTGTCGCTCATCATCGAGCGTTCGGTCGACGACGAGTGATCACGGTCTTCGATCTCGACGGCGTGCTCACGCGCTCCGACACCATGGCGACGCTCGTGTTCGCCCGGCTGCGGGTGCGCCCGTGGCTGGTGATCCCGGTGGCGGTGCTCGGGATGATCGCCGCCGTGGCGCGCGCCGACGGACCACTGCGGCCGAGGTG
Source organism: Microbacterium sp. (assembly GCF_036823965.1). Classification (GTDB taxonomy): domain Bacteria; phylum Actinomycetota; class Actinomycetes; order Actinomycetales; family Microbacteriaceae; genus Microbacterium. The sequence continues at coordinate 259,020 of NZ_DAITBE010000005.1, read as the reverse complement.
CAACCGCGCGATCGTGTCGGTCGCGCTGCGCGGCGTCAGCGAGCGCGGCTACCGGCGGCTCGTGCAGCGCGTGTCCGTGCGGCTGGCTCGGCGCAGGGGCAACAGCTCGGCCGCCGTGATGCGCGAGCTCCGCACCGCTCGCCGTGAGGGTGAATGCATGGTGTCGACCGCGACCGAGCACTCACTCGCATTGCGGTACCTCGAAGAGCTCGGCGTGACGGGTGTGCCGGTGCTCGCCTCACGGTTCGAGTTCCCACAGGGCGGCCCGCGATTCCGGTGGCACAACGTCGGCGAGAACAAGGTCGCCTCGTTCCGGAGCGCGCAGCCCGGCGAGCGGATCGGCACGTTCTACACAGACTCGGCGAGCGACCTGCCCCTGGCCCGGCTCAGCGAGCGGACGGTGCTCGTCGGAGCATCCCGCCGCTCCCGTCGCAAGTTCGCCAGCGCCGGCGTGCCGGTCGAACGGCTCGCCGGGCACTGAGCCCCGGCCCGGCCTACAGGACGGTCGGCAGCACACCACCGTCCGACCGCAGCGCAGCACCGTTCGTCGCCGACGACAACGGACTCGCGAGATATGCGACGAGGTGCGCGATTTCCTCCGGCTCGATGAACCGCTGCAGCAGCGAGGTGTCGCGGATCAGCGAGCCCTTCAGCTCGTCGACCGTCATCGCGTTCGCGGCGGCGATGCGCTCGACCTGATCCGCCACGCCGTCGGAGTAGGTCGGGCCGCCGAGGATGGTGTTGATCGTGACCCCGGTGCCGCGCGTCAGCTTCGCGAGGCCGTTGGCGAGAGCGAGCGCCGCAGCCTTCGTCGCCCCGTAGTGGACCATCCCGGCCGGCACGTCGACCGCCGACTCGGTGCCGATGAAGACGATTCGGCCCCAGTCCTTCGCGAGCATGGCCGGCAGCAGAGCCCGCGACAGGCGGACGGCACTCATCACGTTGGTCTCGAAGTACCGCGTCCACTCGGCATCGTCGATCTCCTCGAACGCGACCACGTCGAAGACGCCCGTGTTGTTCACGAGCACGTCGACGTCACCGAGCGCCTCGAGCAGGGCGCTGACCTCGGCAGGATCGGACACGTCTGCGGCGATGCCTGAGACCTCGGCATCCGGCACCTCGGTGCGCAGCCGCGCCACCGCATCAGCGACCCCGCGCTCCGAGCGTCCGTTCAGCACCACCGCAGCGCCTTCCGCGGCGCAGGCGGCTGCCACCGCGAAGCCGATGCCCTGCGTCGAGCCGCTGATGAAGACCTTCTTGTCCGCGAGTTCGAGATCCACTGCGTGTCCGTCCTTGCTGTCGATTTACTTTCCTGGGAAAGTCAACGGTAGCATCAGTTTCCTGAGCAAGTCACGGTCTAGGCTGGGAGCATGACAGGACCGGAGTCGGAGGCGGCGCTCGATCACGAGGAGCTCGAGACCTGGTCCGCGCTCGCGACGCTCCTCGAGTGGTTGCCGGCAGCGCTCGACGGTCAGCTGCAGCGGGATTCCGGCATCAGCCACTTCGACTACGGCATCCTCTTCGCCCTCTCACAGGCAGACAGCCGCACGCTGCAGATGACGCAGCTGGCGAGCTATGCGAACAGCACGCTGTCACGCCTCTCGCGCGCCGTCGCTCGACTCGAAGCGCGCGGCTGGGCACGGCGTGCGCCCGATCCGCGCGACGGTCGCATCACCCTGGCGACGCTCACCGAAGACGGGGCGGATGCCGCGCGCGCCGCGGCTCCCGGACACGTCGCCCTCGTGCGGAGGCTCGTCTTCGAGGCGCTCACCCCGGCCCAGGCGCGACAGCTGCGCACCGCGAGCCGCCGCATCACCGGTGCGATCCGCGACGAAGGCGCATGGGTGCCGTCGGCATGACCGACGCATCCGCGGAGAGCCGTGGTGCCTGGCGCCGCGAGGACAACACCGTCGTGCTCCACGAGGTGCAGGTGCCGCACGAGGTGCCGTCGCCCTTCGCGATCCTCTCGGAGAGCGTCTTCGTCGAGGTGCCGCTCGAATTCGATCCGCACACGCATCCGCTCCACGAACTCGTGTGGGTACGCGGCGGCACCATGACCGTTCGACTCGCGGATTCGATCGTGACCGTGCCAGACGGGCACGGGCTGTGGATCCCCGCCGGCACCGTCCACGCCGGGCGGACGACCGCGCGCATGGTGCTCTTCGACGCCCTGTTCGACCCGGATCGCTCGCCGGTCGAGTTCGACCGCGCGACGCCGATCCAGGTGACGCCGGTGCTGGCATCGCTGCTGACGCACCTCGAGCGGAGGGATATCGCCGACGACGCCCGCACCCGCGCTGAGGCCGTCGTGTTCGACGTGCTCGCTCCGTCGTCGCAGCAGCTCACGCTGCAGGTCCCGCGGGCAGAGCGGGTCGGCCCCATCGTCTCGGCACTCATCGACGACCCGACCGACGAGCGGATGCTGAGCGAGTGGGCCGAACTCGTCGGCACGAGCGAGCGCACGGTCGCCCGCCTGTTCCGCGCCCACACCGGGCTGTCGTTCCTGCAGTGGCGGCAGGCGCTCCGCGTGCACCACGCCCTCGCACTGCTGTCGGAGGGGCTCGCGGTGCAGGAGGTGTCGGAACTGATGGGCTACGCCCAGTCGAGTACGTTCATCGCCTCCTTCAAGCGGGTGATGGGCACGACGCCAGGCGCGTACCTGGCCAGCACAGCCTCGACGGCGACCGCCGCGACACCGGAAGCGTGAGTCGCCGGCTGTCCGAAACGCCGCATCGGGTGTCGCAGAGCATCGATTGCGGACGCGCACGCACCGACCTAGCCTGATAAGGCAAGGTAACCCTAAATACAGTTCGGCCGTCTGCCCGCTGTTCGGCCCGGTGCCTGCATCCCTCCCGCTTCCCGACGCAGGGTTCCCTCATGACTGCTGCCCACCGACCGTCCGCTCCGACGGGTTCGTCCGGCTCCCCGGATGGCGCGCGCGTCGCCTCGCGTCTCGCCGGAGACCGGCTGGCCCTCGGGTTCGGCAGGCAGCTGGTCGTCGACGGCGTCTCGGTCGAGCTCCTGCCCGGCCGGGTCACAGCGCTCGTCGGTCCGAACGGCTCCGGCAAGTCGACCCTGCTGCGCGGGCTCGCCAGGCTCCACCCCGTCTCGGACGGTCTGGTCGTGCTCGGCGGCGGCACTGCGACGGATGCTCCGGAACGCCCCGTCGCCGCACTGAGTGCCAGGGAGTTCGCCACGGAGGTGACGCTCTTCGCGCAGTCCCGCCTCGCGCCGCAGGGGCTCAGCGTGCGCGAGGTCGTCGCCTTCGGTCGGCATCCGTACCGTCGCCGGTTCGCCGGGATGAGCGACCACGACCGAGCCGCCGTCGACCACGCGCTCGATGCGACCGGCGTGCGAGGAATGGCCGAGCGGGCGGCAGGTGAGCTCTCCGGTGGCGAGCTGCAGCGCGTCTGGCTCGCCGCGTGCCTCGCCCAGGAGACCGGGGTCGTGCTGCTCGACGAGCCGACCAACCACCTCGATCTGCGGTACCAGATCGAGACGCTCGACCTGATCCGCGACCTCGCCGAAGAGCACGGTGTCGCCGTCGGCGTGGTGCTGCACGACCTGGATCACGCCGCCCGCGTCGCCGACGACCTGCTGCTGATGAAGTCGGGGCGGATCCTCGCCGCCGGCTCGCCGATCGACGTGCTCACAGCCGAGAACATCGGCGCCGCCTACGAGCTGCGTGTCGAGGTCGCACTCGATGCGCACACGCGTCGGCTGCGCATCGACCCGGTCGGGCGCCACGCGCCGCGGCTGCACGAATCCTCTGCTTCCCCCTCCACCGACCGTTCCTGAGAGGACACACCCCCATGCCCCGCACCCGCCTCCTCGCGGCCATCGCCGTGGCCGGCATCGCCGCGCTCACGCTGACCGCCTGCGGCACGACCGACGTCTCCGCCGGCAACGACACCGCCGACGCCGTGAGCTCGCAGAGCTGCACCGACGACACCACGACCACGTCGACCGACCCGGTCTCGCTGACCGACAGTCTCGGCCGCACGGTCGAGCTCGACAAGCCGGCGGAGCGGGTCGTCGTGCTCGAGTGGCAGCAGACCGAGGACCTCCTGTCGCTCTGCGTCACGCCGGTCGGCGCATCCTCGATCGACGGCTACGAGACCTACGTCAGCGCAGAGACCCTGCCTGCGGGCGTCACCGACGTCGGCGAGCGCGGCGAGCCCGACCTTGACGCACTGTACGGCGCCGACCCCGACCTCATCATCATCGAGGCGTACAGCGCAGACGACGAGCTGCTGAAGAAGCTCGAGGAGCGCGACGTGCCGGTGCTCGCCACGATCGGCGCCGACGGCAGCGGACAGATCGCGAACATGAAGCAGGTGTTCTCGATGATCGGCGAGGCCACCGGCCGCACCGAACGAGCCGACGAGGTGCTCGCAGAGTTCGACCAGCACCTGGCCGACGCGAAGGAGAAGGTCGCCGACGCCGATCTCGCCACGACCGACTTCGTGTTCTTCGACGGATGGATCGAGGGCGGCAACGTCGTCATCCGCCCCTACGGCACCGGCGCGCTGTTCACCGAGCTCGGTGAGGAGCTCGGCCTCACCGGCGCCTGGACCGACGAGATCAACGAGTCCTACGGCAGCGGCGGAGTCGACCCCGCGTACGGTCTCGCACAGACCGACATCGAGGGACTGACCGCCGTCGGCGAGGCGAACCTCATCTACTCGAACGACGGCACCCCGGACAGCTACGTCACCGAGCTCGAGAAGAGCTCGATCTGGACCTCGCTCCCCGCCGTCAAGGAAGGCCGCGCCTTCGAGTTCCCCCCTGGAGTCTGGGGTGCTGGCGGACCACGTTCCGGTGAGCAGGCGATCGACGCGTTCGTCGACGTCATCGTCGGGAAGTGACCACCGCCGACATCCTCTCCACCGCCGGCCGACGCCCTGAGAACGGGGCGCCGGCCGGCGGCGAGGTCGACTCACGGCCGCGGATGCTGGTCGGCGGTATCGGCCTGCTCCTCGCGCTCGTGCTCGCGGTCGCCACTGTGGCCCTCTGGCACCTGACGCAGGGCACCTCCGGCGTCGGGGCCGCCGAACTGCTGCGCGCCCTCGGTGGCGAAGACGTCAGCGTCGGCGGCGTCCCGGTCGCTGACATCTTCACAGGCTCGCGCCTGCCCCGACTGTTCGCCGGCATCGCGGTCGGGTTCGCGCTCGGCGTGGCCGGCGCGTTGCTGCAGTCGATCACACGCAACGCACTCGCCTCGCCGGACACGCTCGCCGTGACGGCCGGTGCCTACTTCGCCTTGAGCGCGGTCGCCGCCTTCGGCCTCTCGATCCCGCTCTGGGCGTCGAGCGGCGTCGCCTTCGTCGGCGGTCTGCTCGCCGCGGCGATCGTGCTCGGTCTCACCGGCCGGGCCGCAGGCACCACCACCACGCGTCTCATCCTCGCCGGATCCGCGATCGCCATGGCGCTCGACGCCGGTACCGCGATGCTCCTGATCCTCTTCAAGGAGAACACCACCGGCCTGTTCGCCTGGGGCAGCGGTTCGCTCGCGCAGTTGAACCTCGACGCATCCATGCGCGCGATCCCGCTGATCGTCGCAGTGCTGCTGGTCGCGCTCCTCCTCTCCCGTCGCCTCGACGTGCTCGGGCTCGGCGAAGACGCCGCGTCTTCGCTCGGAGTCCCGGTGCGCTCGACACGCGGGGCCGCGGTCCTCTGCGCCGTACTGCTCACCAGCACCTCCGTGACACTCGCCGGCCCGATCGCCTTCGTCGGACTCGGCGCCCCGGTGCTCGCCAGGCTGCTCGCCCACCGCGTCTCAGCGCTCCGCCGCCACGTCTTCCTCGTGCCGACCGCCGGGCTCCTCGGCGCGCTGCTGATCCTGCTCGCCGATGTCGCTTTGCGCGCGATCCTCGGTGCCGAGGGCGCCGCGTCGATCCCCACCGGCATCCCGACCGCGCTGCTGGGTGGCATCGTGATCGTCGTGCTCGCCCTGCGGATGCGGGATGCCGGCGCTGCGCGTGCCGTCCGTACCGCCCGGTCGGCGCTGCGCACGCGACGCCGCTTTCTCGTGGTGGCCCTGATCGCCGTCGTGCTGCTCGCCGTGACCATCGTGATCAGCCTGCTGTCCGGGAGCCTCTGGCTGCGCACGGGCGATCTCGCGCTCTGGCTCCAGCAGGGCGCACCCGACCTCGTGACCCGCGCCCTCGATGAGCGCGCCCCGCGGATCGCCGCCGCAGTGCTCGCCGGTGCAGCGCTCGCACTCGCCGGCGTCGCGGTGCAGGGAACCGTGCGCAACCCGCTCGCCGAACCCGGCCTGCTCGGCATCACGGCCGGCGCCGGCCTCGGCGCCGTGATCGTCGTGACGACCGGACTCGGCGGCGGCGGACGCCCGATCCTCATCGCGATGGCCATCGCCGCCGGCCTGCTGACCTTCGCACTCATCACCCTGCTCGCGTGGCGCGGCGGTTTGCTGCCCGATCGATTCGTGCTCGTCGGCATCGGCTGCGGCTATGCGATCAGCGCGGTGACCACGTTCCTGCTGCTCCGCTCCGACCCGTGGGAGACCCCGCGCATCCTCACCTGGCTGTCCGGCACGACGTACGGACGATCGCTGCCCGACGTGCTGCCGGTCGCGGTCGTGCTGCTGCTCGCGATCCCGACCCTGTGGGGCATGCGCCGCCAGCTCGACCTGCTCGCGATCGACGAGGACACCCCGCGCATCCTCGGCGTGCCGCCGGAGCGCACCCGCCTCGGCGTGCTCGCCCTCGCCGCTGTGCTCGCCGCGGTGGCGGTGGTCGCGGTCGGCACGGTCGGCTTCGTCGGACTCGTGGCCCCGCACCTCGACCGCAGCCTGGTCGGCGCGCGGCACGGCCGGGTCATCCCGATCGCGATGGTGCTCGGCGGACTGCTGGTGCTGGTCGCCGACACGCTTGGTCGCACCTTGATCGCACCGTCGCAGCTGCCTGCGGGGCTCATGATCGCGCTGGTCGGCGCCCCGTACTTCGTCTGGCTGCTGAGCCGGATGCGGGACTGACCGCCCTTCCCCTCAGAATCCCTCGGCCTCCCGAGGCGTGTACGCGCTCTCGAGCTGGGCGAGCTCGGTCGATTCCAGACGGATGCCGGCTGAGGCGACCGCATCCTCGATGTGCTCGGCGCGCGTGGCTCCGACGATCGGGGCGGTGACGGCCGACTGCTGCGCCACCCAGGCGAGCGCGATCTGCGCCCTCGACACACCGCGCTCGGCGGCGACGCGGGAGACGGCCTCGACGATCGCGCGATTGGAGTCCTCCTCGCGACGGTACAGCGTGGCCCCGAACTCGTCGGTCGCGGTGCGTGCGGTCGTCTCGTCCCAGTCGCGGGTGAGACGGCCGCGCGCGAGCGGCGACCAGGGCAGCACGCCGACGCCCGAGTCGTGGCAATAGGGGTGCATCTCGCGCTCCTCCTCGCGCTGCAGGAGGTTGTACTGGTCCTGCATCGAGACGAAGGGCGTCCAGCCATGCACTGCGGCGACATGCTGCGCCTTCGCGAACTGCCAGGCCCACATCGAGGATGCCCCGATGTAGCGCGCCTTGCCGGAGCGCACGACGTCGTGCAGCGCCTCCATCGTCTCCTCGATCGGCGTCTCCGGGTCCCAGCGATGGATCTGGTAGAGGTCGACGTGGTCGGTGCCGAGTCGACGGAGGCTCGCGTCGATGCCGGACAGGATGTGCGTGCGGCTGAGACCGGCCTGGTTCGCACCGGGGCCCATGCGGCCGTGCACCTTCGTGGCGATCACGATCTCGTCGCGTCGTGCGAAGTCGGCGAGCGCGCGGCCGACGAACTCCTCGCTCGTGCCGTCGGAGTACACGTCGGCGGTGTCGAACGTGGTGATCCCGGCCTCGAGCGCCTGTCGGATGAGCGGCCTGCTGGTCTCCTCGTCGAGCGACCAGCGGTGCGTGCCGCGGTCGGGAGCGCCGAAGCTCATGCAGCCGAGCACCACGGGAGAGATCCGAAGGCCGGTGTTCCCCAGCCTGACGCTGTCGTTCATGTCGAGGCCCATCAGTCGATCTGCCCGATCGGCTCGCGCTTCTCCGCCTGGAACTGATCCTCAGCTCGACCGCGCGCCCAGTATGCCGAGATCGACAGCGACTCCCGCGGCACGTCGTGCTGTTTCAGGATGGCCCGCACCTGCTTGATCGTGCCGCGCTCTCCGTGCGCGAAGACCTGCGGGTCGCCCTCCGCCCACGGCAGGTCGGCGAGTGCTGCGAGCAGCTCGTCGTCGGTCTGCGTCCAGACGACCGTCAGGCCGGCAGGCGTCTCGGGAATGATGCGGTCGTCGGCATCCGCGACCGTGAGCAGCAGGTGTCCGCGGGCAGCCGGATCCATCGCCTCGATCGCGGAGGAGATCGCCGGCAGTGCCGTGTGATCGCCGACCAGGAGGTGCCAGGGCGCTGCGGGGTCGGGGCGGTAGCCGCCGCCCGCACCGCTGACGACGATCGTGTCGCCCGGACGAGCGCTGCGAGCCCAGGGTCCGGCGATGCCCTCGTCGCCGTGCACGACGAAGTCGATCACGAGTCGCTGCTGCGCCGGATCGGCCGAACGGATCGTGTACGTGCGCGGCGTCGGGAGCTTCTCGGGGCTCTCCACTCGCAGTTGCGCCAGATCGTACGGCGGGGTGAGCCCGTGGCTCGGGTCGGCGAACAGGATCTTCACGTACTTGTCGGTGAAGTCGTTGTCGTTGAACGCCTCGTACCCGTCACCGCCGGCCGTGATGCGGATGAGGTCCGGGCTGACCTGCTCCACCTCCTGCACGGCGAGTACTGCCTGGGTCGGCGTCCTACGGGGCTGCTCCTGCGTCATCACTTCTCCGAAGTCTCGGCGTGCACGGTCCCCTCCAGTCTGCCCGGCCTGAGCGGTGCGCGGCCCGAAAGGTCGGTCCGAGTCGATCTCGCGGGGTCAGCCGCCGGCATCCGTCCGCCACACCACGCGCAGCACGTTGACCACATCATCGGGGTCTGCGCCGGATGCCGAGGCCTCGACGACCAGCTCACGGATGCGTCGCATGACGGACGCGGGGAGCACCGCCGCGGATTCGGCGACGCGGGTGCCCGCGGCCGTCCGGGTGACGACGAGACCTTCGTGCTCGAGCATCTTGTACGCCTTCGCCACGGTGCCGGCCGCCACCCCGAGGTCGCTCGCCGTCTGGCGCACCGTTGGCAGACGTTCGTTCGCGCCGAGCTGCCCCGAGACGATGAGCCCGCGCAGCTGCCGATAGATGTCCATCGTGGGGCTCGCCTCATCCGCGGCAGCGAGGATCGGCGATGAGGTCACCGGGTGACCGCCGCATCCGATGCGAGGTCCGCGTTGCTGCCCACCGCCGCACCGTCACGCCGCCAGAGCCGACTCGCGACCAGCATGAGGAGCACGAACGCACCGATCTCGAGCATCGGGGCCGTCCACCCTGCGGCGAGCGCGATCTCTGCATATCGCCACGTCGCATCGTAGGGACTGCCGTCGTTCTCGCCCATGATCTCGAGGGACGACACCGACCCTGCACCGGCGACGAATCGCCACGCACCGGCCAGCGCCAACAGCATCCCCGCGATCGTGATCCCCACGGCATCCGCGGCGATCTCCCGTCGGAGGATGCGCTCTGCCGCGACGGTCTCCGGACGGATATAGGGCCGGGCCGCATTGCCGTGGAGCACGGCCCACGTCGTGAGCACGAGGGCGGCCAGCCCGATGAGCACCGGCACTCCATAGGCCCAGCCGAAGAACGGCATCCGGATGGGGTCGACCTCCGGCTTGTTGGGAATCGGGATGTCGAGTCCGGCGTACTGCCCTTCTCGGTCAGGGGACGACGCCAGTCCGGCCGAGACGGTCGTCGCCAGCAGGACGAGCATGACGGCGCCGGCGAGCAGCAGGCCGAGCCGAGGGCCGAAGGTCGTCCACGTCCGCCGCTCGGCCAGGACGACGGGCAGTTCGGACGCCGTGGTCCCCCGGCGCAGGATCATGCCGAGCACCACGCCGAGGCCGATCACGGCACAGAACAGCACGACGGCGAAGCGCCACCAGGACACGACCGCAGCCACGTCGACGACGTATCCGCGGATGATGTGCTCGGCGATGAAGCACACCGCGACGCCGAGCGCGACGATGCCGAGCGCGCGCTGCTCAGGACGGTACCGCGCCCGGAGCGACGCAGACGCCCCGGCGGACGCCGACGCAACCGGCCGCTCCGCACGACCCGGCCGCGCCCGCACGAGGAGGACGATCCCGCCGATCGCCAACGCCAGGAACAGGGAGAACAGGGGCGTCCAGAACGCCGCACCCATGAGCTCCGACAGGCTGAGCGACGTCAGACCACTCCGCGACATGCGATCTCCGATTCGTAGGTTGTGCCACCTGGCTATCACAAGTTGTATCACAACCCAGATACAAGCCGAACACCGTGAAAAAGTTGGAACCGAATCCTCGGATCCGGACATATCTCTGTATGGACGGCACTGACTTCGTCGCATTGCGCACCCGATGCCTCGCACTCATCGAGGAGCACTACCGGGATCCTCGAGTGGACCCGCAGTGGCTCGCTCGTGAGCTCTTCGTGTCACGGCGCCAACTCGACCGGGCGTTCGCGTGCCAGGTGGGCGTCGCCGAGGTGCTGGCGAAACGGCGGCTCACGCAGGCAGTGGCCCTGGCTGCGGTCTACCCGGCCGTGCCGATGTCCGAGATCGCGAAGGGCTGCGGCTATGGGACCTACGAGACGTTCCGCGCCCAGTGCCACCGGTACCTCCGCTGCACGCCTCGCGAGGCGCGGGTCGATCGCAAGCGCGCGCTCAGGTCGGTCCGGCAGCTCGTCGAAGCGAGCTGATCGCAACGGAGTGCAACGGTCTCAGATTCTGTGGTCATCGGACCCGCATAGACTCGACTCAGTCGGGAGCATGGGCCCGGCGATGACGTTCGAGGTGAGATCGTGCCGGAGTTCAACGCGCAGCCTGCGTCGAGCGATGGCGAACTGCTGTTCCGACTCTCCCGAGGCGACGAACCCGCATACCGGCTCCTCCACGACCGGCACCAGGCGTCCGTCTACCGGGTCGCCCTGGTGCTGATGCGCACGACCTGGGATGCCGAGGAGGTCGCGGCGACCGCGTTCTTCGAGCTGTGGCGCAAGCGCGACAGCGTCCGGCTCGTCGATGATTCGGTGCTCCCCTGGCTCCTCGCCACGACTTCCTACGCGGCCAAGAACAAGCTGCGCTCAGGCCGTCGATATCAGCGGCTGCTGAGCCGCATCCCCCACGATGGTGATGTTCCTGACCACGCTGACGAGGTCGCTCGCGCCATGGACACGCTGAAGATCTCCGCGGACGTGCGGGAGGCGCTCATGCAGCTGCATCCGAAGGAAGCCAGCGTCGTGGTCCTCTGCGTCCTGCACGAACTGCCCATGCACGAGGCGGCTGTCGCCCTCGGCATCCCGGAGGGTACGGTGAAATCGCGCCTGTCACGGGTCAAGGCACGTCTGCGCGGCACGCTGCAGCAATACGATCCGACGATCGAGGAGGTGAAGGCATGAGTTCCGAGTTCGACGGCATGCCGCACCGCGCCGAGGTGCAGGACCTGCTCATCGAGCAGATGCGCCGTGATCTGACGCGTCCGAAATGGTGGAAGACGATCTGGGGTCGCCTTGCCATCGCCGGTGGTGTGCTCACCCTCGCCGGGTCCGGGATCGCCGCTGTGGTGCTCCTGGAAGAGCGTCCCGTGAGCGAGACCGCCATCGTCTGGTGCCTCAAGGGCGCGTACCTGAACCCGGACGGCTCGCTGCCCGGCCCTGGTTCGAGCGTCGCCACACCCGACGGCGTCCTCCAGATCATCGACGCCGAGGCGATGTGCGACATCGTGTGGGAGTCGGGACAGATGGAGTCGACCGATCCGCTCGACCCGTCGCCCGCGCCCGGGGTGGCGCCGTCCGAGTACACGACCTGTGTGACCGAGTACGGGGAACCAGCGCTCGTCCCCGGGCGCATCGAGTGCTCAGTGCTGAAGCTGCACCCCTATCAGCCCGCCGAGCGGTAGACGATGGATGACGTCCGCGCGGCCATGGTCCCCAGGCCCGAGCAGTAGGACGAGCAGGTCACGGAGGCGCCGCCGTAGTTGGGCAGGTCGTACTGCACCGACCAGCAGTTCACCAGCCCCTCTGCGGAGCGGATGTTGTTGTTCCAGCCCGCGCCGAGGCTCGGGAAACCGAAGGTCGTCCCGAAGCATCCGGCCCCCGCTCCCCAGTGGAGCAGCACGGTGCCGCTGCGGGATGCTCCCGTCCACGCCTTCCCGACGATGACGGTCGATGCCGCTGTGCGCGCGGTCATCGCGCGTGCGCCCGACTGTGCGGGTTCGAGCTGCTCGAGGTCGCCGGGCGCGCCGTCCTCGATGAACTGCTCAGCTGCCTCGACAGAGTCGAAGCACGAGATGACCGTCGGGATGTCAGCCGGCAGCGGCGAGCCGTCGGGGACACCCACACCGCCGACAGCGCACGCCGCCGGTGGTTCGGTGGCGGTGTCCGCAGCGACAGATGCCGAGGGGATGACCACCAGTGCGGTGACCAGTGCGGCCGTTGCAGACCAGAGACGTAGAGACATGGAAGCTCCTCCGATAGGGGTTGGATTCGCTTCGGTATGTCCACCCCCTGTCGGGGAGTTCCGGTCGTTCGGGGGCGGTTCGGGGGTCGTTCGGCGGGAATCCGCCGGATGCTGGACGGATGCTGGCGCGGATTCTGTAGTCGGGTTCGAGCGCGCGACTCATAGGCTCGAAGGACCCACCGTCATCGGGTGACGAATGGGCCAGAGGACCAGTCCCAGCACGCCGTGATCGGCCGTCGCGGAACCGCTTACCGGGGGGTACGCAGCCGCGGCGACACCGTCGCGAGCGCTCCGGTCCTCTCCGCGGGTGCGGTGGGTGGGCAAACGGACCACCGCACCCGCTCCGGGGTTCGTGTCAGGCGCACCCCGATACGCTGGGAGACATGCTCTCCCCCGTTCTCGGTGCGTCCCGCGCCCCTCGACTGCTGGCGTCCGCGACGCCGTTCGTCGAGTGGATGCGCGTGCTGCTGCACCCTGGGACGAACGGGTGGACGAGCGTGTGGGGCACGCTGTCGCACGGCGAGATCGCCGGCTGCCCGCCGCCAGCGCGCTAGGTCACGCCCTTCTGGTGGCGTGGCTCCTCTGCATCCGCGCTCACCCACCATCGGGGTATACCTATGTCTTCTTCTCGTCCCTTGTTCTCTGTCGCGCCGCATGAGCTGTGGCGCGGCATCCGCACCACAGTCCGCAGCGACGTCTTCGGTGGCGCGCTGCTGCTGCTCGCCACCGCGGCGGCGCTCATCCTCGCCAACAGTCCGGCCGCCGGCTGGTACGCATCGCTGCGCGACCTCACCTTCGGCATCCCCGAGCTGCACCTGGAGCTGAGCCTCGGCGCCTGGGCGGCCGACGGCCTGCTCGCCATCTTCTTCTTCGTGGTCGGCCTCGAGCTGAAAGAGGAGTTCGTGTCAGGACGCCTCCGCGATCCCCGTGCGGCGGCCCTGCCGATCGCGGCAGCAGTCGGCGGCGTGCTCGTGCCGGCCCTGTTCTACGTGCTCGTGAATCTGGGGAACCCCGTTGCCATGCGCGGCTGGGCGATCCCGACCGCGACCGATATCGCCTTCGCGGTCGCGGTGATCGCGGTCCTCGGCCGCTTCCTGCCGCCGGCACTGCGGGTGTTCCTGCTGACCCTCGCGATCGTCGACGATCTCATCGCGATCACCGTGATCGCGACGTTCTACACCGACACGATCAGCCTTCCGTGGCTCACGCTCGCGCTCCTCCCCCTGGCGGGATTCGGTGCGCTCGTGCAGCGAGGCGTGCGTCGGTGGTGGGTTCTGCTGCCCCTGGCCGTGGCGACGTGGGTGTGCGTGCATGCCTCTGGCGTGCACGCGACCGTCGCCGGCGTGCTGCTCGGTCTCCTCGTGCCGGTGCTGCCGACGATGCGAGCCCGCGTGCACATGCCTGACGGGGCATATGACGGTCTCGCCGCGCACTTCGCCGACCGCTGGAGCCCGATCGCGACCCTTGTCGCCGTGCCGGTCTTCGCGTTCTTCGCAGCCGGCGTCTCGATCGGCGGCGTCGACGGACTGGTGTCCGCCCTGCGGGATCCGATCACGCTCGGCATCATCGCTGGGCTCGTCCTCGGCAAGCCGATCGGCATCCTGCTGACGACGTTCGCGCTGAGCCGCGTCCCCGGCATCCGCATGGACGAGACCCTCCGCTGGCCCGACCTCGTGGGCATGTCGTTCCTCGCCGGCATCGGCTTCACGGTGTCCCTGCTCGTCGGTGAGCTCGCGTTCGGCCAGAGCTCGATCGCCGACGAGCACGTGAAGATCGGGGTGCTGCTCGGATCCCTGATCGCCGCGATCATCGGCGGGCTGGTGCTGGGCGTGCGGAATCGGCGAGCGCGGCTGCGCGGCTAGTCCCGCAGTCGTGTGAGAGCCCGCACGACGAGGTCGTGGTCATCGGCCGAGGGAAGACCGGAGACGGTCGCGATGGCCACGACTCCGACGCCCACCACCCGGACGGGAACCGCGCCACCGGCGACCGCGTACTCGGCGGGATCGAGCCACCCCGGCTCGAAGAAGTCGCGGCCGCCGGCGGCGACGCGCGCCTCGAGCAGGGCGGTGCTCGTCTCGAAGCGGAAGGCGGTCGCGGCCTTGCGCCGCACCCAGTCGTCGTTGTCGGCCGTCGCGCCCGGCATCGAGGCGTGGAACAGGATGCCGGACGCCGTGCGCACATCGATCGCCACCGGGTACGACTCCGTCAGGGCTCGCGCCGCGATGGCGCTGCCGAGGCTCCAGGCGTCGGCCCGGTCGAATCGGGTCAGCTCCAGATCGCGGTGCTCGTCTTCGAGTCGGGCCAGCCATGCGTCATCGGTCATCGTCGTCCTGTCGCGTCGGTCGTGCGGGTGCCTTGGGCCATTGTCGTCGATCCTGCAGAACGCGAGCACCTCCTCCGCCGAGGCTAGAGCACGTCCGCGATCACCGCGATCGTCCGGTCCGGATCCTCGAGATGCATGTCGTGGTGCACGCCGGAGAGGCGACGGATCTGCCATCCCTCATGCTCGAGCGCCGCTGCCATCGGATCCGGCAGGACCGCCGGAGATTCATCCGACAGGATGATCGTCGACGGCACCTCGGGCGGGGCGATCGCGATCGGATGGAACGCCACCTCCCGGAACACGCCGATCGCCATCGTCGCGTCGAACCGGGCGCGACTCTGCGTCATCGATTCCCGGATGCTCGGCGCGAAGGCCGCCTGTTGTGCGGCGCTGCGTCGCGCCTGGATCATCCCGACGACGCCGAGCGAGAGCGCCGGGATCGCCCAGAATGCGCGGCCGGCCAGACCCGTCGTCGGAAGACTGAGCCCGAAGCCCGGATCGAGGTAGATCGCGTGGTCGGGTCTCAGGCGCGCGACCGCGCGGACCAGCACCGATCCGCCGAGGGAATGGCCGACCACGCTGTGCAGACCTCGCGGAAGCGTCTCGACGACGTCTGCGGCGAGCGCATCGAGCCCGTACGAGGATGCCCGATCGCTGTTGCCGTGCCCGCGGAGGTCGACGGTGGTCACCGTGTATCTCCCGGTGGCCAGCATCCGTTCGATGAGCGGCTGCCACGTCGTCTCAGACGCGCCGAGTCCATGGATCAGTCCGACGTGGCGTTCGCCGGACCCGGTCGTGGTCGAGTGGAGTCGCATCCTGTCATTCTGCCTCGCTCCCCCGTCGGCGGGGATAGCGTGATGACATGACCACGTCAGCCACCCTCCGCTCGCTCAGCGGCGTCGTCGACAGCCCGGCCGCCCTCGCAGCATCCACCGTCGTGCTCGTCGACTTCCAGAACACGTACACGCGCGGCGAGATGGAGCTGGAGGGGTGGGATGCTGCGCTCGACGCCGCCGCAGACCTGCTCGGCAAGGCCAGAGAGGCCGGTGCCACGGTGATCCACGTGCAGCACGACGGCGGCGTCGGGTCGGCGTACGACATCCGTGCGGACATCGGTGCGATCCACGAGCGCGTCGCGCCGATCAAGGGCGAGGCCGTCGTCGTCAAGCAGGCCCCGAACTCCTTCGTCGGCACGGAACTCGGCGAGCTGGTGGATGCCGCCGGTCACGAAGACGTCGTGATCGCAGGCTTCATGACCCACATGTGCGTGACCTACACGACCGAGGGCGCGTTCCTCCGCGGCAACCGGCCCACCGTGGTCGCTGCCGCCACCGCCACCCGAGGCCTCCCGTCGGTCGCCGGCGATATCTCCGCCGAGCAGCTGCATCGCGCGGCGCTCGCGGGCATCGCCGATCTGTATGCCACGGTGGTTCCGAGCGTCAGCGACCTGCGCTGACGGGTGCCCGCCTGGACACGGCCTCGATACGCTTCGTCACATGAGCTTCCACATCGAGCACCGCCTCGACGATCGGCACCAGCGCACCGGCACCTTCGCTTCTCGCGGTGAGGCCGTGCTCGCCGCGCTGCGCCTCAAGACCACTCCGGTCCTCATCATCGGAGGCGACGATTCCGTGTCTCCTGGAGACGGAGCAGTGGTCGCCGTCGTGTTGAAGCGCGGCGAAGTGGTCACGGCCGGCGCTGAGCCTGCCTGGTGGTCGAGCATCTCCGAGGCATCGCGGAAGAAGCTTCTCGCCGGCGGACGGCTCGACACGGATGTCGTCGCCGATGTCACCGATGCCGGTGGCGGCGTGGCAGCGACGGCGTGGGAGAACGGCCCCATGGACGAATGGGAGCTCACGCCCGCCGAGGATCACAACTGGGTGCGTGTCGAGGCCGCGCGGCGAGACGTGCAGCGCTGATGACACGTCAGCGGTCTGCGACGACGGGAGGGCAGCAGCATGGCACGGGATGATCCGGACGAGTTCGAACCGTACCGCCAGGACGTCGCGCAGATGCCTGGAGTCAATGGCAATGAGCTGTCTCCATCGTTCCGCGAGCTCTCGCATGCCGACACCACCAGGCGAGGGATGATCTGGTCGTCCATCGGTGTCGGCACGCTCGTCGTCGCGGTCGGCATCTTCTTCCTCGGAGACTGGCTGCACTGGTTCTGACGCTCAGCCGACGTGCGCAGGCTCAGCGGTCGATGGATGCCATGTTGGCGTCGTCGTGGCGAGCACCCGCTGCGGGTTCGAGCGCATCGAGACGAGCGATCTGCCCTGCGGTGAGCTCGACGCTGTCGGCGGCGGTGTTCTCCTCGACGCGGCTCACTCGCCGAGTCCCGGGGATCGGGGCGATGTCATCGCCCCCCGTGAGCAACCACGCAAGCGCCGTCTGTGCAGGTGTCGCGTCGATCTCTGCGCCGATCGCGCGGACCTCGTCGACGAGGGCGAGGTTGCGGGTGAAGTTCTCGCCCGTGAAGCGCGGGTTCGTCTTTCGCCAGTCGTCGTCGGCGAAGTCGTCGACCGTGCGGATCCGGCCGGTGAGCAGCCCGTGGCCGAGCGGCGAGTACGGAACCAACCCGATGCCGAGTTCGCGCAGCAGCGGAAGCACTTCTGCTTCGATGTCGCGTGTCCACAGCGAGTATTCGGTTTGCAGGGCCGACACCCGCTGCACAGCGTGCGCTCGACGGATCGTCTCCGGGGAGGCCTCGGACAGGCCGAAGTGCAGCACCTTCCCCTCGGCGATCAGGTCCTTGACGGCTGCTGCGGTCTCCTCGATGGGGGTGCTCCGGTCGACACGGTGCTGGTAGTAGAGGTCGATGTGGTCGGTGCCGAGGCGCCGGAGCGAGCCTTCGACGGCTGCCTTGACGTTGGCGGCGCTGCTGTTGACGTCGGGCTCACCGCTCGTGTGGTCGACGAGTCCGAACTTCGTCGCGATGACGACGCTGTCGCGACGACCGGCGAGCGCACGCCCGACGATCTCCTCGCTGAGGAAGGGGCCGTAGATCTCTGCGGTGTCGATGTGGGTGACGCCGAGGTCGAGGGCGCGGTGGATGGTGCGGATCGACTCGTCGTGGTCGAGGGCACCTTCGCTCGTGTAGGTGCCTGCCATCGTCATCGCGCCGAGGCCGATGCGAGAGACGTCGAGGGAACCGAGGTGTGCGGTCTTCATGGGTGTGCTTCCTTCTCGGAGGTCGCCGACCCGTTCGAGGCGGCGGATGCCTCGATTCAACGCGCATCGGCGGACCTGCGCGTGGCCCCACCGATGGGTGCCCCGACAGGACCCCTCACGAACGCGGTGACCGGCGTACCGTCGATGGCATGGGCATCCACGACGACCTCAGCGAGTTCCTCACCTCGCGTCGAGCCAAGCTGACGCTCGCCGATGTCGAACTACCGGACTTCGGCGGACGACGTCGCGTGCCCGGCCTCCGTCGCGAAGA
The DNA here is from genome assembly GCF_036823965.1 of Microbacterium sp. Taxonomy (GTDB): domain Bacteria; phylum Actinomycetota; class Actinomycetes; order Actinomycetales; family Microbacteriaceae; genus Microbacterium. The sequence continues at coordinate 240,683 of NZ_DAITBE010000005.1, read as the reverse complement.
GGTCGCGCTGCTGGCCGGTATGAGCGCCGAGTACTACAAGCGGCTCGAGCGAGGCAATGCCGCCGGCGTCTCGGAAGCCGTGATCGATGGCGTCAGCCGGGCGCTCCGGCTCGACGAGGCGGAGTATGCCCACCTCACCGATCTGGTCCGTGCCGCGAACGCCGGCACCCACCCGAAGCGGCGCCGCACCACCCGTACCCATCACCTCACCTCCGGCATGCAGCAGACGATCGACGCCATGTCGACGGTCCCCGTCTTCATCCAGAACGGACGCCTCGACTTCGTCGCCGCCAACCGGCTGGGACGAGCGCTGTTCTCGGAGATGCTCGACGACGCACCGGCTCCGGCGAACGCGGCGCGATTCGTCTTCCTCGACCCCCGAGCGCAGTCGTTCTACCAGGACTGGGAGGGCAACACTCGCCAGATCGTCGCGATCCTGCGCGCCGAGGCCGGCCGCTCCCCCTACGACCGTCAGCTCAGCGACCTCGTCGGCGAGCTCTCGACCCGCAGCGACCTCTTCCGCAGACTCTGGGGTGCGCACGACGTGCGCGAGCATCGCACCGGCGTGAAGAGCATCCATCACCCGGTCGTCGGAGACCTCGACCTGACGTTCCAGAGCATGGATCTCGCGACTGACCGAGGCCTGCAGATGCTGGTGTTCTCGGCCGAACCCGGGTCCGCGTCGCATGACCGGCTGCAGCTGCTGGCGAACTGGGCGACCACCGCGAACACGGTGACCTCAGACGCGATCCCCGCTGATCCGTTGCGCTGAGTGCCCCGTACGCACGACGTGTCGTGGACACGTCGTGACCCGCTGAGCGTTCAGGCCGCGCAGTCCTCCGAGAGCTCGTTGATGATCCACTCGGTCGCGGATCGCTCCATGACGACCGTGCCGCAGTCGCCCGAGGCGAGGTAGGTCACGAACAACGTGGCCTCGGTGTCGGTCTGCTCCTGCACCGTCACGTCGACCTCGGCGCTCTGGCCCAGCGCACGGTAGAGCTCAGCGGTTGCGCTGATCATCTCGGCGCAGCTCGTGACCTGCACCGGACCACTGCTGTTCAGCTCGGCGATCATCCGGTCGGCCAACTCGGGCGTGAGGCCTGCGCACGCCTGCTCCGTGTCGGGGGCGCGGGAGGCGTCGATCCAGGCGAGGAAGCTCTCGACAGGGCCGGTCTGCGGCGTGGGCTCCGGCGTGCTCGACGCCGCAGAGGCGGACGGAGTCGCAGCCGCGGTCGGGCCTGGCGTTCGCTGCGGTGCCGGGCTCGGCGCGCAGGCGCTCACCATCAACCCGGCGGTCAAGAGCATCGCACTCACCAACGCTGCACGTCGAGGTCCTGAGAACACACGATCATCCTGCCACGCCGAGCTTCTCGCCCCCGGAGCGAACGAGTCTCTTCGATCCGCCCTGACGCGGAGAAGGCCCGGTCCACCGGACCGGGCCTTTCGCCTCACTGTGCGCGAGGGGGGACTCGAACCCCCACATCCTTGCGAATACTGGCACCTGAAGCCAGCGCGTCTACCATTCCGCCACTCGCGCGAGTGTCTTGCTCCGAAGAACTCAACTTTCCGAGGATATCACGCGATTTCGGCCACGCCGCACACCCGAAACAGGGCGTCGGCGGCGTTCCCCCAGGTCACCTGGCTACGATGGGCCTACCGGTCGGCATGCCAGAGGAGCCCAGTGGGACTACTTGACAGCTTTGAGAAGGGTCTCGAGCGCGCTGTGAACAGCGCGTTCGCGAAGACCTTCCGCAGCGGCATCCAACCAGTGGAGATCGCTTCGGCCCTTCGACGTGAAGCAGATACGAAGGCCGCGGTCGTCAGCCGCGATCGCATCATCGCGCCCAACAGCTATGTCGTGCGTCTCAGCACCGACGACGCCGAGCGCATGCGCGGACTCGGCGGCGCGCTGACCGACGAACTGCACGCGCTGCTCACCAAGCACTCCAAGGCACAGGGCTACAGCTTCGCCGGACCGCTCTCGATCGCCCTCGAAGGCGACGAGAAGGTCGCCACCGGCACGGTGCGCGTGAGCTCCGGCACGGTCGAGGGCCGCGTCAGTTGGCAGGCAGTGGTCGACGTCGACGGCCGCCGTCACGCGATCACCCGAGCCCGCACGGTGATCGGACGAGGCACGGATGCCGACATCACGATCTCGGATGCCGGTTCGAGCCGCAAGCACGCCGAGATCCTGTGGGACGGTGAGCGCGCCATGATGCGCGACATGGGTTCCACGAACGGCACCAAGGTCAACGGCCAGAAGCTCCGCGAGGCCGCACTTCCCACCGACACCACGATCACGATCGGTCGCACCGACCTCGTGTTCCGGATCGTCCCGGTCGCCGCTCCGTCGCGGCCGACGGATGACTCCACCCGCGCGTTCGGAGCGATGCCGTGACCCTTCGACACGCTCAGGCACCCAGCATGGGTGCGCGCTCATCCAGGACGGAGACCCTTCGATGAGTGAACTCGTCCTCCTCCTCCTGCGGATCGGCTTCCTGCTGATCCTGTGGTTCTTCGTCTTCGGCGTGGTCTACTCGCTGCGCGCCGACCTGTTCGGCGTCAAGGTGCGCAAGCTCCCGGTCGAGGCCACCGCGGGCGCTGGGGCAGCTGCATCCGCCCCAGCGGCTCCCGTCGCCAAGCCGGCATCCGCCAAGCCGTCGACCGGCCCGGCGACCGTCGCGACCGCCAAGCGCCTCGTGATCACCTCCGGTCCCAAGGCGGGCCTCGAGCTCCCCCTCAGCGCGGATTCGCTGACCATCGGCCGCTCCAGCGAGTCCGCCCTCGTGATCCGCGACGACTACACGTCCAGCCACCACGCCCGGCTGATGCTGCGAGGCGACGCCTGGGCGATCCAGGACCTCGACTCCACGAACGGCACCTTCGTCGCCGGCCAGCGCGTGACCGGTCCGCCCGTCTCCCTCGCGCTCGGCACGCCCATCAAGGTGGGCGCCACGACCTTCGAGTTGCGAGCCTGACGCCCGCATGGTCTTCGAAGGCTCGAGCGCCGCGATCTCCCACACCGGGAAGGTCCGCTCCAACAACCAGGACTCCGGGTACTCCGGGGCGAACCTGTTCGCCGTCGCCGACGGCATGGGCGGCCACGCCGGTGGTGACGTCGCCTCCAGCATCGCGATCCAGCACCTCGAGCCGCTCGACCAGGGCTATGCCTCGACCGACGATGCTCAGGCGTCGCTGCAGGCTGCGGTCACCACCGCAGCGGGCGACCTGATCCGCGCGGCGAAGGAGCGTCCGGAGCTCGCCGGCCTCGGCACCACGGTCAGCGCGATCATCATGGTCGACGACTACGCCGTGATCGGCCACATCGGCGACTCCCGCATCTACCTGTACCGCGATGAGGCGCTGACGCAGATCACCGCCGACCACACCTTCGTGCAGCGACTGGTCGACTCGGGCCGCATCACGCCGGAGGAAGCCCGCTACCACCCGCGTCGCTCCGTGCTGATGCGTGTGCTCAGCGATATGGACTCCGACCCCGAGCTCGACACCTTCGTCATGCCGACGCGCCCGGGCGACCGTTGGCTGCTGTGCTCCGACGGCCTCTCGGGTGTGGTCGACGAGACCCGCATCCTCCGGGCGATGCGCCTCGGCCTCGCTCCCGGTCGCACGGCAGACCACCTCCTCAAGCAGGCCCTCGACGGCGGCGCCCCCGACAACGTCACGATCGTCCTGGTCGACGTGGGTGGACAGCATCCGCTCTCCTCCGGCACCGCGACGATCGTCGGTGCCGCCTCGAACCCCTCCGGCATCCTCGTGCCGTCCGCGCGACCGCAGCGCTCCGGCTGGCTGCACCCGGTGCGCCAGGCCGCGAACGAGCCCAGCCACTTCGAACCGGCCGCCGAATACCTCGAGGAGCTCATCGAAGAGGACCGTCGACGCGCCAAGCGCCGCCGCCTCGGCTGGATCGCCGGCGTGCTGGTCGTCATCGCGATGCTCGGCTTCGCGGCGTTCGCGGCGTACAGCTGGACCCAGACCCGCTACTTCATCGGCGCCGACGACGACAGCGTCGTGATCTTCCAGGGCGTGCAGCAGAACATCGGGCCGATCACGCTGTCGACTCCGGTCGAGGACACCGACATCCTGCTGGCCAACCTCCCCGAGTATCAGCGGGCCTCGGTCGAGCGCACCATCTCGGCCCGCTCGCTGTCGGATGCCATGGCCATCGTCGACCGGCTGCGCGCCGGCGCCGACGCCAACGCGCTGCCCACTCCCCTGCCGACGCCGAGCCCGACCGACCTGCCAGTGCCGGAAGAGACACCAGCAGGGGGTGAGGGATGAGCACCGACGTCACCGCCGACACCAGCGTGATCACCGCCCTCAAGCGACTGCGGCTGCCGCAGACCCAGCGCAACCGCGAGTTCTGGCTGCTGCTGTTCGCCTGCGCGATCAGCGGTGCCTCACTGACGCTCGTGCAGCTCGGCGCCCTCGGTCTGATCGACCCTGTCGTGCTCGCGATCGGCGGCGGCCTGGCCGTGCTCGCGTTCGCCCTGCACATCGTGCTGCGGCTCGTCGCCTCCGACGCCGACCCGTTCGTGCTGCCGATCGCCACGCTGCTGACCGGCCTCGGCATCGCGATGATCTACCGCATCGACATCGCCAAGCACCTCACCGCCTGGGACGCCTACTCCACCAAGCAACTCGCGTGGACGGCCATCTCGCTGGCCGGCGCCATCACGGTGGTCCTGCTGCTGCGCAACTACCGCGTGCTGTTCCGGTACACGTACATCTTCGGCCTCGTCGGCATCCTGCTGCTGCTGCTCCCGTTCGTCCCGGGTCTCCGGATCGACGACGCGAACGCGGCGGTCTGGGTCTCGCTCGGCGGTGCCTTCGCCTTCCAGCCCGGTGAGCTCGCCAAGATCAGCCTCGCGATCTTCTTCGCCGGCTACTTGGTGCGCACCCGCGAGAGCCTGACCTCGGTCGGCACGCGCTTCCTCGGCATGACCTGGCCGCGCATGCGCGAACTCGGCCCTGTCCTCGTCGTCTGGGTGATCTCGCTCGGCATCATCGTGCTCCAGCGCGACCTCGGCACGGGAACCCTGATCTTCGGCATGTTCGTCGCGATGCTCTACGTCGCGACCGGCAAGACCAGCTGGGTCGTCATCGGCCTCACCCTCGTGGTCGCCGGCGTCGCCCTCGCGACGCAGATCCTCAGCTACGTGCGCGGCCGTTTCATCAACTGGCTGTTCCTGTTCGACCCGAACCAGGTCGACCCCGACGGGGCCGGATACCAGCCGATGCAGGGGCTCTTCGGGCTCGCGCACGGCGGCCTGATGGGCACCGGCTGGGGCCAGGGACGACCGGAGGTCACCCCGCTCGCGCACAGCGACTACATCATCACCAGCCTCGGCGAGGAGCTCGGTCTGATCGGTCTGTTCGCGATCCTCTGCCTGTACATGGTGTTCGTCAGCCGCGGCGTGCGCATCGGACTCGCGGGTCAGGATGACTTCGGCAAGCTGCTCGCAACCGGACTGTCGTTCACGATCGCACTGCAGGTCTTCATCATGGTCGGCGGTGTGACGCGAGTGATCCCGCTGACGGGTCTGACCACGCCGTTCCTGGCCGCAGGTGGTTCGTCGCTGGTCGCGAACTGGATCATCGTGGCCCTGCTGCTGCGCATCTCCGACGGCGTCCGCCGCCAGCCGAGGGTGGTGATCGGATGACCCGGGAGCTCCGCCGCCTGAGCATCGTGATGCTGTTCATGTTCATCGCGCTGTTCGCCGCCACGAGCTGGATCCAGGTCGTCGAGTCCGACTCCCTGGCCCAGAACAGCAACAACCAGCGCACGCGCCTCGACAGCTACGAGATCCAGCGCGGCTCGATCATCGTCGACGGCGTCGCGATCGCGACCTCGATCCCCAGCGACGACCGGTATCAGTTCCAGCGCGAGTATGCGGATGCCGCGATGTGGGCGCCGGTCACCGGCTACTTCAACGCTCCCCTCGACGCCCGCACCGGCATCGAGCAGGCGATGAACGCCGACCTCTCCGGCACGGGCTCCAACGCCTTCCTCGCCGAGATCGAGCGCATCATCTCCGGCCAGCCGCAGAGCGGATTCAGCGTCGAGCTCTCGCTGAACACGGCGGCCCAGCGCGCGGCGTACGAGGCGCTCGACGGCCTGAAGGGCGCGGTCATCGCGATCGAGCCGAAGACCGGACGCATCCTCGCCATGGCCTCGACGCCCGGCTTCGACACGAATCTGCTGGCGACCCACGACGCGGATGCCGCGAACGCGGCCTACGACCAGCTCGCCGCCGATCCGTCGAAGCCGCTCTCGAACCGTGCGATCGCCGGCGACCTCAACCCGCCTGGCTCGACGTTCAAGATCCTCGTGGCTGCGGCAGCCTTCGCGAGCGGCGACTTCACACCGGAATCGACGCTCCCGAACCCGGCGATCTATACGCTCCCCGGCTCGAACAACCGCGTCTCGAACGCGTGGGGCAGCGCCTGCGGCCCCGGCGAGACGGTCACGATCGCCGAAGCGATCCGGCTGAGCTGCAACATCCCGATGGCCGAGCTGGCCGTCGAGCTCGGCGATGACAGGATCCGCGAGATGGCGGAGAAGTTCGGCTTCAACCAGAGCTTCGAGACGCCGCTCGTCTCGACGCCCTCCAGCTACCCCCGTGCACTCGACGACGCGCAGACCGCGCTGACCGGTTTCGGCCAGGGCCGGGTCACCGCGACGCCCCTGCAGATCGCCATGGTCGCAGCCGGGATCGCCAACGACGGAGTGGTCATGAACCCGCACATGGTGGATGCCGTGATCGGCGAGGACCTCTCGGTCATCCGCGCCTTCGAGAACAGCGAGTTCGGGCGCGCGATGGAGAAGGATGTGGCCGATGAGGTCACCGCAGCCATGGTCGCGAGCGTCTCAACGGGCGCTGCGCAGGGTGCAAGAATAGACGGGGTCGACGTTGCCGGGAAAACCGGTACCGCTGAGAACGGGAACAGGCCGCACACGTTGTGGTTCACGGGCTTCGCACCGGCGGACGACCCCGCGGTTGCAGTAGCAGTCGTCGTCGAAGACGGCGGCGGTCAGGGACAATCAGGATCCGGTGACACTATCGCCGCTCCGATTGCAAAGAAGGTCATTGAGGCGGTGCTAGGCAGATGAGGCCGACGCAGGGTGTGTCGTTCGGTGGTCGCTACGAGTTGCTGTCGCGTATCGCGATCGGCGGCATGGGCGAGGTGTGGGAGGCGACGGATCACGTCATCGGGCGGACCGTCGCGATCAAGATCCTCAAGGACGAGTACATGGGGGACCCGGGGTTCCTCGAGCGGTTCCGTGCTGAGGCGCGCCACGCTGCGCTCGTCAACCACGAGGGAATCGCCAGTGTCTTCGACTACGGCGAGGAGAACGGCAGCGCCTACCTCGTCATGGAACTCGTGCCCGGTGAGGCCCTGTCGACCGTGCTCGAGCGCGACGGCGCGCTGAGCGCCGACAAGACGCTCGACATCGTCGCCCAGACGGCATCCGCCCTGCAGGCCGCGCACGCCGCTGGTCTCGTGCACCGCGACATCAAGCCCGGCAACCTGCTGATCACGCCGGACGGACGTGTGAAGATCACGGACTTCGGCATCGCGCGCATCGCCGACCAGGTGCCGCTGACCGCGACCGGTCAGGTCATGGGCACCGTGCAGTACCTGTCACCCGAGCAGGCGTCCGGTCACCCGGCGTCCCCTGCGACCGACACCTACTCGCTCGGCATCGTGGCGTACGAGTGCCTCGCGGGCAAGCGCCCGTTCACCGGTGAGTCGCAGGTCGCGATCGCGATGGCGCAGATCAACGAGCAGCCGCCGCCGCTGCCACCGACCGTGCCGATCCCGGTGCAGAACCTCGTCATGGCGATGATCGCCAAGAAGCCGTCCGACCGGCCGTCCTCGTCTGCCACGGTCGCCCGTGCCGCGCAGGCGCTGCGCCGCGGCGACCTGAACTCGGCTGCGATCGCCGTTCCGGCCATCGCGACCGGTGGCGTGGCAGGCGGCGACGACGCCACGCGCATCCTGACCTCGACCGGCGACGACGGCACCACACGCATCCTGCCGACCACGGCGCAGCTCCCCACCGACGCCGAAGCGGCCGAGGGCGAGAAGGAGAAGAAGAAGCGCAGCCGTTGGACGTGGCCGCTGATCGCTCTCGTCGTGCTGCTCGCGATCGTGCTCGGCGGCGCCGTGTTCGCCCTGCTGAACCAGGGTGACGCCGAGGCCAAGCCCACGGAGACGACCGCGCAGACCACGCCTCCCCCCACGACACCGTCCGAGACCCCGACGCCCGACCCTGAACCGGTCGACGTCGACTCGCTCGGCCTCGTCGGCATGACCTGCGACGCCGCGCTGGCTGCTGCACGCGACGCCGGCCTCGTGCCGAACTGCGTCACCGGCACCACGACGGCGCCGTCCGCTGATCTCGTCGGTGCGGTCGAACGGGTCGACCCCCGCGGATCGGTCGAGGTCGGTCGCGACATCACGCTGTACCTGTACGCGGATCAGACCGCTGTCGGCAAGCCGCAGAACCCGCCGACGTTCTCCGGCACGTTCACCGAGGGCGGCACCGCCACCCTCAACTGGACCGCCTTCTCGTGCCCCTCCGGCACCGGCGCGCTGGCCTCGTACGAGGTGACGCTGACGAACGCGACCTTCACCAAGCAGGACGGCACCACTGCCACCGTGCTGAGCTTCAATCCGAACACCCGGACGAGTCCGATCAAGATCGACACCGGCAAGGCCGGGCAGGTCGTCACCGCCACCTACCGCGCTTTCTGCGGTGACCGAGCATCCGAGATGTCGGATCAGGGTCAGTCCGGTGTCATCCTCCCGGCGACACCGGTGGATGGTGAAGACGGCGGAGAAGGCGGCGACAGCCAGGGCTGAGCACACGGGTAACCTGTCTTTCATCCATTCGTTGTTCGATCCAGGGGGTCAAGAAGTGTCCGAAGAGCCACGCATTCTCGCGGGTAGGTACCGCGTCGGCGAGCTCATCGGGCACGGCGGCATGGCCAAGGTCTACCGGGGCCACGATCTGACGCTCGGCCGCGAGGTCGCGATCAAGATCCTCGACCCCGAGCTCGCACGCGACACGGCCTTCCGCACCCGCTTCCGCCTCGAGGCGCAGGCAGCCTCGCGCATGTCGCACCCGTCGATCGTGCGCGTCTACGACGCCGGTGACCCGTCGACGCCCGACAGCGCCTCGGATGACCCGCCCTACATCGTGATGGAGCTGATCAGCGGACGACTGCTCAAGGACATCATCGCGGCCGGCCCGGTGCCGGTCGACGAGGCGGTCCGCTACGTCGACGGCATCCTCGAGGCACTCGACTACTCGCACCGCGCCGGTGTCGTGCATCGCGACATCAAGCCGGGCAACGTCATGGTCACCGAGAAGGGCCAGGTCAAGGTCATGGACTTCGGCATCGCCCGCGCGGTGTCCGACTCCTCCTCGACCGTCGCCGAGACCACGCAGATCATCGGGACAGCCGCCTACTTCTCGCCGGAGCAGGCGAAGGGCGAGCCCGTCGATGCCCGCGCCGACCTCTACTCGACCGGTGTCGTGCTCTACGAGCTGCTCACCGGCCGCCAGCCCTTCCGCGGCGAGTCCCCCGTGGCCGTCGCCTATCAGCACGTCAGCGAGACTCCGCTCGCGCCGACCGAGGTCAATGAGGATGCCCCGGGCGCACTCGACCCGATCGTGCTGCGCGCACTGGCGAAGGACCCGTACCAGCGGTACCCGGATGCAGCGCACTTCCGCGCCGCGCTCGACGACGCCGTCACCGGCAGCGCCCCGAGCCGCAAGCAGCTGGGCGCGCTCACGAGCGAGTTGTACGGCCCGAGTCCGCTGCAGGCGCAGGAGACCGCTCGGTCGCTGCGTCAGTTGAGCACCGACAACACGATGGCCCGCACGCAGTCCGGGCCCCCGGTGGCGTGGATCTGGGCCGGCGTGGCCCTGCTCGCCGTGCTGCTCGTGTCCGTGCTGTTCTGGGTCGTCACCATCAGCATGCGTCCGCCGGACGTGCCGAGCACGTCTCGCGTGGTCCCCGACCTGGTCAACGTGTCGTCGGAGCGCGCGCAGAGCGATCTCGCCGAACTCGATCTCACCGCGAACCTCGTGATCGAGTCCAGCACATCGATCACGAAGGGCAACGTCATCCGCACCGACCCCGAGTCCGGGGTCGCGGTGAACGAGGGCAGCGCAGTCACGGTCTACGTGTCATCCGGTGTGGAGACCGTGGTGGTGCCACCGCTCGAGGGCATGTCCTTGGCTGATGCGAAGCGAGCGCTGACCGCCGCCGGGCTCGAGCTCGGCACAGTGGTCCAGCGCAACGACAACGCGCTCCAGGCCGACACGGTGATCTCGTCGAGCGAAGAGGCAGACGCCGAGGTGGCGCCGAAGACCGTGGTCAACCTCGTGGTGGCGAGCGGCAAGGTGACGCTGAACGACGTCGTCGGCTGGACGCTCGAAGCCGCGACGCAGAACCTCGAGAGTCTCGGGCTCGTCCCGACACCGGTCGCATCTCCGGACTGCACTGCCACCAACCCGCCGACCGTCTCGTCGATGTCGGCGGCGCCGGGCGACGTGGCTGTGGGCTCCCCTGTCGAGCTCCGGTACTGCACGGGCGGCTGACCCGCCAGCGGGGCAGCCGCGTCGCGAGTCAGGTGTCTCAGCGCGTCAGCGGATGCAGCTGCTCCGACCGCTCGACGGCCACGGTGTCGCCGATCGATGCGAGCCAATTCGCGAGCAGACGGTAGCCGCCGTGCGTGAGCACGCTCTCGGGATGGAACTGCACGCCGTCGATCGGCAGATCCCGGTGCGTGATGCCCATGACGGTGCCGCTCTCGGTGCGCGCGGTCACGACCAGATCCGACGGCAGGTCTGCCTCGGCGAGGGCGAGCGAGTGGTACCGTCCGACGTCGAGCGGTGACGGGAGTCCCTCGAACAGTCCGATGCCGGCGTGCGTCACCGCCGAGACCATGCCGTGCATGAGCTCTGGCGCCTCGGTCACGGGCGTCCCGAGCGCCGCACCGATCGTCTGGAAGCCGAGGCACACGCCGAGCAGCGGCATCCGCTGTGCGGCGGCGATGTGCACCGCCTCGAGCGAGACGCCGGCGTCGGCAGGAGACCCGGGACCGGGGGAGAGCATCAGCGCGTCGAACGCCGGGAGCAACGAGGCGAGCGCTGCGGCGTCCACGGCATCCGACTCGATCATCGTGACGTCGGCGCCGAGCTCCTCGAGATAGCCGACCAGCGTGTGCACGAAGCTGTCGTGGTTGTCGACCACGAGCATGCGGGTCATTCGAGATCGACCTCACCAGGGGTGATGAGCGGGCTGACCCACGGGAACACGTAGTAGAACAGCGCGTACAGCACCGCGGAGGCGACGACGAGCACGATGAGCAGCCGGATCCACCAGGGTCCGGGCAGCAGGCGCCAGAGTGCGGCGTACATCAGTCTTCTCTCTCGTCGCAGGTCACGGGCTCGTCGTTCTCCACAAGCTACACCGACGGTGCGGCTGGTGGCGGCGGCGGATCGGTCAGCGCCTTCGGGGGCCCCTCGGCACGCGGCTGGAAGCTCTCGAAGACGCCGTAGGCCACGATGCGTTCGGCGAGCGAGTACAGGGGCGAGCACGCCGTGAGCGTGATGTAGCTCTCGCCGGTCTCGACGCCCGGCAGCTGCGGCACGTCGGCGAGCACGTCGGTCTGCGTCGGCTTGACGTACTCGAGCGTGCGGAAGCGATAGGTGAACCAGCCGTCCGGCGTCTCGACGACGATCGCATCGTTGAGCTGCAGCTTGTCGAGCTGGTTGAACGGCTTGCCCCACGTGGTGCGGTGCCCCGCCATCGCGAAGTTGCCCGGCTCCCCCGGCATCTTCGAGTTCGTGTAGACGCCGATGCCGAGATTGTCGAGCGTACGGGCGCGGCTGGTCCCGCCGTAGATGCCGAAGTTGTAGTCGGCGCCGAACCGCGGGATGTGCATCTGGCCGAGGTTCTCGGTGTCGGCCGGCACCTTGGGGATCACCGGCGCGTAGACGGTCTCACCGCTGTCGGTCTCGACCAGTGGCGGAAGCTCAGGCGTCGGGCCCTGCGCCCACTCGGCCGAGACCTGCGCGCCTTCCTCGTTCTTCTGCGCGGCGATGATGATGTCGCCGATCCACATCTGCCATGCGACGAACAGCAGCACGAGCACACCGGCGGTGAGCAGCAGTTCACCGAGGACGCTCGCGAACGTCGCCCTGGATCGTGGCCGGGTGCGGTGCGGGCGTCGCCCCCCAGGCGCGACGGATGCAGTCATGGGCGCGATCCTACCGCGCACCGCTGAACGGATGCAGCAGACGCATGCATCCCGCATCGAAGTCCGACAGATCTCGTGGGTAGACTGTCGGCATGGCCCGAGACCACAAGAACGAAGAACCCGCTGTCGAGCGCGCGGAAGGCGAGGCGGCGCCCAACGCCGTCTGGTTCAAGCCGGTGATGGTCGGCTTCATGCTGCTCGGCCTGGTGTGGATCCTCGTGTTCTACATCTCCGGCATGCAGTTCCCGATCCCCGGCCTCGACAACTGGAACCTCGCGATCGGTCTGGGCATCGCCCTCATCGGCTTCCTGATGACCACTCGCTGGCGCTGACCAGCTCCCCGCACTTCCAAAAGGCCCCTCGTAACGCGAGGGGCCTTTTCGCATCCCCAGAGTTATCCACAGCTCTGTCCACAGCCTGGGGAGAATTACACCGGTGTTATTCACAGGGGTGCAAAACCCTGTTAACAACCTCTGATCAGGAGAGAATGATCAGCGGGGGTACGAAGGCGACGACGACGATCAACAGGACGACGGTCGCCGCGAACAGAATGATCTGCCAGATCCGCTGCTCCGGCCGCTTCGTGCGGGTGAGGATCAGCGCGAGCAGCGCACCGACGATCGCACCGCCGAGGTGCGCCTGCCAGGCGATGCCGCCGACGAAGAAGCCGAAGGCGAAGTTCACGCCGAGGATCACGAGCAGGCCGGTGACGTTCGCACCGATGTGGCGCCCGATGATCAGCAGCGACGCCATCAGGCCGAAGATCGCGCCGGAGGCTCCGACCGTGGCAGTGCTCGGCGCGAGGACGGCGACCATGACCGAGCCGCCGAGGCCGCTGATCAGATAGAGCGCCAGGAAGCGCGCCCTGCCGAGCATCGGCTCGAGACTCTGCCCCAGCATCCACAGTGCGAGCATGTTCAGCGCGAGGTGGATGAAGCTGCCGTGCACGAACATGGCCGTGAGCAGACGCCACGGCTCGAAGGGGTACAGCGACAGACTCGGATACAGATAGCCGGCAGCGAAGAGCAGCTGCGACGTGATCGCGTCGCCGAGACCTGGGATGAGCTGCAGCAGTCCGATGAAGGAGGTCACCGCGAGCAGCGCATAGGTGACGATCGGCTTGCCACTGCGGGTCGCCGCGATCGTCGAACCGCCGCCCCAGCGCCGCGCAGCGCGCTTCTGCGCCGGCGTCCGGTTCTGGCGTTCGGCCTTCATGCATTCGGGGCAGATGACCCCGACGGGAGCCGGTGTCTGGCATTCGCCGCAGATGGTGCGCATGCAGCGTTGGCAGAGCACGAAGCTCTGCCGATCCGGATGCCGGTAACAGAAGTTCTCGCGATTGCTCGCGAACTCAGGAGTGGTCATCCGGATCGGCGGAAACGGGTGTCAGGCCGCGACGATGTCGATCGACTGCAGCACGACCGGCTCGATCGGACGGTCACCGGCAGCCGTGGGGACGGCGCCGAGTGCGTCGACGACGGCGCGGGATGCGTCATCCGCGACCTCACCGAAGATCGTGTGCTTGCCCTGCAGCCACGGGGTCGGGTCGGTGGTGATGAAGAACTGCGAGCCGTTGGTGCCCTCTGCCTTGCCGGTGATGGCGTTGCGGCGCAGGCCGGCGTTCGCCATCGCGAGGATGTACGGCTTGTTGAAGTCGAGCTCGGCGTTGATCTCGTCGTCGAAGTTGTAGCCGGGGCCGCCGACGCCCTGTCCGAGCGGGTCGCCGCCCTGGATCATGAAGTTCGGGATGATGCGGTGGAAGATGACGTCCTTGTAGAGCGCGCCCTCGCCCGGCTTGCCGGTGGCGGGGTCGGTCCACTCCTGGGTGCCGTCGGCGAGGCCGACGAAGTTCTTGACCGTCTTCGGGGCGTGGTCGCCGAAGAGGTTGATGACGATGTCACCGTGGTTGGTGTGCAGGGTTGCGACGTGGGAAGCGTGAGGCATGTTTCCATCATCTCAGAGCTTCTGCTGTGTGCGCCCTGGATCTCACGCACTTCACGGCAGATGTCAAGGGGTGAGCGATTCCCTCCCCCCATACAGACTCGTCTGGCAAGATGGGGAACCCGTACTCCAACCGACAGGAGAGCATCGTGAGCCTCAGCCGTAAGCGGAAGAAGCAACTGCGTCGTCTGCAGAAGGAAGCAAACCAGCTCTGGGAGTCCCAGCAGGTCGTCGTCGGCCACGCTGCAGACGTCGCCCGTGAGGCGAGCCGTCAGCTCGGCGACCTCGGTCGCGAGCAGGTGCTGCCCGTCGTGCAGGACACCTACAACCGCCGCGTCGCCCCGGTCGTCGACCGTGGTGTGAAGCTCGGCCGCCACGTCGTCGACGACAAGGTCGTCCCGATCGTGGGCGGTGTCGTCGGCAGTGCCCTCACGGCATGGGACGTCGCGAACGCCAAGCGTCACGGCGTCGCAGCCCCGGCTCCGCGCGGTGCCTTCGGCAAGAAGAAGAAGAGCGTCGGACTCGGCTCCGTCGTCGCGATCATCCTCGGTGCCGCAGCCGCCGCCGGCGTGCTGTACGCCGCATGGCAGGCGCTTCGTGCCGACGATGAGCTGTGGGTCGCTGACGACCCGCTCAACGCACCTGACGCGTGACCTCGTCTGATCTCCCCTCCGCCGCTTCGGGTGCCGGAGGGGATCAGCATGCCCGGGTGCGGGATGCAGCCGCCGCGCGCGGCCTGACCATCGACATCCAGGAGCGCCCTGCGGCGAACAGTCTGTTCGAGGCCGCTGAGCGGCTCGGCATCGCACCTTCCGGCATCGTGAAGACTCTCGTGGTCAAGCGCCCTTCGACTAGCTCAGGGACCCATCTGGAGTATCTGTTCGCGCTCGTGCCCGGTGGTCGATCCATCTCGTGGCCGAAGCTGCGAGCGGTGGTCGGCGTGAACAAGCTGCGCCTGCCGGAGCCGGAGCTCGCCCTCGCGGCGACGGGGTACGAGCGCGGCACCATCGTCCCGATCGGCAGCACCACGGACTGGCCGGTCTACGCGGACGAGTCGATCGTCGGTCAGCGGATCGCGATGGGAGCAGGCGCTCACGGATACAGCCTGTTCGTCGACGCCGACGATCTGATCGCGGCCTACGGTGCCGTCGTGGCCGACATCTCGGTGCCGGAGCAGCCGCGGGACTGACGCGGTGCACGGGTGGGTGGCCGAGCGTGGCGGAGCCACGCGCGACTAGAGCAGTCCGGCCATCCGCAGGGAGATGTCGACGAGCTTGACGCGCTGCAGCGCGGCCACGGATTTCAGCGGGAACCATTCGGCCCTGTCGGTGGAACCGTCGGTCTCGAACTGCAGCTTTCCGCCGGTGACCTCTGCCCGGTAGACGATGCGCAGGGTGTGCAGCGGCTCGGATGACTTCTGCACGCGCCGCGTCGCCGGGATCACGCGGGAGTGGATGCCGAGGAGCT
Source organism: Microbacterium sp. (assembly GCF_036823965.1). Classification (GTDB taxonomy): domain Bacteria; phylum Actinomycetota; class Actinomycetes; order Actinomycetales; family Microbacteriaceae; genus Microbacterium. The sequence continues at coordinate 224,975 of NZ_DAITBE010000005.1, read as the reverse complement.
GGCCGACCTTGACCGTGTACCCGGTCTCCTCGCGGAGTTCACGGCGCACGGCATCCTCGGGCGACTCTCCCGGCTCGAGTCCGCCGCCCGGCATGGTCCAGGCCACCCGGCGTCCCTCGATCCAGCGCGCGAGCAGCAGTCGGCCGTCGTCATCGGTGACGACCGCGTATGCCGCGACGCGCATATCCATGCGTCACACACTATCCGGCACTGGAGACGACACGGACCGTGTGTCAGACCCGCGCGCAGAGCGCGACCACCACGGAGGATGGCCTGGACCTTCCGCGCGCCGAGCACGATCATGGACGCATGACGTTCGACGTGCACGATGGCCCGCGCGTCGACGAACGCAGCGAGACGCCGACCGTGGGCATCCGCGTCGTCACCCCGTTCCGCGGCATGCTGGGCACCAGGGACCGCCTGCTTGCCGAGCTCGTCTCCTGGCTCGACGGGCGCGGCATCGAGCCCGACGGTCCGTTCTTCCTCAGGCTGCACGTGATCGACATGGCAGGCGACATGGATATCGAGGTCGGCGCGCTCGGCGTCGACGACCCGGGCGACGATCGAGTGCGACCCGGCTCGCAGCCGTCCGGAGACTATGCGGTCCTGGCGTACCGGGGGAGTTCGATGCAGGCGAATCGGATGCTGCTGGCGTGGCCCGAGGGAATCGGCCGGGAGTTCGATGCCGATCCGGAGAGCGCCGCCTGGGCCGGTCGCTTCGAGATCTACCGGACCGATCCGCGCACCGAGCGCCGCAAGACCACCTGGCTGGTGGAACTCGCGTTCCGCCTCCGTACCGAGTGAGCGAATCGATCACGAATCGAGAAGCCACACGGGGCCTGCGGTCCCTACGCTGAATCCATCACCCGCCATCCGTCGAGAGGAACCGTCATGGCCGAGGACACGAAGAACTTCACCGCTGAGGAACGCGAGGCCATGCAGGCCGCCGCCAAGGAAGCCAAGGCGAAGCGCTCGCGAGCGAAGAAGTCGCCGGAGGAGCAGCGCGCCGAAGGCGAGGCAGACCTCAAGGCAGCGATCGAGAAGCTGTCGGACGCGAACGACAAGAAGCTCGCGACGAGTCTGCACGAGCTGGTCATGGAAGTGGCCCCCGACCTCATGCCGCGCACGTACTACGGGATGCCCGGATGGGGGAAGGACGGCAAGGTGCTGTGCTTCTTCCAGCCGGCGAGCAAGTTCAAGGTGCGGTACGGCACCTTCGGCTTCGAGCCGATCTCGAACCTCGACGACGGCACGATGTGGCCGACCGCGTACGCGCTGCTGGAGTTGACATCTGCGAACCGGAAGCTGCTCTCGGAGCGGATTCGTCTCGCCGTCAGCTGAAGTGACCCGTCCCGCCTGGAAGGGCGGAGACAGCGGCGGTACCGCGCAGTAGCGTGGCTTCCGTGAGCACTCTGCCCTTCCCCGCATCCGTGTACGCCGATCGTCTCGACCGCGCCGCTGCCCTCGCGGCAGATGCCGGCCTCGACGCGATCATCGTCGGGCCCGGCCCAGATCTGCAGTACCTCGCCGGCGTCGAGGGGGACACGATCGAGCGACTGACCGCGCTCGTGATCGGGCCCGGCATGGCGCCGACCGTGGTCGTTCCCCGGATGGAGCTCGCGAAAGTGCGCACGACCGCTGTCGGCGCGCTCGAGCTGCAGCTCTCGGACTGGGTCGACGGCGAGAATCCCTACGACCTGGTCGCCGCTGCCGTCGGCGAGGTCGCTCGCGTCGGCGTCTCCGATGCGCTGCCCGCACTGCACGTGGTGCCGCTCGGCGAGCGCCTCGGCGTGCGGCTCGAGCTCGCCACCCCGGTGCTGCGTGAGAGCCGCATGATCAAGGATGCCGAGGAGATCGTCGAGCTCCGTCGTGCCGGCTCGGCCATCGACGCGGTGCACCGCCGAGTGGCGGAGTGGCTGCGCGCCGGACGGACCGAGCGCGAGGTCGCCGCGGACATCGCCGAGGCCATCGTGGCCGAGGGGCACCGCACTGTCGAGTTCGTGATCGTCGGCTCAGGGCCAAACGGCGCCGATCCGCATCACGAGGTCTCCGACCGGGTGATCGAGCAGGGCGACATCGTCGTGGTCGACATCGGGGGAGCGGTGCCGAGCGGGTACAACTCCGACAGCACCCGCACCTACGTCGTCGGCGAACCCGCACCGGAGGCAGCCGAGCGCATCGCGGTGCTCGTGCGCGCGCAGCAGGCGGCGGTCGATGCCGCTCGGCCAGGCGTCACGGCATCCGAGGTGGATGCCGCGGCTCGCGAGGTCCTGACCGAGGCCGGTCTGGGGGAGGCGTTCCTGCACCGCACCGGACACGGCATCGGCGTCTCGGTGCACGAGGAGCCCTACATCGCGCCGGGCAACGACCTGGTGCTGCGCGAGGGCATGGCCTTCAGTATCGAGCCGGGCATCTACTTCCCCGGCTCCTGGGGTGCACGCATCGAGGACATCGTGGTGCTGACGGCCGATGGCTGCGAGCGTCTGAACCTCGCCCCGCACGCGCTGACCTCCGTCTGACTCGACGCTCCCTGCGGGGACGCTTCGACAAGCTCAGCGACCCAGTCGTGAGTTCCTGCTGCCCCGTTCTGGGTCCCTGCTGCCGATCTGGGTCCCTGAGCCTGTCGAAGGGCCAGAAGGACCGCTGACACGAACCACCCCTCCCGAGCGAGCGGGAGGGGCGGTTCGTGCGGAGGCCTGCGGGGGTCAGGACTCCACGCGGCGCCGGCGGATGACGAGCACACCACCGGCTGCGAGCAGCGCCAGGAACAGCGCGATGAGGGTGAGGGGGATCGCCCCGCCCGTTCCGGCGAGGCCGTCGCCACCGGTACCGGCCGCGGCGGTCACCTGGAGGGCACCCGAGGCACTCAGGCCCGAGTCGGCACCTTCCGCGATCAGCGTGTGCGCGCCGACCGGAGCGGATGCCGGCACCGTCACCGTCGCCTTGAAGGCGCCGGTTCCGTCTGCCGTGATCTCCGCGAGCCGGATGGGGTCGGAGTGGAGCGTGATCGTGACGACCTCGCCTGCCCCGAAACCACGACCCGTGACCTCGAGCGAACCGCCCTGCACCACACTCTTCGCACCGAGCACGAGCTCGGCCTCGAGCACGGGGGTCGCCCGCACGTCGAGCGTGAGCGGTGCCGACTCGGAGCCGCTGTACGCCTCCGGGTCGGATGGCACGAACCGGGCGACGTAGGTGTGCTCGCCCGACGTCGCGATCAGCACCTCGGCCGATGCGCTGCCGGCGGTCACGGTGGCCGAGCCGACCACCGTCTCGCCTTCCACGAACTCGACCGAGCCCGCGGCATCCGCCGGCGTGACCGTCGCGTTCAGTGCGATCGTCTCGCCGGCGACCGGGTCATCCGACCCTGCCGTCAGCGTGACCGAAGTGCTCTTCGGTGCGGTGGTCTCGGGACTGACCCTGAGCGACGCCCTCGCTTCGACGTTCGAGACGTCGCCGAGTGCCACCACGGGGTGATCGCCGTCGACTGCGTCGTCCGGCACGACGATGTCGCCGCGGATCCCGCCGTCGTCGCCGGCCTTCACGACCCTCGGCTCCTCGTCGTCGATGCGGATCGAGACGTTCTCGCCCGGCGCGAAGCCGGTGCCGGTGATCTCGACCGTGTCACCGGGGCGAGCCTGCTCCGGTGCCGCGATCTGCGGGTCGTAGGCGGGCACCGGTGCCTCGACGGTGATCTCGAGCGCGGCATCCGCCGACTGCACACCGTCGTCGGCTGTGATCGTGACCGTGTAGGTGCCGGCCTTCGCGTAGGTGTGGCCCGCGGAGACGGCACCCTCCTTCACGTCGACCATGGCGACAGGGGATCCGTCCCCCCAGTTCACGACCGCAGTCGCGTCTCCAGCGCCGCCGGTGACCGTGGCGAGGGTGGCGTCGAACGCCTGTCCCGCGATCTGGTCGTCGACCGTGCCGGCCTCGACACCCAGGGGCGCAGCCGCCGCGCGGTCGCCGTCGGAGGCGATCGCGAAGATGTGCACGCGTCCGTCGTTCAGCGAACCGGCCTCCTTCGGCATCGTCAACGATTCCAGCACCTTCGGGGCGCCGGTGTCGTCGACATCCAGCGTGATCGGAACCGTGGCGTAGATCGCCGTGTTCTTCACGCTCGACTCGGCACCGGTTCCGGAGAGTCGTCCTTCGGAGATCGTCAGCACGGTGTTGCCCTTGTAGGGGCTGCCGGACGCTCCGACCCAGTCGCCGAGGCTGATCGTCACGGTCTGCGTCGAGCCGTCGGTGAAGTGCAGCACGGCCTGCGAGTCGCGGTTGCTCTCGGTCGCGGTTCCGATGAACGAGAGCTGCGTCGCACCGTCGCCGAGCGAGAACCGCACGGTCTGGCCCTCGCCGGTGATGTTGTCGGGCTGACCAGCCGGGATCGCCGGGAGGTCGTACGTCAGCTCGGATCCGGGGATCGTCAGGGTCTCACCCTGCACGAAGCCGTCGGCGTTGATCTTGTCACGGAAGTAGCCGTGGCCCTGCGAGTCGCAGTTGGCCGCGGTCACCCCGAGGTCGCCGATGCAGACGTTGTTGAATGCGCCGACCAAGGTCTCGTCGCGGAAGACCGTCACGGTTGCCGTGGCCTGGGCCACCGCTCCGCTCGAGTCGCGCACCGTGACGACTGCCGAGTACGTGCCCGGTGCCGCGAAGGTGTGCGGAGCGCTCACCTTCCAGCCGCCCAGATCGTCGCGGCTCAGCTTCACGTCGGTCGCGGGAACTCCGTCGCCGTAGTCGACCGTGACGGTGTAGCCGGCGGCATCCGTCTCGGTCCCGACGATGGTGGCCAGCTGGCCTGCGAACTCGGTGTCGACCTGCACCCGCTGCGGGGCCCCGGCCGAGATCGCGAGTCCGTCGGCGGCGGATGCCGAGGCGAACAGCTCGAGCTCCGACAGCGACAGCGCATCGCTCGACGACGTCAGCGTCAGCTTCACGCTGGTGTACCCGTCGGCTGTGTCGGTCGAGAACGGCCGCGTCTGGGTGTCCCAGGCGAACGACTCGCCGTCGCGGCTGTCGATCTCGGTCCAGGTGGTGCCGTCGATCGAGCCCTCCAGCTTCCAGCTCGACGGGGCATCGCCCTTGGTCGCGCTCGTCAGCGTGTACTGCCCGATCGAGACGGGTCCGGACTGCGAGGTCCACACCAGCTCGGCGGACTTGCCCGCGAACGTCACCTTCGAGTTCATGTTGTCGTCGACCAGCGAGCCGACCGGCGTGCCGTCGGTCGCCGTGAGCGTGCCGCGGCCCGCCTTCGTCGCATCCACCAGTGTGGTCGGCACGTCGAGCTGCTCGCCGAGGTCCTTGGCGCCCCACGTGGAGGCAGTGTCGCTCATCGTGAAGTCGAGCGTTCCACCCGTGCGCACCAGGTCGCCGTCGAAGGTGGTCTCCGAGATCGGCTGGCCGTTGATGCTGACGCCGGCGACGTAGTCCTTGCCCGCGGAAGCACCAGGTGCGTTGATCACGAGATCCTTGCCGCCCATCGAGAGCGTCGCGCTGTCGAACAGCGGCGTGCCGATCGTGTAGTTCCCCGAACCGACCTCGAGCGGGTAGAACCCGAGTGCCGAGAAGACGTACCAGGCCGAGAACTCGCCGTTGTCCTCGTCGCCCGGGTAGCCCTGGCCGATGTCGGAGCCCACGAAGAGGCGGTCCTGGATGTCGCGGATCAGCTCCTGCGCCCCAGAGGGGTCGCCTGCCTCGGCGAGCACATAGGGGATGTGATGCGCGATCTGGTTCGACATGCCGAGCATGCCGAGTCGCACGTCACGCGCCTCCCGAGCCTCGTGGATGCCGGAGTAGTCGGCCTTCTCGCGGACGGTGAGGAACTCGTGCAGCTCGTCGACCAGGCCCTGGCGACCGCCGTACAGCGCGGCGAGTCCATCGACGTCGTGCGGGGCGTGGAACGCGAAGGTCCAGGCGCTCGCCTCGGTGAAGGCACCGCCCCAGGCCTTCTTGTCGAAGTCGGCACCGGCGGTCCAGCTGCCGTCCGCGTTGCGCGAGGTGAACGTGCCGGCTTCGGGGTTGTACATCTCGACGTAGTGCTCGGCACGTGCCTCGAAGTAGGTCGCCTCCTCCTTGAGCTGTGCGACGCGCTCCGCCGGGGTGTTCGGGTCCTCGGACAGCGCCTTCGCCATCTCGGCGATGCCGAAGTCGTTGATGTAGCCCTCGAGACCCCACGATGCGCTCTCGTGCGTCGTCGCCTCGGTGTACCCGAGGAAGATCGACTGCCCGAGGCCCTTGCGGCCGACGGCGTTGGATGCCGGGAGCACGGTGGCGTTCTTGACCGCCGCGTCATAGGCCTCGAGTGCGGTGTCGGTGCTGAGGGATCCTGCGAGGTACGCCTCGGCGAACGCGACGTCGGAGCTGGTGCCGGTCATCAGGTCGGCATAGCCGGGCGACGACCACCGGGCGATCCAGCCGCCGTCTCGCGCCTGCTGCACGAAGCCGTCGACGAGCTCTTCCGTCACCTCGGGGTACAGCATCGAGTACAGCGGCCAGGCCGTGCGATACGTATCCCAGAAGCCGTTGTTCACGTAGATCTTGCCGTCGACGATCTTGGCGTTGGTCTGGGTATCGCTCGCCGATCCGCTCGTGGCCGAGACGGGGCTGGCGTATTTGTAGTCAGGGTCGTCGGTGCTGCCCGTGTTCTCGAACTGCGAGTTCGGGTAGAGGTTCAGGCGGTACAGGCTCGAGTACAGCGTCACCAGCTGCGTGTCGCTCGCGCCCTTGACGTCGTGCACGACGCCGAGTCGGTCATTCCACGCGTCACGGACGGCGGCGTGCGCCTGGTCGAACGAGACGCCCTCGAGCTCGAAGGAGTGATTCTTCTTCGCCTGGTCCTGCGAGATGAACGAGGACGACAGCCGCAGCTCGACCGTGCGGTCGCCGGTGGTGTCGAACGCCGCATAGCGAGCGGTGCTGTTGCGGTCGCCCCGGGTGGTCGCGCCGGATGCGGTCGGCTGACGGTCGAACGTGCCGTACACGAACATGCGGGTGCGGCCGGGCCATCCGGATCCGCCGTCGACCCAGCCGGAGACGGTGTCGCCGGAGATCGTCAGCTTCGAGGAGTTCACGAGCTGGTCGATGAGCACGGAGCTCGCGTCACCGGTGAACTCGAAGCGGTAGATCGCGCCGTGGTCGGTCGCGGTGACCTCGGTGTTGATGCCGTTGTCGAACTCGACGCCGTAGATGTCGGGGCGCGCGGTCTCGTTCTCATGGTGGAACGTGAGCTTGCGGTCGTTCAGCGACGACGTGGGGTTGGCGTTCGCTGCCGGCAGCACCGCGATCTGGTTGCGGTCACCCATCCAGATGCTCGGCTGGTGCGAGAAGCCGATGCCGTTCAGCGCCGGCAGGTTCTGCGCCGTGTTCGCGCGCTGGTACTGGTAGATCGTGCCCACGTTGTCGGCGTTCGTCATCGGGGTGATGAAGTTGAAGCCGTTCGGCCACGCGGTCGCCGGCAGGTTGTTGCCGCGCGAGAAGCCGCCGGTGGAGTTCGTGCCACGACGGGTGTCGACGTACGAGACGAGTCCGTCAGAGGTGTCGAGCGCTTCGGCCGCGCCGATCTCGACATCGTCGAGCCACCCGCTGAAGGCCGTGGCGCCGGTGGGCACCTCGACGCCCTGCACATCGGTGCCCGGGTGGTCGTAGGTGAAGAGGATGTCGTCGACCGTGCGTCCGGCGAACTGGCCGAGGTCGACCGTCACCTTGTTCCACTGGTTGGGCCACAGCACGTTCGCCTGACCCTGCTGGCGCGCGTTGGCGCCGTATCCGTAGGAGTCGACGGCGCCGCTCGCTGCGAGGGTCGTGCCGTCGTCGAAGGTCAGGTCGACCGCGACGAAGGTGGCGGCGTAGGTCTGCTCGCCGTCGAGCACGGGGAAGACGAGGTAGGAGAGCTGGCTGTCGCCCTCGACCGCGATGTCGACGCCGTCGTAGAGCACGCTCGTCGAGGAGGCGGGTCCGGCATCGAGGTGACGGCCGGTGTACTGCAGGGCCTTCGTGCCGGTGAAGCCGACGCCGGTCTTGGCGGTGTCGGAGCTGGTGGGTCCGTTGCCGATCTGCAGCTTCAGGTCGGCGGGCTCCGGCGTCGCACCATCGACGGCGATCGGCTCCCAGCCGGCGAGCTGCACGATGTTCTTGCTCGGGGTCCTGGTGGCGAGCACGTCGAGGCGGTAGGAGGTGTACTCGGCGCTCGGTGTCGCGAGGGTGAAGCTGCGGGTCTCGCCGCGGCCCGAGAAGAGCTCGCCGCTGCGCTCATCGACGGTCACCCAGTCGGTGCCGTTGTTCGAGCCCTGCACCCGGAAGTCCTTGGGGTCGCGATCGGGCTCATCGTTGCCTGACGTCAGCGTGTAGCGCACCATTGGCTGCGGCTGCGCGAGCTGGTACTGCACCCACGCCGTGTTCGTGAAGGCGAGCCACTTCGACGAAGCGTTGCCGTCGGCGACGAAGGCAGCGGCCTCGTTCGGGGTGTTCTCGGCGGATGCCGTCACACCGGTCACACCGGAGAGCACGCTGCCCGGGGCGAACTGGCTGCCGGTGACGTTGACGGCATCACCGGTTCCGGCGAGCACCGGGGCGGTGTCTGCTGCCTCGAACGACGACCCGAAGGTCGTGGTCCCGGGGGCGGCAGTCGCCGACATGGGTGTCAGCATGGCCAGGCTCACGGTCACGGCGACGCCGGCGGCTGCCCACGATCGTCGGGCAGGTCGTGCGTTCCTCGGGCTGGGGACCCTCATGATTGCTCCTCAAACTCCACTGCAGTGTGTCGTTCGTCTGTCGCGGGCATCCTCCGGCACCGCGAGACGATATGACATCGCTGTCATATGCTGAGGACGCTATCACAGAGCGGCGGCGCGGTGGAAGGTGCATCGCGCAGAGCCGGAGCCGACATAATGAGCTATCCATTCCGACGGGGACCGAGGGGACGCATGAATCGACCGGATGACGCCGCGGCACCGCGCCCGACGCTCGCACAGGTCGCCGCGCGTGCCGGCGTGAGCCTGAAGACCGCATCCCGCGCCCTCGGCGGAGAGTCCTACGTGAGCGAGAAGACGCTCGCGAGCGTGCTGGCCGCCGCAGCCGAGCTCGACTATCAGCGCAACGCCGCGGCCAGTCTGCTCGCGAGCGGACGCCTCGCCGACTCCATCGGACTCATCACCGGTGACGTCACGAACCCGTTCTACTCGGCGCTCGCCCAGGCGATCGAAGACGAGATCCGTCCACGCGGCATGCACCTCTCGGTGGCCAACTCCCGCGAGTCCGCCGAGCAGGAACAGCGGATCGCCCGTGACCTCGCCGACCGGCAGACGACCGCGGTGATCACGGTCTCCGCGATGACGGACCACAGCGACTACACGCAGCTGCAGTCCCGCGGCATCCCTGTCGTCTTCGTCGACCGCCCGGCCGTGCATCTCGACGCCGACTCCGTGGTGTTCGACAACCGTGAAGGCGGCCGCCTCGCCGCCACACACCTGATCGAGGCCGGGCACCGCCGCATCGCGTTCATCGGCGACTACGCCTGGTTGCCCACCTATCGAGAGCGCCTCGCCGGAATGGGCGATGTGCTCGACGGGCAGGTCGCCGATTGGCGGGACCTGCTCCGGACCGATGCCCACGATGTCGCATCGTCACGCGCGTGCATGCGCGAGCTGCTGACGCTCGACGATCCGCCGACCGCGATCGTCGCCGGGAACAACCGCATCCTGCTCGGCGTGATGGAAGAGATCGCCGACGGCCCACGGCAGACACCCGCCGTGATCGGCTTCGATGAGCCGGAGTGGGCGCAGGTGCTGGGCGTGAGCGTCGTGACCGGTGACGTCGAGGTGCTCGGACGCCAGGCCGCTCGCCTCGCCGTCGCCCGACTCGGGGACCGGACCCGCCCCACCGAGAGCGTCGTGATCCCGATGCGCCTCATCGCACGGCGGTCGACGGCCGGCTGACCGCTCGTCCCGTGCCGTGCGGGGTCACTTCTGCATCTCTCCGGCCGGTGTGCGATGCGTTTCTGACCCCGCGCCGCCGATCGCCGCGCGCGCGTCGTCGAGCGACACCAGGTCGGCCATCGTCACCACACCGGTGGCGCGGATGGCGCGGACCGCGGCCAGCGCGGTGAGGCGCCCCGTCGCCTCGGACTGACCACGCCCCGATGCGTGTTCACGCTCGCCCGTTCGGCGGTTCTGCGCGACCACGTGCCAGGCGTCGCTGCCGATATGCGGGGCCGACGTCAGCACACCGCGGAGCGTGGGCATCCGTCCGACCAGACCGAGCGCCGCAGTCAGCGGGGCTGAACCGAGCGTGAGGTAGGTACGGATGCCGGCGACGCCGCGTCCGTTCGCCAGCAGCACGTGATCGGGGAAATCGGCGCGCAGGTACGTGCGGATTCGGCGGTCGGGCCCGGCTGCTCGCACGCGCTGCCGGAAGTTCCGCACCGCGGCCCCCTCCGGCGGGTGGTGGAGGTCGACGCCGACGAGGCCGGCGGTCCATGCCACCGCGGCCGGTCCATGCTGCTCGCCGCTGCCGAGCATCACGAAGACGTCGACCTCGTCGGAGGACATGGTGCGCACCGAGGCCGCGAGCATCGTGCTGAGTCCTGGCACGAGACCGGCGCCCAGCACCACGGGGACGGATGCCGCGGAACGCAGCCGCTCCAGATATGACGCGGTCGCGGAGATCTCGACCAGTGGGGCGCCTGCCGTCGCCGTGGCCAGGTCTGCACGCTCGATGCCCGAGGCGTTGATCACGACGTCGTGCTCCGCGGACAGCCGAGTCAGGGTCCCGAAATCACCTCGCAGGTCGATGCGCTGCCCGCCCTGCTCAGACCGACTGGCTGCGGTCACGCTCTGTCCTTCTCGCTCGAGCATGCGCCGGATCGTCGTCCCGACGGCTCCGCTGGCGCCGAGCAGCAGCGCCTTCAACGCGGCTTCCGGTGTGTGGCATCGTGTGCGTTCATGGTTCCATGCTGCCTTCGGCATGCATCCGATCGCCAGCAGTCTTGCAGAATCTGCAAGACTGCATATATGGATGCCGAGCTCGCCGAGACCCTCACAGCGATCGGCCCGAGACTTCGCCGCATCCGCACATCGCGAGGTCTGTCGTTGGGAGAGGTGTCGGCGCGGTCGAGCCTCTCCGTCAGCGCGTTGTCACGTGTGGAGACCGGGCACCGCCGACCGACGCTCGATGTGCTGATCCCCCTCGCGCGCACCTACGAGGTCTCCCTCGACCGCCTCATCGCGGCGCCGGGGACCGGCGACCCCCGCGTCCATCTCGAACCGCAGCGACTCATCGCGGGTGGAGTCGCCGTCCCGCTGACGCGGCATTCCGGGCGCGTGCAGGCATTCAAACACGTCCTCGGGCCCCGCGAACCCAGCCTTGTCACCCACCAGGGGCACGCGTGGATCCACGTGCTCGCCGGACGCCTGCGCCTCATTCTCGGCGCCGGCGAGCATCTGGTCGATCCGGGAGCGACCGTGGAGTTCGACGCCGCGACGCCGCACTGGTTCGGCCCGGCCGATCAGCTCTCGGTCGAGATCCTGCACCTGTTCAGCCCGGACGGCCAGCGCCCGGTCACCCGCGTCCTCTCGGGCTGACCGCCGCTCGTGTCACCTCACGTCGGGAGGAGAACTCGTCGTCGGGAGGACCGATGCCGGTTGAGCCTCCGCCCGAGCGGGAGTTCTCCGCCCGAACGCGCGACCGATCGCGGCGCACAGCCCGATCGCGGCTCCCGTCAGACGAGCGCGGCGGCCTGCCGCTGCTCCTGCTCGCGCAGCGCGCGCTCGACGGCCTCGACATCGCGCACCGCGCCGCGGTCGGCCGAGGTGGCCATGGCGGCGTAGGCACGCAGCGCGAGCGACACAGGACGCGCACGATCCTTCGGCCGGTACCCGCCGGCCTCGAGCAGCCGCGCACGGCGTTCCTCGAGCTCGGAGTCGTCGACCCGCAGCACCATGGAACGCGAGGGGATGTCGATGTCGATGATGTCGCCGTCCTCGACCAGGGCGATCACGCCGCCGCCTGCCGCCTCGGGCGAGACGTGGCCGATCGAGAGCCCTGACGTACCGCCGGAGAAACGGCCGTCGGTGATCAGCGCACACACCTTGCCGAGCCCGCGACCCTTGAGGAACGAGGTCGGGTGCAGCATCTCCTGCATCCCAGGTCCGCCCTTCGGGCCCTCATAGCGGATCACGACGACGTCGCCGGGGAGCACCTTCTTGCCGAGGATCTTCGCCACCGCCTCCTCCTGCGACTCGCAGACGACGGCTGGTCCCGAGAACACCAGGATCGAGGGATCGACACCAGCCGTCTTCACGACCGCACCGTCGACCGCGAGGTTGCCGCGGAGCACGGCGAGTCCGCCGTCGACCGAGTACGCGTGCTCGACGTCGCGGATGCATCCGGTCTCGGCATCCGTGTCGAGTGCCGCCCAGCGTTCCGACTGCGAGAACGCGCTCGACGAGCGCACGCCGCCCGGAGCCGCGTACCAGAGGTCGTGCGCGGCCTCCGTCGCCTTCCCGCCGCGGATGTCCCAGTCATCCAGCCAGCTCGCGAACGACGTGGAGTGGATGGTCGAGACGTGCTCGTCGAGCAGGTTGCCGCGGCGCAGCTCGCCGAGCACGGCGGGGATGCCGCCGGCGCGGTGCACGTCCTCCATGTAGTACATGCGGCCGTATGCCGGGTTCGGCGCGATCTTCGCGAGGCAGGGCACCCGGCGCGAGACGGCGTCGATCTCGTCGAGGCCGAAGCTGATGCCCGCCTCATGTGCTGCGGCGAGCAGGTGCAGGATCGTGTTCGTCGATCCGCCCATCGCGATGTCGAGAGCCATCGCGTTCTCGAACGCCGCGAAGCTCGCGACCTCGCGGGGGAGCACCGATGCGTCGTCCTCGTCGTAGAAGCGCCGGGTGATCTCGACCGCGACCTCGCCGGCACGCTCGTACAGCGCGCGGCGGGCGGTGTGCGTCGCGAGGACCGAGCCGTTGCCCGGCAGCGCGAGACCGAGCGCCTCGACGAGGCAGTTCATCGAGTTCGCGGTGAACATGCCGGAGCACGAGCCGCAGGTCGGGCAGGCGTTCTCCTCGATGCGCTTCATGTCGGCATCCGACACCGTGTCGTTCGCGGCTTCGGAGATCGCATCGACCAGATCGAGCGTGCGCACGGAGCCGTCGACGAGCGTCGCCCGCCCCGCCTCCATCGGACCACCGGAGACGAACACGGTCGGGATGTTCAGGCGCAGCGCCGCCATCAGCATGCCGGGCGTGATCTTGTCGCAGTTCGAGATGCAGACGAGCGCGTCGGCCTGGTGCGCGTTGACCATGTACTCGACCGAGTCGGCGATCAGATCGCGCGAGGGCAGCGAGTACAGCATCCCGCCGTGGCCCATCGCGATGCCGTCGTCGACCGCGATGGTGTTGAACTCGCGGGGGATGCCACCGGCGGCGGAGATCGCGTCGGAGACGATGCGTCCGACGGGCTGCAGGTGCGTGTGGCCGGGGACGAACTCGGTGAAGCTGTTCGCGACGGCGATCATCGGCTTGCCGAAATCAGCGGCGTTGACGCCTGCGGCGCGGAAGAGGGCGCGGGCTCCGGCGGCGTTGCGGCCGTGCGTGACGGTACGGGAGCGAAGGGGGGTGGGCATTCTTCCACCCTGGCCCCGGCTCAGCGGCGAGGGAAGACGGCGCTGACACTAGTAGTGGGAGTACTAGGTTTGTACGCATGGCCAGCGACGAGGAGCAGCGCAGAGAGCTCGGCGCGTTCCTGCGGGCACGGCGCGAGCACCTCGATCGCGCGGCCTTCGGTCTGCCGCCGGCCGGACGTGGGCGCACGGTGGGACTGCGTCGCGAGGAGATCTCGTACCTCTCCGGCGTCAGCGTCACCTGGTACACCTGGCTGGAGCAGGGTCGAGACATCAACCCATCGCGCCAGGTGTTGGATGCCGTGGCCACCGCACTGCATCTGACCCTCGCCGAGCACGACTACCTGCTCACGCTCGCGGGCTTCGCTCCTGCGCGGCCAGGCTCGGTCGCCGCGGTCGAGACGGCCCCTGCCCACGTGCAGCGCTTCCTCGATGCGCTCGAGGATCACCCGGCCTACGCCCTCGCTCCCGATTGGGGTGTCGCCGGCTGGAACCAGGCGTACGAGACGCTGTATCCGAACGTGGCGCAGACGCCGCCGGAACAGCGGAACCTGCTGTGGCTGATCTTCACCGACCCGTCGGTGCGTGCACTGCTCGACGACTGGGATGTGACGAGCCGCCGCTTCCTCGCAGAGTTCCGCGCCGAGGTCGGTCCTCGCCTCGGCGACCCGAGGTACCGCGATCTCGTCGAGCGCCTGATCGAGGCGAGCCCCGACTTCCGGGAGCGGTGGGAGAGCCACGACATCCGTGGGTTCGAGTCGCGCGAGCGCGTGTTCCAGCATCCCGAGCTCGGGCGTCTCGTCTTCGAGCACCACCAGCTGCGTCCATCGGATCAGACCGACATCCAGCTCGTCGTCTACACGCCGGTCGGCGAGACGCGCACGCGCTTCGGCGCCAGAGACCGCTGACGCCGGCCGCTCAGCCCTCCGGCCAGAACGGTCGTGCGCGCTCAGCGAGCTCGAGCATCGCGGTGCCGTCGAGCACGATCCGAGTCTCCTCGATGCCGAGTGCCGGCCACTGGATCACCAGCTCGATCGGCCCCTCCGGCGGCAACGGCCAGAGCCACAGGTGATCGCGGCTCTCGTAGACGCTGCTGCCGCCGCCCCCGCCCTGCTGCCGACGACTGAGCACATGCCCCTCGGGCGCTGCGCTCGCATCGTCACCGCCGCCCGGGAACCCGGAGGGATCAGTCAGCACCTTCTCGCCATCGCCGAGCACGACGCCGAATCGGAATCTCCCCTCGAGCTCGACCGGCCCTCCGAACGTCATGTGCTCCATGAAGGTCGAGCACAGCTCATTCCACCCCCGCAGCGACAGACCGTTCCGGCGCAGCCGCCGGTCGATGCGGAACTCGACACCCTCGCGGTACACCGCGACGGCGCTCAACGCGATCGCGACGTGGTCGGTCGTGGCGAGCAGCTCCGAAACGGGGAGCAGCACCGGCAGCTCATCGTCCGGGGAATCCCACCACCGCGGCGCGGCGTACTCGGTCGGCTCGGCTTCGGCATCCGACATCTCCGGATCCGGCGGGAAGAACGTCATGCTCCTCAGCAGATCACGCGTGCTTCCACTCGCGCAACCGCCACCGGACTGCCCCTGGACACTCGGCGACGATGAGCGCATCCTGAAGGCATGACCGCATTCCAGACCACGCACGCGTTCAGCGGATTCAGCGTCGACTCGATCGATGCAGCCCGCTCCTTCTACGGCGACACCCTCGGCATGGACGTCACGACCAACGCGATGGGTTTCCTCGACATCTCACTGCCCCAGGGCGGGTCGATCCTCGTCTACTCCAAGCCGAACCATGAGCCGGCGAGCTTCACGATCCTGAACTTCCCGGTCGACGACGTCGAGGCCGCGGTCGACGAGCTCAACTCGCGCGGCGTCGTGACCAAGATCTACGACGACCCGGACTCCGGCACCGACGAGAAGGGCATCGCGCACGGTGGCCCCGGACGCGGCCCCGACATCGCGTGGTTCAAGGACCCGGCCGGCAACGTGCTCTCGGTGCTCGCCGCGAACTGACGCTCCGCGCCTCGTGCAGCCGCTGTGCATGAATCTCGGAGATTTGCACGAACGTCGGACGAATCCCGCCGATCCGTCCGAAGAAGGCGCACTTCTCCGAGATTGCGCGAGGCATGTGCGCGGCCGTTAGGGTCGGACCATGGTCGAAGTGATCGGTGACTCGGGTCCGGCTGTGCTTCTGCTCCCCGGTGGGGCCGAGGCGGTGGCGGGGTTCTTCCCCGGACTCGCGGAAGGTCTCATCGAGGATCCCGGATGCCGCATCGTGCTGTTCGACCGCCCGGGCAACGGCGCCTCGGACGAACCGGACGGCTTGCGAGTCGCGGCCGATGCGCTGCACACCGCGGTGGTCGAAGCGGATGCCGGTCCTGTCATCCTCGTCGGGCAGAGCCTCGGCGGTGCAGCGGCGCTGCTGTTCGCGGAGCAGTATCCGGACGACGCCGCCGGCCTGGTGCTCCTGGATCCCACGCCCATCACCGACCCGGCCCTCGCGGCGAAGGTCGCACGCAACGCCAGACTGACAGTCAGACTCTTCGACGTACCGGTCATCGGCGCACTGCTCCGACGCACCCTCAGGCGCAGTGCGGTGAAGTCGGCCGATCGCCACCGGATGACGGATGAGGTGCGAGCGGCGATGCTCACGATCACCGACCTGGACGCAGCGCAGCTCGGCCGAGCCGTCGAGGGCATCGAAGAGCTCTCGCGAGAGCTCGACGTGTCGGGTCTGGCAGGCATCCCCGCGGTCGTCGTCACTGCCGACCGCAAGCCGAAGGACAGGATCCGCCGCGCGCACGCCGATCTCGCCGCGATGCTCGGGGCGCCCCTGGTGAGCTGGCCGAAAGCCGAGCATGCCGTGCACCTCACCCACCCAGCCGAAGTGCTCGAGGAGTGCCGGAAGATCGTGCTGCAGACGACGACCTGAGACCGACCGTGAGTTGTTAACAGGGTTGTTAACACCTGTGGATGACGAGAGAAACAGAAGGGCCCCGCCGAGGCGGGGCCCTTCTGAACTGTCTCAACACAGTGTGGAGCCTAGGAGATTCGAACTCCTGACATCCTGCTTGCAAAGCAGGCGCTCTACCAACTGAGCTAAGGCCCCGTGAGGGATATTTTGAGTTGTGAGTGTGGGGCCACCAGGACTTGAACCTGGGACCTCTTCATTATCAGTGAAGCGCTCTAACCACCTGAGCTATGGCCCCGTCAACCTCCAAGACTTTACCGGAGAATTCCGGAATTACCCAATCGAGCGCGGCGCCCCGGGCGGGTCGCCGCGCTCGACGTGGTTCAGCGACCGGGGCGGACCGTGACGCTCCCAGCGGAGAGCGAGACCTCGATCGTCCGCCGGGCTCCAGCCGACTGCTCGACCTTCGCATCGAGCGAACCTGCACTGATGTCCTGTTCGACCGTGTACGCGACGTCCGGGACGGTCAGGTCGACCGACCCGGCGCTCACATCGATGCTGGTCCGAGTGGGCGCCGTGCCCGTCAGCTCCACCGTCAGATTGCCCGCAGAGACGCCGAGGTCTGCCTCGGTCACGCCGTCGAGCAGCACATCGGCTCGGCCGGCGCTCATGTCGATGCCCAGACTCTCCGCAGCACCCTGCACATCGAGCGCTCCGGCGTTGACATTGACGTCGAGGGCACCGAAGTCGCCATCCACGTCGAGGCTGCCGGCATCCAGCGTGAGGTCGGCGTCGAGCGCCGAGTCGCGCAGGCTCTCCGGCAGCGTGAGCACAGCCGATTCGTCATCGCCGAACCAGCTGCCGAACCACCAGCCGAACCGGAAGTCCGGGCTGTGCACCTGCAGCGTGTCGCCGTCGACCTCGAACGTCCAGTCAGCGCCTCGCCCGTTCGTGACCGAGAGCTGCGCCTCATCGACGTCGCCGAACTCGATGCGCATGTTGCCGGCGTCCACGTCGAGCTCGATGCTGTCGATCCCTGCGACGTCCACTCCCTGCACGGAGTCGCCGCGGTCATCCGTCGACGCGAACAGCGTGCCGGTCGCGGCTGCCGCTGCGGCTCCGCCGGACCCCAGCAGGGCGATCCCGCCGATGACAGCCGTGACGACCATGATCGCGGTGGCACCCGAGGTGCGGCGGGGCGCATCCGCAGGCGCCGGTGCTGCCGGCTGCTGGGGTGCAGCGAGCGGCGGGGGAGTGAGCGGGGTGTGCCCGCCCTGGGTGTCGTCGTTCTCGGTGGTCATCGTGCCACTCCTGTCTGGCCTGCTGGCGGCGTCGTGCCGCCGGTGTTCTCGATGTGGGCCAGTGCGGCGAGCACGCGGCGGTTGCCCGACTCGCCCTGCTCGAAGCCCAGCTTCTGGAAGATCGCGGTGATGTGCTTCTCCACACTCGCCTCGGAGAGGAAGAGGAGCGCGGCGATCGCCTGGTTCGACTTGCCCTCGGCGATCAGCGCGAGGACGGTGCGTTCGCGTTCGGTGAGGCGCAGCATCCGATCATCCCGATTGCGGCGCGTGAGCAGCTGGGCGACGACCTCGGGGTCGAGCACCGTCGCACCCTCCGCGATGCGCTGCACCGAGGCGAGGAACTCGGCCACGTCGGCGACCCGATCCTTGAGCAGGTAGCCGAGCGGGCCGCCCTGTGCCGCGATGAGGTCGGATGCATAGCGCTCCTCGACGTACTGCGAGAGCACGAGGATCGCGAGCGTCGGATGCAGGGATCGCAGTCCGAGTGCGGCGCGGATCCCCTCATCGGTGAATGTCGGGGGCAGCCGCACATCCAGGATGCAGAGCTCGGGGTCGGTGTCGGTGACAGCCTCGGTGAGACCGTTCGTGTCGGGGAGCGCTGCGACCACGGTGTGTCCGGCGTCCTCGAGGAGACGGACGAGGCCCTCGCGCAGCAGGACGGAGTCCTCGCAGATCAGGATGCGCATGGCACGTTCACCTCCAGGCTGGTCGGCCCGCCCTGCGGGCTGTCGAGGCGGAAGGTGCCGCCGGCGGCGAGGATGCGGTTCGCGATGCCGTCGAGTCCCCCACCCGGCTGCACCTGCGCGCCACCCATGCCGTTGTCCTCCACGCGAGCCCAGAGGGTGTTGCCCTCGCGGATCCGGACGCTGACGCGGGCCTCGCTCGCCCTGGAGTGCTTGGCCGCATTGGTCAGCGACTCGGCGATCGAGAAGTAGACGGCGGCCTCGGCCTCTCGACTCGGTCGCTGGGACCCTGAGCCCGTCGACGGGTCCATGCGGACGTCGAGGTGCACGGGGATGTGCGAGCGGCCGGCGAGCGCCGACAGCGCCGCGTCGAGTCCACGGTCGTCGAGCACGGAGGCATGGATGCCCCTGGCGAGCTGCCGCAGCTCGGTGATCGCGGCCTTGGTCGAGGTGTGCGCCTCGGCGATGAGCTCCTTCGCTGCATCCGGATCGTTGTCGATCTTCTGCTGAGCGAGACCGAGCGTCATCCCGACCGAGACCAGCCGCGGCTGGACGCCGTCGTGCAGGTCGCGCTCGATCCGGGTGCGCTCCACGTCTGCTGCACGCACCGCACCCTCACGTTGCGCGGTGGTCGTGCGCACCCGCTCGGTCAACTCGGCCTCACGGCTGCGGACCACGATCGCGAGCGCCAGCACCCGGTGCAGCAGCGCAAGGCCGATCATGCCGACGACGGATGCCGCGATGCCGAGGATGCCGACGAGCGGCGCCCAGGCGACCGGGATACCGCCGCCTCCGAAGGGTCCCATCACGGAACCGGCGGGCGTGAGCGGGGCGAATGAGATCGCGATCGACCAGACCAGGGTCCAGGCGAGTCGCAGCACGATGAAGCCGAGGATCGCGGCGATCGCGAAGTTCGCGAGTGCACGCCACATGCGGCCGTCGATCGCCTGACGTCCGAGCGAGCGGAGCCAGCCGAGGAAGCCGGGCCGATCGCGGGGGCGCCAACGCAGCGGCGCGATCGGCTCGCGGTAGAGGGTGCCGACCCTGGTGACCTCGAACCAGCCGACGCCGAACAGCGCGTACACGAGGCCGACAAGCAGGATCACGCCGACGCCGGCGACGAAGAGGAGTCCGAGCCCGGTGCCGAGCATGCCGGAGAGCGTGGTGAAGATGATGCCGCCGAGGATCCCGACGCCGGCGAGATGCAGGATCGTCAGGAAGATGCGCAGCGGTGGCTTCGCGGCCGTCGCCGGTGGTGGCGTGGCAGTCTGTGTCGTCATGGTTCAAAGGTACGGCTGGGGCCATCGCGCCGACACCGAGGAACCCGGACACCCTGGTTCGGGTTTTCCCTACCGTGGATTCGGGTGTTCCGGGTCCGGGAACGACGAAGGGGCGGATGCCGCAGCATCCACCCCTTCGGGAGATCAGTCCCCGACCGGCAGAACGGTCAGTTCGACATGAAGCCGACGAGCAGACCGCCCGTCACCTTGACGGCGAGGTTGTAGATACCGGCGATCACGGCGCCCAGCACGGTGAACACGATCAGGTTCAGGATCGCGACGACTGCCGCGAAGGCCATGACCTGCGGCAGTCCGATCATCTCGGACAGCGAGATCGCGCCGTCCGAGAAGCTGCGCACGAACTCGTCGGCGGTCGTCATGATGTTCGTCGCCTGCAGCACGAGGAAGATCAGGAAGAACGAGACCATCGTGACCACTGCGAGCGCGACGGCGCCGAGGAACGACAGCTTCACGGCCGACCAGAAGTCGACGTACACGAGGCGCAGGCGGACCTGCTTGCCCCCGGTCTTGCGCGTGGACTTCTTCGCCAGCTTGTCGGCTACCGTGCTCATGCGTCTGCTTCCTCAGGGTTCTCTGTCGTCTCGGAGGCGGCGGCCTCGGGTGCCGTCTCCACCTCAGCCGATTCGTCTTCCTCGCTGAGGCCCCGCTCACCATTGCGGGCGATGGCGAGGATCCGGTCGGCTTCCGTCGTCCGTGCGAACACCACTCCCATGGTGTCGCGACCCTTGGCGGGCACCTCGGCCACGGCAGAGCGTACCACCTTGCCGCTGGACAGAACCACAAGGACCTCGTCGTCCTCAGACACGATCAGACCGCCCGCGAGGGTGCCCCGATCGTCGTTGAGTTTCGCGACCTTGATGCCTGTTCCGCCTCGTCCCTGCACGCGGTACTCCTCGACGGCGGTGCGCTTCGCGTACCCTCCGTCGGTGACCACGAACACGAACTTCCCAGGGGCTGCGACGGATGCCGAGAGGAGGCAGTCCGTGTCGATCTTGAACTTCATGCCCCGCACACCTGCGGTCGCGCGGCCCATGGGGCGAAGCGCCTCATCGGTCGCCTCGAAGCGCACCGACATGCCGCGGCGGCTGATCATGAGGATGTCGTCCGTCGCGTCGACGAGCAGTGCGCTGACCAGCTCGTCCTCGTCGTTCAGGCGGATCGCGATGACACCGCCCTGACGGTTCGTGTCGTAGACGTCGAGGCGGGTCTTCTTGACGAGACCCTCGCGCGTCGCCAGCACGAGATAGTCCGCGACCTTGTAGTCGCGGATGTCGAGCACCTGGGCGATGCTCTCGTCGGGCTGGAGCGCGAGGAGGTTCGCGACGTGCGTGCCCTTCGCATCCCGGCCGGCCTCCGGCACCTCGTAGGTCTTCGCGCGGTAGACGCGGCCCTTGTCGGTGAAGAACAACAGCCAGTGGTGCGTCGTCGTCACGAAGAAGTGCTCGACGATGTCATCCGCACGCAGCTGCGCGCCCTTGATGCCCTTGCCGCCGCGGTGCTGCGAACGGTAGTTGTCGCTGCGCGTGCGCTTGATGTAGCCCTCACGGGTGACGGTGACGACCATCTCCTCTTCGGCGATGAGGTCTTCCATCGAGACGTCGCCGTCGAAGCCGTGCAGGATGTGCGTGCGGCGCTCGTCACCGAAGCGGTCGACGATCGCCGTGAGCTCCTCGCGGATGATGGTGCGCTGGCGGCCCTCGTCGGCGAGGATCGCCTTGTAGTCCGTGATCAGCGCTTCGAGCTCGGCGGCCTGCTCGATGATCTTCTGACGCTCGAGTGCGGCGAGGCGGCGGAGCTGCATCTGCAGGATCGCGTCGGCCTGGATCTCGTCGATCTCGAGGAGGCCCTGCAGTCCCTCGTTCGCTTCCTGCGTGGTCTGCGAACGGCGGATCAGCGCGATGACCTCGTCGAGCGCATCGAGCGCCTTGAGGTAACCGCGCAGGATGTGCATGCGCTTCTCGGCCTCGCGGAGACGGAACTCGGTGCGGCGGACGATCACGTCGATCTGGTGCGCGATCCAGTTCGTGATGAAGCCGTCGATCGCGAGCGTGCGCGGCACGCCGTCGACGATCGCGAGCATGTTCGCGCCGAAGTTCTCCTGCAGCTGCGTGTGCTTGTACAGGTTGTTCAGCACGACCTTGGCCACCGCGTCGCGCTTCAGCACGACGACGAGACGCTGACCCGTGCGGTCCGAGGACTCGTCGCGGATGTCGGCGATGCCGCCGATCTTGCCGTCGCGGACCAGGTCACCGATCTTCACCGCGACGTTGTCGGGGTTGACCTGGTACGGGAGCTCGGTGATCACGAGGCACGTGCGGCCCTGGATCTCCTCGACGTTGACGACAGCGCGCATCGTGATGGAGCCACGACCCGTGCGGTAGGCCTCGTGGATGCCCTTCGTGCCGAGGATCTGCGCGCCGGTCGGGAAGTCGGGACCGGGAACGCGCTGCATCAGCCCGTCGAGGAGCTCCTCGCGCGTGACGTCCGGGTTGTCGAGCGCCCAGAGCGCGGCATCCGACACCTCGCGCAGGTTGTGCGGCGGGATGTTGGTGGCCATGCCGACCGCGATGCCGACGGAACCGTTGACGAGCAGGTTCGGGAAGCGCGCCGGGAGGACCGTCGGCTCCTGGGTCTGACCGTCGTAGTTGTCCTGGAAGTCGACGGTCTCCTCTTCGATGTCCCGCACCATCTCGAGCGCGAGCGGGGCCATCTTCGTCTCGGTGTACCGAGGAGCAGCCGCACCCATGTTGCCGGGCGAGCCGAAGTTGCCCTGGCCGAGCGCGAGCGGGTAGCGCAGCGACCACGGCTGCACGAGACGCACCAGGGCGTCATAGATCGCCGAGTCGCCGTGCGGGTGGTACTGACCCATGACCTCGCCGACCACACGGGCGCACTTCGAGAACGACTTGTCCGGGCGGAACCCGCCGTCGTACATGCCGTAGATCACACGGCGGTGCACCGGCTTCAATCCGTCGCGGACGTCGGGGAGGGCACGGCCCACGATCACGGCCATCGCGTAGTCGAGATAGCTGCGCTGCATCTCGGACTGCAGGTCGACCTGGTCGATCTTGCCGTGCTCGTGTGCCAGCTCGGGGCGTTCTTCGTCAGTCATGTGTCAATCTCTCTGTGTCGCGACCTGTGTCTTCGTCGGCGGGCGCTGTGCCCGGCCGATCAGATGTCCAGGAAGCGCACGTCCTTGGCGTTGCGCTGGATGAAGCTGCGGCGGGACTCGACGTCCTCGCCCATCAGCACACTGAAGATCTCGTCGGCTGCTGCGGCATCCTCGATGGTGATCTGCTGCAGCGTGCGCGTGGCGTGATCCATCGTGGTCTCCCACAGCTCCTTCGGGTTCATCTCACCGAGACCCTTGTAGCGCTGGATGCCGGCATCCTTCGGGATCCGCTTGCCGTTGTCGAGCCCGTGCTTGAGCAGGGCGTCGCGCTCGGCGTCGCTGAACACGTACTCGTGCGCCGAGTTCGACCACTTCAGGCGGTAGAGCGGCGGCATCGCGAGGTACACGAAGCCGGCCTCGATGAGTCCGCGCATGTAGCGGAACAGCAATGTCAGCAGCAGCGTCGTGATGTGCTGGCCATCGACGTCGGCATCCGCCATCAGGACGATCTTGTGATAGCGGGCCTTCTCGATGTCGAAGTCCTCGCCGATGCCGGTGCCGAAGGCCTGGATCATCGCCTGGACCTCGCGGTTGCCGAGCGCCTTGTCGAGACGCGCGCGCTCGACGTTGAGGATCTTGCCGCGGAGCGCGAGGATCGCCTGCGTGTGCGGGTCGCGGCCCTGCACCGCCGAGCCACCTGCCGAGTCACCCTCGACGAGGAAGATCTCGCTGATCGACGGGTCCTTGCTGGTGCAGTCCTTGAGCTTGTCGGGCATCGCCGCCGACTCGAACACACTCTTGCGGCGAGCGGTCTCGCGAGCCTTGCGTGCGGCGAGGCGGGCGGTCGCGGCATCCAGCGCCTTGCGGATGATGTTCTTCGCCTGCGCCGGGTTGCGGTCGAACCAGTCGCCGAGCTGATCGCCGACGACCTTCTGCACGAACGCCTTGGCCTCGGTGTTGCCGAGCTTCGTCTTCGTCTGCCCCTCGAACTGCGGCTCGCCGAGCTTGATCGAGATGACCGCGGTCAGTCCCTCTCGCACATCGTCGCCGGAGAGGTTGTCGTCCTTCTCCTTGAGGATGTTGTTCGCACGCGCGTACTTGTTGACCAGCGTGGTCAGTGCGGCGCGGAAGCCCTCCTCGTGCGTACCACCCTCGTGCGTGTTGATGGTGTTCGCGTAGGTGAAGACATTCTCGGTGTACGAGGTGGTCCACTGCATCGCGACCTCGAGCGAGATCTTGCGTGCGATGTCCTCGGACTCGAACGCGATGATCTCCTCGTTCACGACCTCGGCATGGCGCACCTTGTTCAGGTACTCGACGTAGTCGACGAGTCCGCGCTCATAGAAGAACACGTCGCCCGGCTGCTTGGTCGTCGTGGCGCCGTCTTCCTCGATCTCGTAGGCGGACGCCTC
Organism: Microbacterium sp.; assembly: GCF_036823965.1. Classification (GTDB taxonomy): domain Bacteria; phylum Actinomycetota; class Actinomycetes; order Actinomycetales; family Microbacteriaceae; genus Microbacterium. The sequence continues at coordinate 200,622 of NZ_DAITBE010000005.1, read as the reverse complement.
GCGCTCATCGAGGAGCTCGATGCGCAGCCCCTTGTTCAGGAACGCCATCTGCTGGAAGCGGGTGCGCAGCGTGTCGTAGTCGAAGTCGATCGTCTCGGTGAAGATCGACGCGTCCGGCCAGAACGTGATGCTGGTTCCGGTCTCGTCGGTCGCTTCGCCCTTGATGAGCTGCTGCTGCGGAACGCCGCCCTCGGCGAAGCTGTGCCGCCAGACGAAGCCCTTCTGCTTGACCGCGACGTCGAAGCGGGTGGACAGCGCATTCACGACGGACGAGCCGACACCGTGCAGACCGCCCGAGACGGCGTAGGCGCCGCCGCCGAACTTTCCACCGGCGTGCAGGATCGTCAGCACCACCTCGACGGTCGACTTCGACGGGTCGGAGGAGTGCGGGTCGACCGGGATGCCGCGGCCGTTGTCGATGACCTGCACGCCGCCGTCGGCGAGGAGGGTCACGGAGATGGTGTCTGCATAGCCGGCCAGCGCCTCGTCGACGGAGTTGTCGACGATCTCGTAGACCAGGTGGTGCAGGCCGCGAGGGCCCGTCGAGCCGATGTACATACCGGGGCGCTTGCGGACGGCTTCCAGTCCTTCGAGGATCTGGATCGAGTCAGCACCGTACTCACCGGGCTGCTTCACCTTGGGTGAGATCGAGGTGGAACGGACCTCTTCAGCAGGAGTCTCGGTCCCTGAGCCCGTCGAAGGGTCGGGGGTTCCCCCGTTGGTCGATTCAGTCTCGTCAGCAGGGGATTCAGGTGTCATCAGAGGGCATTCTCCACATCGATATCACGAACTTCCATTCTAGCGGGGTTTCGATGCGAAATCCCGCTAGACGGCCGTGTGTGGCCCTCTCAGCCGTCGGAACCCCCTCGATGGTGTCCTACCCGTAGGTATCGCGCGGGCCCCGCCCTGGGACGACTCTGGGACCCCATTTCCAGGAGGGAACGTCCGGTCCGATGAAGCGGAGGTTCTCCACGCCGGCATCCGGATAGCGTCGTCCGATCTCGGTGATGATGGTCGCGCGCATGTACTGGAGGTTCTTCGCCCAGGCCGTCGAGTCGCACTTCACGGTGAGCAGGCCGCGCTCGAGCGAGACCGGCTCGGAGTGCTTCGCAGTGTCGGCGCCCGCGAGATCGGCCCACTGACGGACGAGGTCTTCCCGCGCAAGCGGGACCTGCCAGCCGGCGTCACGGGTGAGCTTGTCGAGCACCGCGCCGAGGGCACCGGGGTCGCGACCCGGTGTGAACGGAGCGTTGTCGTCATCGACCGCGATGCGTCGCTTTCGCTTCCAGTTCTTCGAGCTGGGGTTGAGACCGCGCAGGCGCAGGTAGGTCGCGACGGTCTCCGGGGCATCGGATGCCGCGGCGGCGATGTTCGCCGAGATGTCAGTCATGCGTCGCCTCCTCGTCATCCAGTGTGCCTTGGACCTCAGACACTGTCGCTTCGTCGGTCTGCGAATCCGCCACCGTCTGGGTCCCTGACTCGGCACCCGCCTGGGTCCCTGAGCCTGTCGAAGGGTCCCGCTCATCGCTGATGGTTCCTGCGGTGATCCGCACCACGTGGGCGTGCAGCACCGCGGGAATATCCTCCTCCACCGCCGCCGTGACCACCACCTGCTCGTAACCGGCGGTCAGCGCGGCAAGGCGCTGCCGTCGGTCGGCGTCGAGCTCGGCGAAGACGTCGTCGAGGATGAGCACAGGGTCACCCGCAGGGGACTCGCTGCGCAGCAGCTCTGCCGACGCCAGTCGAAGCGCGAGTGCGATCGACCAGGATTCGCCGTGCGAGGCATAGCCCTTCACCGGCAACGAGCGCACCCGCAGGACCAGGTCGTCGCGGTGCGGTCCGGTGAGCGTGAGTCCACGCTCGAGTTCGTTCGATCGCTTGTCGCGCAGGGCCGCGTGGAACATCTCGGCGATGTCGCCCGACGTCTCGGCAGGAGCATCCACTCCATCTTCCGGATCCGCCCCGCGGACCGAGAGCGCCCAGTCGAGCTGCGGGCTGTGATCCTCGCCGGCGATCGACGCATAGGCCTCCGCGACCGGCTGCTGCAGGTCGGCCGCGAGTCGCTGTCGAGCCGTGATGATCTCGGAGCCGAGTGCGACGAGCTTGTCGTCCCAGACATCCAGCGTGCTGAGTCCCTCGCCCTTGACTCCTCTGGCCCGCGCCGACTTCAGCAGGGCGTTGCGCTGCTTGAGCACTCGGTCGTAGTCGGCCAGCACCGACGACATCCTCGGCGTGCGCTGGATCAGCAGCTGGTCGACGAACCTGCGACGAGCCGACGGATCGCCACGGACGATCTGCAGGTCCTCGGGGGCGAAGAGCACGACGTGCGCGTAGCGGGGGAGTTCGCTCGCCTTCGACGGCGACCCGTTGATGCGTGCTTTGTTCGACCCCTGCTTGTTGAGCTGCACCTCGACGAGCACTCGACGTTCGCCGTGCGCCAGCCGGGCACGGATGATCGCGTACTCCTGACCGTCGCGCACCATCGGAGCATCCGACGAGACCCGGTGCGAACCCAGAGTGGCAAGGAAGACGACGGCCTCTGCGAGATTGGTCTTGCCCTGACCGTTGCGGCCGACGAGCACGTTCGGGCCGCGGTGGAGAGCCAGGTCAGCGGTCGCATAATTGCGGAAATCGACCAGACTCAGGTGTTCCACGATCACGGGTTCACACTACCTTCGGGATCCGACATGCAGCCGAGCCCGGTGAGGACTGGCGAGCTCAGCGCAGGAGCAGGTTGGGCTGCAGCAGGTACTTGAACGAGTCGAGACCTGCCTGGTCGACCGAAGTCTGACTCGTGATCAGCACCGGGCTGAGCTTGTTCGCGTTGTCGCTCGAGGTGAACGTCACGCGGACGAACTCGCTCTTGACCGCGCCGAGAGCCTCGATCAGGTATTGCGGGTTCAGGCCGAGCGTGACCTCTTCGCCGCCGTTGAGGATCGCGTCGACCGACTCCGACGCACGGGCGTGCTCGCTACCGGAGGCATCCATGGTGACGCCGTCGTGCGAGAACGTGAAGCGGAGCGGAGCCGCACGGTCGAGCACCAGCGCCACACGGCGAACGGCCTCGACGAGGTCGGCGGTGTTGACGACCGCGTAGTGATCCGTCTGCTCGGGGAAGAGGCGGCGGACCGGCGGGAAGTTGCCCTTGATCAGCAGCGACGTCACGGTCTTGTTGCCCGAGGTGAATGCGATGATCTCGCGGTCACCTGCACCGGAGAAGGCGATCTGGATCGTGCCGGCGTGACCGAACGTCTTGCCGACCTCGAGCAGGGTGCGGGCCGGGACGAGAGCCGACTGGTCGACTGCCTCGCCATCCCACGGGACATCGCGCAGCGACACACGGTACCGGTCGGTCGCGACCAGGCTCAGGCTCTGGCCCGAGACCTCGAGCTGCACGCCGGTGAGCACCGGGGTCACGTCATCGCGCGATGCAGCGAAGCCGACCTGGGCGATCGCCGTGGCGAAGTCATCGGCCGGGACGACACCCGACGAGCCCGACACCTCGGGGATCGACGGGTATTCCTCGACCGGCATGGCGGCGAGGGTGAAGCGAGCGGAACCGCAGGTCACCGTGATGCCGCCATCGTCTTCCACGGCGATCTCGATCGGCGCGTTCGGCAGACGGTTCGCGATGTCGGAGAGCAGACGACCGTGCACCAGGATCGTGCCGGGGGTCTCGACGGTGGCTTCGATCGTCGTGCGTGCCGAGGCTTCGTAGTCGAATGCCGAGAGGGTGAGCCCGGATCCGTCAGCCTCGATCAGGACTCCGGCGAGAATCGGCTGCGGATTGCGCTGCGGCAGCAGCTTGACGACGAACGAGACAGCCTCGCTGAAGACATCGCGGTTGACCTGAAACCTCACGGGTGCTCCCTTGTCGTCATTCTGAGACGTGATCGTCGTCTTTCCCTGTGCAGGGCTTCCCATGCTAGCCCCACAGTCCTGCTGATCCCTACGCCCGAGACTTTTGGGATTCGGATCCGGATCCATCCACCGTCTGGTGATCGGATCGAGCTTCTTCAGGGTTAACTCCTTAACGGTGTTAACAACTGTTGAAACTGTGGATAAGTCGGTGGAAAGCAGACGCGAGTAGGGAACTACACGGTTGTCAGTTGTGGAAACCCTGAGGAATACGGGGCTGGACGGCATCCGCGGTGATGTCGACTTCGCCGGAGTTATCCACAGGTTTCTGGATTTCCCACACATTCGTCCCGATCCGAGCACCAGTCATCCACAAGTTATCCACATGTGCATAGAGGCATCTATCGGATGGGCTCGGGGCGTGTCGGGACAGCGAAAAGGGGACGCACCATCCGTTTCGGATGCTGCGCCCCCTCCCGATGAGGCCGATCGCCGTCTCAGCGGCGACCCAGCTGCGTGGTGATCTCGGTGACCTGGTTGTAGATCGAGCGACGCTCCTTCATGAGCTCGCTGATCTTCTTGTAGGCGTACATCACCGTCGTGTGGTCGCGGTTGCCGAACAGCTGTCCGATCTTCGGGAGCGAGAGGCTCGTGCGCTCACGGCACAGATACATGGCGATCTGTCGCGACGTGGCGATCTGCTGCGAGCGGCTCGAGCCGTAGAGGTCGTCGACCGTGAGCTTGAAGTATTGAGCGGTCGCCGTGATGATGTCGGTCGGCGAGATGATGTTGTCCTCCGCCGTGTCGACGATGTCCCGCAGCACGGTCTGGGCGAGGGAGATGTCGAGGGCCGAGCGGTTCAGGCTCGCGAAGGCCGAGACGCGGATCAGCGCACCCTCGAGCTCGCGGATGTTCGACGACACCACGGTCGCGATGTACTCGAGCACCTCGTCCGGGATGTGGAGCGCCTCGCTCTGAGCCTTCTTCCGGAGGATCGCGATACGAGTCTCGAGGTCGGGCGCCTGCACGTCCGTGATCAGACCCCACTCGAAGCGGCTGCGCATCCGATCCTCGAAGCCGGTCAGATGCTTCGGTGCGACATCGCTCGTGATCACCACCTGCTTGTTGTGGTCGTGGAGCGTGTTGAAGGTGTGGAAGAAGGCTTCCTGCGTCTCGGCGCGTCCCTGCAGGAACTGGATGTCGTCGATCAGGAGGATGTCGACCTCGCGATAGCGCGCCTGGAATGCGGCACCGCGGTTGTTGGCGATCGAGTTGATGAAGTCGTTCGTGAACTCCTCGCTCGACACGTACCGCACCTTGACCCCCGGATAGAGGGACTGCGCGTAGTCGCCGATCGCGTGCAGAAGGTGCGTCTTGCCGAGCCCGGAGTCGCCGTAGATGAACAGCGGGTTGTATGCCTTCGCCGGCGCCTCGGCCACGGCGACCGCCGCCGCATGCGCGAAGCGGTTGGACTGACCGATCACGAAGTTATCGAAGGTGTACTTCGGGTTGAGACGCGATTCGTGGCGCATCTGCGTCGGCTGCTCCATGGGCGACTCGACGCGCTGCTGCTGGTGCTCCTGACGCGCGAAGTCGCCGTCCTGCCTGCCGAAGTCGCCGATCGAGATCGGTGCGGTCGGCTGTTCGGCGAGCTCATGGTTCACGACCACGCGGAAGGAGGTGACCTCGTCGCCGATATGCGAGAGCGCCTCCATGATCGGCAGGCGAAGGCGCTTGTTGATCTGTGCGGCGGTGAGGTCGTTCGGCACGTCGAGGTACAGCGTCGCAGCCATCACGCCGGCCGGGACGGCAAGGCTCAGGAAGCCCTGGAGCTGCGGAGTGACACGGTCGTCATCGACGAGCAGCTCCTGCACCGTGGTCCAGATCGGAACGTCGGGCTGGGCTGGTGATGACATGACGCTCCGCGCGGGGGTTCGGTGAGGCCCCGTTCGTGCTCCGGCGACCTGTGGATAACTTCGGATGCCACGGTAGTCACCGTGGCCCCGATCAGCAACCTGGCCTTGAAAACACACGCGCGTGTTGTGCGAGGCTGCTGCGCGCAGGTTGTGGATAATGGCTGTGCGGTACTCACCAGAGGCCACGTCACGGCGCGCAGATTTGCTCTGCGCGCCGCCAGGACGTACCCTTACTTGGTTGACTTATGCCATTTTTTTGGCAGTTCCCCATGTCTCCGGTCAGAGTGAATCCGGTGGCAGCATTCTCGGAGTGATTCCATGACTAAGCGCACCTTCCAGCCCAACAACCGTCGCCGCGCCAAGAAGCACGGCTTCCGTGCCCGCATGCGCACGCGTGCAGGCCGCGGCATCCTCGCAGCCCGCCGTGCGAAGGGCCGCACCGAGCTCTCCGCGTAAGCCGCTGTGCTCGCCCGCCCGTATCGACTGACCCGCGGGAGCGACTATCGTCTGGTCGTTCGACGTGGATCGCGTTGTGGCGGGGCGCGCGTCGTCACCTCGATGTGGTCGACGGGTGAGAGCAGAGCCGTACGGTTCGGATTCATCATCAGCAAGCAGGTCGGGAACGCCGTCGTGCGCAACACCGTTCGACGGCGACTGAAAGCCGTCTGCGCGGAGGCGCTGCCACGCGTCCCTGAGGGCACGGATGTCGTCATCCGTGCCCTTCCTGCATCCGCCACAGCGACCTACGCCGAGTTGAGCGCCGATGTGAACAGGTGCCTCGCTCGACTGCAGCGCGCACCGCTCGAGGTGTCGGCATGACTGCCCTGCCGGCGTCGTCGATCGGGACGGCACATCTGCGCGGCACGGACCTCTGGCGGAGCATCCCGCTCCTGCCGCGGAACCTCGTGCTCGGGTTCCTCACCGGGTATCGCAAGGTGATCTCTCCGATGTACGGAGATGTGTGTGCCTACTATCCCTCCTGTTCGGCTTACGCTGTAGGTGCGGTGCAGCAGCACGGCGCTGTGCGGGGAACTGCTCTCTCTGTCTGGCGCATCCTCCGCTGCAATCCCTGGACTCGCGGTGGCGTCGACGACGTACAGCCGCATAAGCACTTCCATCACGACCTGACTGCATCCGGTTTCGTCGTCCCTTCCCGAAAGGACTGAACGGTGGGCCTTGATCTCCTGCTCGCCAGCGTCTCACCGTCGCCGGCCCCGTCTTCCGGTGGATTCGATCTGATCGGAACCATCCTCTGGCCGCTGAAGTGGGTCGTCGAGCTCGTGCTCGTCGCCTGGCACTGGCTGCTCACCACGGTGGGCCTGCCTGCCGCCTCCGGTCTCACCTGGGTGCTGTCGATCGTCGGCCTCGTCATCGTGGTGCGCGCTGCCCTGATCCCGCTGTTCGTGAAGCAGATCAAGAGCCAGCGAAAGATGATGGAAATCGCTCCTGAACTGCGGAAAGTTCAGGAGAAGTATCGCGGCAAGAAGGATCAGCTCTCTCGTGAGGCGATGAGCCGCGAGACCATGGCGCTGTACAAGAAGCACGGCACGACGCCGATGTCGAGCTGTCTGCCGCTGCTCGTGCAGATGCCCATCTTCTTCTCCCTGTTCAGTGTGCTCAGCGACGTGAAGAAGCATGCCGAGGCGGGGATCGGTGGTGTGGGTTTCATGAGCCCTGAGCTCACCAAGGAGTTCTACGACGCCAAGCTGTTCGACGTCGCCTCGCTCCACGAGACTCTCGGCAACGCGGTCGACGCCGGCAACACCACGGCGATCATCATCCTGGTCACGCTCGTCGTGCTCATGATCGGCTCGCAGTTCTTCACCCAGCTGCAGATCATCTCGAAGAACCTGTCGCCTGAGGCCAAGACCGGCCAGGCGTACCAGATGCAGAAGATCATGCTCTACATCCTGCCGCTGGGCTTCATCTTCTCCGGTGTCTTCTTCCCGCTCGGCGTCGTCGTCTACTGGTTCATCTCGAACCTCTGGACCATGGGCCAGCAGTTCCTCGTCATCCGTGAGATGCCGACGCCCGGATCCGAGGCAGCCAAGGCCCGCGAAGAGCGTCTGGCTCGCAAGGGCAAGGCGATCGACTCGTCCGGCAAGATCATCCCGATGGCCGCGTACGAGGCAGAGCAGCAGCGTCTGCTCGCCGAGGCCGAGAAGGCCAAGGCGGAAGCCCCCAAGCGTCAGCAGCCGGTGGGCAAGAAGCGTGCGAAGAAGAAGGGCAGCGCGTCATGACCGACAGCATCACCACCACTAGCGTCGAGCCCACTGTCGCTCAGCTCGAGAACGAGGGCGACGTCGCCGCGGACTACCTCGAAGAACTCCTCGACATCGCGGACATCGATGGCGACCTCAACCTGGATGTACGCCAGGGCCGTGCCTACGTGTCGGTCGAGGCGGAGGACGACGGCCTTGCGCTGCTCTCCGCTCCGGACACCGTGCAGGCACTGCAGGAGCTGACCCGCCTCGCGGTGCAGAACAAGACCGGCGCGTTCTCGCGCCTGATCCTCGACATCGGCGGATCGCGCGATGCTCGTCGTCGTCAGCTGGAGAAGCTGGTGGATGCTGCCGGCGTGAAGCTCGACGAGGGCGCCTCACAGGCTTCGCTGCCCGCAATGTCGAGTTACGAGCGCAAGCTGGTGCACGACATCGCGTCCGAGCGTGGTCTCGTCTCCGAGTCATACGGCGAGGGTGCAGACCGTCACACGGTCCTTCGTCGTCGTTGATGTTTCACGTGAAACATTGCATCGGATGCTGCGATGAGTGACCTCGAGGTCGAGCCCGCTGTTGCAGTGGAGCTCTTCGGGGATCGCATCGAGGTCGCCCGTGCCTTCACGAATGCGCTCGCAGAGCAGGGAGAGGAGCGCGGACTCATCGGTCCGCTCGAACTCCCGCGGCTCTGGAGCCGGCACATTCTGAACAGCGTCATTGCCGCACCGCTGTTCCACGGTTCTGTCGCAGACATCGGTTCCGGGGCGGGACTGCCTGGGCTGGTCCTTGCGATTGCTCGCCCTGACGTGCACTGGACCTTGATCGAACCCATGGAGCGCAGGGTGACCTGGCTCTCCGAACAGGTCGATGCACTGGCGCTCGAGAACGTCGAGATCCTGCGCGCGCGGGCAGAAGACGTCCGTCACCCCACGGGATTCGACGTCGTGACGGCTCGTGCGGTGAGTGCGTTGCGGACGTTGATTCCACTGACGGCACCGCTCGTACGTGATGGCGGTGAGATCACCGTGCTCAAGGGCATGAATGCTGCGAACGAGATCGAAGCCGCGCAGAAGCAGATCAAGAAGTTCAAGCTGACGGACGTGCGCGTCGAGGTGCTCGGTGAGGGAGTTCTCACTGAGACCACCCGAGTGGTGCGGGCGGTTGTTCGATAGCAGGTGTTTCACGTGAAACATCTGGGCGGAGTGGCGCGCTGGCTTGGTTTGCAGGCGATCGGCTTGTCTCACTCGTCGGGAGACCCTCGCGGCGTGCGCTCTGCCGATAGTCGCTCGGAACGCCCATCGCCGTCGCACTCTGACGCGCCACCTCGCTCGCACGCGGTGACGGGCGTACGTGGCGCTGGGCGCCGGCCTCTTCGCTTGAGGATTCGTCGGCGGGGAGAAACCTATGTTTCACGTGAAACATAGGTACGCCTCGGAACGGCGGATGCGATCGCGAGTGATCCCAGTGGCCCTGGCAGCCAGATTCCGGGTGTGACGCGCTCGGGTGATTCTTTCCCTGTGGGGGATCCCTCCCTGTTTCGTATGTTCGGCATCGCAACTGGCCTGAATGACGTGTGGTGGTGGCGGTTCAGTGTGGCGTTCGCGAGCGAACTCCCGGACAGGGCGTACCACGTGTTTCACGTGAAACCCCGTGCGTATACGGCGCGAAGTGACGAGTTCCTGGTCTGGGTGCTGTGGCGAGTGGCCTGGTCGAGAGAGTCCGAACCTCGTTTCGCGCCCGCGCCCAGAGTCACCGCAGTTGGGAGGCATGGTCCCAGAGTGTGGGGCATCCGTGTCCGTTCACGGAGGCAACGCCCCGGAAGCTGCTTCCTGCCGCCCAGCTGCATGAGACTGGCGACGACTGGCGGCACGAGCACATCACGAGAAGCCTCGACACGCTGTTGCTCACTCAGGTCAGTCAAAGCCAATCGGCGATCTTCGCCACGTCAGCCGCTGGACCTGGTGAGGCGTTGCGAGACAGTTCGCAATCATGACGTTTCACGTGAAACGCCTGGCACGTCCCTACCCCGGAGCGCAGACTGGACCGTTCGTCATGGCCTGCTTGCAGCGGAGAGCTGCTCGGCATATCGAGGCTCAAAGACAGGAATGTGCCGGTCCTGTGCTCGTCGGACACTCCAGGAGGTAGCGGGGTTACGGGCCGATGCAGTCTCGGGGACAGTACCGCGGGAGCACGGGTGTGGAATGAGAACGAAAGCGAGGGCCGCCACGTGCATCGGAGCCGGCCCCTCGTCACGGTGTCGAGATTGGTTGACGGCGAACAACTCGCCGACTACTGGCCGATCTGTACGAACTTCGGCCGAAAACGAGGTGTTGCCCAGGGAGGGGAGTGCCACGCGTATGACGTGGAATCGCCCTCGTCTGCGGTTCCATTCACGCCTTGACTGCGTCATCCACCCACTCGGCACCGGCTGATGCGTGCGCTGGTCTCAGGTCCGACGGCCCCTCTGCGTCCGCGTCTTGGCTGCGTCTCGTTGCTGCGTCTCGTGGCTGCGTCGCCTCGGCGATGCGTCTGAGGACCAGCACGGATGGGCACCAAAACAGGACGAGCCGTCTTCGATCGCCCTCCGGGAGGGGAGCGAGCGACGTTTCACGTGAAACATCTCGACATCGCATTCCGCTCGGTGTTCCGTGCAGGCCCAACAATTCGTTGGAGCAGGTACTGATGACTCCATTCACTGCGGATCCGGGCGATGCGCACCTGGCGTCGTCGTCTGGCTTGCGTGCTCGCTGACGACCCCCGGTCTTTACAGAGGCGGAGCCTGGGTAGATATCGGCGAACCTGCGTCGTTTCCTCGTGAACGGGAGTGCCAGAAGTTTCACGTGAAACACGACGGCAGCGTTCCTGGCGCTCCTCGTCTCGACACCGTCAGCGACTCGCTCGGCTGACGGTGCCGTCGTCTCGATCTTCATCGTCGAGACTGCAGTATCCGCGCTAGCGTGACCGGGTTGATCGCGAGCTCGTCACCGGGGTCTGATGCGCTCATTCCGGCCGGCCGGGGGCGGACGCGCCGAGCACGCGCATCTCGACGCGGAGAGGGGAGTGCCACAGGTCGCACACAGATCGACCGCAGATGTCCGTTGCCGTCAGCGGTTCGACCGGCTCAGCGACCCAGGTCGTGGGGAATGCCACGTTGGGGCATTGCCATCGCGAGCGGGACGAACACGGCGATGTCACCTCAGCTCTCGGTCGTCGGCGTCTGGCGTGCTCGATGCACTTTCGCCTGCTCGCGCGCTGACCGAACCGCGCTTCTGCCCCGGTCGGGGAGTGGCAGATGTTTCACGGGAAACAGGTTCGGAATGCGAGCACCAGTCGCTTCGACAGGCTCAGCGACCCACGGTGGCGCGGCCCGGAGGTTGCTCGACGCCAGAGGTGGCACGGCCCGGATGTGGCACGGCCCGGATGTGGCGCGGCCGGGAGGTGGCAGGGCCCGGATGTGGCGCGGCCGGGAGTTGGCGCGGCCGGGAGTTGGCGCGGCCTGGACGTGGCAGGGCCCGGATGTGGCATGGCTCGGAGGTGGTGCGGCTTGGAGGTGGTGCGGCTTGGAGGTGGTGCGGCTTGGAGGTGGTGCGGCCTGGAGGTGGTGCGGCCTGGAGGTGGTGCGGCCGGGATGTGGCGGGGCCGGGATGTGGTGCGGCCGGGAGGTGGCGGGGCCCGGATGTGGCATGGCCCGGATGTGGCATGGCTCGGAGGTGGCGCGGCTCGGATCTGGTGCGGCCTGGAGGTGGCATGGCCCCACGTGCACCTCACAGGGGTGACACCCCTCACCACGCGTTGCCGGGACTCCCCGCACGCAGCCGCGGAGTAAGCGGGACGCTGCGAACAGTGTCCCCCTCTGTCGACCAGCGCACGGCAGCGACACCGAGCAATGCCAGCGGACCCCCACCACACGCCCCGAAAGCAGGACACGAACCATCCCCGAAACGCACGCGAATGAGAGAACGTCCACCCCAGCGATTAGAGTGGAACGCGGCCCCGAAAGGAGTGGATGTTTCACGTGAAACAGTCCGAAAAGGCATCCTCGAACGATTCGTTCGGTATGGATACACCGCTCGCGCGGGAACTCGCAGACCTCTCGGCTCGCCGACGCACGCTGGAATCCACGAAAGTGGAGTTCAGTGGGGATACCCGCGTGCTGACCGTGTCGAATCAGAAGGGTGGCGTGGGGAAGACCACGACCGCCGTGAACACCGCCGCCGCTCTCGCCGGCCTCGGCGCGAAGGTCCTGGTGATCGACCTCGATCCGCAGGGCAACGCATCGACCGCGCTGGGTGTGCCGCACAGTGCGGACACACCGAGCGTCTATGACGTGCTGATCAACGACACCGCCTTGGCGGACATCGTGCAGCAGAGCCCGGAGGATCCGAACCTCCTCTGCGCTCCCAGTACGATTCACCTCGCCGGCGCGGAGATCGAGCTGGTGAGCCAGGTCGCACGTGAGCACCGCCTCCGTCGTGCACTCGAGGAGTACCTCGAAAGCACGCACATCGACTTCGTGATCATCGACTGCCCTCCATCGCTCGGGCTCCTCACGATCAACGCGTTCACCGCGGCATCCGAGGTCTTCATCCCGATTCAGTGCGAGTACTACGCACTCGAGGGACTGAGTCAGCTGCTCGGCAGCATCCAGATGATCCAGAAGCATCTGAACCCCAAGCTGCACCTCTCAACCATCCTGCTGACGATGTTCGATGGGCGCACGCGCCTTGCGCAGCAGGTGGCGGATGAGGTGCGCACCCACTTCCCGACCCAGGTGCTCGAAACCGTCATCCCGCGCTCCGTGCGGGTGTCGGAGGCGCCGAGTTTCGGACAGACCGTGATCGCCTACGATGGGCAATCCGCCGGCGCGATCGCCTACCGCGAAGCAGCTGTCGAGATCGCGTCGCGTGCAGCGGCGCAGAGCAAGGAGAAATGATGGCGAAGCGCACTGGATTGGGCCGTGGAATCGGCGCTCTCATCCCCACCGCGGACCAGTCAGAGCGGCCGGTCGACGTGTTCTTCCCCGGAGCGAGTCTCCGTCCGGCATCCGAGACCACAGCGCCGGAGCCGGCAGCCGATCTCGCCGCTGTCCCCGGCATCCACCTGGTGCACGTCGATCCGAACTCGATCGTGCCGAACCCGCGCCAGCCGCGCACGCACTTCAACCCGGAGGACCTCGCGGAGCTGGTGCACAGCGTCCGGGAGTTCGGCGTGCTGCAGCCTGTCGTCGTCCGCAAGAACGGCGAGGGCGAGTACGAGCTGATCATGGGGGAGCGGCGTACGCGCGCTGCTCGCGAGGCCGGGCTCGAGACGATCCCGGTGATCGTCCGTGAGACCGCTGACGAGGATCTGCTCCGTGACGCGCTGCTCGAGAACCTGCACCGCTCGGAGCTCAACCCGCTGGAAGAGGCATCCGCCTACCAGCAGCTGCTCGAGGACTTCGGGATCACGCAGGAGGAGCTGGCGACCCGTATCGGTCGCTCCCGCCCGCAGATCAGCAACACGATCCGTCTGCTCAAGCTGCCGGTGCCGGTGCAGCAGCGCGTCGCAGCAGGCGTCCTCACGGCGGGCCATGCGCGAGCGATCCTCAGTCTCGACACGCCTGAAGCGATGCAGCGTCTCGCCGACAAGGTCGTGAACGAGGACCTCTCGGTCCGCGCGACGGAAGAGGCGGCGAAGAACCTGCCCGCGGCCGGCGCGAGGACGACGAAGGCGACGCCCGGTGCACGCCGCGCGTATCTCGACGAGGTCGCCGGCAAGCTCGGCGACCGATTGAACACCCGCGTGAAGATCGCTCTGGGTGCTCGCAAAGGCCAGGTCACCATCGATTTCGCGTCGATCCAAGATCTGAACCGCATTCTCGAGGAACTCGGCGAGGAGAGCTACGGTCGGAGCTGATCCTTTCCACGTTCGCGGGTGATCCCCGCGGACCGGACCGACAGGCCTAGACTCGCGTCAGATGATGTCGAGGAGGGGCACAATGTCGCGCACACAGCCTGGTTCACCCATACGAGGTCGCGTCATCGCGGTCAGTATCGCTGCCGCTCTCGGCGGCTTCCTGTTCGGGTTCGACACCGCCGTGATCAACGGCGCAGTGGATGCCCTGGCTGGCAGCCAGTCGGGCTTCGATCTCGGCGTCGGCCTCAAGGGCTTCGCCGTGTCGTCGGCGCTGATCGGCTGCGCTGTCGGTGCGTGGTTCGCCGGTCCGCTGGCCAACCGCTTCGGCCGCATCCCTGTCATGGTCGTCGCGGCCGTGCTCTTCCTCCTCTCCTCGCTCGGATCCGGCTTCTCCTTCGGAGTCGTCGACCTGATCATCTGGCGTGTCGTGGGCGGACTCGGTGTCGGCGCGGCATCCGTCATCGCACCGGCGTACATCGCCGAGGTGTCGCCGGCGCACGTCCGCGGACGGCTGGGGTCGCTGCAGCAGCTCGCGATCGTCACCGGTATCTTCATCGCCCTGCTCTCCGACGCGATGCTCGCGAACGTCGCGGGAGGCGCTGCGGAGCCGCTGTGGGGCCTGGACGCCTGGCGCTGGATGTTCATCGCCGGTGCAGTCCCCTCGATCGTCTACGGCGTCATGTCGCTGCGGCTGCCGGAGTCACCGCGGTACCTCGTGGCGAAGGGGCAGCTCGACAAGGCGACCGAGGTGCTGACGACCGTCACCGGGGCCGTCGATGTGAAGGCGAAGATCGCCGAGATCACCGGCACGCTCAACACTGAGCGCACCGAGTCGCTGCGCGACCTGCGTGGGAACCGGCTCGGACTGAAGCCGATCGTCTGGGTCGGCATCCTGCTCTCGGTCTTCCAGCAGTTCGTCGGCATCAACGTGATCTTCTACTACTCGACGACGCTGTGGCAGTCGGTCGGATTCGGCGAGTCTGAAGCCCTCCTCATCACCGTGATCACCTCCGTCACGAACATCGTGGTGACGATCGTCGCGATCCTCCTCGTCGACAAGGTCGGCCGCCGGATCATGCTCCTGGTCGGCTCTGTCGGCATGACGCTCACGCTGGGGCTGATGGCGCTCGCGTTCTCCTTCGGGACACTGGATGCCGCGGGCGCGGTGACGCTCCCGGATCCGTGGGCCACCGTCGCACTCATCTGCGCGAACGGCTTCGTCGTCTTCTTCGGAGCCACCTGGGGTCCGCTCGTGTGGGTGCTGCTGGGCGAGATGTTCCCGAACTCGATCCGCGCCGGCGCCCTCGCAGTCGCTGCAGCGGCGCAGTGGGTCGCGAACTTCTTCATCTCGACGACGTTCCCCGCCTTCTCGGCGATCGGCCTGCCGTTCGCCTACGGGTTCTACGCGTTCTTCGCGCTGCTCTCGTTCTTCTTCGTGTACTTCAAGGTTGCGGAGACCAAGGGCAAGGAGCTCGAGGATATGCAGGAGGACACCAAGGTCGAGCGCCGACCACGTCGGAGTCGCGCGTAGGCTGGAAGCATGAGCGAGTCCGTCCCCCGTCGCGCCAGCCTCGAAGTGCTGCGAGCAGAAGCGGCTGACGAACTCGCGGTCATCGTGCAGGAGCGCCTCCTCGGTGGTGAAGACCCCTGGGAGTTCATGGAGGAGCTGCCGAGCGTCGATGAGCTCGTCGTGTACCTCCTGCGCGCCGACAACATCACCGCGAACGACGGTGTGCGCCCGAATGAGGCCCGTCACTACCGTGTGCTGCGCCAGATCGCCCTGGAGTACCCCGAGCTCACTCCGGCTGTCTGGGGGCTGCTCGACGAGAAGCAGCGCCACCGACGCTGGGATCCGACCGTCGCCGACGCGTCCTGACCGCGCGCCTCTGACCATGCCTCGGCAGCTCGTGTCGTACGACCCGGCGTGGCCGGGGCGTTTCGCGGAGATCGCTGCGGAGCTGCGTGCGCACGGCGACCCTGACTGGGTGATCGAGCACATCGGCTCCACGGCCGTGCCAGGGATGCGCGCGAAGCCGATCATCGACATCGCGGTGCGGATCGAGAGCGTCGATGACTTCGACGCGCATCGAGGGGCCCTCGAGGCGATCGGCTGGGAGATCGGCAGTGGTGTGCGCAGCCACCCCGTCATGGTGTTCGAGGAGCACGGCATCCGGACCCGCATCGCGCACTTCTTCGCAGCATCCGAGTGGGATGCCGTGAACCAGCGGATCCTTCGAGATTGGCTCCTGGCGCACCCTGAGGATGCCGATCGCTACACGCACGCGAAATGCGACGCTGTGGCCGCCGCTGCGCGTGGGACGTCGACGTACAACGCGGCCAAGGGTCCGGTGATCCAGGAGATCGTCGACCGCGCGCGCCAGGCGCAGGGGCTGCCCCACGTCGACGCCTCCGACAAATGAGCCGTCGGGCGCCCGATCTGCCGACGCGGTCCCGATCCGCTGACAGGGGGCGCGGAGGCATCCGCTGATCGGGGCCGGCTCAGCAGATCGTGACGAGTCCCAGGGACATGCGAACGGGCCGCCGCCTCCCGGAGGAGAGACGACGGCCCGATTCGCGTGGAGGGGATCAGCCGATGAAGTCGGCGAGGTCCTTCTCGAGGGCGAACTTCGGCTTGGCGCCGATGATGGTCGTCTTGACCTCACCGCCGTGGAACACCTTCATCGCCGGGATCGACGTGATCTGGTACTTCATGGCGAGCTCGGGGTTCTCGTCGACGTTGAGCTTGAGGATCGTGATCTTGTCGGGGTTGTCCGACTGGATCTCGTCCAGCACCGGGGCGACCATGCGACACGGGCCGCACCATTCCGCCCAGAAGTCCACCAGCACGGGACCGTCGGCCTGCAGTACGTCCTGCTCCCAGGTCGCCTGGCTCGTAGCCTTTGCACTCATCAGAGTTCTCCTTGATTCGAGGTTCGTCAGCTATAACAGCAGACGAGGGGAAACTGTTCCCACCGCGCTCAGGCGGTGATGACCTCTGCGGCCTCCGCAGCGGGGACCTCGACCGACATGTCCTCCAGGTCGGCGAGGAAGTGCTCTGCGTCGAGGGCCGCGACGGTTCCCGAACCGGCAGCCGTGATGGCCTGACGGTAGTGGGGATCGATCACGTCGCCGGCGGCGAACACACCGGGCACCGAGGTGACGGACGAGCGTCCGTCGACCCAGATCGTGCCCTCGGGGGTCAGCTGCAGCTTCTCGTGCACGAGGTGCGTGCGCGGGTCGTTGCCGATCGCGACGAACAGACCATCGAGCGGGAGGTCGCGCAGCGTGCCGTCGACCGTGGAGCGCAGCTGGACGCCGTTGACGGCGGTCTCACCGAGGATCTCTGCGACCTCGCTGTTCCAGATGAACTCGATCTTCTCGTTCGCGAAGGCGCGCTCCTGCATGATCTTGGAGGCGCGAAGAGAGTCCTTGCGGTGGATGACGTAGACCTTGGACGCGAAGCGGGTGAGGAACGTGGCCTCTTCCATCGCGGAGTCGCCGCCGCCGACGACCGCGATCGTCTTCTCACGGAAGAAGAATCCGTCGCACGTCGCGCACCAGGAGACGCCGTAACCGGAGAGACGCTCTTCGCCGGTGACACCGAGCTTGCGGTACGCCGAGCCGGTCGCGTAGATCAGCGTCTGCGTCTCGTGCACGGTGCCGCTGCCGAGCGTGACCTTCTTGACGGGCCCGGCGAGATCGAGTTCGGTGACGTCGTCGTAGACGACCTCCGTGCCGAACTTCTCAGCCTGCTCCTGGAACTTGGCCATGAGCTCGGGGCCCTGGATGCCATCGGGGAAGCCGGGGTAGTTCTCGACCTCGGTGGTGTTCATCAGCTCGCCGCCGACCTCGACCGAGCTCGCGATGAGCAGCGGCTTGAGGTTCGCTCTGGCTGCGTAGATGGCAGCCGTGAATCCGGCGGGGCCGGAGCCGATGATGATGACCTGACGCATGTGCTCTCCGTCTGTGAAACTGCGGTCGAATGACCTTCGACTGCTTCAACCCATGGTAACCGCGGGGCATTCCCTCACCAGGGTCGCACCGCGGGCTGGGAGTGGGCTCAGCGACCAGGGAGGAACCGACGGATCAGCGTGCCGGCGACCTTGAGCTCAGGAGCCCGCAGGAGCGCGAGGATGCCCAGGTACACGACGACCACGGCGAGGCCGACGATCGCGGTGCCGAGGGCTCCCTGGACTGCGCCTGCCATGGTCCACCCGTCGACGCCGCCGAGGAGGAGGAAGACTCCCCATCCCGCGAAGCCGGCCGGGATGCCGGCGATCGCGAAACGGCCGATCGCGGCCATCCAGGAGCTCACCTGGAGGCCGCCGATCTTGCGGTGCAGCAGCCACGTCGCGACGATCGTCTGCACGATGCTCGCGATCGACTGGCCGAGTGCGACTGCAGCGGCGAGCGAGGTGAGGGGGATGACGCCTGCTTCCCGCAGTCCCAGCGCTGCCAGAGCGGTGCCGACGATCAGCACGCACTGGAAGATCGTGAACCAGAACGGGGTGCGCGTGTCGTCGTAGGCGTAGAACGTGCGCTGCACGATGAACAGGATCGTGAGCGGAAGCAGTCCGAAGAGATAGCCGATCAGCACCAGACCAGCGGCCTGCGCGTCGTCGGCCGAGTCCGTGAAGACGCGAGAGGCGGGGAGCACAGCAGCGGCGACTGCGGCCGTCGCTGCGACCATGAAGAACAGCAGGGTGCGGATGCTGCGGCCGATATCGGCGCGTACCTCGTCGTGTCGTCCTGCGGCCGCATGCGCACTGATCTGCGTGAAGTACGGCGTCCCGATCGAGAGCACGATGACCGAGTAGGGGAGCATGAAGATCAGCCAGGCGTTGGCCGTCACGGTCGCCGACGCGCCGAGCCCGGCGACCTCACTGACGATGAACCCCTGGATGAACCCGGCGGCCAGGCTCGCGAAGGCCATCAGGAACGTCCAGCCGGCGAGCCGCCCGACGTTGCCCAGTCCGACACCGCGCCAACGGAAGTCGGGCTTCAACGCGAGCCCGGTACGCCGCCAGAACACCAGGAGCACCACGGCTTGGAGTGCGATGCCCAGCGTCGCGGTGCCGCCGAGCACCGTGATCATCTGCGGCGTCCAGTCCGAGGCCTGCCGCGAGACGGGTGCGAACAGGGCGCCGAGCGTGAGGAAGCCGGCGATCGACACGAGGTTGTTCACGACAGGGGCCCACGTGAACGGTCCGAAGATCTTCCGTGCGTTGAGCGCCTCGCCGAGCATGGCGTAGAGGCCGTAGAGCAGGATCTGCGGCAGGCACCAGTACGCGAGCGCTGTGGCGAGGGCCAGGGTGGTCTCGTTGGCCTTGCCTGCGGCGAGATGCACGAGCCACGGAGCGGCGGCGGTCGCGATCGCTGTCACGACCACCAGCACGACGGTGCCGAGGGTGAACAGCTTCGAGATGAAGGCGTTGCCGCCATCGGCATCCGCTGTGGCCTTCACGATCTGCGGCACGATGACGGCGGTGAGGATTCCGACCGAGATGAGTGAGAACACGCTGTTCGGCAGCTGGTTCGCGTAGGTGAATGCGTCAGCCGCCTCGGATGCGACGGACCCGACCACCCCGACGAGCACGATGCTGCGCAGGAGCCCCGTGACGCGGGACACGAGGGTGCCCGCACCGATGACCGCGCTCGCGCGGCCGAGGCTACTCACGCCCGTCCTTGCTCTCCGGTGGGAACGGTCTCGACAGCACGGCTTCCTCTTCCTCGGCAAGCGCCGACTGGCTCTCGATCGCTTCACGACGACGCCGTCGCACCGTGCGCACCACGCCGAGCGCGATGAGCAGCACGATCAGGCCGCCGAAGATACCGACGCCGATGCCCTCCCACTCGGCCCGCACGGCGACGCGTACGACCTCGGTGCCGCCGATGGGCACACCGGTCGGGCTGGACAGATTCAGGCGCAGACCGACCTCGCCGCTGCCGACGCGCGCCTCGACCGGCACCTTGATGCGCATGCTGGTGTTCGCCTGCACGACCTGCTCGACGACCGGCTTCACCTCGAGACGGGGGTCGGTGGGCGACACCGACAGCTGGATCGTGACGGGCCACGGCAGATCGTTGCGCACGCCGAACGGCAGATCGGCAGCAGCGGTCAGCAGCTGGATCGTGCTGGACGGTGGGATGCTCACGGCACCGAGCGTCTCCTGCGTCCCCTTCTGGTGCTGCGCGACCACCTTCGCGAAGGAATCCGCCGGGATGCCGACGGCGAGCGTGCGCAGGATGCGGATGCGCTCGAGGCTCAGGAGCAGCTGCGGATCACTGAGGATCGTCGCGAACTGGCCGAGCGTCTGCTCGTCGCCGAGGAGCGTGCCGACCGCGGCCGCATATGCGGGGTCGGCCGCACCCGTGAGGGTCACAGGAGTGGTGGGGAGCCCCCGGAGAGCGGAGAGCGAGAACCCTGGGGTGTCTGCCGTGGAGATCGCATCCCGCAGTGCGGAGGCTGTCCGCGTTTCGTCTCGGTCGAGGCCCACGAGCAGCGGTGCTCCCGGAGCGCTCTGCGCTGCGAGGAAGAGATGGGCGCTGGCCGCAGCGAGCTGGCGCTGTCGCGCTCCAGGCTCGGCTTCGGCTGCGGCGAGGGAGAGAGCGGTGGCGACGGCGTCATCGGAGATGAGCACCTCGGCGTCGCCCGCCGTTGCGCGTGCGGATGCGCCACCGTCGATGACCGATGACGGGAGGATCGTGGTCGCGGCTCCGTCGAGGTACGCGGCGAAGGTCGCGAGGTCAGCCTGGGTGACGTTGCCGCGGGGCCAGAGGATGTCCGGCATCGCACCCTCGATCTCCGACAGCTCGGCGTCGTCGGGGAGCGCAGGGGCAGTGGTCGGGGTCGGCGAGGGCGAGCCGGCCGGCTCATCGCCGGGCGCTGTCGTCGCAGGAGTGTTCGGGAAGTTCGACGGGTTCAGGAAGGTGCCCAGCGTGGTCGGCTGCAACAGCGCCGGGAGCTGCGCCTGCGCCTGCGCCGTGGCATCCGCATCGCCGAACTGCAGGGCGAACCGTTCGTTCGGAAGCTCGTCGAGGCGTTCGAGCCAGTCCGTCGCCTGCGAGGGGGCTGAGGTGCCGAGCACCCGGATCGCAGCCAGGATCGCCGGGTCGATCGCGAGGATCGCAGCCGTGCCGGTCACGCCGTCGAGCTGCGCGGTGAGCGCGCCGTCCTCGGCGGTGAGTGCGGAGAGCTCATCGTTCGTCAGGAGCGTGCCGTTCGCCGGGGTGGCGGTGATCGGCACCACGACAGCGACCTGGGCGGCCTCGCCGGTGGTCACGATGAGCACGCTCGTCGCCGAGGCGTTGCGTGACACCACGTCATCGGACCCGGTCGCACCGGTGGTCGCGCCGGACAGCCCGGCGCGCAGCGGGTATACGCCAGGGGCCAGGTCGGCGAGCAGCTCCGGCGGCACAGAGATCGTCGTGGTTCCGGATGCTCCGGCATCCACCGAATTCGTCGATTCGGTGCCGAGCGCCGCGAAGGTGCCTTCCACCTCCTCGCCGTCGAGCCACGACGCGATCGCCGCATCATCGGCGAGCGGTGTGCGATTCAGCTCGACCAGCACGCGACCTGGCGAGACCTCGGCATCCGTCTCATTCTCGACCGTGACGACCGCTGACGTCGCTGCACCGACGGTGACGTTGCCACGAGCACCCGCAGAGACGTACAGCTCGACCTTGCCCTCACTGTCGTTCGGCGGCTCTGTGGCGGCGAAGGCGGCGGTCGGCGCGAGGATGCCACTGACGCCGAGTGCGATCGCGAAGACGGCGGTCTTGCGTACGAGCCTGCGGAGGCGCGGACGCAAGCCGGTGTCATCGGGGGTGGTCGCGGTCATGAAGGTCTTCCTCGAACGCCAGTGAAAGCGGCTGTCCGTGAGTACTGACCTAGCGATTCTAGGAGGCCCGACAGAGGAGAACGCTGAAGACGCGTAGAGTGACGGCCGTGTCCGACACCCCCGCACCCGTTCCCGAGCCCCTTCGCAGCGCCGCGCTCGCCGCCGATCTCGACGCGGCCGACCTCCGCTCAGAGCCGCTCAGGAGGCTCTGGGGCGAGGAAGCGGACGATGCGCTCGCTCGCGGGATGCGCGAGCCGATCCTGCGAGCGCTGGCCGACGACACCGGTGTGCTCGCGACGCTGGGCCGGCTGTTCGTGCTCGGGATGCCGCAGCCGCGACGTCTCGTGGAGGCCGCCCTGCCGCGTCTCGGCGTCGACGGTCTCGTGGCGCTCGGACTCGCGAGCGCCGACGTGGAGCTCGTCACGCCGACCGCGTTGCTGCGACCCCAGTCGTTCGTCGACGCTGACGGCATCGGCGAGTGGTGGATCGCCAGCGACCTCGACGAGGTGGCGCTCGACGGAGCGCTCCCGGCCGACCACGTGCTCGGTGTGGGTGGGGCCTCGCGCACGCTCGCCGAGATCGTCGTGCCGCTGCAGGTGGAGCGCGCGCTCGACCTCGGCACCGGCTGCGGCATCCAGGCGCTCCTGGTGGCACGACGCGCCGGCTCGGTCGTCGCGACCGACATCTCTGCTCGTGCGCTGGCGTACGCCGAGCTCAATGCGCAGCTCAACGGGGTCTCGAACATCGAGTTCCGGCAGGGGAGCATGTTCGAACCGCTCACGGGTGAGGCGTTCGACCTGATCGTGTCGAATCCGCCATTCGTGATCACCCCGCGGAGCGAGGGCGTTCCCGAGTACGAGTACCGCGACGGTGGACTCGTCGGCGATGCGCTCGTGGAGCAGTTCGTGCGCACGGCGCCGGCGTTCCTCACCCCCGGTGGCATCGCGCAGCTGCTCGGCAACTGGGAGTCCAAGGGCGGCGTCTCCGGACTCGCGCGGTTGGAGGCATGGGTGCCGCGGGAGCTCGACCTCTGGGTGATCGAACGCGAGCAGCTGTCACCGCTCGCCTACGCCGAGTTGTGGATCCGTGACGGCGGCACGACGCCGAGGGACCCGGCCTTCACACCGCTGCTCAGCGCCTGGCTCGACGACTTCGCCACCCGCGAGGTCTCGTCGATCGGGTTCGGGTACGTGCTGCTGCGGCGGGGGAGCGGATCGCCGCTGCGTCGGACCGAGCGGCTGGCGCAGCAGGTCTCCGGGGTCGGTGCGGCGCTGGGCGTCGGCATCCAGGCGCACGACCTGCTCGCCCAGGGAGTGCCGGCGATGCTGCTCACGGCTACCGATGTCACCGAGGCGCGGCACCTGATGCCGGGCAATGACGACCCGAGCGTGATCGAGCTGCGTCAGGGCGGGGGCTTCGCGCGCACCGTGAACGTCGATCCAGCGCTCGCCGCATTCGTCGGGGCCTGCGATGGCGACCTCACGGTCGGGCAGATCGCCGCGGCACTGTCCGACCTGTTCGAGGTGCCGTTCCGTGAGCTCTGGGCCGACCTGGAGCCGCGCATCCGCTCGCTCGTGCTCGACGGCTTCCTCGTCGCGGCGGAATAGCCCACAGCATCCATGCGTTCGAATAGAACATGAAGGCTTTCGGATTCCTCTCGTTCGGGCATTACGGCGATGTGCAGGGCTCGGCGACCCGCACCGCCGGCGACATGCTGAAGCAGACCATCGAGATCGCCGAGGGCGCTGACGAGATCGGCGTGAACGGCGCCTCCGTCCGCGTGCACCACTGGGCGAAGCAGGCTGCGTCTCCGATGCCCCTGCTGTCGGCGATGGCCGCACGCACGAAGCGGATCGAGGTCGGCACCGGCGTGATCGACATGCGGTACGAGAACCCGATGCAGTTCGCCGAGGAGGCCGCTGCGCTCGACTGGATCGCCGACGGCCGGATCGCGCTCGGCGTGAGCCGTGGTTCACCCGAGACCGCGTTGCGCGGCTACGAGGCCTTCGGCTTCCGCGACGAGGAGGACCCCGAGCGTGGCAGCGTGCTGGCGCGCGAGAAGTTCGAGATCTTCCTGCGTGCGATCGACGGCGAGCGGCTGGCGCAGGGCGATCCGCGCATGGTCGGTGAAGGCCGCTACCTCGCGATCGAGCCGCAGTCGCCGACGCTGCGCGACCACATCTGGTGGGGATCCGGCTCGCGCGCCACGGCCGAGGAGACCGGACGCAAGGGGTTGAACATGATGAGCTCGACCCTGATCACCGAGGCCACCGGCGCGCCGTTCGACCAGCTGCAGCGCGAGCAGATCGACCTGTTCCGTGCCGCCTACAAGGAGGCCGGGCACACCGGCAGCCCTCGCGTCTCGGTCAGCCGCAGCGTCTTCCCGCTGATCACCGACATGGACCGCGCCTACTTCGGGCTGCGCAGTGCCGACAGCGGCGACCAGATCGGCGTGATCGACGGCTTCCGTTCCACGTTCGGCAAGACCTACGCGGCCGAGCCCGACGTGCTGATCGAGCAGCTGAAGCAGGACGAGGCCGTGATGGCGGCTGACACCCTGCTGCTCACGATCCCGAACCAGCTCGGGCCGGAGTACAACCTCCACGTGCTGCAGGCGTTCGCCGAGCACGTCGCTCCGGCGCTGGGGTGGAAGCCGAACACCGAGGGGCCAGTGCAGGGCGACCCGATCGCCTGACCGTGCGGCCCATCGGTAGGGTCGAACGCATGGAGAGCGACCGCGACCCCACGGGCGAGGGCTGGACGTACGTCCCCGCATCTGCGGCACCGGATGAGTCCACCTACACCCACGTCGCGGACTTCGCGGTGGACGGTGAGACCTTCTCGGTCCGCAGACGCAACGAAGACGGGTCGAATCACTACGACTGGATCTCTGGGCCCAACGTCGGCTACGGCTTCAGCGTGTCCGGCAGCGCCGAACCCGTCGATCAGGAACGGCACATCGCCGCGATCCGCGGCTTCCTCGCGGCGATCGACCCCGCGACCGGATACCTCTGACCGCGGCGGCGGCAATACGCTCGAACCGTGATCGATCCCCAAGCTCCCGTCGTCAGGACCGCCGGATTCCCCGAGGACACGGATGCCGTGGCATCCCTCGTCCGCGACTACCTGCTGCAGACCGAGGCCGAGAAGGTCGAGCGAGGACTCGCGGATGCGGACGCGCCGCTCGACGATCGGTATGCGCGGGAGATCGCCGACCCGGCCGCGGCCTTCGCTGACAAGCGCACCCTGGTCGCGACGCTCGACGGGACGCCCTGCGGCGTGCTGATCGTCGGAGCAGCGGACGACGAGGGCGACGAGATCACGCGCTTCTGGACCAGCCCCGCCAGTCGTGGGCGCGGTGTCGGCGGCGCGCTCCTGCGTCACGCGATCGCGGATTCGGCGCGTCCGCTGCGACTGTCGGTCTGGGCCTGGCGGGAGCACGCGATCGGCATGTATCTCTCCCTCGGGTTCGCTCCCGTCGAGTCCTGGGATCCCCGTCCCGAGCTCGTCTGCATGCGGCTCGCCTGATCCGGGTCCGGCCGGCGCCGTGGCTGCATCCGCCCGTCACGAAACCTGTTCAGCGACGATATATCGGTATAGCCTGGCCGCATGCGCGCCCCCAAGAGCCTTCTTGTCGGAGCGGTTGCCGTGCTGGCAGCCGTGGCCATCGCAGTGCCGGCCTCGGCGGCGACGACCTCGGACTGGGCCGACTGGCAACCGCTCGTCGGCGCGGGCGGCGCGTACACGACGTCCGTCGACATCGCAGCGCAGCCCGAGCTCAGCGCGACGGTCACGAGCGACTCCCGTGCCGGCCAGGTCGGGGTGATCTCGGGGGCATCCGTCTGGCTCGCGCAGGGGACCGACGTCGGCGCCAAGTACGGCACCAGCCAGGGACAGCCCTACCTGAACCTTCGCCCCAAGGCCGACACGGCCACGAGCCCCTCGACCACCACCTACTCGTTCAACGCGCCGACCCCGACCTCCGGCTGGACCTTCGTCCTCGGCGACATCGACGCCGATTCGGTGCGCATCCAGGCGATCGGCACCGACGGACAGCAGCTGACCGCCGCCGACCTCGGCTTCCGGGGCGGGTTCAACTACTGCGCCCCCGGGATCGCCGGCAAGCCGGGATGCACCGGCGTGGCCACCGACGTCCCGACGTGGAACCCCGCGACCCTCACACTCACCGGCAACGCCGCCGCGGCCGACACGAGCGGTTCGGCGGCCTGGTTCGAGCCGAGCACGCCGATCACCTCGCTCAGCTTCATCTTCACGCGCCGCTCGGGCTTCCCGGTCTACCAGACCTGGTTCGCATCCCTCGCCCGCGACATCACCGGTTCGGTGGTGGACATCGCCGACGGCCCGCTCGACGGCGTGACCCTCGACCTCACCGACGGGAACGGCACGGTCGTCGGCACGACCACCACGGCACCGGACGGCACCTACTCGTTCCCCGGCTTCGTCGCCACCGATGGCTACACGGTGCGCGTCAGCCCGCCGACCGGGAAGATCGCGACCACGGCGACGGTGATCCCCGTGGACCTCACCGACGCGGATGCCGTGGCGGACTTCGAAGTGCGCGACATCATCCCGGTCGCGGTCTCCGGGCAGATCCTCGACGACGACGGCACCCCGGTCCCCGGGGTCACCGTGACGATCGACGGGCAGACCACCACGACCGGTGGCGACGGCCGATATCTGTTCGATCAGGTCGCGGTCGGCACGCACACCGCGACCATCACCGCGCCTCCCGGCTTCACGATCACCAGCGCGCCGCCCGCCTTCACGGTGCCAGACGGCAGCGAGGCGCCGATCGAGAACGTCGACTTCGTACTGGCCGAGAACCCGACGCTCTCCGGCACCGTCACCTCGAACGGCACCGGCGTGCCCGGAGTCACGGTCACGGCGACGAGCCCTGGCGGCACGCTCACCACGGTGACCGACGGCAACGGCGACTACAGCTTCCCGCGGCTTCCATCCGGCGACTACGACATCGCGATCACGACGCCCGACGGCTACGTCGTCGACGGTCCCAGCACCCGCCCGGAGCAGGTCGCCGCCGACGACGTGACCGACGTGGACTTCGCGCTCGCACGGCTCGGCGCGTTCAGCGGCACGGTGACGACCGACGACGGCGGGCCGTTCGGCGGCGTCACGATCGAGGTCACCGGTCCTGGAGGCTCGCAGGAGCTGACCACGGATGCCGACGGCGCGTTCGGCCTCGGCTCCTTGCCGCCTGGAACGTACACGCTCACGGTCGTGCCGCCGGATGACACGACCGTCGTCGGCACCGCGACCAGGACACTGACGATCACGGCCGCCGGTGAGGCGATCGTGGACCTCGACTTCGTCCTCGCTGAGGACGAAGTGGTCCCGACCCCGACCCCCACGCCGACCGACACCGCCACCCCGACGACCGACCCCGGCAACGGTGGAAACCGGCTGCCTGCGACCGGCCTCGGGCCCGAGACCTTCGCGTGGGCGATCGGCGGCGGCGTGGTGCTCGTCCTCGGTGCGACCCTGCTCATCGCCGCTCGACGCCGCTCTCACCGCGACTGAGGAGCGACGAGAACGCTCAGCGCGGGTATCTGAGACGGAAGAGCTCGCAGACGACCGGCATGTCCGGTTCGAATCCGCGAGGACTCTCGGAATGCTCACGCCAGAACCGCTCGTGCACGGTGCGCCAGTGGTCGAGCGTCAGATCTCCCTCGCCCTCGGCGAACGCATGCGCTGCGGACACCGCGTCGAACGACAGGACTCGGACATCCGTCGTCTCGATCAGCGCCCGCGGCGTCCCTTCGCCGTCGAGCAGGATGCTCAGGTCTCCGGGGGCCGGGAGCGGATCGCCGGTCGCCTCGTAGTCCCACAGTAAGGATGCCGTCCCGGTCTTGATCCCGTCGAGGACCAGTGCCAGCAGGTCGTCGGCCTGCGCTCGTGTGGCGCCGAACGCCCAGGCCTCCGGGGTCGTCTCCGGCAGGGTCGGATCCGCTGATCGCAGCCCGAGCCAGAAGGACTCGATGGGTGCGGGCTCGCTCATGATCCCAGCCTAGGTGACTCGGTCAGCTGCCCTTCGGCGGCCCGAACAGCTCCTCGCCGTGCTCGTGCAGCAGGCGATACGCGTCGGCGAACGTCTCGGGCTCCGGCTCGTCCGGGCGACCGTACTTCGCGATCAGCAGCCCGAGCAGGCCACGGGCCGGGGGCGTGAGCGGCTTGTCGTGAGCCGCCTCGCCGGGATGCGGTGCGCCCTGCTCCGGGTTCGGCGGCGTGTAGGCGGGGGTGGTGATCGGCCAGTCGGCCGGATGCCGCGGCTGGTCGAGGTTCACGACGTTGAGGAGCGTGTTCGCGGACTGGTCGCGGTCGTTCAGCGGCTTCAGCCCGTGCAGGCGGGAGAGGGTCGCGGTGACCGAGCCGTGGTGCATCTCGTCGTGGATGATCGAGCCGCGCCGCGTGTAGGCGGAGACGGCGATCGCCGGCACGCGGCATCCGAGCCGGTCGAACGTGAACCCCATCTCGCCGGCACCCGTATCGGGCGTCGGCTTCGTCGCCGAGGGCGGCGGCACGTGGTCATAGCATCCGCCGTGCTCGTCGAACGTGATCAGCAGCAG
This sequence comes from Microbacterium sp., assembly GCF_036823965.1. GTDB lineage: Bacteria > Actinomycetota > Actinomycetes > Actinomycetales > Microbacteriaceae > Microbacterium. The sequence goes on along the minus strand of NZ_DAITBE010000005.1, from coordinate 172,291 downwards.
AGTGTTGACCGCGTTCGATCCCTTCGGCGAGGCGCTGGTGCGCACCGCCTCGTAGATGTCGTGGATGAGGCGGTCGCCGGCACGGACGTCGGAGACAGCACTGTCGAAGATCTCGGTGCCGTCGACGTCGCTCGCGCGCACCGAGCCGAACGGCGGGTGGAAGTCGTTGTGGTCGTAGACCATCCTCGGCTCGATGAACGCGTAGGCCGGGAGTGTGCCGTTCTTCGTGTCGGCGTAGAAGTCCTCCATCGTGCCGAAGTGCTCGGTGCGCCAGTACTTCTCGAGCACGGCCGCGTGCAGCATCCCGGTGAACGAGACGAGCTGCAGCTTGTCGATGTAGACCTTCCAGCCGAGCTTCTTCTCCTCGAGCCGGTTGAACACGGTGGGCGCAGCCGGCGCGTCGAGCCACTTCCGGTATCCGCCGCCGGCCTGGTTCGTCACGAAGCCGTGCGAGGTCGACGCGTGGAAGAAGGAGCGGTTGCAGAACGTCTGCGATGGGACGCCGGCGTACCAGTTGTCGAACACCGCGAACTCCGAGGCGAGCGTCGACAGCACCGGCAGCATCTCGGGTGAGAACGAGCCCATGATCTGCCGCGCCTCGTCGAGCGTCGGTTCGACGCCCTTGCGCAGCCGGCGGAGGTTGACGAAGTAGTCGGTGAGGAAGCCGGCCATGGTCGCCTTCGTGCCTGCTGCTGGAGCATTGAACGGCGCGGACATGCCGTCGACGTAGAGGTCGGCATTCGACTTCGGATCGATCGTGTCGAACAGCTGCGTGTTGACGTGCGGGTACTCCTCGCCCGGATCCGGATCGGGCATGCTCATGATCCTGTCGGTGTCGCCCTGGTGCACGTGCGCCGGGACGACCGTGCCGTCCGGCGCGGTGTTGCTGTGGTCGCCGAACGCGAGACCGTCGAAGGTCTCGCCGCTGGGCAGGGTGTCCTTCGAGTAGAGATAGCCGAGCAGGTTGTCGAAGGAGCGGTTCTCGCCCATCACGACCACGATGTGGTCGAAGCCCGGTTCGCTTCGAGGCGTCAGGGCGGCGAAGGGATCGGGCGCTGCCGCGAATCCGCTGCGGCCGTTCGCGGCCATCCCGGCGCCGATCGCGGCTCCGCCTGCCCCACCGACCACCGCGCCGGCCAGTGCGGCGCCACCCATCTTGAGGAACCCGCGACGGGAGGGAGCTGGGGAGGATGCAGAATCATCGGCGGCCACACCGCGATCCTATGACCGCGCGCGAAGAAAAGGGCGCCGCCGAGGCCGAAGCCCCGACGGCGCCCTCGTGGACGGATGCCGTGGATTACTCGGCGTCCACCGCCGCGCTCTGTCGACGGCGTCGCAGCACGACCAGGCCGAGACCCAGTGCGAGCAGCACGACCGCCGCGATCACGTACGGCGTGCTGTCTGCGCCGGTCGTGGCGAGATCGCCGTCTCCTGCGCCGACCGAGCCGCCGTCGCCGGGGGTGCCGACGCCGCCGCTCGAGGCCGCGGTGACGGTGAGCGAGGCGGTGACCTCGGTTCCGTCAGCGCGGATCACCGCGAGGGTGTGCGTGCCCGCCGGGGTGGCCGCCGGGATCGTCAGGGTGCGGCTGAACGCGCCGTTCGCGTCGGTCCTGACCGTGCCGAGGTCGACCGGGTCGGACCGGAGCTCGAACCGCAGCTCGGCCTCGGCCGCGAAGCCGGAGCCCGCGACGGTCACCGTGCCGCCAGCCGTGACGGAAGCCGCGCCCAGCTCGATCTCGGCCGGAACCTCGGGCTCAGGGGTGACCGGGGGCGTGACGCCGGCCTCGGTGACCCACTTCTCACCGGCATCCGACTTCGTCACCGTGAAGGTGTCGTAGACGGCGCCGACGGGAAGGTCGGTCGTCGCGCCCGGCTGCTTCTCCGCGAGGTAGGAGCGGTACACGAGCTGGTTCTTCGAGACGTCGATCACCTGGTAGGTCGTGACGCCCTGACCGCGGAGCACCTGGGTGGCGCCGTTGTTCGTCCAGACGTTCTTCTCGGGCGTCTCGAGGTCGTAGTGCTTCGCACCCGAGTTCGACACGACGTAGACCGGGCCGGTCGTGAGGCCGGGGGTCTCGGTGGCATCCGTGTTCACGTAGCCGCGGGCGTAGGTGTGGTCGTGCCCCATGAGCACCAGGTCGATGTCGTTGCGCTGGAAGACGGGCAGCCACTCGGCGCGCAGCACCGGCTCGTCGCGACCCTCGGATGCCGAGAAGACCGGCTGGTGGAACGTGACGACGTTCCACTTCGACGGGCTGTTCTGCAGCAGGAGGTCGAGCCATGCGCCCTGGAAGCGGGTCCACAGCACGCCGATCTGGCTCGACGGGCACTCCGCACCGGTGCAGGACGGGAGTCCGGCCGGGGTGAGGAAGGTCGTGTCGCGGGTGGCGTTCAGCGTGATGAAGCGCACGCCCTGGTAGTCGGTGTAGTACGCCGTCTCGGCGGCGAACGAACTCCAGTGGTCGAAGAACACGCGGTACTGCTGCGCGACCTCGGAGTCGCCCTTCGCGAGGTTCGCGAGCTCGCCGATCGAGCTGGTCGACGGGTTGTTGTGGGGGTACTCGAACGCGGCCTTCCACGCCGTGAGCAGCTTGTCGCCGGAGTACTCGTGGTTGCCGGGAGCGGCCATCACGTTGGTCCGGACGGCGGAGTCCTCCATGCCCTTGAACCAGTTGAGCCACTCGTTCTCGTTGCTCGAGGTGTTGATCAGGTCGCCGGCGTGCACGGATCCGATCGAGCGGGGTGCGTTCGCCTCAGCCTGCTTCACGACGCTCGGCCACGTGGTGTCCAGGCCGATCTGCGCGTCGCCGTAGTAGATGAACTGGAAGTCGGTGGCCTTCGGGTCGGCGGTGCGGAACTCGAACCAGTCGCTCCAGCTGCCGGGCAGGCCGACGCGGTAGCGGTACGCGGTGGCCGGCGTGAGGTTCGTGACCGTGGCCGAGAAGTGCTTGTTCGGGTTGCCGTTCACGACACCGGCGTCGTAGGCGTCGACGGTGCGCGTGTCGCCGCCGGCCGCCGGGGCGATCTCGACCTGGCCGATCGTGTGCGAGGCGTCGCCGGCGAGCCACGAGAACGACTGCGAGACCGCGGGCTGCTCGGTCGGGGTGAGGATGACACGGGTCGGCGCCGCGACGACCGGGGTGCCGGGGTCTGCGGCCTTGACCAGCGTGAGCGACGACATGTCGAAGTAGATGTCGGAGCTGGACTCACGGTCCTGGAACAGCGACACGGCGATCGTGTTCGTGCCGTCGTGCAGCACCTCGCCCTCGGCGCTGAAGGTGCTCGTGAGCGGGTCGCCGTTGGAGTCGCCGGCGTACTCGACGTTCGTCGTGTCGGTGATGCGGCCGTCGACGTAGCGGGCGACCTCTGCGCCGTTGATCCAGACGATGATCGCGTCGTCGTAGGTGATCGTGCTCTGCAGCGCGGCGACCTGCTCGGCCACGCCGGCCTCGATCTCGAACGTCGTGCGGAAGAAGTAGGTGGGGACGGTCGGCGCCTTGGTGCCGTCGAGGTAGTGGTTGAGCAGCGTCTTCGGCGTCTGCGGGCCGACGGCGCCGAGCTTGCCGTTCTTCGCGCCGAACGACCCGGGGGCGGTCTTCCAGGCGGTGTCGTCGTAGGCCGGCAGCGTCCAGTCCCGCAGCGCAGCGGGCTGCGGCGAGGGGTCGGATCCGTCGTCGAGGTAGTGCCAGGCCGTGTCGCCGGTGATCAGCGAGTCGGTGGGCACGTCCGGTGAATCGGATGCGGCGATCGCCGTGGGCGCGACGATGGCACCGCCGAGCACTGCGAGGAGCGCGACGGACGTGAGTCCGTGACGCCGCCACCGCACCGCAGAGGTGGGGGAGGTCATGTGAGTCCTTTTGGGTGGGGTTCCGTGCTCAGCCGCACGGGGCCCCTTCAGCCCATCGAAGCCGCATGACCGGGCGCTGACGACAGGGCAACCGGGAGATGAACGGATGCCGCGGCATCCGCCATCACGCCTCGCTACCCTGGGGGCATGAGCTACGCCGGAGACTCGATCGACGCACGCGTCCAGGCCGTCGAAGCGCACTTCCGCGCGAGGCAGACCAGGCTGTTCCTCGGATTCGCACTCGTCGAGGGACCGGTGCTGCTGATCCTCGCGGTCGCGATCTACGGCTTCGGGGTGATCGACCCCGACATCGGCATCTGGTTGCTCGTCGCAGTCGCGCTGGTCGGCGGGTTCCTGATGAGTACGCTGCTGGTGCGTCAGATGCAGGCACGAACGCAGGCCGTCGCCCAGGCCAGGGGCGAGAATCCGCTGTTCTGAAACGGACCAGGATCGTGGGTCAGACCAGCCGCTCGAGCGGGTGGTTCGCCAGCTTGCCGACGACGCCACCGGTGACGAGCCGGTGCGCCGAGGTGTGCGGCTTGCGCGCCGCCTGATCGACGACGCCGTCGCCGAACTCGGTCGCGAGCTGCAGACGCGGATACTCGGTCAGCACCTCGTGGACGAAGGCCGCCGGGAGGACATCAGCCCGCGCGCCCGAGATGTCGAGCGCGGTGCCGATCTCGAGCAGGTAGCCCTCGACGTCCATCGCTGGATCGACGGAGGGCCAGTTGTGCCGGATGATCACGTCGAGCGCACGCCGGCTGCGATCCGTGTCCCACCCTGCGCCCGTCGCGAGAGCCATGGCGACGTGGCCGCCCGCCTCTTCGTACGACAGGGTGACGTTGTCGAATTCGGGCACGATGCCGATGTCGTGCAGCATCGCAGACACGTACAGGAGCTCGTGATCGATCTCGCGCCGGTCCTCGACGGCGGCGAAGGCCTCAGCCCACAGCCACGACCGCATCACGTGGTTCTGCATCGACTCGGAGTGGTACTGCGCAGCCAGTGCGCGGGCTGCGCTCGCCGCGGGCGTGGTGGGCGGGGTGAATGTGCTCAGCTGCATGATGGGGCTCAGACTACCTCCGCGACCCCGCCCGGTACGCTGGAACCCATGCTCAATATGGCTGACGGCCTCGCTCGTCTCGGTGCGCTCGCTGAGCATCCGGTCGTCCGCACGCTCGCGACGGCCTTCGCGGATGCCGGCTTCGATCTCGCAGTCGTCGGCGGCCCGGTGCGTGACGCGCTGCTCGGTCGCCCGACCCACGACCTCGACTTCACGACGAACGCGTCACCCGACGAGATCCTGACGATCGTCAAGCCGATCTCGACCGCCCAGTGGGACATCGGCCGCGCCTTCGGCACCATCGGGGCACGCGTGCAGCGCGAACAGGTCGAGATCACGACCTACCGCGCAGACAGCTACGACGGTGTGACGCGCAAGCCGACCGTCGAGTTCGGCGACTCGATCGAGGGCGACCTCGTGCGCCGCGACTTCACCGTCAACTCGATGGCGCTGCAGGTGCCGTCGGTGAAGCTCGTCGATCCGACCGGTGGTGTCGAGGATCTGGTCGCCGGCATCCTGCGCACGCCGGCCGACCCGCGCATCTCGTTCGGTGACGACCCGCTGCGGATGCTGCGTGCCGCGCGCTTCAGCGCACAGCTCGGCTTCCGCGTCGATGACCCCACGGCCGCCGCGATCACCGAACTGCGCGAGACGCTGAAGATCGTCAGCCCCGAGCGCATCCAGTCCGAGCTCGTGCGCCTGATGCAGACCGACGACCCGGTGCGCGGTGTGCGCGTGCTGGTCGAGACCGGGCTGATCGAGGAGTTCCTGCCTGAGGTGAGCGCGCTGCGCCTCGAGGTGGACGAGCACCACCACCACAAGGACGTCTACGAGCACTCCCTGACGGTGCTGAGCCAGGCGATCGCCCTGGAGCATGCCCGCCATCCCGGTGCCGAGCCTGATGTGGCGCTGCGCCTGGCCTCGCTGCTGCACGACATCGGCAAGCCCCGCACCCGCAAGCTCGAGGACGGTGGCGCCGTGACGTTCCATCACCACGACGTGGTCGGGTCGCGGATGGCGCGCAAGCGCCTGCAGTCGCTGCGCTTCGACACCGCCACGACGGATGCCGTCGCCACGCTGATCGAGCTGCATCTGCGGTTCTTCGGCTACGCCGAGGGTGCCTGGACGGATTCGGCGGTCCGCCGCTATGTGCGCGATGCCGGTGATCTGCTGGAGCGCCTGCACATCCTCACCCGGGCCGACGTGACCACGCGCAACAAGCGCAAGGCCGGACGCCTGGCCGCCGCCTACGACGACATCGAGTCGCGGATCGCGGCGCTGCGCGAGCAGGAGGAGCTCGACTCCATGCGCCCGGAGATCGACGGCAACCGCATCCAGCAGATCCTCGGCATCTCGCCCGGGCGCGAGGTCGGCGAGGCGTACAAGTTCCTGCTCGAGCTGCGGCTCGACGAGGGCGTGCTCGGCCCGGAGGTCGCCGAGCAGCGCCTGCGCGAGTGGTGGGCCGCGCGGGCCTGAGTCCCGAGAGGCTGGGTCAGCGCAGCGTCTGGACCACGATCTCGACGTGGTCGGACACGAGTTCGAAGTCCTCCGCGTTGCAGGTCATGAGCTTCGCGCCGATCGCGTACGCGTGGCCGGCGAGCATGATGTCCTTGCTGCGCGCGTGGGCGGCCTCCGTACGGCGACGCGGGCTGCGAGCCGGGCGTAGCCCTTCGCCGCAGCCGCATCGAACGGCAGCCACTCGGCGCCGAGATTCGCTTCGATCCAGGCCAGCCGCGTCGTGCGTTCGCGGCGGTGCTCGTCCGGGCCATCCCCATTCCCTCGGGCTCATCCGGCTCGTACACTGAGACCACGCTCCACCGTCGATGAACGGAGACTGCCGTGTCTGCGTCCTGGCACGACTCACGTGATCTGCTCCCTGCGGCCTCACGCCTGATCATCGAGCGTGCGCACGAGGAGCTCCTGGCCGGCAACCTCGACGATCAGCGCCTGGCGCAGGTCCGTCCGCTGGTGCGCGAATCGTGGGAGCGATCCTGGCGTCGCCGCGTCGGGCCGGAGACGGCCCCCACCCTGGAACTCGCCACCGATGAGCTCGACGCGTATCGGCTGGCGCATCCGCTGGCCTCCGCCATGGACATGATCCGAGCGCTGCTGCTGCCCGGGGACTCCGAAGACGCCGGCGTGATCATCGCCGTCGGCGATCAGGCCGGACGCCTGCTGTGGATCGAGGGTGACCGGCAGCTGCAATCGCTCACCGACGACATGGGATTCGTCGCCGGGGCGAACTGGGCGGAGGATGCCGTCGGCACGACCGCTCCCGGCACGGCACTCGCACTCGGCCAGTCCGTGCAGATCCGAGGGGCGGAGCACTACAACCGGCTCGTGCATCCCTGGTCCTGCAGCGCTGCCCCCGTCCGCGATCCCGAGACGCAGCGCGTGCTCGGTGTCATCGACATCACCGGCGGCGCCGAGGTCGTGAGCCCGCAGGCGCGGCTGCTCGTCGACGCCACCGCGAGGGCCGTCGAATCGGAGCTGATGGTGGCGCGGCTGCGCTCACGCAGCGAGGCCCCGCATCGATCACACGCCGCAGCATCCCGCACCCGGGCGACCTCTCGCGCGACGCTGCACGTGCTCGGTCGCGACCGTGCACGTCTGGAGACCGAGTCCTCGCACGAGGAGTCGATGATCGAGCTCAGCGCACGGCACGCGGCGATCCTGCTGATGCTCGCGGTGCATCCGCGAGGGCTGTCGGCGGAGCATCTGTGCGAACTGGTCTATGGCCCCGGCGTCTCGCCGGACACCCTGCGGCCCGAGATGGTGCGGCTGCGCAAGGTGCTCGAGCGGCGCGCACCGGAGCTCGTGCCGGAGTCGCGGCCGTACCGCCTGCCGATCCCGCTCGAGACCGACGCGCACGACGTGCTGTCGCTGCTCGACCGCGGCGCGCACCGGGTGGCGCTCACCGCCTACCGCGGACCGGTGCTGCCGGAGTCCGCGTCGCCCGGCGTCGTGGAGTTCCGCGACTCGGTGCGTGGGGCCCTGCGCGAGGCGATGCTGTCGGAGGCCAGCCTCGACGTGCTGCTCGCGTACGCCGAGATCCCCGAGGGGCAGCTGGATGCCGAGATCCTGCGTCTCGCGCTCGAGATGCTCCCTGCTCGGTCGCCGAAGCGCGCCGGTCTCGTCACCCGCATCGAGCGCCTCGAGTAGACGCCCGAGAGCGGGTTCCGACCCTGCAACCTCGTGCAACGTTGCGCATCGGGGTGCAACCCTTCGCGACCTACCTTCGGATGACAGCCGCTGCACCGAAGCGCGGCCCGTCGAAGGAGTCACGATGACCATCGTCGAAGAAGACGTGTCCACTGCCTACGCGGCCCCTGGCCAGCCCGGCGCCCTCGCGAACTACCGTGCCCGCTACGGTCACTACATCGGCGGCGAGTTCGTCGATCCGGTCAAGGGCCAGTACTTCGAGAACGTCAGCCCCGTCAACGGCAAGCCCTTCACCGAGGTCGGCCGCGGCACGAGCGAGGACATCGATCGTGCGGTCGAGGTCGCCTGGAAGGCGTTCGCGAGCTGGGGCAAGACGAGCCCGGCCGAGCGCTCCGTCGTGCTCAACAGGATCGCCGACCGGATCGAGCAGAACCTCGAGATCATCGCGGTCGCTGAGACGTGGGAGAACGGCAAGCCGGTGCGCGAGACGCTCGCCGCAGACATTCCGCTCGCGGTCGATCACTTCCGCTACTTCGCCGGCGTCCTCCGGGCGCAGGAGGGCGGCATCAGCCAGCTCGACGAGAACACCGTCGCGTATCACTTCCATGAGCCGCTCGGTGTGGTCGGCCAGATCATCCCGTGGAACTTCCCGATCCTCATGGCCGTCTGGAAGCTCGCACCAGCGCTCGCCGCAGGCAACTGCGTCGTCATCAAACCGGCCGAGCAGACCCCGGCATCCCTGCTGTTCCTGTTCGACATCATCGGCGACCTGCTGCCCGCCGGCGTCGTGAACATCGTCAACGGCTTCGGCATCGAAGCGGGCGCACCACTGGCGCAGCACAAGCGCATCCGCAAGATCGCGTTCACGGGGGAGACCACGACCGGCCGCCTGATCATGCAGTACGCATCGCAGAACCTCATCCCGGTGACGCTCGAGCTCGGAGGCAAGAGCCCGAACGTCTTCTTCGAGGACGTCGCCCGCGACACCGCCGACCCGTTCTACGACAAGGCGCTCGAGGGGTTCACGATGTTCTCGCTGAACCAGGGCGAGGTCTGCACGTGCCCATCGCGCGCACTGATCCAGCGGTCGATCTACGACGGCTTCCTCGCCGACGGACTCGAGCGCGTCAAGAAGGTCGTGCAGGGCAACCCGCTCGACCCGGCGACGATGATCGGCGCGCAGGCGTCGAACGACCAGCTGGAGAAGATCCTCAGCTACATCGACATCGGCACGCAGGGCGGCGCGCGGCTGCTGCTCGGCGGCGAGCGGGTCGACCTCGGAGGAGACCTCAGCGAGGGCTACTACGTCGCACCGACCGTGTTCGAGGGCACGAACGACATGCGCATCTTCCAGGAGGAGATCTTCGGGCCGGTGCTCTCGGTCACCTCGTTCGACGGCTTCGACGACGCGATCTCGATCGCCAACGACACCCTCTACGGCCTGGGCGCCGGTGTCTGGAGCCGCAGCGGCGACACCGCCTACCGCGCAGGGCGTGCGATCGAGGCCGGCCGAGTGTGGACGAACACGTACCACCAGTACCCGGCGCACGCCGCGTTCGGCGGATACAAGCAGTCGGGCGTCGGCCGCGAGAACCACAAGATGATGCTCGATCACTACCAGCAGACGAAGAACCTGCTCGTCTCGTACGCGGAAGGCCCGATGGGCTTCTTCTGAGTTCGACTCCGGGCGGGCGTCCCTCGGCGCCCGCCCGGATCCATCTGTAGGGAAAGGCGAGACCATGGTGAGGATCGGCAGCTACCAGCGGGTGGACGTGACCGATGCCGCGGCATCCCTCGTCCGTGACCTGACCGAGCAGCACGGCCCGCTGATGTTCCATCAGTCCGGCGGATGCTGCGACGGCTCATCGCCCATGTGCTATCCGATCGGCATGTTCATCACGGGTCCTGGCGACGTGCTGCTCGGGACGCTCGAGGTCGGGCTCGAGCAGCCCGTCGAGATCTTCATGTCGGAGTCGCAGTTCGAGTACTGGAAGTACACGCACCTCACGGTCGACGTCGTGCCCGGCCGCGGCGCCGGGTTCAGCGTCGAGGGTCCGACCGGCATGCGGTTCCTGATCCGGTCCCGGATGCTGAACGAGGCCGAGCTCGCGTACTTCGGGCTGGCGACGCCGGCGTCGTGAGCAACGCGGCGTTGCCGCGCAGTCTCAGCGCGGGAGTCGAGGAACCGCGTCGACGAGCGCGCGGGTGTACGGATCCTGCGGGTCGTGCAGCACGGCGGATGTCGCGCCCTGCTCGACGACGCGACCGTGCTGCAGCACGACCGTGCGGTCGCAGGCCGAGGCGATCGCCGTGAGGTCGTGCGACACCATCACGAGCGACAGGCCGTTCTCGCGGCGCAGTCGATCGAGCAGGTCGAGCACCTGCACACGCGTCGTGACGTCGAGGGCGCTCACGGGTTCGTCGGCGAGCAGCACGCGGGGGCGGGAGACGACGGCGCGGGCGATCGCGATGCGCTGACGCTGGCCGCCGGAGAACTCGTGCGGATACCGACCGGCTGCGTCAGCGGGCAGGCCGACGGACTCGAGCGCGTCCGCGATCCGCCGCTGCGCGTCTGCGCCGGCGGCGAGGCCCAGCGAGCGGAGGGGCTCGCCGATGATCCGGTCGATGCGCTGGCGGGGGTCGAGTGACGAGTACGGATCCTGGAACACCGGCTGCACGCTCGCGCGGAACCGGCGCATCTGCACGCGGTCGCGCAACGACAGGGGCTCGCCCTCGAACAGCACCTGTCCGTCGCGAGGTGCCGCGAGTCCGAGCAGCAGCCGCAGGATCGTCGACTTGCCCGCACCGGACTCGCCGACCAGCCCGAGCGATTCGCCCTCGTCGATGCGCAGCGACACGTCGTCGAGCACGCGACGGGAGCCGTAGGCGAAGCCCGCGCCACGCAGTTCGAGCAGCGTCATCGTCCGTCCTCCCCGGCATCGAGGAACGCGTCGAGCGCGCGGGCGCTGTCGACCAGCATCCGCGTGTACGGCTCCGCCGGCTCCCGCAGCACCTGCGCCACCGAACCCGCTTCGACGACGAGTCCGTCGCGCAGCACCACGATGCGATCGACCATGCGCGAGACGACCGCCAGGTCGTGGCTGATGAACAGCAGCGCCATGCCTCGCTCGTCGACGAGGCGCTCGAGCAGGCCGAGCACGCCGTCCTGCACGGTGACGTCGAGGGCGGTGGTCGGCTCGTCGGCGATGAGCAGCTGCGGGCGGGCCGCCAGGGCGATGGCGATCGCCACGCGCTGACGCTGACCGCCCGAGAGCTCGTGCGGGTAGGCGCGAGCGATGCGCGGGTCGGAGAGCGCGACCTCGCCGAGTGCAGTGGCGACCGCGCGCTGCAGCTCTGCGCCGCGCAGCCCGAGGTGGCGGCGCAGCGGTTCGGCGATCTGACGGCCCACCCTCATCAGCGGGTCGAGCGCGGTGAGCGGCTCCTGGAACACGATCTGCGCGACCGGACCCCGCAGCGGGCGCAGGTCGGCATCACGGCCACCGATGACCTGGTGCCCGTCGAGCAGCACCGACCCCGAGGCCACGAGCGCGTCAGGCAGCAGGCCGGTCACGGCGAGCGAGGTCAGCGACTTGCCCGAGCCCGACTCGCCGATCAGCCCGAGGCGCTCACCGGGAGCGAGCGAGAAGGAGACATCACGCACGAGTGCGCCGGATGCCGAGCGGACCGTGAGGCCGGAGACGTCGAGGATGCTCATCGGCTCCTCCTGCGGGTCGGGTCGGCCAGGTCGCGCAGCCCGTCGGCGAGGAAGTTCACACCGAGCACGAGCGCGATGATCGCGATGCCGGGTGCGATGGCGCCGACGGGGGCGATGAGGACCGTGCCCTGTGCCTCCTGCAGCATCCGACCCCACGAGGCGTTGGGCGGCGGAGCGCCCAGACCGAGGTACGACAGGCTCGCCTCCGCCAGCACCGCTGCGCCGAACTGCAGCGCGAGGCTCACGGCCAGCGTGGGCGCGATGTTCGGCAGCACGTGCTGGAAGACGATGCCGAGCACCGTCGTGCCACTGGTGCGCGCGGCGGTGATGTACTGCTCCTGCAGCACGCGACGCGCGAGAATGCGGGTGAGGCGGGCGACGACGGCCGACATCGCGAGGCCGATCGCGAGCACGGCCGACCACAGCGATGCGCCCTGGACAGCCACGACGAGCATCGCGAGCAGCAGCACGGGGAAGGCGATCACGACGTCGAGCCCTGCCGAGAGGGTGTCATCGACCCAGGGGCGGGCGAACGCGGCGATGAGTCCGATGATCGTGCCGAGGACGGCGGCGATCGCGACGGCGCAGGTGCCGACGATGAGTGCGATGCGCGCGCCCCACATCAGCTGCGAGAACAGGTCGCGTCCGAGGCGATCGGTGCCGAGCAGGTGCAGGGCACTCGGCCCCTCGAGTCGGCTGCCGCTCGTGTCGGCGAGCGGATAGGGGAGCCAGAACAGCGAGACGACAGCGATCAGCACGATGATGCCGGTGAGCACGATCCCGATCAGCAGGGTCGCCTTCGGTCGGCGGCGCACTGGTGTGGATCCGGTGATCAGCTGTTCGGCGATGCGGCTCATCGGTTCCCCGAGACGCTCGTGCGCAGACGCGGGTCGATGAGGCGCTGCACGATGTCGGCGGCGAACCCGACGAGCAGCACGAAGAGCGTGCTGACCACGAGGACGCCCTGGATGACCTGGAAATCGTGCTGCTCGATGGCCGACAGCAGCAGACTGCCGAGGCCGGGAAGCGTGAAGACGCTCTCGACGACGACCGCACCGAGGAGCGTCGTCGACAGCTCGATGCCGAGGATCGCGACGACCGGCACCGCGCCGTTGCGCACACCGTGACGCAGCAGCGCCTCGGCCATGCCGGACCCGCCGGCGCGAGCGGTGCGCAGGTAGTCGCTGCCGAGCACGTCGAGCGTCGCCGAACGGACGTAGCGGCTGAGGGAGGCGCTCATGACGATCACGATCGTGATCACCGGCAGCGTGAGAGAGCGGAGCGCGTCAGCCGGATCCTCCCAGTCGTCTCGAGGGAAGCCGCCGGACGGCAGCACGCCGAGCCCGAGCGCGAAGATCCAGACGAGCACGACCCCGACCCAGAACACGGGGACCGCGACGCCCAGCTGTGCGAAGCCGGAGAGGACGACGCCGTACCAGCGGTCGGACTTCACGGCGGCGGTGATGCCGATGATGAGGGACACGAGCAGTGCGACGATGAAGGCGATGAGTGTGAGCGGCAGCGTCACGGCGAGGCGTGCGGCGATGTCGGGTCCGACCGGACGCGAGCTCAGGAAGGACTCACCGAGGTCGAAGCGGATCAGCTGGCCCGCCCACGTCGCGAACTGCTGCAGGAGGGGCTGATCGGAGCCGACCTGCGCGCGGGCTGCGGCGATCTGCTCAGGGGTGGCGTTCACCGAGAGCAGCGCGTTCGCCGGATCGCCGGGGAGCAGTCGCAGCAGCACGAAGATCGCGATCATCGCGACGACGAGCGAGACCACGAGGAACGCGAGGCGGCGCAGCAGGTAGGCGAGCATGGCTTCTCAGGATGAAAGAGGGGGATGCCGACGCGCGGCATCCCCCTCGCACGTCAGGACTTGACGATGTCGTAGGCGAAGAACTGCGAGTTCAGGCCGTTGACCGGGTATCCGCTGAGGTCGCTGGAGGCGACCACGATCTGCGGATACAGGTACAACCATACGCTCGCAGCATCCGCGGCGATCTTCTCGTTGACCTGCTTCAGGAGGGCCGTCTGCTCGTCGGTCGTCGCTGCCTGCTCGGCCTCTGCGACCCACTGCTGCACATCGGCGTCGTTGTAGCCCCAGTAGAAGTCGGGGTTGCCGTACCAGACCACGTCGCGGTCGTTCACGTGCTCCTGGAGCGTGGCCTCGAAGTCCTGCTCCTTGAAGACCTTCGTGTACCACTCGTCGGCGCTGATCGTGTTGATCTCGACGGTGATGCCGACCTCGGCGAGCTGCGACTGCAGGAACTCGGCCACGGCGGGGTGCGGGTCGTAGCTCGGGGTGTCGAGCGTGAACGTGAAGCCGTCTGCGTAGCCGGCCTGCGCGAGCAGGTCCTTTGAGAGCTCGACGTCGTACGGGTTCACCGAGGTGAGGTCCTCGTACCAGGGGTCGGTCGGGGGGACCATCGAGCCGATCAGCGTGCCGTAGTCGCCCCAGATGGACTCGAGGAGCTTCTCGGCGTCGACCGCGGAGTAGATCGCCTTGCGCACGAGCGCGTTGTCGAAGGGGGCGACGCGGTCGTTGAACGCGAGCAGCTCCTTCGTGGTCGAGGTGCCCTCGCTCACGACGTAGTCGTCGGAGTCGAACTGCGTGAGCGAGTCGGGGCTCTGCACGCTGGTGATCACATCGATCTCACCCGTGAGCAGCGCGTTGTTCTCGGCCGTGGCGTCGGTGAAGTACGTGTACACGACCTCGCCGTTCTTGGCCGGCTCGCCCCAGTAGTCGTCCCAGCGGTCGAGCGTCAGGGTCGAGCCCTTCTTCCACTCGTCGAGCGTGTACGGGCCGGTGCCGTCTTCCGTGCTGGTGATGTCGCCGGCCTCGTCGTTCACGATCCAGACGTAGCTGAGGTTGTAGAGGAACGAGATCGACCGCTGCGACAGGGTGAACACCACCGTGTTGTCGTCGGGGGTGGCGATGTCGGCGATCGTCTTGAAGCTCGACTTGCGCGCCGAGACCGAGTCCTCCGCGGTGACCGCCTCGATGCTCGACTTCACATCGGCGGAGGTGAGCGGGTCGCCGGAGTGGAAGGTCACGTCGTCGCGCAGCGTGATCGTGTACGTCAGCCCGTCATCGGACACCTGTGCGTCCTCGGCGAGCAGCGGCTCGACCTCGCCGTCGTCCGTCAGCCGGTACAGGCCCTCGTAGACGTTGCCGGTGAGGGCCTCGGTCACGCCCTGGCCACCACCCTGGGTGTTGCTGAGGTTGGTCGGCTCGTACAGCGACCCGATGAAGATCGTGGCGTCTTCACTCGCGGTGGCGTCGTCGCTCGTGCCTGACGCGCAGCCGGCCACGAGGGCGAGCGTGGCGACGGCGCCGAGCGCGCCAAGGATGCGGGTTCTTCTCATGAGTACTCCAGGGTGAGAGTGTGCGGCGTCAGGCCGCGTAGATGTCGAAGCCGTCGCGGAACACGACGTTCTTCTCACCTGCTCGGATCGGCAGGGGGAAGCGGTTGGATGCCGGGGGCAGCGGGCAGTTGTACTGGGCGCTGAACCCGCAGGGCGGCACGAAGGCGCGGTTGAAGTCGAGCACGACCGTTCCCTCGTCATCGCGCAGCTCGACGAACAGGAAGCGTCCGGATCCGTAGGTCTCGGTGCCGTTCGTCTGGTCGCCGAACACGAGCAGCAGCGTGCCGCCGTCGTCGAACGCGGCGAGCGTGTACTGCTGGCCGCCGAGCTCGAGGCGGATGTCGCCGGGGACGACGAGGTCGCGCGATCCGCCGTTGTCGCGGATGTGCTCGAACGACACCCGGCGGTCGCCGGCCACGGGGGTGAAGTGGCCCTCGAGCACCCACGCAGGGTCGTACTCGTAGGTGTCGATGCGATCGAAGGCGCGGATCGCGGGAGCATCCGCGTCCCACAGGCGCAGCCCGTGCTCGGCCGCGCCGGTCTCGATGTTCGTGCGCTCGACCGGCGTCACGGTCACCGTGTCGGATGCGGCGTGCTGCTCCGCATCCAGATCAGGGCGCTCGCCGGTCCAGCGGGTCTCGATCAGGGCGAGGTTTCCGGTCGCCGATGCGACGGAGGCGCGGCGCTCGGCCTGCCAGGTGGTGTGATCTTCGCGTTCAGACATCACCTTCCATTCTCTTGCATGCAGAACGGGGTGGGGTCGGCGTCGTCACGCTGGGTAACGCGGCGCCGGACGCAGAAGAGCCGAGGAGGGTAGTGGGGGTGGGTGTCGCTTGGGGACCGACATCCACCCCATCCCCCCTCGGGATCAGAGGAAGAGAAGTGAATCTTCCTCCGCAGACGGCTGAGCCGTCACGCTCGCGGTCAGCTGGGGACTGACGCAGCGGAGCGTTTGCCAGAATGGTATACCGAACGAGGTTGCAAGAGATTGCGCTCATTCACGTGGATGGAAGCGGTGCGGTCAGTGCATCCGTGTCCAGAACCAGATCAGCCCGAACACGATCAGGAACGCGATCGGCACCCACGTTCCGCTGCGCTTCAGCCGACGTCCCTGCTGGGCCACCCCGGGCGGGGGAGTGAGCAGTCCTGCGGGCGCCGCGAACGGCAGCTGCGGAGCGCCATTCGCGGGTGCTGCGGCGCCCTGCTCGGCTCGCAGGCGGTCATCGCGCCACCGTGCCCACTGGTCGAACTTCGTCATGAGCGCTCCGACCGCGCCGAACAGCCATGCCCATGTCGCCGGGTCGAGGGTCGAGACCCTGCGCTGCGTGTACAGGAACAGCCAGTCGTCGACGATCTCGACGTCGAGCTGCGCCGCGTTGTCGATGAAGCGCGCCGTGATGTCTGGCGTGAACAGGTAGAGCGCATCCTGCTCGTAGCCGGCGGGGCAGTACAGCGTGAAGTGCTGATCGAAGTCGCCCTCGAGCGACAGTCGCTGCTGCCTCTGGAACGATGCCGGCAGGTTCGACCCGAACCCGTTGTTGCCGATCGCGTCAAGCACGATGTTCGGCAGGGGCACGTCGAGCTTCACGGCGACGTAGCCCCAGCGATAGGTCGTGGAGCTCTTCCCCGAGCGCACCGTGTACTGGTAGTTGCCGAACTCGACGAAGCGCGGACGAGAACCGCGCAGCAGGTCGGTCGACATCCGGGAGTTCCCGAGGCTGAAGATCATGCCGGGCAGCGGCGGCGAATCGACCTGCGCCTCGTAGTCCATGCCGTTCGCCTGCGCGAAGCGGTGCAACCGGTAGCGTCGCTCGCGTCCCCGGCGCCACGTCATCCACGCGATCACGACCGCGGCGCCGAGGCCGAGCACGATCAGGAGCACCGGGATCACGGCGATACCCGGACTCTCGCCGAGCGACACGAAGCTGATCAGGATCGTCGCGAAGACCGGGATGATGATGACGGCCGCGATCACGGCCACGATGATGCCGATCACGACGGAGGCTGTCGCCGTGCCGGAGCGACGCGATCGCAGCTCCGCGGCGAACGACCGCACTGCCGCCGGATCGACGGGCTCGGTCAGCGGACGCGAATCGAAGGTGATCGGATGCTGCGGCGTCGTCACCGATTCACCTCGTCCGCATCCCAGCCGAGGTCGGCGCCCTCACGGATCGGCAGCGCCTCGATCCGCTCGTCGGCGCAGATCGCCCGGATCAGATCGTGCGGGCCTGCGACGATCGTGGAGTCGAAATCGACCTCGGTCACCAGCACCCAGGCCCGGTCATCGGGCCAGAGGATGCTCGGGCTCTGCGCGGACGGCGGGAAGCCGCGCGCTTCGGCGGCACCATCGCGCCAGGGCGCCTGCAGCACCCAATCCGCGTCGACGAATGTGCGCGGCGCTGCGGAGAACAGCACGTGCTCGCGGTGGGGGAGCGCCAGGCGAGGGCCCTCTGAGATCTCGCGGGAGAGGATGCCCTCCTGCCAGGTGGGCTTGCGGAACACGTTGTTGAACGGGTCGTGCGTGCTGCGGTTCAGCATCGCTTGGTGATGCGGATCGTCGCCGGACACCGCGAAGGCGCTGGACGGCGTCTGTCCGAAGTGGCCGAGCAGCCCGCCGTGTCCGTCCCACAGGGCGACGACTCCGGCATCCGGTGTCGCCGTGTGCGCGACGAGATGCTCCGCGACTGCCGCGAGTTGCTCCGGGTCGAGCTCGCCCTCGAGCGGCGCCGAGTATTCACGGCCATCCGGACCGATCCGGGTGCGCCAGTCCCCGTCGACCGGCGTGCGCACGATGCGCTGCCACTGTGCGAGCCCGTGCAGCGTGGTGCCGAATGCTGCGGCGGTCGCTGCCCAGGTCGTCGGTGCATCGTCGACCAGCGGCGGATGGAGCACCCGGGCGTACGCGGGGTGACCGTGTGGCACGACGCTGTGCATGGAGGGGGAGCCAGGGTCGAGGCGCTCGCGCAGCCAGTCGCCGACGCTCGGGTTCGCGATCCACTCCATGGCACCCACGCTACCGACATAGAGTGTCGGGGTGATCGCCACGACCGACTTCCCCAGACGGATCGCCGCATGGGGGCTCGGTCGGACCGTCGCCGGGGTCTTCGTCCTGGCGGTGCTGTGCTTCGGCTACGGACTGCGCATCGCGGTCGGAGACGACGACCCCTTCGACTACTTCGGCTACTTCACCAATCAGACGAGCCTGCTGGCCGCCGTCATCCTGATCACCACCGGATCGCTCATGATCGTGGGGCGACGGGTTCCGCGGGTGCTCGCACTCGCCCGCGGCATCGTGACGGCGTACCTCCTGGTCGTCGCAGTGATCTACAACCTGCTCGTCCCCGGAACCGGCTCGGCGCCGCCATGGATGAGCTTCGTCCTGCATGTCGTGTTCCCGCTGCTGGTCGCGCTCGATTGGGTGCTCGTCGGCGACCGACCCCGGCTCGCATGGAGCCGGCTGTGGATGCTGCTGCCGTACCCGATCGTCTGGCTGGTGGTCGTGCTGGTCCGCGGCGTCACAGACGGGTGGGTCCCGTACGGGTTCCTGCTGCCGGAACGCGGGGTGCCGTCACTCCTGCTGCATGTCGCTGGGCTGCTGGCCGCGGTCCTCGCGGCCGGTGCGCTGGTGTGGGCGGCGAGCAGATCGCGCGGCATGCTGCTGTCGGACCGCGGCATCGGAGCGGTGGGAGACGGCGGCGGGAATGATGGGGACTCCGGCCGTCCGTCCCCACTACGGTAGAGGCGTGTCGCCGACGGTCGACGGCCTCAGGGGAGATGTCGCATGGTGAATCAGACCTCGGTCATGCCCGGCGAACGGGTGTTCCGCCGGCATCCGCTTCGGGCAGCGATCGGCGCGCTCGCGCTCTCGGTGGTGCTGTCGGCGGCGACGTTGTTCATCCTGCCGCGGTTCCTGCCACGGAACATGGATGTCTCCACTCGCGGGCTGATCGTCGCGGTCGTGGCCATCGCGCTCACGGCAGCGGTCTGGGTGAGCACGTTCTGGTTCCGGAACATGCGCATCGTCGTGCGCCCCGACGTCGTGGAGATCGGTCGACCGGGCGCGAGGGAGACCTACGTGCGATCGGCCACCGGGTTCCGCTCGCAGATCACCGAGCACCGCACGAACGGGCTCCGCAGCGGCGTCACGCGCGCCCTGATCGTGCACAGCGCCGGCCGGGAGATCACGGTCGAGCTGCCGGGCTTCACACGCGCCACCTTCAACGAGCTCATGGCCGAACTGAACCCGATCGCGCAGCCGCGCCTCGCCGATCCGGTGGATGACGCCAGGGCCCGCGCGCACCTGCCGCGGACGTTCGCAGTGGATGCCTCGCGCGAACGGCGCCTGGCCTCCGGGCTGACGATCGCCACGGTCGTCTGCGTCCTGGCGATGGCCGCCACTGTCGTCCTGGTCCTGCAGCCCGGATTCCTGGACGGCGAGCTCTCTGCGCTCATCCTCGTCGCGCCGATCACCGGGCTCGCCGCCATCGCCTGCGGGATCCTCGCAGCCCTGCGCGCACGGATCGCGCGCTCCGCGCCGGTGCAGATCTCCCTCACGACACACGGCATCCGCATCGACGACGTCGACCACCCGTACGACCGGATCACCCGCCTCTGGCTGACACCGCCCGCCTACCCGACCCGTCGACTCCGCATCGAGCGGACCAACGGACGCCCAGCCAGGCACACGCTCTCGTCCGCTCGCATCGAGATGAGCCCGGACTACGGCGATCTCCTGCTCACGCTGCGGGCCGACACCGCGCAGCGACCGGGCCTGATCTCGATGGACCTCGAATGACCTCGGAGTCCGCCGGCGCTGACGGGGAGCGCGGCCGCGGCATCCGCCTCGCCCCCGAGTACCCGATCCGCACGGAGCGCGTGCTGCTGCGGCCGATCACGATCGACGACGCAGCCGCGATGCACGCGTACAAGTCCGACGCGGATGCCGTGCGCTACGTGCCGTATGCCCCGCTCGCGCTCGCAGACGTCGAGCGCCGGATCGCCACCACCTGGTCGAACACGCGCTTCGCGCAGCAGGGCGATGCCGTCTGCCTCGCCGTCGAGGACCAGGTGACCGGCGAACTGCTCGGCGACGTCGTGCTGTTCTGGCGGAGTGAGGTGGACCGCGCGGGAGAGGTCGGCTACATCTTCGATCCCCGGTCGGTGGGACGCGGCTTCGCGACCGAGGCCGTCGCAGCGCTGCTCGCGCTCGGCTTCGACGGGCTCGGGCTGCACCGCATCTCGGCGCGGATCGACGAGCGCAACACCGCGTCGGCGCGGGTCGTCGAACGGCTCGGCTTCCGGCAGGAGGCCCGACTCGTGGACAGCGAGTGGTTCAAGGACGAGTGGTCCACGCTGTTGATCTTCGGGTTGCTCGACGACGAATGGCGGGCGCAGGGCGGCTGACCGCGATCAGTCGAGTGGTGGGCGCGTCGCCGCCTCGGTGGGGTTCTGCTCGAGATGCATGGAGGCGAGCAGGCCGAGCTTCTCGGCGGCATCCGTCCCGGCATCCGGATGGTAGATCACCAGCATCTGTCCGTCGGCACCGCCGATCGCGAGCTTCTCCCGATTGAGTCGCAGCTCGCCCACCTGCGGGTGATCGAAGGTCATCTCGACACCTTTGCGCTCGGCGATGTCGTGGCGTGCCCACAGCTGCGCGAAGTGATCGCTGGCGAGCGAGAGCTCTCCGACGAGCTCTCGGACGCGGGGATCATCCGTGTCGGCGCCGATCGACTGACGGAACCCGGCGACGAGACCCTGCGTCGCGAGCTCCCAGTGCGGGAACAGGTCGCGCTCGGCCGGATCGAGGAAGACGTCGCGCAGGCGATTGCCGCCGACCACCCACCGCGGCGACACCGCGGCGGCCAGGCCGTTGGCGGCGAGCACGTCGAAGTACCGGCCCTCCACGAATGCCGGGAACGGGACGGATGCCACGAGCTTGGCGATACCGATCGGCACCGTCTCCCGGCGGGGGCGGGCTGCGCGGCGAGGTCGTTCCGTGGCGAGGCCGAGCAGGTGCGTGGTCGCGCGCTCATCCAGCTGCAGGACTCGGGCGATCGACGTCAGCACCTGCGTCGACGGGTGGCGGTCGCGCCCCTGCTCGAGTCGGAGGTAGTAGTCGGCACTGATCCCGGAGAGCATCGCGACCTCTTCGCGGCGGAGCCCTGCGACCCTGCGCACGCCCAGCACCGGGATGCCGACCTGCTCCGGGCTCACGAGCTCGCGACGGGCACGCAGGTACTCGCCGAGCAGGTTCGGATCCTCGGTCATGCCCTCACGATACGCCCGGGTTCGCCGGTCATCCTGGTCCTCTCGCACCCAGGAACGCGGGGGCGATGGCTGCCAGGAGACCACGAGCGCAGACTCGATGCAGGCGCACCAGACCGGTGCGTCGGAAGGGATCAGACCCATGACCAGCACCCGAGTCCTCGTCACCGGCGGCTCCGGCTTCATCGCCGGACACATCATCGTGCAGCTCCTCGCGGAGGGCCACCTCGTGCGTGCCACGATTCGTTCGCTCGATCGTGAGGCGGCGGTGCGGGAGGTGCTACGCGACGCCGGCATGATCGACGGCGAGCACCTGGAGTTCGTCGCGGCCGACCTCACGAGCGATGCGGGGTGGGCGGATGCCGTCGCAGGCGTCGAACAGGTGATCCACGTCGCCTCGCCCGTGCAGCCGGGACACGTCGACGACGAAGACGACCTGATCATCCCCGCACGCGAGGGCACCGTTCGCGTGCTGCGAGCGGCTCGCGACGGGGGTGCGCGCCGGGTCGTGCTCACGTCGGCGTTCCACGCCGTCAGCTGGGGGCATCCGCACGACGACCATGTCTTCACCGAGGACGACTGGACGGTGCTCGACGGGCCGGGAGTCGACGCATACGGGAAGAGCAAGACCCTCGCCGAGCGCGCCGCGTGGGAGTTCGTCGCCGACGAGGGGCGCGGGCTCGAGCTGGTCGCGATGCTGCCGGTCGCCGTGATGGGACCCGTCATGGGCGGCAGCGTGTCGGGGTCGAACCACATCGTGCAGCGCATGCTCGGCGGTGCGATGCCCGCCCTCCCGCACATCTTCATCCCCGTCGTCGACGTGCGCGACGTCGCCGCTGCGCACCTCCTGGCGATGGCGGATGCGGATGCCGCCGGTCAGCGCTTCCTGCTCTCCAGCGGCTCGGTGCTGCCGCTCAGCGAGATCGCTGCGACCATCCGCACCACCGTCGGCGATGCGGCGAGTCGTGTGCCGACGCGCACGATCCCGAACCTCGTCGTGCGGATCGCCGCGGTGTTCAACCCGGCGTTCCGGGCCACGGTCCCCGACCTCGGATACCGCAAGCAGCTCACGAACGCGAAAGCCCGTCGGATGCTGCGTTGGAGCCCGCGCGATCCGCACGAAGCCATCGCTGCGGCGGCGCAGAGCATGGTCGCGAAGGGGCTCGTCCCTTCGGCATCCCCCATAATCGAGGTGTGACTGCCACTGCGACGCTCCCTTCCCTCGACGGCCGCCGATTCGGGATGGTCTCGTCGACCACCTCAGCGGTCGACCCCGACGCACCGAGCGTGTTCGAGTACTTCGAGCGCGACGGAGCCATCTGGGGCGGCTACGAGGGAGACACCGTCACCTTCGGCAAGTTCGTCGGCACCCGCACCGGTGACACGATCTGGGTGTCGTTCGTGCACGTGCTCGTCGCCGACGGCACGGTCGTCACGGGCGACGGCGAGAGCGAGATCGAGCTCACGGAGGACGGGCGCCTCCGCCTGGTCGAGCACTACGAGATGCACGGACTCCCGCAGCTCAGCGTGTGCGAGGAAGTCCCAGCCGCCTGACGGGCGAGCGAGCGAGGCGGTGCTCGCAGGTGTCGCGAATGGTCGTGACGCGCCTCGTGAAGCGGCCAGCTGCGACCCCGGGGCGACAGCTGCTCGCGGCAGGTCGGTTCAGCGGGGCGGCAGCGAGTCGCGGCCGGGGGATGCCGGCGTCCACCGTGTCATGCCGAGCGGCGCGATCTCGCTCGTGCGCTCCGGCAGGTCGCCAGGGAGCAGGTACGGACGACGGATGACCTCGTCGAGCACCACGACGCTCACGACCGTTCGGACCTCGGGGAGCTGGGCGATGACGCCGGTGGAGAACTCGTGCACACCGCTCACGTCGACCGCACGGATCAGCAGCATCGCGTCGTGCTCTCCCGTGGTGATCGCGCACCACTCGACGTCCGGCATCTCGAGCACGCGATCGCGGAAGGACGCCCAGGCCTGGGGCAGCACCGTGACGAACACAAGCGCCCCGATCGAGAGACCGGCCTTGGCCTGATCGACCCTGGCGCTGAACCCGGTGATGACCCCGTCGTGCACGAGCGACTCGACGCGCGTGTAGGCGTTGGCCCTGGAGATGCCGACCTTGTCGGCCAGGGCGGCGATCGAGACACGACCGTTATCGCGGAGCACTTCGAGGATTCTGTATGCCGTCTCGTCCAAAGGGGTGGCACTTCGTCCAGAATGCTTCGCGTCAGCGGCATCCTTGCTGGACATATTGCTCCTCACATCCGATGATCTGGACAGACCCTTACGCTGATCTGCATCCTTGCTGGACACATCGTCGCATATGATGCGAATCTGATCACCGGTCGTCCACTTCGGACCGACCACTCCCGAATGTACTCCTCGCCTCTGGAGGCTCTCATGTCGTCACGTCGCAGCACGTCAGTCATCGCGATCGGAGCGGTCGCGCTTCTCGCGCTCGCCGGTTGCTCCGGAGGAAACTCCGCCAACAACAGCGATCAGTCCTCGGGCTCGGACTCGCTCGTCATCGACACCGCCTTCTCGATCGAGACCACCGACCCGGGTCACACCTACGACCCGACCGGCAACATGATCGCGAAGGCGCTCTACGAGACCCTCGTCGACTTCGAGGGCTCCGATGTCTCCACCCCGGTGCCCGGCCTCGCGTCGTGGGAGCAGAACGAGGAGGCGACCGAGTTCACCTTCACGCTCGAGGGCGACCGCGTCTTCTCCGACGGCACGCCGATCGAGGCGAAGGACGTCGTCTTCACGCTGCAGCGCATCCAGGGCATGGAAGACGCCAAGCCGAACTTCCTGCTCGGCGGCCTCACGATCGCCGAGGTCGACGACAAGACGATCACCATCACCTCCGAGACCCCGCTGCTGCAGCTGCCCGCGATCCTCGCGAACCCGGCACTCGGCATCGTCAACTCCGACGTCGTGATCGAGAACGGCGGCACGACCGACGGCACCGACAGCGCCCAGACGTTCCTCGACGGCGAGTCCGCGGGCTCCGGTCCCTTCGTGCTCGACACGCTCGACCTCAGCTCGCAGGTCGTGCTGACCAGGAGTGACGAGTACAACGGCGACGAGGAGTCGGCGTACTCCCGCGTCGTGGTGCGCAACGTCTCGGAGAGCGCCACGCAGCTCGCCAACCTCAAGGGCGGCGACTCCATGGTCGCGATGGACCTGAACGGTGACCAGGTCGCCGGTCTCGGCGACGGCCTCGAGGTCGAGTCGGTTCCCTCCGGCCAGACCATCTTCCTGCTGCTGAATCAGTCGGAAGCCGTCGCTGGTGACCTCGCGAACGTGAAGATCGCCGAGGCCATCCGCTACTCGCTCGACTACGACTCGCTGCTGGAGCTCGCAGGTGCCGGCGCCGAGCAGGCCACCGGCGTCATCCCGCCCGGATTCGAGGGCGCACTGGACACCGGTGTGGAGCAGGACCTCGACAAGGCCAAGGCCGCGCTCGCCGAGGCCGGTTACACGGGCCAGACCCTGAAGCTGCAGTTCCCGAACGACTACCCGGTCGGCGGCGTGGAGTTCACCCCGCTCGCCGAGCGCATCCAGGCACAGCTCGAGGATGCCGGCATCACGGTCGAACTCGCCCCCGCGCCGTTCGCCACCGAGCTCGACGCCTACGTCAACGGCACCGAGGGCTTCGGCCTGTGGTTCTGGGGTCCGGACTACGCCGACTCCGCGAACTTCCTGCCCTTCGGCCCCGGCCTGAAGGTCGGCCTCCGCGCCGGCTGGGCAGCTGAGGCCAACCCGTCGATCGCCGCGATCGCAGCGGATGCCGCAGCAGCGACGGATGCCGCCGCACGCACCGACGCCTTCACGGCGTTCGCCGAGGCCATGCAGACCGAGGGCCCCTTCGTTCCGCTGATCGTCCCCGGCCGCAACATCGCGACGGCAGACTCCGTCACCGGCGCCGTGTACAACTCGGTGTGGGAGATGGACATCGCCGAAATCGCTCCGGCCGGCTGAGCGGACATCCCATGACGACAGTGGCCGTGCAGAGGCAGGCGCAACGGCGCCGATCGCCTCTCGTCGGATACCTGCTGCGGCGGGCCGGGACCTCCCTGCTCCTGTTGGTGGGCGTGACGATCGTCACGTTCCTGCTCACCAACCTGGTGCCGGGAGACCCGGTCTCGGCCGCGCTCGGTGAAGGTGCATCCCAGAACCCGGCGACGCGTGAGGCGTTCATCCGGGAGCACGGGCTGGACCAGCCGCTGTTCGTGCAGTACTTCATCTACATGGGGAACCTGCTCCGCGGGGACCTCGGCACGTCGCTGGTGACCGGACGCCCGGTCACCAGCGACCTCGCCACCGCGGTGCCGGCGACGATCGAGATCGCGATCGGCGCCATCATCCTCAGCCTCGTCGTCAGCATCGTGCTCGGCACACTCGCCGCGTACCGCCGCGGACTGGTCACCGACCAGGTGATCCGCGTCGTGACGCTGGTCGGGCTCAGCGTGCCCACCTTCTGGCTCGCGCTGGTCAGCTTCTACGTCTTCTTCCTCGAGCTGCGCATCGCGCCGGGCTCCGGGCGCATCTCTCCCTCGATCACGCCGCCGCCGCGCGTGACCGGGCTCTACACGGTCGACTACCTCCTGAACGGCGACGCCGTCGGCTTCTTCGACGCCCTCGCGCACCTCGCCCTGCCGGTGATGGTGCTCTCGCTCGTGACGATCGGTCTGCTCACCCGGTTCATCCGCACGTCGGTGCTCGAGGTGCTGGGCAGCGACTACGTGCGCGCCGCCCGCGCCAAGGGCCTGCCGGCGATGCGCGTGATCCTCGACTACGTGCTGCGCGGCGCCTCGCTGCCGATCCTGACGGTCGTCGGCGTCGCCTTCGGTGCGCTGCTCTCGGGCACCGTGCTCGTGGAGTCGGTGTTCGCATGGCCCGGCCTCGGCACCTACGCCTACAACTCCGCCGCGAACCTCGATCTGCCCGGCATCATGGGCGTCGGGCTCGTGGTCGGCATGATCTACCTCCTCATCAACTTCGTCGTCGATCTGCTCTACGGCGTCCTCGACCCGAGAGTGAGGATCGCATGAGCCGCATCGACGCCGTCTCCGGACGCGGCCGCTTCCGCTTCCGCTGGCCACGCGCCTGGCGCACCCCGCTCGGCATCATCGGCACCGTGATCGCCGGCGCCTGGATCATCGTGGCCTTCACGGCGCAGTGGTGGGTGCCCTTCGGCCCGAACGCCCAGGTGCTGCCGCGTCTGCAGCCACCGGGGATCGACACCCTGCTCGGCACCGACGGCAACGGGCGGGACATCTTCTCCCGCCTGATGACCGGCGCCACCGTGAGCCTCCCGCTCGCCCTGATGCTGGTGATCGCCGCCATGATCATCGGCACCACGATCGGTGCGCTCGCCGGCTACTTCGGCGGCTGGGTCGACGAGACGCTGATGCGCATCACCGACCTCTTCATGGCGTTCCCGACCGTCATCCTCGCGATGGTGGTCGCAGCATCCCTCGGTCCGTCGCTGTTCAACGCCGTGATCGCCGCGATCGTCGTGTCGTGGCCGCAGTACTCCCGTGTCACCCGCAGCATCGTGCTCGGGCTGCGAGGGCAGAACTACGTGATCGCCGGACGCCTGCTCGGCCACTCGCCGCTGCGCACGCTGTTCATCGACATCCTCCCGAACATCGCAGGTCCCGTGCTGGTGCTCGCGACGCTCGACATCGGCGCTGCGATCCTGCTGCTCTCCGGACTCTCCTTCCTCGGTCTCGGCGCGCAGCCGCCGACCGCCGAGTGGGGATCCATGATCTCGGGGGCGATGCAGAACTTCGACGCCTGGTGGCTCGGAGTCTTCCCCGGCCTCGCGATCCTGACCGTGGTGCTCGCGTTCAACTTCCTCGGCGATGCGATGCGCGACGTGCTCGACCCGACCGCCGAGATCGCGCACGAGAAGCAGGCCGACAACAAGGCCGCAGCGACGGGAGTGCCCGCATGACCGCGCAGCGCACGCCGGCACTCAGCATCCGCGACCTCACGATCGACATCGGTCGTCCGCTCGTGCAGGGCGTCTCGATCGACCTCGAGGCCGGTCGCATCCACGGTCTCGCCGGAGAGTCGGGATCGGGCAAGACGCTCACCTCACTCGCCGTGCTCGGGCTGCTTCCACGCCAGGCCCGCACCGGCGGCTCGATCAGCCTCGGCGGCGAGGAGCTCGTCGGGCTCAACCGCCGCGCGCTCAACCGCGTGCGCGGCAAGCGCATCGCGATGGTGTTCCAGGACCCGTCCGCGTCACTGCATCCGCAGCTGCCGGTCGGGCGCCAGCTCACCGATCACATGCGCGTGCACCTCGGCCTCAAGGGCGCCGCGGCCCGCGCCAGGGCCGTCGAGCTGCTCCAGACCGTGCAGGTGCCGAACCCCGAGGAGGCGCTGAAGCGGTACCCGCACCAGTTCTCCGGCGGGCAGCGTCAGCGCATCGCGATCGCGTGCGCCCTCGCGTGCGATCCGGAGGTGCTGCTGGCCGACGAGCCGACCACCGCCCTCGATGTCACGGTGCAGGCCGGCATCCTGCAGCTGCTGCGCGATCTCGCGATCGAGCGGAACCTCGCGGTGCTGCTGGTCACGCACGACCTCGGCGTGATGAGCGCGATCGCCGATCAGGTCGCGGTCATGAAGGACGGCAGGATCGTCGAGCTCGCCGATCGGGAGACGCTGTTCCGCGACCCGCAGCACGAGTACACGCGAACGCTGCTCGCGGCCCTGCCCGGTTCGCGGATCGAAGGAGCATCGGATGGAGAGGCCGCTCATGAGTGAGGTCGCCGTCCTCGACGCGCAGGACATCGTGGTGCGCTACCCGGGCAGCCCGCCGGTCGTCGCGGTGAACGGGGTGTCGCTCAGCGTCGCTCCTGGCGAGACCGTCGCGCTCGTCGGCGAATCCGGCAGTGGCAAGTCGAGCCTGGCGCGCGCTGTGGTCGGCATCGAGAAGACCGCCGGCGGCACGGTGCTGTTCCGGGATGCGCCGGTGTCGCCCCTCGGCATCCGTCGCCGGTCGATCGCCCTCACCGGCATCCAGATGGTGTTCCAGGACCCGTCGACCTCGCTCAACCCTCGCCGCCGTGTCGGCGACCAGATCGCCGACGGCATCGCCACCGCCCGCGCCAGAGGAGCTGCGGGATCGACCGTCGAGGAGTGGCTCGAGCGCGTCGGACTCCCGACGAACGTGCGCACCCGATTCCCGCATCAGTTCTCCGGCGGACAGAAGCAGCGCATCGCGATCGCCCGCGCGCTCGCCGCGCGGCCCTCGCTGCTGGTGGCCGATGAGCCGATCTCGGCGCTCGACGCCTCGACCCAGACGAGCGTCGCGGGTCTCATGCGCGACCTGGTCGCCGAGGCCGGCGCCGGGATGCTGTTCATCTCGCACGACCTCGCGGTGGTCCGCCGCATCGCCGACCGCACCTTCGTGATGTTCGGTGGCCGTGTGCTCGAGTCCGGGCAGACGGACCGCGTGTGGGCCGATCCGCAGCATCCGTACACCCGTGCGCTGCTGGCGGCGATCCCCGAGCCCGACGGCGCAGGACGCATCCCGCTCGCGCCGACGACCGAGGAGCGCATCGTCTGGTCGGAGATCCCGCCGGTCCTGAACTGACCAAGGGCGAGCGGGATGCAGGATCCTTGTCGCGTAGATAAGCTAAGGCAACCCTTATCTCACGGAACAGGTTCCCTCCATGCCCCTCACCCGTTCGAAGGCGCTCGCCGCCGTGTTCGCCGCCGTCATCACGGCAGCGGCGCTCACCGCCTGCGCCCCGTCGTCCGACAGCTCCGACGACACCGTGCCGGCGGTCGACTCCGACGCGTTCCCCGTCACGGTCGAGCACGCCTACGGCGAGACCACGATCTCGGAGCAGCCGAAGCGCATCGTCAGCGTCGGCTACACCGAGCAGGACACCCTCTGGGCGCTCGGCATCAAGCCGGTCGGCGTGACCGACTGGTACGGCGACTACGACTTCGCCTCGTGGCCGTGGGCCGACGAGGCGAGAGGGGACTCCGAGCCGGAGGTGCTCAGCACGAGCGACGGCCTGGACTTCGAAGCCATCGCACTGCTCGACCCCGACCTCATCATCGGCACGAACGCCGGGATGACGGAGGAGGACTACGACCGTCTCTCCGACATCGCGCCCACCG
Source organism: Microbacterium sp. (assembly GCF_036823965.1). Taxonomy (GTDB): domain Bacteria; phylum Actinomycetota; class Actinomycetes; order Actinomycetales; family Microbacteriaceae; genus Microbacterium. The sequence goes on along the minus strand of NZ_DAITBE010000005.1, from coordinate 142,720 downwards.
TCGCGCACTCGGGCGACTACTCGATGTACTTCGAGCCGTGGGATGTGCAGACGCTGCAGATCGGCGAGGCCGTCGGGATGCCGGATGAGGCCCAGGCGCTCGTCGACGGCATCGAGTCGCAGTTCGCGGATGCCGCTGCAGCCCACCCCGAGTTCGCAGACACCTCGGTGGTGTTCCTGCAGAACGCGATCTACGACGGTGCCGCGATCGCGTATCAGGACGGCCTGAGCACGGACTTCCTCACGAGCCTCGGATTCTCCATCCCGTCCGAGATCGACGCCTACGCGCCGGATGACGCCTCTGGTGGCCAGGCGTACATCCCGGTGGAGAACCTCGACGTGCTGAACGCAGCGGACGTGCTGATCTGGGGCACCGAGTCGGATGACGACATCACCGCGCTCGAGAGCGAGGCGTTCGTGACCGCGATCGAGGCGCAGAAATCCGGATCGGTCGTCTACACCGACGGCGTGACCGCAGGTGCGATCTACTTCACCTCGCCGCTCAGCCTCCCGTACGTGATCGATGCCCTGGTCCCAGCACTCGCAGACGCGATTGCCGGGAACGGGCCGGCGCACACCGAGGAGTGATCCTCGCGGCACGCGCACGACGCGATCCGTCCCGCATCTCCGCGGGGCGGATCGCGCTCGTCGTCGTGCTCGCCCTCGTCGCGCTGGTCGTCGCCGCGGTCATCGGCCTCACCGTCGGCACGAAGTTCGTGCCCCTCTCGACCGTGCTCGACGCGATCCTGCGCTTCGACGGCAGCGACCTGCAGCTCGTGGCGCGGGAGTCGCGCATCCCCCGAACCGTGCTCGGCATCGTCGTCGGGCTCGCGCTCGGCGCGGCCGGTGCTGTGATGCAGGGCCTGACCCGCAATGCGCTCGCCGACCCCGGCATCCTCGGCGTCAACGCGGGAGCATCCGTCGCCGTCGCGCTCGCCGTCGCCGCCCTCGGCATCTCCGACTTCCCGCAGCTCATGGCCTTCGCACTGCTCGGGGCGTGCGCGACCACGATCGCCGTCGTGCTGCTGGGCGCTGCCGGCGGCGGCAGCCCGGTGACGCTGGTGCTGTCCGGCGTGGCGCTCGCCGCGGTGCTGGGCGGGGTGACCACGGCACTCGTGCTGCTGAATCCGCACTCCTTCCTGCAGATGCGCAGCTGGGAATCCGGCGCGCTCGCCGGTCGCGACCTCTCGATCCTCACGGTCGCAGGGCCCGCGATCGCGCTCGGGCTGGTGCTGGCCTTCGCGCTCACTCGCGGCCTCGACGTGCTCGCCCTCGGCGACGACACGGCCGCCTCGCTCGGCGTGAAGATCGGCACGCTCCGCACGGGCGCCGTGGCGTCGGTCACCCTGCTGGCCGGCACTGCGACCGCCGTGGCAGGGCCGGTCGCGTTCCTCGGCCTCGCCGCTCCGCACATCGCCCGCGGCGCCGTCGGCGCATCGCAGAAGGCGATCGTGCCGCTGGCTGCGGTGATCGGGGCGATCGTCGTGGTGCTCGGCGACGTCGTCGGCCGTGTCATCATCGCGCCCCAGGAGGTGCCGGTCGGCATCGTCATGGCCTTCGTCGCGGCGCCCTTCCTGATCGTGATCGGCCGTCGGAAGAATCCGGTGCAGCTGTGACCGCCGACGCCAGGACCATGATCCGCCGTGCACGCCGGCCCCTGCACCGCCGCGGCCGGTGGGGGATCGGCATCCTGTCCGCGGTGCTGCTCGTCACCTTCATCGCGAGCCTCTCGATCGGCGACACCGTGCTCCCGCCGCTCCGCGTGCTCGCGGCGCTGTTCGAGACGGACGGTGGCGTGCGGATGGTCGTGATCGACTGGCGGATGCCACGCGCGCTCGCCGCCATCGTCTTCGGTGCAGCACTGGCGCTCTCCGGCACGATCTTCCAGACCATCACCCGCAATCCGCTCGGCAGCCCGGACGTGATCGGCCTCACCACCGGCGCGTACACCGGAGCACTCGTCGTGATGACCACCGGCGGCGGCTCCGGCCTGAGCGTGGCGATCGGCGCGGTGCTCGGCGGATTCGCGACCGCCGCACTCGTCGCGGCGCTCGTGGCCGGACGGGGCGCGCTGGGCTACCGCATCGTGATCGTCGGCATCGGGGTGAGCGCGGTGCTGGCCGCACTCAACGCCTGGATGCTGCTGCGGGCACGACTCGAGGTCGCGATCTCGGCCGCGATCTGGGGCGCCGGCTCGTTGAACGGTGTCGGCTGGGCGCAGGCGGCGCTGCCGATGGTCATCGTGCTGGCGTTGATCGTCGTGCTGGCCTGCGCTCGCCGCGGACTGTGGCTGATCGAGCTGGGCGACGACATCGGCACGAGCCTCGGCGGTCGGATGAGCCTGTCGAAGGCCGGGCTCGTGGCGATCGCCGTCGGGCTGACCGGCGTCGTGACGGCCGTCGTCGGTCCGATCGCGTTCGTGGCGCTCGCCGCCCCGCATCTGGCTCGGCTGATCGTCAGGAACGGCGGCGCCCACCTCATCGCGACGGCCATGATCGGGGCGACGCTGCTCGTACTCGCCGACATCGTCGGGCAGAACGCCATCCCGAAGCATGCGTTGCCGGTGGGCGTCGTGACGCTCGTGCTCGGCGGTGTGTACCTGATCTTCCTCGTGGTGCGGACGGCCCGGCGACGGTACTGAGTGCGCCGTCCGCCCGCTCACCGTTCGCGAGGCGACCGGAACTCCGCTAGACTGACAAGGTTGTCTGCCCTGAGCCCCTGTGCTCATCACAGGGCGACACGTTCACACACCCTCCTGTTTCCGCGAGATACGCGGGAACCGTTCTAGTCCGAAGGAGGTGGGTAAGTGACGCACCAGTACGAACTCATGGTCATTCTGACCCCCGAGATCGACGAGCGCCAGGTCGCACCTACGCTCGACAAGTTCCTGAAGGTCATCACCAACGATGGTGGCTCGATTGACAAGGTCGACATCTGGGGTAAGCGCCGTCTGGCTTACGAGATCCAGAAGAAGAACGAGGGCATCTACGCCGTCGTCAACTTCACCGCAACCAGCGAGGCCACGCAGGAGCTCGACCGTCAGCTGAAGCTGAACGAGCAGATCATGCGCACCAAGGTCCTCCGCTCGGAAGAGGCTCAGGCAATGGCCGCATTCGAAGCCAAGCGCTCCGAAGAGAAGGCTGCCCGCAAGGCCGCCAAGGCTGCGAAGGCCTAAGCGCCATGGCCGGCGAAACCGTCATCACCGTTGTGGGAAACCTCACGGCCGACCCCGAGCTGCGCTACACGCAGAACGGGCTGCCGGTGGCGAACTTCACCATCGCATCGACGCCTCGGAACTTCGACCGTGCCGCGAACGAGTGGAAGGACGGCGACGCGCTGTTCCTCCGCGCGTCCGTCTGGCGCGAGTTCGCCGAGCACGTGGCCGGTTCGCTGACGAAGGGCATGCGCGTCATCGCGCAGGGCCGTCTGCGTCAGCGCTCCTACCAGGACCGCGAGGGCAACCAGCGCACCGCGATCGAGCTGGAGGTCGACGAGATCGGCCCCTCGCTCCGGTACGCGACCGCGCAGGTCACCCGTGCGGCGTCGACCGGCGGTGCCGGTGGTGCTGGCGGTGCCGGTGGTGGACAGTCCCGTCCCGCGCAGCAGGTGTCGGAGGAGCCGTGGTCAACCCCCGGCTCGTCGACCAGCGCGGATGCCTGGAGCACTCCGGGCAGCTTCGGCGACGACACCCCCTTCTAAACTCATCTCCGCGGTCTGAGCCCTGGCCCCCCTGGGTCCCTGAGCTTGTCGAAGGGCCGCTTTCATTTAAGGAACAACAATGGCTGGAAAGTCGAGCGGCGACCGCCGCAAGCCGCGGAAGGGCGCGAAGAACGCCGCTCCCGCGAAGTCCATCCGGGTCGGCCTCATCGATTACAAGGATGTCGCCACCCTCCGCAAGTTCGTCTCGGAGCGCGGCAAGATCCGTGCCCGTCGTATCACCGGTGTCTCGGTGCAGGAGCAGCGTCTGATCGCCACGGCGATCAAGAACGCACGCGAAATGGCGCTCCTGCCCTACGCTGGCGCCGGCCGGTAAGGGGTATCGAGATGGCAAAGCTGATTCTCACGAACGAGGTCGCCGGGCTGGGTAGTGCCGGTGACGTGGTCGAGGTCAAGAACGGGTACGCCCGCAACTTCCTCATCCCCCAGGGTTTCGCTACGGCGTGGACCCGCGGTGGCGAAAAGCAGGTCGCATCGATCCAGGCCGCGCGTCAGGCACGCGCGATCCACGACCGTGACGACGCTGTCGCACTGAAGGACGCGATCGAGGGCACCAAGGTGCGTCTTGCCGTCAAGGCAGGCGCCGCTGGTCGTCTCTTCGGTTCGGTCAAGACCGATCACGTCGCGGATGCAGTCGCAGCCGCCGGCCTCGGCTCGATCGACAAGCGCAAGGTGCACATCACGTCGCCGATCAAGTCGACGGGTGACCACGAGGCCACCGTTCGTCTGCACGACGACGTGACCGCAGTCATCACGCTGCAGGTCGTCGCCGCCAAGTAATTCCCTTCGGACGCCTCCCTGCGCGTGTCGCAGGGAACTGACGAAGTCCGAACGCCCTCTGTCCTTCGGGACAGGGGGCGTTCTGCGTGTGCGGCGTACGCGCTGCATGGAGAAGTTCGGGACGTAGGGAGAAACGGACCGATGCTCCCGGCATCCGACACTGCTCCATGCAGGATGCACCGGATCCGGGCGCGACGGATGCCCCGTGGTGCACCACCACAGGGCATCCGCGATAGGCGGCGACGTCAGTCGATGACGGATGCCGCCGCTCCGGCGGGCGCGAGGTCTCCTCCCCCGAGGACTCCAGCGCCGGCCGGGATCGTGGCTACGCCGTCACGCGACGGCGCAGCAGGCCGGCTCCGATCATGAGCAGCAGTGCAGCTGCCGCGATCAGGGGGAACGCGGGCGCTCCACCCGTGATCGCCAGCCCCTGCTGTGCCGCTCCTGCGACTGCCGCGCCACTGGAGGTGACGCCCGAGACCGACTGGGTCCCGGTACTCGGGACCGTGCCGGGATCAGTTCCCGGGTCGGTTCCCGGGTCCGCTCCCGGGTCCGTGCCGGGGTCGGTTCCGGGATCCGTGCCGGGGTCGGTTCCGGGATCCGTGCCGGGGTTGGTCCCCGGCGTGGTCACCGTGCTGTCGCCCACGATCGAGACGGCGTTTCCGCCGAGCGTGATCGGGAGCGTGATCGGTGCGATCAGCTGGGTACCGCCGAGGATGCCGTCGTCACCCGAGGTGCCTGCCTGGGGAGCAGGTGCTGGTGCGGCGGGCGTGGTTCCCCCGGTCCCGGCCCCGGTGATGGTGCTGTCGCCGAGTGCGGAGATCGCGTTGCCGGTCACCGAGATCGGTGCGGTGACGGGTGCGACGGCCTGGGTGCCGCCGAGCACTGCGTCGTCACCCGAGGTTCCTGCCTGGGGGGCAGGAGCGGATGCCGTCGGTGCGGTGCCGGTGTTCCCCGTGATGGTGCTGTCACCGAGGGCGGAGATCGCGTTGCCGCCCACCGTGACCGGTGCCGTCACCGGCGCGACGACCTGGGTGCCGCTGCCGATGCTGTCGTCGCCCGAGGTTCCTGCCTGGGGAGCAGGTGCCGGTGCGGCTGGCGTGGTTCCCCCGGTCCCGGTGGCGGTGCTGTCGCCGAGGAGCGAGATCCCGTTGCCCGACACGGTGACGGGTACATCCACCGCCAGCAGTGCCTGGGTGCCCGAGAGCAGCCCGTCGACGCCGTTGGTGGTCACCGACGGCGCGGCCGGTGCCGGTGCCGGTGCGGGGGCCGGAGCGTTGCTCGAGGTGTCTCCCAGCACGCTCACCGCGTTGTCCGCCACCGTGATCGGCACGCTGACGGTCACCACGGCTTGCGACCCGGAGGCGACGCCATCGGATCCGCCGGTCTCCGCGGCAGGCGCCACCGGCGCTGGTGCGGGAGCCGGTGCTGGTGCGGGAGCTGGCGCGGGGGCTGCCGACGTGTCGCCGAGCAGCGAGATCGCGTTGCCCACGATCGAGACCGGGGCGGTGACCTCCGCCACCGTCTGGGTGCCCGAGAGCAGCCCGTCATCTCCTGATGTCTCGGCCGCATTCGCGGCCGTCGCGCCGAGCAGGGTGACCCCGCCGGCGATGAGCGTGCCCCAGAGGGCCCGCTTGATGAAAGTACGCATGATTCCTTCTCCTGACTGAATGGGGTTGTCTGAATGGGGTGCGCACGCCTGGGGAGAGCGCGCAGCACTGCATCTGTCGTCCGCGGAGGACGACCGGACAACCCGTCAGTCGGGAGAGACGTCGGTGTCGGCGACCGGCGATGACGGAACGTCGTCGTCAGTTGCACCGACCGTGCGCCCCCACGAGGGGAGCGAAGGAGCAACGACCTCGCCGAGACGCGAGGAGGCAGCTCCTGAGCCTCCGCCGGAAGAGGCGGAGGACGTCGGAGCGAGCGGGACCGCCGGCGGCCCATCGGATGGTGCGTCGGAAGTCGCCGGATCGCGGTCGGATGCGCTCAGGGCAGAGCTCTCCTCGACGATCGGCGGAGCCGCATGACCGGCGGAATGCGTCGCAGCGCGCGATTCGCTGCGCGTCGATGCGAGGACGGCGGCGGTGAAGCCGGCCGATGCAGCAGTCGATGAGACGGGTGCGATCGTGGGGGGCGCCGTCACGACGCCTGGCGTGCCGGGATCGAGCGCATCGACGATCGGGGTGACGGTCTCGTCGGTGACGGTCCCCACCACGGCCACGGTGTCATCGACGACGCCGACGACGGTGCCGACCAGATCGATCACGCCGAGATCGTCGAGCAGGTCGCCGACGACGGGCACGTCTGTCACGGCATCCACCACCGGTGTCGTGATCTCCGCGACCGGGGCGTCGATGAGCGCATCGGTCACCGGAGCTGTGACTGCTTCGAGGGTCTGCGCGGTCGCCGCGACGACAGGAGCGGTGACGGGGCCGACCACGGGTGCCTGCGTCACGGCCTCGACGACGGGCGTCGTCACCGCGGGGACGATCTGCTGCACCGGAGCGACGACGGTCTGGACGACCGGAGCAACCACGTGGGTCACGACGGGGGCGAGCGGTTCGGTCGCGGTGGAGACCGTGCTGCCGACCAGTGATGTGAGCGGGTCGAGCAGACCGTCATCCGTTTCGTCCGCGTGCGCGGAGCCGCCGCCGGTGACGACCGTGAAAGCGGCCCAGGCGATCACACCCAGGGCGCCCCAGAGGACGCCGGCAGGAACGCCGCGTCGGGTAGCCCGAACGTCCACGTCCACCTCCCCCTCCGAAGGCCAACGTCCGTCGATCCACAGTGAATCGATGCCGGTGACAATACTCGCGGGACCACTGTCTGTCTAGGGGGTGTGTGCGCGGGATCTCCGTGTGACATCGCGTGACGCGCCCGACAAAATCCGAGCTTGACTTTCCCCAAGTTCTACACATCCCCACGTCGAGTGGAGCAACCTTCAATGCAGGATTGAAGTTGTTTCCCATCCACAGGCTGGGGAAACACGAAAGTCCAGGTCAAGCGAGCAAAGAAACTTTGTTCGCCGAGTCATCCACGGAGTTATCCACACCTGTTCTGCACAGACACTCCCAGTTTCTCCGCACACTCTCCACAAGGTTATCCACAGGCCATGTTGCATGTGGAAAGCCGCCCTCGTACCGTGGTCGAGCGACCGAATGTCGGGGGCATCTGGTTCGCTGTGTTCGGGGCAGTCGGGTGCCTGACGCCGACACCGCACCGCCCTCTCGGCGGAGCATCACAGCCTCGGAGTCGCATCGAAGGGAGCAGTGTGTCGATCGCAGACATCTCAGACGAGCGCCTCGGCGGAAAGCGCGGTCCGGAGCGCACGCCGCCGCACGACCTGCTCGCCGAACAGAGCGCTCTCGGTGGCATGCTGCTGTCGAAGGACGCCGTCGCCGATGTGATCGAGACGCTCAAGGGCGCCGACTTCTACATCCCCAAGCACGAGCTCATCTTCGAGGCCGTGCTCTCGCTCTACTCGCACGGTGAGCCGACCGACGTCGTCGCCGTCACCGACGAACTGATCAAGACCGGCGAGCTGGGCAGGGCCGGCGGTGCCGACTATCTGCACACGCTCACCTCGATCGTCCCGACGGCCGCGAACGCCGGTTACTACGCGGGCATCGTCTCCGAGCGCGCGATCCTCCGACGCCTCGTCGACGCCGGCACCCGGATCGTGCAGCTCGGCTACGCGGGCGAGGGCGATGCGACCGACATCGTCAACAACGCCCAGGCCGAGATCTACTCGATCACCGGATCAGAGACCGCTGAGGACTACGTTCCGCTGCAGATCGCCGTCGATGCCGCGCTCGAGGAGATCGAGGCTGCGAGCGGACGCGACGGATCGATGACCGGTGTGCCGACGGGCTTCAAGGAGCTCGACGAGCTCACGAACGGCCTTCACGGTGGGCAGATGATCGTCGTCGCCGCTCGACCCGCCATGGGCAAGTCGACGCTCGCGCTCGACTTCGCGCGCTCGGCATCCATCGGCCACAACATCCCCTCCGTCTTCTTCTCCCTCGAGATGGGCAAGAGCGAGATCGCGATGCGTCTGCTCAGCGCCGAGGGCCAGATCCCGCTGCAGAACATGCGCAAGGGAAACCTCGACCCTCGCGACTGGACCACCGTCGCCGCGACCCGTGGCCGCATCAACGATGCACCGCTCTACATCGACGACAGCCCCAACATGACGCTCGTCGAGATCCGGGCGAAGTGCCGTCGACTCAAGCAGCGCGAGGGTCTCCGCATGGTCATCATCGACTATCTGCAGCTGATGACCTCGGGCAAGCGCGTCGAGTCGCGTCAGCAGGAGGTCTCGGAGTTCTCACGAAGCCTGAAGCTCATCGCGAAGGAGCTGCAGGTTCCGGTCATCGCCCTGTCGCAACTGAACCGTGGTCCTGAGCAGCGCACCGACAAGAAGCCCGCGATCAGCGACCTGCGTGAGTCCGGCTCGATCGAGCAGGATGCCGACATGGTCATCCTGCTGCACCGTGACTCGGTCTACGACAAGGACGTGCGTCCTGGCGAGGCCGACCTGATCGTCGCCAAGCACCGTAACGGTCCGACCGCGACGATCACCGTCGCGTTCCAGGGACACTACTCGCGCTTCATGGACATGGCCCCCGGCGGCGACTTCAACTGAGTTGTAGGTTCCGCGTGAACTTGGCAATTCCGCGGCTAGTTGGCATGCACCTGGCACTACTACCAAGTGCAGGAGGAGCCAGGCGAGCCGGGAATTTCGGAGCCTCTCGTAGTCTGAAACGATGAAGGCTGAATCAATGCCGGCTGATCAGACGAACTGCGAGACCTGGCCGGGCCCACTGCGCATCCTTGCGCTGGATGGCGGTGGTGCCAAGGCGCTATTCACCACGCACGTACTCGCCCGGCTGCAAGAGGATCTGGGACTCAGCCTTGTCGACTCGTTCGATCTGATCGCGGGGGTTGAGGTTGCTGAAGTACACCCCATACAAGGTCGACCAGTTCATGGGAGCCAGGAGCGAGTAGTCGTCGATTGCGCCGTGTCGGCGCTGCACGTGTTGGCGCTGTAACTCCGAGAGCGGGAGCGGATAGTTCCCGATGTTGTGCAAGTCGCCGTGCAGCAGACTGCAGCGCAGTTCGGGGGTAGCAACGGAAAGTAGCGCTCACCAAAGGCCACGGCGTAGTTCGGGGAGGTGTCACCCCACTAGTCGTAGAGGAGCACGATTTGTTGACCGCGGTCGGTCGGCTGGAGTGCTGACTTCAGACCCTGGTACTGGACCCCGCGCTGCGACAGCAGCTCCCGGACGCGTGCCGCTTCGGTTTGCATAAGACGCTGGAACACCGCCGGGTCGTGCCCTGCCTGGGCGAACAACCACGGCAGCAGATTCGACTCACGCGCATCAAGCGAATGGAATCCCAGCACATGGCTACTCTACGATCTGGATGATAGATCGCTCCGGGCGGGAGGCATCCGCCGTACCGCGAAGACGACAAACGAGTAGCGTGAATCAACACTGAACCCGAGCTCGATGCGGGTTTCAGAATGGGGATGGTCGCGGCAGTGCCGCGGGCTGGATGACTCAGGCACGATGTGTGTATGCCCTCTGGTGATTCCTTCCGTCGACCGCGACCTGATCCTGCAGCGCCGTTGGTCGCTATTCCTGCGCCGCCCGACATCGACATCGCCCCGCCTCATGCCGGGCCACAGGTTCGCGCCGACCTCAATGCGTTCGACGAAGCCTTCGTACGGTGCTACCCCAGCGCGCAACGGGCGGCGATGGATCTCCTGCTGGGCTCGCTCCCGCGTGTGAACGACGGGGAAATAGTCGAGGGTGAGGCCGCTTTTGACTACATGATCGAGCTGCGCGGGAAGATGGTCGATGCGGCAACGGAGGTGGCAACCTACTATGACTCCGAGACTTGGCTTGTGCTGATTCGGCGCCTGAGCCCGCGGGCCCTGAGCTATTCCGAGTCGGGGACTATGGACTACGAGGGCGACTCGACTGAGCGAGTCGCGGAGAACCTTGTCGGGACCGCGCGCGGGGAGCGTCTGGATGTGGAATCAGCGCAGGTGCCAACGACGGTGTCTATGCGGCTTGCGAAGCTCTTCGCACTCGCGGGCATGGTCGACAGCCTCGAAGGCGCCGTTCGCAGCGCCACAAAGGGCGTTAAGTATCGAGTTCGGCGCCGCCGGCGCCCCCGGCCCGTCGATAGCGACGAGCTTCGTGACGCCCTTCGTGAGTTCGACCTGCGCAGTACATGGCGCACTGCTGACGGCGCGGCCCGCCTCCAGGAGATCACCCCTGACTGCTTCGAGGGTGACCCGCCGATGCTTGTCGCCTACCGATTCGTCGACGGACTCGGTATCGACCAGACCTGGGAAGGCCCGTTCAGGGACGCGCAACCGGTAGAGGAGACTGTCCGGTTCACTATCCGTGCCTTCACGACCGGAGACGAAACGTACACGGTGCTCGGTCGACATGGGGTGCTCGCGTCGTTTGCGAACCCTAGCGCGACGGCATCACTCATCGTCTTCGGCAACGCTCTGCTTCGTCACGTCCTAGATTCCGACGACGCGGCGGGCGCGACACTCTCGCGACTGGGCCTCCTCTGGATCGAAACCGAGGTACTGACAACCCAGATCAACGACACGCTTCACCATGAGGCCACAGCCGCTTGGCTCGCGGACAGTGGGCAAGAAGCGCTCTCTGCTTCTGATGTGCTGGCAAACGTCCGCGCTCTTTACACTCATGGCCGTCGAAGTTTTCCGGGACCGATCATGCAGGACCGCGGACACCGAACTCTCGTCGACGCCTGGGCATATGCATGGCATGTCACGGACGGCCTGAAGCTCTCGCCCCACACTGGCGGAGCGATAGCAAACCTCTCCGCCGAAGAGTTCGAGGTCGCAACCCAGAACATCATCGACGAGAGCGTCCTCGCCCCACCGATTGAATTGCGTGAGCTCCGAGGCAAGACTCTCCGCCTCAACGGTCAACCCGTGACCGACATCGACGCGATCCTCATCGCAGACATGACAAAGCTGTTCCTCATCTCATGCAAGAAGTTCGTCATCGGAGTGGACTACCGGGCTGGCGACTATCGCGCAGCAAGAAACCGCGAGCAGAGACTCAGCGCCGCACTCGATGAGTGGAGGGATCGCATCGCCACATTCCGGAACGCGCCAATCGGCGACAACTACGACTTCAGTGGCTATGAAGTGGAGGGGTTCATCCTGCTACCGGAGCTCGTCGTCACTCGCAGAAGCGATGCACGCGAGACACTACACTTCGGCGGCGACGGTCTCTTCTTCACCAAGGTCGAGAGCTTCGGCCAACTCGTTGCCACGTTGGAGATGGCGAGCTGGCCACCAGAACCGCCGGGGCTGCGGGCGCTCCACCGCTCGTAGGAATCCGCCATCCTTTGCGGATTCATGGTGGCGAGACAGCTGCCAACTACCGTGGAATTCAGGCAATCTCCGCCAACTGAACCGGAAACCTACACTGAGTGCAGGATCCGCGGCAAGTTGTCTAGGTCCGCGCGAACATGACAGGCAGTTGGCAGAACTGACATGTTGCGCGTACGCGGTCGAGTCGGCGACAAGAATGTGCCCTATCGGCCAACATCTCATCGGAGCGGCGACGCGATCGCCGGATGTCAGAAGTCCGAGATATGCAACCGATCTGATTTCGTCGTGACTTGCGAAAAGTATGGTGCGGCGGGGCTCAATGATCGTTCACGTCCGGTGAGGCACCATTATTTGGAGCGAGCACGAACGTGGGGATAGCTGGGTGTACCGCGGCCGGAGTGACCGTTAAGCTGCACCGGCCACCACGGCTGGTGACCGGCTGGAAGGGCGTCCTTATTCGCCGACTTGGTGGTGGCTTCGTCCACCGTAAGATCCTCTATGCCGTTCTCGGCGAACATGTCTGTGGATGCCCCGACTCGATCAGGCCGTTCAAGGCGTCCTGAATAGCTGCCGCAAGCTCGTCGCTCCCCTCGCGAACGCCGATCTCGTAGTTCAGCGTGGTGGCGAGATCTTGAGGACCGCGGCGCATCGGCCGCCCACACCCTCAGCGACCTTGTACTGCAACTGAGGGGGCCGATGGCGATGGCATCGGTCTGGCCGCTGGTGGTCGCAGGGAAGGCGGCGTCCTGATCGGCGAAGGAACGAATGTCGATCGGATCGTCACAGAGCTCGTCGGAGATCGGCTACAGCGCCCCCCGTGTGCAGCACCGGCATGGTCGCCGATGGCCCTGCCGCACATGCCGGCAGGCTCGTGGTCCTCGGCTTCGTGCGCCCAGACGGGTAGCTTTTGCCGTAGGTGGCGTAGTTAACGAAGGTCATCTGCTTGCGACGCTCGGGCTTATCCGCGCCGAGGCACCGCAATTTTCATTCGACTCTGCTCTCCCAGTATTTTTGTTGGGCGTACACTGTTGGAATGGCGAAGCGTAGTTCTCGAGCAGGGCGTCCTCTCCGTAGCAGCGCTCTCGGCAAGGCGAGTCGGAGTGGAGCGTCGGCAGCAGCGCAGGCGCTCTCTAAGGCTGGCCGGAGCGGCAGCTGGTCGCTCAAGGAACCCGCAGGCACGGGCCGCATCGTCCAACGATCGGATGCGTTGGTTCAAAGTGATAACACTGACGATCGAGTGCTATTCACTGCGATGGCTCGACTCGCTGATCCAGTGGTGGATCTTGAGATCGCCAACCGAGCCAACGTTGTGGCGAAGGTGCTCGGGAGCCGCGCGAAGCTCGCGAATATCTTAAAAGTCTCTACGTCCCAGCCGACCAGGTGGATTAAGGGGCAGGAGTCTCCGAACTCGGAGAATACGCGAGCGATCGTGGATCTTGAGCACGTAGTTATTCGGGCCCGACTTCTCTGGGGTGATGACGAAGTCGTGAATGCCTGGCTCACGGGTCGCAACGGCTTCCTCGACGGTGCGCGCCCGATTGATGTGATCGCCACTCAGGGCTCGGGTCCGGCGATCGACGCGCTCGACCAGGCCACCGCTGGCGCATTTGCCTGATGCTCGTCTACCGGGTGTTTTTCTACAGCCCGACCGCGAAGCCTGGACAGTCCGGGCACCCCGACTACCTGCACAAGCCGCAGGGTCGAGGTCGATGGGATAACGCCGACCTCTACGATTCCTGGTATCTGGCGAGATCACCCGAGGGCGCCATCGGGGAGACCTTCGGGGATCTCGACCGCTGGACTCCAACCATGTTCTCGACAGGCATGGTGGGTTTGCAGCGCGCCTTAGCGACGTTCTCCGTGCCCGACGACCTGGCTGTGTTCAACTTCGACGATCCCACCAATCTGCAGCGCATCAGCATGCGTCCCAGCGAGGTCGTCATTCGCAACCGCCCTGCGCTGCAGCGTCGCGCTGCTGCTCTCTTTGACGAGACTAATCTCGACGGGTCGCGAACCTGGCAAGCCCTGCAGTGGTGGTCATATCACCATCCTCTGTGGACGAACCTCATGTTGTGGTCGACCGCGGCCTCCCCAGCCCCTCTTACGCTCAAGGACATCACTGCTCTCACCGTCGCGACTCCCGCTGTCGTAGACGCTGCAGAGGTGCTTCGGCGCCCCCTGAAGTAGTCCTGAACGCCGCTACGATGAGCGGATGTTTAGGGAGAAGCTCGCCCGTTGGTCGGAGCGCATGGAGTGGCCGCTCACGGCCGCAGCGCTTTTGTTCCTCGCCGCGTACGCGACCCAGATCATTGCTAAACCGACCGGTGCCGTCGACGCGATCGCTGAGACGGTGATCTGGGTCACCTGGGCCGTGTTCCTCGTCGATTACCTAGTTCGATTCACGATCACCGAGCATCGCTGGCGATGGTTCTACCGGCATCTGCTAGACCTGGCGATCGTCGCTCTGCCGATGCTTCGCCCTCTCCGGCTTATGCGGTTCCTCACCGTGATCGCTTTGGTGCAGCGAGGGGCGGGGAGCATCCTCCGTGGCAGGGTGGTCGTCTACACCGTTGGAGCGGCGCTGCTCGTTCTGCTGATCTCAGCTCTCGCTGTCCTGGATGCCGAGCAGAGGCAGGGAACGATTGACACGTTTGGAGAAGCGCTCTGGTGGGCGTTCGTCACCATGACGACTGTCGGTTACGGCGACTTCTACCCGGTGACGTTCATGGGGCGCTGTGTCGCTGCGGGGCTCATGGTCGGAGGCATCGCGCTGATCGGCGCTGTGACCGCGACTCTCGCATCATGGATCGTCGAGAAGGTCGCCGATCAGACAATCAAGACCGAGCATGCGACGGTGAACCAGGTTGAGCAGCTGCGCTCCGAGCTCGCTGAAGTAAAGGCGTTGCTGATGCGCAACGACTAGTCGGCTTACGCCTCGATCTGGCGATCGAAGAATGGGGCCATGCCGGAGACAGTGGAGGCAACGACACCGTGCTCGGGTGCGTAGATCAAACCCTTGGAGATAAGTCCATTTCTCCAAGAGCGCCTACTCAAAGGTGGGGTCAGCCCAGCCCGCTACTCCCCAGAGGTCACGGGGGGAGGTCGATGATGCGACGACACTCTGCCGGAGTGTGATTCTCGTTAGTCCGTCAACGGACACATCGATGGGCATCGGTTGCCCGAACGGGAGGTCGTGCGACGCAAGTGTGGTCCCGGACGTCGTATCGAGAACTTCGAAGCGTACGACCAAGGTGGTGTTCGCAGAGTCATCGGGCTGTCCGGCGATCGCCGTGAAGTGCGTCGCGCCGGCAGGAACGAGGTAGTCGCGATAGCCCGAAGCTGTCGCGTATCCCATGGGGCAGGTAAGTCCTGATGTGTAGACGACGCCATCCAGCGGACCGATTTCGTCGACCCAGGAGTAGCCTGATCGCCCGTCCCCGTTGCATCTCTCATACGCTACCGCTGTATCGAGGGTGAGCGGGACTGGGGTGAAGACCTGCATCCTGGTCGGCTCCGGCTCGGGCTCCGGTTTCTGCGACGGGGGAGCGGCTGCTTCGCTCGGCGCAGTAGTGGCGATTCCCGAGGGGTCACTACCCGGACCGGACGGACGCCCCCCGCTGCCGCCGGAAATGAATGACCCAACAACTAGGACGACGACGCCCGCAACAACTGCAGCGGGCAGCCAGATCCATGACTTTCGCCATTCTGTTTGAGCGTCGCTACCCATGTCACCCCCAGGATCAATGTAGACCGATTCATAGGCATCCTACGAGCAAGCAAACACTGCCGAATCGAGAAGCTACGGTCACGTCTCCTTGATTTTCTCCAGTATCTGGAAGTGCTGGAGGTCGAAATTCGCGACGATCCGGAGGAAGCGGTCTCGCTCGGGGTCGCTACCGAGCCGGACCCAGCCATTGATGAACCCGAACCAGATGAGTTCTCGCTTTTGCCCAGCGCTCGCCTCTTCCGCGGCCCGGAGCGCGTGAAGAACAGCTGCATTGAATTCTTCTGTGCGAGCCGCGTCGCGCCAGACTTGAGCGCTGACCGCGTCCTGTAGTTTGTTCCTCAGGCGCCACAGCGTTTGCAGTGCCCGAGCGTGTTCCTCGGAGCGAGGCGCGATCTCATGTGGCGGCGTACTTGACGTAGGCACTACCATCGGCCCGCGTGCAGCTTGGGGCAACGCCTCGTCTTAGTCCGTGCTACCCATACAAGCTAGCGGCGGCGTGGGATGTAGGATTTCGCCACCTCGCGTGGAATCTGGCGCTCAAGATCGATGCCAAATAGCGCGGAAATAGCAGGATCTTCGCCATCTGGCTCCGCAACCTACACTGAGTGCAGGATCCCCGGCCGCGTCGTAGAGTGAGGAATCGGGCAGCTGCGGGAGTGGAGGGCTCGATGACCGACCTGAATCCCACGCCGAACAAGAAGCTGGTCATCGCGGGCGTGGAAGGCCTCGGAAGTGCTGTCGCCGGCGCTGTGGCCATCGTCTTGGGCCTCGTGCTTCACGCCGTGCCGTTGATCTGGATCGGCGTCGGCCTCATGGTTGCCGGCGGAGTGCTCGCGCTGGCCACCGCGAGACGACGTTCCCGCCGCGACCGATGACCGGGAGCCATGCCCTAGCGTGGTGACGTGCGCAGCCCATCCCACGAGATGACCGTCGCGGTCGTCGGCCCTGGCGCCATCGGCACCGTGGTTGCAGCAGCTCTGCGCGAGCGCGGCCTCGCACCGAGCCTTCACGGTCGCACCGCCCGAGCGCACCTCGAGCTGATCGTGGACGACGAACGCATCGACGTGCCCGGTCCGGTGCTCATAGACGCAGAGCGGGTGCAGGGCCCGGTCGACCTCGTGTTCCTCGCCGTGAAGGCGACGCAGATCGAGGATGCCGCGCCGTGGCTGGCTGCACTGTGCGACGCGGAGACAATCGTGTGCGTTCTCCAGAACGGCGTCGAGCAGGTGCGGAGCGTGAAACCACTCGTTCGCGGAGCTCAGGTGCTGCCTGCCGTGGTCTGGTTCCCTGCCCAGAAGCAGCCGGATGGCGCGGTCTGGCTGCGTGGGCAGGCTCGACTGACGGTGCCGGACGACGATGCAGGGCGCCGGGTGGCGGCTGCGCTCCGCGGATCCCGATGCTCGGTCGAACCCTCCGCGGAGTTCGCCTCTCTGGCGTGGCGCAAGCTGATGCAGAACGCGGTGGCCGGACTCATGGCTCTCACCGGACGCCGCTCAGGCATGTTCCGACGCTCCGACATCGCCGGGCTGTCCCTCGCCTATCTTCGAGAGTGCCTCGCCGTCGCCCGTGCTGAGGGAGCACTCCTCGATGACGGTGTCCCCGATGAGATCCTCTTGAAGTTCCAGACATCCCCGGAAGACCTCGGAACCTCGATCCTCGCGGACCGGGAAGCCGGTCAGCCCCTCGAATGGGACATCCGAAACGGCGTGATCTCTCGACTCGGCCGAGCGCACGACATACCGACGCCGATCAGCGATGTGGTGGTCGCGCTCCTCGCGGCGGGGAGCGACGGCCCGGGCTGAGGTGATCGTGAGCGCGGGGAGATCCCACTGCGCCCAGCGCTCAGCGGCGGATGCCGACGTAGACCGTGTTCGACGAGATGCCGCCGGTGAGGCGGTTGTCGAAGTCGACGACGTGCGCTCGGCAGTCGTCGAAGACCGTGGCGAGGGTCGTCATGAACTCCTCGTCGGGTGGATCGTCGGACCACAGGGCGAAGACCCCGCGATCGGCGAGGTGCCGAGCGAGCGCGGTGAGACCGGCCTCCGTGTACAGGTCGGCGTGCGTCGGGTCGAGAGTGTGGCGCGGTGAGTGATCCACATCCAGCAGGATCGCGTCATGACGGCGAGCCGCGGCATCCGGGGCCTGTCGCACCACCGCGAAGAAGTCGTCGTTGGTCAGCGTGGTCCGCGCATCGCCGACCAGCTTCGTCGACACCGGCAGCAGCTCGCGCTCATGCCATCCGATGACCGCTGGGAGCGCGTCGATCACTTCGAGGCGGGCCACGCGGTCGTCGTCGAGAGCGGTCACCGCCGTGTAGCCGAGACCGAGTCCTCCCACGAGCACGCTGAGCCGATCACCGGTGGCGGCGGCGAGCCCGAGCGTGGCGAGTTCCTCCTCCGCGACCGTGAAGAGGCTCGACATCAGATACTCGTCCTTGAGCTTCACCTCGTAGATCATCTCGTCGGTGACGGGATCCGCCCTGCGACGCAGGATGAGCTCGCCCATCCGCGTCTCCTGCCAGTCGAGCTCTTCGAACCGCGCGATCATTCCGGTACCTCTCGTCGACAGCCCTCCCACCTTACGCACTCGGCGGGCGCCCGGCTTCTGCGAGTCCTGCCTGGAGCGCGCGGATGTTGGCCGCCAGGCCGCCGGTGCTGAGCAGTCCTGCTCCCAGCGGGCCGGCGGAGTCCGCTCCGAGCAGCGGCAGTCGACGCAGCGCATCCGCGGCATCGACCGACAGCCGGTCGAGCTGCCACCCGATCTCCGCGCCGACCGCACCGGCGGCGTCCTCCGGCGCAGCCAGGCCGGCGGCCCTGGCCGCGTACGCGGCAGCTCCCAGGGCATGTGCTCCCATGTGCGCGACGCCGGCGGCCTGCGCTGCGGCCCTGGCAGCTGCCACGGCGGCGGGCGTCGAGACGTCGCTCGCCGCTCGCCCGGCGACGAAGCGACGGCTGATCTCGCCGGCGGCATCCAACTCGCCACGCGCGAAGGCGCGGGCGCGGGCGATCGCGTCGCGGGGTCGAGCATCAGCCGGGGACTCCTGCTCGAACACCCCGAGCACCCGCTCGGCGCAGTCCGCCGCCCACGCGGCCACGATGCGACGATCGGCCAGGCTCAAGGACTGCGGTGAGCCCACGTCATCCCCTGCCGGTCTCACCGGAGCGACGAGCCGACCGCGCGCGGGCGGCGTCGTGCGCATCGCGCAGCAGCGACACGAGCAACTCCGACGTCTCGACTTCGGGATTCACCACGGAGACCCATCCGGCCACGCCGTAGAGCGGATGCGGCGCGAAGGCGTCGGATGCCGAGGGGTCGGCGTCGTCCGCCGCGAGCGCAGCCGCGCGCGCTCGACCGACGTGCACGTTCACCCGGAAGCGACCAGGCTCGTCGAGCCGAGACGCCGCATCATCGGGAGAGTCCTTCGTGGTGATGGTCGCGTAGGGCTGGGTGCGCTCCGGCATCACGCCGTCGGGCGCGAAGTACAGGAACACATCTCCCCACACCAGCGCAGGCAGTCCGCTCGATTCGTCCGGGGCCACGACCAGCACGCCATCGAACGCACGGACGGCTGCAACGATCTCCGTTATCTCCATTCCTCAATCGTCACCTTCATGTGCTTATGTGGACTTCAGCACGAAAAAAGGGGCATGAGCATCCGAAACCCTCAAGTACGAGATATGACGACCGCTCTCATCGGGCGGGCTGCCGGCTACTCCACCCAGCAGGTCCGTGATCTCGAGCGCCTCGGCGTCATCCCCGAGGCGGTCCGTGGGGCCAACGGATACCGGCGCTACACCGGGCGCCATGTGATCGCGCTCCGCGCGTATCGCGCACTCGCGGCCGCCGTCGGCCCTGTCTCCGCGCGGCACATCATGCCCGAGTTGATCGCCGCACCGCTCGACATCGCCGCCGAGCGGATCGACGATCTCCACGCGGACATCGCGCGCGCCCGCGCCCGTGTTCGAGAGGCGCTCCTCGGGCTCGATGCCGTGCTCGCAGACACGACCGTCGTCTTCGATGACCGCGACGTGATGAGCATCGACGTCATGAGCATCGGCGAGCTGGCCGACGCGCTCGGTGTTCGCACGTCAGCGCTGCGTCACTGGGAGCTCGTGGGCTTGGTCGCGCCCGGTCGCGCGACCGGCGCCTCGGCGCGTCGCTACGGCGTCCGCGCGGTCACCGAGGCGCGCGTGGTCGCCGCACTCAGGGGCGGCGGCTATCCGATCCCGACGATCGCCCGCGTGCTCGACCAGCTCCGCAGCGAGGGCGGGGCAGGCGAGGCGCGATCCCTGCTCGCCGAGCGGCTGAACGACCTCAGCCGCAGGAGCGTCGCCCTGCTCGAGGCGTCGGGAGCACTGCATGCGCTGCTGAGCGACCCGGGCTGAGCACCTGCCTCACGTCCGGGGCAGCACCGTCGCCGCGATGACCGCGTTCGCGATGATCGCATTCATCGTGCGGGCCACAGCACTGGACGCCGCCGATGCGCCCCAGTCGCCGCGTTCGATCGTCTTGCTGCGCGCGTAGACGTCGCCGCTCCACGGGATCTCGCTGTGGAACTGGGGGAGCGTGCCGCTCGCGGAGAGTAGCGCGATGCACGCGGCGGTGCGGGCGTCGGGGGTCTCGCCGTCGACGAGGGCTGATCGCACGCGTGCGATCAGCCCCGCGCGGCGATCGCTCGCCAGGGCCAGCTTGGTCGATGGGAAGATCCCGAACGTCCTGCTCTCATGGCGTGAGAGGTCGCCGCGCTCGACGAGCCGGTCGAGCACCGGACCTCGCAGCGCGGGGCCGATCGCGGCGAGGACGGTCTGCACATCGCGAGGCTTCTGCGAGACGAACGCCCACGCGGCGTCGAGCAGCGCATCCGGCAGAGGACCCTCGCCGGTCGCGTGCACGCTGACCGACAGCCGGCGCTGCTCCGCTTCGGCCCGCCCCGCGAGGGCGAGGTCGCCGAGCAGCGCGCCGCCGAGTACGGAGAACAGGATGTTCTCACCGGCGATCGTTCCCGAATCGGGCTGGAAGAGCAGCAACAGGGTGTCCTCGACCAGCAGCGGTTCGGGTGAGATCCGCTCGCCGTCGGGGCGCTGGGGCTCCGCATCCGGCTGCGGGATGTCATTCGCCATCAGGTTCTCCTTCGTTGTTCGCGGTGGCGGCCAGCTGCTCGGTGGCCAGCACACTGGCACGGCCGAGCACGTTCAGCTGCGCCTCGTTGTAGAGCTCGGTGAACGTCTCGAGGAATGTCTCCTGGGTCACCCGCTGACCCTTCGACAGATGTTCGGCGGGCTGCATCAGCCAGGGGAAGTCGGAGAGATGCTGAGCGAGCTGCGGGGCCATGGCCGCGGCGAGGCGCTGGCGGGTAGGCTCGTCGGCGTCAGCGGGGAGCTCGTCGAACTCGGTACTCGTGTCGTCCGGCTCGCCCTGCGCCATCTGCCTGAGGTCGGACATCGCCGACTCGTCGTAGAGCTGCTCGTAGATGAGCATGAGCGACCGGTCGGAGCCGGACATGCCGGCCGCGACGCCCTCGAATCCGGCCGGGACGTCGGTCGCCGTCGCCCCCTCCAGGATCGCGTGGATCTCGGCCCGCGCCCGCTGCAGTCGTTCGATGCTGGCAGCCAGGTCGGCGTCGATCGCCAGCAGGGCCTGGGCGGCGTTCGCACCGTTCGCGACACCGACCGCCTCGATCTGCGCGAGAGGCACACCGAGGTCGCGGAGTCGGCGGATCTGCAGCAGGCGCACGAGATGCCGCGCGCGGTACTGCTTGTAGCCGTTCGACATCCGCTCCGGTTCCTCGAGCAGCCCGGAGCGGTGATAGTGCCGCACCGTGTTCACGGTCGTGCCGGCGAGATCCGCCAACTCACGTGTGCTCCATGCCATCGTCCGTCAGCTCCTCTCGTCATGTCTGCATCCATTCAAGACCCTGTTCCCGGAACAGGGTCAAGGGGCGGTGCCCACCATGCTCCGCCGCTTGACCCTGTGGTGAGCACACGGTCTTGACTGCCTGTGTCGCCCCGATCCCGGCGCGGCATCCGCTGTCGAAAGAGAAGGATCATGGACAACCCGTATCCCTGGCTGCAGGACTTCATCAATCAGGTGCCAGACATCCTGCAACCGCTCATGGTCGCCGTGGTGGCGGCGATCCCGTACATCGAGGGGGAGGGGGCCGCTGCCTTCGGCATCCTCGCGGGCATCAATCCGATCGTCGCCGCGGTCGCCGCGGCGACCGGCAACATCCTCTGCGTGATCGCGGTGGTCGCCCTCGGCTCACGCATCCGTGGCGGCGTCGTCGCTCGGCGGAGGGCCGTGGCTGAGACGCGCGCGGATATCGTCGCGCCGGTGCCGGCAGTCCTCCCCGTCGGCTCCGCCCGGGCGGACGCCGGTGCGACGACCGTGGCGACCGATGAGTCCCGCGCGAACGATCCGGGTGCGGATGCGGATGAATCCCGCGGCTCGAAAGGTCGGGCGAGACTCGGCCGCTGGCTGGTGAAGTTCGGAGTGCCGGGCGCCAGCATCCTCGCGCCGATCGCCCTGCCGACGATGCTGACGGCCGCGTTCTTCGTGGCCTCCGGCGTACGCAAGGAATGGGTCATCCTCTGGCAGGTCGTCGCGATCGTGCTGTGGACGGGTGCCGTCGCGGCCGTCGCGGCCGGGGTGCTCGCGCTGCTCGGCTGGTGACCGATCATGCGGGTCAGGAGGAACTGGATCGGCGTTCCCCTGCCCGGTCGACCTACACTCGAGGAACACGTTGGGTCGTTCCGGGGGGAAGATGCGCGAATCCGAAGACACGCACGGCGTCACCCGACGCGGCGTCCTGCAGCATGCCGCATGGGCTGCGCCGGTGATCGCCGTCGGCATCGGGATCCCGGCCGCCGCAGCCTCGCAGCAGGACGGGGGCGTGCTGTTCCTCACTGGGAACGCCTTCGCGAATGCCGGGATCTACCTGTCCGGCACCAACTACAACGGCGCGACGTCGACGATCTCCTACCCGATCAACTCGCTGAGGATCACGATCTTCCTGCCCGAGATCGACGGCATCGAGGATACGCTCCTGAACGCCTCGGCCAACTGGACTGCATTCCGAGAACGCAACGTCGTCACGCTGATGAACAGGAACGAGCTGGCGGCCGGCGCGGAGTCAGGCGATATCGGGAACGTGGAGATCACCGGGCCGTTCGTGCCGGGGAGTCAGTACACGATCACGGTGGTGCCGAACGCCGTCGGGGTCACCCTCGTCGGGAATCTGCAGTTCTCCGGCACGTTCTGATCGAGCCCGACGCTCGCGGATACCGGGCGAGTCGTCGTCAGGGGCGGACGCGGACCGTTCGGCCCTCGAAGGTGACGAGATCACCGTCGTGCAGCTGGCGTCCGCGGCGGCGATCGATCTCGTCATTGACGGTCACGTAGCCGTCGATCACGACCTCTTTGGCGTCTCCGCCTGAGTCGAGCAGCCCGGAGAACTTCAGGAACTGGCCGAGGCGGATCATGTCTCCGCCGATGGAGATGTCGTCGATCGGATCGGAGTTGGTCATTCCTGAATGCTAACCGGCTCTGAGGCGGATGCCGCCGGCGACTCCAGTGTCTCGACGAAGCGCATCAGGGACTGGATCGTCGCTGCCGTCTGCCGCGGGTGCTCGTTCGCGTGACGGGCGAGTTCGGATGCCGCGAGGGCGGCGTCGCCGGTATCGACCACCGCCCGACCGGCGTCGGTGAGGGTGACCGCGCGTTCACGACGCGATGTCGGCGAGGGAGAGGTCGCGGCGTAGCCGGCCTGCCGAGCGCTCTCGAGCAGCTTGCTGACGGTGCCCTTCGTGAGACCGAGGCGGTCGGCGATCGCCTGCTGCGTCACCGGTGCCGTGTTGGCGTGGAGCACGCTGAGCACCATGAACAGGCCGAGCGAGATGCCGGTCTCCTTCATGACGATGGCCTCCGCGCGGCGTTCGGTCATCGTCGCGGCCTTGCGAAGCATGAACCAGAACTGCTCGGGGAGTGGCGCATCGGGGATCATGTGGAAAGTCTAGCGACAAACAGTTTGACACTCAACGGTCTTGAGGATGATAGTTGAGTATCAAACTATGAAAGGAGGGTGGCGTGCGAGTACTCATCGTCTTCGATCACCCGTACACCCGGGCCGCTTCCGAGAACGTGCCCCACAACCGCAGCTTCGCCGCCGCGTCCGCGGCATCCGTCGAGCTCGGGCTGGCAAGGGCGGGCCACGAGGTCGACCTGATCGATCTGCATGCCGACGGGTTCGACCCGGTCATGAGCGCGGCGGATCTCGCTGCATGGCGGATGAAGTCGGTGCTCGACCCCCAGGTGCTCGACTACCAGCGCCGGCTGTTCGCGGCCGATCATGTCGTGTTCCTCTTCCCGGTCTGGTGGGAGGCGATGCCGGCGATGACCAAGGGGTTCTTCGACCGCGTGCTGACGAAGGGCATCGTGTACGAGGAGCCTCGACCGATGCGGCCGTTCGTGAACAAGCTCACCCGGCTGCGCGGAGTCACCGTCGTGTCGGTGATGAGCACACCGCCGCTGATCTACCGATGGTGGTTCGGGAACCCGCTGACGAAGATCGCGTTCCGGGGGACCTTCCGCAAGATCGGTGTCGGCAACCTGCGCTGGGTGAACATCAGCGGTGTCGCCGATCAGCCGATGCAGCGGCGGGAGCGGACGCTGCACGCGATCGAGGAGCGGTTCGCCGCCCTGCGCTGAACCGAGCGCAGCGGCGGCCCACCCCGATCGAGGTGGACCGCCGCAGAGCCGGGTCAGTCGTCGATGTCGGTGCCGACGACCGCGAAGTCCGCGCCGAAGTCGATGTCGATCGAGCGGTTGTCGCTCGTGAGCACCGAGGCGTCGTACGGGCTGACGTCGTCGCCGTCCACATCGAGATCGGTGATCATGCCGTCGGCCTCCGCGAGCGCGGCGTCGACGAGCGAACGGATCGCCTCGTCGTCGAGCGTGAGCGTCGGACCGGTGTCGTCGCCGTCGGCCGGGTCGGTCGAGATGACGGTGGTCGCGAGCTCGGCGTCGACACGGATCTCGGTCTCATCGCCGTTCGCAGCCGTCAGCTGCACCTCCCAGGTGCCGTCGCGCTTCGCATCGATCGAGGTGATCTCGCCGTCGGCAGCCCCGCGTGCGGCATCCGCGATCTCGAGGATGTCGTCGGCGGATGCTGCGCCGATGCCGGTCACCGGACCGCCGCCGTTCGAGGGCGCGACCTGGTCGTCGCCCCGTCCCTCGTCGCGCTGGCCGCCGCGGTCATCGGCGTCGTCGAGGCGCTGGCCGTCCGACACGGAGGGCCGGTCATCGTCATCGCCGAACTCGTCGCCGATCGCTGCACCGACGGCGATGCCGCCACCGGCGAGGAGCACGGCTGCGGCGATCCCGCCGCCGATGAGGAGGGCGCGCCTGCGGCCGGGCTTCGCCGGCGCGGTCTGCGGTGCCGCTGCGGCATCCGGTGCCGGAGCGGGGGCTGCGGCCGGTGCCGGAGCGACGGGCACGGTCGGGGCATCGGGGGAGTGGCCGTCGACGGGAGCGGGGGTCTGGTCGGGGGTGGGTGTCTTGTCGTCCATGTGACGATCGTCCCCCGACACCGCTGAAGCCATCCTGAAGCGTCCTGAAGCCGTCTTCAGGAACGGGTCAGGATGCCGCGAGCGGCAGCGTCACGACGAATCGCGCACCGCCCCACCGCGAGGCGTCGATCACGACCGTGCCACCGCTGGCCGCTGCGATCCCGCGGACGATCGCCAGGCCGAGTCCGCTCCCGCCGGCGTCGCGACTGCGCGCCTCGTCGAGTCGCACGAAGCGCTCGAAGACGCGTTCTCGCTCCTCTGGCGGAACGCCGGCGCCGTCGTCCTCGACGGTGACGAACACGAATCCGTCGGTCGGGGTCACACCGATCGCGATGCGACCCGCACTGTGCCGTGCCGCGTTGTCGGCGAGGTTCCGCAGGAGCTGGCCGAGCAGGCGCGGATCGCCGTCGACGCGAGCCGCCTGGATACCGCTGCCGTCGACGTCGAGGCCCGCAGCGCGGAGCCGGCGCACCTCCCCGAGCACGACATCGTCGAGGTCGATCGACTCGTCGCGCGTGCCGACGCCCTCGTCGAGCCGCGCGAGCAGCAGCAGCGACTCCATGATCCCCTGCAGGCGCAGCCCCTCCTCCGACACGACCTCGGCGAGCTCGCCGATGCTCGTCGCGCCGGGATGGGCCTGTGCGAGCTCGGCGTGCTGCCTGATCGTCGCGAGCGGGGAACGCAGCTCGTGCGAGGCATCCGAGACGAATCGTCGCTGGGCGGTGGCTGCGGCGTCGAGCCGATCGAGCATGCCGTTCATGGTGGTCGCGAGGGCTGCGATCTCGTCGGCGGAATCGGGCACGGCGACGCGTCGATCGAGGTGCTCCGCGGTGATGCCCTCGACCTCGCCGCGGATGCGTGTGACCGGTCGCAGCGCGCGGCCGGTCACGAGCCAGGTCGTCGCGGCGACCAGCAGGAGGAGCAGGGGCACTGCCACCGCGAGGAGGAGTGCGACGGTCGACAGCGTCTCGGCGTCGTTCTCGGCGGAGACGGCGAGCACGATCGTCCGGTCGTCGTCGAGGTCGTCCGAGAGCACGAGCATCGGCTCCTCGTCGATGGTCATCGTCTGCGGGTCGTCCGAGATGGGGAGCGGGGTCGAGCCCAACGCCTCTCGTGCGTCCTCACTCGCTGCGCGTACCGACCCGTCGTCGCCGATCACCTGCACGAACTCGTCGTCGAGCGAGTCGATGTCGCGTCCGCCCGGCCCCTGGAGGCGCTCGCCGAGCTCCTCGAGCCGCTGCTCCGCCGCGCGTTCCGTGCTGCCGTGCACGCTCGCGCTCAGCACGCCGTAGAACGAGATCGCGCCGATCAGCAGGGCGACCGCGACCACGACCGTGGCGCCGAGGGTCGTCCGTGCGCGGACGGAGCGCCAGCCGCGACCGCTAGCCACCGTCGGCCGCCAGCCGGTATCCGGCGCCGCGGATCGTCTCGATCGCCTCGCGGCCGAATGGCTTGTCGAGCTTGCGGCGGAGGTGGCCGACGTAGACCTCGACGATGTTCGGGTCGCCGTCGAAGTCGTCGTCCCACACGCCATCGATCAGCGCGCGCTTCGAGATCACCTGTCCGCGGTGCCGCATGAGGTGCTCGAGCACTGAGAACTCCCTCGCCGTCAACGTCACAGGAGCGTCTCCCCGCCAGACGCGGTGAGCAGCGGGATCGAGCCGCAGGTCGCCTGCCTCGAGCACGACCGGTCGGGCGACGGCGCCCCGCCTGATCAGCGCTCGGATGCGGGCGACGAGGATCGCGAACGAGAAGGGCTTCGTGACGTAGTCGTCGGCGCCGGTCTCGAGCGCCTCCACCTGGTCCCACTCGCCGTCCTTGGCCGTGAGCATGAGCACCGGCGTCCAGTTCTCCTCGGCGCGCAGCGCCTCGCAGACCTTCCATCCGCTCATGCCGGGCATCATCAGGTCGAGCACGATCACGTCGTACCGCGTCTCGCGAGCCCGCCAGAGCCCGTCGGTCCCGTTGTGCGCCACATCGACGGCGAAGCCTTCGGCCTCGAGCCCTCGGCGCACGCCGTCGGCGAGGCGCACCTCGTCGTCAACCACCAGGATCCGCATTCCTCCAGTGTGGCGGCGCCACGCTGAATCAGGGCTGAAGCGCGCTCGACGACGGCCTATCGCTCCGACATCGCCCGGAGTACCGTCGGGGGCATGGCGCGCCTCATCTACTCCATGATCACGTCGCTCGACGGCTACGCGAGTGGTCCGGACGGTGGCTTCGACTGGGCCATCGACCCCGATGTGCACGAGTTCATCAACGAACAGTTCAGCGACGTCGGCACGTACCTCTACGGCCGCCGCATGTACGAGACGATGGTCTACTGGGAGACTGCGCACCTCGAACCCGACCAGGAGCAGGTCGGCATCGACTACGCGCTCGGGTGGCAGAAGGCCGACAAGATCGTGTTCTCCCGCTCGCTCGACGAGGTCTCGAGCGCCCGCACCCGCATCGAGCGGGAGTTCGATCCGGCGGCGGTCGCCCGGTGGAAGGACGAGCTGCCGCACGACCTGACCATCGACGGCCCGACGATCGCCGCGCAGGCGATCCGCGCAGGTCTGGTCGACGAGTTCCAGCTGTTCATCGGGCCGGGCATCGTCGGCGGAGGCCTGCGGTTCTTCCCTGACGGCGTGCACATCGACCTCGAGCTGATCGACGAGCATCGCTTCGACAGCGGGCTGATGTTCCTCCGCTACCAGACGGTCCGCCCGCTCGGCGGCTGATCAGCGGCGGATCTCTGTCAGGCTGAGACCGTGATCGCACTGCTCTCCGCTCCCAGCAACCTCGGCCTCCGTCCGCCGCAGCGGGGGAGCGTTCCCGGCGTGAGCAAGGCGCCGGAGGCGCTTCGCGAGGCAGGGCTCTTCCGTCGCCTCCTCGACGACGGGGCGACCGACGCCGGTGTCGTGCTGGCCGGTCGCTACATCGATGACGACGATGCCCGCGCGCCAGGTCACGTCCGGAACGAGGAAGCCCTGGTCGACCACGCTCGACGTCTCGCCGACCGGCTCACGAGCATCCTCGACGCGGGCGATGCGCCGCTCGTGATCGGCGGCGACTGCAGCCTGCTGCTCGGCATCGGCGTGGCGCTGGCTCGCCGCGGAGGCGCGGGACTCGTCCACGTCGACGGACACACCGACTTCCGGCATCCGGGCAACAGCGACGAGTGCGCGAGCGTGGCGGGGGAGGATCTCGCAGCCGCGACCGGCCTGCACTGGCCGGCCATCGCCGACATCGATGGGCTGGCGCCGTACTTCGCGCCGCAGCGCGCCGTGCACATCGGGCATCGGGACGATGATGAGGAGCTCGAGGAGGTGCGGGGGATCATCGGGCTCGTCGTCTCAGCCGCGGATGCCGCCGTCGCGGCGTCGGACGATCTCGCGGCCTCCGTCGTCGAGACCGCGGGCACCGGCTACTGGCTGCAGATCGACGTCGACGTGCTCGACCCCGAGGTCATGCCTGCCGTCGACAGCCCCGACCCCGGCGGGCTGGGAGTGCCGGAGCTGACCGAACTGCTGCGCCGTCTCGCGCCCCGGGCGATCGGCGCATCAGTGACCGTCTTCGACCCGGATCTCGACCCCGATGGGCGCTTCGCACGGCTCCTCGCCGACGTCGTCGTGGATGCTCTGCGCACGTTGGGGACCGCGGTCTGAGCGAACGTGGCGGAGGCCCCCGGCCCTTCGACAGGCTCAGGGACCCAGTCGGGGCAGAGCTCAGGGACCCAGTCGGGGCAGAGCTCAGGGACCCAGGGGGCAGGGCTAGGCGTCGGTGCGGAAGCCGGCAGCCTTGTGCGTGCCGTCGCAGAACGGCTTGATCGTCGACAGGCCGCATCGGCAGAGCGCGACAGTGCGTCGTCGCTGCTCGATCGGGGTGCCGTCGTCATCCCGGAGCTCGACGGCGCCCCGCACGAGCAGCGGCCCGTCCGGGTACGCCGTGATGGTCGCCGGCTCATCGCGCGCACTCATGACGACTCCTGCCGTCGGAGTGAGGATTCGCCGCGCGACCAGCAGTCCAGCATGTGCTCGGCGGCCCAGCCGTCGACCGTGAGGCACGCGGATGCTCCGAACATGACGTCTGCCAGCAGCTCCGGGTGATCCTCGGCGAGACCCCCGGCGAGGTCGCGGGCCGCGATCTGCTCGTGCACGGCATCCGCTTCCACATGCTCGTCGAAGTAGTCGGTGACGTCCTCACCGAAACCGAGGCGGCGCAGCCCGTCGCCGTAGAGACGATTGGGGATCGACGACGTCATCTCGAACGCCGCCAGATGCCCGACGATCGCACCGACCAGGCGGCGGTTGATGCCGAACATCGACATCATGTTGTGCGAGGCGAGCGTGATCGCCGGCACATCGTCGACGTAGGCGCCGTAGGTGTCGTCGAGGCCTGCACCGCGCATCGCAGCGGCGAAGATCGTCGCATGCACGCGGTCGGGGCGCCCGCCACCGTACTCGTCGGACTGGATCTCCACGAGCGCCGCCTTCGCCCGGCCGTGCAGCCGAGGGATCGCCCACGAGTGCGGGTCCGCCTCGCGGAGCGTGTAGATCGAACGCTGCATGAAGAACTCGGTGGCCTGCTCGGCCGTCGCCTTCTTCGCCAGGTATCGGGACAGGCTCGGACCGGTGTCGGCCTCGGCCAGCGCGAACAGCGCCCGCCCCACCGCATCGACGTCAGCGGCAGGGAGCTCCGGCATCGGCACCCGCTCACGCAGCGTCCGCTCGAACGCGGCCTCCAGCAGCCGTCGAGTCGCGATCAGCGCGGGGTCCCATTCCAGTGCGGCGTCGAGCTCCGGCAGCGATCCGTAGGAGGAGGCATAGAGCAGGAAGAGTGCGAGCTGGATGTCGTCGTCGTGCACGACATCGGCGCTCGCGGCGAGTGCGGTCTCCGCGAGTGCCAGGTGATCGGATGCCTCACCGCCGGTCACCTGACGGAGCACTGCGGCGCTGAGCGGACCGCGCGCGGCGATGCTGCCGGTGATCGGCGCTGGCAGGAAGGTCGAGGTCACGAGGACTCCCATTCGTTCGGATGGGATCAGTCTCGTGTCCTCGACCATTCCGGTGAAGGGACTTGACGCGGCGGGAACAGCGACTATGGAGCGACGGGGTAGTGGCTCGAGACGGCGATCCGGTTCCAGCTGTTGATCACGACGGCGAGCCAGGTCACGGCGGCGATCTGCTGCTCGGTGAGGATGCCGTCCACGTCGATGCCGCGGTCCGGCGACCGCCCGTGGTCACCGATCTGCGTCACGCGCTCGGCGATCTGCAGCGCCGCCTGCTCCTCGGGGGTGAAGTACTGCGACTCCCACCAGCCGGCGAGCACGGCCAACCGGTCGGCGGTCTCGCCGTGCTTCACGGCATCCGCGCTGTGCATCCGAAGGCAGAAAGCGCACCCGTTCAGCTGCGATGCGCGGATCTTCACCAGCTCGACGAGCAGCGGCGACAGCCCGGCATCCGCTCCGGCCGCTGCGGCCTGTTCGGCGAACGCCAGCATGGCCTTGTACGGGCCCGGGTACAGCTTTCCGATGTTCACGTGCGACACGTGTCTCCTCGATTCCGGGGCGCCGGATGCGCCCTCTCCTGCATACTGACGACGCAGCCGCCGGGAATGTGAGGTGGTCGGCACCTCGTAGGCTGGAGGCATGACCAAGAACACCTTCTGGACCGTCGCCGGCGTGATCCTCGCGATCGTGATCGCCTGGTGGCTGGTGGGCGTGCTGTTCTCGGTGCTCTGGTTCTTCGCCAAGCTCGCGATCGTGGCCGTGGTCGCGGTCGGCGTCTTCATCGCGCTGAGGATGCTGTTCCGCTCCAGCGGCGAGTGACCTGCTCGCTCCGCTCGCTGTCAGCCGGCGTCTGATTCCTCGGGTCGGCGAGGACTCGGGTCTGGCGGCAGGATCACGATCGGATGCTTCGCCTGCGACTGCGCGCGCCACCAGATGACGAATCCGGTCGCCGTGAAGAGCCCATAGAACACGTACATGAGCCCGGTGGCGTAGAACCCGGAGCTGAACAGCAGCGGGACGCCGACCACGTCGACGGCGATCCAGATCAGCCAGAACTCGGTCCAGCCCTTCGCCATGCCGTAGGTCGCGAGGAGCGAGCCGACGAAGGTCCAGGCATCCGCCCACACCGGCTCCCACGAGCCGAGCGCGCGGAACAGGGGCGTGAGCGCGACCGTGCCGACGATCATCACGAGGACGAGGCCGATCCGGGCGCTCGTCGGTGCCCATCGAGGACTGATCCGCCCGCCTTCAGCGTTGCGCCAGCGGATCCAACCGTAGATCGCGACCGCGATGAACATGATCTGGCGCCCCGCCTGGCCGAGCAGATGCGGCACCTCGGGGTCGGGGCTGAGGATCGAGCCGAGGAAGACGGTGAGGAGCAGCAGATTGCCGACGATGCCGACGGGCCACGCCCAGATCTTCCGACGCATCCCGCCGATCGCACTCGCGAGGCCGAAGGCGTTGCCGACCACCTCGCGCACCAGGAGCGTCTGCCCGCCGGGCAGCACCCACTGCGAGTTGAACGCATCGACGAGCCACTGCAGCGCATCCATCGTGGGCTCCGCGTTCAGGGGGCGACGTCGGGAGCGGGGCGCTCGTCGAGCACGAGCTGCAGGAAGGTGAGGTCGAGCCAGCGTCCGAATTTCGCGCCGACCTGCGGCAGGCGTCCGACCTCGTGGAATCCGAGCCGCTCGTGCAGCACGATCGAGCCGACGTTGGTGCTGTCGACCGCGGCGACCATGACGTGCAGGCCGTCGGTGCGAGCTCGGTCGATGAGCTCGACCATGAGGGTGCGCCCGATGCCGCGGCCGCGCTGATCGCCGCGGACGTAGACGGAGTGCTCGACCGTGTTGCGGAACCCGCTGTGCGGTCGCCAGTCGCCGTACGACGCGTAGCCGACGACGCCCGTCTCGTCGACGGCGACGATGACCGGGAATCCTCGTCGTGTGCGCTCCGTCAGCCACGCCGCGCGGTCGTCGACGTCGACCGCTTCCTCGTTCCAGATCGCGGTGGTGTGCACCACTGCGTCGTTGTGGATCGCGGTGATCGTGTCGAGGTCTGGAGCCTCGGCATCCCTGATCTGCACTGGGGTCATCGGTGGGCGTTCTCCTGCGGCTGCTGCGACTGCGCTTCGGGTGCGCATGGCTGACGCTAGCAGGATGCCGGGTTCCTGCACGTCACGTGTCAGGACGCAGCTTGTTGCCCAGGCATCGACTACGGCACCCAGGACGTCAGCTTCGTGGGGTTCATCATGATCCAGACGCGGGTCACGGCGCCAGCCTCGACGCCGAGGTTCACGACCGACACCACCGCGCCATGCTCGCGGAAGACGAGGGCGAGGCCGTCGCCGGTCTGCTGCTCCTCCATCCGCATGTCGGGGCGCTTGGCGGCGATCCCGAGGAGGAAGCGTGCGACGCGATCCGCGCCGCTGACCACGTTGAGCGCAGCGCGCACGATGCCGCCGCCGTCGCTGTGCAGCTCGACATCCGGCGCGAGCACCCGCAGCAGCTCGTCGATCCCGCCGGTGCGGCTCGCGGCTCGGAACGCACGCACCACGCGATCGTGCTCAGTTCGAGGCACTGCGGTCGCTCGCTGCTCACGCACGTGACGGCGAGCTGATGTCGCGAGCTGCCGCACCGCCGCGGAGGACCGCCCCACGATCTCGGCGATCTCCGTGAAGGGCACGTCGAAGATGTCGTGCAGCACGAACGCCACCCGCTCGGCCGGTGTCATCGCCTCGAGCACGATGAGCAGGGCGGTCGACACCGAGTCGTCGAGCGTGACGCGATCGAGCGGGTCGAGCACGTCGGTGGATGCCGCGATGCGTCCGCGCTCGCCGAAGTGATCGGCTGGCACCGGCTCGGGCAGCCACTGCCCGACGTACTGCTCGCGGCGTCGCCGTGCCGAGGTCAGCAGGTCGAGCGAGATCCGGCTCGCGACGGTGGTGAGCCACCCGGCGGGATTGATGATCTCGGCGCGCTCGGCATCCGTCATCCGATACCAGCGCACGTACGCCTCCTGCACGACGTCCTCGGCATCCGCGAGGGTGCCCGTCATCCGGAACGCCAGGGACAGCAGTCGGCGCCGTTCACCGAACACGTCGTCCTGCTCGTCCACACCGTCTCCTCGTCGCACGTCGATTGGAAGACTACCGACCTCACACCTCGTGGGGCTGCGTCGTCAGACGTGTGACAGGGTGACGAGCAGCGCACCCCGGATGAGAGGGAATCGGATGAGGATCGCCGTCGCAGGAGGCACCGGAACCGTCGGCCGGTATGCGGTCGACGCCGCGCACGATGCGGGGCACGAGGTCGTCGTGCTGTCGCGTGCGAGCGGCGCCGATGTGCGCACGGGTGCGGGGCTCGCCGCGGCCCTTGCCGGAGCGGATGCCGTGATCGACGTCACCAATCTCGCCACGACGCTGTCGGCGAAGACATCGGTCAGGTTCTTCGAGACCGCGGCGCATCACCTGCTCGCTGCCGAGCAACAGGCGGGCGTCGGTCACCACGTCGCGCTCTCGATCGTCGGCATCGACGGCATCGACACCTCGTACTACGCGGGCAAGCTCGCGCAGGAGCGCGCGGTTGCCGCAGGGCCCGTCCCGTTCACCATCGTGCGCGCCGGGCAGTTCCACGAGTTCGCGGGGCAGATCCTCGGGCTGGTGCGCGGACCGTTCGCGCCGATGCCGCGCACGCTCATGCGTCCGGTCTCGGCGCGCGAGGTCGGCGCGTACCTGGTGCAGGTCGCGGAAACCGGACCGATCGGCCGAGCGCGCGACCTGGTCGGCCCGCACGACGAGACCCTCGCCGATCTCGCCCGTCGGCAGCTCGCCTTCGACGGCATCCGTCGCCGCGTGATCGATGTGCGCCTGCCGGGTGCCTACGGCCGAGGGCTCGCGTCCGGTGCGCTCCGCGGAGGAGCGGATGCCGCGCACGGCACCGTCACCTTCGACGAGTGGCTGCGCAGCCCAGACCACGCCCGGTCCTGACGCCGCGCTCAGACGTGCACGTCGGCCGGGGACTCCTCGCCCTCGTGGAAGCTCGGCTTCGTGCCGAAGAGCTTCGCGACGCCGAGCACGATCCCGACGATGATCAGTCCGCCGACGAGACCCGCGACGGCCGAGAACAGGGTGTCGCCGATCCACACGATCACGGGGCCGGCCGGCTCGAGTGCGTGCTCGATGCCGTGCAGGATGTCGGCGCCGAAGTGCACGCCGACTTCGCCGAGGTTCACGAGCAGCAGGTGGCCGCCGACCCAGAGCATCGCGACGGTGCCGAGGATGCTGATGAAGCGGAACACGCCCGGCATCGACCGGACGATGCGCGTACCCGTGTGTCGGACGCGCTGCACCGGGCTCTTCGCCATCTTCAGACCGATGTCATCGATCTTCACGAGCAGCGCGACGGCGCCGTAGACGACGCCGGTCATGATGAGCGCGATGACGGCGAGGATCGCGAGCGTCGTCCAGATGTCGAGGCCGGCCTCGAGGTTCGCGAGCGAGATGAGCATGATCTCGGTCGAGAGGATCAGGTCGGTGCGCACCGCGCCCCACACCAGCTTGTTCTCGTTGCGGTCGCCCTCTTCGGCGTGGCCGTGCTGCACGCCGAACCACTCGAGCACCTTCTCGGCGCCTTCGAAGCAGAGGTAGGCGCCGCCGAGGATCAGGAGGTACGGCAGCACCCACGGCGCGAACGCGGTGAGCAGCAGCGCGATCGGGATGATGATGACGAACTTGTTCGCGAGCGATCCGACCGCGATCTTCGCGACCACCGGCAGCTCGCGTGCTGGCGTGATGCCCTGCACGTACTGCGGGGTCACGGCCGCGTCATCGATCACGACGCCGGCAGCCTTCGCCGAGGCCTTCATCGCGGCGCTCAGGATGTCATCGACGACGGCGAGCAGTCCTACCGACATGTGCGTCCCCCAGGGTGTGTTGTGCAGACGAGACACTCTATCCACTCCGCCGAAACTCACAGCCCGCTCCCAGGGCAGCGGGACCAAAACCGGCCCGACGTGGGTTGTGTTCTATGACGCCGCAGCCAGCGGCGCCTCACAAAGGAGACCATCGTGTCGAACGACTACCGCAAGACGTCAGAGGCCGTCAGCGACCTCACCCACCTGCAGTACGAGGTGACGCAGGAAGACGGCACCGAGCCGCCCTTCCGCAACGCGTACTGGAACACGCACGAGGACGGCATCTACGTCGACGTCGTCTCCGGTCAGCCCCTCTTCTCGTCGATCGACAAGTTCGACAGCGGAACCGGCTGGCCGAGCTTCACCAAGCCGATCGAAGCCTCGGCCGTGACGACCCGCACCGACCGCAAGCTGTTCATGACCCGCACGGAGGCCCGCTCCACCGGCGCCGACAGCCACCTCGGGCACGTCTTCGACGACGGACCGCGGGATGCCGGAGGGATGCGCTACTGCATGAACTCCGCGGCGCTCCGTTTCGTGCCGGCTGACCGACTCGAGGAAGAGGGGTACGGTCGCTACAGCACCCTCTTCACACCCCACACCACCGACAACGCCGAGGAGCAGTCATGACCGACACCGGAACCATCACCCGCACCCCCGGAACCGAGACCGCAGTGCTCGCCGGCGGATGCTTCTGGGGCATGGAAGACCTGATCCGCCGCCAGCCCGGTGTGCTCGACACCCGGGTCGGCTACACCGGCGGCTCGAACGATCACGCCACGTACCGGAACCACCCTGGTCACGCCGAGGCCGTCGAGATCGTCTTCGATCCCACCAGGACCACATACCGCGACATCCTCGCGTTCTTCTTCCAGATCCACGACCCGTCCACCAAGGACCGTCAGGGCAACGACCGGGGTTCGAGCTACCGCTCGGCGATCTTCCCGCTCAGCCCCGAGCAGGAGACCGTGGCGCGCGACACGATCGCCGACGTCGACGCTTCCGGCTTGTGGCCGGGCAAGGCCGTCACCACGATCGAGCCCGAGGGCCCGTTCTGGCAGGCCGAGGAAGAGCACCAGGACTACCTGATCAAGTACCCCAACGGGTACACGTGCCACTTCCCGCGTGCGGGCTGGGTGCTGCCGAAGCGCGCGGAGAGCGCTGCCGTCTGACGCATCCGAAGGCCCTTCGTCTCTCGAGACGGAGGGCCTTCGCCACGCCCGCCCCCCTGAGCGAGCGCAGCGAGACGAAGGGCCGCGTCAGCCCTCGGCGAGGAACGCGACCGCGGCTTCCTTGAAGTCGCGGGAACCCGGGGCGTTGAAGTGGTTGCGGTTCGGGATCTCGAAGAAGCGGCCGTCCGGAGCCGCGGCTGCCAGGGCGCGCGAGCCCTCGATGATCGCGTCCTTCGAGCCGGTCGCGAACAGGATCGGGCGGGTGGGAGCATCCGCCGGGTCCGGGTCGATCGTGCCGGACGCCCGCATGCCCTCGGCGAGGGCGATGAGCGCACGCAGATCGTTGCCCGGCACGCGCTCGGTCAGGGCGATGTAGTTCTGGGTGGTCTGGTCGCTCACCGGGGTGCCGTCGGCGATGTACGCCCGCACCTGTTCGAGGTCGAGCCTCGCGAGCGGGATGCCGTCGGGCACGCCGCCCAGCACCGCGCGGCCGATCCGCTGCGGCAGATCGCGCACGACCTCCCAGCCGACCCTGGCGCCGAGTGAGTAGCCGAGGTAGAACGCGTCGTCGACGAGGTACGTGTCCATGACGGTCTCGACATCGGTCGCGAGCGTGCGGATGCGGTAGTCCTCTGGCTGATGCGGCTTCGCACTGTGTCCGTGGCCGCGCTGATCGATCGCGAGCACCCGGTAGCCCGCGCGCGTCAGCTCGCGCACCCAGCCGGTGAGCACCCAGTTGTCGCGCGCATTCGATGCGAAGCCGTGCACTGCGACCACGACGGGAGCGTCGAGCTCTCCCCAGGTGTAGGTCGCGAGGCGGGTGCCATCGGCCGCATACACCTGCTGCGGCTCGGGCATGCTGGTCAGGTCTGAGAGGGGAACGGCCACGGGATCCATTCTGGCCCTCCGCGTCGCGAGGTCGGGGCACGGCGGGCTCGCGCACACGAAGGAGATCTCGCGTTCTGCGGGAGCATCCGACGAATCGGGCCCTGCAGAACGCGAGATCTCCGTCGTATCGCGCGAGCGGATGCCGCGGGTCAGACCTGCGCGCGCAGGGCCTCACCGAGCGAGGCGTCCACGTTCGTCCAGTACTGGAAGAAGTTCTCGCGGATGGCGTCGACCGTGATCCCACGGCCCTGACCGGTCAGCGTCTCGAGGAATCGGGCGCGCTGCTCATCGTCGAAGACCGTGCGGTAGAGCGTGCCGGCCTGACCGAAGTCGTCGTCGTCGAGGTGCAGGGTCGCGGCCGAACGCATCAGCTCGCCATCGGTCTCCCAGCTCGCCTCGACACCGGCCTGCTGGTCTGCCTCGGGTCCGCCGGCAGCGCCGTAGGAGTTCGGCGTGTAGGTGCGGTGCTCGGCCGGGTTGGACTGGTACCGCATCTGGCCCTCGTGCATGTAGTTGCGCACCTCGGCCGCGTGCGGCTGGTTGACCGGCAGCTGGTTGTAGTTCGCGCCGATGCGGTACCGCTGTGCGTCGGAGTACGCGAAGACGCGAGCCATCAGCATCTTGTCCGGCGAGATGCCGGTGCCGGGCACCTGGTTCCCCGGCGAGAACGCCGCCTGCTCGATCTCGGCGAAGAAGTTCTGCGGGTTGCGGTTCAGCGTGAACGTACCGACCTTGATGCGCGGGTAGTCCTTCTTCGACCAGGTCTTCGTGAGGTCGAACGGGTTGAAGCGGTACTCCTTCGCCTCCTCGTACGGCATGATCTGCACGTACACGTCCCACGCCGGGTGGTCGCCTCGGGCGATCGCGTCGAACAGGTCGCGACGGTAGTGGTCGGCATCCGATCCGGCCAGCTGCTCCGCCTCAGCCGCGCCCATCGCCTCGACGCCCTGCTGGGACAGGAAGTGGTACTGCACCCAGAAGCGCTCGCCGGCTGCGTTGACCCACTGGTACGTGTGCGAGCCGTAGCCGTTCATGTGACGCCAGCTGCGGGGCAGGCCGCGGTCGCCCATGAGGTAGGTGACCTGGTGGGCGGTCTCGGGGGAGAGCGTCCAGAAGTCCCACTGCATGTCGGCGTCGCGGAGGCCGGAGTCGCCGAGGCGCTTCTGCGAGTGGATGAAGTCGGGGAACTTCATGGCGTCGCGCAGGAAGAACGTCGGGGTGTTGTTGCCGACGATGTCGAGGTTGCCCTCGCTCGTGTAGAAGCGCAGCGAGAAGCCGCGCACGTCGCGCCAGGTGTCGGGGGAGCCCTGCTCGCCGGCGACCGACGAGAAGCGGATCAGCGTCTCGCTCGTCGCGCCGGGCTGGAACGCCGCAGCACGCGTGTACGCCGAGACGTCTTCCGTCACGACGAACTCGCCGAACGCTCCGCCGCCCTT
The DNA here is from genome assembly GCF_036823965.1 of Microbacterium sp. Classification (GTDB taxonomy): domain Bacteria; phylum Actinomycetota; class Actinomycetes; order Actinomycetales; family Microbacteriaceae; genus Microbacterium. The sequence continues at coordinate 104,141 of NZ_DAITBE010000005.1, read as the reverse complement.
GGCGTGCGGGTTGCGCTCCGGCACGCGCTCGCGGTTGAACGAGGCCAGCTTCTCGACGAGGTAGCGGTCATGCAGGACGGTGGGGCCGTCGGCGCCGACCGTGAGCGAGTGCGCGTCGCTCGGTGCCGGCGTACCGGTCTGGGTTGTCGTGGCAGGTTTGGTCATGGTGGTTCTCCTTCTGCGCGCAGGGTCGGCGAACAGCCCTGTCTCACGGCGAGACGGGGTGCGGCGTCGACTAGTGCGCGGCGTTCTGGCAACTGGGGCACAGGCCCCAGAAGGTGACTTCGGCTGTCTGGACGGTGAATCCGCCCGCGTCGGACGGAGTGAGGCACGGCGCATCGCCGGTGACGCAGTCCACATCGCCGACCGCACCACAGGAGGTGCAGACGATGTGGTGGTGGTTGTCATCGGTGCGCCGCTCATAGAGGGCTGCGGACCCTGCCGGTTCGATCCGGCGGATGAGGCCCGCCGTCGTCAGGTCCGTGAGGATGTTGTGCACCGACTGGATCGACGTGGTCGGAAGCACGCCGGACACTGCGCGGAAGACCCGCTCGGCGTCCGTGTGAGCCATGGAATCCAGCGCCTCGAGCACGGCGACACGGCCGGCGGTCGCCCGGAGGCCCGCCTGCCGAAGCGTCATGTCGAGTGCTGTCTCCATGGCTTCGACCCTACACGTTGTTTTGAGTAATTCAAATGTAGGGATGTCGCGGGCGTGTCACCCCAGGCATGATCAGCGGGCGATGTCACGATCAGCGGACGCATCCGCCGGATTCCTCAGCGAATCGTGACGGGCTCCGCTGATCGTGTCACCTCAGCTCCGGGTGATCGTGAACCCGGCCCCGCGCACGCGCACCCTCCCGCCCTGCACGGCCTGGCCGCGCTGCGATCCGTCCGCGTCGTATGACCGTCCCGACCCCGGCGCCAGCGCAGCCACCCGCTCGTCGCCGCGGGCGCCGTTGGCGTACAGCACGGCCGCGCCTCGGGTCGTCGAGTACACGGCGTTCACGATCCGCGGCTGGATGACCAGCGCGTCGAGGCGAACATCGCCGCGGCTCGTGCAGCGCACGGTGACGCCCTCGGCCGGCAGGTCGCCGCCGAGCAGCTGCGGCACGAGCATCCCGTCCGCCTCCGTGAGGCCGCGGTCGCCCGCGCCGCCGGCAGGCGTCTTGGTGCTCCACACCTTCCGCCGACCCTTGAAGACCTCCCACACCGCGTCGCCGGCATCCGGCGCCTGCCGCCAGACGAGACCGTGCAGGATGCCGCCGGCCTCCGTCACGTCGAACTCGACCCACTCCCCGCGGGCGAGGCGCACGTACGACCCGCCGGAGAGGTTGCCCTCGCCGATCCACGCGCCGCCCGACGGCGTCTCGACGACGGCCCCGGGTGAACGGCGCGCGGCCTCGGCCTCGAGCACGCGCAGTCCCGAGAACGAGGTGAGTCCGGTGATCGAGGTCGCGAGCTCGGCGATGTCTCGGTTCGCGTCGAGCAGCTGCATCGCGAGCAGGCCGTGGATCGTCGACTCGGCGCCGGAGTTCCGGTTCACGCGTCCGTCGGTCTCCACGCCGTCGAAGGTGACACCCGTCGCGGGGTCGTACACGGGAATCCCGGCGGTGTTCGCGCCGAAGAACCATCCGGCGGCGAGGCCCGCGAGCACGCGGTGACCCTCGCCACCTGCGGCGACCGCACCGGCGACACGTCCGTGCGCTCCATACGCGATCTGCGCCTCGGCCGGGATGGGCGCCCACGCGTTGTGCGGACCACCCGAGGCGAGCACCTGCGGGGTGAAGCGTCCGGCGTCCGCCATGGCGGCGGCCGTCCAGTCGCGTCGACGGAGCACCGCTCCGCCCCGCGCGAGCGCCTCCGGCGCCGCCGCACCCCAGGCGTGCCAGAACCCGAGCGAGCCGGTCCACGGCAGCACGGCCCCGAACGGCCAGCCCTTCGACGGGTCGGTGGCCATCGCCGCGACGCCTTCGCCGTAGGTCTGCAGCGCGCCCCGGCTGCGGGCGTCGCCGGCTTCGGTCGCAGCGGCGAGCCCGAGCATGGCCTCGGCTGTGGCATCCGCCCCACCGGCGATCAACCAGGCCGGCAGTCTGCGGCCGTCGCTCTTCACCCACTGCCCGGCGCGCGACAGCGACTCGCCGTCGAGCGCGTCGAGGCACAGGTGGAGTCGTGCGAGCAGGAAGGCCGCGAAGTCGGCATCATCCTGCCGGAACGCGGCATACCCTTCGCCGAATGCCCAGACCGATCGGGCGAGCCAGTACGACTCGGCAGAATCGGACGGATCGGGCAGCTCGACCGGGATCGCGCTGGGATTCAGCGTGCCGTCCTCCTGCTGCCACAGCACGACGCGGCCGGCGTTCGGACCCGACGTCGTCTGCAGGAAGGCGAGCGAGCGCAGCACGTCGCGCGCCTCGTCGCGGGTCTGCGCGTCGCCGGTCGCCTTCCACTCGCGCAGGAACACGATGGCCGCCCTCGCGATGTCGTCGGCGTTGTACGCACCCTGCGTCCAGTACCCGGTGACGGCGTCGCGGGTGCCGCCGCCGACCGGGCGGTAGCCGCCGGCTCCGTCGGTGTCGGCGTAGGTCCACGGTGCGAGCACGGTCGGCTTCGCGTCGATCCCGAAGGTCGTGTGCGTGTCGCCGGCTGCGACCGGAACCTCCGCCAGCAGGAACCGCAGGTGCGCGAGGTTCGTCAGTCGACGCCGACGATCGGCTTCGAGGGGCGCTGAACCCGTCGCGCCCTGGATCGTGGTCGTCGCGCCGACGGCGGCATCGACCGGGAGGAGGGCGAGGGCGGATGCCGTCGCCGCGATGGTCAGGAACGAGCGTCGTGAGGTGTCCATCTCTTCACTTCTTCGTGCTGTCGGTGGGTCGGGGTCTGATGGTGCGGGCGCCGGTCGCAGACCGGGACGTGGGTCGGGGAGTCGTCCGGGTTCAGGGGGTGCGCGAACCGGTGTCCCGCAGCGCGCGGCCCCACGGCTCGGCAGGATCGTGGATCGCGACGGCCAGGGTCGTGTCGGACTGCCCGTAGTACGCGAACCACTTCTCCTGGAACTTCACGAGCCCCTCCACGAAGGTGACGTTCGAGACGAGGCCGTGCATGTCCTCGAAGGTCTGGGGGCGCAGCCACGGTTCCTGCAGGCGGGCGATGACCGTGGTCGGCTCGTCCGGGTCGATCGCGATCTGGCCGCAGCGGTAGTCGACGTCGACCGTGCCGTCGTCGTGCACGACCCTCGTCGCGCCGTTCGTCAGGAACAGCAGCAGCCCGTTGTCGGTCACGACCGGCGAGGTGCCGATCTCGACGAGCGCCTCGTCCCAGGTGCCAGGGGTCGGCGAGTACATCGGCTCGGTGTCCGGCGTGCCGGGCGTCCAGTGGATCAGGTCGTCGCTGGTCGCCCAGTAGATCGCGCCCTCGCCGAAGTACATCCACCACTTCCCGTGCATCTGCTGCGGCACGATGACGCCGGCCTTCGACCAGTTGAACCCGCGAGGATCCATGGTCTTGAAGGTGTCGAAGTCGTCGAACAGCGGGCCGTGCTTGGTCCAGGTGCGCAGATCGGTCGAGGTCGCGAGGCACAGCTGCGCACTGCGGCGATCCCAGCCCGTGTAGGTGAGGTAGTACGTGCCGTCGATCAACGCGATGCGCGGGTCTTCGCAGCCGTAGGTCTCGTAGTCCTCGGACGGCGAGAGGATCGGCGCGTCCTCACGTGTGAAGGTCACGCCGTCCTTCGATCGGGCGAGGCCGATGTGGGAGATGATGTCGTCGGCGTGCGCCCGGTAGAGCAGCACGACCTCGTCGCCGTCGACGATGGCCGCCGGGTTGTAGAGGTTCGCGGACTCCCAGCTGTCGCCGCGGGGACGCAGGATGGGGTTTCCCTCGTACGGGGTGAACGGACCGAGGGGGAAGGAGGCTCCGGAGAACATGGATGCCCTTTCTGGTGGGACGGTGTGTGCGATCAGCCCTTGACGGCTGCGCCGAGGTCGGTGGCCTTGAAGAAGCGCTGGAAGACGACGAACAGGATGACGACCGGGAACGCGAGCGCCGTGGCGCCGGCGAGGATCGCACCGTTCGGGTTGGCCGTGGACTGCGCCACGTTGGAGATGTAGTTCGCGAGAGAGACGGCGAGCGGCTGCAGCGACGCATCCTTCGTGATCAGGAACGGCCAGAGGAACTCGTTCCACGGACCGATGAACGTGACCAGCACCACCGTCACCAGCACCGGACGGATCAGCGGGATCGCGACCGAGGTGAGCAGGCGGATCTCGCCGGCGCCGTCGATGCGGGCAGCCTCGAAGATCTCCACCGGCAGCGCCTTGAAGAACTGCACGAAGATGAACACCGCCGTCGTGTTGATGAGGAACGGCAGGATCATTCCGAGGTACGAGTCGCCGAGACCGTAGTTGCGGGTGATCTGCACGTACAGCGGGATCATCAGCAGCTGGAACGGCACCATCTGCACGAGCAGCATCAGCACCCAGATCACACCTCGGCCGCGGAAGTCGAGGCGCGCGATCGCGTAGCCGGCCAGCAGCCCGAACACGATCGTGCCGAGCAGCACGCCAGCCGTGAAGATCAGCGAGTTCAGCAGCGAGCCGACCAGGTCGATGCGGGAGTCGATCGCGATGAAGTTGTCGACCGTCCACCCGCTCGTCGGGAAGAGCTCGTCCGGGGAGTTGGTCGGGCTCGCCTGGAAGGCGCCGACGATCATGAAGTAGAACGGGAAGGCGAACCCGATCGCCGCGACCGTGAGCAGGATGATGCTCAGGATGCGCGGAGCCTTGCTTCTGCGTTTCATCATCGCTCCCTTGTCGCGCGGTTGGCTGCCAGCGACAGCATCCCGACCAGGATCACGAGGATCATGCCGATCGCCGCAGCCGTGTCCGGGTTCTGCTGCTGGATGCCCAGCTGGTAGATGAGCAGCACCGGTGTGGAGGAGGCGCCATCCGGGCCGCCGCCGTTCGTGAGCAGGTACGGCTCGGTGAAGAGGTTCGCTCCGGTGATGATCGAGAGGATCAGCACGAGCGTCGTGGCACTGCGGACGCCGGGGATCGTGACGTGCAGGAAGCGCTTGAAGGCACCGGCGCCGTCGGTCTCGGCCGATTCGTAGAGCTCCTTCGGCACGTTCTGCAGCGCGGCCAGGTACAGCAGGATGTAGAAGCCGAGCTGCTTCCAGGTCACGTAGAGCGCGATCATCGGCATCGCGAGTCCGCTGTTCACGAGCCAGGAGGGGTCTGGGGCGAGTGGGCCGAGGATCGTGTTGATCAGGCCGTTGCCCGAGAACAGCAGCATCCACACGCCGACGAGCGAGACGCTCGCGGTCAGGTACGGCACGTAGAACGCCACGCGGTAGGCGGCGACCCAGCGGATGCCGGTGTTCAGCGCCGCCGCCAGCACGAGCGACAGCACCGCGGTGAGCGGCACGTTGATCACGAGGAACACGAGCGTGTTGCGGAACGAGCCGAGCACGCGCGGGTCGGTGAGCACCGTGACGAAGTTGTCGAATCCGACGAACGGCCGGTCGACCTCGACGTTGGGTGCGGTGAAGAAGTAGTCGTGGAAGGCGATGTAGACCGCGAACGCGAGTGGATACGCGAAGATCGCGATCACGAAGACGAAGTACGGCAGCGAGAAGAGGCCGCCGATCGGTTGCGCACCCAGCAATCGGGTGCGCAACCGCCGCTTGTCGGTCATCAGGTCACTCGGCGACGAGCTCGTCGATCTTCGAGGTCGCGGTGCTGAGGAAGTCGTCGATCGACTCCTTGCCGAAGATCACCGCAGCGGAGTACTCGTCGCGGAAGGCCTGCCACGCTTCGACCGAGTTCGGGATGCTGGGCACATCGGCGGTCGCCTCTGCCTGCTCGGCGAAGGCCACGTAGTTCGGGTTCGCGGAGAAGTAGTCGGCATAGGTGCCGGTGAGGTCGGTGCGCATCGGCATCTGCCCCGTGGCCTCGAGCAGCGCGCCGTCGTTGTCGACGCTCGTCGAGAACTGCAGGAAGTCCCAGGCCGTGCCCTGGTTCTTGCACGCCGTGAACATCGAGACGCTCTTCGAGTCGGCGAAGGTGATGGGGTTCTCGCGGCCGTCGCTGGTCGGCACCGGCATGAACCCGACGTCGACCGTGTCGGCGTACGAGGGGATGGCCCACGGGCCGGCGAGCTGCATCGCGGTGGTGCCCGCCGACATGGCGTCGTCGGTGGATGCCTCGTTCGGCGAGAGCTTCTCGTCGTAGAAGGTCTTCCAGAACTCGGCGACCTCGCGCCCGGCATCCGAGTCGACCGTGGTCTTGCCGTCCTCGACCAGCATCGTGCCGTCGGTCTCGGCGAGGTAGAGCGGATAGAAGTCGAACCACGGCTGGTAGAACTCGCTGGTCGGGGCCGGCCAGATCGCGCTCTGCACGCCGGACTCGACGATCTTCCGAGACCCGTCGAGGAACGCGTCGTAGGTGTTCATCTGCGGGTTCTCGGGGTCGATGCCCGCGGCCTGGAACAGCGCCTTGTTGTACATGACCATGACCGGGTTCGACTTCCAGGGCAGCTGGTAGAAGCTGCCGTCGGTCGAATAGCTCTCGACGTCGCCGCTGCGCTCGGTGATGTAGTCGCTGCCGCCGTCCATCTTGCTCAGGTCGACGAGCCCGCCCTGCTTGACCCAGCCGGAGACGGCTGCGGGGGCGACGTTGTAGACGAGGCACGGCGCGGTGCCCGCCGTGATCGCTGCGGTGATGGCCTCCTCCGACGAGGAGCCGGCGGGGATCTCCTGCGCGTTGACCTTCTCGTCGGGGTGGTCGGCGTTCCACGCCTCGACCACCGCGGTGCCCCAGGCGAGCTCCTGCTCGTTGTTCGAGAGCCAGATGTCGATCGGGCCGGTGCCGTCGGCGGAGCCCTCTCCGCCACCGCCTCCTGCCGAGCATCCGGTGGCGACGAGCGCGACAGCGCCGATCAGTGCGATTGCGCGGACGTTCTTCTTCATGGTGTCCTCCTTGACACTGCGGGTGATGACGTTCGGGTGGTGATGCGGATGCCGACTACGCGGTGCTCTCGCGGAAGTGCACGACGTTGCAGTCGACGATCTCGGTGCGCGGCTGCGCTCCGAGGATGTCTGCCCGCAGGAGGCGGGCGGCGGCGCGGCCTCTGGCCGCTGGATCGGATGAGACGCTGGTGAGCGCCGGGGACAGATGGGCCGAGAGATGATCGTCGTCGAAACCCGAGATCGCCAGATCGCGCGGGATCACGAGGCCCTGCGAGCGGGCGAACGAGAGGCCGGCGATCGCCATGGTGTCGTTCGAGTAGAGGATCGCGGTCGGGCGGTCGGGAAGCGCGAGCAGCTCCTCGGTGAGGTCGCGTCCGCTGGCGGCGGTGAAGTCGCCCTCGCGGAGCAGCTCGTCGGTGCCGACCTCGGCGACGTAGGCGTCGGCGCGGGCTCGCGAGTGCACGTAGGCCAGGGGGCCGGAGACGTGGGCGATGCGCTGGTGCCCGGCCGCGCGCAGGTGGGCGATGAGTTCGCGGACCGGCGCCGCGTCGTCGGTGCGGACGCAGGAGAACTCGGTCGGCTGGTCGTAGGCGCCGACCAGCACGGTCGGCAGGCCGAGTTCGTCCAGGAAGGGGACGCGCCAGTCGTCGGTGCGCAGATCGAGCAGGAGCGTCCCGTCGGCGCGGCCGTGGCTGAGTGTTCGATACGCCCGCTCCTCAGCCGCACGGTCGGTGACGACCTGCAGGAGGAGTCCGGTCTCGGTCTCGGCGAGCACGGATTCGACGCCGGCGATGAAGGCGGGGAAGAAGGAGTCGTTCGCGATGACCGCTGGATCGCGGGCGAGCACCACGGCGACCGTGTTGGCGCGGCTGGTGGCGAGCGCGCGTGCGCTCTGACTCGGCACCCAGTTCAGCTTCTCGGCTGCGGCGAGCACCTTCGCGCGGGTCTCCTCGGAGGTCGGGCGGTTGCCGCTCAGCGCGTGCGAGACCGTGGCCTTCGTGACGCCGGCCTCGCGGGCGACATCGGCGATCGTCGTGCGGCTCATGCCACCTCCTCGTGGACTCGCCGGTGCATCGAGTTGAACCGGTTTGATCGAGTGTAAACCGGTTTGCGTGCGAGTGTCAACGGTCACGATTCGCGGAAGAGTGCACGATTCGCGGACGTCTCGCCCGGATTGATCGGCGAATCGTGACGATGTCCGCAGAACGTGACGGGCGGATGCCGTGGGGTGGGCGGATGCCGCGGGGGGCGTCAGACGAAGCGGACGGTCTGCTGCAGGCGGGTGCGCACGTCGAACAGCTCGTTGCCGCCGATCTCGCGCGCTCCTGGCACGCCCTGGCGCAGCACCATCGTCAGCGCGCTGCGGCGGACGACGACGACCGGCACCCCTCGGCTCGTGCCCAGTGAGGTCACGGCTTGGGCCAGGTCGTCATCCGGCAGCACGATGATCGCACCGCCGAACTTCACCTTCGCGGCCTTGGCGACGGCCCGCATCCTGGCGAGCGCGCTGGTGACCGGGGCGCGTGTGCCGAGGCTCGGACCCGTGATCTCGCCGCGGCGGAACCCGACGACACCACCGAAGTCCTCGCTCATCACGCCGTAGAGGCCGGACGGGCTGAGCACCACATGATCGAGCTTGTCGTCGGCATCCGCACCGGCAGCCACGTCATGCCAGACCGTGAATCCCATGCCCAGCGCCGAGACGGTGCGGGCGGTGTGCTCCTCGGCGAGGGCGTCCGCGAGCATCCGTCGCAGCTCGCGAGGGGCTGCGCGCACGAGCGCGGGATCGTACGGATCCGGCACCTCGACGCCGCGGCCGACCCATTCGCGGATGAGCACGAGGTAGCGCTCCCGCCGCCAGCCACCTGGGTGGCCGTAGGAGCGGGCGCGCGGTCGGGTGTCGGTGCGGGCGGCTGCGGGCGGACGCCATCCGCTCCATCCGGAGTCGGTGCCGGCATCGTTCACACCGGTTCGGCGGTCGTAGGCGGCGCGCCCCTCAGGGGTGCCGATCAGCTCCCAGGCGCGCTGCACCTGGATGAACACCGCGGCGTCGCCGCCGGTGTCGGGGTGCGTCTGCCGCATCCGCAGTCGGTATGCGCGCCGCAGCTCCGCGTCGTCGACGGAGGGGTCGACCTCGAGGATCTCGTAGGCCGAGGCAGAGAGCGGGCTGTCGAACATCGCACTCCTTCCGCGACCGCGGCATCCAGATTATCGGTCTGCTGTTGTGCGTTCGCCGGATCCGGACCCTTCGACAGGCTCAGGGACCCACCTGTGGTTGCTGATGCCCCAACCCTGGTCGCTGATGCCCGGCCCGGGGTTCCTGGGTTGCTGAGCCTGTCGAAGCATCGGCCACCTCAGTCGGGCACGTCGACGATGCGCTCGCTGCCGATCACCGGCATCACATCGCCCGAGGATGCCGCGGCGAGGTCGTCGTGGAGCCGCGCGAGCGACTCCGCCGGCACCCACAGCTCGAGCTGCGCGAGCGCTCCGTAGTGCGGCTCGCCGAGGGTCGCGCCGTGGTGCCCCGCCCAGTCGCGCAGCAGGTTGTCGTACCGCCCGGCGTCGGCATGCGGTACGTCGATGTGCACCTGCGTGAGCGCAGCCCGCCGCACCAGTGACGCGAGGTCGAGCGTCTCGGACACCGCCGAGGAGTATGCGCGCACGAGTCCGCCGGCACCGAGCTTCACGCCGCCGAAGTACCGCGTCACGACCGCGACCACGTCGGTCAGCTCGCGGCGCCGCAGCACCTCGAGCATCGGCACGCCGGCAGTGCCCGATGGTTCCCCGTCATCCGACGATCTCGCCTGATCGCCGAGCAGGCCGGTGACCATCGCGGTGCAGTTGTGGTTGGCGTCCCACGCCCGCTTGCGGATGCCGGCGATCACCGCCTCGGCGTCCTCGACCGATCCGACCGGTTCGACGCGCGTGAGGAAGCGTGACTTCCGGATCACGATCTCCTGCTCGACCGGCGCCGCGATCGTCGCCGGGTACGTGCGCGAGGAGGTCATCCGCCTCAGGATACCGAGCGCGCCGCTCAGCGATCGATGAACGACATCTGCTGCGGGTTGTACCGATCGCCGCTCACGCCGATCCGCGTCGCGAGCGCCGACAGGTCGGCGAGCTCATCGGCAGACAGCGCGACACCGGTGCTCCCCGCGTTCTCGGCGATACGGGCGGTGCGTCGGGTGCCGGGGATCGGCACGATCCACGGATGCTGCGCGAGCAGCCACGCGAGCGCGACCTGACCCGGCGTCGCGTCCTTCGAGGCCGCGAGCGCGCCGATGTGCGACACGAGAGCCTGGTTGGCCTCGCGGTTGTCCGCGGTGAAGCGCGGGATCGTGGCGCGGATGTCGTTGTCGCTGAACGTGGTGCGCTGGTCGACGGTTCCGGTGAGGAACCCCTTGCCGAGCGGACTGAACGGGACGAAGCCGATGTCCAGCTCGGCGAGCACCGGCAGCACATCGGTCTCCGGGTCTCTGGTCCACAGGGAGTACTCGCTCTGCAGGGCGGTGACCGGATGCACGGCATGCGCGCGGCGGATCGTCTCGGCGGATGCCTCGGAAAGACCGAGGTGGCGGACCTTGCCCTCGGCGATGAGCTCGGCGACGGTGCCGGCGACGTCCTCGATCGGCACGTCGGGATCGACTCGGTGCTGATAGAAGAGATCGATCACGTCGGTGCGCAGTCGTCGCAGTGACGACTCGGCCACGCGGCGGATCTGCTCCGGACGGCTGTCGAGTCCGACGCTCCTGCCGTCCTCGATCCGCCAGCCGAACTTCGTCGCGATGACGACGTCGTCGCGGATCGGCTCCAGTGCCTCTCCCACGAGTTCCTCGTTGACGAACGGCCCGTAGACCTCCGCCGTGTCGAAGAAGGTGACGCCGTGCTCCGGCGCCGATCGCAGCACGCCGATCATGTCGTCCCGGCTCCCTGGATTCGGGCCATAGCTCTGCGACATCCCCATCGCGCCGAGTCCGATGGCCGAGACCTGCAGGCCCTGTCCGAGAGTGCGAGTGTGCATGGGATTCCTTTCGCCGAGCAGTGGCTCTCCGCCGCCGTGCCCTCGACGGTACGCGCACCCGCAGCGGCGTGGGAGGGCCTGGCGGAACCTCCCTTCGCCGCTTCCTGAAAAAAGCGCATGCGGATCGCCGAATCGATTCGATAGGCTGGACGACAGCACTCTCGCAGTGTCGTCCCCCGATCCGCACCCAAGCTTCTGCGAGCTCCCCCTCATGGCCACCTCCCTCACCACGGGTCGCCCGTGGCGTGTCATCCTCGCCTTCTCGATCCCCCTCCTGCTCGGCAACGTCGTGCAGCAGCTGTACCACTTCGCCGACGCGATCGTCGTGGGGCGCCACCTCGGCGTGACCTCGCTCGCGGCGGTCGGTGCGACCGGTCCGCTGCTGTTCCTGCTGCTCGGCTTCGCGTGGGGTCTCACGAGCGGCTTCGCGATCCCGATCGCCCAGTCCTTCGGCGCACGCGACGACGCCGGGGTGCGCCGCTCCGTCGCGACCGGCGTCATCCTCTCGGGGATCACGAGCGTCGTCCTGACCGTCGCAGCCCCGCTCATCGCCGAGCCGCTCCTGGTGCTGCTGCAGACGCCACCAGAGCTCCTGGCCGAGGCGACGATCTTCACGCAGATCAGCTTCCTCGGCGCTGGCGCCACGATGTTCTTCAACTACCTCTCGGCGATCATCCGCGCGATCGGCGACTCGCGCACGCCGCTGGTGTTCCTGACGATCTCGTGCGCGTTGAACGTCGGACTCGTGGTGCTCATGGTCGGCCCCCTCGAGTGGGGCGTCGGCGGAGCGGCGCTCGCGACCGTGGTCGCGCAGGCGGTCTCCGTGATCCTCTGCCTCGAGTTCGTACGCCGGCGCCTGCCGATGCTGCACCTGCGGCGCAGCGACTGGCGTGTGACGCGAGCGGACTTCGCCGAGCACCTCCGCCTCGGTCTGCCGATGGGCTTCCAGGCGTCGATCATCGCGATCGGCACGCTCACCGTGCAGGTCGCCCTGAACACGCTCGGCGCCGACGCCGTCGCGGCGTACACGACGGCCTCCCGCGTCGACAGCCTCGCGGTCGCGCTGCTGTCCTCGCTCGGACTCGCGGTCTCGATGTACGCGGCGCAGAACCACGGTGGTCGTCGTCCCGACCGCATCCGCCGCGGTGTCGTCGAGGCGACCTGGATGGCGATCGGCGCCGGCATCGTGCTGGGCGGCCTGCTGATCGCGTTCGGCGCGCCCATGGTTCGTCTGTTCGTCGGCGAGGGCTCCGACACGGTCGTCGATCTCGCGCACCGCATGCTGATCGTGAACGGATGCGGCTACTGGGCCCTCGGCATCCTCTTCGTCCTGCGCGGCGCGCTGCAGGGTCTCGGGCACACCCTCGTGCCGACCGTCACCGGCGTGATCGAGCTCGTGATGCGCGTGGTCGCGGCGCTGGCGCTCGGCGCGCTGCTCGACTTCACGGGGGTCGCGCTCAGCAACCCGCTGGCCTGGCTCGGTGCGATCGTGCTGCTGGTGCCCGCCTACGTCCGTGCGCACAGGGCACTCGGACGGATGCCGATCGAACCGCTCGAGGCGACCGAGACTTCCGCCATCGCGATCGTCGGTCCGACCGACGGCTCGATGGTCGTCGACGCGGTGGTCACGCAGCCGGTGCGGACGATCCGCTCCTCGCGCCTTCGCCGGTTGACCCTCGGCCGCTCTCGGCGCCGCGCGCGCCGCTGACGGCGGGTTCTCGCGGAATATCCCCCTGAAGGATGATGCCGGTGGCACTTGAGACGGATGTCCTTCCCCTGACACTTCCTTAGTGTCGAAGATGCGGAGATTCCGCGGACCGGGGGGTCAGCATGACAACGTTCCGATTGGCGAACGATCTCGCCGCAGTGATGGTGCCGATCGGGATGGTCGGCGCGGGGCTCGCGGTGATCTGCGCGATCGTGGCGGGGGTCGCGATCATGCGGGGTGCCGGCGGACTGAGCGGGGGAGCGGTCGGGGTGTGGATCCCGTTCGCGCTCATGAGCTTCACCGCATCGTTCGCGAATCAGTGGGTGCCGCTCATCGTCTCGGGTGCGGCGCTCGCCGCCATGCTGGTGATCGGCGGTGTGGTCCGAGCGATCGTGAACGTCGCCGAGCCCGGCCGTCACAAGCGGCCCGCAGCCGTCATGACATCGACGACGGCACCCGTCACCGGCTCCGCGGCGGTCGTCTCCGCGTCGTGACGCGAGCTCGCCGTTCAGTATTCGGCACGACGGCGATATCGCGTGCGTGGCGTCGGCGTGACACCGGGGGGAGTCACGCCGACGCCGCGCCTGCTTGCTGCGCTGTGGAGGCGAGTCCTCAGCGGTAGTCGCGGTCGCGGTGCTGACCGGTCTCGTCGCCAGCCGCCACGCGCTCGGCCTCGCGGGCACGCAGCTCCACGCGGCGGATCTTGCCCGAGATCGTCTTCGGCAGCTCTGGAACGAACTCGATGATCCGCACCCACAGGTGCGAGGAGAGCCGGTCGTGCGCGTAGGCGAAGATCGCGCGGGCGGCGTCGGCCTCGGCGTCTCCGGCATCCGCAGTCAGGCACACGTACGCTTTCGGAACCGCGAGCCGGGTCGGGTCGGGGCTCGGGATCACGGCGGCCTCGATCACGAGTTCGTGCTCGAGCAGCACCGACTCGAGCTCGAACGGCGAGATCTTGTAGTCCGAGGCCTTGAACACGTCGTCGGAGCGCCCGACATACGTGAGGTAGCCGTCGGCGTCGCGCACCGCGATGTCGCCTGTGTGATGGAAGCCGCCGTGCCGCGACTCGGCGGTCTTCGTCGGGTCGTCGTAGTACCCGGCCATGAGACCGAGCGGCGACTCGGTCAGGTCGAGCGCGATCTCGCCCTCGGTCTCCGTGACCGAACCCGTCACCGGATCGAGCAGCACGACGGGATAGCCGGGCAGCGGCCGGCCCATCGAGCCGACCTTGACGGTCTGTCCGGGCGAGTTGCCGATGCATGCGGTCATCTCGGTCTGCCCGAAGCCGTCGCGGATCGTGCCGCCCCACGCGTCGCGCACGCGATCGATGACCTCGGGGTTGAGCGGCTCTCCGGCGCCGACCAGTTCGCGAGGTGGATGCGTCAGTCGGCCGAGGTCGGCCTGGATCAGCATGCGCCAGACCGTCGGCGGAGCGCAGAACGTGCTGACGTGGTGCGTGTCCATGACCTGCATCAGCGTGTTCGCATCGAAGCGCTCGTAGTTGTAGACGAAGACGGTCGCCTCCGCCAGGAAGGGCGAGTAGAAGCTCGACCAGGCGTGCTTGGCCCACCCCGGTGACGAGATGTTGAGGTGCACGTCGTCGGGCCGCACCCCGAGCCACCACATGGTCGACAGGTGGCCGACGGGGTACGACACGTGCGTGTGCTGCACGAGCTTCGGTCGATTCGTGGTGCCGGAGGTGAAGTACAGCAGTGCAGTGTCGGATGCCGGCGTCGCACCGTCGGGGGTGAAGACCGTCGCGGCATCCGCTGAATCCGAGAACCGTGCCCACTCGGCGGGGGTGCCGTCGCCGACGCCGATGCGCAGGATGCCCCGGTCGACGTCTGCCACCCGCTCGGCCAGGGCTCCGAGCGTCACGACGGCCCTGGCCCGACCGTGTTCGATCCGGTACGCGAGATCGGATGCCGAGAGCAGCGTCGAGGTCGGGATCGACACCGCGCCGATCTTGGTGATCGCGAGCATGACCTCCCACAGCTCGATCGTGTTGCCGAGCATCACGATCACGTGGTCGCCGCGGCGGATGCCGAGATCGGTCAGCCAGGCAGCGACCTGGTCGGAGCGCGCCGACAGCTCGCCGTAGGTCCACTGCTGCACGCTGAGATCGGCCGACACGATCTGCACCGCAGGGCGATCGGGGTGCTCGCCCGCGACGACGTCGAACCACTCGAGGGCGAAGTTGAACTCGTCGACCCGGGGCCAGGCGAAGCCGGCTCGAGCGGCCTCGTAGTCGGTGGCGTTCGCGAACAGGAAGTCGCGCATCTCGCGGATCGTGTGCGTGGCGGCGGTGGCACTGCGGCTCATGAAGGCTCCCTTGCTGACGTGCCGTTCCATCTTCGCGCACTCGACCGTTCCGGTCGCGGTTTCTGCCGCGATGCCGGGTCGGGAGCAGCATGGACTGCGACCGGGACGGCAGCGAGCGACGTCAGTGAGCGAGCAGACCCCTCCCGTCGCGCAGCTCGAAGACCAGCTGGGTCTCGGTGCCGCGCACGACCGGATGCACCGTGATGTGCTCGAGCACGATGTCACGGAGTGCCGTGGCATCCTGCACAGCGACATGCACGAGGAAGTCGTCCACACCGGCGACGTGGAACACCTGCAGCACCCGCGGAATGCTCGCGAGCGCATCGAACAGCGCGGTGACCTTCTCACCGGTGTGGTTCGCGAGCCGCACCTTGATGATCGCCTGCAGCGGGAAGCCGAGCGCCGCACCGTCGACCCTGATGCGGGTGTCGCGGATCACGCCGCGGTCCCGCAGCGCCCGCACGCGGTGCGCGCACGTCGACTCGGCGAGGCCCAGCTGGTGCGCGAGCGCCTTGTTGGTGACCTCGGCGTCGCGGGTCAAGACCGCGAGCAGCTCCAGGTCGATCTCATCGAGTTGTGCTTTCGCCAACGTGGGGCTCCTTCGGATGCCGGATATTGCACAGAATAGCGTCGATGATCAACTCCACTGCGGAGTCTGTCGAATTCCTGCGCATACTTCGTGATTCCGGCAACGTGGGAGCATGACTGCACCGCTGCATCCCGATACCGTCGCCGTCCACGCCGGCCGGTCCGACCTCGACGATCTCGGCGTGCATGCCCTGCCGATCGACCTCTCGACGACCAACCCGCTGCCGGACATCGAGCGCGGCGGTGATTCATACGAGGCGATGGCCACCGGTGGCCGACCGCCCGCGGATGGGAGCATGGTGTACGCCCGGCTGTGGAACCCGACGGTGGCGCGCTTCGAAGACGCGCTCGCCGAGCTCGAGCATGCGGATGCCGCGGTCGCGTTCTCCTCCGGCATGGCCGCGATGACCGCTGTGATCCTCGCGCACACCGGCGCCACCGGACGGCGTCACGTCGTCGCGGTGCGTCCGCTCTACGGCGGCACCGATCACCTGCTCGGCTCGGGACTGCTCGGCGTCGAGACCACGTACTGCCACCCGCACGAGGTCGGCGCGAGCGTCCGTCCTGACACCGCGCTCGTGGTGCTCGAGACGCCGGCCAATCCGACGCTGGAGCTCGCCGACATCGCAGCCGTCGTCCGCCAGGCCGGCGAGGTGCCGGTCGTCGTCGACAACACGTTCGCCACCCCGGTGCTGCAGAACCCGATCGATCACGGTGCGACGATGTCGCTGCACAGCGCGACCAAGTACCTCGGCGGGCACGGCGACGTGATCGCCGGCGTGGTGGCCTGCGGCGAGGAGACGGCGGAGGCGCTGCGGCGAGTGCGCGCGGTGACCGGTGGACTGCTGCATCCGCTCGGCGCGTATCTGCTGCACCGTGGCCTGACCACCCTGCCGGTGCGCATGCGCCAGCAGCAGGAGAACGCGCGCCGGATCGTGCAGTGGCTGATCGATCGCCCGGAGGTCGCCGAGGTGTTCTACCCGGGGCTCGACGGCGACCCGCACGGCATCCTGCAGCGGCAGATGCGCGGCACCGGCGCCATGATCGCGATGCGCATGCGGGGCGGGTTCGCCGCGGCATCCGCCGTCACCTGCGCGACGAGCCTGTTCACGCACGCGGTGTCGCTCGGCGGGGTGGACTCGCTGATCCAGCATCCGGCAGCGCTCACGCACCGACCTGTCCCGCCCGAGGCGCGCCCGGCTGCAGACGTGCTGCGCCTGTCGATCGGCCTCGAGAACATCGACGACCTGATCGCCGATCTGTCCCAGGCGTTCGAGAGCGCGGCAGTCGCGACTGCCGAGCCATCCCTTTCTGTGCGAGCCACCCCTGTGAGTGACGCACACAACGGGGCCGTTCGCGCGTAAGGGGGTGGCTCGGCGCTAGCCCGGCAGGCGGATGGTGCCGGTCGCGAGTCGTTCGGTGGGCATCCGATCGCGGTTGTACGTGATCTCGCTGTAGCCGTGCGGGGTCGGCACGCCATCCTCGTCGAGGCTCACGAACACGATCTTCTCGATCGTGAGGATGCGCTTGCGGGTGATCATGTTGCGGGCCACTGCGCGCATGGTCAGCGAGGTGCGTCCGAAGTGCGTGGCCTGCAGGCCGATCTCGATCAGGTCGCCCTGCACGGCCGATGCCTCGAAGTCGATCGCCGAGATGTGCTTCGTGACGGCACGGTAGTTGCCGAGCTGCACGATCGCGTAGATCGCCGCCTCCTCGTCGATCCACTTCAGCAGGCTGCCGCCGAACAGCGATCCGTTCGCGTTCAGGTCCTCGGGCCGCACCCACTTGCGGGTGCGGAAGTTGAGGCCGTCCTCCGACCACTGCCATGCCGGTGCCTGGGCGTCATCCTGCTTCTTCGGTTCCTTCTTCGCCATGCTGCCGAGACTACGAGCGTCATGATTCGGGGGTGTTACATCCTGCTTTCGGGCAGCTGCAGCGGGACTTCTGCTCACGGCAGATCGGCCGAAGGCAGAAACGGATGCCGGCAGGCTCGCTGCGACGGATGCTGGTGCCATGAGCGAAGACAGCCCCATCCCGCAGTTCGGTCCCGAAGCCCGTCGCGCCCTGTTCCACGAGCGGGTGCTGGTGCTCGACGGAGCGCTCGACGACGACAACGGCACGCTGCTGATGACGCAACTGCTGACGCTGTCCGCCGAGGATCCGCGCACCGACATCGCCCTCTGGATCCACTCGCCGGGCGGCTCGGTGCCGTCGATGCTCGGGATCCGCGACATCATGCACCTGATCCCGAACGACGTCGCGACCCTGGCGCTCGGGCTCGCCTGCAGTGCAGGACAGTTCCTGCTCTCAGCAGGCACGAAGGGCAAGCGACGGGCGCTCCCGCATGCCCGGATCCTGATGCATCAGGGCTCGGCCGGCATCGGAGGCTCGGCCGGCGAGATCGAGACCCAGGCGGATGACCTCAGGCACATGCGCGACACCGTGCTCGGCCTGATCTCGGACGACACGGGGCAGTCGGTCGAGCGCATCTTCGAGGATTCCCTGCACGACCGCTGGTACACCGCCACCCAGGCCAGGGACTACGGATTCATCGATGAGGTCGTCTCCTCGATCGCACAGGTGATGCCGCGCCATCGCGAACGCGTCGGATTGGGGGCGGGCGCATGAGCGGCTACACGATCCCGAACGTGATCGCGCAGCATCCGCGAGGAGAGCGCATCATGGACGTCTACTCGCACCTGCTCGCGGAGCGCGTCATCTACCTGGGAACCGGCATCGACGCCGGAGTGGCGAACGCGCTGATCGCCCAGCTGCTGCACCTCGACGCCGACAGCCCGGAGAGCCCGATCCAGTTCTACATCAACAGCGAGGGCGGTGATCCTGGGGCGGCGCTCGCGATCTACGACACCATGCAGCACATCCGTCCGGCGATCGCGACGACCTGTGTGGGGCAGGCGATCGGGCCTGCCGCACTGCTGGTCGCTGCAGGTGCCCCTGGAGAGCGGGCGGCGCTCGCCCACGCGCGGATCGTGCTGCACCAGCCGGCTGGGCAGTCGCGCGGCGCGATCCCTGATCTCATCCTCGCCGCGGATGAAGTCGTGCGCGTTCGGTCGGACATGGAGGAGATCCTGGCCAGGCACAGCGGCCGGGCGCTCGGCGAACTGCGCCTCGACACCGATCGGGACCGCGTCTTCACGGCGACGGCAGCGCGCGAGTACGGCCTGATCGACACCGTGCTCGGTGCGCGAGCGGCCTGAGCGCGGCGCTGCCGCGGCTCAGGCGGCGAGGGCGAAGACGGCGCCGGATGCCGAGACGGCGGCGGATGCCGGGGCAGTGACCGATCGGAGCTCGTCGGCGATCGCGCTGGTGAGCTCGATCAGGCTCGTGTCGAGGGCCCCGGCGATCGCCGCGATCATCTCGCTCGACGGCTCCTTGAGGCCCCGTTCGACCTCTGAGAGGTACTGCGGCGAGACCCCTGCGCGATCGGCGGTCGCGGAGAGGATCTCGTCCCGTTCATGTCGTCGCCGGCGAAGCTGTTCGCCGAGCAGCTGACGCCACAGCGGCTCTGGAGCGCCCTGGGGCGATCGGGCGGGACGGGGTGCGCGCGGGAACGGGGCGATGTCGGGCATGTCTCACGGTAATCCGCGGCATCCGCGTCGTTCGACCCGTTCTGCTCAGAGCAGAACGGGTCGAATGCGCTCGCCAGTCGTTCACTCCTGCGTCTCTGAGTATGTGAACGCCGCCTTGTTACGTTCTTCCTGCTGGCAGAACGGGAAATGGGGCCGGGCTCCCGCACGCTGAATGGGTACTCGGGGGAGTACAGGAACGTGGACGCGATCGAGACATCGCGTCCACGTTCCGTCTCTGTTCGCACCGATCTGCGCCATCGCGGCCCGATCGGCGACGGTGTGAACGTGCGAGCACTCGTGCAGAACGTCAGAGCGCGGCGGTCACGCCAGGGAGCAGCTTGCCGAGGATCGAGCGGAGCTGTCCGCGCTCCTCCTCGCTGAGCGGATCGAGCACGAGCTCGCGCACCTGCTCGACATGGACAGGTGCCGCGGTGCGCAGCATCTCCCGCCCCGCCGCTGTCAGCGTCGCCGACAGCGTGCGCTTGTCGCTGCCGCATGAGGTGCGAGCGACCCAGCCGCGCTCCTCGAGCGAGTCGAGGGCGTGGCTCAGGCGCGATCGGCTGAGTCCGGCGATGTGGGCGAGCTCGGTCATCGTGACCGCATCCTGGCCCTGCCCGGCGAGCGTGATCAGGATCGCGTAGCGCGCGTGGTTGAGCCCGACCTCGTCCTTCAGGGTCCGATCGAGCACCTGCGGGAGCAGCTGCACGAATCGGATGACCGGCAGCCAGGTGTCCATCTCGGCGTCATCGAGTCGACGCGGATGCTGCGGCGTCTGCGTCATGGTGCTCCCTGGAGTCACGCGGCGGACAGGTCGAGGGTGTGGGCGGTGTGGTCGCGCTTCGCCTGCAGGTAGCGGGTGTTGGCCTCCGACAGGTGCACCTCGGTGGGGACCCGGTCGGCGACCCGGATGCCGAGCGCCTCGAGCTGGGTGGCCTTGTCGGGGTTGTTGCTGAGCAGTCGGATGCTGTCGACGCCCACCGCTCGCAGCATCTGGGCGGCGACGGTGTAGTCGCGCTCGTCTTCGCCTCGCCCCAGCGCCAGGTTCGCCTCGTAGGTGTCGAGCCCGGCGTCCTGCAGCGCGTACGCGTCGAGCTTGGCGTACAGGCCGATGCCGCGGCCCTCCTGGCGCAGGTAGAGGAGGAAGCCGCCCTCGGCGGCGATCCGCTCGACGGCCTCACGCAGCTGCGGACCGCAGTCGCAGCGCTCCGAACCGAAGACGTCACCCGTGAGGCACTCGCTGTGCGGCCGCACGAGGGGTGCATCACCGCCGGCCGCTGAGCGCTCGAGAGCAGCGCGCCAGTCGCCGAGTCCGAGCAGCAGGTGCTCCCGTGAATCGACGAGTCCGTCGAAGGTGACGACGTCGGCCGTCGTCGCGTAGCCGTCCGCGAAACGCAGGGGGACGCGCACCCGGGTCCGCTCGGTCGCGACGACGGTTGAAGTTTCAATCATGAGGGGTGAAACGCGCCGCGCGCCCGGGTATTCCCGCGAGTTCTCAGTCCGTTCGCGAGCGGTCGACTCGCGAGCGCCGCACGAGCTTCAACTCGCTGGCGAGGATGCCGAGCACGACGAGTGCACCGCCGATCAGCGCGGTCGCGGGGAGGCGCTCGCCGGCGATGCGTCCGATCACGCCGGCCCAGACCGGCTCGCCGGCGTAGATGATCGTGGCGCGGGTCGGCGAGACCGACTTCTGCGCCCAGTTCATCGTCAGCTGGATCAGGCAGCTCGCGGCGCCGAGGCCGACTGCGCAGCCCACCCAGATCCAGGAGAACTCCGGGAAGCCCTCGCCGACGACCGGCATCGTGAGCAGGCCGAGGATGCCGGCGGTGAGCAGCTGCACGACCGTGATGCGGCCGAGGTCGATCCTGCCGGCGAACACGCTGATCAGGATGATCTCGGCCGCGATCGGCAGTGTGCTGAGCATGGTCGCGATCTCACCCGCGCCCAGGGTCAGCGAGAGGGCATCCGGTCCCGCGATCAGCATCAGTCCGACGAAGGCGAGCCCTGCTCCCACGAAGGCCATCGCCGGCGGTCGCTTGCGGAACACCGCCCACTGCGCGAGCGGGACGAGCGGCACGTACATCGCCGTGATGAACGCTGACGTGCTGCTGTCGATGGTCTGCAGTCCGACGGTCTGCAGGCCGTAGCCGAGGTGGATCATCACGCCGATCGAGACGCCGGCCCCGATGTCCCGCCAGCGGATGCCGCGCAGCACACGTCGGAAGATCACGACGCTGATCAGGCCGGCGACGAGGAACCGCAGCCCGACGAAGAACCACGGGCCCGAGTGCTGCATGGCCCAGTGCACGAGCAGGAACGTGCTGCCCCAGACCGCCGTGATACCGATCAGGGCGAGTTCCTGCGGCTGCAGGCGCATCCAGCGCAGACGTGAGGGCATGAGGACCCTTTCTCGTCGGTGCCGGATCGAGCCTAGTGCCGGATACCGCGGTCGCTCGCGCGTCAGAATCCGACATGCTCGGGCTCGCTCGGCGCTGGGATGGGTAGCCTCGCAGCATGACCAACTTCATCACTGCGGACGAGCTGCACCACCTGCTGACTGCCGAGGCGCCGGTGCGCGCGCTCGACGTGCGCTGGCGGCTCGATCGGCCGGACGGTCATGCCGACTACCTCGCGGGGCACATCCCGGGAGCCGTGTACGTGCCGCTGCACACCGAGCTCGCCACGCACGGCGAGCCGAGCGAGGGCCGGCATCCGCTGCCGTCGACCGAGACGCTGCAGACCGCCGCTCGCCGGTGGGGCGTGCACGCCGGTGACACGGTGGTCGCCTACGACGACGCCAAGGGGCTGGCGGCATCCCGCGCCTGGTGGCTGCTTCGTCAGGGCGGTGTCGATGTGCGAGTGCTCGACGGCGGCATCCGCGCGTGGCAGGCTGCAGGGTTCGACGTCACGACCGATGACGTCGAGCCCCAGCCCGGGGACGTCGTGCTCGACGAGATCGGTGCAGAGGCGCTGACGATCGACGAGGCTGCCGTCTTCCCGGCATCCGGCGTCCTGCTCGACGTGCGCGCGCCAGAGCGCTACCGCGGCGATACCGAGCCGCTCGACCCGGTGGCCGGGCACATCCCGGGAGCGCACAACCTCCCGACCGGCGTGCACCTCGACGCGGATGGCAGGATACTCGACCCCGACACGGTCCGCGCGAACTTCGCCGCGGTCGGCGTGACGGCAGGAACTCCGGTGGCCGCGTACTGCGGATCCGGCATCACGGCGGCGCACTCCGTGCTCATCCTGAACGAGATCGGGATCGACGCGAAGGTCTTCCCGGGGTCGTGGAGTCAGTGGGCGAACACGCCCGGTCGTCCGGTCGCGACCGGGGATCAGCCCGGCTGATCGGCGGCGCGCTCGCCGTAGCCCCAGCGCAGTTCCAGGACGCCGGGTCCGAAGGCTCGACGCACCTGATGCACCGAGGTGCCCCCGCCGAGGGATGCCGGAACGATCGTCGACCCTGTGGGCGTCTCGATGCGCTCCTCACACCAATCGGGCAGGGCATCGGGATGGAACCTGGTCCAGACGAGCAGCTCGCGGCACTGGCGCGCCAGTGCGTGCCCGGTCTCGCGCATCGCCGGATACCCTGGCGGGTACTCCACCGACCATTCCACGACGGCCGTGTCCGGCGCGGTCAGCGGCACATCGAGCTCGAACAGCACACCGTGCACCTCGCCGTTCGGATGCGAGTAGCGCGCCGCGATACGGCCGCCGGCCGCGGCCGAGATGATCGGCGCCGGGGTGCGAACGCCCGGGGTCATCTCCAGGAACGGGATCGACACGACCGTCCCAGTGGTCGACTGCACGATGCTGCGCGTCATGCAGAAGGCGACGTTGCCCGCGGCATCCACGTCCGTCACCGAGTGCGTCGTCAGCTCCCGCGATGTGTCCGGGTACTCGGCACCGAGGGCGGCGAAGGCCTCTCTCACGGCGCGCTCGACCTCCTGCTCGTCGAGCGGGAACCGGTTCGGGCCGAGCGGTCCGGTGCGGTGCGAGCGGAGCAGCGCGGTGAGCGCGCCGGCGTCGAGGTCGAGCAGCTCCTCGATATCGGCCAGCGCAGCGAGTGACTGCGGGCCCTCCGGGCGTCTGGCGCCGGAGCGCCAATAGCTCAGTGTCGCCAGCGAGACCTTGGTGCCACGGGACTTCAACTGCCGCTCCAGCCTGGTCAGCGTCACGTCCTTCGCGTTGATCGCGTCTCGGAATGCGCCGGCGAAGGCGTCATCCCTCGCTCCGAACGGGTCTGTCCTGAAACTCATCACAGGCCCCCTCCGGTATGTGAAGATCACAGCTCTAGAGTGAGCATACGACCGCACGCGGACGCGTCAAGGGACGGGGCGGAGGCGCTGTGGTCGCCCGACTGATCGCCGTACGCCGGGTGCCCGAGTACACGAAGCGTCAGTCAGACGCAGTGACGCCCCCCTTACTGCGTGTTCCGTGAGGCCTGTCGGCAATCTGGGGAGCGCCGCGGGCCTCACGGAGAGGGCACCGCCGCGCGCGGCGGCAACCGCTCCGAACCCCCGCGTAGACTGGGGGGAACACTCCGGAGGACCCTTCTCAGCCATGTCTGCCCCTGCTCGCGCATTCACGATGCGCACCATCCAGCTGCTGCGTGCGCTGTTCGCCGCGGCCGCTGCGCTGATGATCACCTTCTCCTCGGACCACTCGGCGCCGATCGGTCTCTCCGTGTTCAGTGGCTTCGTCTTCGTGTCCGCCCTGGCGCACATCCTCGCCGCCTGGCTCGTGCTCCCGGCCGGCTCACGCTGGTCCTCCGTGCTGCTCGCCGCGATCGGCGTCGTGGCCGGCATGGTCTCCGGCGTTCCGATGTGGCGCAGCGACGACCTCTTCTTCATCGTGGTCGTCGCCTGGGGCGTGCTCAGCGGTGGCGTCGAACTGCTCGCGGGCCTGCGAGCCCGTCGCGCGGCCGACCCGCTCGCCCGTGACGCGATCACGGTCGGATCCTTCGGCATCCTGCTCGCCGTCCTGCTGCTGCTGATCCCCGCCGGATTCATCCAGGAGTACTCGATCACCGGTGCCGGCGACTTCGTGCTGTCCGGCATCATCCTCGGCGTCGGGATCTTCGGCGGCTACGCTGCAGTCGTGGCCGTGTTCCTCGCGATCGCCGGCCTCACGCCGCGCCGCGTGGATGCCGTGCCCACCGATGACGCGGCCGCCGCCGCCCCTGACGCCGGACCCGATGCCGCCCCCGCGACGGCCCCGCATGGAGGAGAGCGATGAGCGACGAGAAGCCCAGCCGCCGCGACATCCTGCGCCCGCTGCATCTGCTCCTGATCGCGCTGGGGTGCGGAGTCTTCGCGACGATCGTCACGCTCGTCTCGACCGGTGCCTTCACGGCGCGCGTCAACGCATCGATCGCGAACGGCACCTATGACGGGCTGACCCCGGTCGCGCTCGGCCTCGTCGTCGGCGGCGGAGCGTTCATCGCGACGCTGCTCATCCTGGCGATGCTGATGCTCGCGATCGACCCGGCCGACGTCACCAAGACGGTGGATCGCCCGGTGCTGTATGACCCGGAGCCCGAGGCGGATTCGTCCGCGACGTCGAGCGAGTCGGGCGACCGCAAGGAATAGTCGCGCTCGGGATCGGCTTGTCCCTGAGGTGACTGCCTCCGTCGAACGCGCCTCCATCGGACTGCGGTCGAAGCGAGGCCCCGTGCTCGGGGCGCTGATGCTGTCGACCGGGCTCATCGCGATCGACGCGACGATCCTCGCCACGGCGGTCCCGAGCATCGTGCGCGATCTCGGCAGTTACCAGCAGTTCCCGTGGCTGTTCTCCGTGTACCTCCTGGCCCAGGCCGTGAGCGTGCCGATCTACTCGCGGTTCGCCGACACCATCGGCCGCAAACCGATCATCATCCTCGGCATCGCCCTCTTCCTCCTCGGCTCGATCCTCTGCGGATTCGCGTGGAGCATGCCCGCGCTCATCGTCTTCCGGATCATCCAAGGCCTCGGCGCCGGTGCCGTCGCACCGATGTCGATGACGATCGTCGGCGACATCTACACGGTCGCGGAGCGCGCGAAGGTGCAGGGCTATATCGCCAGCGTGTGGGCGATCTCCTCCGTGGTCGGCCCCGCGCTCGGCGGGCTCTTCGCCCAGCTCGACGCCTGGCGGTGGATCTTCTGGGTGAACATCCCGCTCTGCCTGATCGCCGGATGGATGCTGCTGCGCACGTACCACGAGCAGAAGCAGACGGTTCGGCACCGCATCGACTACGGCGGCGCCCTGCTGCTCACGGTCGGGCTCACCGGCATCATCCTGGGGATGCTGGAGGGCGGCAACGCCTGGGCATGGCTCTCGGTGCAGAGCGTGATCTGCTTCGGCGTCGGTGCGGTCGCGCTCGTAGCCTTCGGGTTCGTGGAGCGCCGGGTTGCTGAACCGATCGTCGATCTGCGCCTCGCCGCGCGACCACTCATCCTCACGACCACGATCGTCTCGCTGGGCGTGGGAGCGCTGATGCTCGGCGTCACGAGCTTCGCGCCTGCCTACCTCGAGGGATCCACGGGGATCGCTCCGCTGCTGTCGGGGCTCGCGGTCGCCGCGCTGACGCTCGGCTGGCCGCTGTCCGCCGCCAACGCCGGGCGCCTCTATCTGCGCATCGGCTTCCGCCGCACGACGCTGATCGGCATGAGCATCACCACGGTCGCGGCCATCGCGCTGGCAGCGGTCGCCTCGTGGCCGAACCCGTTCACGGTCGCGGCTGTCGCGTTCCTGTTCGGATTCGGACTCGGCTGGAGCGCGGCGCCGACCCTGATCGCCGCTCAGGCCTCGGTGGGCTGGGGCGAACGCGGAGCCGTCACGGGCATGAACGCGTTCGCACGGTCCGCCGGCAGCGCGGTGGGCGTCGCGGTGTTCGGGGCGATCTCGAACACGGTCATCGCCCAGGGTGCCGGTCCGGATGACCCGGCCACGATCATCCACGCCTCGGTCTGGGTCTTCATCGCGGTCGCGATCACCGCGGTCCTCACGCTGATCGCCGCCGCGTGCATGCCGAAGGACGGCGCGGCGACCTCGTCCTGACCGGCGCGACTATCGCGCGAGCTGCTCCGCGATGCCGGTGTACGTCGCCGGCGTCAGCGCGAGGAGCCGCTGCTTCGCGGCATCCCCGATCTCCAGCGTCTCCACGAACGCCGCCAGGTCGGCTGCGCCGACGCGGTGCCCGCGCGTGAGCTCCTTGAGCAGCGCGTAGGGGTCGGTGATCGTCGAGCGTCCGGCGACGACCTCGGCGCGGATGACGGTCTGGATCGCCTCGGCGAGCACTTCCCAGTTCACGTCGAGGTCGGCGAGCAGCACGTCGCGCGACAGCGAGATCGCGTTCAGGCCGCGGCGCAGGTTGTCGAGCGCGAGCAGCGAGTGACCGAACGCCACGCCGATGTTGCGCTGCGTGGTCGAGTCGGTGAGGTCGCGCTGCAGGCGGCTGGTGACCAGGGTCTGGCCGAGCGAGGCGAGCAGGGCGCCAGAGATCTCGAGGTTGGCTTCGGCGTTCTCGAAGCGGATCGGGTTGATCTTGTGCGGCATCGTCGACGAGCCCGTCGCACCGGCCACCGGGATCTGCGCGAAGTAGCCCAGCGAGATGTAGGTCCAGATGTCGGTCGCGAGGTTGTGCAGGATGCCGCCGGCGTGACGAACGCGGTCGTAGAGTTCGACCTGCCAGTCGTGCGACTCGATCTGCGTGGTGAGCAGGTTGAAGCCGAGTCCGAGGCCCTCGATGTACTCGCGGGCGATCGTGGGCCAGTCGGCGTCGGGGTCGGCCGCGAGGTGCGCCGACCAGGTGCCGGTCGCGCCGGAGAACTTGGCGAGGTAGTCGGATGCCGCGATCTGCGCGCGTACGCGCTCGAGACGCCACGCGAACACGGCGATCTCCTTGCCCATGGTCGAGGGCGTCGCGGGCTGGCCGTGCGTGCGGGAGAGCATCGGGGCGTCGGCGTGCTCGACGGCGAGTTCCCGCAGCTTCGCGATGACGGTGTCGAGGCCGGGCAGCCAGACCTCTTCGACCGCGCGCTTCACGGTGAGGGCGTAGGAGGCGGAGTTGATGTCCTCGCTCGTGCATGCGAAGTGCGTGAGCTCGGCGATCGAGTCGAGGCCGAGCGTCGAGAGTCGATCGCGCACCAGGTACTCGATGGCCTTCACGTCGTGCTGGGTGACGGCTTCCTTCTCGGCGAGCCAGTCGATCTCGGCCTGCCCGAAGTCGCGGTACAGGGCGCGGAGGCGGTCTTTGTCGGCATCCGACAGCGGGGAGGTCTCGAACAGCGAGCGGTCCGTGAGGGCGATCAGCCACTCGACCTCGACCTCGACCCTGGCACGGTTGAGTCCGGCCTCGGAGAGGAAGTCGGCGAGTCCGGCCACGGCGGCGCGGTAGCGTCCGTCGAGCGGGCTCAGGGGCTGCGGCGGAAGCGAAGGCTGGAAAGTCAGGGGAGTCCTCCTGATCGGGCCCGTCAGATGCGGGGGGTGCGGGGGAGACGCAGTGCGGGTTCGAGCTGTCGGAACAGGCCTCTGGTCGCCGTCTCAATCATACCGAGCACCGAATCGAACATTTCCGTGCCCGCATAGTAGGGATCGGGCACATCGTGGGTCGACGCATCCGGGTCGAAGGCCAGCAGCAGCGTGACCTTGCCCTCTTGATCCTCGTCGGACGCCCACTCGCGCAGGATCCGTTCGTGCGTGCGGTCCAGCGCGACGACCAGGTCGTTGTCGGCGAACGAGGCCAGGGTGAACTGCCGTGCGCGGTGCTGCGAGCCGTCGTAGCCGCGGCGCGCGAGGGAGTCGATCGTGCGGTGATCTGCGCGTTCGCCCAGATGCCAATCGCCTGTGCCGGCGCTGCGCGAGACGATCCGCGAGCCGAGTCCCTGGCGTTCTGCGAGATCGCGGAAGACCACTTCGGCCATCGGTGATCTGCAGATGTTCCCCGTGCACACGAAGATCACGCGAAAGGGATCCGTGGCTGTCACTCACCCATTCTGCCTGGAGTCGGCGATCCTGCACAGTTCCGGTCACTCCTCCTGCACGGAATATATTCCCCGCCGTCGCTCCACGCGGCCCGTCGCACGCCCCTCGTCAGGTGCTCCGCGCCGCGGATGCTGGACGCATGTACTCCTTCATCATGGCCGAGGCCGGTACCTCGGACGACGTCTGGAACCGGTTCTGTGCTGCGGGGGAGCTCCGCACGGCGATCGGGATCGTCGAGGACACGGCCGCCGCCCTCGCGCGCCTCGTGCTCGACACCGCATGGGATGCGGAGGGTGTCAGGGCGCTGCAGGACGCGCTCTCGGCGATGCAGCTCGCATCGGAGCACGAGCTCGGCGAGCTGCACATCCGATCCGCCGAACTGGACAGGGCGGGCACGGTGTGAGCGACGACCTCGACATCCGTCATGGCGGAGCGATCGCCGTCGACACGGAGGTGCTTCGTGATGTCGGCCATCGGCTCGCGCTGCTCGCCGCAGGACTCGATGACGCGCGGGCGGCGGTGCGCAGGGCGAGTTCTCTGCTCATCGACGTCAGCGGAATCGGGGCAGAGGTCGACCTCGTCGCACTCGCGGACGGCGGAGAGCGGATCAGTGGACTGCGCGAGCGGATGCGTGATGCCAGCGAAGGGACCCTGCTGATGGCCGACGCCTACGAGGTGGTCGAGCTGCGAGCGGAGGCCGACGCGCTCCGCCTGGTCGGCGGTGCGGCCGCGGATGCCGTGCAGGCTCGGCTCGATCGTCTGCTGGCGTCGGACGGGCGGCTCGAGGCGATGTCGGATTGGCTCATCGCCGGCTGGAAGGACGGACGCTTCGACGGACTCGACCGCCAGTTCGATCCGGGCGGTCTGTTGACCCCGTTCCTGATGGGCGGCGCGGCCGCCGCCGTCCTGACCGGCCTCGGCATGCTGCGGCCCGGCACGACATTGCAGGGGACGGCGGATGCCGTGTCGGTGGCCGCGGTGCGAACCAGGACCCCTGACGGGCCGCCGACGAGTCTGGCCGGCGCATTCACTCGACTCCCGACCGCGCCAGGGGCGCAGTTGACGGTGGAGCGGTACACGCTGCCGGACGGCACCCGGCAGTTCATCGCCTATGTGAAGGGCTCGCAGTCGGTGGCGGTCGGCGGGTCGCAGCCGTGGGACATGCGCTCGAACCTGCAGCTCTACACCGGCCAGACGTCTGCCTCGTACCAGGCGACCCTCGACGCGTTGGAGGCCGCCGGCGCCGAACCGGGAGACCGAGTGGACGTGGTCGCCCATTCGCAGGGCGGGATCATCGCCGGGCACCTCGCCATGGAGAGCGGCTACGACGTGCGAGTGCTGCTCACGGCCGGCAGTCCGGTCGAGCCGGTCCTGGACGACGACCAGCTGCTGATCCAGCTGCGGCACACCGATGACGTCGTCTCGTCGCTCGCCGGCGGAGGATCGCCTGCGGGCACCGGTTCGCCCGACAGCTTCACGGCCGAGCGAGTCGGCGATCCGATCAGAGGCATGCAGGACCTCGTGCTCGCCCCGCACCAGATGGACGCCTACCTCGAGACGGCGGAGATGGTCGACGAGTCGGGCGACCCGCGCCTCACGGCGCTCGATGCGCGGTGGGCCGAACTCGACGATGCGGTCGAGATCACCTCGACCGAGTTCCGTGCCGAACGGACCGGCTGAGCTGCGCGCTCAGTCGCGGCGGGGCTTCTTGCTCTGCGGACGCAGGATGAAGCCGAAGACGCCGTTGATGAGCGAGATGATGATCGCCGCGAGGACGCCCCACCAGAAGTCGCCGACCGTGAGGCCCCAGCCGAAGCCGCTCGTGATCCATGCGGTCAGCCACAGCAGGAACCCGTTGATCACGAACCCGATCAGGCCGAGCGTGAGGATGTAGAGCGGGAAGGCGACGATCTTCACGACCGTGCCGATGATCGTGTTCACGAGCGCGAAGATCGCGGCGACCGCGAGCAGCGTGAGCACCAGCTGCAGCGTCTCCCCAGGGGGGAAGGCGATGATCATGACCTGCAGAGCGGGGATCAGCGTCACGACCCACAGGGCGAACGCGTTGACGACGACTCGGATGATGAAGCGCATGGTGCGCCCAGTCTTCCACGACCGACTCGATATGTCAGCGATTCCAGCTCGTAGACTCATCACGTGACCGACGAGATCCTGCCCCGCATCCGCCCCGCCATCGCCGCGCTCGCGCCGTATCGCCAGGGCAAGCCGGCGGGGCCGGACGCGTTCAAGCTCTCCAGCAACGAGAACCCCTTCGACCCGCTGCCGTCGGTCGTCGAGGCGCTCACGCACGTCACGCCGATCAATCGCTACCCGGACGCCACGGCCGGACGCCTGCGGGAGCGGCTCGGTGCCCGCTACGGCGTTCGTCCCGATGAGGTGCACGTCGCCTCCGGGAGCGTCTCCATCCTGCATCAGCTGATCCTCGCCACGTCGTCGGTCGGCGACGAGGTCGTCTACGCCTGGCGCTCGTTCGAGGCATACCCGAGCCTCCCGCTCGTCGCCGGAGCGACCGGCGTGCAGGTTCCCCTTCGACAGGCTCAGGGGCCCGGCAGCGGGGGACGCCACGACCTCGACGCGATGGCGGATGCCGTCACCGACCGCACCAGCGCGATCATCGTGTGCACACCGAACAACCCGACGGGGCCGGTCATCACGAGCGCCGAGTTCTCAGCGTTCGTCGACCGGGTCCCCGCCGATGTGCTGATCATTCTCGATGAGGCATATGCAGAGTTCGTCACCGCCCCCGACGCGGTGAACGGTCTGGAGGAGCGCATCTTCGAGCGGCATCCGAACGTCGTGGTGCTGCGCACCTTCTCGAAGGCGTACGGTCTCGCCGGTCTCCGCGTGGGCTACGCGATCGGGCACGAGAAGGTGCTGGATGCCGCGCGAACCACCGGCATCCCCCTCTCCGTCACGTCTGCGGCAGAGAACGCGGCGATCGCGAGCCTCGATGCCGAGGCCGAGCTGCTCGAACGCGTCGCGGCGATCGTCGAGCGCCGGACGCTGCTGGTCGACGGGCTCCGCGCGCAGGGCTGGGATGTTCCCGACGCGCAGGGCAACTTCGTCTGGCTGCCGACCGGCGACCGCACCGACGAGGCAGCAGCAGCGTTCGTCGAGGGCGATCTCATCGTGCGGCCGTTCTCGGGCGACGGCATCCGCATATCCGTCGGCGAGCATGAATCCGTGGACAAGGTCCTACAGGTTTCGGGATCCATTGTGCGCACCCTCCAGCCCTAGGTGCCCAACCTCGGATAGCGTGGAACGGTGACCTCGTCAGAGACTGAACTCGTCCGCGTCCTGGAAGCGGACGGCCGCTTCGCGCCCAGTCCGGCTGCCGAGAGATATCTGCCGTTGATCGAGGCGATCAGCGATGCGGAGCTCGAGCAGTTCTACCGGGACATGGTCGTCATCCGCGCCATCGACACCCAGGCGACCAACCTGCAGCGTCAGGGCCAGCTCGCACTGTGGCCGCCGAGCCGCGGGCAGGAGGCCGCGCAGGTCGGCTCCGGCCGCGCCGCTCGCGCGCAGGACACGATCTTCCCCTCGTACCGCGAGCACGCCGTCACGCGCATCCGCGGTGTCGATCCGGTCGACATCATCAAGCTGATGCGTGGTGTCTCGCACGGCGGCTGGGATCCGACGGATCCGAAGAACGGCAACACCCGCCTGTACACGCTCGTGCTCGGGTCGCAGGTGCTGCACGCCACGGGCTTCGCCATGGGCCGCCTGTTCGACGGGCGCTCCGGCACCGGAGATGTCGAACGCGACGAGGCCGTCATCGTCTACTACGGCGACGGCGCTTCCAGCCAGGGTGACGTGCACGAGGCGATGGTCTTCGCGGCGAGCTACCAGGCGCCGACGGTCTTCTTCCTGCAGAACAACCACTGGGCCATCTCGGTGCCGGTCTCGACGCAGTCGCGGGTGCC
Organism: Microbacterium sp.; assembly: GCF_036823965.1. Lineage (GTDB taxonomy): Bacteria > Actinomycetota > Actinomycetes > Actinomycetales > Microbacteriaceae > Microbacterium. The sequence goes on along the minus strand of NZ_DAITBE010000005.1, from coordinate 72,037 downwards.
GCTCGTGCAGCGCAGCGCCGGGTACGGCATCCCCAGCGTGCGGGTCGACGGCAACGACGTGCTCGCCAGCTACGCCGTCTCTCGCGTCGCGCTCGACGAGGCCCGTGCGGGTCAGGGGCCGCGTGCGATCGAAGCGGTCACGTACCGACTCGGCGCCCACACCACGAGCGACGACCCCACGAAGTACCGCGGCAACGACGAGGAGGAGTCGTGGGCGCTGCGCGACCCGATCACTCGCATGCGCGCGTTCCTCGAAGGACGGGGTGCCGCGGCATCCTTCTTCGATGACGTCGACGAGGAAGGCGCGGATGCCGCCGAGGACCTGCGTGCGCGCACGGTCGAGCTCGGCTCGCCGCCGGTCGCGAGGATGTTCGACCACGTCTACAGCGATCCGCATCCGCTGATCGAGGAGCAGAAGGCGTGGCAGGCGCGCTACGAGGCATCGTTCGAGGGAGGGCAGGCATGACGCTCGAGACGATGCCGCTCAGCAAGGCGATGAACGCCGGGCTGCGCGCGGCGATGGAGAACGACCCGAAGGTCCTGCTCATGGGCGAGGACATCGGCAAGCTCGGCGGAGTCTTCCGCGTGACCGAGCATCTGCAGCGCGACTTCGGCGAGCGTCGGGTGCTCGACACCCCGCTCGCGGAGTCCGGCATCGTCGGCACCGCCATCGGACTCGCGATGACCGGCTTCCGTCCCGTCATCGAGATCCAGTTCGACGGCTTCGTGTTCCCCGCGTTCGACCAGATCACCACCCAGCTCGCGAAGCTCACGAACCGCCATGAGGGCGCACTGAGCCTGCCGATCGTCATCCGCATCCCCTACGGCGGACACATCGGCGCCGTCGAGCATCACCAGGAGAGCCCGGAGGCGTACTTCGCGCACACTCCCGGTCTCCGTGTGGTGTCGCCGTCGACGCCGAACGACGCGTACTGGATGATCCAGGAGGCGATCGCCTCGAACGACCCCGTGATCTTCATGGAGCCGAAGAGCCGCTACTGGCAGAAGGGCGAGGTCGACCTCGAGTCGTCCGCCGCCCCGTTGCACGCCTCGCGTGTGGTTCGCCGCGGCACCGACGTCACGCTCGTCGGGCACGGCGCGATCGTCACGACCCTGCTGCAGGCGGCCGCGCTCGCCGAGTCAGAGGGGACCAGCTGCGAGGTCGTCGACGTGCGCTCGCTCTCGCCGATCGACTACGCGCCGATCCTCGACTCGGTGCGCAAGACCGGACGCATGGTCTACGCGCAGGAGGCGCAGGGATTCACGAGCGTCGGCAGCGAGGTCGCCGCGACCGTCATGGAGCGCGCCTTCTATGCGCTCGAGGCTCCGGTGCTCCGTGTCTCCGGCTACGACACCCCGTTCCCGCCCGCGAAGCTCGAGGGCATCTACCTCCCGGATGCCGACCGCATTCTCGAGGCCGTCGACCGCTCCCTGGCGTACTGACACTCCCGCTCGTTCCACCGACACTGTCGTTCCGAAAGGACCGCTCATGAGCACGCAGAACTTCAACCTCCCCGACGTCGGCGAAGGCCTGACCGAGGCTGAGGTCGTGACCTGGAAGGTCGCGCCGGGCGACACCGTGGCGATCAACGACGTCATCTGCGAGATCGAGACGGCGAAGTCGCTCGTCGAGCTGCCGTCGCCGCACGCCGGCGTGGTCGGCGAACTGCTGGTCGGCGAGGGCACGACGGTGGAGGTCGGTACGCCGATCATCACGTTCGTGACGGATGCTCGGGACGACGCCGGTGCCGGCGTGGTCGTGACCGCGGAAGCACCCGCGCCGGAAGAGGGCGGCGGATCCGTGCTCGTCGGCTATGGCACCGGCGGCGGCGCGACGTCTCGGCGCAAGCGCCCGGCCGAGCGCCAGGTGCGTTCATCGGTCGGCGTGATCGCCAAGCCGCCGATCCGCAAGCTCGCGCGCGACCTCGGCGTCGACCTCACCACGGTCGCCCCGACGGGCGCCGACGGCGAGGTCACCCGCGACGACGTCATGAAGCTGGCCTCGCAGGCGAGCGTGTTCCGCAACATCGAGACCCCAGAGTGGGGAGCCGTTCGCGAGGAGACCGTGCCGGCGCCGCAGAGCGCTCCGGTCGGACTCGCCCGCGGCCTGGCGCCGACCCCCGCATCCTCCGGCGATGACTCGCGCACCGAGTCCATCCCGGTGAAGGGCGTGCGCAAGGCGACCTCCTCGGCCATGGTGCAGAGCGCGTACTCGGCCCCGCATGTGACCGTGTGGAAGGAGATCGACGCGAGCCGCACGATGGAGCTCGTCAAGCGCCTCAAGGCATCGCCGGACTATGCCGACATCCGCGTCTCGCCGCTGCTGATCATGGCTCGCGCCGTGATCTGGGCTGCCCGCCGCACGCCGATGGTGAACGCGGCCTGGATCGAGACCGATGGTGGAGCCGAGATCGCCGTGCGCCACTACGTGAACCTCGGCATCGCCGCAGCGACGCCCCGTGGCCTGCTCGTCCCGAACATCAAGGACGCGCAGGACCTCGGCATGAAGGAGCTCGCGCGCGCGCTCAACCGCCTCACGGTCACGGCGCGCGAGGGCAAGACCTCACCGGCAGATCAGCAGGGCGGCACGATCACGATCACGAACATCGGCGTGTTCGGGATGGATGCCGGCACCCCGATCATCAACCCCGGAGAGGCCGGGATCGTCGCCATGGGCACGATCAGTCAGAAGCCGTGGGTCGTCGACGGCGAGGTCCGCCCGCGATGGGTCACGACGGTCGCCGGTTCGTTCGACCACCGCGTGATCGACGGCGACGGCATGAGCCGCTTCATCGCCGACGTGGCTTCCGTGCTCGAGGAGCCTGCGCTGCTCGTCGACTGATATTGGCCGTCACTGAAGGTGCTTTCTCTTCAATCGAAGTTGAACCACTCAAACGAAGGTGATCCAAAACGGCGTAGTTGATCCCGGTAAACACAGGGATCGCGGGTTCGGAGGCGGTGAGATGGCACGCAAGGAAGCACGGGCAACACCGGCGATGCACTCTCCTCGGTGGCCTGACGAGCCATCGACCGTGGTGCCGCTGATACTCGGCTTCCACTTCAAGCGCGGATTGACCGTCTCCTTGCTGCTTTGAGCTGACCCCGCCACGGCAGATGCGCTGGCGGGGAAGGGCGGAGACCCTACGCGGTCGGTCCCGCGGGAGGCCCCTGGCTTCTACTTCCGGGCCATGCAGCGAGTTCCAGGCTGGGCATCTCGACGACCTGCAGGATGCTGGAATGGCACTGTCGCCAGTTCAGATGCCAAATCGGCTTGTGGTGCGCGAGGCGATTGCGTCAGACGTACGCAGACTCGACCAGTGCGCGGAGTGGTTCCATGTCGGCGTTGTTGCGTCCGAGCTTTCGCAGCTGCGAGAAGCGTCGCCTCACGGCGCAGCCGGGGAAGCCCTCGTACCGCTGGTCGAGAAGCCGGCACCGGAAGGAAAGTTGAGCTCAGCGATGATGTGGCCAGCGGCCACGGCCGCAGGCGTGCGTGCTGCGCCCGGTGCGTCGATTGCTGACGGTATCCTCGCGTGCCTTTTCGACGGCCTCGAATGCGCGAGGTTTTAGCTCGAAGTACGCCCTGTCCAGTCAGTCTCCGCCGCGATAGGCGCATACGCATCAAGGAAGGGGTACGGCCTTCCGCATCATGATGCTCGTGATGCGGCCGACCGGGTCATGCTCAAACGGGCGCAGTCGCGCTTGAACACCACGGCGACCCATGACGCCGGTTTCGCTCGCTGTCATCCGTGACCACGACATTGCATCCGACATGCCTTTCGTGCGCAGGTCAATAGTCAGGCGTGTTGTAGCCTGGGCCAGAGACATAGCAGCCGCTATGTTTAGCTCGTCGGGAGGTCCGACGAGTGAACATGGAAGGCACTTCATGATGAAGAAGAAGATTGTCGCGGGAGTCATCGCTAGCGTGATGGCGCTCGGGATGACGGCGGTCGTGGCGGCTCCGGCAAGCGCCGGCATCAAGCTCTACCAGAACAACGATTACAAGGGCGACTACCTGGGTGACTTCGGGACGGGGACGAGCTACGTCGGAACTGTCGCAGACAATCGCGCGTCGTCTCTCAAAGTAACGTCGCCCGCAAACTACGCGGTTTTGCACCAGTTCCGTGACTTCGGTGGACAGAAGACCGGGGCGTTCTACACGGGCACGCCAGCGCTCAGCGGATGGGGCTTCGACGACATGACGTCCAGCATCAGCTGAACGACGCAAGTTCGAGGGGGTGGGGTCGCCCACCCCCTCGAGATGTTCCTGGAGGAGAACCCAATGACTGACAGACGACGCGTGCCAGCGACCGCGTTCATGCTTCTGGCGCTTGTGCTCACAGGTTGCAGTGCCGACGCTGCGCCGGCACCTATCGAAGCCGAACCCCTCCCCGAAGTCAGCATCGAAGACTACGGAGACGTCACTGCGAAGCTCGACTACGACCATGCCGTTGCGGAGACGCCCGCTTCAGCACTCAGTCTTTCGAGCCCGGACTATGTCGTGCGCGTACTTCATGCCATCGCTACCATCGCTGACACATGCATGGTTGAAAAGGGGTTCGAAGCTACAGCTAACGACAAAGATTGGTCTCCCTTCATTCCAGAAGAAGATAGAACGTACGGGATTTGGAGCGTTGCCTACGCATCCAAATATGGCGTCTCCCTCTCTCCGGAGGCCGGTCCGGCGACGGTGGATGTCATCTCGATGGGCGTCGAGCAGAGCAAGGCGTACGACACTTGCGCGACCGAGGCAAAAGAGTCCCTGATGGACCAGCTCGTGTTTTCGCAGGACGCGAACATCGACGCTCAGATTCGTAGCCGTGCATATGAGCTCACTCTCGCTAGCGATGAAGCCAAGGACGCGAAGCTCGACTGGCAGACCTGTATGGAGGAGAGAGGCATCGTCCTCGACCCCGCGGACGGCCGGCCCGTACAGCAGTACCAGGAGCAGGGTAAAGAGGCTGAGATTGGCGCTATCGTGATCGAAGCTGAGTGTGCCCGCTCGACTGGGGCTGTGCAGACTTTGTACGACATTCAAGCTCGATACGAGGCGGCGCTCATCGATTCCCAATCGGCGCAGGTTGCATCCTTCGTCGAAAAGCGTGACGCGGCCATCAAGGTGTTCGATAAGGCCATTTCAGGATGATGGGCATCAGGCGGCGCCAACAGCTCGCCGCCGCGAATGCCGATGCCGATGCCGATGTCGATGACCTATCGGTGGCACCGCTCAGGAGAGTGCAGAATCTCGGTCGAATTGTGGCGTTCGCGGTCGTCACCGCGCTACTGGTGGGCGCTGCCTTCATTGTGGGCGGCTTGGTGAGGTCGCCGCAGGACCAGGCATTGGCGAACGTTGATGCTGACGTGGAGGTCTTTGCCCAGGTCGAGGACCGGGTCGTGAGCGATAGCTTCATGTTGCCGGCTGTTGCCGTCGCGGGAGCTACGGTGGACGTGCTTATTGCAGAAGCCCCGCGAGAAGCGTCTCAAGTTGCACCTCCCGCGGCCACCACACCCGGTTCACCGGAGGTCGCCCCATCACTCAGTCCGGCCGAACCGGAGACCTCACCGTCCGAGCGTGCGGTGGTGTCGCGAATGGCAGTGGCCGACGGCGCCACAGTGACGTACGGGACCCTGCTGGGAGAGGTTTCCGGACGGCCCGTCTTCGCGTGGCCGTCGTCTGTGCCGTTGTTCCGCGACATCGTCGTCGGAGACCGGGGTTCCGACGTGACAGCCGTTCAGCAATCGTTGGCGGATATGGGGTACAGCGTCACCGTCGATGGGGTCTTCGGTGCGGCGACGTTGGACACGCTGCGACTTCACTATCGCAAAGCTGGGTACGAGCTGCCTTTCGTTGCTGCCGGCGTCCGCGGACTCTCGTGGCGAGAACTCATCGGGGTGCCGACGGGCGACGGCGTGGTGCAATCGGCGGCGGCGGTCGGCGCTCTGCTGGGCGCCGAAGCGCCGCTACTCAAGTTGCGAACCACGCCGCCCGCACTGGAAGCCCAGGCGACGGCGGTGGAGATTGACCAGCTCGCTGCGGGGGCTGAGGTCAATGTTTCGGTCGCAGGTGCGACACCGGTTACGAGCACCGTGGTGAGTGTTGGGGAATTCGTCACCAACGAGGAGACGGGTGTCTCGGGGTATCCCGTCAGAATTGCACTCCCGCAGGACGTGCCTGTAGACGCGAGTACCGCAGTGCAGATTGGACCCGTCACGAGTTCAGAGGCGTCGCTCGCTCTGCCAACTGTCGCTGTGCGACAGGAGGGGAGCGCTTCGTTCGTCCTCGTTCCCGCAGACGACGGTGAAGAGGACGACTCGCCATATGAGCGCATCGATATCGTCGTAGTCGCTCAGGCAGACGGATGGGTCTCCATCGAGCCGAACGACGCATTGCCGCTCGGCACCGATGTCTTGGTCTCGCCGTGAGCACTGAGCCGGTCATCGAGCTCGATGACGTCAGCCGCGTGTTCGGTTCCGGCCCGACCCAGACCACCGCACTCAACTCCGTGTCACTCCGGGTGATGCCTGGCGAGTTCGTGGCCATCATCGGCCCATCGGGGTCAGGGAAATCGACTCTGCTCAACGTGCTCGGGCTCCTGGACCGGAGCACGAGCGGGCACTACCGACTCAATGGCGTCGACGTGCAGTTACTGGGCGAGAGTGAGCGCAACCGCCTCCGCAACGAGACGCTCGGGTTTGTGTTCCAGGACTCCCGCATGCTGCTGATGGACACGGCCGCCGGGAACGCGAGTCTCGGCTTGAAAGTCCGCGGGACGCCGTGGGCCGCACGGGCGTCTCGGGTAGGGGTAGCTCTTCATCGGCTCGGCCTCATGCATCGGATGAGCGAGCGCGCCATCAACCTCTCGGGAGGCGAGCGGCAGCGAGTCGCGATTGCACGCGCGATTGCGACGCAGCCCGCCGTAATCCTTGCGGATGAGCCGACGGGTGCGCTCGACTCGAAGAATTCGGACAGCATCATTGCGCACCTTCGGGAGCTGAATCAGCAGGGCGTGACCGTCGTCATCATCACTCACGACACCACAGTCGCGGCCGCCGCGGACCGTCGCGTGGAGATTGTCGACGGCGCTATCGTCTCGGACTCAGACCACGCCCGAGCCAACGAGCTAGAGAACACTCGCCGAGAGCCTGCGGTCGAACGGGAGCGCGGCCGGTCCGCACGGAAACGCTTCTTCATCCGCCTGTGGGACGAGTTCTGTGATGCCCTCTCGGTCCACAGCAGCAAGCCTGCGCGTGCGCTGCTGCTCCTGACAGCCTTCATGCTCGGGGCCGGTGGCCTCGTGTGCTCCATCGGTATCAGCGAGAGTGCAGCTGCGCAGGTCACCGAGCGACTGACACGGGCGAGCCTCGACGAAGTCGTGGTCCGCTCGGCATCTGCGTCAGCGTACGACGAGGGCTTCTACGCGCCCGAGGGGAAGGCGGCGTCCGCGATTGCTGGGCTCGAGGGGGTGAAAGGCACGGGGTTCGTCGCGAAGATCTCCGCCGCGGAAGCCCGCATCACCCTGCTTCCGAGCGGAGCAGTCGCGAGCCAGCCCGTGTTCGGCGGGCCCATACTCATCGCGGATGCCGGGTACCTCGATGTCCTCGGGGCCGCCGCATCTCCCAGTCACGCTACGGACCTGTTGTCCGCCAGTTGGGCCCCGAGAGTAGCGTTGCTCGGCGTCGACGCTGCTGCGTCGCTCGGTGTTGGCACGACGGGTCCCGGCGCTCAGGTGTGGGTGGATGGCGAACCTGTTGACGTCGTCGGCGTGATCGCCGAAACCGGACGCAACCCCGAACTCCGTGACTCCATCGTGCTGTCTCAGGCGGCAACCGGCAACCTGACGCCGGACAACGCGTCGCTCGTGGTCCGCACGGTGCCGGGATATCCCGCCGCACTCTCGGAGGCCATCCCCTTGGCAGTGAATCCGGGGGACCCCTCGCAGGTGAGAATCGAGACCGTCGCAGACCTGCGCAACCTTCGCTTCGGTGTGGCCACCGATCTCGGGACGCTCGTCGGAATCGTCTCGGTCCTGCTCCTGCTCCTCGCAAGCATGAGCTCGGCCATCGCCATGTATTTGTCTGTTCAGGCGAGGTCACCCGAGATTGCTCTTCGGCGCGCTCTCGGGGCGAGCCGCGGCTCGGTCTGGCGGTTGTTCACTATGGAAGGACTCGTTATAGGCGCGGCGGGAGGAGTGTCGGGTGCTGCTCTCGGCGTGTGCGCAGTCGTCGTCGTGTGCATGCTGCAGGGCTGGACGCCTACGCTGTCGCCTTCCGTGCTCGTCCTTGGGTTGTTCGCCGGATGCGCGTCGGGAGTGTGTTCTGCCACCTACCCAGCAATCGTCGCGGCCCGAGCGGACCCTGCTATCGCGATTCGCGGCTGACAGATGACTCAGCGTCGTCCGAGCACCGTCCGATACCACGCCCATATGGGCGACTCATCCGTGTGCTCGCGGGCTATCCCCTGAATCCCCGACGAGAAGTAGTTGTGCGCCGTAAGCATCCCTGCTTGGTGCGGACTCGCCCCTACAGCGAGTGCTGCGTCGAATACCCTGTGAGCTGGCTGTTCATCCGCGTAGGAAATCGAGTGCGCTTGGCTGAGGAGGTCGAGTAGCGAGATGGGAGCGCCATGGTCTGCGTTCAGCGCCCGGCCGGCCAGCTCAGGCATCGCGGCAATGGTCCAGACCTGCGATGCAAGCTGTTGCACTGGGACCGCTGAAACCAGCGGCGACGGACGTGGAATCATTCGCATAGCCTCAAGAGTCCGCACCGCAGTCGGAATGACCCGAGTATCCCCGATGCCGTATGTCAGATGGGGCCTGATGACCGTCCCGCCGTAGGCGAGCACATGTTCTTCCGCGACGGCCCGCGTCCGGCTAATCATCGACGTAGGCGCCACGAGGGTGTCCTCCCCCGCACCAACAAAGGGACCTTGCCCGTACACGCCGGTCGTGCTCAGGTACACCACGCGCTGCACCCCCGCTCGCGCTGCAGCGCGCATGAGGGCCCGTGCTCCGACGTCGTTCACCGTGACAGCCAAATCGCTGTCCGGACCCACGTAGCTCGCACAGTGCAGCAACGTATGAACCCCGTCCAGCAGCCTAGCGAGCGAGTCCGGATTGAGAAGGTCGCCCACGACCACGTCGGTGCCGCGCCGCGCTTCTTGAGGAGGAGTCCGGAAGAGTGCACGCTTGCGAACGTCGGGCCGTTCCCGAACGACCGCGCCGCCCAGAAAGCCGCTTGCGCCCGTGACAGCCACGGCTGGACGCGCCGGAGACACCACGACTTCGGATATCCGGTCCATTAAACTGAGGGCTGTAGAGAGGAGGCCGATTGCAGAGGCGCGCAGAGGAAACACGAGAAGCGATTGTTCAGGCAGCAGCCGAGATATTTGCCGAGCAAGGCTACGCTGCGACGACTCTCCGCGACATCACTGGTCGGGTCGACCTTACTCTCGGGGCGCTCTATCACTACTTCGAGTCCAAGCAGGTTCTTGCCTCCGACATCATTCGGCGCCAGCACGAGACTTCCTTCAGCACTCTGCAATCCGTGACGCGTGCAGACATGTCGGGCATTGCAAGTATCGTGCTGCTGTCCCAGGCCTTGGCCGAGCAATCGCGGGGAGATGCGATAGTCCGCGCAGGCTTGCGACTCAGCACTGAGTCCGTCGATGAGCTCGCCACCGTCACGGCGACGCCTTACCGCGACTGGATCTCTGCCTGCCGAGTGCTTCTCGAGCGCGCGAGTGCGAAGGGCGAAACCAGGCCGGGGCTGGACCTGGATGCTGCCGCTGAGGTGATCATCTCCGCGTTCAGCGGCACCCAGTTTCTCGCGGCGGCCCTGGGGCGCAGCGACCGCATGCTGGAGATGCTCGCCGCGATGTGGCCGATAGTCCTGGCTGGGGTGCTCGCGGACGCCGATGACCCCGTGCTCCTGAGCATTCCCGACCTGCTCGGATTGCGAGCGTCGGCGTGAACAGACGGAATCGCAGCTCACGCCGCCACCTCAACACGCGCGCTTAGTATCGTCCTGTCGTCTCGGCCAGATACGACCACGGCGAAAGCATCCGGCGTCGAGTGCGAATTTTCTGGAGAAACTCGTACTCGAAGCGGCTCATCCAGGTCCGCGTATCTCACGTAGCGGCCGTCGAACTGGCGGATGTCCGTGCCGAGCCGACCTGCGGCTCGAATGCATGCTTGCTTCACCGCCGCGAACAAGAGAATGCCCGGCGTGTGATCGACTGCGTGGTCGAAGAAAAAGGCATCTGTTGGGTCGAAAAGCACGTCCCACTCCGTCCCGCTGGCACTGGCCTGGACGAGCCGCACCGCGTCCGGCGATTCGTAGGGCTTCCGCGGGAACGATTGCCCCGCGATGTCGCCCCTAAGGCGCTTGTACATCGCAGCCGTGACGACCGTGAGCTCGCCCCGACCGCTCGCGAAGACTTCGCCGTCGGCCCGAAAAGTGACGGCTGTAGTGACGCTGCGCAGCGCTCCGGTTGAAAGTTTCGGGTGCAGTGGGCTCACGTGAGCCGTGAGTTCGCCGGTCGCCTCCGTTTGTTCGACTGTGAGTTCCATGCGGCCCATGATGAACGCCCAGCCGATCGGAACATCCCAGGCGAGATGGCCGTACGCGATGGTGGCCTGTCGAAGGTACTCGGCAACAAGAAGCGAGTTTATGGTTCGGGCACTACTGGCGAAACCGTTCAACTCCGCAGGCTGACGGAGGCGGAACTCAACGTCTCGTGCCGACGGTTGGCGGTAGGAGTCGATGAACACCCCTTCAACTGCTTCTCGGTGCACCAAGTCGCGAGTCATCGTGACCCACGCGCTCTCGCCCATCCCGCTCCCACCCGTACCCTTCGAACACTGACGCCGAAACATAGCACACGTTTTGTATCGCCCCTGAACTCCAGCGCGTGCGATGTGTTGCGAACATATCGGTAGATATGCCCGGGTTCGGATGGTCACGCGCCAGTAGTGATGCGGGCGAAGTATCGCCCCGGCCGCTCTCGGCGTGTACGCATCCAGGAACCGGTCAGGCACTCGGGCCAGTACGGTTGCTTGCTATTGCAAATGGCTGTTGAACAACGTTCCTGAGCCAGCGGAAGGTTGGTGCAGACCGCAGGCCGCGGCACTCTTACGGCACATCCGGAAAATCAGTCGCGCTCTCCAGGACCTTCCGTCGCCACTTGACGGACGCCTGGTCATCTTGGTTCGAAGTGCAGCGGGCCGTTCGCCCGGTTGGGGGAGCAACCTGAACCCGCACGACCTCCGGGACCCGCTCGGTTCAGACGGCTCACATCCGCGCTCGGCGACCCAGTGGATGCGGCGTCTGCGCTACGCCGACGCCTGCAGCCGGTGCTGCGCCAGCTGCGGCACGGCCCGTTCGCGTGCGGCCTTGCGCGCGGTGGCGACCGCGCCGATCGACACGACCTCCGCGCCGAGCGTCGAGGCGAGCAGTTCCGGCGCCGGCAGGTGCAGCTCCTCGGGCAGGATGCGGCGAGCAGCCGCGAGGACCGGCTCGATGCTCTCGGCGACGCCGCCGCACACGATCACGCGCGCAGGGTCGTACATGCTGCCGAGCACGCCGACCACGCGGGCGACCGTGGCGCCGACGCGCGAGGTGACGAGCAGGGCATCCGCGTCTCCCGATGCCGCGAGCGTCAGCAGCAGTCGGGGGTCGATGCGCTCGCTCGCGACGAGGCGTCCGACCGTGCTGTCGGCAGCGATCTCGCCGCGCTCGACCGCAGTACGCGCCTGATCCTGCACCGAGTACCGCAGACCGAAGGCCGATCCGACGCCGATGATGTGATCGAAGACGACGCCCTCGCCGACCCCGCCGTGCGCCCCGTGCAGCACGTGCCCGTCGACGACCACACCGCCACCGAAGCGCTCGCTCGCGAGCAGGGCGACGTAGTCGCGGCATCCGATCGCCGCCCCGACCGCGCCCTCGGCGATCGCAGCGAGCTGTGCGTCGTTCTTGATCTCGACGACCGGCGCTGTGTCGCGCAGCGCCTCGGCGAGGCCGGGGTTCGTGCGTTCCCAGAAGCCGTCCGGATGCGGGGGCGAGATGCCGTTCCGGCTCACCGGCGCAGCGACGCCGACGCAGAGCGCCAGCACCTGCTCGGGCTCGACCTCCGCTTCCGCGAGTGCCAGCTGCAGCTGCTCGAGGATCGCGGCCCTGCGCTCCTCGGAGGTCTGCGTCGGGTCGACCTCGATCCGGTGGTTCACCAGCGTCCGGTCGAGCAGGTCCGCGACGGTGACGGCGAGGTGGCGGTCTCCCGCGTCGATGCCGACCACGACGCCGAGGTCGGATGACAGTGCGAAGCGACGGGCGGGCCGGCCTGCCCGGTAGCTGCCGGCGACCCTGGCGTTCGGCAGCTCGTGCAGCATCGATGCGCCCACGAGCGTGTCGATCGCGTCGATCGCGGTGGAGCGCGTGAGCGATGTGCTCGCCATCACCTCGGTGGCGGTGAACTCACCGGCGGTCCAGGCGAAGTCGAGTACGGCGCCCACACTGGCGCGGCCGGTCCCGAGATCGGAAAGTTCTGCCACAGCACTTGACCTTTCGTCGTCTCCAGTGAGACAGTACTCCAGGAACGAGTAGATTCGCTGACTAGATTTAGTACGTGGATCTACACATCGAAAGGACGACGATGTCTGACAGACGAACACGCGCGGTGCGACTGATCGCCGGGGCCCTCGGCCTGACGCTCGTCGGCGCCGCTCTGACCAGCTGCGCCGCAGGCTCCGCGACGGAGACCATCCGCTTCACGTTCAGCAAGCGCGAGGCCATCGAGTTCATGACCGCTCTCGTCGCGGACTACAACTCCTCGCAGGACAAGGTGAAGGTCGAGATCGACACCTCCGGCGTCGACGTGGTCTCGGCGAGCTTCGTGCGGGGCAACCCGCCGGACATCATGCTCGCCAACTACAACTACGAGATCGCGCGCTTCGTGCAGCGCTGCGCGCTCACCGATCTGTCGGAGACGGATGCCGCGGCCGGCATCCGCGACGACCTGCAGCCGCTCATGGAGCAGTACGGCTCCTGCGAGGGCCGCACCAGTGCGCTGCCCTACTCGGTGATGGCCGCATCGGTCATCTACAACAAGGACATCTTCGAGGCGCAGGGCCTCGAGGTCCCGAAGACCTGGGACGAACTGCTCGCGGTCTGCGAGCAGCTCAAGGCCGCAGGGATCGACCCGTTCTACGCAACGTTCAAGGACGACTGGACGGTGGCGCAGGGCTGGTACGACTACACCGCCGGCGGCTCGGTCGACGTGATCGACTTCTTCGACGCACTCGCCACCGAGGGCACCGAGGTCGGTCCGGATTCGGAGGTGTCGTTCGAGAAGGACTTCACCGAGCCGATGGACCGCATGATGCAGCTCGCGAAGAACTACACCAACTCGGATGCCGCGAGCCGCGCATACGGCGATGGCAACCTCGCGTTCGGCAAGGGCGAGGCCGCGATGTACCTGCAGGGGCCGTGGGCGTTCAGCGAGATCGAGAAGACCGCACCCGACCTCGCGCTCGGCACCTTCCCGCTGCCGATGACCGACGACCCGGCCGACCTCGGCGTGCGCGTCAACATGGACCTCGCGGCGATGATCCCCGAGGGCTCCCGTCATCAGGAGGCCGCGCGCGACTTCCTCGAGTACCTGTATCAGCCCGACCACATCCAGCAGTACAACGCCTCGCAGCTCGGCTTCACCCCGACGACGGGCGCACCGGCGCCGGACGACCCTCGCGTCGAGGGGATGATCGAGTACTACGACAACGGTCAGATCTACCAGGGCCCGTCGGTGCTGGTCCCCAAGACGCTGCCGATGTTCAACTACGCGCAGGCCATGGTGCTCGGCGCATCGACGACGAACACGCTGCGCACGATGGACGCGGACTGGGCGCGCATCGCGTTCCGCGCGCCGATCCCCACCACGCAGGATTCAGCATCAGGCGAGACAGAGGAGTCCGCACCATGACCGACACCGCGCTGCCGAACGCGGCAGCTTCGAACATCACGAAGCCCAACACCCCGACGACCGACACCACGGCGATCGTCACGGGTGGCGCCCGCAAGATCCGTCGGCACACCCGCCGGGTCGAGCCGATCTACTACTTCTTCCTCGTCCCGACACTGATCCTGTTCACGCTGGCGATCACGGTTCCCGGCGTCATGGGGATCTTCTTCAGCTTCACCGACTCGATCGGCATCGGCGAGTGGAGCTTCAACGGACTGACGAACTACGTCGCGATGTTCAGCGATCCGTCGATCCTGCAGAGCTACCTCTTCACCTTCGGGTTCTCGATCGCCACGGTCATCGTGGTGAACGTGATCGCCTTCATGCTCGCGGTCGGGCTCACCTCCCGCATCCGCTTCAAGACCGGGCTGCGCACGATCTTCGTGATCCCGATGGTGATCTCGGGCATCATCATCGCCTACGTCTTCAACTTCCTGTTCTCGAACTCGCTGCCCAACGCGGCAGCGGGCTCCGGCATCCCCTGGCTCGAGACCAGCCTGCTCGCGAACCCCGACCTCGCCTGGGTCGCGATCGTGATCGTGACCGCCTGGCAGGCGGTCCCCGGCACGCTGCTCATCTACATCGCAGGGCTCCTCTCGGTGCCAGGCGAGGTCTACGAGGCGGCGAGCATCGACGGCGCGAGCAAGACGCAGCAGCTCACCCGGATCACGATCCCACTGGTCGCCGGCTACGTCGTGATCAACATCATCCTCGGCTTCAAGGGCTTCCTGAACGCGTACGACATCATCGTCGGACTCACCAACGGCGGCCCAGGCACCTCCACCCGCAGCGTGGCGATGACGATCATCGCCGGCTTCAACGGCGGCGACTACGCCTACCAGATGGCGAACGCGACGATCTTCTTCATCGTCGCCGTGCTCATCTCCCTGCTGCAGCTCTCGCTGACCCGCGGAAGGAACGCACTCTGATGTCCGCACCTCTCACCACCGCACCCCTCCCGGGTGCCGCCACGGCCACCGAGGCCATCACCACGTCCGGCAAGAAGCCGCGAGTCCGCATGGAGCGCGTGAACTGGTCGGGCACGATCATCCTGATCCTGTGCGCCGTCACGGTGCTGCTGCCGCTGTACGTGACGATCTCGATGGCGTTCAAGACGACCGGCCAGGCGGTCGACGGCAACGCGTTCTCGCTGCCGGCCCCGTTCAGCATCGAGGGCTTCGTCGAGGCATGGAACCTCACCAAGTTCCCGGTCGGTGCAGGCATCTCGCTGCTAGTGACCGCGGGTACCGTGGTCGCCACGATCATCCTCGCTGCCTTCGCCTCGTACGCGATCGTCCGCAACTGGGACCGCAAGCTGTTCCGGTACTCGTTCTTCTACCTGCTGGCGGCGATGTTCATCCCGTTCCCGGTGGTCGCACTGCCGCAGATCCAGCTCACCGGACGCGTCGGACTCGACAACCCCTTCGGTGTGATCATCCTCGCGACGATGTTCCAGCTGAGCTTCAGTGTGCTGCTGTTCACGGCGTTCCTCCGCTCGATCCCGATCGAGCTCGAGGAGAGTGCTCGCATCGACGGTGCGACGACCTGGCAGACGTTCTGGCAGCTGATCTTCCCGCTGCTCGCCCCGATGAGCGCCACGGTCGGCATCTTCGCCTTCCTCTACGCCTGGAACGACTTCATGATGCCATCGCTGATCATCTCCGATCCGGCGCTGCAGACGCTGCCGGTGCGGCAGAACCTCTTCCAGAACCAGTTCAGCAACAACTACAACGTGTCCTTCGCCTCATACCTGATGGCGATGGCGCCCGCGATCCTGGCGTACCTGTTCACCCAGCGCTTCGTCATGGAGGGCGTCACGCAGGGTGCCGTCAAGGGGTGATCGGATGCTTCGACGGGCTCAGCGCCCCATGGGGTGGGGCATCAATACCCCATGGGGTGGGGCATCAGCACCCCATGGGTCCCTGAGCTTGTCGAAGGGCGAAGGACCATCGCAGAACAACCGCAACAACCGAAGGAGCAGTTCTCTCTCATGACCGATGCGACTCTCACCGAGACCCGCACATCCGCCGACGCCGCGGCATGGTGGCGTCAGGCGGCCGTCTACCAGATCTATCCCCGCAGCTTCGCCGACGCGAACGGCGACGGACTCGGGGATGTCCCCGGCATCCTCTCCCGCGTCGACTATCTCGCGGATCTGGGGATCGATGCGGTCTGGTTGAGTCCGTTCTATCCGTCGGAGCTGGCCGACGGCGGCTACGACGTGGCGGACTACCGCGACGTCGACCCGCGGCTCGGCACGCTCGCCGACTTCGACGCGATGGTGGCGGCGCTGCATGCGCGGGGCATCCACGTGATCGTCGACATCGTGCCGAACCACAGCTCGGATCAGCATGCGTGGTTCCAGGAGGCGCTCGCCGCCGGCCGTGGCTCGGCGGCGCGCGAGCGCTACATCTTCCGCGACGGATCCGGCCCCGACGGTGCAGAGCCGCCGACGGACTGGATCTCGGTGTTCGGCGGCAGTGCGTGGGAGCGCGTCGAGGACGGCCAGTGGTACCTCCACAACTTCGCGGTCGAGCAGCCGGACTTCAACTGGGATCACCAGGAGGTGCGTGACGACTTCCTGCAGACGCTGCGCTTCTGGTCGGATCGCGGGGTCGACGGATTCCGCGTCGATGTGGCGCACATGCTCACGAAGGATCTCTCCGAGCCCCTGCCGTCGCAGGCCGAGCTCGACGCCATGGATCGCACCTCGGGCACGCATCCGACCACCGACCGCGACGACGTGCACGAGATCTACGCCACGTGGCGCGAGGTGTTCGACTCCTACGATCCGCCCCGCACCGCCGTGGCGGAGGCCTGGGTCGCGACGCCGGAGCGCCGGGCGCGATACGCCTCGGCTGCTGGTCTCGGCCAGGCGTTCAACTTCGACCTGCTCGTCGCCGACTTCGATGCCGAGCAGTTCCGAGGCATCATCGACGACAACCTGCAGCAGGCGCAGCGGTCGGGATCGTCGACCACGTGGGTGCTGTCGAACCACGACGTCACGCGGCACGCGACCCGGTACGGACTCGCCCCGCTCGAGGGACGCGCGGTGAAGCAGGGCACCGAGTGGGTCAAGGCAGGAGGGCCGGCCGACATGATCGACCGTGAGCAGGGCCTGCGGCGCGCGCGTGCGGCGTCGCTGTTCATGCTCGGACTGCCGGGCAGCGCCTATCTGTACCAGGGTGAGGAGCTCGGGCTGCAGGAGGTCGCCGAGATCACGCCGGAGCAGCGCCAGGATCCGGGATTCTTCCGCGGGGCGGCGTTCGACGGACTCGGCAGGGACGGATGCCGCGTGCCGCTGCCCTGGTCGGCCGACGGCGTGTCCTTCGGCTTCGGTTCGGCCGAGGCGCACCTGCCGCAGCCGGCCTGGTTCGCCGAGTACGCGGTGGATGTCGAAGCTGCCGACCCCTCGTCGACGCTCGCCCTCTACCGCGAGGCGCTGCGCCTGCGGCATCCGCTGCAGACCGGCGAGACGCTCGAGTGGATCGAGACCGGACGCCCCGACGTGCTGCGCTTCGCGCGTCCGAACGGCTGGCAGGTCGTCGCGAACTTCGGCACCGAGCCGTTCGAGCTCGGGTCGGATGGCGCTGACGTCGTGCTCTCCAGCGCAGACCTCGACGGCTCGTTGCTCCCGGGCGAGACGACGGCGTGGATCGCGCCGGCCGGACTGCTCGACTGAGCCGCATGGGCTGAGCGTCGCAACGACGCAGGCGTCGCGGATGGCCGCATCCCGGAGTGGGGTGCGGCCATCCGCGTCCGGCCGAGTCGCCGAGTTGATAATGGTTCTCATTAGCACGTAGAGTGTGAGCATGAAGAAGCTCGCCGCCCCCCTCGCGCTCACCTCCGCTGCTGTCCTCGCGCTCGCCGGCTGCTCGGCCACGCCGACGTCGGCCACAGAGGGTGACGGCACGATCCAGGTCGTCGCCAGCACCAACGTCTACGGCTCGATCGCCGCGCAGATCGGCGGCGACCGCGTCGACGTCACCTCGATCATCGAGTCCGCGACGCAGGACCCGCACTCGTACGAGGCCACCGCCCGCGACCGACTGACGGTGCAGAAGGCCGACCTCGTGATCGAGAACGGCGGCGGATACGACGCCTTCGTCGACTCGCTCCTGAAGGACGCCGCCGACCCGCACGTGGTGACCGCCGTCGAGTTCTCGCACGACTTCCCCGGCAACGAGGGGCATGACGAGGAGGGACACGACGAGGCGGAGCACGACCACGCCGACGATGCGGAAGGTCATGAGGGCCACAACCACATCGAGGGCTTCAACGAGCATGTCTGGTTCGACCCGCACACGATGATCCATGTCGTGGAGGCCATCTCCGACGAGCTCGCCGAGCTGGATCCCGAGGGCAAGGCCGACTTCGAGGCGAACGCCGCGAAGATCACGGCCGACCTCGAGGGATTCGAGGCCGACCTGGAGGGGCTCCAGGCGCAGGCAGAGGGCAAGACGGTGTTCATCACCGAGCCGCTGCCCGGCTATCTCGCCGCTGCAGCAGGTCTCACCGACGCGACGCCGGAGGGCTTCGCCGAGTCGGTCGAGGAGGGCAGCGATGTCGCCCCCGCCGTGCTGCTCGAGTCGCTCGACGTGATCAACAGCGGAACGCTGACCGCACTGCTCACCAACGCGCAGACCGGAGGGGCCGAGACGCAGCGCGTCGAGGAGGCCGCGAAGGATGCCGGCATCCCGGTCGTCGCCTTCACCGAGCTGCTCGAGGACGGATCGTCGTACTCTGAGTGGATGCGTGATGCGATTCAGAGCCTCGCCGCCGCGATCCAGTCGTGAGTCGGGCCCTTCGACAGGCTCAGGGACCCAGCGGGGGTTCGGCTCAGGAACCCAGCGGGGGTTCGGCTCAGGGACCCAGCGCTGGCGGCCCGTCGGATGCCGCGGTGCCCGTTCTCGAGATCTCGAACGCCTCGCTGCGCCGTGACGACCGTGAGCTGTGGTCGGGTCTCGACCTGACAGTGAACGCCGGAGAGTTCATCGCCGTGCTCGGGCCGTCGGGCTCCGGCAAGACGACGCTGCTGCGCAGCATCCTCGGACTGCAGCCGCTTTCCTCCGGGACGATCCGCGTCGCCGGCCAGCCGGTGCATCGTGGCAACGCGCGCATCGGATACGTGCCGCAGCAGCGCTCGCTCGCCCCTGACACCAGCATGCGTGCCCGCGACCTGGTCGCACTCGGCGTGCAGGGCAGCCGCTTCGGCTTCCCGATCCCGCACCGCGGTGACCGCGCCAAGGTCGACCACCTGCTCGAATCGGTCGGTGCAGCGCACTACGCCGAGCGCCGGGTGGGGATGCTGTCGGGCGGCGAGCAGCAGCGGCTCAGGGTCGGACAGGCGCTCGCCGACGAGCCGTCGCTGCTGCTGTGCGACGAGCCGCTGTCGAACCTCGACCTCGCGAACCAGGTGGCGGTCACCGACATCATCGACCGCCAGCGCCGTGAGCGCGACGCCGCCGTGCTGTTCGTCACGCACGACATCAACCCGATCCTCGGTCGCGTCGACCGCATCCTGTACATCGCCGGCGGGCGGTTCCTGCTCGGGACGCCGGACGAGGTGCTGCAGACCCGCGTGCTGACGGAGCTGTACGGCACCCCCGTGTTCGTGCTGCGTGCAGGGGACCGCCTCGTGGTCGTCGGAGTGCCCGATGCCGAGCCCCACCACGAGCACGGCGACCATGAGCACGGAGGCGCAGCATGAGGCCGCTGGTCGACTGGAGCGATGTCTTCTCCTTCCAGGACTATGGTGAGCTCGTCGCCCTGCTCGCGAACTCGATCATCGCCGGTGCGGTGCTGGGCATCGTCGGCGGCCTGATCGGGGTCTTCGTGATGCAGCGCGACCTCGCGTTCGCAGTGCACGGCGTCAGCGAGCTGTCGTTCGCGGGTGCGGCGGCTGCGCTGCTGTTCGGTGGCAGCGTCGTTGCCGGGTCGCTCGGCGGCGCGCTCGTCGCTGCGATCCTGATCGGCGTGCTCGGCGCGAAGGCCAGAGATCGCAATTCGATCGTCGGTGTGCTGATGCCGTTCGGCCTCGGCCTCGGCATCCTGTTCCTCTCCCTTTACGACGGTCGCAGCGCGAACCGCTTCAGCCTGCTCACCGGGCAGATCGTGTCGGTGTCGAGCCCCGATCTCGGCTGGTTGATCGGCATCAGCGCGGTCGTGCTGATCGGGCTGCTGGTGATGTGGAACCCGCTGCGGTTCGACTCGCTCGACCCCGAGTCCGCAGCCGCTCGCGGTGTGCCGACGCGTGCGGTGAGCCTGATCTTCATGGTGCTGCTCGGACTCATCGTCGCGGTCAGCGTGCACATCATCGGCGCACTGCTGGTGATGGCGCTGCTGGTCACACCCGCCGCGGCCGCCATGCGAGTCACCGCAGGACCGGTGGCTGTGCCGCTGCTGGCCGCGCTGTTCGGCTTCATCTCGGCCGTCGGCGGCATCCTGCTCGCCCTCGCCGGCACCCTTCCGGTCAGCCCGTACATCACGACCCTGTCGTTCACGATCTACGGCATCTGCTGGATCGTGCAGCGCTCGCGGGCTCGGGTGCGGCGCGTGCGCGCGTGACGTTTCGCGGAGGCCGTGACGTTTCGCGGATCACTTCGTGGTGAAGCGTCCGCGAATCGTCCCCACGCCCGCGAAACGTCGCGTCAGGAGCGACCGATGACCCGACTCGATCTCTCCCAGCCCGCGGCGATGCGCGCGGTTTAGACTCTCGGTATGGCTCAGCGGAACACCTGGCAGCGCGAACGCGTGCGCGAAGCGCTCGCCGACGCGCGCGGATTCGTGAGCGCGCAGAACCTGCATGCCTCGCTCCGCGATGACAACACCGGCATCGGACTCGCCACGGTCTACCGCGCACTGTCGGGGCTGGCCGCCTCCGGCGACGCCGACTCGCTGCAGAGCCCCGAGGGCGAGGCGCTCTACCGCGCCTGCACCACGCAGGGCCACCATCATCATCTGATCTGCCGTTCGTGCGGACTCACGGTCGAGATCGAGGCCAAGGATGTCGAGCAGTGGGCGCACCGCACCGCTGCACTGCACGGATTCACGGATGCCGCGCACGTCGTCGACATCTTCGGCCTCTGCACCCCCTGCGCCAAGAAGCGCGAGAGCGCCGGGGCAGCATCCGCGTGAGCCTGCTCACCCCGCCGCGGCACTCGCATCGCCCGACCCGGTCGCCGCGATCGGCGTGGGTCGGCCTCGGCATCGGCGCGGTCGTCGTCGTCGCGCTGTTCCTGATCGACCAGTTCCTGCCTGCGCTGTTCCCCGCCTCGCTGCCGACCCGCGCGCAGGACGGCCTGACGCTCGCGCTCAGCGTGCTCATCGAAGCGCTGCCGTTCGTGGTGCTCGGCGTCGTGCTCTCGATCGTGGTGCAGGTGTGGCTGCCCGCCGATGTGATCCACCGGTGGCTGCCGAAGCGGGCGTGGGCTCGCCGTGCAGTGCTGTCGCTGCTCGGCATGCTGATCCCGGTCTGCGAATGCGGCAACGTGCCCTTCGCACGCGGACTCATGATGCGCGGGCTCGCCCCGGCCGAGGCGCTGACGTTCCTCATCGCGGCGCCGATCGTGAACCCGATCGTGATCCTCACCACGCACGCGGCGTTCGGGTGGGACGGCGGCATCCTGATCGCCCGTCTCGTCGGCGGCTACCTGATCGCGAACCTGATCGGCTGGATCTTCAGCCGTCACCCCGATCCGAACTCCCTGCTGACGCAGCGCTTCATCGACACCTGCGACCGCGTCACGCACGAGCACGGCACCCCGATGAAGCGCAGCCTGACGCAGTTCCTGGTCGAGCTGCGCGCGGTGATGCCTGCCCTCGTGATCGGCTCGGCGCTCGCCGGCGCTGTGCAGGTGCTGATCCCGCGAGACATGCTGCTCGCGATCGGCTCGAACCCGGTGCTCTCGATCGTCACGATGATGGCGCTCGCGATGACGGTCGCGATCTGCTCGAATGTCGACGCCTTCTTCGCACTGTCGTTCGCCTCGACCTTCTCCTCCGGCGCGCTCATCGCCTTCCTGCTGGTGGGGCCGCTCGTCGACATCAAGATGCTCGCGCTCATGCGCACCACGTTCACCGGGCGCACGCTCGCGGTGATCGTCGGCGTGGTGGTCGCCTCGGCATTCGCGATCGGGATCGGGGTGAACGTCCTTGTCTGAGCAGGTCTCCTCGCGCACTCGCGCACGCGCGCTCGGCTCCCGGTGGTTGGGCGTCGGCCTCGCCGCCCTGATCTCCGTGGTCACGCTCGGACTCGCCGTCACCGGCCGGCTGACGCTGTACATCAGCCCCGAGTCGGTGTGGTTCGCAGCCGCCGCAGCGGTCGTCACCCTGGCCGGAGCGATCTGGTCATGCACGCTGCCGCTCGGCGTCGAGGGCGACCATGGCCATGATCACGGCCATGACGACGTCGTGGATGCCGCTGAGGGCTCCGTGCCCGCGGCATCCCCTCGGCGAACGCTCGCGACGGTCGGCGCCGTGACCGGCGGCGTGATCGCCTCCGGTGTCGTCGTCGCGGCGCTGGTGCTGCCGCCGGCGACGCTCTCGGTCGAGCTCGCGATGTCGCGCGCTGAGGAGCAGACCGCCCTGTTCGCCGGAGCGGACACCGTGTCGCTCGGCGTCGCAGACACCTCGACGTTCGGCGTCGGCGACTGGGCGAGCGTCTTCGCGACCGCGACGAACACGGCAGCCTACGACGGCGCCCCGGTGAAGCTCACCGGATTCGTCACGCCGGGCTCTGACGGCGTGAACCTGACCCGCCTCGTGATCACGCACTGCGTGATCGACGCGCAGACCGCGACACTGCCGGTGACGGTGGATGCCGCCGAGTACCCGACCGGCCAGTGGGTCGAGGTCACCGGCACGATCCGCGCGGATGCCGACGGCGAACTCCACGTCGAGCCGACCGACGTCGTCGCGATCGACGAGCCTGGGGACCCGTATGAGTACTGACGACGAGCGCCCGAACGTCCCGGCGGTCCCGCGGACGCGCGCCGAGATGCGCGCAGCCCGTGAGGCAGAGGCCCGTGCAGCGGATGCTGCGGCTGCAGAGGCGGATGCTCAGGAGGGAATTGCCGAGCCCGACGACTCGGTTGCTGCGCCCGTCGAAGCACCCCAGGCCGTGGACGGGGCCCTTCGACAGGCTCAGGGACCCGCTGCTGTCGAGCCGACGGATTCGGTCGAAGCGCCTGCGACGGAGCCTGCGGTTCCGGTGGCGCCGCGGGACTGGATCGCTGCGCCGAAGGGCTGGGTTGCTGAGCCTGTCGACGCATCCCAGGATGTGGACGGACCCCGTCGACGGGCTCAGGCGCCCACTGCCGTCGAGCCCGAAGACCGGGTTGCTGCGCCGGATCCCGCGAAACCGCGCCCTTCCCGCCGGTTCGTGCTCACGATCGCGGCTGTGCTCGGCGTGCTGGTGCTGATCGGCACCGGGCTCGGCGTCGTCAGCCTGCTCCAGGGGCCGCGGATCACGAATGTCCAGGCCGACCCGCGGCAGGCGATCGAGTCGTCCGGCAGCCGCGTGATCCTCACGGCGAACCAGTCGCTCACCGACATCGACCCTGCGCAGGTCACGGTCGAGCCGGCGGCGCCGTTCACGGTCGATGCGGCGGGCCGCGGCATCGGCATCCGTTTCACCGTCCCCCTCGACGACGACACGAAGTACACGATCACCGTGGCCGACGTCGGCGGCGCCGGGGGTGGGCCGACCTCGACCCTCACCACGAGCTTCACGACACCGGCATCCAACATCTTCCTGCTCACCCGCGACGTCGACGGCGACGACAAGATCTTCCGGACGGATCTCACGGGCGAGAAGGCCGTGCCGGTGTTCGCCGCCTCCGAGATCAACGACTTCCGCGCGACGTCGACGAAGCTCGTCGTGGCAGTCGGCGGCGACGACGGCTCGACGCTGCTCGTGATGAACCGTGACGGCACGGATCAGCGCGAGCTGCCGTTGCCTGGCACGGGGTACGTCGGCGCGATCCAGGTGTCGGAGCGCGGTGGACTCGTCGGATACAGCTACTCCGACGTCGAGCTGAGCGACACCGAGGGCCGCGCGAGCGTGCTGGTGACGCAGTCGCTGACCGGCGACGATGAGCCGCAGGTGACCGAGGTCGCCGGTGTCGAGGCGAGTGTCTTCGCGTGGCAGTTCGTGCCGGACAGCTCCGCCGTGCTGTTCATCGACTTCGACGGCGCCCTCTCGCTCCTCGACCGCTCCACCGACGCCGGCGTGCAGTCGCTCGGGCTGGCGGCGAACATCCAGGGCGTGTCCCGTGGCACGTACACCGCGATCATCGAGCGTCTCGACGGCGCGGTGGTCGAGTTGAACCTCACCGATGGATCCGAGGTGCCGCTCGCGGCATCCGATCCCGACTACGGCGTCGCCAGCACGATCACGCCGTTCCCCGGCGGAACGCTGCGCCACGTCGTCTCCCGAGACGAGAACGGCATCCCCCAGGGGCAGGCGATCATCCGAGTCGGCGACGACGGAGCGGCAGAGCCGATCGTCGAGGTCGGCGCGACCGATTCGATCCTGCAGGCGTGCGCCTCGCCGAGCGGACAGTATGCGGCGGTCGTGATCGCTCCGGACCTCGCGAACAACCCCTACGACGGGATGCTGCTGCCGCTGCCGCAGAACATGGAGACGCATCTGATCGACCTGCGAACCGGAGACGAGATCGTGGCGCTCACCGGCTTCGACGCGTCGTGGTGCCAGACGGCGCCGCGGTTCTGAGGTGGGTGGCTCCGGGCTGCATCGGGCCACGCGCGGCGAGCTGAGCGGGCTCCCCGTCGAGGTCGCGCCGCGGCTGCTCGGTGCGGAGCTGCGCACGATCGTCGCGACGCCGCGCGACGAGGGCGATGCGCCGGTCGAGGTGCGGCTGCGGATCACCGAGGTCGAGGCATATCACGGCGCAGGGACCGGGCCGCTGCCCGACCCCGGTTCGCACGCTCGCATGGGACGCACCGCGCGGAACGCCACGATGTGGGGTGAGCCGGGGCACCTGTACGTCTACCTCAGTCACGGCATCCACTCCTGCGTCAACGTGGTCGCAGGTCGTGAGGGCGAAGCCGGTGGAATCCTGTTGCGCGCCGGCTCCGTGGTCGAGGGGACGGACGCCGCCGCGCGGCGCCGTGGCGCATCCCTGCCGCTCACCGCGGTCGCCCTCCGCGACCTCGCGCGAGGGCCCGGCCGTCTCGGCCAGGCCGTCGGTCTCCGGCATCCGCTCCACGACGGCATCGATGCCGTGACGGGAGAGGCCTGGCACGGCGCCGGTGCCGAGCTCTGGCTCCGGGAGCCGCTCGCGGAGATCGCGACCGGACCTCGCGTCGGTGTCGCCGGCATCGCAGGGACGGATGCCTTTCCGTGGCGCTTCTGGATACCGGGCGACCCGACCGTCTCGCCGTTCCGCTGGGGGAGGGGCGCGCAGTCGGCGAGTCCGCAGCATCCGACCCCCGACACGCCCGGGTCCGGAGCCATGCTAAACTGACTCCTTGTCTGCGCACACTCCTGTGCGCAGTTCGCATGCTGTCGGGCCTCGAGGGGTCGGATCGCGTGCAGACAAGGGATCTTGGGTGGGGCCGTCTGGCCTCACGGTAGAGAAGGAGTCACCATCATGGCAGCAGTGTGCCAGGTGACCGGAGCTGTTCCCGGTTTCGGTCACAACGTCTCGCACTCGCACCGCCGGACGAAGCGCCGCTTCGACCCGAACGTGCAGAAGAAGACCTATTTCGTCGCATCGCTCGGTCGGAAGATCACGCTCAACGTGTCCGCCAAGGGCATCAAGGTGATCGATGTCCGCGGCATCGAGAACGTGGTCAAGGACCTCCAGGCGAAGGGTGTGAAGCTCTAATGGCCAAGAAGGCTCAGGACGTCCGTCCGATCATCAAGCTGCGTTCGACGGCAGGTACGGGTTACACGTACGTGACGAAGAAGAACCGCCGCAACACCCCCGACCGCCTCGTGCTGAAGAAGTACGACCCGGTCATCCGTCAGCACGTCGAATTCCGAGAGGAGCGTTGATCAATGGCTAAGAAGAGCAAGATCGCTCGCAACGAGCAGCGCAAGGTCATCGTCGAGCGTTACGCAGAGCGTCGCGCCGAGCTGAAGAAGACCCTCGTCGACCCGAACGCCACCGACGAGGCCCGCGAGGCCGCACGCGTCGGCCTGCAGAAGCTGCCGCGCAACGCGTCGCCGGCTCGCGTGCGTTCGCGCGACGTCATCGACGGCCGCCCCCGTGGTGTCCTCACGAAGTTCGGCATCTCGCGTGTCCGCTTCCGTGACATGGCACACCGTGGCGAGCTGCCCGGCGTGACCAAGTCGAGCTGGTAAGTCTCAGCAGACAAGGGGCGAGGATCTTCGGATCCTCGCCCCTTTCGCGTCCCCAGGGGTGTCAGGCCAGGTGCTGCTCGTCGATCTTCGGCGCCCCCGCGGTCGCGATGGTGGGCGGTGGCTGCAGGCTGAAAGCGAGCCAGGATCCCACCGCCGCTATCACGAAGGTGATCACCGGTGCGAGTGCCCCGAACACGGTTGCTCCGGCGAGCTCGGTGAGCAGGATGCCGACGGTCGCGGCCACGACCCAGGCGAGGGCGCCCAGTGACACCGCGGGAAGCTTCTCCCGGCGCACCTCGGGGACCACGTCCTTGCCGCGCAGCATCCAGATGAAGACCAGTGCGATCGCGACCCAGGCGACGACGAAGACCCCCTGCCAGGCCAGAGCCTTGAGCAGCCACGAAACCACGTTGGTCAGCATCAGCACGTAGGTGATGATGCCCGCGACGATCACCCACACCCATCGTGGCAGCGCGAGACGGAATACCCGGGTGGCGAACGCGTCGAGGTTGCTGGAGGCGAGGAAGTAGTTCGCGGTGTTGATGCGGGTCTGCGAGATGAAGATCACCAGCAGGCCGAAGAAGCCCATGGAGCCGAGGAAGGCGTCGACGACACCCGTCTCGCTGCCCTCATGTCCGGTCGTAGCGATGATGTAGATGCCGACGAGGCCGTTCACGATGAAGGTGAAGAAGTAGAACACCCAGCCGAAGGTGAACTGGCCGTGGAACTTCTCGTCGTTCTTCCGTCCCATGCGTGCGTAGTCGAACGTGTACATCATCATGATCCATACCCCCATGTAGATCAGGTACGAGGTGACCCAGCCCGGAAGAGGCCCGGCAGCTGCGACGTCGAAGATGCTCGTCGGTGCGCCGTACTTCACGGTCGCGAAGACGACCACGAGGATGAGGCCGAGAGCATAGATCGGCAGCAGGAAGCCGTTGAGGCGGTCGAGCCATTTCTGCACAGGTCCGGAGGCGAGCGGGATCGCGTAGGCGACGACGAGCGCGTACCAGAGGTTGAGCTCACCGCCGAATGTCTTCTGGAACGCGATCGCGATGATCGAACCCTCGAAGACGCAGTAGTAGATCGCGGTTGCAGCGAAGATGAGGGTCGCAAGGGCCGATCCGACGAGACCGAACATCGACCGGGAGGTCAGTTCGACAGTCAGCCCGGTGCGGGCGGCGTGCCGGGAGAGGATGAGGTTGACGACGCCGTAGGTGGCGACGGTGAGCACCATTCCGATGATGGTGTCGACGAGACCGACCGCTCCGGCGGAGGCGACAGCGACGTAGATCCAGAACATGGCGGAGAAGAGGGCCCACCAGGCCATCGAGAGCGACCATCGGGGGGCTCGTTCGGACGTGGGCATGACGTAATCGGCGTAGGCCACAGGGGCTCCTTCGGGTGGGCTGTGCGCGCAGGACGGCAGAGTGCCGGTGAGCAGTGAATGTAGTGACCTGGACGCCGCGAAGGAATCGGCCGATTGCCCTGTGTTGCGCGGACGGCTATGCAGACTGCACTACGAGGCGACGACGTGCAGGGCGAGGAGCAGGGTTGCGCGGATCTCGCCGTCCTGCAGGTCGACGCCCAGCAATTTCTCGATGCGCCGGATGCGATAGGCGAGGGTGTTGCGGTGGATGAACAGCTCGTCGCCCACGGCTCGCACCGTGCCGCTGTGGCGGAGATACGAGCGCAGCGTCTCGGTGAGAGTGCCGGTGGGATCGGCTTCGTCGAGCGGCGCGAGCACGCGATGAGACAGCGATCGGAGGCCGGACGATGGCAGCGAGCGCACGATCGAGGCGATGTCGAGCGCGGGCAGCGTGCGCACTCCGGCGACGAACGGCTCCCGTGTCGCCATCCGCAGGGCGAGAGACAGCTCCTCGAAGGCGAGATTCTCCGCGAAGACGACGCCGACTTTGGCGGCATCGATCGTCGCCGTCACGCTGTCGACGATGCGGCCCTCGCCGGACGGGTGCTGGAGGAGGAACACGGTGCGCTCCGGCTGTTCGAAGAAGCACACGACCCCGAATCGTGACTCCAGATGCACCTGCAGGCGCCACGCGATCAATCGCGCGTTCGCCGTCGATGCTGAGGGCTCGCAGGCGATGGCGATCAGTTGCCACGGCGCGCTCGTATCGAAGCCCGCCGATTCGGCGAGGAGGATGAGATCGTCCGGTGCCGTTGCGTCATCGAGGGCGGCCTGCACGAGCTGCGCTCCGGCCGCGGAATGCAGCGGCGAGGAAGAGGCGAGTGTGTACGACAGCTGCATCGCCAGCACAGCAGCGACCGGACCGAGCAGCGGCTGAAGGAGCTGGTCCTCCGTCCCGCCGCGGATGCGAAGCGTGAATCGCGCACCGGAGCCGCCCGGCAGCGCCAGCATCGTGGATGGGGCACCCGACCGTGCCGTCGGGCCGGCCGAGGCGAGCGCGAAGTCGCCGGGGTCCATCAGCTCGACCTGCGCGACGATCTCTTCTGCGATGCGCTCCAGCACAGTCACGATCGGCACGCCGTGAGTGGCGAGACGCGTGCAGTCGTCAGCCAGTTCCCACCCCGCTCGCACGACTTCGTATCGCTGCGCGGCCAGCTCCTGCCAGATGTGCCGCGAGAACTGCAGCAGCGGAAGATCCTCGGGCAGCTCGAGGAGGGGGATGCCGTGCTGATCGCATGCTGCGATCAGTCCGTCCGGTACAGCCCCGTGGACTCGACCCACGCTGAACGCCAGAGCGCTGATGGGCACGGAGGCGAGGCGCTCGACGTACGCCTCCCAGGTGCGGAGGTCTTCGAAGTGCAGGGCCATGCCGGTCGTGAGCATGAGTTCGCCGCGCTGCAGGAATGGAGTCGGATCCATCAGCTCTGACTGCGCGCATCCGCTGATAGGGCCGTTCAGATGGCCGTGATCGCGGTCGGTCCGCAGAGCGATTCCCATGACGTCGTCATCGAGCAGATCTAGGACACGCATGGATCTCTCCGATGTTCATGTCGAGTCGTGTTGTGCAGAGTTCACTTGCATGCTGCGCAGAATGAGCATACTGCCCAACGATGCAGACGGCGAGTGGCGGCTACTGTGGCCGCATGGCAGCCCGGGAACGCGTACTCATCAACTCTGATATGGGCGAGGCATTCGGCCTGCACTCCTTCGGCAATGATCCGGAGCTGATGCAGATCATCGATCTCGCCAACGTCGCGTGCGGCTTCCACGCCGGCGACCCGGGAGTCATGCGCGAAACCGTCGCGCTCGCCAAGAAGCACGACGTGCGCGTGGGCTCGCACCCGGGACTCCCCGACCTCGTCGGCTTCGGCCGCCGACGGATGACGATGCGGCCCGACGAGGTCGAATCGTTGATCCTGTATCAGACGGGCGCGCTCCTCGGCTTCCTGCACGCAGCAGACATGCCGCTGAACCACGTCAAGCCGCACGGCGCGCTCTGGGGGATGCTCGCGGACGATGCCGAGCTCATGCGGGCGGCGGCCAGGGCGGTGCGCGTCTTCGACGTTCCGTTCCTCGGACTCGCCGGCACCCAGCACGACCGCGTCTGTGCGGAGGAGGGCGTCCCCTTCATCGGGGAGCTCTACGTCGACATGAACTACAACCCGGACGGAACGCTGGCGCTCGTCCGTGCCGCGCATCAGACCGACCCGCAGGCGGCATCCGACCGTGTCGCCACGGCGCTTCGCGGCGAGCCCATCGCGGCCGCCGACGGCTCACTGATCGACGTGCGCTTCGCCAGCGTTTGCGTGCACTCGGACTCCCCAAACGCTCCCGATGTCGCTCGCGCCGTGCGCGCGACCATCGACGCTTGAATCCGCAACGAAAGGACGGCTCATGGCCGATATCGTCTCGCCACTGCCCGGCATCTTCTATCGCAAGCCCGGACCGGGCAAACCCGTCTTCGTCGAGGAGGGAGACACGGTCGAAGTCGGACAGGCCATCGGAATCGTCGAGATCATGAAGCAGTTCTCCGAGATCCGCTCCTCGGCGGCCGGCATCCTCTCTGCTTTCGCCGTCGAAGACGGCGGCATGGTCAACCCGGGCGATGTGATCGTCACGGTCACCGCGAACTGATGCGCCGCCTGCTCATCGCGAACCGTGGCGAGATCGCCGTGCGGATCGCGAAGTCCGCGCGTGCGCTCGGGATCGAGACCGTCACCATCGCGTCGGAACCCGATCGCGACTCCCTGGCGACCCGGGTCGCCGATCAGTCGATCGTGATCGGTCCGGCCGCCGCGAAGGACTCCTACCTCAATCCGGAGGCGGTGCTGGCCGCAGCCAAGGAGACGGGCTGTGATGCGGTCCACCCCGGCTACGGATTCCTCAGTGAGAACGCCGGCTTCGCGCGCGCCGTTCAGGACGCCGGACTGATCTGGGTCGGCCCCGACCCAGACACCATCGAGCTGATGGGCGACAAGTCCAATGCGATCCGCGCGGCTCGTGCGGCCGGGGTGCCGGTTCTCGCCGGAAGCGGTGGACCGCTCGGCCCCGAGGACGACGCTCTGGCGATCGCCCGCCGCGTCGGCTACCCCCTGCTCGTGAAGGCGAGTGCGGGCGGCGGAGGCCGCGGCATCCGTCATGTCGCCGTCGAGAGCGAGCTGCTCTCGACGATCGAACTCGCCCAGACAGAGGCGGGGAGCGTCTTTGGCGACCCGAGTGTGTACCTGGAACGCTTCGTACCCCACGCGCGGCACGTCGAGGTGCAACTCCTCGGCGATGGCGAGAACTGCGTCCACCTGGGCGACCGTGACTGCTCGCTGCAGCGCCGCTCGCAGAAGGTGGTCGAGGAGGCCCCCGCACCATCGATCCCCGATCATGTCCGCGAGCAGATGCGCGCGTCGTCCGTTCACCTGGCGGTGTCGAGCGGATACCGCGGCGCCGGCACCGTGGAGTTCCTCTATGACGCGGAGCGCGAGGAAGCCGCCTTCATCGAGATGAACACGCGGCTCCAGGTGGAGCACACGATCACCGAGGAGATCACCGGGATCGACCTCGTCGCGGAACAGCTGCGGATCGCCGACGGCGGGGCGCTCGGATACGTGCAGGAGGACATCCACCTCCACGGTCACGCGATCGAATGCCGGATCAACGCCGAGGATCCTTCGCAGGGCTTCTTCCCGAGCCCCGGCACGATCTCCGTGCTCGAGTGGCCCGAGGGGACCCGCGCCGATTCCGGTTTCGAGGCCGGCGACGTCGTGGCGCCCTTCTACGACTCGATGATCGCGAAGCTGATCGTGCACGCCGCGACCCGCGAAGAGGCGATCAGCGCCATGAAACGGGCGCTGGAGAGCACGCGCATCGCGGGCATCAAGACGACGATCCCGCTGCATCTCCGTCTGCTCGAGGACCCTCAGGTCCTCGGGATGACGCACCACACCAAGACCATCGAGAGCGGCACGATCCTGGAGGAGCTATGACCCCGTCGACCAGCGCGCCGAGCGCGTCGCGGTACACATGGGGAGGGGACGAGTTCCTCTTCGTCGAGGTCGATGAGGCGATGAGCCTGTCGGCCAACTTCACCGTGATGGCGATAGCGAAAGA
The DNA here is from genome assembly GCF_036823965.1 of Microbacterium sp. Lineage (GTDB taxonomy): Bacteria > Actinomycetota > Actinomycetes > Actinomycetales > Microbacteriaceae > Microbacterium. The sequence goes on along the minus strand of NZ_DAITBE010000005.1, from coordinate 40,165 downwards.
GCTTTCGGCAGGCGCGCACGACGGCATCGTCGACATCTGCCCCGCGAACGCTTCCCTGCTCGTCCGGTTCGATCCGGACCGACTCTCACACACAGCGCTCGAGGCGATCGTGAGGAACATCGAGAACGGCATCGGAAGTCAGGGGGGTGCGGAGCTCTGCACCCGGATCATCGATGTGCCGGTCTGGTACGACGACCCCTTCACCGCCGAGGTCGGCGCGCGGTTCCGGGAGGGCTACCACCAGGATCCGACCGGCAACGATCTCGACTACGCCGCAACCGTGAACGGACTGGAGGGCCGGGCCGAGTTCATCCGTCGCCACCAGTCGCAGCCATGGATCGTGAGCATGGTCGGCTTCGTCGCCGGGCTCCCGTTCCTCTACCAGCTCGTGGAACAGGAGCAGCAGCTGGTGGTTCCCAAATACCTCAGCCCGCGCACCGACACACCCAAGCTCACCATCGGTCATGGCGGATGCTTCGGAGCAATCTACTCCGTGCGGGGAGCGGGTGGCTATCAGATGTTCGGGGTCGTCGCGCCGCCGATCTACGACCCGGAGCAGCGGCTCGCGGACTTCACCGAGTCGTCGGTGCTGTTCCGGCCGGGCGACATCGTCAGGTACCGATCGGTGGAGAAGGACGAGTACGAAGCGATCCAGGCTGAGGTCGAGGCAGGGACCTGGCGCTGGCGTCAGGCACCGGTGACGTTCTCCCTCGAGGCCTGGCAGCGCGATCCCGAGACGGCGAACCGGAAGATGATGGAGGCCCTCGATGCTTGAGGTCGTGCAACCCGGTCTTCAGACCACGGTCCAGGATGAGGGGCGGCCCGGCTACTACAGCCTCGGCTTCCCGCAGGGCGGTTCAATGGATCAGGAGTCCGCTCGCCTTGCCAACGCTCTCGTGGGCAACGAGTCATCGGCGGCGGTGCTCGAGTGCACCTATATCGGACCTGTCCTTCGTGCTGCTGTCTCCATGACGGTCGCGGTGGCAGGAGCACCCGTCGACGTGCTCGTCAACGGCGAACCGCGCGAGGAGTGGACGCGGATCGACCTGGAGGCGGGGGACACGTTGTCCTTCGGCATGATCCAGGGTGGCACCAAGTACTGGATCGCGGTGCGCGGCGGCATCGATGTGCCCGAGGCGCTGGGCAGTCGCTCGACATACGTGATCGGCGCGATCGGCGGAGTCGGCGGTCGCGCGGTCGCAGCGGGAGACGAGCTCCCGGTGGGGACGTCGGCGCTGCCACTGCCGGCCGCCGACGCACTCGACGCCCGCCACCGGCCTTCGTTCCCACGATCACAGGAACTGCGCATCGTGCGCGGATTGTACGACCACCTGCTCACAGACGAAGGCATCCGACGTCTCGTGGAAGAGGAATGGACGCTGACTCCGACGGCTGACCGGATGGGACTGCGCTACGACGGGCCCGGTGTCGAGTGGCGTGAACGTGAGCAGCCATTCGGTGCGGGTCAGGACCCGTCCAACATCGTCGATGCGGGTTACGCGGTGGGATCGATCCAGATTCCCGGTGGCACGCAGCCGATCGTTCTGCATCGCGATGCGGTCTCCGGCGGCGGGTATGCCATGGTCGCGACGGTCATCTCCGCGGACATGGATCTGCTGGCTCGCGCGGCGCCCGGTACGGTCACCCGGTTCGTGCCGGTGAGCATGGACCAGGCCCTGGAGGCTCGGCGACAGCGGACCGCCCGGATCGATGCTGCCGTCGCATCGCTCGGCTAGGCGTCGCGCCGAAGGGGCGAGGACTCACGGATCCTCGCCCCTTTTCGCGTGCCGACGGCCGGTCATCGACGCTCGCCGATCACGCTGATCGGCCCGAAACCTGTGAACAGAGTGACAAAAGTGGTGCAACACGCCCTGGAAATCGCCAAAACCCGCGAAATGACGCGGAAATGTCGTCTGGCGTTGATACATTCAAGGCGGTCACTCGACCAGGAGCATCCGCTCCGACACCCACAACGATGCGACGGGATCTCGTCGCTGGAGGATGACATGGCTGACAAGTCCATCACCAAGACCGAGCTCGTCGCGAGCATCGCAAGCGCCACGGGCCAGAGCCAGGCCACCGTCTCCGGTGTCCTCGACTCGCTGTTCGCCACGGTCTCCGACGCCGTTGCCAAGGGCAGCAAGGTCTCGATCCCGGGCTGGATCTCGTTCGAGCAGGTCGACACCGCTGCCCGCACGGGCCGCAACCCGCAGACCGGCGCCGAGATCAAGATCCCGGCAGGCAAGCGCGTCAAGGTGACCGCTGGCTCCAAGCTGAAGGCAGCCGTCAAGTAATTCGACGCTCCTCAGGAAGGCCGTCCCCGTTCGGGGGCGGCCTTCCGGCGTTCTGGGCGCGGTCAGCCAGGACGGATGCCGCGGCTTAGGCTGGAGGGGTGAGCACCCGCGCCCAGACGACCAGCCGGAGTTCGGCGTATCGTCTCGCAGGCGTCGTGGTGCTGCTCGCGGCCGCCCTCGTCGGTGTGATCGTCGCCCTGCTCATCGGCGGCGGCGCCTCGCCGCTGCTGCTGCAGGACCCCGGCCCCTTCGTCCGCTGGGCGATCCCGGTCGCGAAGCTCGTGATGAACGTGTCGGCGGCGGCGATGCTCGGCTCGCTCGTGCTGGCCCTGTTCGCACTGCGCAGCGAGACCAAGCCCTTCGACGCCGCGCTGAACGTCGCATCCGTCGGCGCCGCCGTGTTCACGGTCTCGGCCGGCTTCACCGGCTTCCTCACCTTCATGGCGGCGTTCAACCCGAAGCTCAGCATCGAAGCCGAGTTCGGCTCGCAGCTGGGCAGATACCTGCTGCAGACGCCGCTCGGCCAGTCCTGGCTGATCACGACCATCCTCGGCTCGGTCATCACGGTGCTCGCGTTCGCCTGGCGCACGTGGACGCCGACGCTGATCACGGCGATCCTCGCCGCCGCATCGTTCCTGCCGCTGGCCACACAGGGGCACTCCGGTGAGCTGTCCGGCCACAACGTCGCGGTCAACTCGATCCTGCTGCACACGATCGGCGCGGCGGTCTGGCTGGGCGGCCTGCTGCTGCTCGTGCTGTTCCGCGGTCGCGACGATGTCGACACTCCGCGTCTGGTGGCCCGGTACTCCTCGCTCGCGATCGCGGCCTTCGTCGTGGTCGCGGTCTCCGGCGTCGCCCGCTCGGTGGTCGCGCTCGGCGACTGGAGCCAGCTCGCCACCCCCTACGGCGCCATCCTGATCATCAAGGTCGTCCTGCTCGGCGGGATGGGGCTGCTCGGCGCCTGGTACCGCTCGCGGCTCATCCCGAAGCTCTCCGGCGACCGTGCATCGCGGTGGTTCTGGATCCTCGTGCTGTGCGAGGTCTCGCTGATGGGGCTGGCATCCGGTGCCGCAGCCGCGCTCGCTCGCACGCCCCCGCCCACGGGTGAGGAGGTCGCGTTCGCGCGCACCCCTGCCGAGGTGCTCACCCGCTCGGCCGTGCCGCCGGACTTCACGATCGATCGCTGGTTCACGGCCTGGGATATCGACATCCTCTGGCTGGTCGCCGCGGGCTTCGGTCTGTTCCTCTACCTCGCCGGCGTCATCCGCCTGCATCGTCGCGGCGACCGCTGGCCGATCCACCGCACCATCTTCTGGGTGCTGGGCCTGCTGCTGCTCGTGTGGGTCACCGGCGGACCGATCAACGCGTACCAGGAGTACCTCTTCAGCGTGCACATGCTCGGGCACATGATGCTGTCGATGGCGATCCCGCTGCTGCTGGTCACCGGCGCTCCGGTGACGCTGGCGCTGCGCGCGATCGACAAGCGCGACGATGGCACCCGCGGCGGCCGGGAATGGATCCTCTGGGCGGTGCAGTCCCCGTTCTCGCGGGTCGTGACGCATCCGTTCGTCGCCGCCGCGATCTTCATCGTGTCCCTCTGGGCGTTCTACTTCACCGACCTCGTGCGGTGGTCGATGTACGAGCACCTCGGGCACGAGTGGATGGTCGCCCACTTCCTGATCTCCGGCTATCTCTTCGTGCTCACGCTCGTCGGCGCCGACCCGATCCCGTATCGCCTGCCGTACCCCGGCCGCCTCATCACGCTCATCGCGATCATGGCGATGCACGCCTTCTTCGGCGTCGCGATCATGATGCAGGAGGGTCTGATGGTCGCCGACTGGTTCGGCTCGATGGGGCGCACCTGGGGCCCCACGCCCATGGACGACCAGTACATCGGTGGTGGCATCGCCTGGTCGATCGGTGAGATCCCGACGCTCATCCTGGCGATCACGGTCGCCATCCAGTGGAGCCGGAGCGACACCAAGCTGCAGCGTCGACGTGACCGGCACGCCGACCGCACCGGGGATGCCGAGCTCGAGGAGTACAACGCGAAGCTCGCCGCCATCGCAGAGCGGGATCGCCGCGCGGAGGAGAAGGCCCGCGGCTGAACCGGGAACCTCCCCGGTCGAGTCGAGAAGGCCCGCGGCTGAGGCTCAGTCCTGCGGCGTCTCCTCGGGTGATCCGACGCGGATCGACGCGGAGCCGTCCGGCAGGATGACGATCGAGCCGTTCACCGTGAACGGGACGTCCTCCGACACCTCCTGGATCGAGCCGTCGAAGAGCGACTTGATCTCGACCTCGAGATGCGCCACGGCATGTGCCGGTGGGATCTGCCAGTGTCCGGTCTCGTCGGGCGTGACCGTGACCTGAGGCTGCGTGGCGATCGACCACACCGGCAGCGAGGCGATGCGATTGCGCACCTGCAGGCCGAAGGGGCATGCGGTCGGCTGCAGCACCTCCTGCGTGGCGCACTCCTGCAGGAACTGCTCGACACGCTGCTGCACGACATCGACGAACTCGTCGGTCGGCGTCGTCTGCACATCGAGCGGGGTGACGGCGAGCGGCGTGTCGGCGAGCACGCCGATACCGCTCGACTCCGCGATCGGCGTGTCGACGGTGACGGCGTACAGGCCGGGGGTGAAGACGAGGAGCGGCAGCGGATCGAGGGTCCCCGCGTCCGCTCCGGCACTCGATACCTGCCGGCGATCGACCTCGAAACCGTTCACCGCGAACTGATCGGCACCGCGCAGCGTGAGATCGACCACGGCGAGCGGGCTGGTCCGGAAGCGCCAGTTCGGGGTGACGCCGACCCACCCGTCCTGCTCGATCATGAAGGTGCTCGTGCCACGGTGTCCCGAGGCCTGATAGCTGACGGTGACCTCGGTGCCCTGCTCCGCATGGTGCTCGGACTCCACGTGCACGTCGGTGAGCGGCGCGAGGGCGGAGTGGCGGAGCATCGCTTCGGATGCTGCGGTGTCGATGCCGGCGGCGGAGAGCGTCGCCCGGTCGATCGCGACGCCGGGGATCCGGAGAGCGTCAGCCGCGCGGCCGGCCGAGAGCAGGTCGAGGTAGCGCACGACGAACGCGGACGGGCTGTAGAACTGCTGGTAGAGCGTGGCGCCGCCGGCGCCGATGGCCGCGATCAGCACGAGGCCGACGACGGCCAGCAGCGCGAGATCGACGCCGAGACGGGAGCGCCGAGGCGCCGTCGTCTCCACCGTGTGCATGGCGCAAGTCTAGGGATGCGGCCTGGGACGACGCCGAGCGTCACGAGGGCGTGGCGGATGCCGGGCCGTAGCATGGGAGGAGCATCCGCGTCCGCCCGCGTCCCTCTGAGAGTTCCGTGTCCCTTCCCGCCCTGTCCGACGAGCAGAACGAGCTCTTCCGACTCATCGAGGACACGAACGAGCACGTCTTCATCACTGGGCGTGCCGGCACTGGCAAGTCGACGCTGCTGCAGCACTTCTCGTGGCACACCAAGAAGCAGATCGCGATCTGCGCACCCACCGGCGTCGCCGCGCTCAACGTCGAGGGGCAGACGATCCACTCGCTGTTCCGGCTGCCGATCGGTCTGATCGCCGACGGCGACATCGATCAGAACGATGCGACCAGACGCATCCTCAACGCGATCGAGACCCTGGTGATCGACGAGATCTCGATGGTCAACGCCGATCTGATGGATGCGATCGACCGCTCGCTGCGCCAGGCGCGCGGACGCCGCGGTGAGCCCTTCGGCGGCGTGCAGGTCGTGATGTTCGGCGATCCCTACCAGTTGGCGCCGGTGCCGCCGCGCGGCGACGAGGCCCGCTACGTGCAGGACCACTACCGCTCCTTCTGGTTCTTCGACGCCCACGTCTGGGCCGGGCCTTCGACAGGTTCAGGGGCTCATGGGTACGGCTCGTCGGACCAGCAGGGGCTCTTCGAGGTCGACACCCGTGCCGAGCTGCATGTGCGCGAGCTCGTGCAGATCCACCGCCAGTCGGATGACGGCTTCAAGGCGATGCTGAATGCGGTGCGGTACGGGCGAGTCACGGCCGAGATCGCCGGGGTGCTCAATGCGCAGGGTGCTCGCACACCCCCCGACCCGGAGCCGGGTGAGGTGCCGATGATCACGCTCGCCACGCGCAACGACATCGTGAACAGCATCAACAGCCGCCATCTCGCTGCCCTGGCCGGCAAGGAGCAGACCGCCAAGGCAGAGGTGAGCGGCGACTTCGGTCGTGGCGAGGCGTCACTCCCGGCCGAGTCGGAGCTGAAGCTCAAGGTCGGCGCCCAGGTGATGTTCCTCCGCAACGACACCTCGATGTCGGGTGAGCCGCCGCGCTGGGTCAACGGCACGATCGGCACTGTCGTGCGTATCCTCGGCAGCGCGGTGCGCGTCGACATCGACGGCGAGGAGGTCGACGTCGAGCCGGCCGTCTGGGAACGCTTCCGCTACGCCTACGACCAGAACACGAAGAAGCTCAGCCGCGATGTGGTGGCCGAGTTCACGCAGTTCCCGCTGCGACTGGCGTGGGCGGTGACGATCCACAAGTCCCAGGGCAAGACCTACGAGCGGGCGATCATCGACCTCGGCTCCGGGGCGTTCGCGCCAGGACAGACCTACGTCGCGCTGAGCCGACTGACGTCGCTCGACGGGCTGTATCTCTCGCGAGACCTGCGTCCCCGCGACATCAGAGTGGACGAGGATGTGCGACGCTTCATGCGCGACGCCTGGCTCGCGGCGTCCACGCCCGAGCTCCCGAAGGGCTGAGGTCAGGCTGCGGCGCGAGCCCGGTCGAGGTCTTCGAAGAGTTCGGTGTTGAAGCGGTAGGCGAGGAGGACCTCGTCGATCACGCGCTCGCGCTCCGCGGCATCCCACGGTGCGGCGTCGAGCTGCTCGCGGTAGACGTCCTTGAAGGCGGAGGGATCGGCGATGTCGTCGAACAGGTAGAAGCCGATGCCGTTGGTCTCGAACCCGAACCGGCGTGCCATGACGCGGCCGATGAAGATGCCGCCGGACAGGTCGCCGAGGTAGCGGGTGTAGTGGTGCGCGACGAACCCACCGGCCCACGTCGCGCCGACCTGACGGATGCGCTCGACGTACCGCTGGGTCGTCGGCAGCGGCGTGATCTGCTCGCGCCAGTCAGCGCCGAGCAGGAACTCGAGGTCGGCTTCCAGCGCGGGCATCCGCGTGAGCTTGTCGCTGATGAAGACGGATGCCACGGCATCCTGCCGCATGCGCTCACCGGCGGACTCGAGCGCTTCGTAGATGAAGTAGTGCTGCGCGACGAGTGCGATGTAGTCCTCGCGCGATCCCTCGCCCTTGAGGAGGTCGGACATGAAGCCGGCGCCCTCGCTGCGGGAGTGCGAACCGGAGGAGCGCTCGCGCAGCGCGGCGGAGAAGGACAGGATCTCGGACATGACCCCAGTGTAAGGGTTGCCTAAGTCGTGGCGAAACCCTGCGTTGCCATGAAGACCGAATGCGTCAGCTGAGTGCGGTTCAGGCGTGCGGTCGAGGCTCGATGCCCAGTCGCTCGCAGGCGACGTCGTACAGCGCGACGACCTCGCGGCGCACGGCCGGGCGGTCGGAGATCGGCCCACCGGGCCATGGCACCTGCAGCTCGGCGGTGGTGTCGCCGCGGGTGACGTCCCAGCGGCCGCCATCGCCGTCGAACCCGGTCATCACGGCGTGCGTGACCTCGCCGTCGCCGGCCTCGCCGAAAGCTCGGGCGATCAGGATGTTGTCGTCGGTGTGGTCGCCGTTCATGTGACGCAGCACGGCGGCGATCACGTCGGCATCGAAGGAGTGGGGCACATCCACACTCTAGGCGGCGTCGTCCGATGCGAACTTTCAGGATCCGCGTTCTAGACTCGTGAGACATCTCTCGGGGGTTCTACATGCAGCTTCTCTCGTCGCGCCGTTGGCGTGCCGCAGCGGCCAGTGCGGCCGTGCTCGGTCTCATGCTCACCGGTTGCACCGCGGAGGACACCTTCACGTACACCCCGCCTGCCCAGGTGGACGGCCCGATCGCCGACGACACCGTCGCCGCGATGCAGGCCGCGGTGGACAACGCGCTGGTCGCCTCCGGCGCCTCCGGTGCCGTCGTCGGCGTCTGGGTGCCGTGGAGCGGCAGCTGGGTCACCGGCGTCGGAACCCAGGGACGCGAGGGCGAGCCGCTCGACACCGACATGTCGTTCCGCGTCGCCGACGTCACCCGTCTGATGACCTGCGACGTGCTCTACGCACTGGCGGATCGGGGGACGGTCGAGCTCGATGCCGCGGTGACCGACTACGTCTCAGGCGTCGCCGACATGGCAGACTCCGGCATCACGCTGCTCGACCTCTGCAACGGCACGAGCGGTGTCGGGTCGTCGGAGCAGCGCGTCGCGCCCGCCTGGCTGAACACTCCTGAGCGCGTGTGGGCCCCGCTCGAGCTCGCAGGGTACGGGCTCGGCAGTGAACGGGTCGCACCGCATACCACGTACCGCGACTCGGACGCGGGATACCTGCTCCTCGGCCTCGCGCTCGAGCGCGCATCCGGCATGTCGGCATCCGAGCTGATCGCCGAGTACGTGACGGATCCCCTCGACCTGCCGAACACCTCGCTCCCTGGCGTCGCGGCGGCGCCGCCGTCGTCCGGACCGGTCGTGAACGGCTACTACCTGAACCCGGTCGAGGGCGGCTACGACTGTGCAGCTCCGGTCGACATCACGGTCCTCTCGTCGAGCAGCGGCTTCACGGATTCGGGTGCCGTCTCGACGATCGACGACCTCGGGCGCTACGTGCAGGCCGAGGCGAAGCAGGTGCTGCGCACCAAGGAGACGCCCGACCGCTTCGCGGCCCCGCTGCCGATGAGTCCGGATGCACCCTCCTGGTACCAGGGCACGGGCGGTGCGATCCTCGTCGGCTCGATGATCGGTCAGGGCGGCTGGACCCCCGGCTACGCGACCGCAGCCTATTCCGACCCGGCCACCGGATTCACCGTGGCCGTCGTGCTCAACGATTCGACCGCCGGCGCGGCGTTCGCGCAGTGGCTCTCGTGGGAGCTGGCGGCGATCGCATCCAAGGCGCCGGCAGCCGACGGCCAGACTGCACCGGAGTTCGGTCTGCCCTTCACGGCCGAGCAGTACCACCAGATGATCGCGGACAACGCGCTCCCCTGCGTGGCGCCGCCCGCCGAGTGATCACGGTCTGACCCCAGGCCGAGAGGGAGTGCGATGGCCATCGTCGACAATGCGATCTACGTCGACGGCGTGCGCACCGAGAACCCGCAGAGTCTCAGCGAGACATTCGAGCTGATGCGCGCGCGGGGCGGCATGAGCTGGATCGGCCTCTATCGCCCGAGCGAGCAGGAGATCCGCGAGGTCGCCGACGAGTTCGGCATCCATGCGCTCGTCGTCGAAGATGCACTGTCGGGGCACCAGCGATCGAAGCTCGAGCGCTACGGCGATGTGCTGTTCATGGTGCTGCGTCCTGCCCGCTACCTCGACGAATCCGAGGAGGTCGAGTTCGGCGAGGTGCACGTGCTGGTCGGTCCGGACTTCGTGGTGACCATCCGGCACGCGGAGTCTCCCGACCTGGCGCGGGTGCGCGAACGGATGGAGTCGGATCCGACGCTGCTGAAGCACGGGCCTGAGGCGGTGCTGTACGCGATCCTCGATGAGGTGGTCGACGAGTACACGCCGGTGCTCGCCGGGCTCGAGAACGACATCGACGAGATCGAGAGCCAGTTGTTCGTCGAGGATGTCGACGCGACGCAGCGGATCTACGAGCTCGGCCGCGAGGTCATCGAATTCCAGCGCGCGACGCAGCCGCTGTCAGGGATGCTCGACGCGCTGCTGCGCGGATCCGAGAAGTACCAGGTCGACGAGGAGCTGCAGCGCTATCTGCGCGACGTGCTCGACCACACGCTGCGGGTCGCGGATCGGGCGACCACGTTCCGCACCGTGCTCGACAATGCGCTCACCGTGGAGTCGACGATCGTCGCCCGGCGTCAGAACGACGAGATGCGTCGGATGACGGAAGTCAGCATCAAGCAGAACGACGAGGTCAAGAAGATCTCGGGGTGGGCGGCGATCCTGTTCGCGCCGACGCTGGTCGGCACGATCTACGGCATGAACTTCGACCACATGCCGGAGCTGCACTGGGTGCTCGGCTACCCGATGGCCGTCGGGCTGATGGTCGCGATGGGCTTCGGCCTCTACTGGATCTTCAAGCGCAAGGGCTGGCTCTAGCCTCAGTCGCCCTCGGCGGCAGTGCCGTCGGCCTCGGGCATCCCCGGTCCCGGTCCTGGTCGCACCTCGGCATCCGGCAGGATGTCGATGCGGGTGGTGCCGTCGTGCTCGGTGACCTCGATGCGGGGTGCGGCATCCGCCTCGGTCGCATCGGGAGCCGACGTCAGCTGATCGTGGCGCTTCTCCTCGCTCGTCATCTCCGTGGCCGTGCTGTCATCGTGCGTGCTCATGGTCGTTCCCTTCGTCGGTGTGCTGGACGGTGTGATCGGTCTGGCTGGTCATCCGGTCGGAGCGGCGCCGCGCGAACCTGGCCAGGAAGTACAGGACGGCCCCGACCGCCAGCAGGATCCCCCCGAACAGCCAGACGAGCGGGCGCTGCTGGGTCAGGAGCAGGACGCACGAGGCGATCCCGAGGATCGGCACGAACGTCCAGACCCGGAAATGGTCGTGCTCGACGCGGTCGCGGCGGAGCACGAGCACCGAGATGTTCGCGCTGAGGAACACGAAGAGCAGGAGCAGCACGACGGTCTCGGCGAGCGTCGCCAGGTCGCCGATGAGCGTGAGGCCCATCGCGACCAGCGTGGTCGTGAGGATCGCGACCCACGGGGTCTTCCGCTTCGGGAGGACGCGGGCGAGCGCCGACGGCAGCAGGTGCTGCTCGGCCATGCCGTAGGTGAGCCTGCTCACCATGATCATGGTGAGCAGCGCGCCGTTGGCGACCGCGATCAGTGCGATCAGGCTGAAGAGCCAGGAGGGGATGCTGACGCCTGTCGCCTCGACCACGGCGAGCAGCGGCCCCGAGGATTCCTGGAGCTCGGAGGCCGGCAGCGCGATCGAGCTCGCCAGGCCGACGAGCAGGTAGACCGCGCCGGCGGTGAACAGCGCGGCGAAGAGTGCGCGCGGGTAGGTGCGCCGCGGATCCTTCACCTCTTCGATCATGTTGGCGGAGGTCTCGAATCCGACGAAGGAGTAATAGGCGATCACCGCGCCGGCGAGCACCGACAGCGCCACGCTCGTCCCCTCCGGAGCCTGCGTCACACGGGAGATGTCACCGCCCCCGCCGCCGACGAAGATCGCGACCACAGCGATCACGATGACGAGACCGCTGAGCTCGATCGCGGTCATCACGAGGTTCGCACCGAGGGATTCCCGGATGCCACGGGCGTTGAGCGCTGCGACCACGGCGAGGAAGACGATCGCGACCGGGATGGTCGGCAGATCGATGAAGGTGCGGAAGTAGTCGCCGGCGAAGGCGATCGCGAGCCCTGCAGCACTGGTCACTCCGGCGGCGAGCATGCTGAAGCCGACGAGGAACGACACCAGCGGACTGCGGAAGGCGCGCTCGGCGAAGACGGCTGCGCCGCCGGCCCGCGGGTACTTCGTGACGAGCTCGGCGTAGGAGCCTGCCGTGAGCAGGGCGAGGCCGAGCGCCAGGAGCAGCGGTGCCCACAGCATTCCGCCGACCTTCTCTGACAGCACGCCCATCAGCGCGTAGATGCCGGCGCCGAGGACGTCGCCGAGGATGAACGCGAACAGGAGCGGGCCGGTGATGGCTCGTCGCAGGCGGGTGGGCGCTGCGGACTCGGCCGCGATCTCGGATGGCATCCGCTCACCGTACGCGCGCGCTGCATCGAGGGGCACGGGGTTGACATGGCGGGGCCCGCCCCGTGGTTCCGCGGATCGAGCGCATCCAGGATTCTCACAGAAATGCCGCGCGTCGCGCGCGTCACGACTCTTCGGGGCCGATATATTGTGGTCGCGCGAGAGGCCGGGGGGCCGAGTGCGCGGGTGATCCCGTGGACCACTCACGATTCGAGAGAGAAGGCAACTCATGACCGGTACCGCACGCAAGGCAGTCGCGGAAGCGCTCGCGACCTTCCTGTTCGTCCTCGCCATCATCGCCGCGGTGAACAGCGGGAGCCCGCTGACCCCGCTCGCCATCGGCTTCACGCTCGCGGTCCTCGTCTACTCGACCGGCCACATCTCCGGCGCGCACCTCAACCCTGCCGTCTCGGTCGGCGTCTTCCTGCGCGGCGGCCTGAGCGTCACCGACTTCATCGCCTACCTCGTCGCCCAGCTCGTCGGCGGCGCGCTCGCCGCCCTGGCGAGCCTCGCCGTGTGGCCCACCGGTGACAAGGCGATGATCATCGAGGTCGGCCCCGCCTTCCTCGTCGAGGCGCTGTTCACGCTGATCCTGGTGTGGGTCGTGCTGAACTCGGCCACCTCGAAGGACACCGCTGGCAACTCGTTCTACGGCCTCGCGATCGGTGGCACGGTGTTCGTCGGCGCGGCAACGGTCGGCTCGATCTCGGGCGGTGGCTTCAACCCGGCCGTCGCGCTCGGCCTCGCCGTCAGCGGCCACTTCGCGTGGAGCTCGCTGTGGCTCTACTTCGTGGCGCCGATCGTCGGCGGCATCATCGCCGCACTGCTCTTCCGCCTGCTGAACACGGACGACGCGAAGAAGATCGCCGTCGCCGAGTAGGCGCCGACTCGTTCGACCGAGAGCGCCGCGGACCCTCAGGGGTGCGCGGCGCTCTCGCATGCGCGCGGCATCCGCCCCTCGTCGTCCGTCCTGCGGGGGATGCGAGCGGTGGGGGCGCGGCTCTACGGTGGGGGCATGCTGATCGTCGAAGAGCTCCACCTGCTGCTGCTGCGTCCGGACGGCCGTGTCGAGGGCGCGGCCGGCGGGTACCGTCTGTACGGCGAGATCGGTGCCGTCATCGTCGATCTCGCAGAGCACGGACGAGTCCGCGTCGGCGAGGATAGGCATCCGCGCGTCGAGGTGGTGTCGGCCGATCCCACCGGGAATGCGGTGATGGATGCCGTGCTCGCCAGGCTCGTGCCGATGAGCGGCAAGCGCCTGCAGTCCATCGTCACCTCGTCGAAGCTCGATCCCCGCGACGACGTCGTCGCCTCGCTCATCGCGCAGGGTGTGCTGGCGCACGGCGAGCGAGGGTTCTTCGGCCTGGGCGCCGAACGCACCCCCGAAGCGGATCCTGGTCCGGAGATGCTGCTGCGCGCGCGCCTCGCAGCGGTGCTCGCGGGTTCGGCGGCGCCGACGCAGGCGGACCTCACGCTGCTCGCGATCCTGCAGGGGCTCAACGTCGCCCATCGGGTGCTGCAGCAGGAAGCCGGCGGACTCTCCGCCGGGCAGCTGCGGAAGCGGATCATCAGCCTCACGTCGGGCTCGGCGGCAGGGGATGCGGTCTCCTCGGCGGTGAACACTGCGATCGCAGCGGCGATGATGGCGGCGATGACTCCGGTGATCGTCGCGACCACGATCACCTGACGTCGGCGCTGTCCGCTCAGCCGGATGCGGTCGTGAGCACGATCTTCCCCGTGGCATGCCCGGCGATCGAGCGGGCGTAGGCCTCGCGGACGTTCCCGAGCGGATGCAGCGAGTCGATCGGCAGCTCGATCTTGCCGTCGGCGATGAGCTGGGCGATCTGCGCGAGCTCCCTGGCGCCGGCAGCGGCGCCGCCGACGCCTGCGATCGGATGCCGTCTGCGGGCCTCGTAGTCGGCGATCGAGTTGATGCGTTCCGGCGGCACGCCGAGCGCGAGCGCCAGCTCGACGGTGCCATGACCCACGGTGTCGAGCACGACGGTGAATCCCTGCGGGGCGGCGGCTCGGAGCTCGCGCTCGAGCGCAGGGCCGTACGCGTGCGGGTGGACGCCGAGCCGGCGCAGCATCGCGTGGTTGCGCTGACTCGCGGTGCCGTGCACCTGCGCGCCCAGCCGCACGGCGAGCTGTGCGGTCACGATGCCGACGCCCCCGGCGGCCCCGCTGACGAGGACGACGTCTGCCGGGCCGAGATGCTGCGACGCGACGCTTGCGACCGCGGTGCGCCCGACCACGTTGAGGGCGCCTGCGGCGAGGAAGGAGAGCCCCTGCGGCATCCGGACGAGCAGCCGATGGTCGATCACGAGGTGGTCCGCCTGCGCGTGGAAGCGGAGACCGCCGAACACCCGGTCGCCGATGCGCCATCCCTCGACCCCGTCGCCGAGCGCGGCGATCGTGCCCGCGAAGTCGTAGCCGTTCCCCGACGGCAGGTTCCGCTCGTACGCGTCGTGCAGCGGGAGCCCGCTGAAGATCTTCCAGTCGACGGGATTCACCCCGGCCGCGGCAACGCGCACGAGCACCTCGCCGGTGCCGGGAACGGGGATCGGGCGGTGCTCGAGCTCCAGCACCTCCGGGCCGCCGAACCGCCGGAACACCACGCGTCGCGACACCAGCTGGGGATCATCCGCGATCATGCGCTCAGCATAGGGGCGGGGGAGTCGGGGGCGGCGATGGCTGGCGGAGGGCGTGGCGGGATGGCCGCGTCCTGGTGGCCGGATGGCGGAATACCCGAGCACGGGCTAGAGTTGCTACCAATACCCCCCAGGGGTATCAAACAAGGAGGAGAGCACCATGGCGACGAACGAGTATCAGGTCACTGGAATGACGTGCGGGCACTGCGAGATGTCTGTCCGCGAGGAGGTCGGCCAGGTCGCCGGCGTCGAGGGCATCCAGGTGAGCGCGCAGGCCGGGACGCTCGTCGTCACCGGCTCCGATGCGATCGACGACGCCCAGATCCTCGCCGCGGTCGAAGAGGCGGGGTATTCAGCGGTGCGGTCGTCATGAACGCAGGCGCGCGGCTGGCCCTCTACGGGGCCGGGGTAGTGGCGGCATTCGGCGTCGCGTTCGGCATCGCCGCTGCGGTGGCGCCGGACGACGTCGCCGCCGACTGGCAGCAGGGGAGCGAGATGGAAGACCACGGACAGGGACATGAGCCGACGGATGCGACGGCGACCACGTCGGTCGCGAGCGCGCTCAAGGGGTTGGCGCTCAGCATCGACGGGTTCGTGCTGTCGCCGATCGAGGCGCCGGGGTTCGTCGGCGAAGCGGGCACGCTCAGCTTCGAGATCCAGGATGCCGCGGGGGATGCGGTGACCGAGTACACGACAGCGCACGACCGCGATCTGCACCTGATCATCGCCCGCTCCGACGGAACCCGGTTCCAGCACGTGCACCCGCACCTGGACGAGTCGACCGGCACCTGGTCGCTGCCGTGGGAGTGGGCGGAGGCGGGGACCTATCGGGTGTTCGCCGATTTCACACCCGCAGGCGAAGCGGCGTCCGGATTGACCCTCAGCCGCACGGTGCAGGTGGCGGGGGCGTTCACTCCAGTCGTGGCGGAGCCGAGCAGGGTCGACGAGGTCGACGGCTTCACGGTCTCGCTCGACGGCGACCTGGTCGCCGGGTCGTCCAGCGACCTCGCGATCACCGTCTCCCGCGACGGGCAGCCGGTCACCACGCTGGAGCCGTACCTCGGCGCCTTCGGACACCTCGTCGCCCTGCGCGACGGCGACCTCGCCTTCCTGCACGTGCACGCCGAAGGCGAAGAGCCGCAGCAGGGCGAGACGGCGGGGCCGGAGATCGTGTTCGTCGCCGAGGCGCCGACCGCGGGTCGGTACCTGCTGTACCTGGACTTCCAGGTCGACGGCGTGGTGCATACCGCCGAGTTCGTGGTCGACGCCGGCCATGGCGGCGACGCTGCGGACGACGAGAGCGAACCGCACTCCGACGACGCGCACTGACCACCGTCACCGTTCATCAGCCACGAGCAAGAGAAGGAACAGCAGCATGAGCACATCAGCGCCCCCGACCGCGGGAGCCGGCATCGAGCTGGAGATCGGCGGCATGACCTGCGCCTCCTGCGCGATGCGGATCGAGAAGAAGCTGAACAAGCTCGACGGCATCACGGCGACCGTGAACTACGCGACCGAGAAGGCGAGGGTCACGGTGCCGGACGGCTACGACCCGGCGTTGTTGATCGCCGAGGTGGAGAAGACCGGGTACACGGCTGCGATGCCGGCCCCGAAGGGGGCCAAGGGAGCAGGGGCCGCAGACCGCGACGGAGGTGACTCCGACCCGGAGCTGCGCTCGTTGCGCAACCGCCTGATCGGCTCGATCGTGCTCACGGTTCCGGTGATCGCGATGGCGATGATCCCGGCGCTGCAGTTCACGTACTGGCAGTGGGCGTCGCTCGCGCTCGCCGCGCCGGTGATCCTGTGGGCGGCCTGGCCCTTCCACCGCGCGGCCTGGATGAACCTCACGCACGGCGCTGCCACGATGGACACGCTCATCTCGATGGGCACGTCGGCCGCCTTCCTCTGGTCGCTGTATGCGCTGTTCTTCGGCACGGCGGGCACCCCGGGGATGGCGCACCCGTTCGAGTTCGCGCTGGCACCGTCCGACGGCGCGGCGAACATCTACCTCGAGGTCGGCGCAGGGGTGACGATGTTCATCCTGGCCGGGCGATACTTCGAGAAGCGCTCGAAGAAGCAGGCGGGGGCCGCACTGCGGGCGCTGCTCGAGCTCGGCGCGAAGGAGGTCTCGGTGCTGCGGGACGGCGTCGAGGGGAAGATCCCCGTGGAGCAGCTGCGGGTCGGTGACGAGTTCATCGTTCGTCCCGGTGAGAAGATCGCGACGGACGGTGTCGTGGTCTCGGGCACCTCGGCGATCGACGCATCCATGCTCACAGGGGAGGCGGTTCCCGTCGAGGTCGCCGCAGGCGATGCAGTGACGGGTGCCACGACGAACGTCGGGGGACGGCTCGTGGTGCGGGCGACCCGCATCGGCTCCGACACGCAGCTGGCGCAGATGGCCAAGCTCGTGGAAGACGCCCAGACCGGGAAGGCAGAGGTGCAGCGGTTGGCCGACCGCATCTCCGGAGTGTTCGTGCCGATCGTGATCGTGATCGCCGTCGCGGCACTCGGCGGGTGGCTCGGTGCCGGGTTCCCGGTGACGGCCGCCTTCACCGCTGCCGTCGCGGTGCTCGTGATCGCCTGCCCGTGCGCGTTGGGGCTCGCGACGCCGACGGCGCTGCTGGTCGGCACCGGTCGCGGTGCGCAGCTGGGGATTCTCATCAAGGGGCCGGAGGTGCTGGAATCCACCCGGACCGTCGACACCGTCGTGCTCGACAAGACCGGCACCGTCACGACCGGCAGGATGACGCTGGTCGATGTGGTGGTCGAGCCGGGCACTGACCGCGCCGAGCTGCTGCGGCTGGCCGGCGCGCTGGAGGATGCCTCAGAGCACCCGATCGCGCAGGCGATCGCCAAGGGCGCGACGCAGGAGGTCGGAGCACTGCCGAGCCCTGAGGGCTTCACGAACATCGTGGGGAAGGGGGTGCAGGGTGTCGTCGACGGGCATGCGGTGCTCGTGGGCCGTGCGTCGCTGCTCGCCGAATGGTCGCTGCAGCTGAGCGGAGAGGTCGCGTCCACCAAGGCGCGCGCCGAGGGCGAGGGCAAGACCGTCGTCGCCGTGGGCTGGGACGGTCGGGCCCGCGGCATCCTCGTGGTGGCTGACGCGGTCAAGCCGACCAGTGCGGAGGCGATCGCGCAGTTCAAGGCGATCGGGCTGACGCCGGTGCTGCTCACCGGCGACAACGAGGCCGTCGCGAGGCAGATCGCCGCCGAGGTGGGGATCGACGAGGTCATCGCCGAGGTGCTCCCGAAGGACAAGGTCGATGTGGTCACCCGCCTGCAGCGCGAGGGGAAGGTCGTCGCGATGATCGGCGACGGCGTCAACGACGCTCCCGCCCTCGCGCAGGCCGACCTCGGACTCGCCATGGGAACCGGCGCCGATGTCGCGATCGAGGCATCCGACATCACCCTGGTCCGTGGTGATCTGCGCAGCGCGGTCGATGCGATCCGGCTGTCTCGCAGGACGCTCGGCACCATCAAGACCAACCTGTTCTGGGCGTTCGCGTACAACGTCGCGGCGATCCCCGTCGCGGCTCTCGGCATGCTCAACCCGATGCTTGCCGGGGCGGCCATGGCGCTGTCCAGCGTCTTCGTCGTCGGCAACAGCCTGCGCCTGCGCGGGTTCCGAAGCATCGCCAGGGGATGACGCGAGTCGACCTGCACCATCCACCCGAGAATGAAAGGGAACCACCCATGAACGACCAGCAGAGCACCGCCAGCTGTTGCAGCAGCGGCCCGAAGAATCCGCTCGTGGACGGCGACGGCCGCACGAGCCTCCTCGGCGGCGGGGAAGCGCAGGATGCCGTCGGCGAAACGAGTTCGTGCTCGGCCATGTGACCGGACCGGGTCGGGCGCAGGTGCGCTCGGCCCGGTTGCCGTTCTTCTCCCAGGCGACCGTGTGACAGATTGGGCAGGTGGACACCTCCCCAGCCCCCGCCCGCACGCTCCTCGTCGGGTACGGCAAGCTCGCCCGGCGCCTCGCGCCGAAGCTGCTCGCGGACGGCGGCGAGGTCGTCGCCCTGCGTCGCAGCGACAGCACCCTGCCCGACCGCGTCGTCGGCATCCGCACCGATCTGGCCGAGCCGCTCGCCGAGCCGCTGCCGGCGGTCGATGCGATGGTCGTGACGCTGCCGCCGGGCGACCCGGGCTACCGTGTGGTGCTGGGGCATGTGGCCGATGCGCTGCCGGCTGTACCCGCGCGCACGATCTTCGTCTCGTCGACCGGGGTGTTCGAGGCCGGGCCGTTCGACCGGACGATCACCGAGGCAGATGAGCCGGCCCCGACCGGCGATCGCGCCCGCGGACTCCGCGACGGCGAGCTCGCGGCGCGGGCGCTGTTCGACGCCGTGATCGTGCGACCTGCCGGGATCTACGGTCCCGGTCGCGAATTCCTGCTGCGCCAGGTGCGCGAGCACGCCGTCGTGAACCACCGCCGACGCACCAACCGCATCCACGAGACCGATCTGGTCCGCGCCCTCGACGTGCTGCTGCGGATGCCGGAGCCGCCGGCGCTCGTGCACGGAGTGGATGCCGCACCGGCACCGCTCGGCGAGGTCGTGGCGTTCATCGCCCGGGAGCTCGACCTGGACGTCCCGCCGGACGACCCGACTGCGGGGCAGAGCGGCACCGTGCTCGACGGCACGCTGCTGCGCTCCGTGCTCGGCGACCTGCGGTACCCGAGCTACACCGACGGCTACGCCGAGATGATCCGCGGATCGCGCACGGAGTGAGCGCACCACATCGCGCTCCGTGCATCATGGGGCCGCGATCCATAGCGCGCCGCGTCACGCTCGCGCACACTGACACGCATGCGCGTGCAGAAGCGGGGCGACAACAGCCATGACTGGGAGCTGTACCACGGCGAGGGTCGAGTCGGCATCGAGTGGTACTTCCAGCAGACCACCGCGCTGCCGACGTCGGTGATGCTCTACCGGCTCGAGCCCGGTGCCGAGGAGGGGCAGCATCACCACCTCGAAGGCGATCCGGACAGCTGCTCGACGAACAGCTCCGACGAGATGTACATCGTGACCAGCGGCGAGGTCGTCGTGACCTCGGGGGAGGAGCGGCGGGTGCTCCGCGCCGGCGACGCGTTCTACGCCCCGGAGGGCCTGCTGCATGGGGTGCGCAACGAATCGGATGCCGTGGCTGAACTCGTGCTCGTGTTCGGGCCGCGAGGGCCGCATCCGTTCTCCCAGACCGGCACCGAGGCGTTCGACGCCGAAGCGGATCGCTGAGTCGTCGGATCGCTGAGTCGTCGGATCGCTGGGTCGCTGATGCAGCTCAGCGCTGCTCCTCTGCCCGCGCGACCGTGCGCAGCAGCGCCGCGGCCAGATCGGGCCACAGCTCGTGCGGGATCAGGTGCCCCATGTCCGGATGCACCTGGAGTTCGGCGCCGGGAATCGCCTCGGCGATGTCGACCGCCGACGCCCAGTGCAGCACGTCGTCCTCGCGGCCGTGGAACACGAGGGTCGGCACGGTCACGGACTTCAGGGCATCGAGCCGCTCGGGTGCCCGCTTGAGCGCTGCCCACTGCCGGGAGAAGCCCTCCGGGAAGTAGCCGCGGTCGTACGCCTCGCCGGTCGCCGCGACATGCCATTCGACCTGCGGGTCGTAGCGCCCGGGCGGGGCCGCCCGCAGCACGGTCTCGGTGAAGGCGATCGCCTGCTCGCGGGTGATGCGCACCGGCGGCTCGGCGAGTTCGGGGCGCTCGCCGTGGAGCACGTAGCGGAGCGACTGGCCGGGGATGGTCGAGAGCAGCCCGAGGCTGCGGACGCGCTCCGGATGCTCGATCGCGAGCATCTGCGCCATCATGCCGCCCATCGAGTGACCGGCCACGTGCGCCGATTCGACGCCGAGGTCGTCGAGCACTCTGAGCACATCCTCGGCCAGGTCGGACAGGTCGTACCCGCCGTCGACCTCGTCCGGTCCGCCGAAGCGCTGCGAGAACCCGGTGTCGCGGTTGTCGAACCGCACGACGCGCACACCGCCCTGGGTGAGCATCGCGATGAAGCGCTCATCCCAGGCGAGCAGCTGCGCGCCGCCGCCAGACACCAGGACGAGCACGGGGGCATCGGCATCACCGAACGCCTCGTAGTAGAGGCGCACATCCGCGGCATCCGTGTAGGGCATGGCTGCGAGCCTAGGGCGCGACGCGGCATCCGATCATGTGGCATCCGCCCACCGCGCGTCAGCCTCGGTGTGCGCAGTGCCCATGAACGGAGACCGGCGGCGCGGGTAGCGTCGCTCGAAGGACGAGCATCGAGGGGGATCGTGCATGGACGACGACGCCGACTTCCGGCCGCTGACCGGCATCCGGGTGGTCGACTTCACTCGACTGCTGGCCGGTCCTTCAGCGACCATGACGCTCGCCGAGCTCGGCGCCGACGTGATCAAGGTCGAGCAGCCGGGCATCGGCGACGAGACCAGGCACTGGGGTCCGCCCTTCGTGCACGGCGCGAGCGCGTACTTCCACGCGATCAACCGCGGCAAGCGCAGCATCGCGCTGGATCTCGCCGACCCGCAGGACCGTGGCACGGCGCACCGCCTGATCGGCACGGCGGATGTGCTGGTCGAGAGTTTCCGCCCCGGGGTCGCCGATCGACTCGGCATCGGCGCCGCCGCGATGCGGGTGGCGTTCCCTCGACTGGTCTACGCCTCGATCAGCGGGTTCTCGCAGCAGGGGCCGCTCGCGGCCGAACCCGGCACCGCCGTGACGGTCGAGGCCGAGTCCGGTCTCATGTACGTGACCGGGTACGAGGGTGCCGATCCGGTGCGCTCGGGCGTCGCGATGGTCGACATCGCGACGGGCATGTCGATGATCAACGGCGTGCTCGCCGCGCTCCTGCAACGCGAGCGCACCGGCCGAGGGCGACGGCTCGAGTTCTCGCTGTTCGCGACCGCGCTGAGTTCGCTCGGGACCGTGATCGCCGCGACCTCGGCCGGCGGGCCGCCGTCGAAGCCGTGGGGCAGCTCGCATCCGTCGATCGTGCCGTACCGCGCGTTCGCCGCCGCCGACGGGCAGGTGGTGCTCGGCGCGACGAATGACGCGATGTTCGCCCGACTCGTGCACGCGCTCGATCTCGGCGCGGCGCTCGGCGTCGAGCGGTGGGAAGGCAATCAGGCCAGGGTCGAAGGTCGGGACGAGCTCGAGCGGGTGCTCGGCGACTGCGTCTCGGCGCTCGAGGTCGATTCGGTCGTCGAGCGGCTGCAGGCGGCGAGGGTGCTCGTGGCGAGGGTGCGGAGCCCGGAGGATGCCGCGCGCGGCCCCCAGGCCGAGGCGCTCGGCCTGATCGAGCACGACGACGGTGTCTCGATCGTGCGTTCGGCGCTGAGCACGAACGGCACCGCGCGACTCGCTCGTGCCCCGCAGCTCGATGCCGACGGCGATGCGCTGCGCGCCGAGCTCGCGAACTGATCCCTACCCGGCGCCGAGCAGCCGAACGCGGCAGGCGAGCTCGACCGCGAAGCGGGCGTCGGGCTCGGTCAGGTCGATGCCGAGCAGCTCGCGGATCCGCCGCATCCGATAGCCGACGCCGTTCGGATGCAGCATCAGCTCCTTGCCGGCGTGCACGAGCGAGCCGTCGTGCGCCAGGTACGCGAGCAGGGTGCGCACCGATTGCAGCGCGCGCTCGGCGCCGAGCTCATCGAGGGGGCGCAGCACGTCGTGCAGCAGCTCGCGGCTGATCGGCGAGGCGTACACGTCGAGCAGCACGCGGCGCAGCCCCGTGACGTCCGTGAGCTCGACCCCGCCGAAGCGCCCGGCGGCGATCGCGGATTCGGCGGCGATCCGCGCCTCGGCGGCCGACTGCCGCAGCCCGAGCGCGCCGAGCTGCGGGGTGCCGAGTCCCAGCGTGTAGGTCCAGTCGGAGCCTGCGAGCTCCTGCGCCTGGCGTTGGATCAGGATCGCGATCTCGCGCACCCGCCGCTGGTGGTCGCCGGCGCCATGCTCCTCGGTGCACACGAGCATCAGATCGTCCTGGAGGAAGGCGACGTGCCAGAGCTCATCGCGCGCCTCGACCAGCTGCAGCGCGAACAGCTCGAGCGCCGGCTGCACGCTGCGCGGCGCGCGGGCGTCGGTGTCGCTCGGGCGGGTGGGGGCGAGCCAGGCCACGACGTGCGATTGGGGGAGTGGCAGCCCGAGCCGAGCGGCCTGCCCGACGAAGCCCTCGGCGCGGGTGGAGTCGGCGAGCACGAGCTCGACGAGCAGATCTGCGCGCGACTGGGTGGGCGCGTAGCGGTCCCGGCTCTGCCGTTGCGCGACGCGCGACAGCAGCGAGGCGATCACCGGCAGCGACACCTCGGTGGCGCCATCGGTGCTCCCGGCGACGAGACGCCCGACCGGCACCTCGCCGATGAAGACCGCGTCGGTGTCGGTCCAGGAGACCTCCGGATCGGCGTTCAGCGACAGCTCGGTGCCGAGCACGCTCCCCGCCGCGGCCAGGATGCTCTCGGTCGTGCTGCCGGTGTCGCCGGCCGCCGCGGTGGCGGCTGTCACCGCCTGCGCCCCGCGCATCATCGCCTCGGATGCGCCGCCGGAGATCGCCCGGTCGATGACCTTCGCGAGGTCGGCGGCTCCGACGCCGGCCGCGGAGAACACCGGCACCCCGCCTCGCTCGGCGAGCACGGTCGCGGTCTCCGCGAGTGCGAGCCCAGTGGTGAACACGATGCCGGCGAGACCGCGCGCGCTGGCCTGGCGCAGTGCGACGTCGACGCGGAAGGGCGGCGGCTGCTCGTCACCGGGGACGATGGCGAGGGTGCCGGCGGTGAGCGCGTCGAGCCGGTCGACCGCGACGAGGTCGACGCGGGTGATCGGGCGATCGTCGATCGGGCCGGCGACGAGCCGGAGTCCCAGTCGGTCGGCGTCATCGCGGAGATCTCGCAGCGAGTACTGTGCCATGCGCACAGTATGACCCGAAACACTGGCGGATCGGAACATTGTCACGCTGCGGAACGCTCCGTACCGTGAACACATGGCCCAGATATCCCCTGCCGCACGCACGTCGGCGCCGATCACCGAGATCACCGCGGACGACGTCGCCGCCCTCGGCATCGGCACCGCGATCTTCGGCACCGGCGGCGGTGGCGCCGTGTACACGAGTCAGATCATGGTCGAGAAGGCGCTCCGCGAGCACGGACCCGTGCCGCTCGTGACGGTGGCCGATCTCGACGATGACGATGTCGTGATCCTGATGTCCGGCATCGGCGCTCCGACGGTCGGCATCGAGATGCTCTCGGCCACCGGCCAGATCCATGCGCTGCTCGCCGAGGCGGAGCGGCTGCTCGGCCGCAGGGTCACCACCCTCATGGCTGCGGAGATCGGCGGCGGCAACGGCGTGCAGCCGATCGGCTGGGCAGCCCGCCTGGGGCTCAAGGTGCTCGACGCCGACGGCATGGGCCGCGCGTTCCCCGACGCCGCGATGGTCGCGATGAACGTCGCCGGCATCCCGTGCGCGTGGGCCGTGCAGAGCGACGTGGTCGGGAACATCTCGGTCATGAAGACGATCGACCTGCACTGGCTCGAGCGGCACGCCCGCGCCCTCACCGTCGCGAGCGGCTCGATCTGCATCGGCGCGCACTACCCGATGACGGCCGACCAGGTGCGCGGCGCCGTGATCGAGGGCACCGTGAGCGCCTCGATCCGCGTCGGCCACGCGCTGATGTCGTCGTCCGATCCGGTCGCGGCCGTTGCCGAGGAGCTCGACGCCCGCGTGCTGATGACCGGCAAGATCACCGACCTCGACCGCCGTACCGCCGGCGGCTTCGTCCGCGGCTCGGTCACGATCACCGGCACGGGTGGTGACAGAGGACGCCTGCAGCGCCTCGAGCTGCAGAACGAGAACCTGCTCGTCCTCGAGGACGGCGAGGTGCTGGTCAGCGTCCCCGACCTCATCACGATCATCGACGCCGAGACCGGCCACGCGATCACCACCGAGATGCTGCGTTTCGGCCAGCGGGTCTCGGTGCTCGCCTGGGCGTGCGATCCGATCTGGCGCACGCAGCGCGGACTCGAACTCGCCGGCCCTGCCGCGTTCGGCTACGACCTCCCCTACGTCCCCTTCGAAGGAGCAGCGCGATGACCGCTCGTGACCTGTCCATCGGCGTCGACGTCGGCGGCACCAACACGGATGCGGTCGTGCTCGACGGCGACGGCCGGGTGCTCGCCTGGACGAAGCGCGCGACGACGGATGACATCACCGGCGGCATCCGAGCCGGCATCCGCGATGTGCTCGCCTCGATCGGCGACGACCGCTCCCGCGTCTCGCGGGTCATGCTCGGCACCACGCACGCGACGAACGCGATCGTGCAGCGCCGGCAGCTCGACAAGGTCGCGATGATCCGGCTCGGCGCCCCTGCTGCGACCGAGTACCCGCCGCTGACCGGCTGGCCCGAGGACCTCGTCAGCATGGTGCTCGCGGGGTCCGCGATGCTCGGCGGCGGCCACATGGTCGACGGCACCCCGATCGCGCCGCTCGACCGCGACGGCATCCTGCGCTTCGTCGACGGACTCGACCGCTTCGACGCGATCGCCGTCGCCGGGATCTTCAGTCCCTCGTCTCCCGAGCAGGAGCTCGAGGTCGCCGACCTGCTCCGTGGACACCTGGGTCCTGACGCCAGGGTGTTCCTGAGCCAGGACATCGGCCCGACCGGTCTGCTGGAGCGCGAGAACGCCACGCTGCTGAACGCCGCGCTGTACGGCGTCGCCCGCTCGGTGACCGAGGCGCTGGTCACGGTCGTCGACGAGGAGGGCCTCGACGCGGCCACCTTCTTCGCCCAGAACGACGGCACGCTCATGTCGCTCGACTACGCCGCGCAGTACCCGGTGCTGACGATCGGCTCGGGACCCGCGAACTCCATCCGCGGCGCCGCCTACCTCTCGGGCCACGACGACGCGATCGTGATCGACGTCGGCGGCACGACCTCCGACCTCGGCGTCGTTGTCGGCGGGTTCCCGCGCGAGTCCACGCTGCCGCGCGAGATCGGCGGCGTGCGGACGAACTTCCGGATGCCCGACATCCTCAGCCTCGGCATCGGCGGCGGCACGGTCATCGACGTCGCCTCCGGTCGAGTCGGACCCGACTCGGTCGGCTACCGCATCAACCAGGAGGGCTTGCTCTTCGGCGGTTCGACGCCGACGCTGACGGATGCCGCTGCGCTCGCCGGCAGCCCGGTCGACGGCCGCTCGCTCCCCGCACTCGACGGTCCGATGACCGCAGCGCTCGAACGCGCGCTCGCTGTCGTCGCAGACCGCCTGGAGGAAGCGGTCGAGCGCCTCTCGCTCGGTCGCCTGGACATCCCGCTCGTCGTCGTCGGCGGTGGCGGGTTCCTCGTCCCCGATCACCTCGCGAGCGCCGGACGCATCCTCCGACCCGATCACGGCGGTGTGGCGAACGCGGTCGGCGCCGCGATCTCGCTCGCCGGCGGCCGCGCCGATCAGATGGCTCCGATGGGCGACCGGGACTCGGCGATCGAGCAGGCATCCGAGGCCGCGATCGCGAAGGCGATCCAGGCCGGCGCCGATCCGCTGCAGGTGTCGATCGTCGACGTCCTCGAGACGCACGTGCCCTACACCGCCCACCCCACCGTGAACGTGACCGTGAAGGCGGCCGGTCCGCTCGCCCGGCTGTCCGCCGACGCCGTGGTCCGCTGACCGCACTGCGTCACCACCAGCTGTATCCCGCACCCGAAACGAGGAGATCGCAATGAAACGCAGTACCGCAGTACCCGTGGCCGCCGTTCTCTCTGCGCTCGCGCTGACGCTGACGTCCTGCGCGGGTTCCACCGACCCGTCCGAGTCGTCCGGAGATGTCGTCTCCGGCGGCACCTTCGTCACCGCGGTCGGCGACGACCCCGGCGACCTGAACCCGCTGAAGGCCGTCTCTCCCGACACCTTCGCGGTCGTCAGCCTCGCCTACGAGTCACTGATCGCCGTCACCTCCGAGGGCGATCTGGTGCCCTGGCTCGCTGAGAGCTGGGAGGAGACGGGCACCGAGGTCGTCTTCACCCTGAAGGACGGCATCACCTGCACCGACGGATCCGAGTTCACCGGGCAGACGGTCGCCGACAACCTGAACTACAACGCCGACCCGGCCAACGCGACCTTCTCGTACGGCTCGGTCATCGACGAGACGATCTCGGCGACCGCCGATGGCAACGTCGTCACCGTGACCAGCGCGGCGAACAACCCGTTCCTGGCTGTCAACACCGGCACCATCATGCTGGTGTGCGACGCGGGGCTCGCCGACCCGACGACGCTGTCTGACGCGACCGACGGCACCGGGCTCTTCGGCCTGAGCGACATCAAGCCGGGTGACACCTACACGTTCACCAAGCGCGACGACTACACCTGGGGTCCCGACGACGTGACGAGCGAGACCGCCGGTCTGCCCGACACGATCGAGGCGCGCGTCATCACCGATGAGAGCACCGCGGCGAACCTGCTGGTCTCCGGCGAGATCAACGCCGCGACCATCTCGGGTGCCGACCGCTCGCGTCTCGACGGAGCCGGCCTCACCCACACGGGCGTGCGCAACCCGGTGGGCATGATGCTGTTCAACGAGAAGGAGGGCCGCCCGTTCTCCGACCCGCTCGTGCGCGAAGCGCTCTCGATCGCGATCGACCGCGACGAGGTCGGCACGGTCATCGCCGACGGTGAGGGACTCGAGTCGGTCTCGCTCGTCACGAAGAACCCGCTGCTGTGCGTGGCCGACGAGCCGGGCTGGACGCTGCCGGACACCGATCTCGACCGTGCGGGCGAACTGCTCGACGAGGCCGGCTGGACGCTCGGCGACGACGGCCTCCGCACCAAGGACGGCAAGCCGCTCACCATCAAGTTCGTCTACAACGCCCCCACCTCGACGCACGCCGCAGCAGCGGAGCTCGTCAAGGAGACCTGGGACGGCCTGGGGGTGACGACCGAGCTCTCCGCGAACGACGCGGCGGCCTGGTCGGAGCAGCTCTACTCGACGGCGGACTGGGACACCGGCTGGGTGCAGATCGCTCCCGGCGGACCTGTGCTGCTGTCGGTCTTCTTCGACGGCGCCACCCCCGATGAGGGCGGGTTGAACTTCATGTGGGTCGACAACCCGGAGTATTCGGCGCTCGTGGCCGAGGCCTCCAGCGCGACGCCGGACGCAGCCTGCGGCATCTGGAACGAAGCCGAGAACGAGCTCATCGAGCGGTTCGACGTCTTCCCGGTGATCGACAACATCCTGCCGACCTACCAGTCCGGTGCGACTTTCGATCAGCCGAACTTCATCCAGCCGACCTCGATCCGGATGCTGGGCTGACACCATGACGACGACTCCTCCTCTCGCGACCGCCGAGGTGGCCGACACCAGCACGGCCGCCCTGGCGGCGCGGGTGGAGGAGCGCCGTCTGCGGCGGGGGCTCTCCCCGCGGACAGCCTTCCTGTTCCGCCGCCTCGGCCGACTGGTCATCTCGCTCGCCGTGGTGATCGTGGCCTCTTTCCTCCTGATGTACCTCGTGCCGGGCGATCCGGTGCGAGCGGCGCTCGGCCAGAGCGCGACCCCGCAGCTCGTCGAGGCCACCAGAGCGCAGCTCGGACTCGATCGCCCGATGTGGGAGCAGTTCTTCCGGTTCATCGGCGGGCTGTTCACCGGCGACCTCGGCACCTCGGTGCGACTGCAGCGTCCGGTCGGCGACGTGATCGCGCAGCGCTTCCCGACCACGCTGCTGCTCGCGGTGCTGGCGTTCATCATCGCCGTGATCGGTGCGCTGCCGGCAGGTATCGGCGCCGCCGTGCTGGCTCGCTCCGGCCGCCGCCGCGGGCTGACGATGGCGGTCTCGGCCGTGCTCGGCATCCTGATCGCGGTGCCCAGCTTCCTGGTCGCGGTCGGACTCATCTCGCTGTTCGCGGTGCAGCTCGGCTGGCTGCCGGCAGCCGGCTGGGGATCGCCGGAGGATGCCGTGCTGCCGGTGATCGCGCTCGCGATCGGCCCGATGGCGTACCTCGTGCGCATCGTGCAGGTCGAGATGCTCGCGGTGCTCGACACCACGTACATGACGACGGCGCGGGCGAAACGTCTCCCGCGGCACCTCATCCACCTGCGCCACGCGCTGCCGAACATCGTGACCGCATCGCTCACGGTCGGCGGCCTGATCCTCGCGGGGCTGACCGCCGCGACCGTGCTGATCGAGACCGTGTTCTCGATCCCGGGCCTCGGCACCATCATGGTGTCGTCGGTCGGTGCCAAGGACTATCCGATGGTGCAGGGCGTGGTCATCGTCTACGCCCTGATCGTGCTCGGCGTGAACCTCGTCGTCGACCTGATCCTCGCCACCATCGATCCCCGCTCGTCGATCACGGAGGGCTGAGACATGTCGCTGCGCAAGAAGCTGCTGAACCCGACCGCGATCTCGGCGATCGTCGGCTGCGCCCTGCTGCTGTTCATCGCGATCGCCGGCCCGACGATCTGGGGCCCTGCCGCCGACACCACCGACGTGTCGTCCCGCCTGCTCCCCGCAAGCGCCGCGCACCCGTTCGGCACCGATGAGCTCGGTCGCGATGTGCTCGCCCGCGTGCTGGTCGCGACCAGGCTCACCCTGCTGCTGACGCTCGGCGCCACGGCGATCTCGCTCGTCGGCGGGATCGTGTTCGGCCTCGTCGCCAGCATCCTGCCGAAGCACCCGCGCCGCCTGTTCACCGGACTGCTCGACATCCTGCTCGCCTTCCCGTGGCTGCTGATGGTGCTGTTCTTCACCGTGATCTGGGGCGCGACCGCGACCGGCGCGATGCTCGCGATCGGCTTCGCCGGCATCCCGTCGTTCGCGCGCCTGGTCTACAACCTCGCGGCATCCGTCTCGGGTCGCGACTACGTGCGCGCGGCCAGGGTCGTCGGCGTCGGCCCGATCGGCATCCTGCTCCGGCACGTGCTGCCGAACATCGCGAATCCGTTCTTCGTGAACGCGGCGGCCACTGCCAGCGTCACGCTGCTGTCGTTCGCGGGGCTCTCCTTCCTCGGGCTCGGCGTGCAGGCTCCTGCGTACGACTGGGGTCGGATGCTGCAGGAGGGCATCCTGCGCATCTACATCAACCCGCTCGCCGCGATCGGCCCCGGCATCGCCGTGGTGCTCGCCGGTCTCGTGTTCACGCTGCTCAGCGAGGCGGTCGCCGGATCCCGCGGACAGGGCTTCCGTGCGGTCGCCGCTCGGGCGACCGGCGCGGTCACGCTCACGCCGCGTCGCCGCCGGGGTGCGCCGGAGAGCACCACGGCGGCCGCGACCGATGTGATCGCCGAGATCACCGACCTGCGCATCGCGTTCGCCACGGCCGACGGCGGTGTCATCGAGCGAGTCCGAGGCGTCGACCTTCGGGTCTCGCCTGGCGAGATCGTCGGGATCGTGGGCGAATCCGGTTCGGGCAAGTCGCTCACCGCGATGGCGCTCGCCGGACTCCTCGGTGACGACGCCCGCATCGCGACCACAGCCCACCGCTTCGATGACATCGACATGACCCGGACGCTCAGCTCCGCCGACCGGTCGAGGCTGGGCGTCGAGCTCGGCATGATCTTCCAGGACCCGCTCACCTCGCTCAACCCAGCGCTCACGATCGGGCGACAGCTGACCGAGGTGCCGGAGGTGCACATGGGGATGCGTCCGGCGCAGGCCCGTGCACGTGCCGCCGACGCGCTCGACGCGGTCGGCATAGCGAACGCCGCCGCCCGCCTGAAGCAGTATCCGCACGAGTTCTCCGGTGGCATGCGGCAGCGGGCCATGATCGGGATGGCGCTCACCGGGCGCCCCCGCCTGATCATCGCGGACGAGCCGACGACCGCCCTCGATGTCACGGTGCAGCGGCAGGTCATGGACGTGCTGCATCGCGCGCAGGAGGAGACGGGCGCTGCGATCGTGTTCATCTCGCACGACATCGCGCTGGTCTCGGCGTTCTGCGACCGCGTGATCGTGATGAAGGGCGGCCGGATCGTCGAGACGCTCGATGCTCGCCGCATCCGCGAGGATGCGCGGCATCCGTACTCGAAGGCACTGATCGCGTGCCTGCCGGACATGACGAGCGACCGTACGCAGCCGCTGCCGGTGATCGCACCGGAGCTGCTGCCTGAAGCGCTCGACGATGCAGGCCTTCACGACGACGCCTCGCACGAAGACGCCACGAACCACGACCGGGAGGTGTCGGTGTGAACGCACTCGAGATTGAAGACCTGAGCGTCCGATACGGCCGCACCCGAGTGGTCGAGCGGGTGAGCCTCGCGGTGCCGAAGGGCCGGACGGTCGGTCTGGTCGGCGAATCGGGTTCGGGCAAGAGCACGATCGCTGCTGCGGCCGTCGGTCTCGTGCGTCCGGAGTCCGGCTCGATCACGGTCGACGGCGTCGAGGCGGTCGGCGGCGGGTCCGCTGCGCGCGGCGCGCGGCGGCGGATGCAGCTGGTGTTCCAGGACCCGTTCTCGGCGCTCGACCCGCTGATGCCGATCGGCGACTCGATCGCCGAGGCGCTGCGGGCGACCGGACGCCGGTGGACACGTGCCGAGCGGATCGCCCGCGTGCGCGAGCTGCTGGCGCAGGTGCACCTCGACCCCGACCGTGCGGGAGAGCGCCCCGGCGCATTCTCCGGCGGTCAGCGGCAGCGCATCACGATCGCCCGCGCACTGGCGGGTGAGCCGTCGGTGCTGATCGCCGACGAGGTCACGAGTGCGCTCGACGTGTCGGTGCAGGGCGCGATCCTCAACCTGCTGCGCGAGCTGCAGGATGAGCTCGGACTCTCGATGCTCTTCATCTCGCACAACCTCGCGGTCGTGCGCTACATCAGCGACGAGGTGTGCGTGATGCGCAACGGGAAGCTCGTCGAAGCCGGACCGACCGAGACGCTGCTCGCGAACCCCGGCGACCCGTACACGCAGGATCTGCTCGACGCGGTGCCGGTGCTCGGCCAGCGGATGCAGTTCGGATGACCCGGTTCGACGCTGCCGCCGAGCTGCTGCGCGACGACCTGATCGCGGTGCGCCGTGAACTGCACGCCACGGTCGAGGTCGGACTGGACCTTCCGCGCACGCAGGCGATCCTGCTGCGGGAGCTCGAGGGGCTCGGACTCGAGATCACCCGGGGCGCGGCGCTGACGTCGATCACCGCGGTGCTGCGCGGTGGACGCCCCGGACCGGTCGTGCTGCTGCGCGGCGACATGGACGGACTGCCGATCACCGAACGCGCCGACGAGTCCTTCGCGTCGACCTCCGGCGCGATGCATGCGTGCGGGCACGACCTGCACATGGCAGGGCTCCTCGGCGCCGTGCGGCTGCTGGTGGCGCGGCGCGACGAGCTGCCCGGCACGGTGGTCTTCATGTTCCAGCCGGGCGAGGAGGGCTACGCCGGCGGTCGGGTCATGATCGAGGAGGGCGTGCTGGATGCCGCTGGCGAGCGAGCCGTCGCGGCCTACGCGATCCACGTCGACAGCGCCACCCCGTTCGGCCAGCTCGTCACGCGCGAGGGGTCGATGATGGCGAGCGCCAGCGCGCTGCGGATGACGCTGCACGGCACCGGCGGCCACGCCGCATTCCCGCACCTCGCGATCGATCCGGTGCCGGTCGCGGCCCAGCTCATCCTCGCAGTGCAGACCTTCGCTGCTCGTCGGCTCCCCGCCACGGATCAGGCGGTCATCTCGATCACCCGCCTCGGCAGCGACTCCGCGGCCGGCAACGTGCTGGCATCCGCCGTCACCCTCGAGGCGAACATCCGCACGCTCTCGATGACCACGCTCGACGCCGTGCGCACGCAGCTGCCGACGATGCTCGTCGGGATCGCCGAGGCGAACGGATGCCGGCTCGATGCCGAGTTCATCGCCTCGTACCCGGTGACGTACAACGACCCGGCCGAGACCCGCGAGGTGCTGGCCGTGCTCGACGAGCTCCTCGGCCCCGAGCGCGTCACCCGCCTCCCGGAGCCGTCGATGGCATCGGAGGACTTCTCCTATGTAATGCAGGAGGTGCCCGGCACGCTGGTGTTCGTCGGCGCCGCCACGGCATCAGGACCCACGCCGATGCACGCGGAGCACACGGTCTTCGACGACGGCGTGCTGCCGCTGCAGGCTTCGCTGCTCGCTGAGCTCGCGTGGCGCCGCCTCGCTCGCGGGTGACCGCCTGGCCCCTGAGGTCGCCGTGCCTTGGGCCTCTGAGGTCGCCGTGCCCTGGGTCCCTGAGGTCGCCGTGCCTGGGTCCCTGAGGTCGCCGTGCCTGGGTCCCTGAGCTTGTCGAAGGGCCCGACGCTTCGACAAGCTCAGCGACCCAGAGCGTGAGCTCAGCGACCCAGGGGCGTGAGCTCAGCGACCCAGGGGCGTGAGCTCAGCGACCGCCCTCAGCCCACGACCGGCAGCTCGTCGATCAGCGGGTTGCGGTCGAGCGGGTCGACGACGATCCCGGCGACGGCGTCGAGCGCGATCACCGGGAAGTGCGAGACGGCGCCGACCTTCTCCTCGCTGCCGAGCACGTAGGTCGCGGCGCTCCTGGCGGCGAGCGCGCGCTTCGTGACGGCGTCGTCGACGGATCCGGTCGTGAGGCCGTGCACCGGGTCGATGCCCGTGACGCCCAGGAAGAAGGCGTCAGCCGACAGGTGCTGCACTGCCTCCATCGCGAGGGGACCGCTCGCGACCATCGAGTGACGCGAGAGCTCGCCGCCGATCAGGATGATGCGGGCGTCGGAGTGCTCGGCGACCGCGAGGGCGACGGCAGGGCTCGGTGTGATGACCGCGAGCGATGCGTCGCGCGGGAGCATCCGCGCCATCGCGAGCGTGGTGGTGCCGGCATCGAGCACGATCGTGGATGCCGGGCGGATGAGCTCGACCGCCCGGCGCGCGACGCGCTCCTTGCTCTCGGTGGCGAGCCCGTGCCGGAGCTGCACCGGACGATCTGCCGGCGGCACGGGAAGGGCGCCGCCGTAGACGCGCACGAGCCTGCCCTCATCGGCGAGTTCGCGGAGGTCGCGGCGGATCGAGTCCTCCGACACCCCGAGATCGTGGGCGACGGTCTTGGCGACCACTCTGCCGTCCCGGTCGAGGATGTCGAGCAGATGAGTCTTGCGCTGTGCGCCGAGCATACGGTTCCTTCGTGAAGTTGCACGTTGTTGCACGTTTCAGGTTACAGTCTTCGACATGACATCACCACTCCTGATCCTCATCGCCGGCCCCTACCGCTCCGGAACCGACGGCGACCCCGACCTGATCGCCCGCAACCTCGAACGTCTCGAGGAGGCCGCTGCCCCGATCCACCGACTCGGGCACGTCCCGATGATCGGCGAATGGGTCGCGCTGCCGATCCTGCGCGGCATGACGGATGCGGATGCCGAGGGCGACGTCATGTACGAGACCGCGCGTCGGCTGCTGCAGCACTGCGACGCCGTGCTGCGGCTGCCCGGAGCATCCGCCGGCGCAGACCAGGACGTCGTGATCGCCCGCGAGCGCGGCCTGCCGGTGTACTTCTCGCTCGACGAGATCCCGGCGGCGTAGCGCCCACGGGGCGCGAGCCTAGCGCAGGCGCTCCCGCTCGCGTCCCGTGTGACCCTGTCTGACGCCCCGTTTCCTTGCGTGTACCGCGCCGCTCTGCGCCGATCCTGCCCTGGATAGCGTCGAAAGCCCGTGCCTACCGAGAGGACCGATCGTGGCATCCGCGAGAAACCCCCGCCGTTTCGGAGCTGCCGTCGCAGCCGCCGTCGTCGCTGCACTGACCCTGACCGCCTGCGCTGCCGGCACGTCGGCCGACGCCCCGGAGTCGAACGGCGAACCGGTCAAGGGCGGCGATCTCGTCGTCGCTGCGCGTTCGGAGCCGCCGCAGCTCAACCCGCTGGTCGACCAGACCGGTGGCGCGCACGTGCTGACGCCGGTCGTCGACTCCCTCGTGTGGGACAACGGCGACGGCACCTACGGCACCTGGCTCGCGACCGAGTGGGAGGTGTCGGATGACGCCCGCGTGTACACGTTCACGCTGCGCGACGACGTCACGTTCCACGACGGCACCCCCTTCGACGCCGAGGCCGTGAAGGTCAACTTCGACTACGTCGCCGACCCTGCGAACAAGTCCACCGGCTCGGTCGCGAAGCTCGGTCCCGTCGCCGAGGTGCTCGACGAGTACACCGTGCGCATCACGCTCGAGCAGCCGGAGTCGAGCTTCCTCACGCTGATCGCAGCCCCGTACTTCGGCATCGTCTCGCCGAAGCAGCTGCTCGACGACCCCGACTCGCTCGCCTCGACCGTGGTCGGCACCGGCCCGTTCAAGTTCGACGAGTGGGTCAAGGGGCAGAGCCTCAGCTACGTGCGCAACGACGACTACGACTGGGGCCCAGAGGGCACTCACGAGGGCGCCGCGTACCTCGACACGATCACCTACCGCTTCCTCCCCGAGGACCAGACGCGGTACAACGCGCTCATCACGGGTGAGGCCGACATCGTCGACTACATCGCGCCGGAGTATGCGGAAGAGGTCAAGAGCAACGACGCCTACGGCTCGGAGGAGTTCCTGCTCCCCGGTGTCGGCTTCACGCTGCACCTGAACACGCGCACCGCTCCGTTCGACGACGTGAAGGTGCGCCAGGCGCTGCTGCACGGCATCGATCGCGCGGCGATCGTCAAGAGCGCCACCTTCGGCGCCTACCCGGTGCAGGAGTACCTCGCGACGACCACGCCCGACTACAAGAAGGACCTCGAGAACGTCATCGACTTCGATGCGGACGCCGCCGGGGCACTGCTCGACGAGGCCGGCTGGACCGAGACGGATGACGAGGGGTACCGCACGAAGGACGGCGAGCGCCTGAGCACGGTCATCCCGTACGCCGACAACGACCAGCTCGCCCAGCGCACGCTGGAGCAGGTGCAGATCGACGGCAAGGCGCTCGGCTTCGAGATCGTGCTGCAGCCGGTTCCCGCCGCGGACTTCTCGCAGCGTCTCTACAACGGCGACTACGGCATCATGCCGTCGTTCCAGTCCGAGGCGACGGGCATGCAGCTCTGGCGTCTGTACGGCGGCGACAACGTGTCGGACGGCTCGTCGATCGGCTCGAACGCCTCGTTCCTGTCGGACCCCGAGCTCGATGCACTCCTGGCACAGGCCAGGGCGAGCGCCGACCCGGTGGCCCGCGCCGACTTCTACGGCCAGGCGCAGGAGCTGCTGCCCGAGCTCGCCCCGTCGATCCCGCTCTACTCGCGTGCTCGCGTCGTCGCCTGGCAGCCGAACATCCACGGCGTCACGTGGGACTACGCGTGGCCGCAGCCGTACCTGTTCGACGCCTGGAAGAACTGACGGATGCTTCGACAGGCTCAGCACCCCAACCACCGGGGTCCTGAGCCTGTCGAAGGGCCCTGCCCCGCACGCGCCCGGGTCCCTGAGCCTGTCGAAGGGCCCTGCCCCGCACGCACCTGGGTCCCTGAGCCTGTCGAAGGGCCCAACCCGTGAAAGGAGAACCATGAGCCTCGCCGTCTGGAGGGTGCTCCCCCGTCTCGGTGTGAGCCTGATCACGCTCCTCGGAGCCGCGACCCTCACGTTCTTCGCGCTCCGTCTGGTACCGGTCGATCCGGCGTTCGCGATCCTCGGGGCCGGGCAGCAGCAGGTCGACATCAGCCCCGAGGTGCTCGCCGTCGTGCGGCAGGAGTACCACCTCGACGAGCCGCTCCTCGTGCAGTACTTCCTCTACCTCGGGCGTCTCGTGCGCGGCGACCTCGGCATGTCGTACGTGCAGGAGCAGCCGGTCGGCCAGCTCCTCGCCGCCCAGGCGGGGCCGACCGTTGCACTCGCGCTCGCGGCCACCCTGCTCGCGATCGTGATCTCCCTCGTCGGCGGGGTGCTCACCGCCGGCCGTCGGCTTCCGAGCTGGATCTCCTCCGGACTCGAGCTCGTCCTGGCATCCACCCCCGTGTTCTGGCTCGGGTTCATCCTGATGCTGGTCTTCGCGGTGTGGCTGCGCGCCCTGCCCATCCTCGACAGCGGCGATCTGCGGTCGCTCGTCCTCCCGGCGCTCACCCTCGCGCTTCCCGCTGCGGCCCTGCTGCTGCAGGTGCTGCGCCAGTCGCTCGACGACGCGCTGGAGCAGCCGTTCATCCTCTCCGCCCGGGCCCGCGGCCTCGGCTCGCTCGCGGTCACGGTC
The DNA here is from genome assembly GCF_036823965.1 of Microbacterium sp. Classification (GTDB taxonomy): domain Bacteria; phylum Actinomycetota; class Actinomycetes; order Actinomycetales; family Microbacteriaceae; genus Microbacterium. The sequence continues at coordinate 3,306 of NZ_DAITBE010000005.1, read as the reverse complement.
CGGCACGCGCTGCGGCATGCAGCGGTGCCGTACCTCACGATGCTCGGCTTCTCGTTCGGTGCGCTGCTCGGCGGCGCCGCGATCACCGAGACGCTGTTCAGTCGTCCGGGCCTCGGCCGCCTGCTCGTCACCTCGGTCGCCTCGCAGGACATCCCGGTCGTGATCGGCGTCGTGCTCGTCGGCACCGCGGTGTTCATCCTCGTCAACACGCTCGTCGATCTGTCGTACGGACTCGTCGATCCGAGAGTGCGCGAGACCGGCCGGAAGGAGGTCGTCGCATGAGCGGTGGAGTCGTCGCCGAGGCCGTCGCGCCCCGCGCCACCGTCGTCCGCTGGCGCGGCTGGGTGCGGCTCGCCGCAGACATCGGCACGCTGCTGTGCGCGCTGGTGCTCATCCTCTTCGTGCTCGCCGCCCTCTGGCCGCAGCTGCTCACCGGGCAGGATCCGCTCGCCGCTGATCGCGCGCTGATCCTCTCCCCGCCGTCGCCGGTGCATCCGCTCGGCACGGATGAGATCGGCCGCGACGTGCTGGCCCGCATCATCTACGGCGCCCGCAGCTCGCTCGTGCTCGGCTTCGGCGCCGTGCTCATCTCGCTCGTCTTCGGCACGGTGCTCGGCCTGGTCGCCGGGCTCTCGAACCGGGTGATCTCGACCATCACGCTGCGGCTCACCGACATCGGCGCCGCGTTCCCCGAGCTGGTCCTGGCGATCCTGATCCTCGCGCTGTTCGGCGGCGGGCTCGCGACCGCGACGATCGCGATCGGCATCGCCGGCATCCCCTATTACGTCCGCGTGGTCCGCGGCGAGACCCTGCGCGTACGCACCTCCACCTATATCGAGGCATCGCGCAGCATGGGACTCTCGCGTCCTGCCGTGCTCGGCCGGCACCTGCTGCCGAACGCCGTTCGGCCGGTCGTCGTGATCGCCACGATCGGCCTCGGCGGGGCGACGCTCGCGGGCGCCGCGCTGTCGTTCCTCGGACTCGGCAGTCCGCCGCCGACCCCGGAATGGGGCTCCATGCTCTCCAACGCCCGCAACTTCCTGACGCTCGGGTGGTGGGCCGCGGTGTTCCCCGGTCTCGCGATCACGCTGTTCGTCATCAGCACGACCGTGCTCGGTCGACGACTGCAGGCACGACTGGAGGGACGCGGATGAGCGCGCTGGTTCGGGTCGCGGGGCTTCGGGTCTCGTTCGGTGGTGGAGGAGCCGCGAGCACCGTCGTCGAGGGCGTCAGGTTCGACCTGGCCCCCGGTGAGTGCGTCGCGCTGGTCGGCGAGTCCGGCTCGGGGAAGTCGGTGAGTGCGCGGAGCCTGCTCGGCCTCGTCGGCGCCGGCTCGCGCGTGCACGCCGATGTGCTCGAGATCGACGGGCAGGATGCTCGGACGTTCTCGGAGCGCCGCTGGCGCACGGTGCGCGGCCGACGGATCGGCTACATCCTGCAGGACGCGTTGTCGTCGCTCGACCCGCTCCGCACGGTCGGCAAGGAGGTGCAGGAGGCGATCGCCGCGACCGGCGGACCCCGTGGTCGCGCCGGTCGGGCTCGCGCGCTCGAGCTGCTGCGCCGTACGCATGTGCCGGACCCCGAGACCCGCATCGACGAGCGTCCGTCCCAGCTCTCCGGCGGACAACGGCAGCGGGCGCTGATCGCCACCGCCCTCGCCGGAGACCCGGCGGTCCTGATCGCGGATGAGCCGACGACCGCGCTCGACGTCTCGGTGCAGAAGCAGATCCTCGAACTGTTCGGCGAGCTCAAGGCGCAGGGCATCGCGCTGCTGCTGATCAGCCACGACCTCGCGGTGGTGTCGCAGCTGGCCGACCGGGTGATCGTGCTGCAGGGCGGCGCGGTCGTCGAGTCGGGGAACACAGCAGACGTGCTCTCGTCACCCGCGCATCCGTACACCCGATCGCTGATCGACGCGGCTCCGCATTTCGATTCGGGGCCGGGGGATGCCGTCGCCGCATCGGATGCCGCGGACGAGGCGGAGGTCGTGCTCTCCGCCGAACACGTGAGCAAGACGTTCCGGCTGCCGGGCGGCGTCGAGCGGCACGCGGTGCAGGACGTGTCGATCGCGGTGCGCAGGGGGCGCTCGCTCGGTGTGGTCGGCGAATCCGGCTCCGGGAAGACGACGCTCGCTCGCATCCTCGCCGGGCTCGCGACCGCCGACGGCGGCACCGTCCGGCGAGCGAGCGACGACCCGCGAGATGTGCAGTTCGTGTACCAGGACCCCGGGTCGTCCTTCGATCCGCGGTGGACGGTCGGGCGCATTCTCGACGAGGCCGTCGCACTGCGGCATCCGGGTCTCGCTCGCGCAGAGCGCAGCGTTCGCGTGCGTGACTGGCTGGAGCGGGTCGGGCTGTCCGGTGAGCTCGCCGACCGTCGCCCGGCATCGCTCTCCGGCGGACAGCGCCAACGGCTCGGGATCGCGAGGGCGCTCGCCGTGGAGCCGGCGGTGGTCGTGCTCGACGAGCCCGTCTCGGCGCTCGACGTCGCTGTGCAGAAGCAGATCCTCGAGCTGATCGCCCGCCTGCAGCAGGAGACCGGCGTCGGCTACCTCTTCATCTCGCACGACCTCGGCGTGATCCAGAAGGTCTGCGACACCGTCGTGGTGCTGCGTGACGGCACGGTGCGCGAGGCCGGTCCGACCTCGGCAGTGCTGCGCAATCCGGCGGATGCGTACACGCGGCTGCTGATCGACGCGGTGCCCTCGCTGCCGCGGGCGTCGCGAGGCTGAACCGCTGCGGGAAGACGCCTCTTTCGTCGTGATACCGTAGAGACGTTCAAGGGCCTATGGCGCAGTTGGTAGCGCGCCTCGTTCGCATCGAGGAGGTCAGGGGTTCGAATCCCCTTAGGTCCACAGAGCAGACGGCCGGTCGGAATCACGAGAGTGAATCCGACCGGCCGTTTCTGTGTCTCGGGGCATGAGCTGCAGCCTGGTTCTGCGGGAGCGCGGCTGGGGAGTCCCGCGCGACCGGCACCGCGCTGACCCGGAATACCGGGCGACACGCCCGGCGGTCGGCCCTGATTTGCCGGACCCCCGGGATCCGCGTAAGTTATTACTTGTTCGCCCCACAGGGAAGCGGAGAGGCCGAGAGCTTCACCCCCCTCAAGCGGAGAACCACCTCCTCATCTTCACTCGATTGAGTGTCATGACCTTCGGGTCTAGGATGGGAGATTCCACCCCTTCTGCGATGGCTTTCGGTGTGCAGCGGATCTGAGATCCGCACGGCGCGCCGATTTGACTTGCTGGATCGGGTGGGTAAGATAGAGAAGTTGCCCTGCGGGCCTGGTTGTGATGACTGGGTCGTG
>NZ_DAITBE010000014.1:0-42798 GCF_036823965.1 Microbacterium sp. | reverse complement strand
CGGTGTGTTCATCGACGCGATGATGACGAACCTCTCCGTCACGGGCGTCGCCGCGATCAAGCAGGTCACGACGGATGCGCTGTGGGCGAAGCTCGCGGTGGTCGATCGGCTGCAGGTGCTCACGAACATCATCACGCGCGACATGATCGCCACCGGCGCGGTCACGGCCGACAAGGTCACCGCGTCTCAGGCGCTCATCGACAAGCTGATCACCCCCGAGCTTATGGCGGGCAAGGTACTCACGTCGATGTTCCAGCTTGGCGATAACTGGCGGTGGACGGCGGAGGCGCTGATCGCCTACGCGCCGGTCGTGGGAAATCAGTCGGTCACTGATTGGGCGAACCGGCAGGAGCTCGTGCGCATCGACCCCTCGGGCGGCATCTCGATCACCGCGGCGGGCGCGGCGGGCGACCCTTCGGGCGGCATCGACCAGGACGGCAACGTCTGGGGCGCGCTCGGCTCGTTCAGCGAGCTCGAAGTTGGCGGAGTTCCAGTAACTAACCTCGACGGGCCGCGCGGCGTGCAGTCCGTGACGATGCTGAGTTCAGACACGACGATCGCCACGAACACTGAGACACGCATCCTATGGACAACGATTGACGTTGAACCGGGCCGCATGTACGAAATCGAAACGCAGGTGTTCGCGCGCGACCCCGGCAACATCACTCTCAGGTATCGACGCAACACCGGCGCACCCCCCACAACCTCGAACTCAATCCGATCCGAAATGGTCGCCGCGAGCACGATGCACCGCCTCATCACGTTTAAACACCTCATAGTCCAGCCGTTCACAGGCGGCGATGACACTGCTGTGGAGACACGATATGTTGGATTGTTCCTCGCCGGGTCTGCGAACCAGAACACGGTTGTGTACGGCCCCTACGCGGGCACGGGCGAGCCCCGAACCATGATGATCGTCCGTGATATCGGCCCGACCGTTGAGATTGACGCGCAGACGGCGGAGTCGACATCGAACCCGAAACGCACGTACACGAAGACGTACAAGACGACGGGCGTGAAGCGGTATACGGCTGGGAATGCCACCGCCTCGGACAGCCGGAACATTACTGCCGGTTCCGTGTTCGGTTCGGCCATGTCCGAGAAGCTGCTCTACCAGATGCCCGCCGCCCTCTACTCCGACTTGCAGGGCGCGACGATTAAGAGCGCGAAGATCACGGTTCGTTGCACAAAAATGGGTAACAGCAGTAACGCGGCGAAAATCAGCGTCGGCTATACGACGGCATCGGGCCTCCCGTCAACGTGGCCGTCGCATACGGCGGTTTCCGCGATGGACATTAAGGGCGGGCAGGCGTTGACGAATAGTGTTCCGTCGAGCCATTTCAACGGTATCCGTGATGCTCGAGGTATCACGGTCACCCCGCGCAACCCCGGCAGCCTGGCGTCCTACGCCTATTTCGACGCCACCACGACCCGCATCACCGTCACCTACGAGAAGTGAGGATGTTCATGGAGTGGGACATGACAACCGCGAGCCTCGAGGAGCTCCACGCGCTCCGATCGGCGGTGATCCAAGAAATCGACCGCCGCGACATCGCAGAGCGGGCCGCGCGGCAAATACGCGACCTGACCATGCGGGTGCTCGACGCCACCGGACGGGAGAACGGCGCGGAATGGGTGGCCCCTGTCGGCGCGCATGATAGTTACCCGATTGGGTGGGAAGTCGCACACTCGGGAAAAGTGTGGCGCTCCCTCGTGACAGGGAACGTATGGGAGCCTGGCGATCTGACGATCCCGACGCACGCGATGCTGTGGGAAGAAGTGGTGGTCGAAGAGCCGGAAGAGCCGGAGGCACCGACTGAGCCGGAAACTCCATCGGTGCAGGAGTGGAACGGAAGCTCAGTGACGTACCTCTCCGGCGACCTCGTGACATTCAACGGCGCGACGTACCGCTGCATCACCGGACACACAAGCCAGGCCGGGTGGACCCCCGCAGCCGTCCCCGCACTCTGGGCGGTCGTGTAGCCCACCGTTAATTCCAAGCCGTCCCTAGTGGGCGGCGTTTTCCATGCCCAGGGAGGCAGACATGACTCATTCCAAGCTCACGAACAAGATCAGTCTCAGCAGTCAGTCGAGTTCGCGCGACGGTGCGAAGATCGATCGGTTCCTCGTCCACCACGCGGCGAGCACCTCTCAGGAGGGCGTTGTCGACATGATGGTGCGGGGGACGCGCACGGTGTCCGCAAACTATGTCGTCGGCGACACGATAACTCTCGTCGTTGACGAGGATCGACGTGCGTGGACGTCGGGCTCGAAGTACGACGGCGGAAAGGGCGCGGCGTTCGACAAGCGCTCGATCACGGTTGAAACAATCAACAACTCGACCAAGAACTGGACGGTCAGCGACAAGACGTTCGACAACCTCGCGCGGCTTATTGCCGACGTAGCGACTCGCTACGAGTTCCCGATCAACGACGACACCGTGCTCACTCACCAGGAGCTCTGGACACGTTTCAGGGCTTCGTACCCGACCGCGTGCCCTGGCGACCTCCAGCGCCGCAAGGCCGAGCTGCTCACGCTCGCACGCAAGTACCAGTCCGGCAAGGCGACGGGCGCCACGACTGCTCCGAGCACATCGAAGCCGGCATCGACCGCCGCATCGTCTACAACGGCGACGGCCGCGCAGTGGAAGACGATCCAGGAGTGGTTGAAGCGGCTCGGACGTTACAGCGGCCCTGCTGACGGTGTTCCTGGCGTGAATACGTGGAAGGGCGTGCAGCGCACCGTGCGCGACCGCGCAGGCTACACAGGCCCGATCGACGGCAAGCCTGGCGTGAACACGTACAAGGCCATGCAGCGTTACGCGCAGGGCGGCGGCTACACCGGCCCCGTCGACGGTGTACTCGGCGCGAACTCCTGGGCCGGCTTCGTGAAGCGACTCAGCAGCTAGGGGGATGTTCATGCGCAGGTTCGCTACGACGCGGCGCCAGCTGCTCGGCATTATCGGTGTCGCGCAGCTGTTCCTCGGCGCGTCCTATCTGTTCCCGTCCACGCGGACTGGGGGTTCACGTGACCGTGCGTTCGAGTGGATCGTATGGCTGGAACCTCATCACCTCGGCGCGCTCACGGTAATCTCGGGCGCGTTTGCGTGTATCGCGGTCGCTGCCGGGGTGGCACATCTGCGGGGTGCGGATCGGCTCGAACGGCTCGCGTACGGCGCGGTCATGGCACCGTATTCGGCGCTCGCGCTCGTGTTCCTCCTGTCGTGGATGATCGGCGGGAACCCGACCGGGTGGATCTCCACGATTTCGTACAGCGCGTACACGGCACTCGCGTACGCCGCCGCGGGGGTTGCTGACCCGCCCGATCCGCCGGCGAGGACAGACCCGACCATGCTGCCGGGAGGGGGCGATGCGGATGCCTGAGCAGATCATTACTGCGGCGATCACCGCGATCGTCACCCTCATCTCGGCCTGGCTGGTCTACAAGGCAGCGCAGCGCACCGGACGCGCGCAGGAGATCACCGCGGAGGCCGCGCAGGTCAACGCAACCGTCGAGCATGCCGCGTCCGCGTCCGAGGAATGGCAGAAGCTCTACCAGGAAATGCGCACACGCCTCGACAATCTCGAGGAGCGCCTCGACCTGGCCGAGAAGCGCGCCGACACGGCCGAGCGCCAAGCAGACCAGCTGACCAAAGAGCTCGACGCCGTATTCATCTGGATCGAGTCAGGAATGACCCCACCCCCACCCGCACGACCCCACTATCTGAGAGGTTTCGCATGATCGAGTTCACCCTCCCACCGTCCCTACTCATCTCGCTGGCGATCGCCGTAGTGATTCCGGCCCTCGTCGGCCTCGTCACGTCGCGTGTCACGTCGCCCGCGGTGAAGGGCGGCCTGCTCGTCGCCCTCTCGATCGCGACTGGCGTGCTGACCGAGCTCGGCGCGGCCCTCGCCACGGGCGAGCCGTACGACCTCGGCGTCGGCATCCTCAACGCACTGTTGACGCTCGGCGTCGGGCAGGCCGCCTACTCGGCAGTGTGGAAACCGACCGGCGCAGCCGAGGCGCTGCAGAAGCTCGGCACGAGTGGCAAACACGCCGCAGAATAACCTTCACCTCGACGAAATTCAGGCCCCGCCTTCACGCTACATGCGTGGACGGCGGGGCCTGTTTTCGCGTTTCCAGGGTGCTATTCTGACGGCACCCGCACCTGCGGGTATGAGCCGAGAGTAGTTGCCGGCTACTTGTACGCCCCGCAGTTGCGGGGATCTACCGCCAGGGAGCGAGCACGCTCCACGTCGGTGCACCGTCAGCGGTGACGGTATCAACATCGTGCAGTGTCGGTGCGGACAGTGGCAGCGCGGTGAGGAGCACCACCACGCGTCCCTGTGCCTGCGCGGCGGCTTCCCACTCGTGGCTGAGCGGCGGCAATTCCGTCGGCGGCAGCGACCCGACTTTGAGCGTGTCGCCGACCGGGCCCATGCCCCACGCGCCGGCGAGCTGCGCAATCTTGCCCGGGTCGAGATCAACCCCGGTGGCCGGATAGTAGAGGAGCGTCGCTACATCCCCTGCGGGCGCTTCGGTGACCCATCCGGTGACTGCTACGAGGTCGCTCATGACGCCACCGCAATCCGTTTGATCTGGGGCTGGCTGAGGCCGGTTACCTGGGCGGCACGGTATTTGGTCATGCCCCGGTCGATGGCGTCGCGGATGAGCGCGTCTCGTGCGGCACGCGCGGCGTCAGCGGCGGCCTGTGCCTCGGCGAGGTGGCGCACCGCAGTGGCGAGGTCATCCGTGTCTTTGCGGGTGGTCTGCTCGACGCGGCGCTTGTGCTGTGAGGTGGCGGTGTCGATGCTGTCGGCGAGGTCGCCCCAGCCGTCGAGGTTGCGGAGCACGGTTTCGTGTCCGTCCGGGGTGGTGAGTGACACCCAGAACGACTCAGCGGTAGGCCACCGTACGAGCCCGCCCGCCTGGAATTCGCCGTTGATGCGAACCTCTACGTCACCGATGACGAGCGGGGTCAGGGCGATCGATCCGACGCGGGCGGCGTGGTCGAGGATCTGTTGGTGCAGTTCCTCGCCGGCGTCGCTGTCGTCGGCAGTGGTGCGGTGTTCGGCGTCGGCGATTTCGATGATCTGCTCGGCGTCGAGGTCGATGGTGTAGATGCCGTCGGCGTAGGTCGCGACATCCTCGGCCAGGGTGGTGAGGTCGTAGTCGTCGGCGAACTCGGCGAACAGTGCGCGGAGGGAGGTTTCAACGTCGCGGAGGTTTCCGTAGGTTTCCATGATCGGCCTTTCGTGGTGGGGCGTGTGGCCCCACCTGGTGGGTTTAGAAGTGCCAGCTGGTGCCGCCGCGGGCGGCGCGCTGGCGTTCGCGGGCGAGCTGGAAGGCTGACTTGGCGACGCCGCAGTAGACCTTGACCTGCTGGATCGCGGCTTCGCGGGTGAGGGCGGTGGATTCGACGTTGCGGTGGCCGGTGCCGGGCTCGTCCTCCGAGAGGCGGGTGAAACCGATCCGGTCGCTGCCCTCGGTCTCGAAGGTGTAGATGTCAGCTCCGCCGGTGAAGGTGATCTTGCTGTCGGTCTGCTCGGTGATGGTGAACTTGCGGGTGCTGCTGGCGATGAGGTTGGCGATTTCGGTGATGGTGTTCATGGTGTGCTCCTGGCTGGTGGTCTGTGGTGTTCCCGTTGACCTGATACCTAAATACTAACGCGAGCGTTAGTAACGCGCAAGACCAAACCTAAAAATCATGCATCCCGGGCGTGTCGCGCCCTACGTGAGGTCGTCAATGATGCTCTCGATCGTGCCCTGCCGACCACGCCACTCGAGAAGCTCCGGTAAATCAGCGAAGCCGTGAAGCACGCTGACGCATGCATTCACGGCTTCGAGTTGACGGTCTTCGGGAACTCGCTCGATGAGAGCTCCAAGAGTGTCGAGGGCGTCTTCGAGATCCATGCGGGCGAGTCTACGCGCGCTGCTGCTCGAGCTCCCAGATCGGCAGCTTCGCCTCGCGCTCGGTGTCGGTCGTAGTTTCGTCCCGCAGCTGCGCATACTGCGCCGCCATGTCGCGGGCGCGCTCGGTATCGCCCTGCAGGAGGTACTCGAACGCGAGCAGGCTGTACGTGTCGAAGGCGTTCGTGATGTCCATGGTCATGTTTCCCTTGGTTAGTAGTTGAGTGGCTACGATGGTCGGGTCAGCCCTCGTAGCTCAGCGGATAGAGCAGGAGCCTTCTAATCTCCCGGTCGCGCGTTCGAGTCGCGCCGAGGGCGCTACGCCGCCCGCCGCTGCACCTTCTCTGGAATACGCACGGTCGGCAGCCCCGTCACTGCCGCGAGCGTCTGCTCATGCGACGGCACCGCGTATCGCTTCAGCGTCTCCAGCGACGAATGCCGCATGCATGCCTGGACTATGGCTGAGTCAGCGCCCGCCCGCAGCATCTCCGTCGCGAACCATGCCCGGAGTTGATGGGGACGGTGCCGATCGAGGCCCACCCTACGCATGGCGAGGCTGAGCACATGCGACACGCTATTGCCGGTGACATGATCACCAGGAAGCCGGTACGACGGAAACCAAAACCCATCCGGCATCGTCTTCGAGATCTCAGCAATCGCCGGGTGCAACGGAATCCACGCCTCTTTGCCGCCCTTGCCATCCGGGATGTGGACCGTGCGGCGGTCACGATCGATGTGTCTGCCCTCGATCGCGGCGAGTTCTGATGCGCGCATTCCCTGGAGCGCGTACAGCAGTATCTTGATACGTGCTGGGCGGTACACGGACACGAGTAATTGCTCGATGTCCAGAGTGGATACCGGATCCGGTTGGGGAACGACGACATGCACCTTCGGCAGACGGATCGCGGGATTATCGAGGCGGTAGCCCTCGTCTTGCAGCCACGTATAGAACGTGATCAGATTCGACTTGTAGTGCTGGCGGGTTGATCCCGAGAGCTCTGGCCGTGCGAGGAATTTGATGAGATCTCGTCGTTCGCACTCGATAAGTGGCTTACCGGCGCGTCGTTCGAGGGATTGCAGCATAGTGTTGCGATCTTTGATGGTACGTGGTCGGAGATTCGATGCCGCTTGGTGGGCGTCCCAATCGTCAATGTAGCTATCCATGGTCGCGAGTGTTATGCACGGGCCTTGGCTGCTGCGCCAGGGCGGCGTGTGAAGCTGGAGGCAAACGCTGCGAGCGAGATTACGGGTGCCGAACTTGCTGACTTGTAATCTGAAAGCGGACGGTTCGGATCCGGCGTCTCGGTCTCACTGATGAGTGTCGCGACGCTGACGTTGAGCGCGCTTGCGACGGCGTGGAGGTCGTCGAGTGTCCACTTTCGTTCGCCGTGGATCTTTTTCGAGAGCGCGGTCTGGGTCATACCGATGGACTTGCCGAGGGAGGTCTGTGTGGTGCGTGCTCGGAACATGAGCATCATGACGCGCTCGCCCACGCGAGCGTCATGGTTTAGCGGCTCGTGGCTTACAGGTGCGGTGATTGTCGTCATGCGATCAGAATAGCGGCAAATCGGACAGATTGCGACACGCAGGGCCGAATTGGCTTGCAAAGTCCAAATCGTCATGCATGATGGTGGCATGACAAAACGGATTAATCACTCCGAAGCGGAGGTGCTGCTCACCCCGAGGGAAGCAGCCGAAAAACTCCACGTCCACCCTCGGACGCTCCAGCGAATGGCGGAGCGTGGCGACATCGCAGCAGTGAAGCTGCCCAGCGGCCACCGCCGCTACCGCGCCGTGGAAATCGCGCGGATCACTCGCACCGCCGCCTAAGCGGCCCCACATTCTTCCTCGCCCCGTCCGGCGGTGAGGCAACCCCGGCGCATCTGACGCGCCCCTACGACATAGCTCGCACCAGACGAAGACGCGCCGGCCCTCTCTGACGATGGCCGCGTGGACGTAAGCACACCCTCGGGTGGCAGGTAGCGGAGAGCCCCGATGACGGCGCGAGCACACATAATCCCGGCCCCGGTATGTCCCGGAGAGTCGGACACAGACCAAAAGAAACGGCCCCGGCAGCAGTACGAATGCGCCGGGGCCACGAGACATTGAAAGGAAGTCTCAGATGACGATTTTATCGCTCGCGCCGTCTTTTGACGAGATGCGCGCCATAGATGACGAAGGCAACGAACGCTGGTCAGCACGTGACCTCATGGCCGCGCTCGGTTACGACCGCTGGGAAAACTTCGAGTCGGTAATCGACCGCGCCGCTTCATCGGCCGCGAACCTCGGGCACCACGTCGATCACCTTTTTCGTGGCGTCACGAAAAAGGGTGCCGGCCGCCCGCAACGCGACTTCGAGCTGACGCGGTTCGCCGCATACCTCGTCGCGATGAACGGCGATCCCCGCAAGCCAGAGATCGCAGCCGCGCAGGCCTACTTCGCGATCCAGACCCGCCGCGCCGAAGTCAGTGCGCCATCGGGCGACCTCACCACCCTGACCGGTATCGAGCAGATCATCAACGCGGCGAAGGCTGCACTCGACCAGGCCAAGGAAGCGGAGGCCCGCGCAGTGCGCGCCGAAGTCACGGTGAAGGCAATCGCCTCCCAGGACGGGATCACCCTCCGAGAGTTCAACAAGCACTACTTCCCCGACGTGCCCGAGCGTGAGTTCTTCAACTTGCTCTACGCCCGCGGCTATCTCATCGACCAGCGCGGCGCGCGGGGTCGCGACGACAACGGCCGCATCAAGAACGGCACGCAGCACGGGCATCCCTCGTATCGCGGAAAGCCATGGATCTACCTCCACGGTTCGACCGACAAAGACGGCATCCGCCGAGAACGGCCCCGCGTGCGCCCTGGCACTCCTGAAGTCGACTTCGCCCGCGAACTCGAATCGCGCGGCCTCCCCCTCAACGACACCGCCGCACGGCACCTCACGAAGGAACTCGCAAAATGACCCGCCTCTACAAAGCCCAATACGTGTACGACGACCTCGACCCGGAACTCGACTACGCGATGCAGCACTTCGACGACTACGAGCCCGAGGGGTGGCGCGAGTACGCGATCGAGAAGTGGGGCGAGGACTGCGACCGCTGGGACGACGGCTACCAGCCATTCTTCATGCCCTCGGATGACCGCATCTACCGGTCACGGTCGGCGGCGCAGGCGCGCGTGAACCTCATCAACCGGTGGGGTGGCACGGCAGTGCTGATGGAGTGCACGCCCGTATGGGACACGGTTTCGGCGGCGAACGCTCGTCGCGAGAATGACCGGATTCTTCGTCGCGTGGAACGCAAGTACGCGGAGATCGCGGCACTCGAAGCTGTGAAGCGCGAGGTGGCGTGATGTCGAAGTTCACTGTCGACCCGTCCGGGATGAAGAAACTCCCCATCACGATCACGGTCGATCTGGGCCGGTTCGCGACGGGTGTGCGTGACCTGTCAGTCGCGGAGGCTCGCGCCCTCGCCGACGCACTCCACGACCTCTGCGATGAGGTGGAGGCCGCTGATGCGAGTGCTTGACGTGATCAGTCTCGACGGCAACTGGCCTGTCCTCGGCCCCGTCTCAGGTGACGGGATCGCCCACACCTACGACAACCACAGCGACCGTGGGCGGCGTAGCGGCCTGTACCGGCACATCAAACCAAACCTGTGGGCAGCAATCGCCCGAACCGGAGAACACCATGGCTAACAACGAACTCGTGGAGCAGTTGCGTACTGCACGCGCAAACAACCAGCGACCGAGCGTGCCGTACGGCGCCGACCTGCGCGACGCCGACCTTCGCGACGCCGACCTTCGCAGGGCCGACCTGTACGGGGCCAGCCTGTACGGGGCCGACCTTCGCGGGGCCAACCTGCGCGGGGCCAACCTGGGCAGGGCCGACCTGTACGGGGCCGACCTGTACGGGGCCAACCTGCGCGGGGCCAACCTGGGCGGGGCCAACCTGCGCGGGGCCAACCTGGGCGGGGCCAACCTGTACGGGGTTGCCGACGTGTTGCAGGTCACTGGGCTGCCGTCAGGGCAAGTCATCCTCGTCCCGACATGCGCGGGCTGGTACCTCACAGTCGGATGCTGGTCAGGAACACTCGCTGACCTCCGCACTCTGATCGCGGGCGATGACGGGTGGCCGGAGGCTACCGGTGCCGAGGTCGCGCGTCGGCGTCCCAGCCTGGAACTCGCAATCGCCCTGTGCGAGGACCATATCGCCCGACATGAGGGCGTCATTGACCGTCTCGTGGAGAAGTGGGGTGACCCCGCATGAATGACCTCAGTCGGGCGCAGCTCGCGCCCTACCAGCCCCGCGAGGACCGGGTAACGCTCGGGCAGGCTCGCCGCCGCGTATTCGAGGCGATCGCGTTCGTCATCCAAATCGGCCGCGTCATCTTCACACCGAAGAAGGGGCGGCACACACGATGACCACGACACGCAAGGTCGAATCGATCATGCCGGACACCGGCCAACCCGACGACACCTACCAGCCACGCAACGACCGAGCATCTGTCGCGATCATCGTCGCCGGCATCCTCATCGGCGTCGTCACCCTCGCCCACAACGCTACCCACCCCGTCGGATGGTTCGCGATCATCGTCGCCGTCGCCGCCCTCGGATATTGGGGGCGGGAATGATCTGCCCAACCGACCACAAGCACGCGCAGACGCGCACCCGCCGGCTGGCTGCAGCGAATGGGTATGCACCGCCCGCGGCGTGGGACGACATCGATGACCCGGCGGAGGAATCGAAGGGAGTCGCAGCATGAGCCGCGAAGACATCCTCCGTGCCGAACTCGCCGCGATCGAAGCGCGGCTCGCCGAGCTCGAGGCGGCACCCCGCTTCGATCACGGCATGCTGCAGCTCGACCGAGAGAAACGACCCGGCGCACTCACCGACGCGAAGGTCGAACGTCATGCACGCCTCGAGCGCGCTGCCGCCAGCATCCGCTACCAGCTCTACGCACCCGAACGAGAAGCAGCCCGCAAGGCGGCACACGCCGCGGCGAAGGCCGAGCACGACGTCGTGAACCTACGCGAACAGTACGCGGGTTGCGACGAGGTGAAGTGGGTGCTGAATGGCCGCTGGTATCCCGTCGTGCGCTGGGCGAAGAAGTCGGTGCGAATCCGCATGAGCGTCGGTGAGAACACGATCCCGCACACGCAAGTCGCCGACGCGAGGAAGGCCGTCGCATGACCGTGGTGCTCGTGCTGCCGTGGTCGGCGCCACCGATCCGAGAGAACGACCGCGACCACTGGCGGCAGAAAGCGGAGCGGACGAAGGCGGTGCGTGCCGCGGCCGGTGTGCTCGCACGCAACCAACGCGTGCAACGCATGGCTCGCGCCGAAATCCGGCTCGTGTGGACCGTCACCGACCGTCGCCGACGTGACTCGGCAGCACCGAACCCGACGCTGAAAGCCGCAGTCGACGGGCTCGTGGACGCGGATGTGCTCGCTGATGACCATCACCTGATCGTGCCGCGGATGTGGTGCGAGATCGAGCACGGCCCCACGAAGGGCGTGCGCATTGAGATCCGAGAACTTGGAGAAACCGAATGACCAACTACGACGACCTCATGGCCCGCGCTGGCGTGAGCAAAGACCAGGACGAAGCCGGGTGGCGTAAGCAGCGCGCTTCCGGCGTGACAGCGACGAACGTTCGCGACCTCGTGAAAGACGGCGCGAGCAAGCGTAAGGAACTGCTGGAAATCAAGACCGGCGTCCGCGAGGAACGCCACATCAGCGGGAACCAGTACATCGACTGGGGCAACCAGCGTGAGCCCGTGCTCGGTGAAGTACTCCGCGGCGCCGGGATTGAACCCGAAGACCGCGTGTTCACGGCGGCGGAGAACCACCGCTACCTCGCCTCCCCCGACGGGATCGGGGAAGACCTGACCGGCGAGATCATCGTTGGCGAGATTAAGACCTCGAAGCATGATCTAACGCCGGGCTCGAAGGAGTTCGAGGCGACGGGCTACTACGACCAAATGCAGTGGCAAATGCTCGTCTGTGGCGCGACTCGCACGCTCTTCGTGTGGGAGCAGCACGTCGACTTTTCGCCGCTTCCGCACAGGGTTGCGTGGGTCGAGCGCGACGAAGACCGCATCGAGTATTTGCGCTCGGTCGCTGACGAGTTTCTCGCCGAGGTCGACGGCGCGGCACTGTTCAAGCCGGGCGAACTGCGCTCGTTCACCGCAAAGGCGAAGAAAGCCGCGGAAGGTGCCGAGGCGGAGGCGTGGATACGCACGAATCTCCGTGGCCGCCCGCTCTCGCTCGACATTGAGCACCGCGGCAAGCGCATCCCGTTCTCGTACTCGGGCGACAAGGAGAAACCCGTCACAAAGGCCGACGTGGATGCGGCGAAGGCGGCGGCCCCCGAGGTGTACGCAGCCCTCGAAGAAGCGAAAGCGGCATGGGATGCCGTGCTCGCCGAGCACAAGACCACGACAACGGAGACGGTCAAGGGCCGCCTCTCAACGAAATACGCGAAGGAGAAGGCAGCATGAGCGGCGAACTCGCTTTACTCCCTACCAGCGGAGACCAATCCACGTGGAACGATTCCGAGCGCGCACTCGTGGAAGCGGCCGGGCTCGTGCAGGTCGAACGGAACGGCAACAAGACATTTGCTGACCGGCCCACCGTCGAGGCGTTCCTGTCGCAGTGCCGACGCACGGGCCTCGACCCGATCGCGCGGCAAATCTACTGTCTGCCGCGCAAGAGCCGAGGCGGCACGAAGTGGACGATCCAGGTCTCGATCGACGGCGCGCGACTCGTCGCTGAGCGCTCGGGCCGCTACGAGGGCCAGACTGCGACGCAGTGGACGGCTGACGGCGTGACGTGGGCTGATGTGTGGCTCGGCAGTGAACCCCCGGCGGCGGCCCGTGTTGGCGTGTACAAGGCAGGGTTCCGCGAAGCGCTGTACGCGGTCGCTCGATGGGATTCGTACGTGCAGATGGAGCCGGTGTGGGAGAACGGTCAGAAGTCGGGCGAGCGGGTCGCGTCGATGTGGCGGAAGATGCCCGACCTGATGCTCGGGAAAGTCGCAGAAATGCTTGCCCTGCGCAAGGCATTCCCGCAAGACCTGTCTGGCCTGTACTCAACCGAGGAGATGCAGCAAGCCGCGAACCCTGAGCCTGCCAAACAGCAGCCGATCGCGAAGCCGGAGCCGAAAACGGCGTCGGTCGACTGGGCTAGCGCAGCGGCAGCCTGTGGCACCGTCGAGCGCCTCCGCGAAGTGTGGGCAGAAGCACAGTCGAAGGGCGAACTCGCGGTGGAGATTGACGGGCACACGGTGCAGTCGATCTTGAAGGCTCGTGCATCGGCGCTCGCTCGTGAACCGGAGGCTGACCCGGACACGGGCGAGGTCATCGAGGGCGAGGTGATCGAGGAATGACCGCGCAGCAGAAACTCAACGACGTGCTGACGCGCTGGGACACGGCGGCTGAAGCGTTCGCGAACGCGGCACGCGATGCCGCGAGGTCGAAGGTGGCGTGGGAGAAGCACGCTGCTGTCGAGCGTGTGCGCCGGAAGGCGGAGGCCGCGAAAGCGGGCGTGAAGCTGACGGTGCAGGACTTGAACGCCGCGATCCTCGCTGACGACGAGCAGGGCCTGTACGGGGCTGCGGAGATCAACGAGGCACTCGTTACGGGCCTGCGGAAGCGGCTGGACGTGTTCGCCGCGCAGTCGGATGCGCTCCGGTCAGAGATCGCGTCCGACCGGCAGCGGGAACGGGCCTGGATGCAATCACCATCAGTCCCGGAGGTCAGGTAATGGCGATCCCGCAGAAGGTCAGGGACATCGTGCTTGAGCGTGACGGCTGGACTTGCGTCCTAAGCCTGCCTGGCTGCCAGCGGCAAGCGCAGTATTGCGATCACCGCGCGAATCGAGGCATGGGCGGGTCGAAGGCGCTGGACGTGCCGTCGAATCTCGTCGCGACGTGCGGGCCGTGCAACGGCCGTAAAGAGGACGCGCATGGAGGGCTCCGCGTGGAGTTGATGCGCCGCGGTATCCGCCTCCGCAATGGCACCTGGCCGGCAGACACGATCGAGCTCGCGGAACGCACGCCGGTCGGGTACCCGGACGGCACGTACTGGCTGCTCGATCGGGCCGGTGGCCGCTCCCTCGTGGAGTCGGCACCGAACGTCGACGATCACGAATAGGAGGTGTGGCGTGCGTATCCGAAGCATTAAGCCGGAGTTCTGGCGGTCGTCGGATGTGTCGTCGCTGGAGATCGAAGATCGGCTGTTGTTCATCGGCCTTTGGTCGTACGTCGATGACAACGGCGTCGGGCTCGACAAGCTCGCAGCGATCGCGGCTGATCTGTTCGCTGACGACATCGCGGCGGATGCTAGCGGGACATTCGCGAGAGTGTCGCGAGGGCTCGCGAGGCTTTCCGAATCAGGTCGCATCATTCGCTACAGGGTCGAGAACGTCGACTATCTGGAGATCGTCAACTGGACGAAGCATCAGCGCATCGACAAGCCCGGAAAGCCTCGATACCCGCGTCATGACGCGGCAGACGCCAGCATTCGCGAGAGTGTCGAGAATGCTCGCGAGAGTGTCGCGCCTGGAACAGGGGAACAGGGGAACAGGGGAACAGGGGAACAGAGGAACAGAGGAACAGATTCAACGTCGGAGATCGCTGACGCGATCCGACCCGACGTGAAATATCTCCTCGATCTGCTCGACGATGAGATCGTCGCCAACGGCGGCAAGCCCTCGGGCTCGACGAAACGCAACCAGGACGCCATGCGGCTACTCCTCTATCGCGATGGCAAGACCGTTGAGCAAGTAGAGGCCTGCATCCGCTGGTGCCAGGCAGACGAGTTCTGGCGATCCAACATCCTCTCCGCGTCGAAGCTGCGCGAGAAATACCAGCAGTTGCAGTTGCAGGCGCAACGCAAGAGCACGCATCGGCTGACGCCGACCGAGCGCGCGCAACAAACGATGCAGATTGGTCGGCAGCCGTTGGCGACCGATCTTGATTTGAAGGAGATCGCATGAACCTGCAAGAGACGGCGCAGGTGCTCGCGAAGATTCAGCTCGGCGATAACCGGCAGGTGGACGAACTCACCGTCATGGAGTGGCACGACTCGATCGGGCATCTGGCCATGCATGAAGCGATCGAAGCCGTGCGTATGCATCGGCGTGAATCGCTCGACTACCTGATGCCAGCGCACGTGATCGCGAATGTGCATCGAGTGCGTGACCGGATCGCGGCCGAGTCCCGGAAAGACCTGCAGGTGGAATCGCGGCGGCAAGACCTCGAGCTGCGGGCACGGCAGCGATCTCGCGAGGACGTGTGGCGCGACATGCTCGCGGACCCGCACGAGTCGGAGCGCACGAAGGCGTGGATCAGGGAGCAACTCCAATGATCGAGATCCCGCGGTCGACGCCGCAGGGCCGTAACGGGTCGTGGTCTGTGCAGGTCGACGTACTCGCCCGCCACCTGAACGTGGTTCCCAGGTTGCCGATTGAGCAGGCGGCCCGCCGGTATCCCGGCATCCCGATGGAAGTTCTTGAACACATTTATGCCGAACGGAAGCGTCGGCGACAGATTTTGAAGGAGGCCAACTAATGGCGAATGAAACACAGATCACGGTCGTTGGGAATCTGACGGCTGACCCGGAGTTGCGGTACACGCAGGCTGGTGACGCGGTCGCAAATTTCACGATCGCGTCGACGCCGCGCAAGTTCAACAAGCAGACGAACCAGTTCGAGGAGGGTGAGGCATTGTTCCTCCGTTGCTCGGTGTGGCGTGGCTCCGCCGAGCATGTGGCGTCGTCGTTGTCGAAGGGGATGCGTGTGATTGCGCAGGGCGACCTGGTGCAGCGCTCGTATGAGACCAAAGAGGGCGAGAAGCGCACCTCGGTCGAACTGCAGGTTACCGAGATCGGGCCGTCGCTGCGGTACGCGACAGCGCAGGTTACGCGCCAGCAGCTGCAGGGCGGGGTGCAGGGTGGCGCTAATGACGGTTGGGCTACTGGCGGTTGGCAGCGCGTTTCTCGCCCGTCTGGAGGGCAGCAGGGCGCTCCCGTACAGGGGCAGCAGTCGTGGGACGAGGAGCCCCCGTTTTGAGTGAGAACGCAAACGACAGCAAAGAATCGCGTGTGATCGCCATGGAGCAGCTCGTGACGGCCCTCGCGCTCGGTGCCGGCCATGACCTCGACGACCTCCGAGCAGACGGGATGATCTCGTGAGCGCGAATGGTGGCCTCTACGCCCCGCCGACGCGCGCGAGGGAGCCGCGCACGAAACCGTGTTGCACGGCCTGCCAGCGCGGCACGAAAGCGTTGCCTGGCGGGTGTGGACGACCGGCCTGCAAATGCCACAGAAAGGACGACAAACATGACTAGGCCACTACTGCTCGACCTGTTCTGTTGCGAGGGCGGAGCTGCGAAGGGGTACGCGGATGCGGGGTTCGACGTCGTCGGCGTCGACATCCAACCGCAGCCCCGCTACCCGTTCGAACACGTCGTCGCAGATGCGATCGAACTGCTCGAACGGCTGCTGGAAGGCGGCGAAGTCGCGGGGCACACGCTCAAGGATCTCGCCGCCATCCATGCGAGCCCACCATGCCAGGCGTACAGCGTCACCAGGCACTCGCACGACAAAGACCACCCTGAGCTGATCGAACCAACACGCGGGCTGCTGCAGGCGACCGGCCTGCCGTACGTCATCGAGAACGTCGAAGGTGCACGCGATCGGATGGTCGAACCAATGTTGCTGTGCGGTTCGATGTTCGGCCTGAAAGCGTTCGACGTCGACGGGACGCGGCTCGCATTACGCCGGCATCGACTGTTCGAGTCGAACGTGTGGTTGATGTCGGCTGGCGGCTGTGTCCACGACGGCGACCAGGTGGCGGGCGTCTACGGCGGGGGCCGGCATCGGAATGTGTCCGACAGGGATAACCCTGCGCGCCGTGGTGGCTATACGCCGCTCGGGAAGGTTCGTGCCGAGCTCATGGGCATGGGCTGGGCGTCGCAGCATGGTCTCTCGCAAGCTATCCCGCCGGCGTATACGGAACACATTGGCGGGCAGTTGCTCGCGCACATTCAGGAACGGAGGGCCGCGTGATGGATGCGGACGACAGAAACGACCAGAAGTGGATCGATGACCTGATCCGCGCCGAACGGTACGAGGCAGGACGACGGCAGTACGAGCACGACCTCGGCAGCATCGCCGGGGCACCCGCATGGGAAGACCTCGACGCCAACTGGCAGATCTTGTTCGAGAGGAAGGCGACCCGTGATCTACGAACAACAACTACGGAAGGACACCGAAGTGAGCGAGGCACCGATTAGCAACTACCGGCTTGAGCGGCTGCTGGACGCCGAGAACTTTGCAGAGTTCGTGGGCGAGCAGCTGCGCGACTACGACGACGGCGAGGGCGATATGGCGCATGACGTGCTCGCCGTCATCCAGACCGAGTACCTGAAGTTCTGGGTCATCCCGGAAGGAGACGACAAGTGAGCGAGATTCTGTTTGACAACGGCCTGACCTATGTCTCGGAGCACGACGGCGAACTGTGGTTCTGTGGACGCCTCGCGAGCCGGGATGATCTCGACGGGCTGCGGTCCTGGTTCCAGGCTGAACGCGACGAGCAGCTTGGCTGGTGGCGGGCATCGCCGGGATTCGTGGTGAAGCCCCGTGCTGGTGACAACGTGATTGGGTCACGTTCTGTGAACGTGCTGAACGAACTCCTCGGCATCACCAAGCCAGTATGGGAGGTCGAGGAGAGCCGGAGCGAGTACGGGATCGCGGCGCGCGCGTACTTCGAGGCACACCCAGTACCAGAGCCGAAGTCGTGGCTGGAGGCGAAGCCGGGGGAGGTATGGATGCTCTCGCTCGCTGGCAAGCCAGAACCGTACCTAGTAAACGATGATCCGCGGTTTGTAGACGGCATGGGTGACGCTTACGACCTAGACTACCACCGCATCACCGCGGGCTATCGTATCTATCCGGCGCAGGACGGAGACAACGATGAGTGATTACGAACACAAGGGCGTCAGAGGGACAACCGGAGGTAAGCGTGTTGCGCTTGCGTGGACGCCATGGATGGACGATTGGTTCGTCGCCTATTCTCCTCGCAATGGGCACGACGTGCCCGCTGAGGGGCCGTGGGCACATTGGGTCGATCTTGCGCTGTCGATTCTTCAACATCCGCTCACGGGGCACGTGCGGCCAGAGGTGCGTGCCGCGGTCGCTGACTTCGAGGTATTCAACTTCTACGACGAGACAAACGCGGATTTGACGACCAAGCAGATCGAGCAGGAGATAGGAAGCCCGGGCGATGAGTAGCAAGATCAGTGACGAACGGCTCGCGGCAGTGTTCGGGGGTGATCAGGCGTGAGTACCGGAACTATCCCGATCATCATGTGCGACGACGAATGGTGCGACGCATCGGAAACTGACCACTACGAGATGGGCGCGACCTCTGTGGGCGGCGTCCGAGTTACGCGCTCACGTCCAGCTCCCGGCTGGTATCGAGACGGGTCGTTCGACTACTGCGACCGGCATTCGGCAGCGTTCGGGGGTGAGCAGGCGTGAGTGACACAACGTTGGATGATTTTCGCGATTCGTGGGCGTGTGAGCACGTCCGGGCAGAAATAACCCCAGATGAGCGACGAGAAGAGTTCGACCGCATGATCGCTCAAGTGCGAGCAGAGGCGCTGCGGGAGGCCGCGGATGCTTTCGAGGGCGGCGCGATCAACGTCGAGGTCTTTCGCGGCGGCCTGGAAATCGTGTACTGGCGGGCGGCGAACAAGACGCGCAGGAGTATCGTGTCGTCACTCCGTGCCCGTGATGCAGCAGCTCGGATTCGGGGTGAGTTGTCGTGACTCGGGCGAGAGCAGGCGGTACTGGCGTCGAGGCGCTGGAAGCCGAGGTTGCGCGGCTGCGTGATGTGCTGACTGGCATCAAGGAGCGCGATGCCGAAGTGGGCGAGGACGAGAGCTGGTGGATCGGCGGAGCTTGGGGCGAATACGGCGAGGCTGTCGTGCCGCTGCGCATCCTCTCGTACGTGATCGACGGGAACATCGATGAGAAGGTCGCGAGCATCGACCCTGGATTCGCCCTAACCTACGCAGAGCAGGTTGCACGGGCTGATGCGGATGAGGCGAAGCTGGCACGCATCCGCGACGCGATGGACGCAGCCGCAGAGAAGCAAGCTCGGAACCGGGAACGGCTGAACAGCGGCATGAGTCTGCTCGAACCAGTTGACCTCATGGCCGACCTCCACGCAATCCTGGACGGAGACAACACATGAAGACGAAGCTCGTGTGGCGTGACGACGTGCACCCTCGAATCGGCGCACTCTGCCGGTGGAAAGACCTCAAATCTCACGTCTGGGAGTACGGGTACAAAGTGCCGGCGGACGGACACGGATGTGTGTGGACGTTCGCGCATGAGGCGGGCGGCACGCCCGTGTGCTGGATGTGGGCGCGCCCAAACATCCTCGAAGTCGCCGTCGTAGAGATGCAGCGCGCAATCCTGGACGGAGACAACAGTGCTGACGATTCGTGATCTACCGGGCATCATCGAGCGTGCGATTCCGATGCCGCCTCACGCGACGATCGGACAGGGGGCAGCTGTCGAACGTTTGCGTGCCGTGACCGAGGCGCAGGTTCGTGAGGTTATCGAGGCCGAGCGTGCTGAGGCGCTACAGGAGGCTCGGGACGAGATCAACCGCACTCGGAATCTGCCGTCCCTGATGACGCTGGCGGACAAGTTCGGTTGCTACTACCTAGGTCTGCGGGCCGGTCTGGAAATGGCTGAGGGCATCGTCTCTCGGATCGAGCGAGATGAGTGAGTCGATGCGTGACCTGATTCGTGACGAGTTGGCGGGGTGGCCCATCGGTAGTGGCTACTACGCGACGGCTGTCAGCGTCGAGGATGCCCGAGAAATGGCTGACGCGGTGCTGGCTGTGCTCGCTGACCCGCCCGCATATCTCGCGCTCGACCTCTGGATGGCGCTCGGGCTCTCCCCGCGCGACTTCGATGCCTACCTCGAACGTAACGGCTGGGCCGACACATGGGCCAACCTGCTCGACGGGGTTCGCCGCAAGTCCGGTCGTCGGGGCTGCTCGAAGCACACCGAGACGCCTCGTGAGCGGTGTGTCTTGATTGCAGGCCATGTTGGCCCGTGCATGGGTGCGAGCGATGTGGGCAGCTCGGAGCGGCTCCCAGGTGCGGCGTTCGAAGGTGAGCAGGCATGAGTGAGCACATCGTTCACATCACCCGCGACGACGCATTTCTGTCCCGGCTTGCTGAGTATCGAGAGCCGGACGAACAGGATCGCGAGGATGCCTGGCAGGAGCACATCGAATGCACTGTGCCCGATGGGTGTGGTGGCTGGCAGGGGTGCCGAGAGCCGCACGAGGTTGACGGCGTGAGCGCAGATGACGGCCCGTACGACTGCGAGGAGGGCGTGCCCTGGGAGGACTACGACGAGTTCGAGTTCCACGGTGTCTCGCATGAGTGGCGGTGGGGGTACGGCTGGACTGTTGAGTTCCACGGTTGCCCGCTCGCGATCACTGAGGTCGAGTTACCTGACGGCATCGACACGACTCGCGACGGCAAGTGGCGGGTCGAAGACGACTGGGACGGCACGGACTGCTACCTGGTTCTGATCGGAGAGGACAAGCCATGAGTGAGTACAAGCCAAGTCTGGAAGAGAAGCGCTCTGGGGCGAAAGCTATCGAGGCGGCGCTGAACCAGTGCGGCATCAGTGTGATCTACGCGCTCGCGGGGCCAAGTGAGCTTTTCGATGTGGCATCCGTCTTGCTGAAGTCTCAGTGGATTGCTGACCATGACGCCAAGGTGCGTGCTGAGGCGCTGCGGGAGGCCGCAGCTGGATTGCCTGAGGCTGCGGGGACGAATTGTGGGGCCTCGTGCCATGAAGCGGATCGGATCTCACTCCGTGACCGTGCTGACCGGATCGAGCGGGGTGAGCAGGCATGATCTGGCATCGACTTCGGGGGCATCTGGTCGAGCCGTTCAGGGTCATCACGTCGGGGGCCGCCGTGGCGTTGGCAGTGCTCGTGCGGCCATGTGTTCGGGAGGCCGTCGCGACTCGGGCGAGAGCAGGCGTCTACCACGGTGTAGAGGGGTTCGGGCATAGATCGCGGGCGTACGTAGGGAAAGACTCGAGCGGGCTATGGAAAGCAGCTAGACGGGGGCAGTTCGTAGCAGACGAGGTGTTCTCCTCGTGGGCTGAGGCACTGGCGTACGCGCTAGGGAAGGACGAGACAGATGACCGAGAAACTGAGTGACGAACGCCTCGCGGAGTTGCGCGACATTGCTGGTGCTGCGATGCCTGGCAAGTGGGTCGGCGTTACGGACGATAGCCGTTGCGAGGAACGTGTGATGCGGGTGGCTGACCTCTCTATGACGGTGGCTTGGGCGGGCGAGATTGAGGATGAGTGGTCGGCTTTTAACGCTGACCATATCGCCGCGTTCGACCCGCCGACCGTGCTCGCACTGCTGGACGAGCTTGCCGAGTATCGGGCACGCGAGGCCGAGACCGCTGCACGGCGGCGTATCGAGCAGGGAGGCGAGCAATGAGGTTGCGCATCGAACTGACAATCGAGACCGGGCAGCCCGACGAGAGCAGGGAGACGGACGTGTACACGGCCGCGGAACTCGCAGTACCGATGGAACATCCCACGGCCATGAACCCGCTCGGGTTCCGCAGAGAGGACGACGAATGAGCGAGGTTGATTACCGGCAGATCATTCGCGAGCTACCCGAGCTCGCGGCGCAGTTGGCCGGCGCGATCATTCCGTCGACCGTGCCGCCGGACGGAATGCCGAGAGGTACGGAGAAGGGCGACGCGGCCCGCACGTCCGCTATCGACGACCTCGACAAACTCATGAGCGAGTTGGCGCAGAGCGTGAGGTTCTGGCAGCACGCCTTCAGTGACGGCATCGACCTCCCAATCATCCCCGAGCAAGTCGAGCACATCACCGGCAGACAGACCGCCGCCGTCGTGTCGGACGACCCGATGAGAGCTGCAGCAGACGCGCACGTCATCACGGCATGGCTACTGCAGGCATGGGACGACGTAGAAGGCCACCCGCTGCATGACTGGTGGTGCGAATCCCTAGACGACTGGATCGTGCCCATGGTGCGCAGGCTCGAGGTGCGCAAGATCAGGCAGCGCCCGAGACGGTGCGTGAACTGCTCCGCGCTGGACGTGTGGGCCGACCTCGAGCACACCAGCGCCCTCTGCGCAGCCTGCGGTGAAGTCATGCGCGCCGAAGTATGGCTCCCCGTACCGCAAGTCGCGAAACAACTCGGCGTCGCACCATCCACAGTCCGAGGCTGGCTCACCACCACCAACCAAATCAACGTCAGAGGGGAAGGACGGACGAGGGAACTCGAACTCAGTTCATGCCGACACGAAATGGAATTACGTCTCGCACGAGAACTCGCAGGAATCGCAACCCCTCAACGCTCCCATAGTGTAGGATGACCATAGGTCAGCAGTGCGCATTAGCCGCACTCCGACGTTAGCCCCAGCCATAACAGGTTGGGGCTAACGTCGTTTCCAGACTTGGCAGGCATCAGGGTGGAACCCGATGGTCGAAGCCACAGGGATAGCGCACCGTGGCCAAGAAACGCGCACAACCAAACACGACGGCCCTGGCCGGGAGGCACGCATATCCCGGCAACACGTGGCTCGCCGCTGGGCGGTAACCGGCCTCCAAACCCGGGACGCGAGGTTCGATCCCTCGGAGCTACGCCCATACCACAGACCGCCGACCGATAAGGCAGGCAGGAGAACATCATGAGTGTGGCACGCGCTCAACACGACGAAGCGATCAACGCCGCGCGCGACGGACTTAGCGTCCTGTGGGTACAAACCAACGCGACTAATGCCCTGCTCGGACTCGCTGAGCATTTTGGTGCCGAGCATGTGAGCTACGTCAACGGCCTGCAACACGCCGAGTTCAGCAACGGCGGACGAATCGATATCCTCCCCACAGCAACCTCAGTACGAGGACGCACAGCCGATCTCATCTACGTCGACACCAACGCGGTCATCGAAGACCGCGAAGCGCTCATGCCGTGCATCCAAACAACAGCAGGACAAATCCACCTCATCGGCGGACGCATCGCCTAACACCACAGACCGCCCTCGACTGGCCCCGACCAAACCCACGCAGGAAGCGCCGGGCGAGCCAGCGAGGGCACACCACGCACAGGAGGCACGGCATGACTCCCCTCGATCTTCTCCTGTGGGCACTCGCGGTCCTCGCAGTCGTGGTCACGGTCACGCTCAGCACGGTCATAATCTGGGCAACCATCAGCGCAATGCGGAGCAAGGGCAAACGCAATCCGACGCTGTTCAGTAGCAACTCGGACCAATGGTGAACCACCAATCTCCGGTATATTCGCAAGCATGAGCATGCCCAACGTTGTGCGCCGCAAGAGGCCCTGGTATCTCCGATGGTGGATCTGGCCGGTCTACCTCCTCGTGTTCCTGCTCCTCATGGCACTCTGGGGCAGCATGCTCCCAGACACCCCTGAGGCGGAACCCGAGCCGACGCCGACCGTCGATGATGTCGTAGAGCCGACGCCAACGGCTACAGCCACACCAACTCCGACGGCGACTCCTACCCCGACCCCGACACAAAAGCCAACACCGACGCCGAAGGCAACACCGAAGGCCGAGCCCGAGGAACGTACCGAAACCGTCGAAGGACTCACCCTCGACGACGCACGCCCCTACTGCCTCGACATGGCCGACACGTACGCCTACCCAGACAAGATTGACGTGCACTACGTCCTCGGCGTGAAAATCGAGGAGATCAACGACCACGACGTGCGATTCCTCTGGAAGGCTGACATCAAGTCGGCCGCCGGCGGCGAACTCTCGGGCGAGCTGCTCTGCGTCGTGTCGGGTAGCGCGGATGCGATGGTCATCGACACCATGGAGTTCCGCTAACCCCACCCCTCGCAAGACACCCCGGCATACAGCAACACGCCGGGGTGTCTCCCGTTTGACCCCCCCCACGCAACACAGGGGGGGTCAGCGCAACACAGGGGGGGGGCAGCGCAACACCGGGGGGCATCTCGAGCAGCCAGGCACCCACCAGCCCCACCCTCGGCCACACCCCACACAGTGGAGGGCCAACATGCACACAGGCCCAGCCAACGCCAACGGACACCGGCGCCGCCAACTCCGAGCCCGCGTCCTCGCCGAAGAAGATCACTGCGCACTCTGCGGCGAACCCGTCGACAAGACGCTCACCTTCAAGCTCGGCGAACATGGTCCACGCTGCGCATCACGCGACTGCAAAGGCTGCATCCCACATCCACGACGAGCAGAGGTAGACGAAGACCTTCCTCGCGTTCGTGGAGGCTCAGCGCTCGAGCGATCGAACACACGCTTGATGCATCGCGAATGCAATCGGTGGAAGGGCACCATGACCCTCGCCGAAGCCCTCGCGAAGCGCGCAGGCATCCAAGCGAAGCCACTCGCGCGACCGGTCACGCTCGTGCAGTGGTGACCGGCTGACGCGGGCAGCAGCGCCGCGACAGCAGCGGGGCAAGCTCGCGGGCCGGCGCTCGAACGCGCAGATACCACCAGGGGGTACCCCCTCCCCCGCCCCCGGCGAGGCTATCCCGGAGGCATAGTGCCTTTCTCTCTCCGAAGTTTTCCGCCACGGGGTTTTTTACCTTCGCAGTGGCCGCTGGCTTCGCTCCTGCGGGCTTCGTGGCTCGCTTCGCTCACTCGATGAGGGTCGCGAGGATATCGCGTCCCCGTTAGACGGTCGATATCTGGCCTGGCCTTGCTTCCGCATAACTACGCGGTTTAAGTGTGACATGCGCTAGAATTGGTGGCATGGGAGATCGGCAATGTGCAGCATGCGGCGCGCCAATCAACCTCGCGCGCGCCGACGCTCGGACATGCTCGGCGAAATGCCGAAAAAGAATGTCGAGAAAGCCTGCATATACCTCCGACCTAATCGGGCTCGACCGATGGGTGCGCTGGGCGCTCGTCGACGGTAAGAAGAAGCCACTCACCATCGATGGCTGGGCGGCGTCATCGACGAACGCTGACACCTGGAGCAGCTACCTCGAGGCGAAACGCTCGAGCATTGGAACTGGTCTTGGTTTCGTCCTCGCCGGCGATGGCATCGGCTGCTACGACCTCGACCACGTCATCGTCGACGGCGAGCTCATGCCGGCCGCGCAACGCTTCCTCGACCAGCACCCCGGCTGGCTCGTGGAGATCTCCCCGTCCGGTGAAGGCCTGCACGTTTGGGTCTACGCCGAAAGCCAGCCAGGCTGGCGCCGCGCCATCGACGGCATCAGCGTCGAGTTCTACACCCGAGGCCGGTACATGACGATGACGGGGGACCGATACCAGCAGTGACGAGGATGTGATTGGTGTGAAGTGCGCGACCTGCGGGCGACCGCTGAACACAACGGACCGCCGGCGCAAGTACTGCTCGCAGTCCTGCCGCGACTCCAAGGGATCGTCACGCCCTCACCTTCGTGCAGTCGACCCGGGCGAGGCCCCCGCCGGCCCGCCGAAGCCTCGACTTCTAGAAGTCGATGTCGCAGCCCGTGAAGGTACCGACCTCGAGCTACTCCTCGCGCTGCGCGACCGTGTCGCGAAAACGATCGCTGACCCGAACTGTCCCGCACGTGAGCTCGCCTCGCTCACGAAGCGACTCGAAGAGATCCGCAAGAGCATCTCGTCCGAGCGGCTTCGACTCAAAGAAGAACTGGCCGACGCGGAATTCGTCCCCGACGAGCCCTGGGATGAGGCCGCAATCTAGTTGTCAGGTGGTGGCGAATGACGAAAGTTGCTCGCCGCCTCTCCGAGGTCACGAAGCACCTCGTGCTTCCTGACGGTGTCGTCTCCTCCGGTTACCCGGCGGTCGCAGCGCAGTGCAAGCGCATGGGCGTCATCCACGACGACTGGCAGCAGGGCCTCGGCCGCGCGGTGTTCGCGAAGCGCAAGAACGGTCTCTACGCCGCCGGCATCACCGGCGTGACACTGTCGACCTGCCGTCAGGTCGGCAAGACGTTCACGTTCGGCACGATCATCTTCGCGCTGGCGATCCTCACACCTGGGACGCTCGTGCTATGGACCGCGCACCATACCGCCACGACCGACGAGACTTTCGAGGCGTTGAGCGCGCTCGCGCGCAAGCCGAAGATCGCGCCGTACGTCGAGCAAATCCGACGCGGCAACGGCGACCAGGTCATCCTGTTCAAGAATGGCTCCCGAATCATGTTCGGTGCCCGCGACCGAGGCTTCGGCCGTGGTATCCCTGGCGTCTCAGTCGTTGTCTTCGACGAGGCCCAGATCCTCTCACAATCCGCGGTGACCGACATGGTCCCCGCCGCGAACACGGTGAAGAACCCGCTCATTCTTTACATGGGCACGCCTCCCGATCCGAAGAATCCATCTGAGGTGTTCAAGGGCCGACGCAAGCGAGCTCTCGCTGCGAAGGCTGCGCGCGACGCCGGAGAGAAGATCGTCTACAACGGTCTCTACGTCGAGATCGGCGCGGACCACGGCGCCGATCTCGACGATCGCGCGCAGTGGCGAAAAGGCAACCCGTCCTACCCTGACCGAACTCCAGAAGAATCGATCATGCGCCTCCGTGAGCAGCTGGAGGACGAAGCCTCGTTCGCCCGCGATGGTCTCGGAATCTGGGACGAAGAGAACGCGGGAAGCCGCTGCATCCCCGCTCCGCGCTGGGCAGCGACCGGAGTCACCGAAGCCCCATCCGAGGGAGTGCGCTCGTTCGGCATCGTCTCGAACCTCGAAGGCACGCGAATCGCGATCTCCGGCGCACTCAAACACGACGGCGGTGTCCACCTTGAGCTCATCGAAGGATTCTCAGGTGACATCGAGGCCGGTATCCAGTCGCTCGCCCGCTGGCTAGCCGCTCGTTGGAAGGACACCGCGATGATCGCAATCAGCGGGCTCGCGATCGCAGCCCCGCTCGTGCAAGCGCTCACGGAGCATGGGGTGCCAATGCTGTTCATCCGCGTGCTCTCAGCGCCCGAGTACCTCGCATCCGGCTCGCTGCTCGAAGAAGCAATCAAAGCACGGACGATGACGCATCCGATTGCGCCGGCCGATAGTCCGCTCGAGCGTTCGGTCGCTGTGACCGACAAGAAGTTCCGCGGCAACAGCGGAGGCTGGGCGTGGCACGCGACCACCCCTGACGGCGACGAGACGCCAATCGAATCGCTCGCTGTCGCCCACTGGGCGGCGAAGAACACCCGCCGGGTACCTGGCCGGCAGAGCACCGGTCGAGGCCGAACGAAGGGAGGCGCACGTGGACGTCGACAACCTCAACGATGACGAGCGTCAAGCCTTCAACCGGCTCCTCGGCACGCTGAACCGCAAGCGGAACCGGAACCGGCTCAAGTCGAAGCTCTACGACGCGAAGAAGGATATCGACCACTTCGGGATCTCGATTCCGCCGCAGATGAAAGAATTTGCGACGGTCATCGGCTGGCCGGCGAAGGCTGTGGACACTCCCGCGCGGCGCATCCGACCGGATGGTTTCTCGCTGAACACGAGCTCGGGGCGTACGACGCCGGAGCTGTTCGAGGAAGTCCAGTCGACGCTTGCGACGCCGCGGGCAGCTGCGGTCGAGAAGCTCGCGATCCAGGCGAGCCTCAAGCACTCGTGCGCGTTCGTGTTCACGACGGGCTACACCGACGACACGGGTGAGTCCGCGCCAATGTACACGGCGGCTTCCGCGCTCGACGCTTCGGCGGTGGTCGATCCTCGCACCGGGGCGACGCTCTCCGCGCTCGAGGTAGTCGATGGCGGTTGGGTGCTCTACCTGCCAGGCAAGACGATCCGCGTCGAGCGTGACAAGCAGGGGCGGCCTCGCGCGGTCGACCGCACCGAGCGGAACCACAACCGCGTGACATGCACCGTCTACACATGGGGCCGCACCATCGATCGACCCTTCGGTCGCTCGCGCATCACTCGCCCACTCATCGGCCTCACCTACATGGGCGTGCGCGTCCTGCTGCGTCAGGAAGTCTCGGCCGAGTTCTTCAGCTCCCCGCAACGGTGGATGCTCGGTGCTCGCCCCGACGACTTCCAAGACGAGTCAGGGAAGATCCTCTCCGCGTGGGAAGCGATCACCGGCGGCTTCCTATCGATGCCCGACCTCCCCATCGGGGACGAGCAGGACGCGAAGCTGCGCCGCGTCGAAATCGGCCAGTTCCCGCAAATGTCGATGCAGCCCCACTCCGACCATCTGCGGACGGTCGCGATGATGGTGTCGGCTGAGACGTCGCTGCCGCTGAACTACCTCGGCATCGTGCAGGAGAACCCGCCCTCGGCGGACGCGATCCGCGCGTCGGAAGCCGACATGACACAGATCGTCGAGGACGAGCTCGATTGGTTCCGCGACTCACGCGTGAACCTCGCGAAGGACACCGCCGCGGTGCTCCACGAGGAATGGACACCCGAGATGGCGCGCGACCTCCGTGGTCTCCACGCCGACTTCCGGGACCCCTCGACTCCGACTAAGTCGGCCGAGGGTGACTGGGCGGTGAAGATCGTGACCGCGTTCCCGTGGCTCCAGGAGTCCGAGACGATGCTGCGCATCATCTTCTCTGCGAACACGGCGCGTGCACTCACGAACGAGCGGAAAAAGCAGACCGGCAGCAAGATGCTCGAGCAGCTGCGCGCGGCGCAGTCTCAGCGTGAGCTCACCGCCGCTTCGACAGGTAACAGCACCTCCGAGTCAGCGTCGGCATCAACCTCGACGGGCGAAGCAGCTGCGATCGAGGAGAAGTAGCGCATGGTCGACCGAGATGACATCAACCGTCTGACCTCGGAGACGCGCGCCGTCCTCGACGAAGCCCGCCGCGACCTCATGTCGCTCGCGGGGCAGTTCGACCTCGCCAACCCGGCGCAGGTGCGCGACGCGCTCCTCGAGCTCGTGCCGATGCTCGTCAACGAGTACGGTGAGCTCGCGGCCGTCGCAGCTGCAGAATGGTACGAGGACGTCCGTCCGGTCGGCGGTTTCACGACACAACTCGCTGACGTCGCCGATGAGGAGGCAGTGCGGGGGAGCGTGCAAGCCCTCGCCGGCGGACTGTGGGACGACGTCCCCTCGGACGCGATCGAGCAGATCAGCGCGTCGATGCAACGTCACATCAAGTATTCGTCGCGCGCGACGATTGCCCGTAACGTCGCCGCGGACCCGATGCGGCCACGTTACGGGCGCGTCCCGAAGGGCGCGAAGACGTGCGCGTGGTGCGAGATGCTCGCCTCGCGCGGCTTCGTCTACGTGACGGAGGAGACCGCGGGCATCATCGAGGACCACTACCACGACGAATGCGACTGCGAAATCGTCTGCTCGTGGGACGCCGACCAAGCGCACATCGCCGGGTACGACCCCGATGCGATGTACGACCGCTATCTCACGGCACGGCAGCAGCTCGAAGCCGAGGGAATGCCAGTCCACAGCGACGCCGACATCGCAGCGCGCATGCGGGAACTGTTCCCCGACCAATACACCGACGGCCACATTCACGAGGCCGCGTAGACCACCCACGCCAACCCGGCGCGGGATGACCGTTCACCCGAGCGCATCGGGGTCATAGCCGACGGGCTCTAAACGGATCGAAGGAGAGATCACACCATGACTGACACCCCGAAAGAGTTCACGCCTCCTGCCTCGCAGGAAGCGCTTGACGCCATCATCAACGGCGCCGTCGCTCGCACGCACAAGCAGTACGAGGGCTTCGACGACTACAAGGCCAAGGCCGAGCAGTTCGACGCCCTCGACCAGCAGGCGACGCCGGCGGACACACTTGAGCAGGCTCGCGAGGAAGGCCGTGCCGAAGGGCGCGCCGTGCTCGCACAAGAGCGCGTCATGACGGCGCTCAACACCGCACTCACTGGCCGCGCACTCTCAGCCAACGCGCTCCTCGACTTCGACCGCTCGCGGTTCGTCAAGGGCGACAGCGCTGATACCGACGCGATCACCGAGTGGGTCAACGCGAACTCAACCGAAGTGAAGACGACCACCGAGGTAGTCCCCTTCTCCGGGAACCGAAGCGGCAGCGAAAGCGGCGGCTCGGTGCAGTCAGGCCGTGATCGATTCCGCAACAAGCGAACCCCTCAGAACAAGGAGCAGTAATGCCTCGCATGCAGACCGAAAACTTCGGTGACGGCGACATGACTTGGCTCGGTTCGGCGCATGGCCTCCGCAATGCGCGCACCGAAGTCCTCGACGTGTCGGCGTTCACCGCTGCCACCCACTACCCCGACGGTTACATCAAGTCCGGCACGCCGGTCGCGATCGTCGACAACAAGGTCGTCCCGTACGACGCCGCTTCCGGAGCGGGCGCGGCGATCCTCGCTGGCTTCCTCCTCACCGACCAGCGCGTCGTGGGCACTGCCGACTTCGGCGTGCCCGTCATCGACCACGGACGTGTGAAGACCGCCAACCTGCCCGTCAGTGGCTTCACCGCGCCCGCCGCGGCGAACAACAAGACCACGATCGTCTTCGTCTAGAAAGGACTTGAACCATGGCACTTTGGACCGACCTCATCGAGCCGGCCGAGCTGACTGGCTATGTCCGCGAAGCGCTCGCCGACATCGAAGCTCGCAAGACGAGCCTCGCCCGGTTCCTCCCGAACCGCACCGTCCCGAACATCACCGTCCGATTCCGTCAGGGCCAGGCCGGTCTTGTCGCTGAGGCGAACTTCCGCGCGTACGACGCGGCCCCCGAGATCGGCAAGGGCCAGGGTGGCAAGCGTGTCACCCTCGAACTGCCCGCGATCGGTCACGAGGAGATCGTCTCCGAGTACGACCAGCTAATCACCCGCAACGCGGGCGACGACGCGATCCTCAACGAGGTGTTCGGCACCGCCGAGCGCGTCGCCCGGGCCGTGTCGGACCGCATCGAGCGCCTCCGCGGCGTCGTGCTGTCGACCGGCAAGGCGACGATCCCCGAGATCGGCGCGGACGACGACTTCGGTCGCTCGGCGAGCCACACCGCCACCGCCTCAACGCTGTGGACAAACACCGGTGCGTCGCGCCTCGCCGACCTCCAGGCATGGTCGGACATCTACGAGAACACGAACGGCATCACGCCGGGCACGATCCTCATGTCGCGCAAGGCATTCCGCCTCCTCGCCGCCGGCGACGAGTTCAAGACCAACCTTGTTGGTGGCGGCTCGCGTCCTGCGACCGCCGACGAGGTGAACGCGATCGTCGAGAGCGCGGGCCTGCCCACCATCGAGATCTACTCGCGCCGAACCGCGGCGGGTGCGGTTCTCAACGCCAACGAGCTGTTCCTCCTCCCGGAGGCCGTCGATGCGAACGCGGGCGAAGCCTCGCAGCTCGGCGCGACGTTCTGGGGCGAGACCCTCACCTCGCGCGACGAGAAGTTCAACCTCGAAGGCGACTACCCGGGCATTGTCGCTGGCGTGTACCGCGGTGAGAAGCCTCCGATGATCGCCGAGGTGGTCTCGGACGCGATCGCCCTGCCGGTACTCGCTAACGCGAACCTGTCGTTCAAGGCGACGGTCGCGGCGTAGTGACCCCGTGGCGGTGGTAGCGCTTGCTGCCGCCGCCACGTTGGCCGCTGAAAGGAAGCATCATGACTGACTACATTCGTCACGACCTCGACGGCGTCATTGTCGTCCACCAGTCGGTGACCGACCAGATGCTGCTCGCAGCTGGCGACGAGGTTCCCGAGGGTGTCACTGTGGATGCGGCGCACCTGGCGTCGCCTGCGGCCTCCGAATCTGCCACCCCTGATGAGGACGCGGATGAGTCGGGAGAAGCCGTAGACGAGGCTGCTGACGCTGCTACGGACGAGCCCGAGGCCAAGGAAGAAGCCTCCGCTGACTCCAGCCCGTTCGCTGCTGCTGCCGAGCCTGCTCCGAAGCCCGCTCGCTCGACGCGCACCCGCAAGTAGGCCACCATGGCCGACTCGCTTGCGACCATCCAGGACTACGAGCAGGGCGGCTTCAAGCGGCCGGCCGGCATCACTGAGGACGAACTCACGAACCGTCTCGCGCGTGCCTCGCGCACGCTGCGCGGCGAACTGCCGGAACTCGACCGGAACATCGAGGCGGGGATCGTCGACTCAGCCCTCGTGTCGGACGTCGTCTGCGAGATTGTGGAAGCGAGCTTCCCCGTCGATGGTGCGCCGGCCGGGCTCGAGTCGATGCAGATCGGCGCGGGCCCGTTCCAGGAGACGCACCGGTTCTCGAACCCTCGTGGCGACATGTACGTCACGGGGAAGCATAAGCGGCTCCTCACTCCGCAGCGCCGCCGGCGGGCGTTCACGGTCGTGCCGAAGATCGGCCAACTCTGATGTTCGATCGTTGGAAGGTTCCCGTGGTGCGGGTTCGTGACGGTGCGGCTGGGGAGGATGTGTTCGGGGAGTCGATCCCTGGCGCTCCGGTGGAAACACCGCTGCCGCCGGCGTTGTTCGCGCCGACGCCGACCGCGCTGCTCGCACATGCCGGTGTCGCGTCGACCTCGACGCAGCCGACCGTGTATTGGCCACGCGAGTGGCCTGACGTGCAGGCCGGCGACCGGCTCGTCGTGGCGGGGGAGGAGTGGACGGTCGATGGCCGTCCCGCTTCCTGGCCGCTCGGCCTCGTCGTCGAGCTCACCGGAGTGAAGGGGGTGAGTCGTGTCGGTTAAGTTCTACCCGAACAAGTCTGGGATGGAAGCGTTCCTGAAGTCTGAGGAGATGCAGCGGTACATCGAGGAAGTCGGGAACTACGTCGCGCACACCGCTGGTGAAGGCTATGGCGTGCAAGTGACGGTCGGGCCTGGCCCGAAGGGACGCGCTCGAGCCACCGTCATGGCTGAGACTGCGGAAGCAAAGATCAGCCAAGCCCGGAACCATGACCTTGAGCGTGCTGTCGGTGGAGGGTTCGGTGGTGGATAGTGAAGCCGCCGAACGTGAAAGCGCATCTCCTCGCGGTCCTGAAGTCGCACAGCATCGAAGCCGTCTCGAAGCGTGAGGACGCGACGACGTCGCGGTTCGCACTCATCACCGACACCGGCGGTCCAGGACGGTCCGACCGCATCGTGCAAACCGTGCAGGTCACTATCGGCTCGTACGGGTCGACGCTCGGTGTTGCTGCGGTTCTCGCGGCAGATATCGAAGCCATCATTCATTCCCTGCCCGCTGTGTCGTCGTCGCCAGTCGCGGCGGTTCCGTGGGCTACCAGCCCCTATGAGAGCACCGACCCTGACGTGCCTCGACTGTCGCGCTACGTCGCGACCTATCAACTCACTGTTATCTGCCGCTAGGAGGCAAAACATTATGGTTACCAATTCCATGAACGCGTTGATGTTCGGTTCGGACGACGACTCGGTCTTCCTCGCTGACTACACTTCGTCGCTCGCCGAGACGCTCGCTACGCTCGAGATTGACGACCCCATCCCCACCAGCATGGTTGACTGCGGATGGATCTCTGAGGATGGTCCGTCGCTCGACCTGTCTGACTCGGTCGAGCGCATCCGCGGTCACCAGGGCAACAAGGTCGTGAAGGAGTTCATGTCCGAGTCGGACACGAACCTCACCGCGAACCTGCTCGAGTCGAAGCTTGAAATTGTCAAGTGGAACCTTGACGCGAAGGTGACGAACAAGGGTGACTACACCGAGTACGATGCTCCCGCGTCGCGGCGTGTCCTCAACCTGTGCGCCGTCGTGGATGCGTTCGAGACCTCGGGCTCGGGGAAGCGCTGGCGCCTCATCCTCCCGCACGTCACCCTCGGTGAGCGGTCGAGCATTGCGCTGAAGGCGAAGGAACTCACCACGTACCAGTACTCGCTCGGTGTGCTGGATGGTTTCCGTCTGCTCACGAACACGCCGGCGATGCTCGCCACCGTCCTCCCGGTGGGCCCATAGCCCACACTGACCGCCCCTGCGATGCGACGCACTCTCCCGCATCGCAGGGGCTCACCATTCCCTCGGAGAGTGCACAATTTCTAGGAGAGTGCATTATGGCCACAACTAAGGAACGTGCCGCTGCTGCTGGCGCGAAGACCCCGAACGACCACGCCGTGAAGACTGAAGCCACGAGCTCCGACGTCACCGTCGAGGTGCGCGGGTTCAGCCTCACCTTCGACAAGAGCAACTTTGACGACAATGAGCTCCTCACCGAATTGGAGCATGGTAAGCCGAATGAAGCCATGCTGATCGTTACCGGCGATGACGTAGACCTCATTGAGAAGATTGAGGCTGAGCTGCGCAATGACCCTGAGAACCTCAATCCTCGCGGTCGGTTGAAGCGTTCTGCTGTCGTTCAGTTTGTCGCCGACGTGATGAAGGAGATCGGACTGGGAAAGTCCTAGTCCTCCGGCAGCTCCTACGGGAGTTTCCGGAGGAAATCGAGGCCGACCTCACATCCGAGTATGGGGTCGACCTTGGGGATGTGTACCGCGGCGGGCTGTCGTGGCGGCGCCTGTCGGTGCTCGTCACGCAGCTCCCGCCCGGCTCGCGACTCCAGCGGGCCAGGGGCGGTCCTGGCGCGTGGAGCGACGAAGTGTCAGCCATTCACCATGACGGCTACCTCACACGTACCGGCATCATGTCGGCGCTGGGTGTGAAGCAGTCGAAGCTGCCGAAGCCGGTCGAGCCGCCCGCTGAGGGTTGGAAGCTCGAGCAGATCGAGAAGCAGCGCCGTGCCGAGCTGAAAGCTGCGCGCTGGAAATCACGTCAGCACTAACCACAACCTCATAGGGGGCGTCCATGGCCAAGAACGGATTCGACTTCGGTAGCGCCTGGGTGCAGATCGTCCCCAGCCTTGACGGTGCGAGCCGTCAGATTCAGCGCGAGCTCATGGGCGTAGACACGTCGAAGGCTGGCGCGAAGATGGGCGAGGAGCTGTCCTCGTCGATGGTGAAGGCGCTCGATCTCAAGGCTGTGGGCGCCAAGCTGTCCAACCTCGGCGGCAATATTGCCGGGGTTGGGCAGCAGCTCACGAACAACATCACGAAGCCGGCCGCGGTCGCGGCGGCCGCGGTAGGTGGTATCACCGCCGCCCTCGGGTTCAAGCGCCTCGTCGGCATCGACACTGCCCGCGGCCAGTTCCAGGGCCTCGGGTACGACGCCGAGAAGGTGATGGAGCAGGTCGACAAGGGCGTCTCGAACACGTCGCTGTCGATGGCGCAGGGCGCCTCTGCCGCGGTCGGGATCCTCGCGACCGGATCGGTGCCGCTCGAAGACCTCGAAGAGCAGATCAAGCGTGTCGCGAACGTGTCTGCCGCCTACAACATTGATGCCGAGCAGTCCGCGTACCTGCTGAACAACGTTCTGACGAAGAACAAGGTTGAGTGGGGCGACCTGTCGCAGATGCAGCAGAACGGCATCCCGATCGTCACTGCTCTCGCTGACCAGTATGGTGTCGCTGGCGACCAGATCATGAAGATGGCGCAGAACGGCGAGATCTCTATCGAGGACTTGAACGCGGCCCTCGACTCGAAGGCTGGCGCCGCGGCTGAAGCCTACGCGGGCACCTGGGCTGGTATCACCGCGAACATCACGTCGAACATTGGCAAGATCGGCGCGAAGCTGATGGAGCCGTCATTCGACATCATGAAGGAGCAGGCGGCAAACCTGCTGAACCTGCTGAAGTCGCCCGAGTTCAGCGAGTGGGCGACGAACATGGGTATCGCCGCTGGTGGGGTGCTCGAGCAGGCGATCGGCATTGTCTCTGACCTGACGACGCGGTTCCAGAACCTATCCCCGACGGCGCAGAAGATGATTGGCATCTTTCTCGGCGTGGCGGCTGCCGCCGGGCCCGTGCTTGTCGTGATCGGCAAAATCGTTGGTGTTGCCGGCGCGGTGGTGTCTGCGCTGGCGCCCGTGGTGGCTGCGTTTGGTGCGCTGGGAGGGGGCGCGGCGGCGATCGCTGCCCTGACTGGGCCGGCGTCGACGCTGGCGAAGGTGTTCCAGTTCGCGCTTGGCCCGATTGGTATCGCGATTGGTCTCATCACGTCGCTCATTGCGGCGAGCCCTGAGCTCCGCGAAACCATTGGCGTGGTCTTGACGGAGATAGGTGGTGCGCTCGGGACCCTGTTTGAGCAGCTCGCCCCTGTGATTGAGCAGCTGTTCGCGGCGCTCGGCCCGATCTTCGGGCAGCTCGCGGGCCTGTTCACGCAGGTCGGTACGGCGCTCGCACCGCTCGTCGCGACCCTCGGCACCGTCCTCACCCCGATCATCGGACTGCTCGGCACTGTGCTGGAGCCGGTCGTGGGGCTGCTCGCCGCGATTCTTGAGCCGGTGAGTTTGCTCATCGGTCTCGTGCTGCAGCTCATCACGCCATTCATTGATCTTGCTGCGGCGATCCTGCAGGTCGGTCTCGAATGGTTGGCGACGCTCATCACGACGGTCGTGGTCCCTGCTGTGCAGTGGCTCGCCGACATTCTCGGTGTCGCGATCGAGTGGTTCTCGTCGCTGTTCAATTCTTCGAGCGAGACGAGCCAGGGCCTCCAGTCTGCGTGGGAGGGCGTCACCGGGTTCTTCCAGGGAGTGTGGGATGGTGTCGCCGCCGTGTTCACGTGGATTTGGGAATCTGTCCTCCAGCCGATCGTGCAGGCCATCGCGGCCGCGGTTGACTTCTGGATCGTGCAGCCCTTCACCGCGATGTGGAACGTCATCTCGTTCGTGTGGGAGGCCGTTTCGACGGCGACGCAAATCATGTGGGCGGCGGTGAGCCTCATCTTCCAGGCGATCGTCACCTGGGTGCAAAACGCCCTTGGGCCGGTCTTCACTTGGCTCTACAACAACATCATCAAGCCGGTCTGGGACGGCATATCCGGGTTCATCGGTTCGGCCTGGTCCACGATCTCGGGCATCTTCACCTCGATCAAGACGTCGATCGAGAACACGCTCGGGCCGGTCTTCAACTGGCTCTACAACAACATCATCAAGCCGGTGTGGGACAACATCAAGGGCGCAATCGACGTCGTCTGGCGCTGGTTCGACAACACGCTCGTCCCCGGCTTCCAGTCAGCGACGGGCTGGATCGGTGACGCATTCGAGGGCCTGAAAAAGACGATCGATGAAGTCTGGAAGGGCATCAAGAAAGCGGCTGTCGCGCCGATCAACTTCGTCATCAACACCGTCTACAACGACGGCATCAAGGCCCTCTTTGATGCCATCGCGGAAGGTGTCGGTCTCGACATTCGCATGCCGAAGGGTGAGCCGATCAAGCTCGCTACGGGTGGTGTGCTGCCTGGCTACACGCCGGGCCGTGACGTGCACAAATTTTCGTCGCCGACCGGCGGCCAGCTGTGGCTTTCCGGCGGTGAGGGCATCATTCGCCCGGATGCGCTGCGCGCACTCGGCGGCAAGGCATGGCTCGACCGTATCAACGGGGCGAAGTCCCGCGCCGGCGAAATTCACTTCGCTGACGGTGGCATATTCGACTGGGTCGGCGACGCTTGGAACAATGTGACGAGCTTCGTGGGTGACGTGGTCGATAACATCGGCGCAGTAATTTCGGACCCGCTCGGCGCGATCGATCGAATCATCATGGAACCTGTCCGTAACTGGATTGCGGGTATCGGTGGCGGCTTCCTCGGTGAGGCGATCGGCGGATGGCCGATCGACATGGTGAAGAAGCTCGGTACCTGGTTCCGGGAAAAGGTCGACAGCATGTTCTCCTCGGGGTCTGAGGGCGGCGGCTACGATGCGGTCCCAGGCCCCGATGGTGGCATCACCTATCAGGGCTTCCACGGTGGCCTGGCGATGAAGCGACTCATCCCGGTCATGAAGAAGTACGGGCTCAACGTCACCTCGACGTGGGACACCCCGGCACGGAACGCGGCGCTCGGTCGACGCAAGAACACCTACCACGCCGACTGGGCGAACCCCGCCGTCGACATGGCGGGTTCGCAGTCGAGCATGTTCGCGGCGGCAAACGAGATCCGCAACATGGGCGGATGGCGTCAGATCCTCTGGCAGGTCGCGGGCCACTACGACCACATTCACGTCGCGAAGGACGGTGGCGTGTTTGGGGATCTTCCGCGCCTGTACGACGACGGTGGCTGGCTGCAGCCGGGGCTCACGCTCGCGTATAACGCGACGGGCGCGCCGGAGCCGGTGCTCACGTCGGAGCAGTGGAAGTCGATGCGTGAAGGCGGGAACGGTGTCGTGATCAACCAGACGAACTACATGCCGACGTCGGATCCGAATGTGATCGGCGATCGGCTCGCGGCGAAGGTTCCGCGGCGACTCGTGGGGGTGCGATAAATGCTGTGGCTCGATGACATTGAGATCGGCTTCGAGCATCCCTCCGCCGGCGGGCTCATCGTCGAAGGTGGCGGCGGCTTGGATGGCTGGTATGACCTCCCTGGGGTGAAGACGAAGCTGTCGGAGCGTGAAGGCGCGGACGGTGCGCATGCGGTGCAGGGTCGAGACCTCGTGTACTCGGCCCGCACCGTGACCGCGTCGATCGCGTACCTCGGCGAAACTCGCGACTTCGCGGTGCGGGACGTGTACGAGCGCATCAACGCGCTCAATCGCCGCATCGTTTCGGTCCGGGTTCGAGACGTCGATGACACCTTCGTGACCGGCTATGTCGAGACCTCGTTCGGCCCGAAGTGGCAGACGTCGGGAATCTTCGACATCACCGTCACGGCGGCAGACCCTGTCCGGTATGCGTGGGATGAGCAGACGGCGATCCTCACCGCGAGTGCTCGTGTTGGCGCGCTCGACTATGTGATCGAGTATCCGATCGATTATGGCGACGATGTGTCATCCGCGTCCCCGTCTGGGTCAGTGTCGAACACTGGCAATGTGGCGACGGGGCCGGTCATCACCGTCGAGGGTTCTTACCCGCGCGGGTTCACGCTCCTCGGGGCCGGGGGGCGCGCGATCATCTACCCGCAGCCGGTGTTCCTCGGGACTCCCGTCGTCATTGATTGCGTGCGTCGTGTGGCGATCTGCAACGGCGTGAATGTGTCCCGCAACCTCACTCGTCGGGAGTGGTTCACGCTGCCACCTGGCGGCTCCACCACCGTCACGCTCGTCGCTGGCGAGGACGTGGCAGGAGGCACGGCATGGGCGACCCTCTCGGCACGCTCAGCATGGATTTAGGAGATTCTCATGGTCACAGGTATTGGCGTCCCGGCAATTACGGGCACCGACGGCGCGAAGATTGGGCGTTCCGCGCTCGATGACCGCCTCATGGTGTACGCGGACTACACCTCGCTCGGCATTATCCGTGGCTGCAAGGTCTCGACCTCGAGCAGCGGCATGCGGTATTCGATTGGGCACGGCAACGCAAACATGAGCATCGCGGTCGCGTCGCGTTCGGCGGCTGATGGTGCGACGAAGTTCCCGATCGTCGCGCAGACGGTGAACACGACGGCTGCACCTGCGTCGGGTGCGCGCCTCGATGTGGTGTGGGCGCGGCAGAACCGCCCCGACCTTGGCGACGCGGACAACTCGGTTGCCGTGGGCGTCACTCAGGGTGCGGCGTCGGCGAACCCGGCCACCCCGACGCTCCCCGCTGGCGCCGTCGTGCTCGCCACCTACCGGGTACCCTCGGGCATCACGGCCACGTCGGGCGCGACGCTCGTCGAGGTTGGCCCGCAAGCCGTGCCGTACGGGGCAGCGCTCGGCGTTCTCGTGAGTAAAACGTATACGGCGAATCAGGTACAAATCAAGGACTCCGCACAGAGTTTGCTGTCGGCACGGTTTAAATTGACCGAGCCTCGGCTGCTGTGCTTCCAGCTCACATGCTCGGCGCGCGCGCTCGCTCCTATCCGCCCCGACAAGACCGAGGTAGCGATGCGCGTTCTTGTCGATGGGGTAGAGATCCGTGAGATGCGCTTCGCGTTGGATGCCGCACCGGGTACATTCCAGTACTCCGAATATCGAGTATTTGGTGCGGGCACGCACACCGTGGCCGTGAACGGCAACATGGCTAACGGTAACGGGCAGTGGATGTACGAGGCGGGCAAGTGGCCGGGGCAGATCATTTCGGTGATTGACCACGGCGTGAACGACGGCTAGGTGCGCGCGTGTGGACTCTTGAACTCTTCCGCACCGTCGACGGCCTGCGGTATGGGGAGTTGCCGGCGGCGGGATTCTCGTGGTCGCGTGAGCTCCGCAAGGGCAGCCTCGATGCGCCACCGCAGGGCCTCGGCACAGAGCGCGCCTCCGGCCTTGAATGGTCGGTCGCGTCGCTCGAAGCGGCCGGCTGGATCGACCGGAACGAGTCGGGCTGGCAGGAGCGCCTCGTCGCACTCTTCATGCCGAAGAAGCATGGCGTCATAGCGCTCTACGACGGCATCCCGATCGCAGGCGGGCCAATCGCGGACACTGTGAGCTTCGAGGCCGACACGGTGGCGATCACCGTTGACGACTACGCGGCAGGTATTCTCTCGCGCCGCTTCGTGGTGCCGGAGACGTTCTCGCCGAAGAAGCAGGTGAAGGTCACCGGCAAGTCGATCGGCGGGCTCGCTGTCGAGGCGCTGCGGGTTGCGATGCGCAAGCCTGCAGGCGGGCTACCATTCGAGCTACCAGCCTCGGAGACGGGCACGCAGACGGCAGAATGGAAGGGATACGCGGTGGCGCAGCTGGCCGCCGAGGACGTTATCACCGACTTCGCCGATCTCGGCCCCGATATCGACTTCCGGCCGAAGGTGCTCGACGAGCAGCATTTCGTCTGGGAGGTCGTGCATGGCTCGGCCGATCAGCTCGAGCTGGGCCAGACGACGGTGCATGACTGGGAGCAGGGCTCCCCGGATGTAGTCTCGATCACCTCAACGCTCTCGACCGCGTACATCGCGCACCGCGTCTACGCCGTCGGCGGCGGGCAGGACGTAGCAACGCCGATTCAGCGGCGCGACGCCGAGGTTCCCGAGGGCTGGCCGCTGATCGAGCAAGTCATCTCCGACTCGACGATTTCGGCCGTTCCCGAGCAGGAGGTCTGGA
Organism: Microbacterium sp.; assembly: GCF_036823965.1. Classification (GTDB taxonomy): domain Bacteria; phylum Actinomycetota; class Actinomycetes; order Actinomycetales; family Microbacteriaceae; genus Microbacterium. The sequence continues at coordinate 1,968 of NZ_DAITBE010000014.1, read as the reverse complement.
AGAAAACGGCCGCTGAGGCGACCGCTGCCTACGACGCCGCGTACCAGGATGCGATCGCCAAGTCCGACGCCGCCGATACGAAGGCGGCGCAAGCCGAGGCGGCCGTCGCTGCGGCGAAGAAGGCGCTGGCGGACGCGAAAACTGCGGCGCAGAAGAAGGCCGCGAAGGCGAAGAAGGCCGCGGCCGACAAGGTGGCGAAGGCGGCTCGAGCAGCCAAGACCGCGGCACAGAAGGCCGAGACGGCGAAGAAGAAGCGGCTGGACGACAAACTCAAGGCGGCCGAAAAGGCGGCGGAAAAGACCGCCACCGATCAGCAGCGTATCTGGGCGAAGGAGCAACTGCAGCGGCTCGGCGATGCCAACCTGACCCCCTACCCGATGCTGCAGATCGAGATGACGATCCGCGCCGACGGCATCACCCCGCTCGGCACATTCTGGCCCGGCGAGGTCGCGCACGTCACGACGCACGATCACCCCGCGCTCCCCGACGGCACCTACCCGCTGCGCATTCTCTCGATGAGTGGCGACGCGGGGGAGTCGGTCACCCTCGTATTCGACCCGATCCAGCCCGAGCGGTACTAACCGCACGATCTAAGGGGGACGCATGAAGAAGATTTACCTCAAGCCGACGCTTCCCGGTATACTCACCGACCTCTCGCGGGGCACCGCCGCGGCGGTCGGCCGTGCCAGTGCGTCGCTCGAGATCGAGGCCGCCGGGGCAACACCCGAAGGCGAAGGCGACATTCCCACCGAGAACATCACGCAGCGCGTCTCGGAGCTCGACGACGTGCTCGCCGAGGCGAACGAGCAGCTCGAGCAGGCGATGAACGATCTCGCGGCAGCCGAGGAGGAGCTCGAGGCGACGCAGCTGCTCTACGACGAGATCTTCGCCGAGCACGATAACGCGCTGATCGACGCCGAGGAAGCGATCGGCGTAGCGGCCGAGCAGATCGAGACGATGGGCGGCGAGATCGACGCCGCGGCGCAGGAGGCCGCCGACGCCAAGCAGGCGGCGCTCGAGGCGATGACGAAGGCCGCCACCGCGTCGGGTCTCTACACGGTAGCGACCGCGAGCCCGACTGTGGCGGATGCTGAGGGGAAACCTGTCGGCGCTGTCTGGGAGGTGCGTTCGGGTGAGGCGACGGCTCGCCGGTACGTGCTGACGGATGCCACCACGTGGACTCAGGTGAAGTTGGGGACTGAGACGATCGGTGATGCGGTGATTGGCACTGCGCAGGTCGGCGAGCTTGATGTTGCGAAGCTGTCGGTCACTGGTGCCTCGAAGTTCTCGAGCGCGGTGATGCAGGCACTCATTGCCGACAAGGGGTTCTTCGAGAAACTGTATTCGAACAACGTTGTCGTGGCGGGCGAGAATCTGCTCTCTGACCCGCTGATGAAGAACCGGCGAGCGTGGCGGAACGACTCGCGCGTCTCCACGACGGGCGGGCGTAACGGAGGCGGGTCAATTCTGATACCAGCCTCGACCTCGCAGGTAGGCGTCTACAACGTCTCGAACGTCGCTGCGGATATGCCGTACGCGGTGAAGGTCACGCCTGGGCAGCAGTACAACATCTCGGCATGGTTTACCTCGGCAGTCGCGGGAGTCGGCACGACGAACAAGGTCTCGCTCTACGACCGATTCTTCGACGCGAACGGCTTTCAGGTGCTCTCCGCTGGTGCGATAGCGAACGCGGCCACGTTCGCCGCGAACACTTGGACGTCCCTCAGTGGCGTGAGCCGCGAAGCACCGGACAACGCGGTCTACATGGGCGTGGGTTTCGCCGTGCAGGCAGTGCACAACTCCGAAGTTCGGTTCAGCGACCCCGCCGTGCGCTCGATGACGGACGGCAACCTGCTCGTTGATGGTTCCGTGAAGGCCCGCCATATTATCGCTGACGAGGTTGCTGCTGCGGTCGGTGTGTTCATCGACGCGATGATGACGAACCTCTCCGTCACGGGCGTCGCCGCG
>NZ_DAITBE010000004.1:0-339787 GCF_036823965.1 Microbacterium sp. | reverse complement strand
GCCTGGTCCCGATCCACGGGGACCTGCTCCCGGAGACCGCAGGGGCGTTGCAACGCCAGTTCGACGCCTACCTGAACCCGAAAGTCGACGGGCCGCCCCTGCCCGGGGTGCGGTTCGTCGACAGTGACAGTGAGAGTGGCAGTGAGAGTGAGAGCGGCAGCGGCAGCGACAGCGACAGTGCGAGTGGCTGGTCCGAGTCCGGCGCCGACGTGCGGCAGGACGATGATGTGCTGCCGTCGGGGGATGCGGGTGGGATGGTCGACACCCGCACTCGGCCGCAGAAGCAGCACGACGCGTTCGCGGCGATCCTCGGGATCGCGGCCCGCCATGACGAGATGCCCAAGCTGGGTGGTGCGGCGCCGACACTGATCGTGTCCGTCCGGGCGGAGGACTATGCGACCGGGCGCGGGTGGGCGCATGTGGACGGCATCGACACCCCTGTCTCGGTCGCGACCGCCCGGCACACCGCGTGCGGTGGGACGATCCAACGGGTCCTGTTCGACCCCGAAGGGCGCATCATCGGCATCGGCGTCACGGACCGGATCTTCACCACCCCGCAACGACGGGCGATCACCCTCCGCGACAAGGAATGCCTCATCCCCGGCTGCCACGTCCCCGCGTCATGGTGCGAGATCCACCACGTCCAAGAACACGCACGCGGCGGGCCCACCCATACCGATAACGGGGTCGCGTTGTGCTGGCATCACCACCGCACCCTCGACACGAGTGGGTGGGAGATCCGCATGGACAACGGCACACCCCAGGTGCGCGGACCAGCCTGGTGGGACCCCGCACAACGATGGCGAACCCCACAGCCCGCACTCACCCACGCACTCACCGGGTAGCACCCACGCCTGCAGTGCGCGCAATCCTGCGCTGGGCACTCCCGGCCCCAACGCTCGACGCCCAGCGAGAACGGCGAGACCGGCGAGACCGGCGAGAATCGCGAAACCGGCGAGACCAGCGAGACCGGCGGCCGGCGCCCGACAACCGGCGACAGGCAACGGGCAACGCGTGGTGCGCTGTGTCGGGCGGCCGGTGAACGGTGACAGTCGATCCATGATCAGCGTTCGACCGGCGCTGCTGCTGGGCCGGCCCGCGCTGCTGCGCTAGAAGATGCTGATCACGAGGTGCTTGCCCTCGTCCACGGCGCGACGGTGCACTCCGTCCAACGCATCCCACGCTGCAGCCAGCTCGGCACGCAGCACCGCGGGGTCGTCGTGCCAGATGTTCGGGTAGATGCCGGCATCCGCGAACGTCGTGAAGTCCGCCGCATCGATCACCGCATCCCGATCCAATGCATCGAGCGCCTCGATGATCGCGAGCAGTTCATCGTTCTCCGTGCAGCCGACGAAATCATCGCCACCGAACACGTGCACGCCGACGATCGATTCGCTCAGCGGGTCGTCGTCGCGTGGCGAAGCCGCCGACGCGCCCGTGAGCAGGAAGTGCAGCCCGTCCCACATCTTGTCGAGGTACACGGTCGGCGCCCCGCCGGACTCGAGATCCTCTAGCGTCGACACCAGAACCTCCGGCGCGAGCGACACGAGTCGATCCAGCGTCAGCTCATCCACCAGCGTGTAGGCCGCACGCATGCCCATCAGCAGACCCCCCAGAATGCATTGTCGATCGATTCGACTTTACGTGCACAATGCTGCGTGCTCGAATTCGGTCGTCATGTACCGACTGCGCGCATGTAATGTCCGTCGGTCGAGATGCCGGATGCGGCCACCGTGAACCGCACGACCTCACTGAGATAGCGATCCTCCGACGCCTCGAAGATCACCCCGTCCGCGTCCCGCGATGTGCGGCTCAACCGCAGGATCGGCGTGCCCTGCGGCACACGCAGCAACGCGGCATCCTGATCATCCGCCGCCACCGCATCGATCACGTGCTGCAGACCGACGATCGGATGCCCCTGCGAACCCAGATACTCCGTGATCGACACCGCATCGAGATCGACCTCGAACAATCGCCGCCCGACGGCCTCGGTGTAGAACAGCCGTTCGAGCATGGTCGGGCGACCATCGAGCAGCCGCAGCCGCACCACGCTCACGATCGTGTCGTCCGGTCCGACGCCGAGTGCCGCACCGTGATCGCCGGCCCGCCGCAGGCTCAGCTCCTGCGTCTGGGCACCCGGCGTCACCCCGAGATCTCGCGCCCAGCGCGTGAACGGCACCGATACGTCGACCGCCTGACTCGCCTTGCGTGCGACGACGCGCGCCGGCCTGCCGCGACTGGTCTCGATCAGCCCCTCGGCCCGCAGCGCCGCGAGCGCATTGCGGATCGGCCCGCGAGAGGTCTGCCAGCGCGCGGCCAGCTCCGCCTCAGTGGGCACGTCGTCGCCTGGGCGCAGGGCGCCGGCCGCGATCTCCCGCCGCAGGTCATCGGCGATCTGGGTGTAGACAGCTTCGGTCACATAGGTACATTACTTGCCCAGCTCCCGACGCGGACCCGCATTCGCGCAGTGTTCATCCAAGGAAATGCTTGGTGAACGAGCCCTGAACTCTTCCGAGTTAGGTATATTTCTCGGCCCTTCGCCTGACAGAGTCTTCCGTGGATCACCCCTCCCACCTCTGAAAGGTCCTCATGAAGCTTCGTGCTCTGCCCGCCCTCGCGGGCGTCGCGCTCCTCGCCCTCGGCCTCGCCGCCTGTTCCGGTGCTGCCGATGCAACCAGCACCCCCGGCTCCGACGAGTCGTCGTCGGCCGCCGGCGGCTTCGCGGTCGACGAGAACACGCTCGTCTTCGGCGTCGTGCCGGACTCGGTCGACACCGAGACCAACTACCAGCCGCTCATGGACTACATCGCCGAGATCACCGGCAAGACCGTCGAGTACCACGAGTCCACCGACTACGCGGCCCTCATCGAGGCAGCCGTCGCCGGCAAGGTCGACGTCGCCTCCTTCTCGGGCTTCACCTACGTGACCGCCACCAACAACGGCGCGAAGCTCACCCCGATCTCCTCGATCGTCACCGACGAGGGCCAGGAGCCCGGCTACTACTCGCAGGCGATCGTCCCCAAGGACAGCGACATCTCCAGCATCGAGGACTTCAAGGGCAAGAAGGTCTGCTTCGTTGATCCGTCCTCCACCTCGGGCTACCTCTTCCCGTCGTACAACCTGCTCGAGGCCGGCATCGACCCGAAGACCGACATCACTCCGGTGTTCGCGGGCAAGCACGACGTGAGCGTGCAGAAGGTCGGCGAGGGCGTCGAGTGCGAGGTCGGATTCGCCGAGGACTCCGAGGTCGAGAAGTCGGATGCCGTGAAGGTCATCGACCAGACGATGGTGCCCGGCGCTCCGCTGGTCTACTCGTCGACGCTTCCCGATGACGTCTCGAAGACGCTGATCGACGGCCTCTCCGAGATCACGATCGACGACATCATCGCCGCTGGCATCGACGGCGCCGACACCGACGCGTTCCGCAGTGTCTTCTACGCCACGAAGCCGGTCGACGACGCCTACTACGACCTCATCCGCGACATCTGCAAGGAGACCGAAGCGGAGCAGTGCAAGGCCTGATGGCCTGAGCACGGTCTCGCCTCTCGCCACCCCGACAGGCTCGGTGGCCCAGGAGCTCGCAATGAGCGACTGGGTCCCTGAGCCTGTCGGATGGCCGCACTGCACATCCCGCACCACACCGACCGCTTTCCAGGAGAACCCATGAACTCGGCCACCGACGCCCTCGTCCGCCTGAGCGGAGTGACGAAGACCTTCGGCTCCACGACCGCCCTCGACGACGTCTCGCTCGAGGTGTCGCGCGGCGAGATCGTCGTGCTGCTCGGACTCTCCGGGTCGGGCAAGTCCACTCTGCTGCGCCACCTCGACGGTCTGGAGCTGCCCACGTCCGGCAGCGTCGAGGTGCTCGGCTCCTCGGTGCCGGCGCTGCGCGGACGCGCGCTGCGATCGCTGCGCAGCCGCGTCGGGTTCATCTTCCAGCAGTTCGAGCTCGTGCCATCGCTCACGGTGCTCGAGAACGTGCTCACCGGCTCGCTCTCCCGCGTGCGCGGTCCGCGCCTCGGCCTCTGGGGCTACTCGAAGGCCGCGAAGCTGCAGGCCCTCGAGCACCTCGACCGCGTCGGCCTGCTCGACCGGGCATACCAGCGCAGCGACACCCTCTCCGGCGGACAGCAGCAGCGCGTCGCGATCGCCCGCGCGCTCATGCAGAAGCCCGACATCCTGCTCGCCGACGAGCCGGTCGCCTCGCTCGACCCCGAATCCAGCGACCAGGTCATGGCACTCATCCGCGAGATCGCGGCCGACGAGGGGCTCACGGTCGTCTGCAGCCTGCACCAGGTCGACCTCGCGATCTCCTGGGCTGACCGCATCGTCGGCCTCCGCCATGGCGCGGTCGTGCTCGACACCCCGACCGGCGACCTCACCAAGGCCGAGGTCATGGAGATCTACGGCCGCGTCGCCACCACCACCGCCGAGATCACAGCGGTCGCGATGGAGCTGGCGGATGCATCGACGCAGGTGCACGTCTCATGACGGTCGTCGGTGGCGCTTCGACAGGCTCAGCGACCCAGGGCGGCGGCGCGGGCACCCAGGGCGGCGGCTCAGCGACCCACGGCGGCGGCGCGGGCACCCAGGGGAGCGGCGGCGGCGGCACGGCATCCGCCCCGGTCGGCGACCGCGCACCGAAGCGTCCGATCTCGCCTGAGCGCATCGCGGCATCCCTCACACTCATCGCGCTGGTCGTGCTCGGCATCCTCGCCGTCAACGAGGTCGGCATCTCGATCCCCGCCATGGTGCAGAGCTGGGGCAATGCCGAGAACTTCATGGCTCGCGTCGGCGGGCTCTCCTTTCCCGAGCCGGGCGACCTGGCGTGGCTGATCGCTCTGACCGTCGGCCTCGTGCTGGTCGGCACGCTGCTCGCGGCCGTGCTCTCGGTGCCGATCGCGTATCTCGCAGCCTCCAACACCACGCCGGGCAACGGCTGGCGTGCGGCGGCGCGCTTCATCGGCGTGCTCACCCGCGCCCTCCCCGACGTCGTGCTCGCGATGGCGTTCGTGCTGATGTTCTCACTCGGCACGCTCCCCGGCATCCTGGCGATCGGCATCCACTCCATCGGCATGATCTCGAAGATGTTCGCCGACGCGATCGAGCAGATCGACGAAGGCCCTCGCCTCGCGATCCGGGCAGCCGGCGGCTCGAAGATGCAGGAGTTCAGCGCCGGCATCCTGCCGCAGGTGCTGCCCAGCTGGGTCGCGACCGTGCTGCACCGCAACGACATCAACCTCCGCGGCAGCGTCGTGCTCGGCTACGTCGGCGTCGCGGGCCTCGGCCTCGAGATGTCGTACGCCTTCAAAGCGCTGAACTACGGCAAGGGCCTCGGCATCGCGCTCGTCATCTTCATCCTCTGCGTCGTCATGGAGATCGTGTCGAGCCTGGTGCGCGGCGCGATGCTCGGCCAGGAACGCCAGACGCGATCGTGGATGGACCGCATCGTGCACCCGCGCCTGCGGGCGAAACGCGAAGCCGCGGCGAATGGTCGGGCCTGGGCCGCGAGCCCGCAGACCGCGGTGCGCCGACCGTGGACCGCCCAGCGTGTGCGGAACACCACCGCCGGCGGCATCGCCGTGCTGGTCGTGCTGGGCAGTGTCGTGGTGAGCGACATCAACTGGATGGACTTCGTCACCTTCTGGGCCAAGCTCCCCGAGACCGCCGCGAAGTTCTGGCCGCCCTCCTTCGGCAACTACGACGCCTCGGCCATGTTCACCGCCATGCGCGACACGGTTGCGATCGCGCTGGCCGCGACCGTGCTGACCCTGCTGCCGTCGCTGGTGCTCGGGTCGCTCGCCGCGAGCAATGTCGCACCGAGCAGGGGAGCCCGCGGCATCGCCCGGTTCCTCCTCGTCGGCATCCGCGGCATCCCCGAGCTGATCCTCGCGATCGTGCTCGTCGTGATCACGGGGCTCGGGCCGCAGGCCGGTGTCATCGCGCTCGCGATCGGCGGCATCGGACTCCTCGGCAAGCTCATCGCCGACTCCTTCGAAGAGGTCGACCGAGGCCCCGAGCGCGCGCTGCGCGCCGTCGGCGCCACCCGGTTGCAGACCTACACCTCGGCCACGGTGCCGCAGGGGATGCAGGCACTGGTCGGGCACAGCTTCTACATGCTCGACACGAACATCCGTGCGGCGACGATCCTCGGCATCGTCGGCGGTGGAGGCGTCGGCTACTACCTGCTGAACGCGAGTCAGGGCTCGCGCTACGAGACGGTCACGGCGATCGTGCTGATGATCCTGGTCACGGTCCTGGTGGTCGAGGGCCTCGCGATGTGGATGCGGAAGGTGTTCCGATGAACGCTGCAGTGCATGGAACGGATGCCACGGCCGACGTGGTCGTGGTCGGCTCCGGGATCGTCGGACTCGGCGCGGCCTACGCGGCGGTGCGCCGCGGGCTGCGCGTGATCGTGATCGACCGCACCGACGGACCGAGCGGCGCGACGATCCGCAACTTCGGGCACCTCTGCATCGGCGCGCAGACCGGTGACGCCCGGCGCTACGCCGACCGGTCCCGTGAGCTCTGGCTGCGGCTCGCCGCCGATGCCGGGTTCTGGCTGCGCGAATCGGGCACGCTCGTCGCCGCGCGACATGTCGATGAACTCGCGGTGCTCGAGGCTGCGTCCCTCCACGAGAACCCGAGCGGCGGCATCCGGATGCTGGATGCGGACGAGCTGCTGCGCCTGGCCCCGCTGCGGCGCGATGGCATCCTCGGCGGTGCGCACATCGCGACCGACCTGCAGACCGATCCGCGTGCGGCCGCCGGTGCGATCGTCCGTCACCTCGCGGCGCTCGGCGTCGAGTTCCGGTTCCGCACTGCGGTCACCGCGCTCGCGGCAGGGCAGGTCGAGACCACGCGCGGTGCGGTGTCCGCCGGGCACACGGTCGTCGCCGTGAACCACGACATCGACCAGCTGCTGCCGGAGATCGCCGAGCGCCGCGGCATCCAGCGCTGCGCCCTCGACATGATGCGCGCGGCGGTGAGCCTGCGGCATCCGCTGCCGGCCCCGCTGCTGACGGGCTGGTCGATGGTGCGCTACGGCCGCTTCGCAGAGGCCCCGGAGACGGCGCAGCTGACCGCACGTCTGCGCGAACGCCTGCACGCCGAACGGCCCGACCTCGCGGCCCTCGACCTCAACCAGATGTACACGCAGCTGCCTGACGGCTCGCTCATCATCGGCGACTCGCACGCCACAGCGACGACGACCTCGCCGTTCCAGTCCGAGGCGGCGTTCACCGCCTTCCTCGCGGAGGCAGAGGCACTGTTCGACATGCCGGCTCCGCGGGTGCTGGAGCGCTGGCAGGGCGTCTACGCGAAGGGCTCCACGGAGTTCCTCGTCGAACGGGGCGACGACGGGGCGCTGGTGCTCGCCGCGACCACCGGCATCGGAATGACCACGGGTCTGGGGCTCGCTGAAGAGAATCTCACCGCCGCCTTCGGGTGGGCACCCGCAATGGAAGGAACATCATGACCACTCCTCTCGACCTCGCCTCGATCGAACTCGTCGTGCTCGACATGGCCGGAACCACCGTGCTCGACGACGGTGTCGTGGAGCAGGCGTTCCAGCGCGCTGCCGAACGAACCGGCGTCGCCGATCGGATGCCGTGGGACGAGGCGCTCGACCACGTGCGCGTCACCATGGGCCAGTCCAAGATCGACGTCTTCACGCACCTCGCAGGTGGCGACGTCGCTGCGGCTACGCGGGCGACCGCCGCCTTCGAGGACGCGTACGCCGAGATCGTCGCCGAGCAGGGCGTGTCCGAGATCCCCGGCGCGGCCGATGCGATCCAGGGACTGAAGGATGCCGGCCTCGCGGTCGCCCTCACCACCGGCTTCGCCCCGGTCACCCGCGACGCGCTCATCGACGGCCTCGGCTGGCACGGCCTCGTCGACCTCGCGCTGTCGCCGGTGGACGCCGGACGAGGTCGTCCTGCGCCCGACCTCGTGCTGACGGCGCTCCTGCGCACGCAGACCTCCTCGGTCGGCGCGGTCGCGGTCGCCGGCGACACCACGAGCGACATCGCGTCCGGGCGCCGTGCAGGTGCCGGCTTCGTCGCAGGCGTACTCACGGGTGCACACGATCGTGCTGCGTTGAGCGCCGCCGGCGCGGATGCCGTGCTCAGCGACGTCACCGGTCTGCGGGCCGCCCTCGCCGAGCGCGGACTGCTCGGCGCTGTGGTGTCCGGCGCTGCCGTGATTGTCTGAGCTGGTCGACGACATGGGCACGCTGCTGATCCGCCCTCCAGGCCATCGACGTGACGTCACGCTGCGGCCGGCGGCCACGGCGATGGTGTGGACCGGCGTCGATCACCCGCACGAGACGATCGCGGTGCCCGGCGTCGCGCTCGGTGACGGCGACGTGCTGGTCGCGATCGAGATGTCGACGATCTGCGGCTCCGACGTGCACACCGTGCAGGGTCGCCGGACGGCGCCGACGCCGCTCGTGCTCGGCCACGAGAGCGTCGGGCGCGTGATCGCGATCGGCGACGACGGCGCGCTCGGGGTCGACGGGAGTCCGCTGCGGATCGGCGACCGCGTGGTCTGGTCGATCACGGTCTCCTGCGCGAGCTGCGACCGGTGCCTGCGCGGAATGCCGCAGAAGTGCCGCACGCTCGGCAAGTACGGCCACGATCGGGTCGGCGCGCACGGCGATCTGACCGGCGCGTTCGGCAGTCACATGCAGCTGCGCGCCGGCACGGCGATCGTTCGGGTGCCCGAGGCGCTGCCGGCATCCGTGCTCGCGCCGGCGTCGTGCGCGACCGCCACTGCCTGGGCCGCGGTCGCCCGCGCTGCGCGGTGGCGGGACCTCGAAGGTGCTGCGGTCCGCATCCACGGCGCCGGACTCGTCGGACTCTCGGCGGCGGCGATCGCTGCCGAGTTCGGCGCCGACGTCGAGGTGCGCGACCCGAACCCGAAGCGCCAGGCGCTCGCCGCCCGGTTCGGCGCAGAGGGCCTCGATCGCGAGCCGGACGTGGTGATCGAGGCGTCAGGACATGCCGTGACGGATGCGCTGGAGGGCGTCGCAGTCGGGGGCATGGTGGTGCTGGTCGGCAGCGTGTTCCCGGCCGACCCGGTGCCGTTCGACGCCGAGAGCATCGTGCGGCGGCTCGTCACGATCGCGGGTGTCCACAACTACACCGGCGCGGAGCTCGCCGAGGCGGTCGCGTTCCTGGCCGGCCGCGGTCGTGCATATCCCTTCGCGGATGCCGTCGGTGCTGTGCGCCCGCTCGCCGACATCGATGCGGCGCTCGCCGCGGCATCCGAACGGGGCGCGCCGCTGCGGATCGGACTCGTGCCCGGGCGCTGAGCCGTTCCTCGGGCGCTCGTGGCCGCGGTATGGTCGCATCGACCCGGAACGCCCCCGTGCATATGTGTCTTCGGCACATATCCGTGCGATGGCCGCGCTGGAAAGCTGGAGCGACGACCACATCGCCGCTCCACCATCGACGCCGGAGCGCGCGTCGCAGAAGGGATCCCACGATGATCGATGACGAGCTCCGCGCCCGACTGGAAGCACTGGGCGGGATGGATGCCGGTCCCGGCTCCCTCGCCGGCGTCGTGGTGGTGGACGTCACTCGCGTCGTCGCCGGTCCCTACTGCTCGATGATCCTCGCCGACCTCGGCGCGACCGTCATCAAGGTCGAGCACCCCGACGACCCCGACTACACGCGCACCTTCCCTCCGCTCCTCGAGCGCGAGGGCGGCGAAGGCTTCAGCGGCTTCTTCGCGCAGTACAACCGCAACAAGCTCGGCGTCTCGCTGAACCTCCGTCACCCGGAGGGGCGGACGGCCCTCGAGCGGCTGGTCGCGAAGGCCGACGTGCTCGTCGAGAACTTCCGCCCTGGCACCATGGACCGTCTCGGCCTCGGCCACGAGCACCTGCGCTCGATCAACCCGCGCCTCGTCTACGCTGCGCTCAGCGGCTACGGGCAGACGGGCCCGTATCGCGGTCGCCCCGCCTACGACAACAGCGCCCAGGCGACCGGCGGGCTCTGGTCGATGAACGGTCCGGCCGGCGGCCCGCCGACGCGCGTCGGCACGATCATCGGCGACCTCGCCGCCAGCCTGTACGGCGTGATCGGCGTGCTCGCGGCCGTGCGTCATGCCGAGCGCACCGGTGAGGGACAGCTCGTCGACGTGTCGCAGCAGGACTCCGTGCTCACGCTCACCGAGAACGCGGTGGTCTCGTACACGACCGAGGGTGTCGTGCCGGTGCCGCTCGGCAACCAGCATCCCTTCGTCCGCCCCTACGAGCTGTTCGCGTGCCAGGACGGCTACGTCTTCTTCGGCGGCTATACCGACAAGTTCTGGAAGATCTCCTGCGAGACCTTCGGCTCGTCCGACGACTACGCGGCCAACCCCGACCTGCACCGGATGGCCGACCGCTTCGACGCCGTCGTCTACGCGCAGCAGGTCAAGCCGATGGTCGAGCGCTGGTTCGCCGGACGCACCAAGGCCGAGCTCGAGACGCTGGCCGGTGACCTCGTGCCGCTGAGCGCCGTGAAGGACATCGCCGAGGTCGTCGCCGACCCGCAGATCGCCGCGCGGGACATGGTCGTCGAGGCGGAGTACGAGGGCTACGGACCGCTGCGCACCTTCGGCTCGCCGGTCAAGCTCGACCGCACGCCCCCGCGCGCTCGCGGCCTTGCGCCCGACACCGGCGAGCACACCGACGCGGTCTTCCGCGATCTGCTCGGGTACGCGGCCGAGGAGATCGCGGCCCTGCGCACTGCGGGGACCATCTGATGGGAGGCGTGCGTCTCGACCGCGACGGCGCGCTCGCCGTCATCACGATCGATCGACCCGAGAAGCTCAACGCGCTCACGCTCGCGATGTACGAGCAGCTCGGCGAGGCGTTCGCCGAGGTGCGCGACGATGCCCGCATCGGCGCGGCGATCCTGACCGGCGCAGGGGAGCGGGCGTTCTGCGTCGGCGCCGACCTCGGCGAGTCGATCCCTGCGCTCACGGAGGGCCGCTTCGACATCAGCGAGTGGGATGCCGCGCACCAGAAGCACTCGACGCTCGACAAGCCGGTGGTCGCCGCGGTCAACGGCCTGTGCCTCGGCGGCGGCTTCGAGATCCTGCTGTCGACCGACATCCGCATCGCGTCGGAGGGGGCGCAGTTCGCGCTGCCGGAGACCGGCGTCGGCGTCGTGCCGGCCGGCGGCACGCTCGTTCGCCTGATCCGGCAGATCCCCTACGCCTGGGCCATGGACCTGATGCTGCGCGGCACGACCATCGACGCCGCGACGGCGTCGCGCTACGGCATCCTGAATCAGGTCGTGCCGGCCGTCGAACTGCAGTCGACCGCCGTGTCGGTGGCGGAGGATCTGCTGTCGCGCAGCCGCACCGCGATCGCGACGGTCAAGCGCGCGGTCCGCGAGCTCGCCGATCTTCCCGAGGGCGAGGCGTTCGTGCGCGAGGCAGCGCTCGGTCAGCAGGCGTTCGACAGCGACGATGCCCGCGAGGGCCTCGCCGCGTTCGCCGAGCGCCGCCCGCCGGTGTTCCCCTCGCACGAGGGCTGACGCACCGGCATCCGGCTCCGATCGCAGTTCGTGCCGCCTGCATGCTCTGCAGGCGGCACGAATCGCGACCGGAACGAGGTCCGGTCCGTCAGCGGTCGTCAGCGCTCGTAGTCGTCAGGGGCGGCCTCGCCCTGCGGGGCGCCGGACTCGGCGGTCTCGGATGCCGCTGCCTCATCCGTGTAGTCCGGGCGCGGCGGCTGCAGGCGCTGGTCGTTGAACTCGCCGCCCTTGCGTCCGCCGAACGGGCGGCCGTGGTCCGCCGACTCGTCGCGGGCGAACACGAAGCTCCAGGGGCCGGCGGTGAACTGCGCACCGGTGCGGAGCGTCTGGGTGTCCTCGCCGGGGTGCGTGGCGTCTGCGCTGCCTGCTGCGCTCCGCTCGCCCTCGCCGTGCAGCGTCAGCACGTACTCGTCGCGGTCGTCGTGCTGGATCGTGGCGTGCAGCGGATCGGTGTCCGCGATGCGCAGCTCGTTGCCCTCGGCCGACCCGATCCGCACGAGGTCCACGTCGAGCGCGAACTCGGTGCGGTCGTCGTCGCGCGTGATGCGCAGGCGGGGGTTGCCCGCGCCGAACTCGGCGTGGGTCGTGGTGGGGGTATAGCCCTCGGTCGTCTCGTCAGTCATGCGTGCTCGCCTCCCGGAAAGTGTGGCTCCGAGCCTAGGCGGGTTCGCGGATGCCGAGGAAGGGGTTGACTTCCGCGCTGCGTCACGGCAGAAAACCGATGACGGAGCGCGCACAGGTGACCCCGCACGGCGACCGGAGTACCCGATTTGGCGGAACGGAGGAATACTCTACTGAGAGGGACGATTCCGACAGCCCTGTCGGACCAGGACTGAATCGATCCGAGGAGTGGGACACATGGGAAAGTTCGTCTACGAAGGCGGCGTCAAGACCGAGATCGAGGACCGTGCGCTCACGCACCTCCAGCTCGTGATCACGGCCAAGCTCCGTCGCGGTGAGCCGTTCCCGTTCAGCTGGCGCGAAGACGCCAGCGTCGGCGGCGGACGCGTCACGGTCTGGGTGCAGCCGGGCAGCTCGCTCGTGTTCAAGTACTTCGGCAGCCGTCAGCCGGCGATCAACCGGGCCTGGATCGAGGCCCTGGCCTTCACCGCCAACGCCCCGAGCGGCCTCTACCTCGTGCCGGAACCCGCCGAGAACGGCGACTCCGTCGGCGCCGGCGACGTGCACATCACCGTCCCGAGCTGACCCGGAGCACACCCCGGAGCAGACGCGACTCAGATCCGGGAGCGCCCTCCGGGCTGTCAACCCCCTTCGCATGTCGAGGCGGGTGCGGCATCGTCGACCTCTCCGACGCGACGAGAGGCGAACCGATGACCGACACCGCTCCCGACCCCCGCACGGCCCACCGCACGGAGGGCTTCCCCGACCAGCAGCAGGATCAGCCGGGCCTCACCGAGCGGACCACGCCACGGCCGGATCACGGCGAGTCCAGCTACGTCGGCAGCGGTCGTCTCGAGGGCAGGAAGGCCCTGATCACCGGCGGCGACTCCGGCATCGGCCGAGCCGTCGCGATCGCCTTCGCCCGCGAGGGCGCGGATGTCGCGATCGCGCACCTGCCGGAGGAGCAGCAGGATGCGGATGCCACGGTCGAGCTCGTCCGAGCAGCCGGCCGCACCGCGGTGAGCCTCGCCGGCGACCTGCGCGATGAGGACTTCGCCGCCGCCGTCGTCTCCGAGACGCGACGTGCGCTGGGCGGACTCGACGTGCTCGTGCTCAATGCCGCGTACCAGCACGACATCGACGGCTTCGAGAACCTCCGCACCGACGACATGCGACGAGTCTTCGACACGAACCTCGTCGGCATGGTGCACTCGGCCCGTGCCGCCTATCCGCTGCTCGAGGCCGGTGCGAGCATCATCGTCACCTCCTCGGTGCAGGCGTACAACCCCTCGCCCGGTCTGATCGACTACGCCATGACGAAGGCAGCGCAGGTCGCGTTCGTGCAGGCGCTGGCGGAAGAGGCCGGCCCACGCGGCATCCGGGTGAACGCGGTCGCACCAGGGCCCATCTGGACGCCGCTCATCCCGGCGACGGGGTGGGATGCCGAGCGCCTCGCGACCTTCGGGCAGGACACGCCACTCGAGCGCGCCGGCCAGCCAGCCGAGCTCGCCGGTGCGTACGTGTACCTCGCCTCGAACGAGTCCTCGTACACCTCCGGAGCGATCCTGCCGGTGACCGGCGGCAAGCACCTCTGAGCATCCGATGCCGGGTGCCGGCCGGCACCCGGCATCGGGGTGTGTCGACTGGACGCGGCAGGGGCTGATGCCTCACGCTGAGAGACGTGCAGCAGTCCGCGTCGTCCCGTTCTCTCACGGGCGTCGCGCTCGTCATCGGCTCCTGCCTGTCGCTGCCCTTCGGCGCCGCCGTCGCGGCTCAGCTGTTCCCGGTGCTCGGGCCGTGGGGCGTGACCTCGCTCCGTGTCGCGATCGCGGCACTGCTGCTCGTCGTCATCGTGCGCCCGCGCCCCGGCCGGTGGACGAAGCAGCAGTGGATCGCCGCCGTGCTCTTCGGCGTCTCGCTGGCCGCCATGAACGGCTTCTTCTACGCCGCGATCGACCGCATCCCGCTCGGCCCTGCCGTCGCGATCGAGTTCCTCGGGCCCCTCGTGCTGGCCGCGCTGCTCACGCGTCGCCTGGCCGATGCGGTGTGGGTCGGCGTCGCGCTGATCGGCATGGCGCTGCTCGCGGTCGACGGGCTGCTCGGGGCCGAGCCGCTGGATCCGCTCGGCATCGTCTTCATCCTGATCGCCGCGGCGTTCTGGGCGATGTACATCCGCATGAGCGCACGCGTCGGCACGCTGATCCCCGGCGCCGGCGGTCTCGCGATGGGACTCGTCATCGCGGCAGTGCTCCTGATCCCGATGGGCGTGCCGGCGGCCGTCACGGTCGCCGGAGACACGCAGCTCCTGCTGCTCGCTGCGATCACCGCGGTGCTGTCGTCGGTGATCCCGTACAGCTTCGAGCTCGCGGCGCTGCGCCGCCTGCCCGAGCGCGTGTTCGGGGTGCTGCTGAGCCTCGAGCCGGCATTCGCGACGCTCGCCGGGTGGCTCGTGCTCGGCCAGAGTGCGACGCCGCTGCGGATGCTCGCGATCGCCCTGGTCGTCGCCGCGAGTGTCGGGACGACCCTCGGCATCCGCCGTCGCCGCCGCGCGGATGCCGCACGCGACGACGACGAGGATCCGCCCGGTGTCTTCACCGCGCCGATTCCGCTCCCGGACTGACCGGTTCGGACCCTCTCGTCAGGCCTTCACGCGCTTCGGGGCGGGGGCCGCGGCCATTGCAGCAGTCGGCAGCGGGTAGCGCCGACGCAGCAGTGCGCGCTGCACGAGTGTCCAGATCACCGTGACCGTGAGGTAGAGCGCGGCGGCGAGCGGCACGAACGCCGCGAACACGGCGGTCAGGTAGTGCATCGCGCTCATCACCCGCAGCATCGTCGGCGAGTTCAGCGGGGAGTCGCCCTCGACCGGCGCCGGGCGGAACACGCGACGGGTGACCTCGGCCACGGCGATCATGATCGCGAGCAGCACCCCGAAGACCAGGAACGTGGCGGGCGTCGCGGTGCCGCCGAACAGCGCGGAGACCAGGCTCGTCCCCAGCGGAGCGCCGAACAGGTCGTGGGTCAGCAGGTCGTTCGGATGCCCGGCGATCTCGGGGCGGATGAACAGCGTGTAGAGGATGCCGACCACCGGAGCCTGCGCGAGCACCGGCAGCATCCCGGCGAACGGGGAGGTGTTCTCCGACCGGTACAGCTCGAGCGTCTCGCGCTGCAGCCGCTCCGGGTTCTTCTTGTGTCGGCGCTGCAGTTCGCGCAGCCGGGGAGCGAGGCGGGCCCTGGTCTGCTCGGCCTTGGCCTGCGAGAAGCCGACGGGGATGAGCAGTGCGCGCACGAGCAGGGTGACGAGGATGACGGCTGCAGCGGACGCCGCGCCGCCGGCGAAGGGTTCGAGCAGGGTGGAGAGGCCGGCCAGAGCGCCATAGGCGGCGTCGAGCAGGGCGGTGAGCGGTGGGAAGGCAAAGGGGTCCATGGGAGTGTCCGTTCGAGAGGTCGGGAAGGGTCGGCGAATGCCGCGCGATCCCGGTCGGAACGGAGGTTCCGTCGACAGGACTACGCGGCGGTCGCGACTCCCGGCGCTCGCGGACGCGGGTGCCCGGCGGCATCCGGATCACTCTGCGAGAGGATGGTGGAGACATCGATGGCGCGCCAGGGATGCGGCGCGCTGCTGCCGGTGGCCTGACGCAGGCTCAGCACCATGGCGAGCGTGAGCGCGGTGACCGCGATCAGCGCGATCGCGAGGCCGAGGGCCGCGGCATCCGGCACCGAGACGAGACCGAGCGCGGTCAGCATGATGCTCAGCATCTGCCCGAACCACTCGCTCATGTGCGTCTCCCTCTCTCCTGCGAGGGTAGCACCGGGCGTTGGGTGGATGGCCGGTGGCGGCACGTCGTCACGCTCGACCGCGGGGTCCGCAGCCGGGCGTAGCCTCGAAGCATGAGTGATCTGCGTGCGCTGTTCGGCATCGAGCATCCGATCGTCCTCGGCCCGTTCGGCGGGCTGTCCTCCATACCGCTCACTGCGGCCGTCAGTGACGCGGGCGGCCTCGGATCGTTCGGACTCTACGGCTACGACGGCGACCGGATCCGTCAGACCGGCGCTGAGCTGCGCGCAGCCACCTCGCGCCCGTTCGCACTCAACATCTGGGTGCCGACCGGCGACGAGGTCGTCCCGAACGCACAGCACATGATCTTCGCGCAGGCGCTGCAGCCGTTCTACGACGCCGTCGGTGTCGAGATGCCCGCTCGGCCCGAGCATTACATCCCGTCGCATGAGGAGCAGCTCGAGGCGATCTGGGAGGTCGCACCGGCGGTGCTCAGCGTCGTGTTCGGCGTGCCCTCCGGCGAGGTCGTCGAGGAGGCGCATCGCCGCGGCATCCGCGTCGTCGGCACCGCGACGACCGTCGCCGAGGCCGTCGCACTCGCAGACGGCGGTGTCGACGCGATCGTCGCGACCGGCTTCGAGGCGGGCGGACACCGAGTCTCGTTCATGCGCCCGGCCGAGGACTCGCTCGTCGGCACCGTCGCGCTCGTGCCGCAGGTCGTCGATGCGGTCGACGTGCCGGTGATCGCCGCCGGTGGCATCGCGGACCACCGCGGAGTCGCCGCCGCCTTCGCGCTCGGCGCCGAGGCGGTGCAGGTCGGCACGGCGTTCCTCGTCACGGCCGAGTCCGCCGTGAACGACGCGCACCGCGAGGCGATCCGCCGCACTCCCGCTGACGGCACGGTGCTCACGAAGGCGATGAGCGGACGGCTGGCACGCGGCGTGCGCAATCGCGCGGTGCGGGCGATCGAGGCGAGCGGCACGATCGCGCAGTTCCCGATGCAGAACTGGCTCACGGGGCGCTTCCGCACGGCCGCAGGCCAGCAGGAGCTCGGCGAGCTGCAGTCGCTGTGGATGGGCCAGGCCGCCCCGCTCGCGCGCTCGGGCACGGCCGCTGAGGCATTCGCCGAACTCGTCGCCGGAGTGCCTGTGGAGTGAGTCTTTCGCCTAGCCAGGTACCTGGCTAACATGTCGTCATGTCGACATACAGCGTGCTCGATGCGCGGAACAATCTGTCCCGCCTGATCGCGGATGCGCGTTCGGGTGTCGAAGTTCTCATCACGAACAGGGGGATTCCCGTGGCGCAGATCACACCCATCACCGCGGTCGACCTGCCGCTCACCGGACCGGCGCTCGTGGAGTGGATCGACGCGAATCCGCTTCCGGATCGCCTCGCCCGCTCCTCGGCCGACATCGAGGAGCAGATCCGCGAACTCAGGGACGCCTGGGAGTGATCTACCTCGACGCCTGCATCCTCATCTACGCGCTCGAGGACCGCGGGGAGACCGGCGATCGCGTTCGACAGGCGCTGGCTCGGACAGAAGACCGCATCGCGGCGAGCCCGCTCGTCCTGCACGAGTGTCTCGTGAAGCCGCTGCGGGAGGGCGATCTCGAGACGCGTTCGAGATTCCTGTCCGCCTACGAACGCATGGTGCATCTCGAGCTCGACGAGACCGCGTTCCTGCACGCTGCCGAACTGCGAGCGCGGCACGGACTGAAGACGCCGGATGCGCTGCACCTCGCCGCCGCACAGCTGACCGGATGCCGGGAGCTCTGGACGAACGATGCCCGCTTCGCTGCGGCATCCCGTGGCCTCGCGGTGGACGTGGTCTCAGCCGGAGCATTCTCCGCCTGAGCGGTCCGGCCGGCCGCGGGGTTACAGGATGACGGTCGAGCGCCCGTGCACGATCACACGGTCCTCTGCATGCCACTGCACGGCGCGCGCGAGCACCTGACGCTCGACGTCGGCGCCGCGGCTCTGCAGCTGGGCGGCCGAGTCGGCGTGCGTGACGCGCGTGACGTCCTGCTCGATGATCGGCCCCTCGTCGAGGTCGGCGGTCGCGTAGTGCGCGGTCGCGCCGATGAGCTTGACGCCGCGGTCCTTGGCCCTGGCGTACGGGTTCGCGCCGATGAAGGCCGGCAGGAACGAGTGGTGGATGTTGATGACCGGTGCCTCGAGGCGCTCGATGAAGTCGTCCGTGAGGATCTGCATGTAGCGGGCGAGCACGACCAGATCGACGTTGCCGCGCAGCAGATCGAGCTGCCGTTCCTCCATGAGCTGCTTGTCGCCCGAGGGGATGTGCACGAACGGCACGCCGAAGGATCGCACCGCCTCGGCGAGATCTGGATGGTTCGACACGACCATCGTGATGTCGATGTCGAGCTGGCCGCGCTGCGTGCGCCAGAGCAGCTCCATCAGGCAGTGGTCGTACTTCGACACGAAGATCGCGACGCGCTTGCGACGAGCGGTGTCGTGCAGCGACCACTCCATGCCGAAGCGCTGCGCCACGACGTCGAGATCGGCCTCCAGTGCGGTGCGCGCTGCGGCGAGCCCGTCGAGGTGGATCACCGTGCGCTGGAAGAACCGGCCGCCCTCGGAGTCCGTCGAGTGCTGATCCAGCGAGATGATGTTCGCGTCGTGGGCGGCGAGCACCCCTGCGACTGCCGCGACGATGCCTGGTTGGTCATCGCAGGCGATCAGAAGACGTGCGGTGTCGGGCTGAGACATGGATGCTCCTCGGGGGTGTTCCTCGATTCTGCCGTGCGAGCGCTCCGACGGACGAATCGCCGCGGCGAGTGGATACGCTGGAGGGTGGCGCGAAGCGCCGCGAGGAGGACTGCCATGACAGCATCCGCTCTGCTGACGCAGGCTGTGCACGATCTCGCCGGCGCCCCGAAGGAGGGGCTGGGCGAGCAGCGCGACTCCCGCTGGCGGGGTCGGCGCATCGTGCGGGTCGGGGAGGCCTGGCACCTGGGTGTGCTCCTGCTGACCGACACCCACGCGCTCGCGACCGCTGAGGTGCTGCGTGCGGCCGATCCCGGTCGCCGCGGCTACACGGCCGAATCTGCGCGTGAGCGGGCGGCCAGACGCGAGGAGGCCCTGCGCGGCGGGTTCGACGAGGGCGCGGTCGTGCACGTCGGGTGGAGCGTCATCGATGTCGACGCGGTGGATGCCGGTGGCGCATCGGGTCCGCTCTCGTCGATCGACGGCGTCCCATCGGTGCGCTGGAGCGCGGCTGGCGGGTTCATGCCGCTGGAGTCGTACCTGCGGGAGCGCGTCGAGCTGCTGCGCGGCGCATCGGACTGATCCGCTGGCGGTTGCTCAGGCGAAGGTCTCGGCGAATCGGCGCAGCAGTGCGGTGCCCTCGGTGACGGATGCCGACAGCACCCGGTCCTGCACGTGGTCGAACTCGTCGGGATCGAAGTATCCGGTCGTGCGGTAGAACGTCATCCGATCGGCGAAGTCGCGCGGCGTGGGCTCCGGGTGGAACTGGGCTGCGTACAGGTGCGTGCCGACGCGGTAGGCCTGCACGGGGCAGTCGTCGTTCGTCGCGAGCAGCTCGGCACCGGCAGGCAGCGCGGCCGAGCTCTCCTTGTGCGCCGTGAACACGGTGAGCGCGGGGGAGCTGGGGCCGAAGACCGGATCGGATGCTCCGACCGGCGTCGTGCGGATCACGGTGGCGCTCGCGGCCTCCGGCGTCTCGGTCGTCACGTCGCCGCCGAGCATCCGCGTCACTACGCCGATGCTGAAGCACGTGAAGAACACGGCGATCTCGGCGTCGATCGCGCGCTGGGCGATCGTGCGCAGGTCGGCCTCGACCCGCAGCTGCTCCGGGATCTTCTCGGCGTCGCTGACGTTGAAGGGCGAGCCGCCGACGACGATGCCGCGGTAGCCGCGCAGGCGGGCGGGGTCGAGCGGTCCGTCGAGCAGGTCGAGCCGGTCGACGACGTCGGCACCGAGTGCCCGGCGGAAGGACGCGTGCTCCGCGTCGGCCGCGCCGCGCTCCGGGCGCACGCAGACGTAGAGAAGCGAACCCATCAGGCGATTCTACCGAGGGGCGGAGGCTGCCGAGAAAGCCGGTGACGCCCCGTGACGCCCGAGTTGCGCGCCCTCAGCGCGAGGAGTTCGAGGTGCGGCCGCGCACGATGCCGACGAACGTCTCCACGTCCGGTGTGGTGCGCTCGCGGGGCCAGACCAGGGCGACCGTGGAGGTGGGGCCGTCGAGCAGGGGACGGTGTCCCGCGTCCTTGCGGTGGTGGAGCCGTGCGAGTGACATCGGCACGATCACGATGCCGACACCGGATGCCGCGGTCACGATCGCTTCGGCGGTCGGCAGCGGCGCGAACGCAGCCGGCGTCGTGCCGGGCAGGTCGATCGGACCGAGCACGTCGTCGGACGGCACGATCACGACCTCGCCGGCGAGATCGGCGATCGAGAGCTCGTCGACCGCGAGCAGATGCGAGTCGGCGGCGGCGACCACGACCGGCACCTCGTCGTACAGCGCGACGATGTGCAGGCTGTCGTCCGCGAGCGGGAGGCGCAGCAGCGCTGCGTCGACATCGGCGAGGATGCCGTGCCGGTCACCGGCCTCGACGGGCACGAGCTCGAGTCGCACATGCGGCATCCGCTGCTTCCAGGCGTCGATCCACTTGCCCGGCGTCGTGCCGGGGACCGTGGCGAGTCGGAACACGCGGGGTTCTTCGGGAGCGTCGCTCGGGGCGTCGAAGACGACCTTGGCCTTCGCCGGAGCCCGCTTGCCCTTCGGCTGCGCTCCTCTGCTCTGTGCCTTGCCCTGCTGCCTGCCCTGGCGTGCAGGGCCGCCGGTGGTGCGCCGCGCCGGTCGCCGTCCCTGAGTCGCCATGTGGTCCAGGGTATCCGGCGCCGGGCGGCGCACCTGTGTCAGGCCCGCGAGGCCGCGGCGCGGCGCTGGGCGTGGCGGATGAGTCCGACGGCCCCGGTGACGAGCACGAGCACCCCGAGTGCGAGCAGCCCGAGGGCCACGGCTGTCCCGGGTGTGAGCGTCGTGATGGCATCGGCGGCCGCCGAGCGACGGTCGTCGCCCGTGAGCGTCCAGATGCCGGCGAACGCGATGGCCGCGAACAGCAGGCCCCAGATGATGGCGGCGCCGCGCACGCGGGGTGCGGCGGGTTCGGCGGCGACCGAGGTGGATGCTGCAGGAGCTGCCAGGGGAGCGGGCGGTGCCGGCAGGGACTCGGCAGCGTCCGACGGTGCCGAGTCGTCGGACGATGACGTCTCGGTGATCGGTGTCGTCTCGTCGGCGGGTGCCGCCGGGGGCGTCATCTCGGTGCTCATCGTGCTTCCTCCGCTGCTTCGTAGATCGTGACGAACACGTCGCCCGAGGTCTGGGCGATCGTGACCGATTGCCGCGTCGTGACCGCCGTGTTCTCGGCTGCTGTGGTCGCGGACGCGGTCTGGGTGCCGTCGTTCTGCCCGACCAGCGGCCAGATGCCCGAGTCGAGCACGGTGCCCGTGTCCGGCTCGATGCGCATCCAGCTCACGGTGCCGGTCCCGACGGTCGCATCCAGCTGGAGCTCGACCCCCGGCTGCAGGTCGATCCAGGTGTTGCCCGACCCCTTGTCGACCACGATCGGACGCGGCCCGCCAGCGTGGGGCGTGAGCGTGATGCTGAGATCGCCGAACGGCTGCTGCACGTGCTGCGATTCGTTGTTCGACACCGAGGCCCATCCGAAGGTGAGGTCGTCGAACGTCGCGACGTATCCTGCGGTCAGCCCGCCGGCGAGGGTGATCGCGGTGAGGAAGGCGAGGAAACCGCTGCGTCGGCGCAGGAGTCCGGCGATGATCATCCCGAGGGCCAGCACGAGCGCCGCGCAGAGGAGTCCGAGGGCCGCAGACGTGGGGCCGCCGGTCAGCCCGACGCCAGCACCGACGGCGAGCGCGAGTCCCATGACGGATGCCACGAGGGCGAAGCTCGCGCGGGGCTTCGACGCGCGGCGCACGCGGCGACGTTCAGCGGCCTCGGCGGCGAAGGTCGCGCCGACGGCCTGCCGCTCACGGCGGGCCTGCTCGCGGGCAGCGCGCTCGGCATCCTGCTGCTGCCGACGCCAGGCCTGATCCTGTGCACGCCAGGCCGCATGCTGCGCACGCCAGGCCGCGAGCTCCGCGGGGTCGGTGGTGCCCGAGGGCAGCGGCGTCGGTGCGGCAGGTCGTGCGTCGGCAGCGGACTGCTCGGGGGCGGGTACCGGCGACGCCTCGGGGTACGGGTGGGAGCCGGAAGCAGCGACGGCGGAGAACGGGGCCTGCGGTGTCGCATCCGCGCCCTCGGCGGTACCCGAACCGCCGAGGGGCGCGGATGCGTCCGGGGCCGCGGAGCCGGTCGGAGCCACCGACACGCTCGACGCTGATGCGCCCGGGGTGCGGCTCGCAGCGCGCACGATGAGGAAGAGCAGTCCGCCGACGAGGATCAGCCCGACGATCCAGCTGAACACCGACAGCGCCGACCAGCTCTCGTAGCCGAGGCCGAAGAGTCGACCGGTCAGCGGGGCGGTGGGGATCAGCCCGATCGCGGCCATCGCGAGGATGCCGAGCTGCACCGGCTCGTAGTCGCGGTTCAGCAGGTCGCGGGCGTGGATCCGTCCGTCGGCGTCGGGCAGCAGCGCCCAGGCGACGGCGTAGAGGAAGATCGCGGGGAGTCCGAACAGGGCGGCGATCACCAGCACGCCGCGCACGATCAGCGGGTCGATGCGCAGCCGGGCGGCGATGCCCGCGGCGACGCCGCCGAGCCAGCCGTCGGATCGTGCGACGCCGAGGCCGGAGACCCACAGGAAGAAGCGCTCTGCGGGGAGGGAGGGGGCGGTTGTCGTCGTGTCGGAGGCGGCCGGCTCGGTCGCATCGGCGGCAGGCGGAGGCGCTGTCGGAATCGTCATGCTTCGATACTGTCCGTCAGGAGGTGCCGTCGGCCATGGGGTGAACCCCTGAGCGACCCCTGATCTTGTCCGCGGGAATCCCCTCAGCAGTGCTGCGGGTGATTGGATTGCGACATGTCCTCCTCCGCGCCGCCCGTCTCCGCGCGCCCGACCCGCGTCGCGCCGCCGCCGCGGCCCGCGCTCGTGCGGGACCGCGAGTGCCTGGTGTCCGGTGTCAGTGCGGGGCTCGCCAGGCACCTGGGTGCGCCGGTCTGGATGATCCGCGCCCTGTTCATCGGGCTCGCGCTCTGCGGTGGTGCCGGCGTGCTCCTCTACGCCTGGTGCTGGGTCTTCACCCCGTGGGCGGATGCCGAGGCGGCGCCCTCGCGCCGGGTGCCGGTCGCGTGGATCCTGCTCGCTCCGGCCGCCGTCGCGGCGCTCGTCGTCGGATCCTGGACGCTCGGGAACGCGCCGGGCAGCGTGCTGTCGCAGCCCGCCGCAGTCCTCGCCGCGGTGGGAGCCGTCGTGCTCGCCACCGCCGCGGGACTCTGGGCGACGCTGATCGATCGCACCGACACGGCGCGCGGCCCGCGGCACACGACCGTCGTGCGCATCCTCTCCGTGGCGCTGCTGATCGCGTTGTTCGCGGTGCTGCTGGCGCGTGCGGTCGGCGGCGTCGAGTTCCTGCTCGCCCTGCTGCCGCTGGCCGGGGTGCTCGCGGTGGCCTCGTCGACGCTCATCCACCGTTGGCGGGAGCTCGCCGGGGAGCGCACCCGGCGCATCCGCGAGGAGCAGCGCAGCGAGATGGCTGCGCACCTGCACGACTCGGTGCTGCAGACGCTCGCGCTGATCCAGAACAGAGCAGGGGCGTCGAGCGAGGCCGCACGCCTCGCCCGCGCACAGGAGCGCGAGCTGCGCGCGTGGCTGTACGACGGCGATGCGCCGGCCGACAGCGACCTCCCGACCGATCTGCGCGACCTCGCCGGCGCGCTCGAACTCGACTACCCGGTGCGGATCGAGGTCGTCTCCGCCGGACTCTCCGCCGAGCGAGCGAGCGGTGAGCTCGCCGCGGCGGCCCGCGAGGCGATGCTGAACGCGGCACGGCACGCCGGCGGTGAGATCTCGGTGTACATCGAGGGCAGCGTCGCCGGTGTCGACGTCTTCATCCGCGACCGCGGGACGGGCTTCGACCTGGCCGAGGTGCCGGACGATCGGCTCGGCGTGCGACAGTCGATCATCGGACGCATGCGTCGCGCCGGAGGATCAGGCAGCGTGCGCAGCGACGAGAACGGCACCGAGGTGCATCTCAGCATCGCGACGACAGGAGACAGCCGTGGCTGACCGCATCCGCGTGGTGATCGTCGACGATCACTCGATCTTCCGCTCCGGGCTGCGCGCCGATCTCGATGAGAGCGTCGACGTGGTGGGCGAGGCCGACGATGTGCCATCGGCGATCGCGGTGATCCGAGACACAGCACCCGACATCGTGCTGCTCGACGTGCACCTGCCCGGTGGCGCGGGCGACGATGCGAGCGGCGGGGAAGCGGTCATCCGCGGCTCTGCCCCGACGGCATCCCGGTTCCTCGCGCTGAGCGTGTCGGATGCCGCAGCCGATGTCGTGCGGGTGATCCGTGCCGGAGCGCGCGGCTACATCACGAAGGGCTCGTCCGGCGGGGAAGTGAGCCGGGCCGTGCATGCGGTGGCCGGCGGGGATGCCGTCTTCTCGCCGCGTCTTGCCGGCTTCGTGCTCGACGCCTTCGGGGCCGTGTCTGGTGAGACGGCCACAGCCAGCGACGAACTCGACCGGCTCTCTGCACGCGAGCAGGAGGTGATGCGCCTGATCGCTCGGGGGTACGCCTACAAGGAGGTCGCCGCCGAGCTGTTCATCTCGATCAAGACCGTCGAGACGCACGTCTCGGCGGTGCTGCGGAAGCTCCAGCTGTCGTCACGGCACGAGCTGACCGTCTGGGCCTCGGAGCGCAGGCTCCTCTAGCCCGGGCCGGGACGACCGGGTGGCCTCAGGCTGCGAGCCAGAGGCCCTTCGGGTTGGTCGCGATCGTGAGGCCGGCTGCGACCGTCTCGTCGTCGCCGATGCGGGCACCGCGGACGATGCGTGCGCCGGCGCCGACCTCGGTGCGGACGCCGATGTAGGCGTTGTCACCCACCGCGGCTCCCTGGCCGATGTGCGCGTGCGCCTCGATGTGCGCACCCTCGCCGATCACGGCATCCGGTTCGATCCATGCGCCGCGTGCGATCGTCGCTCCGGCGCCGATGCGGGCGCCGGGTTCGATGTACGCACCCGCTTCGATGTGAGCCTTCGGATGCACCTTCGCGCCGTGCGCGACGAGACCGCGACCGTTCGCGTGCTTGCGGTACCGCAGCGTCGCCCCCTGGTCGTTCTCGATGTCGACGTAGTTCTTTCCCACGATTCCTCCCGTGTTCCGGAGATTCCCCGGATATATGGACAACCAGGAGACGGGTGGATTCATTCCCTCGGATGAATGCAGTTCACCGCTGGCACGATGGGCACCAGAACGTGATGCGTTCGCGGGTCGGATCGGCGCCCTGTTCGCCCCTCCGGATCAGCGTTCCGCAGCGTCGGCACGGCTTCCCGGCACGGCCGTAGACCCAGGTCGCCTGACCAGGGCGATCGACCCCGGTGAAGGTGCGCCGAGAGCGGTCGCGGTTGGCTCGGATGGTGCGTACGCCGAGTTCGATGAGGGCTGCGGCGTCGACCTCCTGGGTCGGTCTGGTCGGGAGGATTCCTAGGAGGAACAGGAGTTCTGCGGCGTACTCGTTGCCGAAGCCCGCGACGTTCCGCTGGTCCAGCAGGGCGACGTGGATGCTGCGGGTGTCGGTCGAGAGGCGGCGGACGGCCTCGGCGGCATCCCAGTCCTCGGCGAGCGGATCGGGACCCAGATAGCCGACCAGCTGCTCCTCGTCGCGGGTGGGCACGACCTCGATCTCGGCGATGTCGACACCGACCGCCTCGCGCTCGGCGGTGCCGACGATCGCGCGCACCTTGAAGGCCGGATGCCGCCACTTCTCGCCAGGGCGGTAGATGAGCCAGGCGCCGTCCATGCGCAGGTGCGAATGCAGTGTGCTGTCGCCGACGCGCAGCAGCAGATGCTTGCCGCGTGACACGGCGCCGTGGATCGGCTGGCCGGTCAGGTCGATCGTCGCGGCCTGCGGCACGCGGAGGTCGAAGCGGGTGGCATCCGCACCGGCCAGCGCCTCGTCGAGACGGCGTGCGGTGCGGAAGACGGTGTCACCCTCTGGCATCAGCGCGGTCCCGTCGGGGGTGCTTTGTGGGTGCCTGAGCTTGGTGCCCCATGGGCCCATGGGCTCGGTGCCCCGTGGGTCCCTGGGCTCGGCGCCCCGTGTGTCCCTGGGCTCGGTGCCCCATGGGTCCCTGAGCCTGTCGAAGGGCCCGACGTCGCCTGCGGCGTCCGCTGCAGCATCGTGCGCGCGAGCATCGTGGCCCCGGCGACCGCCGCCGGCATCACGGCGACAGCGCCGCCGGGGATCAGGAAGCACAGCTGTGTCGCGACCCCGAAGCCGAGCACCCTCGCGCGGCTGCCGCCGAACAGCGCAGCGCGGTCGGCCGGTGTGAGATCGCGGGCATCGAAGGCGCGTCCGGTGAGCTCTCGTGCCAGCATCCGTCCGGAGAGGAGCACACCGGTGATCGGCGCGAGGACGCCGCCGAGCAGCGGGATCAGCCCGAGCAGCAGCACGGCGATCGCGATCAGGATGCCGAGCAGCACGAGCCGCAGGCCCTCGCCGACCGAGGTCCAGAAGCTGCCGCCGTCGGCAGGAGGTGCATCGCCCAGGTCGGCTTCGACCGCCCGCCAGATCCGTTGGTAGAACGGGTCGCCGATCGTGAGGGTGAGTGCGCTGAACACAGCGCTCGCGAGTGCGAGCGAGGCCGCGATCACCACGAACCCGACGAGGCTGCGGAACAGTCCGCGCCACGGCTCGAGCCACCCCTCGGCGAAGGGCGTGAGCCAGGTGGAGATCGAGGTCATGCCGAGGAACACCGGGACCAGGGCTGCCGCCAGGAGCAGCACCGCGATGATCGCGGGAACGAGCCCGAGGTTCATGAGGCCTGGTCGGGTGCGCCAGAGGGCGAATCCGCGAAGCAGGAGGCGGATGCCGGCGCCGAACTCTCGGATCATGCCTCCCAGCGTAGGAGACGGGTGCGCGATCGCCGGTGGGATGTGCGGATGCGGTTCGGCATCACACCGCCTTCCGCATCGTGTACCCGCGCGGCGTGGCCACGAACCCGGCCTCCTGCAGCGCGAGCGCGAGCTCGGTGCCGTACACGCCCTCACCGTTGACCTTCTCGACGGTGAGCGTGTCGAGTCTGCGAGCGCGTACGGTCGCAGCGAGGTCGGTCGTTGCGGCGCGGAGGATGTCGCCGTCGTCGCTGAACGACAGCACCGTTCGTCCACCGCGTTCGAGCGAGAGGACGAGGGAACCGTCGACGAGCACGACCAGCCCGCCGGCCTTCCGGCCAGGACGGTGCGAGACATCGAGCTTGGGCCAGCCGAGCGCGGCGCCGTAGGGGTTCGCCGGGTCGGTCGCGGCGAGCGTGACGGCATGCCGGGGCGGCGGGTCTGCGAGCCCGGCGAAGGTGCGCAGGCGGTCGACGGTGGCGGATGCCGCGAACTGGGCGGCGCCGAGCTTCTCGATCACGTAGCCGCGACGGCAGTGCCCAGCCTCTTCGAAGCCGGCGAGCACTCGATACGCCTGTGCGAAGCCGCCCGGCACACCCTCGGACTGCACCGCTCCTCGCGTCACGACGCCGTAGCGATCGAGCAGCAGCCCAGCGGTCACGGTGGCCCGTCGAGCCGGATCGGACTCGACCTCCGGCAGCAGCGACCAGCGTCCGCCGATCGCGGCCGGCCGCGGTGCTGTGCGCGTGAGCGACATGCCCCGATACGTGCGGGTGCGCGGCGCTTTGCGCTTCACCCGGTGCGCTTGCGAGCCGCCGGCCAGCAGCGAGCGGATGGGCGCGAAGGTGTCGTTCGTGACGTGTCCCGACCAGGTCAAAGACCAGAGGGCCTCCAGCACGGACTGCTCGTTCTCTGCCGCTGTCATCTCCTTGAGCTGCCCGGCGAAGAATGCGCCGCCCACCTGCAGCGCCGCGATGATCTTCGCCTCGAGCGAGTCGGCGCCGATCTCGGCATCCGGATCGGGGAGCGTGAACGGTGCGAGATCCGCCGGATGCAGTGACACCCAGCCATCGCGACCGGGAAGCGTGCCGTGTCCTGACCAGATGACCTCGCCGGCGGCGGTGAGCTCGTCCAGCATCCCAGGAGCGTAGTCACGCACCCGCGACGGCAGCACCAGCGATTCCCAGGCGCTCGCCGGGATCGGCACCCCGGCGAACTGCTCGATCACGCTCATGACCCCGTCGAGTCCTTCGAGCGGCCGTCGCAGGTGCTGCCAGTCGGGCAGGAACCGCGCATACGCCTCGGGGGAGACCGGCTCGACGCTGCCCCGGATCGCCGCGAGCGAGCGCATGCGCAGGCGCCGGAGCACCTCGGTGTCGCACCACTCGATGTCGTCAGCGGAACCGGCGGCCTCGGGCAGGAAGTAGCCGCTCGTGAGGCGGCCGGCGTTGTCGAGCCGCTGCAGGGTGTGGCGCGCCACCGCAGCGCCGATGCCGAAGCGGGTCGCGATCGCATCGGTCGTGAACGGACCGTGCGTGCGGGCGTATCGGGCGACGAGGTCGCCGAGCGGATCGGCGAGCGGTTCGAGGAAGGCGACCGGGATGCCGGTCGGGAGCGCTGCGCCGAGCGCATCGCGCAGGCGTCCGGCATCCTCGATCGCGGCGATGCGCGTGACGCCCGCGATCGTCACGGGGATCGCGCGCCGAGCCGTCACGAGCGCGTCGAGGTGGGCGGCCGCAGTCGCCTCGGAGGCGGGCGCAGCCGGGGCGTCCGCATCGGCATCGGTCTCGGTGTCTGCGGAGAGCCGCGCTGCGACCTCGACGGCGTCCAGCGGTCCGAGCATCCGGAGCAGATCCGCGACGCCCTCGAGACCTCTGGCGCGGCGCTCCGGATCGAGTCGCTGGGCCTCGCGCTCGAACTGGGCGATGATCGCGGGGTCGAGGAGCTCGCGCAGCTCGACCGTGCCGAGCAGCTCGCCGAGCAGGGCGGGGTCGACCGAGAGCGCGGCGGCACGACGTTCGGCCAACGGCGAGTCGCCCTCGTACATGAATGCGCCGACATACCCGAAGAGCAGATCGCGGGCGTATGGCGACGGCTGGCCCGGCTGCGTCTCGACGAGCCTGATGCGCCGGTCGGCGATGGATGTGGCGAGTTTCCGGAGCGAAGGCAGGTCGTAGACGTCCTGCAGCACTTCGCGGAGCGTCTCGAGGATCACCGGGAAGGTCGGATGCCGCCGCGCGACCTCGAGCAGCTGGGCCGAGCGCTGGCGCTGCTGCCACAGCGGCGACCGCCGATTCGGATTCGTGCGGGGCATGAGGAGCGCCCGCGCCGCACACTCGCGGAACCGTGAGGCGAACAGTGCCGAGCCGCCGACCTCCTCGGTGACGAGACGCTCGAGCTCGTCCGGGTCGAACACGAACAGTTCCGCGCCCGGCGGCTCCGCTTCGGCATCAGGGATGCGCACGATGATGCCGTCGTCGCTCGCGACTGCGGAGCCCTCGACGCCGAGCCGCTCGCGGACCCTCGCATTGATCGCGAGCGCCCATGGTGCGTGCACCTTCATGCCGTATGGGGAATGCAGGATGACCCGCCAGTCGCCGACCTCGTCACGGCCTCGCTCGACCGTCAGCGTCCGGTCGGTCGGCAGTGTGCCGGTCGCCTCGCGCTGCTCCGTGAGATGGGCCATCAGATTGCCCCTGGCCTGCTCGTCGAGCCCAGCCTCGATGAGTCGCTGCGCGGCCTTCTCGGGTGTGGCGGTCGAGATCTCGCGCGAGAACTTCCCCAGCGCCTCGCCCAGCTCGAACGGGCGGCCGATGCCATCGCCGTGCCAGAACGGCACCTTGCCCGGCTGTCCATACGCGGGGATCACGTTCACGCGGTCATGGGTGATCTCGGCGATCCGCCAACTCGTGGTGCCGAGCGTGAACACATCGCCGACCCGGGACTCGTAGACCATCTCCTCGTCGAGCTCGCCGACCCGGCGCCCTGCACCCTCGCCGGCGACGAAGACGCCGAACAGGCCGCGGTCGGGGATCGTGCCGCCGCTGGTCACGGCGATGCGCTGGGCGCCGGGGCGTCCGGTCAGGGTGCCGGCGTCGCGGTCCCACACGAGACGCGGTCGCAGCTCGGCGAACTCGTCGGAGGGGTAGCGGCCGGCGAGCAGATCGAGCGTCGCCTCGTACGCAGAGCGGGGGAGCGCCTGGAACGGAGCCGACCTGCGGACCGTCTCGAACCACTCCTCGACGCTGATCGCGCCGAGCGCGCTCGCGGCGACCGTCTGCTGAGCCAGGATGTCGAGCGGATTGCGCGGCACCTGGATGGCCTCGATCTTGCCCGCCAGCATCCGCTCCGTGACGATCGCCGTGTGCAGCACGTCGCCCCGATGCTTGGGGAACAGGGCCGCGCGGCTGATCTCGCCGACCTGGTGACCGGCGCGACCGACGCGTTGCAGACCGGATGCCGCCGACGGCGGGGCCTCGACCTGGATCACGAGATCGACGGCACCCATGTCGATGCCGAGCTCGAGGCTGCTCGTCGCGACGACGCAGCGCAGCACTCCCGACTTGAGCTCTTCCTCGACGAGCGCGCGCTGCTCCTTCGACACGGAACCGTGGTGCGCCTTCGCGAGCACCGGATCGGCACCGGCGGTCGATCCCGCCTGCGCCATCATCGCGGCCGGCACGGTCGCATCCGGGACTGGCACCCCGATGCGTTCGGAGTAGATCTCGTTGAGTCGACCGGTCAGTCGCTCGGCGAGGCGGCGGGAGTTCGAGAACACGATCGTCGAGTTGTTCTGCAGGATGCGGTCGACGATCGCCTCCTCGACATGCGGCCAGACGGAACCGGTGACCTCCGTGTACTCGGCGTCCTCCGTCGGCTGGGTCCCTGCGCCTGTCGGAGGACCGGGCGGCGGCGGCGGATTCGTCATGTCGTCCATCGGCACGACGACGGAGAGCTCGAAGGTCTTGGAGGCAGGCGGCGCCACGATCTCGACCGGCGCCGAGCCGCCGAGGAACCGGGCGACCTCGTCGATCGGGCGCACGGTCGCCGAGAGTCCGATGCGCTGGGCGGCCTTGAAATCGCTGGATCCTTGAGCCGCGTGCGAGGCGCGGAGGGCGTCGAGGCGTTCCAAGCTCACCGCGAGATGCGCTCCGCGCTTGGTGGCCGCCACCGCGTGCACCTCGTCGATGATCACGGTGTGCACGTCGCGCAGGGTCTCACCGGCGCGACTGGTGAGCATCAGGTACAGCGACTCGGGCGTCGTGATGAGGATGTCGGGCGGATCGGAGACGAGCTTGCGCCGATCGCTCGAAGTGGTGTCGCCGGAGCGCACGCCCACCGTGACGGATGGAGCGGCGAGCCCGAGGCGCCTGGCGGACTGGCCGATGCCGATGAGCGGCGAGCGCAGGTTGCGCTCGACGTCGACGCCGAGGGCCTTGAGCGGAGAGATGTAGAGGATGCGGGTGCGCGATGCATCCTTCTCGCGCTTCTCGGACTTCGACGGCGTTTCCTCCACCTGGTCGAGGCGCTCTCGGAACACGCTGTCGATCGCCCAGAGGAAGGCCGACAGCGTCTTGCCGGACCCGGTCGGCGCCACGACCAGTGCGTGCTTGCCGGCCGAGATGGCGTCCCACGCCCCGGCCTGGGCCGGCGTGGGCGCGGGGAACGCCCCCCGGAACCAGTCCTGCGTCGCGGGGGTGAAGCGGTCGAGCACATCGCTCATCCCTCCATCTTGGTCGAGGCCTCGGACATCGGGGCCGCCGCAGACCCCGAACTCGCCCACACGGGGCGATGCGGAGCCGGCGCACCTCGGCAGGCGACACCGCGATTCGACCGGGCGCGGCGGGGTCATCCTCAAGTACGACGGGGGCCTGAGAAGGGCATCGCAGGCCGATTCTGCGGAGGGGTCTCCGCTCATACCTTCGCGATATGCCCTTCACCGCGACCGCATCAGCAGCCATCTCGCCCGCCCGATTCCTCTCTCGTACAGCCGCCGCGATCGGCGGCAGCGTGCTTGTCGGCGTCGCGCTCACGATCATCTGGAGCGCCCGACTGACCACCGACCGGACGCTCTACGTCAGCGGCCTCGGTGCCGACGGCGAGCCGACCGCCGCCGCGTTCGAGCTCGCGCTGCTGCTCCTCGTCGCCGGAGGCTTCGCCGTCGCCTGGGCGGCGCGAGGGCTGCGTTCCACCCTGCCGTGGCTCAGCGCGTGGTCGCCGTCGCTGTCCGTCGCGATCGCCTCGTCGCTGTTCCTGCTCGCCTCGCAGGTGCCGTGCACCTCGGGCTGCCCGCTCCCCGTCGGACCCACCTTCACCTGGCAGGACCTCATCCACACGACCGCTGCGGTGCTCGCCTTCGCGCTCGCCGCCATCGCGATGCTGCAGGTCTCCTTCGTCGAGGGGCGCCCGGTGCTGCGGCTGCTCTCGCTCGGCTCCGGGGTGTCGACCGCAGTCATCGCCGCAGCCGGCGGCATCCTCTCCCTGCTGCAGTACCGCACCGACATCGGCAGCATCCTCGAGCTCGTCGCCACCACGATCGGCATGGGCTGGCTCATGATCCTCGGGTTCGCGACAGCGCACGCATACGGATCCGCGCCCGTTCGGGAGCACGCGCCCGAGGTCATCGAGCACGAACCGATCAGCCCGGTCGCCGAGAAGCGCTCGCTCGTCTCCGCACGGTGACGGCGCGGCGACGGATGCGGTGCGTAGAGTCGTTGCATGTCAGCCTCACCTCCTACCTCCGAGGCGACGGTGGAGCTGCCTCGGCCGGCCGGCGTCGTCCGCAGGTTCTGGAGCGGCCACCCCTGGCTCGTCGACGCGACGCTGGCCGGCGCCTATCTGATCATCGGTGCATTCCTGGCGGTGCTCACGCCGCTCTCGTCCGGCATCTGGTCGCCGAGCGTCGACATCATCGTGCCGTTGGTCGGCACGATCGTCGGCGCCGTCGCACTGCTGTTCCGGCGCCACCACCCCTGGGCCGCCCTGGCGGTGTTCGCCGCGCTCACGATCGTCTCGATCCTCGTCGACGTCGTCCCGGAGTCGCTCGGCGGCGCGCTCGCGGTCTACGCGCTCTTCGTGTACCGGTCGAATCGGAGCGGCTGGATCGGGTTCGGCATCCTGGCGATCGTCGCGGCCGTCCTCGCTCCGCTGCTCGACGCGATGCTCCGCGAACGCACGCCGTTCCTCCTCTCGCCGATCGGCCTCGTCTCGCTCGTGGTGCTGCTCATCGCCGCGCTCCTCGGGATCACCGTGGGTGACCGCCGGCGATACATCGGCGCGATCGTGGAGCGCGCGAATCAGCTCGCGCGGGAACGTGACCAGCAGGCCCGGCTCGCCACGCTCGCCGAGCGCGCACGGATCACCCGCGAGATCCACGATGTCGTGGCGCACAGCCTCTCGGTGATGGTGTCGCTGGCCGATGGCGCCGGCGCGCTGGCCGAGAAGGATCCGCAGCGCTCGAAGAACGCGATCGGGGAGATCGGAGAGGTCGGCAGGCAGTCCCTCACCGAGATGCGGCAGCTGCTCGGCGCGCTGGGCGACGATCCGCAGTCCGGCGACGATGCGTCCCCGCTGCGGCCGAATCCAGGACTCTCGGAGCTTCCTGCCCTCGAGGCCACGTTCCGGTCGGCCGGTCTGCCGGTGTCGATGCGAACACAGGGCACCCCGCCGTCGTCGCAGGGCCTGCAGAACGCGATCTACCGGATCGTGCAGGAAGCCCTCACCAACGCCTTGCGCTACGCCAGGGAGCCGCATGAGGTGCTGGTGCGACTGGACTTCACCGGCCAGGAGGTCGTGGTCGAGGTGACCGATGACGGTCGTCCCGGCCCGGCGGCCGCCTCGGTCGGATCGGGACGAGGGCTCATCGGCATCCGCGAGCGAGTACGGCTCTACGCCGGCACGGTCGAGGCCGGCCGGACGGATGCCGGCGGCTGGCGCCTGCGCGTCGTGATCCCGCAGCAGATCGAGCAGAAGGAGCAGCAATGACGACCCGGCCGATTCGAGTGCTCCTCGTCGACGACCACGAGCTGATCCGCCGAGGCATGCGAATGGTGTTCGACGCCGAAGCCGATGTGCATGTGGTCGGAGAGGCGGCATCCGGCGCCGAGGCAGTGCACCTGGCGAGCGAACTCGCGCCAGACGTGGTGCTGATGGACATCCGGATGCCGGAGATGGACGGCATCGAGGCGACGCGCCGCATCGTTCGCACGACGCCCTCGAGCCGCGTGCTCGTGCTCACGACCTTCGACCTCGACGAGTACGCGTTCGGCAGCCTGCGTGCCGGCGCGAGCGGGTTCCTGCTGAAGAACACGCCCCCGGCGCAGCTCATGGAGGCGATCCGTTCGATCGCTGGGGGTGACGCGCTGGTCTCCCCGCGCGTCACCCGGGCGATGCTCGACCTCTTCGCCGCGAAGCTGCCTCGCGAGACCGAACCCGACGAGGCCAAGGTGGGCGTGCTGACCGATCGGGAACAGGACGTCCTCCTCGCCATCGCCAAGGGGCTCAGCAACGCCGAGATCGGGGAGAGCCTCTTCGTGTCGGAATCGACCGTGAAGACGCACGTCGGACGCATCCTGCAGAAGCTCGATCTCCGCGACCGCGTGCAGGCCGTGATCTTCGCGTACGAGGCGGGGCTCGTCTGAGCCGGACGGTCACCCCACCTCCTGCAGGGTGCCGTCCGCTGAGATCTCGAGCGTGAGGTCGAGGTCGAGTCGCGCGAGGAACGCGTCGTCGTGGCTCACGATGAGCACCGCTCCCCGGTACGCGCGCAGCGCATCGACCAGCTGATCGACCGTGTCGAGGTCGAGATTGTTGGTCGGCTCATCGAGCACCACGAGGTGCGGTGCGGGGTCGGCGAGCAGCAGCGTCGCCAGCGCCACGCGGAACCGCTCGCCGCCCGAGAGCGCCGCCACCGGCCGGTCGGCGGTCGCGCCGCGGATCAGGAACCGGGCGAGCCGATTGCGCAGCTCCTTCTCCGGCACCTGCGGCGCGGCCACGGCGATGTTCTCGAACACCGACCGACGCTCGTCGAGACCGTCCACCCGCTGCGGCAGGTACCCGACCAGGTCGGTGTGTGCAACGGCCTGCAGCGGAGGGCGTGCAGGATCCGGCACATCCGGCTCGATTCCCGCTGCATCCTGCGCGCCGACATCGGCAGCACTCGCCACCAGGCGCCGCAGCAGGGTCGTCTTGCCGGCGCCGTTGCGCCCGATCAGCGCGACCCGCTCCGGACCCTGGACCACCCACGACCGTTCGCCGTCGCCGATCGTGGCGATGCGACGACTCCGAGAGACCTGCGGATCCGGCAGCTCGATCTTCATCGACGAGTCGGAGCGGATGCGGCGGCCGGCCTCGTCACGTGCGGCGCGTGCAGCATCCTCCTTCGCCCCGACCTCGGTGCGCAGCTTGCCGGCCGACACCTCGGCGGCCATCTTGCGGCCGTGCGCGACGATCTTCGGCACGCGTTTCTCGATCTCGGCCTTCTTCGCGGTGCGCGAGCGGTGCGCGAGCTTGGTCTCGGCCTCGATCCGCTGCCGCTTCTCCTTGCGGAGCGTCTGCGCCGCGGTGACCTCGGCCTGCTTCGCGGCATCCTGTTCGGCATCCAGCCAGGCGCGCCACTCGGAGTACGGTCCGCCGAACACGCTCAGGCTGTGGGCATAGAGCTCAGCGGTGTCGTCCATCAGCTCCAGCAGCGACACGTCGTGGCTGACCACGATGAGTGTGCCGTTCCACGCGGTGACCATCGCGGCGAGCCTCGCTCTGGCATCGCGGTCGAGGTTGTTGGTTGGCTCGTCGAGCAGCGTGATGGGAGCGCGACGAAGGCGGATGCCGGCGATCGCCACCAGCACGGCCTCGCCGCCCGACAGCTCGCCGACGCGACGGTCGAGGAACTCGGGGGCGAGTCCGGCCTCGGCGAGCGACGCCTCCGCCCTCGCCTCGATGTCCCAGTCGTCACCGACCGCGTCGAAGTGCGCCGGGTCGACGTCGCCGGCGGTGATCGCCCGCACGGCATCGAGGGCCGTCGCGACCCCGAGCAGCTCGGCGACGCGACGATCGACGTCGAGCGTGAGCTGCTGGGGGAGGTACGCGACGTCGCCGGTCGCGTGCACGATGCCGGCGGTGGGCTCGAGCGCGCCGGCGATCAGGCGCAGCAGCGTGGACTTGCCAGAGCCGTTGCGACCGACCAGCCCGGTGCGGCCGGCGCCGAAGGAGCCGGACACCTCGCTGAGCGCGGTCGATCCGTCGGGCCAGGTGAAGGTGAGGCGGTCGAGTGTGACCGATGCGTGCAGGGTCGGGGTTGACATGGGGTCTCCTGTCGAGTGCGAAGGGTGCACTGACACCGGACCTCGGTCACGAGCCGTGAAGGGTCGAGCGGAGGCGGATTGTCCACGAGAAGCGGGACGGTCCCAGAACGGGATGGGTCCCTGAGAGGGGCGCTCCCTGGAATGGGATGGGTCCCTGAGCCTGTCGAAGGGTCGTCGGGTCAGCGCGCTGAAAGAGGGGCGCGGAGGCGACGGATCAGATCAAAGGACTTCCAGACACGGCGGACAGGACTCCACGACGATACCCGGGCGTGTCGAGCACCGCAACCCCCGGGCGTGTCGGCTACGCCTGCTCGATCCCGTCGACCCACTTCGTCAGGAACAGCCGCACATCGGCGAGCTCGTCCTCCGAGATGCTGTGCGTGAGGCCGGGGTACACCCGGCCGGAGAGCTCGGAATGGTCGGGAAGCCACTGCGCCGTGTGGTCGATCAGCGCGGGCGGGATGACATCGTCGTGCGAGCCGCGCCCCCAGAAGACGGCCGGCCGCAGTTCGCGCAGATCCTCGTCGCGGGGGAGTGCACCGGCGGCCGCATAGCCGCTCAACGCGACCACGGAGCCGAACCGCTCGGGATCGAGTCGAAGGGCCTGCAGCGCGACGGCCGCACCCTGCGAGAAGCCGAGCAGGGCCACAGAGGATGCGCCGACGGATGCCGCGTCGAGCCAGCGGAGGAACGCCTGCGCTGCGGTCGTCACCGCTTCGGGGCTGCGACCGTCGAGCCCCTCGCTCGCATACCAGGAGCGGCCCGGCATGGGCCACGGCGGGGCGAGCGGTGCGGCGACCGATGCCACGGCGATGCCCTCGGGCAGGTACGGCACGAGTCCGAACAGGTCGTGCTCGTCGGCGCCGTATCCGTGCAGCAGTACGAGCAGCGGCATCCCGTCGCGCTGGTCGGTGGACCAACGTGTCGCGGTGTCGTCGATCGTCAGGTGCTCGCTCATGCGAACCAGTTTGCCAGTGGCCGCCGACGGGGGCACGGTGCCGGGGAGCAGGCGCGGCTGGTAGAAAGGACACATGGCCGTTCGCACACCTGATCCCGACCCTGAGCCCGACGACGGCCTCGGGGGATTCGGCGATGCGCAGCCGCCGTCCCGCGACGCGAATCCCGGCTGGTTGAGCGACTTCGAGTTGGAAGAGGCTCGGCGTCACCTGCCGATGCTCTACGTCGAGGCGATCCCGGTGCGCGTCGACGGCTCTGGCGTGGTCACCGAGATCGGCATCCTGCTCCGCTCCACGCCGATGGGCGAGATGACGCGCACGATCGTCTCCGGTCGCGTGCGCTTCGGCGAGACGATCCGCGACGCCCTGTTCCGTCACGTCGAGAACGACCTCGGCCCGATGGCCTTCCCGCTGCTGCCGCCGCAGCCGCTCCCGTTCACGGTCGCGGAGTACTTCCCGATCCCCGGCGTCAGCGCCTACCACGACGATCGGCAGCACGCGGTGTCGCTGGCCTTCGTCGTGCCCGTCACAGGCACCTGCGAACCTCGTCAGGACGCGCTCGAGGTCACCTGGTTCTCGGCTGAGGCAGCAGGGTCGGACGCCGTCGCCGCCGAGATGGAAGGCGGCCGAGGCACGCTCATCCGCCTGGCACTGGCGAACCTGGGTCTGCTGCGCTGACGCGCGCTCTCACCTTCGCAAGCGTGCAGTGAGCGCGTCGAGATCGACGGCGGACACCCCGGCGTCCTCCAGGTACGTGCGCACGTCGAACGCCTCGATCCACTCGCGGAGGGCCGCCGCGCGGTCGGTGATGCGCTCCTCGATCTCCTCATCGGAATAAGCCGGTTCGACGTACCCGCCCTGATTCGGGTCGGGTGCCGCGGGGAGATCGCGGGCGTGGCGACGGCTCGCCTCCCGGAACGCTCGAGCGTAGTCGTCGATGATCGCGTCGACCTCGACGCCGGTGAGACGCAACAGCATCGCGGCCACCATCCCGGTGCGGTCACGACCGCCGGCGCAGTGCACGAGCATCGCCGCCGGTGCCGTCGCGATCGCGGCGAACACCGTGGCGAGCTTCTCCGGGTACATCCGCAGGTTGTCGGCGTAGCCACGGGGATGATCGAGCCAGGGACCGAGGACCTGCATGAATTCGGGATCGTCCGGGTCCTCGGTCGGGGCGTGGGTGATCACGATGCCGTCCGCGTGGTCCGCTGCCACGCTCGGGTCGGTCTCTCGCCGCCGTCGCTCCAGATCGTTGCGCAGATCGATCACCGTGCTGACACCAGAGCGCCGGAGATCTGCCCATCCGGCATCCGTCAGCGTCTCCGGTCGGCCCGATCGGTACACCCGTCCGACTGCGGTGACTCCACCGTCCGACAGCGGCAGTCCGCCGAGGTCTCGCAGGTTGAAGGCGCCGTCCCAGGCTGGCATCGGTGTTCGATCTCAGGCGCTGGTGAGGCGCGAGAGCTCCGTGACGAAGGCGTCGACGTCGTCTTCGTGCGTGTCGAAGCTGCACATCCAGCGGACCTCGTTGCGCGCGGCATCCCAGTCGTAGAAGCGGAATGACTCGCGCAGGCTGTCGGCGACGCCGTCGGGCAGCGTCGCGAAGAGGCCGTTCGACTGGGTCGGCTGCGTGAAGGCGACGCCGTTGATCGAGCCGTCGGCGATGCCTGCCTCGACCGCTGCGCGCAGGCGGGCGGCCATGGCGTTGGCGTGGCGGGCGTTGCGCAGCCACAGGTCGCCGTCGAGCAGCGCGATCAGCTGGGCCGACACGAAGCGCATCTTCGACGAGAGCTGCATGTTGAACTTGCGGGAGTAGATGAGTCCATCGGATGCCGCGGGGTTCAGCACCACGACGGCCTCGCCGAGCATGGCACCGTTCTTCGTGCCGCCGAAGCTGAGCACGTCGACGCCGGCATCGCGCGTGAACGCCGCGAGGGGGAGGTCGAGCGCGGCCGCAGCGTTCGACAGGCGCGCGCCGTCGAGGTGCAGCTTCATGCCGCGTTCGTGCGCGTGATCGGCGATCGTGCGGATCTCCTCGGCGGTGTAGAGGGTGCCGAGCTCGGTGGACTGCGTGATCGACACGACCAGCGGCTGCGCACGGTGCTCATCACCCCAGCCCCAGGCCTCGCGGTCGATGAGCTCGGGGGTGAGCTTGCCGTCGTCGGTCGGAACGGTGAGCAGCTTGAATCCGCCGATCTTCTCGGGGGCACCGCCCTCGTCGACGTTGATGTGCGCAGAGGAGGCCGCGATCACGGCACCCCAGCGCGGCAGCATCGACTGCAGGCCGGTGACGTTCGCTCCGGTCCCGTTGAACACCGGGAAGGCCTCCGCGCCCTCGCCGAAGTGCGTCCGGATGACCTCCTGCAGGCGTGCCGTGTAGGCGTCGCTGCCATACGCGCCCTGATGCCCGTCATTCGCCGTCGCGATGGCCGCGAGGACCTCGGGGTGGATGCCGGAGTAGTTGTCACTGGCGAAGCCCCGGATCGCGGGGTCATGCTGAATGGTCACCTCCCAAGCCTACGGCCCGGTGGCTGCCGCGGTGGCAGCCGGCGGAGGCCCGAGGTGGCTCTACGAATCGCGGAGGGACGGACGTATCGCGGATGGATCTCCGGGGAGTGGTCCGTCGATCGTGCACAGGCCCGCGATTCTTCCACCCCGGACCTCGGGAGGGGCTTCCGGATGTCGGAGGGGCGCTCTACCCTCGGAGCATGCAGCGCACCGCGGCGAAGACGGCCTTCGCGAATGTGCTCGTCAACACGTTGATCGCCAACGTGACCACGAGCTTCCTCTGGTTCGCGCTCACGTTCTGGGTGTACATCGAGACCCAGTCCGTGCTCGCCACCGGGATCATCGGCGGCGCCTACATGCTGATGGTCGCGTTCTTCGCGATGCTCTTCGGCACGATCGTCGACCGGCACCGCAAGCACACGGTCATGCTGCTCTCCAGTGTGATCTCGGCGGTCGCCTTCCTGCTCGCGGGCGTCGTCTACGTCTCGCAGCCTGAGCGCGCGCTGCTCGACCTCGGCGGCCCCTGGTTCTGGCTGTTCTCGGCCGTCATCCTGTTCGGCGGCGTGATCGAGCAGCTGCGCAACATCGCGCTCTCGACCACGGTCACCCTGCTCGTCGAAGAGGAGAAGCGCGCGAACGCGAACGGGCTCGTCGGCACCGTGCAGGGCCTTGCATTCCTCGTGACGAGCGTGTTCTCCGGCCTCTCGATCGGGTTCCTCGGGATGGGATGGACGCTCGCGATCGCGATCGTCGCGATGGTGCTGACCTTCGTGCACCTGCTGTTCATCCGCATCCCGGAGGGCACGCCGAAGGCCGACCCCGATGCGAAGAGCGCACTCGACTTCCGTGGGAGTGTTCGCGCGATCCGGCTCGCGCCCGGACTGTTCGCGCTGATCATCTTCTCGACGTTCAACAATCTGATCGGCGGCGTCTACATGGCGCTGATGGACCCGTACGGCCTGACGCTCTTCGACGCCCAGATGTGGGGCTTCGCGTTGGCGTTCGCGTCGACCGGTTTCCTGATCGGCGGCGGTCTCGTCGCGAAGTTCGGGCTCGGCAGGAAGCCGATGCGCACCATGCTGCTCGTCGTGATCGCGATGGGTCTGCTCGGCTCGGTCTTCATGCTGCGCGAGTGGTGGCCGCTGTACGTGCTCGGCATGTGGGTGTACATGGCGCTGGTGCCTCCGGTCGAGGCAGCGGAGCAGACCGTGATCCAGAAGGTGGTGCCGTTCGATCGGCAGGGGCGTGTGTTCGGCGTCGCCGCTGCGATGGAAGCGGCTGCCGCACCGATCACGGCGTTCCTGATCGCGCCGATCGCCGAGTTCCTGATCATCCCGTACATGAAGACGGCCGACGGTCAGCGGCAGTGGGGCTGGCTGCTCGGCGAAGGGGATGCCAGAGGCATCGCCCTGATCTGCCTGTTCGCGGGGCTCATCATGGTGGTCGTGGGCACGCTCGCGTTCTTCACGAAGTCGTACCGACGGCTCACCGAGCTCTACGCGCACGCGCCGGAGCAGCACATCGGCGGCCCCGGGGACGCTGAGGCGCTGAGCGCGGACGGGCACGACACGGACGGAAGCGACGCGGGCAGCACGGACGCGGACGGCGCCGACGCAGGCGCTCGCGGCAGCAGGACCGCCGATGCGCCGCCGATCGTTCCAGGGGCGTCTCAGCTCTGACGGCGGCGTCGCTCAGCTCTGACGGCGGCGTCGCTCAGCCGAGGACGACGGCACCGCTCAGCCGAGGACGACGGCGTCGCTCAGCCGAGGTCGAAGACCTGGTCGTTGAGGTCGGCCGCGTCGGTGTCCCAGAGCGCGGTGATGCGTGCGGCCAGAGCCTGCGCGTCGAGGGCTTTGGCGCGGAAGACGACGGATGCCGCGCGCAGCGGTTCCCCCGACTCTCGCGCGGCCTTCGCGAAGCCCTGTGCCACCGCGCGGGCCCATGCCTCGCTCGCGGCCTTCACCGCCGCATAGTTCGCTCCGCCGGCGAGCGGACGAGCGACCGCGGTCGACGACACGATCGCGAAGCGTCCGGCATCCGATGCCTGCAGCGCCGCATCGAAGGCGCGGCTCGTCGCACGC
Source organism: Microbacterium sp. (assembly GCF_036823965.1). Taxonomy (GTDB): domain Bacteria; phylum Actinomycetota; class Actinomycetes; order Actinomycetales; family Microbacteriaceae; genus Microbacterium. The sequence goes on along the minus strand of NZ_DAITBE010000004.1, from coordinate 297,954 downwards.
ACCGCCTCGAGCGCGGGGAGCAGCGCGGCGAAGTCCTCATCCGACTGTCCGGCGAGGCCGCCGCCACCGCGCCATCCGCCCACGAGGGGCACGAGGGCATCGATGCGTCCGTATTCTGCGAGCAGTCGGGTCGACAGATCGATCATCGCTGCGAGGTCGGTTGCGTCGCTCTCGACCGTCTTCACGGCGGGGACCGCCGCAACGAGTTCGGCGAGGCGATCCGCAGAGCGTCCGGTCGCCACGACGGTGTGCCCGGCGTCGAGCAGCTGGCGAGCCAGCACGGCGCCGGTTGTTCCGCTGCCGCCCGCGAGCACGATCACCCGCGCCTCAGACATCGCCGAGCCACCCCTCTGTGTGCGAGCGGCCCCGGTATGTGACGCACACACGGGGGTGGTTCGATGCGAAGGGGGTGGCTCGGCGAAGGAGCGGGCTCATCTCAGTCGTCAGTGCCTCTCAGTCGTCAGTGCCGCGGATGCCGACGGTCGACTCGATGACCGGCTTCATCTTCTTGTCGAGCGCCTCGAAGAACATCGACAGCGGGAACTCGTCGTCCAGCACGGCGTCGGTGTAGCCCTTCGGGGCACCCGAGAGGATCTCGTCCGACAGGCCGCGTGCCCAGTTCGATGCCGGGTGCGGCGTCAGCACGCTGCGGACCAGGTCGTAGGCGGCGAGCCAGTGCGCCGTCTTCGGGCGGTCGATCGAGCGCCAGTAGAGCTCGTCGATCGCATCGCCCAGGGCGACGACCGCATCCGGCACGCCCTCCCAGTCGAAGGCGAGCGCCGTGTCGGTCCAGTGCAGCACGCCGCGCTGGTGCAGCCAGGCGAACAGCAGCTGTCCGCCGAGGCCGTCGTAGTTGCGGACGCGGGAGCCGGTGATCGCGAAGCGGAAGATCCGGTCGAAGATCACCGCGTACTGCACGAGCGGTGCGTGCTCGAGCATCTCCTGCTCGGAAGCTGTGAGGTCATCGCCGGCCTCGGCGCGTGCCGACAGCGTCCGCTGGATCTTGACCGACTCGCGGAACGCGGTCAGGTCGCAGCGCAGCTCTTCCAGCGAGTACAGGAAGAACGGCATCCGCTGCTTGATCATGAACGGGTCGAACGGCAGGTCGCCGCGCATGTGCGTGCGGTCATGGATGATGTCCCACATCACGAACGCGCGCTCGGTGAGCGCCTGGTCGTCGAGCATCGCCGCGGCGCGCTCCGGCAGCGCGAGCTTGGTGATCTCGGCGGCTGCGCGGGTGACGCGACGGTAACGGGCGGCTTCGCGGTCCTGGAAGATCGCGCCCCAGGTGAAGCTCGGGATCTCGCGCATCGCGACCGTCTCGGGGAACAGCACGGCCGAGTTCGTGTCGTAGCCGGGCGTGAAGTCGACGAGTCGCAGCGAGACGAACAGCGTGTTGCCGTAGTCGCCGGCCTCGAGCGCGCCGATGAACTCCGGCCAGATCGTCTCGACGATGAGCGCCTCGACCAGGCGGTCGCTCGAACCGTTCTGCGTGTACATCGGGAACACGACGAGGTGACGGATGCCGTCGATGCGATGCTGCTGCGGCTGGAAGGCCATGAGCGAGTCGAGGAAGTCCGGCACGCCGAAGTCCTCGGACGCCCAGCGGTCGAAGTCGACGACGGATGCAGCGAGGTACTCGGCGTCGTGCGGGAAGGCGGGGGCGAGCGCGCGGATGCCGGCGGTGATCGCGGCGACGAGCTCGGTGGCCTTCCGGTGGATGGCCGGGTCTGTCGCGGCCCCGGGGATCGAGCCGTCCTTGACCTGCAGCTCGCGGATCGCGATCGCGGCATCCTTCAGCTGCGCCCAGGCAGCGGACTGCTCGGCGCCCTTCGACAGGCTCAGGGAGCCGTCCTCGACGACCTCGGGTTCGCCGACGATGGCCTGTGCAGCGGAGCTGTTGGCGGAAATGATGGACATCGGGACCTCCGATCGCGCGGCATGCCGGAAATTTTCCGGTCATAACGGAATACTCACGATAATCTTACATCCATGGATGACTCTGTCGACCGTGCGATCGTCGCGGAGATCGCACGTGACGGGCGCGCGACGCTCTCCCACCTCTCGGATGCCGTCGGCCTCTCGGTCTCGGCAGTGCAGTCGCGGCTGCGGCGGCTCGAGGCCCGCGGTGTGATCACGGGCTACCGCGCGATCCTCAACCCCGAACTCGTCGGAACGCCGCTGTCGGCGTTCATCGAGATCACTCCGCTCGATCCCGCGCAGCCCGACAACGCTCCCGAGCTGCTGGAGCACCTCGACGCGATCGAGGCCTGCCACTCGATCGCCGGCGACGCCAGCTACATGCTCTTCGTCCGGGTCGCCTCGCCCCGTGCGCTCGAGGAGCTCGTGCGCGACATCCGGACCGCGGCGAACGTCAGCACCCGCACGACGGTCGTGCTGCAGACGTACTACGAGCACCGGCCCATCCTCCCGGTGGAGTAGCCTCACGAGCGAAACGCACACCTCACCTCGGCAGGAGACAGCATGTCGTTCCAGGCGTACCTCGACAAGGTCGAGACCCAGACCGGGCTCACCCCGCGCCAGTTCATCGCGCTCGCGAAGGAGCGGGGCTTCGACGAGACGACGAAGTCCACGGTCGTCCTGAACTGGCTCAAGGATGAGTACAGCCTGGGCCACGGTCACGCGCAGGCCATGGTGCACGTGATCCTCAAGGGACCGAAGATCAGCGACAAGCATGTCGGCGCGGGCGGTGCGCACGGCGATGCATCCGACACGCTGTGGCTCGACGGCAAGGACTCGAACCCGAACCCCTGACGGTCGGTGCCGGCTGCGCTGCCAGCCGGGATTGCGTGACTGTCACAAAGTGACTACTGTCATCTTGTGACCACATCTCCCTCCGTGTTGTCCCGGCTGGTCGGCGACATCATCGCCCTCATCCGCGAGCATCGACGCGCATTCATCGGGCTGCATCTCGCCTATCTCGCGCTGTTCGGGGTCGGGATCCTCGCGACGCTGCTCGTCCCCGAGCTGCGCCCTGGTGGACTCGGCGCGCTGCAGGACGACGCGGGCGCCGGCGGACTGGGCGGCGTGATCGGCGATGCGTACCGCAGCGGCAACGTCGCACTCGCGGCCATCGTCACGTTCGGCGTCAACCTGCTGTCGGCGTCGCTCCTCCAGACCACGGTGCCGTCGCTGGTGATCCCGTTCCTCGGTGTGGTGATCACGGTGGCTCGAGGTCTCTCATGGGGTGTCCTCTTCACGCCGGTCGGCGCAGAGGATGCGACGTTCCTGATCCACTGGGTCACGCTCGTGATCGAGGGCGCGGCGTACGTCTTCGTCGGCTTCGCCGCGTGGGTGCACGGACGGATGTTCCTGCAGCCGCAGCGTCACGGGTTCGAGACGCGTCGGGCCGGGTACGTCGGCGGGCTGGTCGCGACGCTGAAGCTGTACCTCGTCGTGATCGTCCTGCTCGTGATCGGCGCGGTGTACGAGGCGTTCACCGTCATCCACCTGATCGCCTGAGCCATGCGCGCTGATAGCGTCGCCCCTGTGATTGAGAAGCGGATGCCGATCGACCTCCGCCGCAATGCGGACGCGAGGGTGCAGGTCTCGCGGATCGCCGCCGACCTGTTCTGGCGCGACGGGGTGGCCGCGACGCGAGGCGAGGACATCGCGGCCGAGGCAGGGATCGCGACCAGGACGCTCTGGCGTTACTTCCGGTCGAAGGAGTCGTGCGTCGAACCGATCCTGGCGCAACTCGGACGGCGGTTCTCCGTGCTCCTCCAGGCCTGGCCGCTCGAGCTCTCGCTCGACGACTACCTGCGTCCGGGGATGGTCGACGGCCCGGTCACCTACTCCGACGACGATGTCGCCGCGATGCGGATCGTCGTGCTCGGGTTCGACGACCCGGCGCTCCGCAGCGCCTGGCTCATGGTGTGCGACGCGGCGGAACGCGAGTCGACGGTCGTGTTCGCCCCGCGGCTCGGGCTTCCGGCGGAGTCCGACGAGGTGCGCCAGGTCGCGGCATCCGTCTCCGGGGCGATCCGTGCGCAGAGCGACGCGCTGAGCCGTGACTTCGTCTCATCGGGTCTCGCCCCCCGGAGTGAGGACGTGCTGCGGAGCCTGCTCACCGCCATCCGCGATGCGAGCAACGGCCGCATCGGCCCGGCGGTCTGACTCTGGTCGCTGAGCTTGTCCTCATCACTGTGCTCCGCCGCTGGGTCCGTGAGCTTGTCGAGGGGCCCTGAATCACTGCGCCCCACTGCTGGGTCCCTGAGCGTGTCGAAGGGCCCTCATCGCTGTGCTCCGCCGCTGGGTCCCTGAGCTTGTCGAAGGGCCCTCATCGGCGCGCCCAGTAGGATTCCCAGCGTGGCAGCATCGTCGAAGCGCAAGAGCACAGCGCGCACCAAGAGCACCCAGCGCACCCCGAGCCGTTCGAGCGGCAACCCCGCCAAGCGGCCGGTGATCGAGGCCGGTCCGGTGACGGCCGGCGACTGGATCGGTGCCGCTCGCCTGCGCACGCTGCCCCTCGCGGTCGCCCCGGTCCTGATCGGCACCGGTGCCGCGCGCAGTACGCAGCCGGAGTTCCACTGGGTCATCGCGCTCGCGTGCCTCGCAGTCGCGGTGCTGCTGCAGATCGGCGTGAACTTCGCGAACGACTACAGCGACGGCATCCGCGGCACCGATGCCGTGCGCGTCGGTCCTGCTCGCCTCACGGCATCCGGTCGGGTGCAGGCCCGCACGGTCCTGATCATCGCGCTCGTCTTCTTCGCGCTCGCCGCGGCAGTGGGCCTCGCGATCGTGATCCGCACGGAGCAGTGGTGGATGCTGGCGGTCGGCGCCGCCTGCATCGTCGCCGCGTGGTTCTACACCGGCGGCAAGCGCCCCTACGGCTACGCGGGCCTCGGCGAGGTCTTCGTCTTCATCTTCTTCGGTCTCGTCGCGACCCTCGGCACGACCTGGGTGCAGATCTTCGAGCTGCCGCAGCAGGCCTGGCTCGGCGCGATCGCCGCCGGACTGTTCGCCTGCGCAGTGCTGCTCGCGAACAACCTCCGCGACATCGACCAGGACCGCGCCGTCGGCAAGCGCACGCTGACCGTGCTGATCGGACGCCGTGCGACGCAGGTGCTGTTCACGCTGTTCCTGCTCGCACCGTTCGGGATCGCGGTGGTGCTCGCCCTGCTGTTCCCGATCGCGTGGATCGCGCTGCTCGCGCTCCTGGCCGGCCTGCCCGCGGTGGCGATCGTGTGGACGTACCGTCAACCCCGCGAACTCGTGATCGCGCTCGCGCTGACCTCCCTCACCGCGCTGCTGTACGCGGGCGCGCTGTTCTGGGCCTTCGTCGGCTGAATCGTGGGGCCCGAGGGGCCGATCTGGGGCGCTTCTGGCTGAATCAATGCGCGTGAACGCCCTCGACGTGTTCCGACGCGAGCGCTGACCCGATCCGAGGTGGCACGAATGGCCGCCTCAAGGCGCGGGATGCGTCCACATGCGCCACCTGCCCGAGGGGAGGGGGCGCATGTGGTCGCTTCAGGGCGCGGGATGCGTCCAGATGCGACCCCTGCGGGGACGGGCGACCTGACTCAGGCCTTGACTCAGGCCTTGGTCTCGGGCTCTGCGGGTGCAGCAGTGTCCGTCGAAGCAGCTGACTCGCGAGCGTCAGCGCCCTCGGCGCCGTCGAGCACGGAGTCCTCGGCATCGGCATCCGCCTGACGCGCGGAATCGCCCCGGCCCTGGCGGCGTTCGTGGATCACGGTCGACGCCTCTGACAGCGGACGCCGCAGGAAGAGCATCGAGATGCTGGTGCCGATCAGCGCGGCGAAGATCGCGGCGAGCCACCAGAACTCCCGGAAGATCGGGAAGAAGAACCAGAGGATCGCGAGGGGGACGAGGAACGCCAGCAGCCGCAGCACGGTGTAGACGAGGAGGGGTGCAGGCTTCACCCCCTCAGTCTAAACGCGCCTCCTGTCGGCCACGTCCGAGTCCGATCAGGGCGAAGGGGATTCCGCGCACCACCCGCCGTCGCGGATGCTCGCCCAGCGACCACAGCATCTCGGCTTCGGGATCGAGCGCGAGGTCCTCGCATCCGACCGGCAGCGGATACGAGTGCGTCGTGAGGTCGTCGCGGGTGCCGGTCCACAGCCGACCGGGTTTCATCAGGTTCGACTGCGACACGAAGTGCAGCCCGCCCCAGCGCACGACGCCCTGCATCCGCGCGATGCCGGGCGTGAACCTCGCGTGCTCCTGGAACGAGTCCTCCGGCCCTTCGGGGATCGAGAACTCCGCGATGCGTCCCTGGTCGTCTCGCCGGTATTCGCCGATCAGTACGCGCCGCAGCGGGGTGCCGTCGTCATCGAACGCCCGGCCGAGGAACGAGCAGCGCAGCGCGATCGGATGCACCTTCGAGCGCACCGCGACGAGCGCGGTCGCCGGTCGCCAGCGACCCGAGACGCCGCGGAGCCGCCGGGCGACCGCTCCGCGCACCTGGCGCGTCTGGCCGAGGTCGAACTCCCAGATGCCCTGCCCCGTCGCCGCGACGAACAGTCGGTCCTCGAACCAGGCAAGCCCGCCGGTGTGGATCTGCGCGGGCTGCAGCTCGCCGTCCTCGCCAGTGAACGCGAGCGCGACGTCGATGTGCCGTGATCGCTCCGGGTCGATCAGCACCACGCGGGACGCGAGATGCGTGCCGGTCTTGTCCTGTCGGAACCAGCTGACCGCGAGCGTGCGGCCCCCGCGCCAGGATCCGACGTCGATGCCCTGGGGGTACCACTTCGTGGTCCAGGCGCGCGCGGTGAGCCACCGGAGGTCGGCGGTATCGCGCATCCGCCGTCGCATCGGTCGCCAGTGCGATCCACCGAACCAGAGCATCTGACCATCGTCGCCGATCCCGGCGTGCTCGTGTGCGAAGACACCCCGCGTTCACCTCCGGGTCGCCGACGCGCAACGATCGCCTGCGACCATGCATGACGTCGTCCACCCCCGGGAGATCCGTGCGCAGTCCCCTCGTCACCGTCATCCTTCCCGCGAAGGACGCGGGTCCCTACCTCGCGACCGCGCTCGAGACGCTGACCCGCCAGTTCGACGATCCGGCCGCGCTCAAGCTCGTCGCGATCGACGACGGATCGCGCGATGACACCGGTGCGCTGATGCGTCGCTACGCCGACCGGTTCCCGCACGCCGAAGTCCTCGTGAACGCCCGGCCGCAGGGACTCGCGACGGCCCGCAACCAGGGGCTCGCGCATGTGGAGGGAGAGTCGTTCTGCTTCCTCGACGGTGATGACTGGATGCAGCCGCAGCGGCTGCAGGTGCTGGCCACGCGACTCCGCGAGCTGGATGCCGACTTCCTCCGCACGGACCACGTGACGGTACGCGGCGGCATGCGGACACTGGTGCGCGCCCCGCATCCGTGGCGCGAGCAGGTGGGCAGTCCCCGTGACGCGATCCTGCCCGAGACCGAGACGACCATGGTCGACTACCCCTTCGCGTGGGCGGGAATCCTGCACCGGCGGATGCTCGACCGCGGGCTCGCCAAGTTCACGCCCGGATTCTTCACCGCCGAAGACCGGCCGTGGATCTGGCGGCTGCACCTGCAGGCGGCATCCTTCGCCGTGGTCGATGCGCCGGCGCTGCTGTACCGACGGGGCGTGACGACCTCGCTCACGCAGGTGCGCGATCGCCGTCAGCTCGACTTCGCCCGGGCGATGACGGAGGTGGTCGAGATCGTGGAGCAGGATGCCGAGGCCGACCGCTTCCTACCCAAGGCGGTGTGGACGGCGCTCGCGCTCAGCTCGCATCACTTCGTCCGTTCCCGGCGGATGCAGCCGGGGCTGCGGGTCGAGATGCGCACCGCGATCCGCGACCTGCTCCGACGGCTCCCCGCTGCCGAGGTCGCCGACGCGGTGCGTCGGCTGGACGGGCCGCGCCGACGCGTGCTCGCGCGGTCCCTTCGCCGAGCAGGGTATGACGGATGACCCAGCTCTTCGCGCTGCACAGCGCCTACGGACTCGTCACCGCGGCTGCCGCGATCGACGAGGGACTCCTCGGGGCATCCACCGACCGCGTCCTCGTGCCGTTCGTCTCCTCCCCGGTGCCGGAGACCGTCGTCGGGATCGCCGCCGACCCCGCGCTGCGCACGCTCCGGGAGCGATTCGACCGCATCGAAGACCTCGACGCACTGCTCGGACCGCTGCATCCGAGCTCCTGGGATCCGGAGCCAGCCGATCTTCCCCTGCTCGCGCGGCTGCTCACGCGCGCCTGGGGTCTCGACCCCGACGACCTGGAGCTGCTGGTGCAGAGCCCACAGGTGGCGCCGGCCCGCACGCTGCTGTCGATCTTCCCGCGTGCACGCATCACGATCGTCGGCGACGGACTGATGACCTACTCGCCGATGCGCGTGGCCCTCGGGCACACCGTCTCGGCGCGCATCCATCGCGTGGTGCACGCAGACGTGGTGCAGGGAGTGCGTCCGCTCGTCGGCGGGACCGCCGCAGCATCCGTCCCGGTGCCGCCGGAGGCCTTCCGTCGCGTGCTCCTCGAGACCGACCACGTCGAAGCGGTGACGGATGCCGCCGGTGCACCGCTCGACGACGGCGCGTCGACCGTGCTCGTGCTCGGTCAGTACCTCTCGGCGCTGGGGCTGATGACGCCGCGCGAGGAGATCGCGCTGCAGCGCGACCTGATCGACCGTGCTGCCGAGTGGTCGCCGGAGCGGATCGTGTTCAAGCCGCATACTGCGGCGCCGCCGCTGCTCACCCATGCGGTGCGCGAACGGGCGCTGTCTCGGGGGTGCGAGTTCGTCGAGTACCGGGGCCCGCTCGCCGCCGAGCTCGTGGCGCTGCGGCTCGATGCGGTGGCCGTGGTGGCCGGATTCTCGACCGCGCTGCCGACCGTGCACGCGCTGTTCGGCACGCCGATCGGGTCGAGCGGCACCGCGGCGATGCTCGCACGCCTGACCCCGTTCGAGAACAGCAATCGCGTGCCGATGACGATCGTCGACGCGCTCACCCGATCCGAGTCACCGGACGCCGACCCGGATCGGCTGCAGCTGCTGATCGACGCCGTCGGCTACGCGATGCAGCCGGAGATCGCCGGGCACCTGCGCGAGCGGGCGGAGCAGTGGCTCCGGGAATCGGATGCCGATGAGCGGGACCGGTACTTCGCGCCGGCGCGACTCGCGGCGTTGCGGCTGCCCGGCGCACCGGCGGACGGTCGACTGCGGCATGCGCTCCGACTCGCCGGCGGAACCGGACGCGTCGAGGAGCTGCGACTGACGGCGCTGGGCGCCCGGCGTCGCGCCGGGCGCGCATGGCGAGCGATTCGAGGACGATGATGACGGACATGACGAACACGACGACGGCGACTGCCGTGGCGATCATCCCTGCGCGGGGCGGGTCGAAGGGCGTGCCTCGGAAGAACCTGCAGCCGGTCGGCGGCGTGCCGCTCGTGCAGCGGGCGATCCATGCCGCGCAGGCCGCTGAGGGCATCGACCTGGTCGTGGTCTCCACCGACGACGTCGAGATCGCCGCCGCGAGCGAGGCGGCCGGAGCCAGGGTCGTGCACCGCCCCGCCGAGCTCTCCGGCGACACCGCCTCCTCGGAGAGCGCGATCCTGCACGCACTCGACGAGCTCGAGCACGACGGTGTGACGCCCGAGATCGTCGCGTTCCTGCAGGCGACCTCGCCGTTCATCCCGAGCGAGGCGCTCGCGACCGCCGTGCGCGACATCCGCGCAGACCGCGCGGACAGCGTGTTCTCGGCGTTCGAGACCTACGGCTTCCTGTGGCGTCGCGGCGACGACGGCGAGGCGATCGCGATCAACCATGACGCCTCGCACCGCCCGCGTCGCCAGGACCGCGAGCCGCACCACCTCGAGTCAGGGGCCTTCTATGTGTTCCGCGCCGACGGCTTCCGGGAGAGCCGCCATCGGTTCTTCGGCCGCATCCGCATCGCAGCGGTGCCGGAGTGGACCGCGATCGAGATCGACGACGACCAGCAGCTCGGCATCGCCAGGGCGCTCGCCGCACGGCAGGAGCTGCCGCACCCGATCCCCGCGAAAGCGGTCGTGACCGACTTCGACGGCGTGCACACGGATGACACCGCGATCATCGATGCAGACGGGCGCGAGCACGTGCGGGTCAGCCGGGAGGACGGCATGGGCGTCGCGATGCTGCGCAGCGCCGGCGTACCGATGCTCATCCTCTCGACCGAGGTGAACCCGGTGGTACGGGCGAGGGCCGAGAAGCTGCGGGTGCCGGTGCTGCACGGCATCGCCGACAAGGCGTCTGCGCTGCGCGATTGGGCCGAGAAGACCGGCGTGGCGCTCGATGACATCGCGTATCTCGGGAATGACATCAACGACCTGCCTGCGATGCGCATCGTCGGGTGGCCGATCGCGGTGGCGAACGCGCATCCGCAGGTGCTGGAGCAGGCCCGCGTCGTCCTGGCGCGAGCGGGTGGCGACGGTGCGGTGCGGGAGCTGATCGAACGGGTGTTGTCGAGCTGACCGATGCCGGTCACCCTCCGGTCGCATGGTGTTCACCATCGAGGCGTAGTCAGGAGGGGAGGGGACTTCCTGACCGCTCGATGACCGGAGGATTCATGACTGTCAGCATCGGCTCGCACGTGATCGGAGGCGGTCATCCCGCCTATGTGATCGCGGAGATCGGCCTGAACCACAACGGCGACGTCGAGATCGCGAAGCGTCTCATCGACGTCGCGGCGCGGGCCGGCGCCGACGCGGTGAAGTTCCAGAAGCGCACACCGGAGATCTCGACGCCGGAGCACATGCGCGACGTCCCCCGGGAGACGCCCTGGGGAACCATGAGCTACCTCGACTACCGCCGCAGGGTCGAGTTCGGCCGCGATGAGTACGTCGCGATCGGCGATCACGCCACGCTGCTCGGACTCGACTGGTTCGCCTCGCCGTGGGATGTGCCGAGCGTCGACTTCCTGGAAGACCTGAACGTCGTGGCGCACAAGGTCGCGTCTGCGAGCCTCACCGACACCGAGCTGCTGCAGGCGCTCCGCGCGACCGGCAAGCCCGTCATCCTCTCCACCGGCATGTCGACCATCGCGCAGATCGACCGTGCGCTCGACACGCTCGGCACCGACCGCGTCGTGCTCATGCACGCGACCTCGACGTATCCGCTGGAGCCGGAGGAGGCCAACCTCCGCGCGATCGCCACGCTGCGCGACCGCTATCCAGGTATTCCCGTCGGCTACTCCGGCCACGAGCGCGGTCTGCAGATCTCCCTCGCCGCCGTCGCGATCGGCGCGGTCGCGGTCGAGCGCCACATCACGCTGGATCGCACGATGTGGGGTTCCGACCACGCTGCATCCCTCGAGCCGGGCGGCCTGGAGCACCTCGTGCGCGACATCCGCGTGATCGAGTCGGCGCTCGGCGACGGCGTCAAGCGCGTGTTCGACAGCGAGCGCGCGCCGATGGCGAAGCTGCGCCGCGTCTCCGCATGACACGAGACCGCATGACGACGGGGCGGGACGGTCTGCGAGTCGTCGCGATCGCCGACGCCGACTCGTTCGTGAAGTGGGCCGCGTCGCTGCTCGGCGGCGTGCCCGGCATCCGATCGCATCTGCTGCTGGTGCGAACGCCTCTCACGGCAAGCGTCGAGCAGCAGCGCACGGCGCTCGCCGGAACCGGGATGCTGCCGGAGCAGGTCACCAGGGTGCGGTTCGCCGAGACGCTGGCGTGGTTGGAGGGGCAGCGCCCCGACGTCGTGCTGCTCGCCGGCCGCGGCCCGTTCGTGCGACTGCTGGGGCGCGTCATCGACGCGCTCTCCCACCGACCGGTCACGATCTCAGGCCTCCCTGGCATGGCCATCCCCGCGCAGCGCGGGGCGCTGGACTACCGCAGGCACACCGACCTCCTGATCGTGCACTCGCACCGCGAGGCTCGTGCCTTCGAGGAGCTCGGCCACCGCATCGGCGTGCAGCTGCCCACCGCGCTCGCGACGCTCCCGTTCGCCAAGCGGCGACAGCGGATGCTGCGCCCAGAGCACATCCGCGTCGACGCCGCCTCCGGCGGACGGAACGCTGTCGCGGTGGCCGAGCGGCCTGCGATCCTGACGCCGGTGCGACCGCCGGCGACCGACATCGTGTTCGCGGCGCAGGCGCTCGTGCCGGTCGGCCTGGACGAGCGCGCCGAGATCGCGGCGATGCTGGTGCGCGCGGCCGAGGCCGACCCGACTCGACGGATCGTCGTGAAGCTGCGGTCGCGCCCGGGGGAGTCCGAGACGCACCTCGAACGCTCGCCCTACGCCGAGCTGCTGCCGACCAGGCGCCCGGACAACCTCGTGTTCTCGTACGAGTCGATGGCGTCCGCGCTCGACAGTGCGGCCGGTCTCGTGACGGTGAGTTCGACCGCCGCGATCGAGGCGACGGCCCTCGGCATCCCGGTGATCGCACTCGACTCGTTCGGCGTGAGCAAGAGCCTGCTGAACACCGTGTTCGTCGGCAGCGGTCTGCTGGGCGGACGCAGCGAGGTCGTCGCCGGCAGGTTCCGGCATCCGCATCCCGACTGGCTACGCGACAACTACTTCCATCCCGAGGCGGAGTCGACCTGGTGGGATCGGGTCGAGCAGCTCGTGGCGCTCCGCCGGGCCGGGGCGCTGCCGCCGAAGCGGGTGCCTGCCGCCCGCGGCGGAACGATGCACGATGCCTGGCACCGTGCGAGTGTGCTCGGCGCCGAGGACCGCAGTCTGCAGGGCGGACTCGCCCTCGCGCTCGGTGCACCGGCGACCGCCGCGCTCGCCGCGGTGCGCCGCCGGCGACAGCCCGCTGAGGGCGGCACCTGGTCGGATGCGTCCACGGACTTCACGCTCGAGCCGAACCCGTTCCACGACTCGATTCGCCGCTGAGTCGAGCTAGCGTCCGAGGAGCGTTGCCACCTGATTCCGCACGTCCTCGGTGATCTCGTCGACGGTGAGGTCGACGTTGATGTTCGCTGACATCGTCAGGAACATGATGGCCGAGATGATGTGCGCGATGGTCGGTGCGTGCTCCTCGGCGATCTTCCGGTCGGCCCGCAGCACGGTGACAGCCGCCTGCTCGGTGCCGCCGGCGATACGGAGCGCTTCCGCGTGCTGCGCGTCCGAGGGATCGCCGAAGACCATCTCGCGCAGGTACACGCGGCCGTTCTCGATCTGCACCCGATTGCATTCGATGATCGGCCGCAGCAGCGCCATGATCGCGTCGAGTGTGTCGCTGATCTGTGCGGCCGCGACGATCCCATTCTCGAGGGCGACGGCGTAGTGCGCGTTCTGGACGAGCAGGAGCAGCTCGCCCTTGGTCTTCGCATAGAGGAACAGCGTGCCGGTGCCGACGTCGGCTCGCTCCGCGATCTGCTGGGTCGTGACGTCGTCGATGCCGCGCTCCGCGAAGAGCTCGGACGCGGCTGCGGTGATGCGTTCGAGCTTCTGCTGCTTGTTCCGCTCGCGGCGGCCGAGTGCGGCGTCGGTCGACATGGCATCCCCCGGGAATAGAAAATGAGTAGACTCAGTTATGAGTGAAGTCGCTAACGTGCGTACTCAGTATCCATTGTCGCAAAGAAGAGAGAACAGTCCATGCCCGCACTCACCGGAGCCGTCGTCCTGATCACCGGAGCGAACGGAGGCATCGGCTCGGCGTTCGTCGCCGAGGCGCTCGCGCGCGGCGCTGCCAAGGTCTACGCCACCGCTCGCACGCCGCGCACCTGGGATGACGAGCGCGTCGTGCCGCTCGCCCTCGACGTCACCGATCCAGCCTCGATCAGCGCGGTCGTCGAAGCGGCGCCCGACGTGACCGTGCTGATCAACAACGCCGGCGCTTCCGTGCCGACGGCCGGCATCCTGACCCACTCGGATGAGGACATCCGGCGGAACGTCGAGACGAACTTCCTCGGACCGCTGTTCCTGACGAGGGCCTATGCCCCGCTCCTGTCCGGGCGCTCGGGCGCCACGATCATCGACATCCACTCGGCGCTCGCCTGGTTCGCGGTCGGCGGGATCTACAGCGCCACCAAGGCGGCCCTGTGGTCGGTCACGAACTCGCTGCGTCTCGAACTCGCGCCCGCGGGGGTGCATGTCGTCGGCGTGCACGTCGGGTACGTCGACACGGCGATGGCCGAGCACGTCGATGACCCCAAGACCGACCCGGCCGATCTCGTGCGCGCGGTCCTGGATGCGACCGAGCAGGATGAGTACGAGGTGCTCGCGGACGAGATCTCCGTGCAGGTCAAGGCGGGGCTCAGTGCGCCGCTCGAGGCGGTCTACCCCCAGCTCAGGGCCGCGACGGCCTGACTCGCCGAGCATCCGAAAGGGAAGTGACATGCGCGCGTTCATCGTCGAGAAGTACAAGCAGCCCCTCACCCAGAAGGAGGTTCCGGAGCCGGAGGTGGGCGAGCGGGACGTCCTGGTGCGGGTGGAGGCGGCCGGCCTCAACCAACTGGACGAGAAGATCCGCACGGGGGAGTTCGCTCAGATCCTGCCGTACCGACTGCCCGTCATCCTCGGCAACGATGTGGCGGGCACGGTGATCCGCGTGGGTCGACTCGTGCAGCGGTTCCGGCCAGGGGATCGTGTCTTCGCGCGCCCGGACGAGCGGCGCATCGGCACGTTCGCCGAGCGCATCGCGGTCGCCGAGACCGACCTCGCGATCGTGCCGGACCGCATCTCGATGGTGGAGGCAGGGTCGCTGCCGCTGGTCGCACTCACGGCCTGGCAGGCGCTCGTCGAGCGGGGGAACGTGCAGCCGGGTCAGAAGGTCCTGATCCATGCGGGCGCCGGCGGGGTCGGCGCGATCGCGATCCAGCTCGCTCGGCATCTGGGTGCGACCGTCGCCACCACCGCGAGCGCCCCGAACGCCGACTTCGTGCGCGAGCTCGGTGCCGACATCGTGATCGACTACCGCAGCGAGGACTTCTCGGCGGTGCTGTCCGACTACGACCTCGTGCTCGACAGTCTCGGCGGCAAGAACCTCACGGCGTCGCTGCGGGTGCTGCGACCGGGTGGGAGGGCCATCGGCATCGCGGGCCCGCCCGATCCGGCATTCGCCAGGCGGCAGAGGATGAATCCGCTGCTCCGTCTCGCGATCGCCGCCCTCAGCCGCGGGATCCGTGCGCAGGCGAAGAAGCTCGGCGTCACCTACGAGTTCCTGTTCATGCGCGCGGACGGCGAGCAGCTCACCGAGATCGCCGCGCTCGTCGACGCCGGCGTCATCCGGCCGGTGGTCGCGAAGACGTATCCGTTCGATCAGCTGCCGGAGGCCTTCGCGGAGCTTGCCGACGGGGGCCATCGAGGCAAGCTCGTCGTGACGCTGGCCGACTGACGGGACGGCGGGCCGCCCGCCGACCTCAGATGAGGGTCGGCGGGTTCGCGTCGTCCCATCGCTGGAACGTCTGCACCCACCAGAACCAGGCGAACAGGCCGAGCGCCGCCGCCTCGCCGATCAGCACGAGCGGGAAGGCGCCGAGGGAGTCGCGGAAGATGAACGCGGCCAGCAGGAGCAGCAGATCGGCGATCAGCAGCCCGGCGACCCAGCGGTAGACGGCGCGCTGCCGCGGTGTCGGTGGCGTCTCGGTCTCGTCGACCGGCCCACGCGAATGCAGGATCGGCACGGCGACGAACGTGCCGAAGAAGAGCAGCGTCACGAGGAAGTGGATGCTCGGGGGATACGGCCAGAAGTTGAACGGGAAGTCGGCATTCAACCCCGGGATGAAGGCGAGCGCCGCGACCGCGACCGCCGTCAGCACCGCGATGCCCGAGACGAACAGGGCGCTCGGCGTGCCGATCCGCTGCTTCGCGCGGATCGCCGCCATCGTGATGACGACCACGAGCACGACGACGACGTAGATCGCGACCCCGGCGCGCACCTCGCCGAGGGATGCGGGCGGGATGCAGTCCTCGGCGCCGGGGCAGCGCAGATCGCCGATCGGATGCTCCGGATCGATGCCGGTCGGCACGATCGCGATCAGCGGCGCGAAGATCGCGGCGACGTCGAGCAGGGTGGCGGCCCGACCTCGGCCGGAGAGGGCGAGCAGTGCGAGTGAGGCGGCGATCAAGCTGCCGACGAACACCGCGCGCACTGGCGTGTAGAACGCGTGGCTGAGCGAGGGGAGCGGGTTCCAGCCGAGCGTGAACGGGTCCCACGACACGACGACCATCTGGATCGCGACGCTCGCCAGCAGCGTGAACACCACGAACACCAGCGACAGGCGCAGGTACCGGTGGGTCTTCTGCCCCGTGGTGGCTGGATCTGCGGCAGCGACGGTCATCGTCGTCCCCTTCCTGGCCTCTCGCCACGGTACCGCGAGCGCGATGCGTCGTCATCCTGTGACTCATACGGTTATCCCAGGCAACCTGCTAGCCAGGAAGATCACGGCCGGGTAACGTCGTTCACATCGCGGCGATCCGGGCGGTCCCGGGCCTCAGTTCATACCTGATGGCGTTGCGGGTTCGACTCCCGCCGTCGCGTCCACTCTGCACGGACCGGAAACGACCGTGCGTCTCTCGTGCTTCTTCCCCTCCATCGAGGGGATTCTCTCGTCGACGCGGTGCGGCTCACGGCCGCGCGATCGGAGGCGTATTGCTCTCCAGTCGGGCGAGCAGCCGGTGCGCGAGCTTCATGAACGCGTTGGTCGCCGGTGAGATGGCGCCGCCGCGACGGCTGACGAACGCGTAGTGCTCCTCGAACGACGGCTGCAGGGTCGTCCAGTGCAGCCCCTGGTCCTGGATCACCGAGCGACCGACGTGGTACGAGACCAGGGAGTCGCCGACCCCCTGCGCGGCGAGCTCGAGCGCGTGGGTCTGGAACTCGACCTCGATCAGCGGCTGGAGTGTGAGGCCGGCAGCCTGTGCCCGCTGCAGCAGCGATGAACGCAGTGGATCGTCCTCGGACCATCGTGCTTCGGACAGGATCAGCGGCCGCGTCGCCAGCGTCTCGATGTCGACGGGTGCGCGCGTGTGCGACTCGTTGCGCGACACGTAGATGACCTGATCCACGAACACGCTGTGCGAGACGACGAGCTCTCGATCATCGACGGGCAGTTGCACGAGCCCGGCCTCGAGCGTGCCGCTGCGGACGGCATCCGCGACCTCGGAGGAGTTCAGGCCGGTGACCTGGATGCGCACGGCCGGATGCATGGCGTGGAAATCCCGGATCAGGTCGGTCAGCAGATACAGGTGTGCGCTGTTGAAGGTGCCGAACGACACGGTTCCCTCATCGATCGACTTCACCCGGCGTCCGGTGTCGGCGATCTCGTTGACATCGGCGATCGTCCGCTCGGCCAACGGCAGCAGCTGTCGTCCGGCATCCGTGAGGACGAGCTTGCGGGGGGTTCGGGTGAAGAGCCGGAGTCCCAGATTCTGCTCCAGAACTGCGATCTGCTCGGAGAGGCTCGGCTGCGCCACTCGGTGCTCTGCGGATGCTGCGGCGAAGGTGCCGAGCCTCGCCGCCGTGACGAAGTAATCGAGCTGCCGGATCGTGGGCAGAGGCATGGCACTCCGATCAATAGGAATTTCCGTTGGCAACCATAGCAAAACCAGGCTGGCGCTTGTCCAGAGCACATGTTGCACTTAGGTCTCATCAGCGAACGCACGAACGGGAGACACGGAATGCACGGAACGGCCGGAGTGGCGCTCATCACCGGAGCAGCCAGCGGAATGGGGCTCAGCACCGTCGAGCTCTTCCTGAGTCGGGGGTACAAGGTCCTCGCGCTGGACGTCGTCGAATCGGTCGCTCCGCGCGGGTTCGCCGACGCATTCGTGTCGCTCGTCGCCGACGTGCGCTCCCGCGAGGAGATCGCATCGGCGATCGATGCTGCACTCGCCCTCGAGGAGAAGATCGACGTCATCGGCAACATCGCCGGCGTCTACCCGCCGACCACGCTCGAGACCTTCGACGTCGAGACCTATCGTCGGGTCTTCGACATCAACGTGCTCGGCGTGCTGAACGTGATCGCGGCCGCGCGTCCGCGTCTCACCGAGGGGTCGTCGATCGTCAACTTCGCCTCCGTGGATGCCTTCGCGGTCTCGAGGGGGCAGCTGCTCTACGGCGCCTCCAAGGCGGCCGTGGTGATGCTCACGAAGTCGCTGGCTCTCGAGCTCGCTCCTGCCGGCATCCGCGTCAACGGCATCGCCCCCGGTTGGGTGGCCACGCCGGGGAACGCCGCGACGGGGCGGATGGATGCCGCAGCCGCATCCATCCCGCTCGGCCGCGTCGCGAAGCCGGAGGAGATCTCCGCGTGGGTGTGGCTGATCTCGCAGGGCGACTACGGCGCCTTCATCACGGGTGAGACCATCGTGCTCTCCGGCGGGGATGTGATGCGCTGATGACCGGCACGATCGTCATCACCGGAGCTGCCCGCGGGCAGGGCGCGGCGCACGCAGCGCTCCTCGCGGCAGCGGGCCACCGCATCATCGTCACCGACGTGCTCGACGCGGCGGGCGAGGCGACCGCGGAGCGACTGCGTGCGGACGGCGGCGATGTGCGGTATCGCCACCTCGACGTGAGCGACGAGCACGAATGGGCGCTGCTCGCCGAGGAGCTCGCCGGTGCTGACCTGCCGGTACGCGGTCTCGTCAACAACGCCGGCATCCTCCGGCACGGCACCATCGCGGACACCACGGTCGACGTCTGGGAACTGCAGCAGCGCATCAACGTCCGAGGGACGTTCCTCGGCATCCGTGCGCTCGCGCCGCTCATGGCTGCCGATGGCGGCTCCATCGTGAACATCTCGTCGACGGCAGGGCTCGTCGGATCAGCCGGGTACGTCGCCTACTCGGCATCGAAATCGGCCGTGATCGGTCTGACCAGAGCGGCCGCGGCCGAGCTGGCGCCGTCGGTCCGCGTGAACGTGGTCTGCCCTGGCGGGGTCGCGACGTCGATGAACGACGACGAACCCGCCGGCGGATCCAGCAGCTCCGCGCCCCTCGGCCGACGTGCCGCCCCCGATGAGATCTCGCCGCTCGTCGCCTACCTGCTCACCGACGCCTCCTCGTTCGTCACGGGATCCGTCATTCCGATCGACGGCGGCCTCACCGCCGTCTGATGCACTGCCCTGCACCACACCCGACACTGAAAAGGAACAGCATCATGACCCGCACCACCTCCGTCCGCGCAGTCCGTGCTCTGGCGCTGCTCGGCGCCGCCTCCCTCGTGCTCGCCGGATGTGCATCCGCCGCGCCCGCATCGACCGTCTCGGCTGACTGCACGCCGGCTGACGACGGCCTCACCACCTTCACGGAAGGCGTCCTCACGATCGGCGTCCCCGAGAACCCGCCGTACACCCAGACCGACGGCTCCGGTGCATCCGGCATCGAGATCGACATCCTCAACAAGCTCGCGGAGGCGGAGTGCCTCGACGTCGCCTACGTCCCGATCACCTATGCCAACGGCATCCCGATGATCACCGAGCAGAAGAAGACCGACATCATCTCCGGCGGCTGGTACGTCACGGAGGCGCGTGCGGAGCAGGTCGGATTCACCACGCCCACGATGTACGACACGATGGGCATCGTCTCGAAGGAGGGCGCGTCCACCGTCGACGAGCTCGAGAGCATCGGCACGGTCGGCACCGGCACCGGGTTCTCCTGGAACGAGGACCTCGCCCCCGTCCTCGGCAGCAACCTCCAGCAGTACCCCGGCACGGTCGAGATGAAGGCCGACCTCCTCAACGGACGCCTGCAGGCGGCGCTCGACGGCTACGCGGTCGCGGTCGCGGCGTACGCCGACACGGAGTACAAGGTCGAGCCGGCGAAGTCCGACGATCGGGTCGGCATCACGGTCGACCAGCCGATGATCGCGTTCCCGGTCTCGAAGGACAACCAGGCGCTGTCCGACGCGTTCAGCGCGCTGATCGACGGGTTCCGCGAGGACGGGACGCTCGAGAAGCTGCTCGCCGACTACGACCTCCCCGCAGAGCTGCTCGTTCCCGCGGACGCAGCGGCGACGTCCATCCGATGACCCGGATGGGGCGCAGGCTGCGCGCCTGCGCCCCATCCTCCACCCGAGAGGACCGACCGTGAATCAACTGATCACCGCGTCGAACGAGCTCGCCACCGCAGGCGTCTCGATCGCCCATCTCTCCAAGAGCTTCGGCGACAACCTGGTGCTGGACGACATCTCGATGGAGGTCAAGCCGGGCAGCGTCACGGCGCTCATCGGCCCGTCCGGCTCCGGGAAGAGCACGCTGCTCCGCTGTGTGAACCTCCTCGAGACGCCAGACAAGGGAACGATCACAGTCGGCTCGACCACGATCGCCGCCGGCTCGACGGTGAGCGAGCGCTCACTGCTCGCGCTTCGTCGCCAGGTCGGGATGGTCTTCCAGTCGTTCAACCTGTTCCCGCACATGACCGTGCTGCGCAACATCGCCTACCCGCAGGAGAAGATCCTCGGCCGCAGCAAGGCCGAGGCCGAGGAGCGTGCGATGACGCTGCTCGACCGGGTCGGCCTGAAGGAGAAGGCGCTGCAGCACCCCGGGCGATGCTCGGGCGGACAGCAGCAGCGCATCGCGATCGTGCGCGCGCTCGCCCTGAACCCGAGGGCGATGCTGTTCGACGAGCCAACGAGTGCCCTGGATCCCGAGGTGGGCGTCGAGGTGCTCGCGGTGATGCGCGAGCTCGCGGACTCCGGCATGACGATGATCGTCGTCACGCATGAGATGCAGTTCGCCCGTGACGTCGGCGACCACCTCGTGGTGATGGCGGACGGCCACATCATCGAGGAGGGCGATCCCGCCGCGATCATGGCAGATCCTGCAGAGGAGCGCACCAAGCGATTCCTCTCCGCAGTGCTGGACCGCTGACATGGAGGTCTTCACCGCCGTCCTGCTCGGACTGCCGATGACGCTGCTGGTGACCGCCGCGGCCTTCACCATCGGACTCCTCCTCGCGGTTCCGCTCATGCTCGGCCTGCGATCGCGGATCCGACCGGTGCGTCTGCTGTTCCGTCTGCTGGTCGACCTCATCCGCGGCATCCCTCCGATCGTGTGGCTCTTCCTGCTGTACTTCGGCATCAACTTCGGCGGCCTGCGACTCGACTCGCTGTCGGCCGCGATCGTGGGCCTCGGCGTCATCGCCGCCGCCTATCTCGCGGAGATCTATCGCGGCGGCTTCTCGACCCTGCCGGCCGGGCAGCTGGAGGCATCCAGGGCGCTCGGCCTCGGTCGGCGGACGACGTTCGTGCGGATCCTCGCCCCGCAGGCCGTGCGCACCGCCCTCCCTTCCATCGCGACGTTCCTGCTCGCCCTGCTCAAGGACTCCTCGATCGCCTCCACGATCGGCGTCACGGAGATGGTCTTCGCCGCGAACACCTTCGTCCGGCAGAACCCGGGAACGGCCGGTCTCACACCGTTCTTCGTCGCGGCCGGCGTCTACGTCGTCATCAGCATTCCGCTGGCGATCGCCGCCCGTCGACTCGATTCCCGACTTCGGAGGAGTGCCTGATGAACCTCGCCGAGTATCTCCCGCGACTCCTCGAAGGGCTGCTCGTCAGTCTGCAGCTGACCGTCGTGTCCGTCTTCTTCGGCTACGTGATCGGGCTGCTCCTCGCCCTCGGGGTGTCGTCCATCAAGCCCTGGCTGCGCTGGCCGACGCTGATCGTGGTCGAGATCGGCCGCGGCATCCCCGCACTCGTCGTGCTCTACATCGTCTACTACGGTCTCCCGGCGATCGGGCTGCTGTTCGACAACTTCTGGGCGGCAGCCATCGGTCTCACCTTCACGGTCGCCGCCTATTCCTCGGAGATGATCCGGGGAGGCATCCAGTCGGTCTCGAAGGGGCAGTCCGAAGCCGCGGCCGCCCTCGGGCTCTCGCGTCTCTCGACGTTCGGGCGGATCATCCTGCCGCAGGGGCTGCGCTCCTCGATCCCCGCGCTGATGGGGCTCGCGATCCAATCGTTCCAGGGGACGTCGCTGGCCTACTCGATCTCGGTGAACGAGCTCATGAGCCAGGCCTACCAGGTCAGCTCGATCACATTCCAGTACCTCTCGGTCTACCTGCTGACGGGAGCGATCTACATCGTGATCGCCGTCCCGACGACCTGGCTGTCGGTCTACGCCGAGCACCGCCTGGCCCGGGGGTACGCATGAAGACCGTGACCTGGCTGGAAGCCACCCACGGGGACCCGGCGCTGGATGATCTCTGGACGTTCCTCGCCGACTCGGTCGAGCGGCTGGCGGACGGTCGGGTCCGAACCCGGCTGCAGCACACCGCGGTGAACACCGGCGGCATCCGAACCGCGGCGAATCGACTCCTGAGCGACGCTGCGATCCTGGCCGCCGGTCTCGACGCCGAGACCGCCTCCGATGCGATCGTGATCGGCTGCTGGGGTGCCCCGACGGATGCGGTGCGCACCGCGTCGCAGGTGCCGGTGTCGAGCCTGCCCGACGGCAGCGTCCGCGCGATCGGCAGCCTCGCGAAGCGCGCGGTCGTCATCACGGTCGCCCCGAGCCTTGTGCCCATCTTCACCGGTGATCTGCACGCGATGCGGGCGACCGGGTTCCTCGCAGACCGCCCGGTCCGCGCGTATGACCCCGAGTCGACGCATCTCGATGTCGTCAGGGCGATCGTCGACCCGTCCGATCTGATCGCCCGGTTCGACCGCGTCGCGGAGCAGGCGGTCCGCGACGGCGCCGACGCGATCGTGGTCGGATGCGGCTACCTCGCCCCGATCTTCACCAGGCACGGCTACACGCGCGTGCTCACCCATCCCGATGTGCCGGTCATCGACTGCAACCGGCTCGCATTCGAGCACATGCTGCAGCTGATGCGACTCGACGACGCGGGCATCACCCCCACGCCCCGCGGCTATGTGCGCCCCGATGCAGCGCGCCACGAGGCGCTCGCCGAAGCGGCCGGACGCTTCAGCCGGACTTCGGTCGGCACTCGCTGACCTCCACGACAGACCCGAAAGGACCCACATGACCAGATACTGCGTCATCGGCGCCGGCGCAGCCGGCATCTCCACGCTCGAGCAGCTCCGCACGGCGGGCTATGAGGTCGACTGCTACGAGAAGACCGACCGGGTGGGTGGCCACTGGCACACGGACTACGACGCGCTGCACCTCATCACCTCGCGCGACACCACGAGTTTCGAGGGGTTCCCGATGCCGGCGGACTACCCGCACTTCCCGCGACGCGACCAGATCCGCGAGTACCTCGAGTCGTACGCGCGTGCCAAGGGGCACTACGACATCATCCGCTTCAACACCCCGGTCGAGTCGGTCGTTCCCGTCGCGACGGACGGTCCGGTCGGCTCGGCGGGCTGGACCGTGACACTCGGCACCGGAGAGCGCATCGACTACGACGGCGTCTTCATCGCCAACGGTCACCTCTGGGATCAGAAGGTGCCGTCCATCGCCGACGACTTCACGGGCACGCAGGTGCACTCCGGGTCGTATCGGAACACCGGCGACATCGAGGGCACGCGGGTCCTCGTCGTCGGGGCGGGCAACTCGGGGTGCGATCTCGCGGTGGATGCCGCGCAGCACCGATTCGACGTCGACATCGTGATCCGTGAGGGCGTGTACTTCCAGCCCAAGAGCTACTTCGGGGTTCCCCGCCAGGAGATCGGCTGGATGGCGCAGTTCACGGCAGACGAGCAGGACCTGGTCGCACGGCTGCTCGCGAAGGTGTCGATCGGGGAGTGGAACAACTATCCCGGCATGCCGGAGCCCAAGCATCACACGCTCGCCGAAGGCCGCACCGTCGTGAACAACCTGCTCCTGTACTGGCTCCAGCACGGACGCGTGAGCATCCGTCCCGGTATCGCTCGCATCGAGGGGCAGACCGTGCACTTCACCGACGGGTCGGCTCGCGACTACGACACGATCCTGTGGGCGACGGGGTTCCACCCCAGCCTCCCGTTCCTCGACGAGGACCTGATCGAGCGCAGCAAGGGCGTGCCCCTGCGCTACGCCGCCGGCGTCGTTCCGCAGGGGCTGGAGAAGCTGTACTACATCGGTCTCAGTGCGCCCAGAGGCCCGCAGATCCCGGTCTACGGGGTGCAGTCCAAGCTGGCGATCCGACTGGTCGCCCTGCACGAGCAGAGCTCCACCGGGTTCGCCGGCGTGCAGGCCTACCTCGCCACGCTGCAGGAAGCGGACGATCGGATCGATATCGTCCGGGCGGTCTGGAACGAGCAGCTCGCGGACACCGAGCGCGTCCTCGACGCCTTCGCCGCATCGCGCGACGTCTCGGGCTTGGCGACGGTGGGGGCGGAGGCATGATCGTCGGACCAGCGGAGTCCGGGACGGCGGCGTGGATCGACGGCGGGTCCGGAGGCGATCCCGACACGGATGCCGTCGTGATCCTCGGCTACGACTGAGCATCAAGATTGCCGACGATGACGGCGGCCACGCGGAGGAGCGCGGGGCCGCCGTACCGTCGTTCGCATGACGTCGACATCGGATCCCGCACGTTCCTCCTCCGCCCTCGAGACGCTGCAGCACGAGGCGGTCGAGCTCACCAGGAGTCTGCTCCGCATCGACAGCGTGAACACAGGCATCCCCGAGACGATCGGTGACGGCGAGACCCGCGCCGCACGATTCGTCCAGGAGCAGCTCACCGAGGTCGGGATCGAGTCCGAGCTGATCGAGCCGAGGGCCGGACGCGGCTCGGTCGTTGCACGGCTTCGCGGCTCCGACCCGTCGGCGGGCGCGCTGGTCGTTCACGCCCACCTCGACGTCGTGCCGGTCGAGGGACAGGAGTGGACGCATCCGCCCTTCGGCGGCGAGGTGCACGACGGCTGGCTGTACGGCCGAGGCGCGGTCGACATGAAGAACTTCGCAGGCACGATCCTCGCGGTCGCCCGGCACTTCGCCAGGCATGCGATCACCCCGCGGCGTGACCTGATCTTCGCGTTCCTCGCCGACGAGGAAGCGGGCGGCGTGTGGGGTGCGAGCTGGCTCGTCGACAACCGCCCCGAGCTGTTCGCGGGTGCGACCGAGGCGCTGAGCGAGGTGGGCGGCTTCTCGATCCCGCTCGACGCCGGACGGCGCGCATATCTCGCTGCCACCAGCGAGAAGGGCGTGGCCTGGGCGACGCTGACGGCACGCGGTCGCGCGGCGCACGGCTCTCGGCCGACGGAGGACAACGCGGTGGTGCGTCTGGCGAAAGCGGTGGCCGCGGTCGGCGAGCACTCCTTCCCGATCGTGCGGACTCCCGCACTGCAGGCCTTCCTCGATCGGTTCGGCGCCGCGCGCGGACTCTCGTTCTCGGATGACAGCCTCGAGCGCGACCTCTCCCAGCTCGGCTTCGTGTCGTCGCTGATCGGTGCGAGCCTGCGCAACACCGCAACCCCGACGGTCCTGTCGGCGGGCTCGAAGACCAACATCATCCCCGGCGAGGCGACGGCGCGCCTCGACATCCGGGTCCTGCCAGGACAGGACGATGCCCTCAAGGAGGGGCTGCGCGAGGTCGTGGGCGACGACATCGACATCCGCTGGGGCAGGTGGTGGTCGGCCACCGAGGCTGCCGTCGATGCGCCCCTGCTCGCCGTCCTGCAGTCGGCGATCACCGAGCAGGATCCGGACGGGCTCGTGGTGCCGTACCTGCTGCCGGCCAGCACCGACAACAAGCACTTCGCGCGCCTCGGCATCGCAGGCTACGGGTTCGTGCCGCTGCGCGTGCCGGAGGGCTTCGACGTGTTCGGACAGTTCCACAGCGCCGACGAACGGATCCCCGTCGAGAGTCTCGAGTTCTCCGTCAGGGTCACGGAACGCATCCTGCGGGAGGCGTGACGGCTCTCACCGCGGCATCCTGCTGCCCCCAGTGTTACGGCCCGTGACCGGCCGTTGCGCCGTGTGTTGAGCGAGAAGCGCTCGCCGACGTTGCTTTCTAGGTTTGCTGATCATCCGTGGTCGTCCGTCCACGGGCTCCGACCGAAGAGAGCAGCAGACCATGAGCACGACGACAACCACAGCGCCGGTCGCAGTGAGCGATCCAGCGCCCACCGGCCTCGACGGCGCACCGGAGCGTGATCGTGTCGACCTCGGCAGCGTCCGGGTCGTCCACACACGGCACTGGTTCCGCTGGGCGCTGAGCGCGATCCTCATCTTCGCGATCGCGCAGTTCGTCTGGTCGCTGTTCACCAACGAGAACTACGAGTGGAACGTCTTCGCGACGTACTTCTTCTCCGAGCCGGTGATCTCCGGCATCGGCTACACGCTGGCGCTCAGCGCCATCTCCGCCTCGGTCGGCTTCGTCCTCGGCACGGTGCTCGCGCTCGGCCGGCTGTCGAAGTCCCCGCTGCTGAACTCGATCTCCTGGTCGTACATCTGGTTCTTCCGCTCGGTCCCGCTGGTCGTCCAGATCATCGTCTGGTACAACCTCGGCTACCTGTATCCCACGCTCGGCCTCGGCACGCCGTTCACGACCGACTTCTGGATCGTGGAGTTCCCGACCGTCCAGCTCATCAGCGCCGTCGCCGCCGCCATCCTCGGACTCGGCCTGCACCAGGCGGCGTACTCGGCCGAGATCATCCGCGGCGGTCTCATCTCGGTCGACCAGGGCCAGCAGGAGGCCGCGGCGGCACTCGGCATCCCGGCGCACAAGCGCCTGTTCCGCATCATCCTCCCGCAGGCCATGCGGTCGATCGTCCCGAACGCGACGAACGAGGTGATCGGCCTCGTGAAGGGTGCCTCGGTGGTGTTCGTGATCGCGATCCCCGAGCTCTTCTACGCGGTGCAGGTGATCTACAACCGCAACAGCCGGGTGATCCCGCTGCTGCTCGTCGCGGTGGTCTGGTACACGATCATCACCACGATCCTCAGCATCGCCCAGTACTACATCGAGCGGTACTACGCCCGCGGATCCGTGCGCACGCTGCCGCCGACACCGCTGCAGCGCGCTCGCCACTGGGTCGCCGTGCAGTGGAACCGACTGGGTGACGGCGCAACCGCCCCACCGCCCCTGCACGGAGCCGACGCCGCACCCGTGCTGAGCGTGGCGCAGCAGGGCACCGCGAACGACGCGAAGTTCGGAGGAAACGCATGAGCACCATCGCCCCTGAGACCACCACCGGTCTCGTCGAGATCCACAACGTCCACAAGGCCTACGGCGGCGTCGAGGTGCTGAGCGGCATCGACCTCACGATCGCGCCCGGTGAGGTCGTGGCCATCCTCGGCCCCAGCGGCTCCGGCAAGTCGACGCTGCTGCGCACGATCAACCACCTCGAGTCGGTGGATCGCGGCTCGGTCACGGTCGACGGCCAGCTGATCGGCTACGAGCGGCGGGGAGACCGCCTCTACGAGCTGCGCGAGAAGGAGATCCTCAAGCGCCGAACGCAGATCGGCATCGTCTTCCAGAACTTCAACCTCTTCCCGCACCTGACCGCGCTCGAGAACGTCACGGAGGCGCCGATCGATCTCGGGCTGCTGCACAAGGATGCTGCGCGGGAACTCGCGCTGTCGCTGCTGGAGCGCGTCGGTCTGAGCGACAAAGCAGGGCACTATCCGCGGCAGTTGTCCGGCGGCCAGCAGCAGCGCGTCGCGATCGCGCGAGCGCTCGCACTGAACCCGAAGGTGCTGCTCTTCGACGAGCCGACCAGCGCGCTCGACCCGGAACTCGTCGGCGAGGTGCTCGACGTGATCCGCGACCTGGCCCGCAGCGGCACGACGCTCATCATCGTCACGCACGAGATCGGTTTCGCTCGCGAAGTCGCCGACCGCGTCGTGTTCATCGACGGCGGTGTGGTCATCGAACAGGGCACACCGGACATCGTCCTCACCCACCCAGAGCACCCGCGCACGCGGGAGTTCCTCGCCAAGGTGCTGGCCTGACGCCTCGCGTCGGTTCAGACCTGCATCACTCCAAGAGAAAGAGACACCACAGCATGGCACTCAGCAAGAAGCAGGGCATCGCGATCGGCGTCGGGGTCGTCGCGGTCGCGGCGATCGTCGGCGGCGTGTTCGCGGCCGTCAACCTCAACAGCGCACCAGCCGAGGCGGCTCCGGCATCCACCGAGAAGCCGGCCGAGGGCAACACGACCACCGACGAGATCACCTGGTTCCACACCGACCCGGTGCCTGAGGCCGTCGAGGCGCTCGAGGCGAGCGGCTTCGAGCCCATCGAAGCGGGCAAGCTGACCGTCGCGATCGGCGCGTTCGTGCCGCCGCTGAGCTACCAGCCCGACGGCACCTCCGCTGCGACCGATGTCGCCGGCACCGAGCCCAACATCGGCTCGCTCATCGCCGAGGGCCTCGGCCTCGAGTACAAGCCGCAGGTGGTGGCATGGTCGGACTGGCCGCTGGGAATCCAGTCCGGCAAGTACGACCTGATCACCTCGAACGTGACGGTCACCGAGGAGCGTAAGGAGCTCTACGACTTCGCGAGCTATCGCGAAGACCTGCTGGGCTTCTACGTGAAGGCCGACAGCGACATCGACTCGATCACGGAGGCCGCCGACATCTCGGGCCTCAAGATCATCGTCGGCTCCGGCACGAACCAGGAGCAGGTGCTGCTGCGCTGGAACGAGGAGCTCGAAGCAGCGGGTGAGGCACCAGCCGAGCTGCAGTACTACGACGACACCGCAGCGGCGACGCTCGCGCTGCAGTCGGGTCGCTCCGACGCCAACTTCGGCCCGAACGCGACCTCCGCGTGGGCGGCGCTCGAGACGGGTGACACCAAGCTGGTCGGCATCGTGCCGGGCGGCTGGCCCGAGACGGCCAGCATCGCGGCGGGTACGGCCAAGGGCAACGGCCTGATCGAGGCGGTCTCGATCGTGATCAACTCGCTCATCGAGGACGGCACGTACGGCGATCTGCTCGAGGAGTGGGGCCTGGAGTCCGAGTCCGTGACCGAATCGCTGGTCAACCCGGCAGGGCTGCCCAAGCCCTGAGCATCCATCGCGTCGGCGGGACCCGGAGCATCGGGTCCCGCTGACGCGACCCTGTTCGACCACCACGGAACGAGACGCCATGACCATCCCGCTCGCCATCCTCGATCTCTCCCCGTTCGGTCAGGGGCAGACACCGGCCGACGGGCTGCGCGCCAGCGTCGCGCTCGCTCAGCGCGCGGAGCAGCTGGGCTACGCGCGGTACTGGCTCGCCGAGCACCACCTGAATCCAGGCGTCGCCGGTTCGGCACCGCACGTGCTGCTCGCCGCCATCGCGGCTGCGACCTCGAGCATCCGCATCGGCACGGCCGCCACGATCATCGGCAACTCCACACCGCTCCAGGTCGTCGAGGCGGCCGGTGTCGTCGCCGCCCTGCATCCGGGCCGCTTCGATCTCGGCATCGGCCGCTCGGGTGCGACGAGCTCGGCGCAGACACCCGTGTTCCCGAGTCAGCCGGAGGATCGGGAGGTCGACGGACTCCTGCTGCCCGCGTCCCGCTCCGTCGCATTCGATGCGGCGCGCTTCGCCGCGCAGGCCCGCCTGCTCGGACGCACGCCGGGCGACGCCGACCGGTTCGAGCAGGACGTCCTCGACATCCTCGACCTCATCGCCGGCAGCCACCGCGCCCCCGAGGGCGTGCCGATCCACGCGACACCAGCCGAGGGCCAGGACATCGACGTCTGGATCCACGGCAGCACCGCCGGAGCGAGCGCGGCGCTCGCCGGTCGACTCGGCCTGCCCTTCGGGGCGAACTACCACGTCGCGCCGAGCTTCGTGCTCGACGCGGTGGCCGCGTATCGCGAGGCGTTCCGGCCCGGCGTGAGCGCCCGACCGTCCGTGACCGTCTCGGTGGACGTGCTCGTCGCGGAGACGGATGCCGAGGCGCACCGCCTCGCCGAGGGATACGCTCGTTGGGTGCACAGCATCCGCGCCGGAGACGGCGCCGTCCCGTATCCGACCCCGGCCGATGCGCTCGCGAACCCGCTGGACGCCGACCAGCTCGACGTGGTGCGCGATCGACTCGCGACGCGCTTCGTCGGCACGCCGGATGCCGTGGCAGAGCGACTCGACGTGCTCCAGCGAGCGACCGGCGCCGATGAGCTGCTCGTGACGACGATCACCCACGACCCGCGCGATCGGGAGCGCTCGTCCGAGCTCCTCGCCGAGGTCTGGGGTCTGACGCCGCGCACCGACTCCCTCGACGATGCCCGCACCACCGAGGCGGCGTTCGCATGAGCACGGCGCCGTTGATCATCCGTCCGGTGCGCCAGGAGGAGTACGAGGAGGCAGGGCGGGTCACCGCCGACGCCTACCTCGCCAGCTACGGCGATCTGTCGGAGTCGTACCTGTCGTCGCTCCGCGACGTCGAGGGGCGACTCCGTGAGGGCGACGTGCTGGTCGCGACCGATCAGGACGGGACGATCCTCGGCAGCGTCTGGGTGGCTGCGGACGGCCGACCGCTCTCGCCCGACGCGCAGCCCGGCGAGACCGATTTCCGTCAGCTCGCCGTCGCGCCGGCCGCACGCGGACGCGGCGTCGGCGAGGCGCTCACCCGCCACGTGATCGCGGTCGCCGCCGAGCGCGGCTCGCATCGCGTGGTCATGAACAGCGGACCGCAGATGACCGGAGCGCACGCGCTGTACGCCAAGATCGGCTTCCGCCGGCTGCCCGAACGGGAACGCCCGATCGAGGTCGAGCCGGGTCGCTGGATCGACCTGCTCGCATTCGGTCTCGACCTCGATCCTGCCTCGGCCTGACTGCGGCGCTCGTCAGTCGAGCGAGCCGCTCGGCGCCGTTGCGAGCGGCTTCTCGAAGCACTGCGAGAAGGAGATCTCGAGGTACGGCGGATAGATCGGGATGCGCGTGTAGCCGATCCGCTCGTAGAGGGCCACGGCCTCGGGCTGCCGATCGCCGGTCTGCAGGATCAGGCGCTCGGCCCCGAGGTCTGCCGCGGTGCGCTCCAGCTCGGCCATCAGCAGACGGCTCACGCCGGTTCCTCGCGCGCCGGGGATGACGAAGACGCGCTTGACCTCGAGCGCATCGGCGAGGTCGCCGCCGAGGGCGCGGAGGGCGGCATGGCCGACCGGCACGTGCGCGGCATCCGTCACGATGATCGTCGCGACGATCGAGTCAGGGACCACGGAGAGCGCACGGCTCATGCGCGCTGCGAGCTCCGCCGGCACGTCGTCGAGACGGTCGGCGTATCGCGGACCGATCTCGGCATCCATGTCGGCGCGCAGCGCCTGGGCGCGCGGGTCGTCCCACGCGACGGCTTCGACGATCCACTCGGTGACGGTGTCGGACATGGTGCCAGTATCGCCGGAGGTCGCCGCGGCGTACGCGGATGCGGCAACACGACGTAACCGCGCGCTGTTCTGCGTTCGCGGCAGCGCGAGGGATCGCGAACGGCCGCCTCCGCGCGGGGGATGCGGCCATCTGCGCCCCCTCGCCACCGCGGCATCCACCGGGTGCAGCCGAGCCCTACGCCGGAGCCGCCACGGCTTCGCCCGCCTGCACCCGCGAGAGCGGCGTCTGCTCGCCGGCCTCGATCGCGATCCGCAGTCGGTTCTCCGCCGGAGGCAGGGGACACGTCGCGAAGTCGGTGTAGGCGCACGGGAGATTGACGGCGCGGTTGAAGTCGACGACCGTCTGTCCGTCCGGACCCGGCGCGGGCACGATCAGGCTGCGGTGCGCCGTGGTGACGCCGCTCGTGGCGTCCGAGAAGAGCACGAGCAGCTCGCCCGGTGCATGCGCTGGGAACGCCACGAGGCGCAGGGTCTCGTCGGCCAGGCGGAGCTCGAGGTATCCGGGTGCGTCGTACACGTGGGTGAGTCCGTCGACGGCCGCGCCGACCTCGGTGGGCCGCGGCGCGACGTACTCGACGAACCTCGCCGGCACGCGCCAGCGCGTATCGGCCGGATACGACGGCGTGCCCTCGTATCCGGCGAGATACGGATGGTCCGGGCGCCGCGGACGCACGATGTCGTGCCCGCCGCGCTTCGCGACCTCGGCGACGCCGCCGTCGAATGCGACGGTCAGCCCGCCGCGCTCGGCGATCGGCCCGAACTCGTGGCGCCCGCTGATGGGCTCGCCGTGCAGCGTCAGCCGCTCGCCGTCCGCCAGGTGGACGACAGGACCCCCCGGACCCGTCGTCCACCTCCCCGGCAGGCCGGCGATCCGCTGGGGGTCGCCGCTCAGCCAATGCAGTCCGGTGACCGCCAGGAACCCATGCGGATCGGTGCGGCGCGCCTCGTGAGCGCGATGCCACTCCTGCCACTCGCGATCGAACTCGGCCCGATCGAACTCAGCCTGATCGCCCTGAGCCCGATCGAGCTCGGCCCGATCGACCTGGTCGAGCGCGGATGCGTCTGTCGTCCCGGACATGACCGGCCCCTACGCCGTCGCCGCGAGCGCACCGCGGCGCTCAGGGATCGGCAGGCCGAGGTTCTCGCGCAGGGTGCTGCCCGTGTATTCGGTGCGCAGCGAACCGCGTTCCTGCAGCAGCGGCACGACCTTGTCGACGAACTCGTCGATGCCGCCGGGGGTGATGTGCCCGCCCAGCACGACGCCATCGGCTCCGTCGTTCTGGATGAAGTCGTCGAGCGCGTCCGCCACCTGCTGCGGCGTGCCGATGTACTCGGTGCGCGTCGACACCTCGGCGGCGACGCCGCGGATGCTGAGCCCCTTCTCCTCGGCGAGCGCGCGCCAGCGCCGCACGGTCTCGAAGCGATCCTGGTGGATGAACGCCCTGCCCTGGATGATGGGCGGCGCCTCCGGATCCGGCTCGATGTCGGGCAGCGGGCCGTCGATGTCGTACGCCGACAGATCACGGTTCCACAGCTGCTCGAACTGCACCTGCACCGCACGGTCGCTGAGCTGCTGCTCCAGGATGAAGCGGGCCTTCTCCTCGGCATCCGCACGGGAATCTCCGAGCACGAAGCCCGCCCCCGGGATGATCTTGAGGTCGTCGGGGTTGCGCCCGAAGCCGCGCGCACGCGCCTTCACGTCGACATAGAACTCCTGCGCCTCGGCGAGTCGGGAGAACGGCGAGAAGATCAGGTCGGAGTTCGCAGCCGCGAAGTCGCGACCCTGCGGCGACACTCCAGCCTGCACGATCACCGGGCGACCCTGCGGGCTGCGCGGGACGGTGAAGGTGCCGTCGATGTCGAACTGCGCACCCGTGTGCGCGAACGCTCCGGCGTCGTCGTCGAGGAGGAATCGGCCGCTCGCCTTGTCGGCGAGGATGGCGTCGTCCGCCCACGAGTCCCACAGCTCGCGCACCGTGTTCACGAATTCCTCCGCCCGCGCGTAGCGATCCTCGCGCGACAGGAATCCGCCTCGACGGAAGTTCTGCCCCGTGAATGCATCCCAGCTGGTGACGACGTTCCAGCCCGCGCGTCCGCCGGAGAGGTGATCGAGACTCGCGATCTGACGCGCGAGCTCATAGGGCTCGTTGAAGGTCGCGTTCAGCGTCCCGACCAGGCCGATGTGCGAGGTCACGGCTGCGAGGGCGGCGAGCACCGGCAGGGTGTCCGGTCGCCCCGCGATGTCGTGCTCGAACACCCGACCGGCGCGTTCGCGCAGCGCGAGTCCCTCTGCGAGGAAGAAGTAGTCGAACCGTCCGCGCTCCGCGGTCTGGGCGACGTGGCGGAACGTGTCGAACTCGATCTGGCTGCCGGCATCCGGGTGCTCCCAGGCCGTGTGCTCGTTGACCCCGCCGACGTACGCGGCGAGGATGATCTGCTTGCGAGGTGTCGTACTCATGGTCGGCTCCGATGTGACTCAGCCGGCGAGTGCCGGGGCGTAGCGGTTGGGGACGGTGGTGGGGAGGCCGAGCACGCCGCGCAGGGAATCGGCGTCGCTGTCCGCGAGCAGCTCGCGACGCCGCAGCTCGGGCACGAGGTCGTCGGCGATGCGCGGAAGATCGTCGGTCACGACACCTGGTCGCAGCCGCACGCCCGCGTAGCCGAGCTCACCGAGCGCCGCGATCTCGTCGGCCAGGGTCGAGGCCGAGCCGGCGAAGATCCGGGTGTCGGAGTGCAACGCACGCGCGAGTCCGTCGAGCCGCTCGAGCCTGGCTGCACCCGTCTCACGCACACCGTCGAGGAACACGACGATGTCGGCATACACCTGCAGCGGCTCGCCGTCGCGCCCCACAGCGGTCTCCGCCGCGCGCACCTCGGCGAGGATGCCGGTGGCATCCTCGATGCGCAGCGGGGTGACGAAGACCAGATCGGCGGATGCCGCGGCGAACCGGTACGGCACCTCGGCGTGTGCGAGCGCGGCGACCACCGGCTGGCCCTGCGGCGGACGAGGTGTGATCGAGGGACCGCGGACCCCGAACCACTGGCCCTCGAAGTCGATCGTGTGCACCCGTTCGGCATCCAGGAACCGATCGGTCGCGGCATCCCGGATCTCGGCGTCGTCCTGCCAACTGTCCCAGAGTCGCCGGACGACCTCGACGACGTCGTCCGCCTCGGCGAACAGCGTCGAGATGGCCTCCTGCACGCGCGGATCCCGCAGATCGTCGAACGCGGGGACGTCGCGACGCCCGAAGTGGCGTGCCTCGTCCGAGCGTCCCGAGACCTTCGGCTGCCACCCGGCGCGGCCGAGGCTGGCATGGTCGAGCGTGGCGACCGCCTTGGAGATGTGGAACGGCTCGGTGTGCGTCGTGGTCACCGTGGGGATCAGCCCGATGCGTCGGGTGACCGGAGCCACGCGAGACGCGATCAGCAGGGCGTCCAGACGGCCGCGCACCTCGTCGGTGCGCTCGTCGGGTCCGAAGGGTCGGCTGGACTGCACGGCGAACGAGTCCTCGATCGTGGCGAAGTCGATGCCGCCGGCCTCGGCCTGCTGCACGACGTCGACCCAGTACTGCGGGGTGAAGAGGTCGTTCGGACGTGCGGACTCCTCGCGCCACGCGGAGGGGTGCCAGCCGGCTCCCTCGAGCGCCACGCCGAGACGCAGTCGGTCAGTGGTGGTCATGCGTGCTCCTGTTCGTCGGTGTGTGTGGCCAGCTTCGCGGTGCTTCGGCCGATCCGTCTGCCCGTGCGTCAGCGGAAGTCATGCGACTTCACGCGAGGTAATGAGCCGCTCGTCGACGCGTGCTTCCGCGGGCGTCCAGCCGAGTTCGGGGAGGATCGCGTGCCTGATGTCGGAGAAGATCTGGCGGTACTCGTCCTCCGAGAAGCCGTAGGGCAGCGCCACGCGCAACTCGGTGCGACCGTCGATGGACGGGTCATCGCGCAGTCTGTCGACGATCTCCTCGGCGCTGCCGACGAGATCCCGCTGGAACACGACCCGACGTGCGCCGAGCTCGGCGGGCCTCGTCGTTCTGGGTTCGCGCGCCTCGGCATAGGCCCGGTAGTGCTCGCGCTGCTCGGCGGTCGCGCTCGTCGTCGGCACGATCACGCGTTCGACGCCGACCGTCGGGACGCCGTCGCCGACGAACTCGGAGTGGTACAGGTCGAGATGCACCCGCTGCGCCGGTTCGAACCGGTCGTGTCCGCCGGCGTCGCTCAGGTTGCCCAGGAGCAGCTTGAGACCGTGCCGTGCTGCCCAGCGGACTGATCGCTCCGACCCGCCGCCCAGCCACACGCGATCGCGCAACCCGGGGATGTGCGGCTCGATCCGGGGGATCTGCGGACCGTAGGGCGTGGAGAGCGGTTCCGCAGCGAGCGCGTGCCCTTCCAGTGCCTCGAGGAGTCGCTCGACCAGGACATACGGCTCGGCGGCGGCGTCACCGCGGCCGAGGTCGCCGAGCAGGTCGCCGTGCGGTGACGAGGTGCTGATCCCGACGTTGACCCGGCCGCCGGAGAGCGCATCGACCGTGCCGAAGTCCTCGGCCAGTCGGAACGGCGTCTCGTAGCCCAGCGGCACTACACCCGTCTCGAGGCGGATCCGCTGCGTTCGCTGGCTCGCCGCCGCCAGGAACGGCAGGGCGGAGGAGATCCCCCGCTCGAGGTGACGCTGCCGGATGCCTGCGACGTCGTAGCCGAGATCCTCGGCGAAGGAGAACAGGCGCAGCGTCTGCTCGAGTCCCGCCCTCGGGTCGCCTTCCGGATGGCTCCCGGCGAGGATGAGTCCTGCGTTCGGGATGAGCTGATCGGTCATTATTCTGCGTCCTTCCATGCGGTCACGAGCGATTCGAGGCGGGAGTCCGCACCGAGGGTGATGCCGTGGACGCCCGCGCCGATGCCGAGGATCGACGTGAGCTCGTGCACGGGGATCTGGTAGTACCGGCTCGCGATGCGCTCCTGCGCCTGAGCGAGGATCTCGGTGCGGGCGGCGGGATCACCGGCGGCGAGCTGCGCCTGCAGCAGCGACTCCAGCTCCGGGTCGTCGATCCTGGCCGTGGTGGTCGCCTTCGAGAACTGGGTGCGCAGCACGTCGCCGTCGGCGCGGGAGAGGTTGCCCCACGCGATGTCGAAGTCGCCGGCCGTCTGCTTCTCGAGGAAGTCGGGCACGACGCTGCCCGAGAGGTGCAGTTCGACCCCGATCTGCTTGAGCTGCTGCTGGATGAGTTCGAGGCTCGTCTGGTTCGGACCGAAGTTGGTGATCCAGATCACGTCGAGCGAGAGGCGCTGGCCGTCCTTCTCGCGGATGCCGTCGTCGCCGGCGACCCAGCCGGCGTCGTCGAGCAGCTCGCCCGCCCGGTCGGGGTCGAAACCGAAGGAGGCGCTCTGGTCGGCCCAGGACGGCGTGTTCTTGGCGAGGGCGCTGGTACCGACGTTGAAGAGATCGTTCAGGGAGGTGTCGCGCACCTCCTCGGCGTCGATGCCGGCGGCGATGGCTTCGCGCACCGCGATATCGGAGGCGATGGGGCTCGCCTCGTTGAAGGTCAGTCCGAAGCTCAGCCCGGGGTTGGCCCGGTGCACCAGCGGCAGGCCGGCGGCTTCGAGCACGTCGACGTCGGTCGGCTGCACGCCGCCGATCGCATCGAACTGATCGGATTCGAGCCCGCCGGTGCGCACGCTGGCCTCCGGCACGACCTGGAAGGTGACGGTGTCGAGGTGCGCGGCCCCGTCGTTGTCCCGCTGAGCCGGTGACCAGGCGTAGTCGTCGCGCTTCGCGAGCACGGTCGACACGTCCTTCGTGTAGGTGTCGAGCGTGAAGGGGCCGGTGCCGATCACCGACTCGCCGTCCGCCCGCTCTTCGAAGGGCACCTCGAGCGTCGCGGCCCCCACGATGCCGAGGCCGACGGCGGCGGTCGCGTTCGGGAACGCCGCGTTCGGTGTGGAGAAGTGCACCTCGACCGTGTCGTCGTCGACCACGACCGTCTGCTCGTAGCCGACGAACGAGCTCACCGACTGGCTCAGCGCTCCGGCCGCGATGATGTCGTCGAACGTCGCCTTGACCGACTCGGCCGTGAACGGGGTGCCGTCCGAGAATGTGACGTCGTCGCGGAGCTCGAAGGTGAAGACGGTCGCGTCGGCGTTCGCCGTGTACGACTCGGCCAGCCAGGGCTCCAGTTCGCTCGTCTCCGGGTCCTGATAGAGGAGCGAGTCGACGAGCTGTCGCGTGACGTACAGGGTGTCGTTGCCGGAGCCGATGCCGGAGGGGTTGAGCGAGATCGGGTCGTTCGCGATCGCGAGCACGAGGTCGCCGCCGTCGACGGGACTCGCGTCGGCATCGGCGGTCGTCGATCCCTGGGGTGCGCTGCTCGCGCAGGATGCCAGGACGAGGGCGGCGCTGAGCACTGCCGCGGCGGAGAGGACGGAGCGGGTTCGCATGATGGGTTCCTTGCTGTGGAGCGGGCGGGTGTCAGGGGCGGAGGGATGTCAGGGGGAGCCCGGCAGCGGCGTGGCCGGGGATCGCGTCGATCAGGGCCGTCGTGTACTCGTGCCGCGGATGGTCGAAGACCTCGTCGGCTGCGCCGGATTCGACGATGCGGCCGCGGCGCATGACGGCGACGCGATGCGCGATCTGCCGCACGACGGCCAGGTCGTGAGAGATGAACAGATAGGTCACGCCGAGCTCGCGCTGCAGTCCCGTCAGCAGCGTCAGGATCTGGTCCTGGATGAGCACGTCGAGCGCCGACACCGGTTCGTCGAGCACGATCAGCTCGGGTGAGATCGCCAGCGCACGCGCGATCGCCACGCGTTGACGCTGCCCGCCGGAGAGCTCTGCCGGCTTGCGCCGCAGCGCCGAGACCGGGAGCGCCACGACGTCGAGCAGCTCCGCGGCTCTGGCCGACCGCTGCCGCCGATCCCCGAGACCGAACGCACGAAGGGGATCGATGACGATCTGCTCGATCGTCTGCCGGGGATCGAGCGTCGCGTAGGGGTTCTGCTGCACGAGCTGGAGGCGGCGTCGCAACGCTCGCAGGTGGGATCCGCGCGCCGTCGTGATGTCCTCGCCGTCGAGTCGGATCGCCCCGGCAGTCGGATCGGTCAGCCGCAGCGCGAGTCGTGCTGTCGTCGTCTTCCCTGAGCCGGACTCGCCGACCAGGGCGAGCGTCTGCGCCCGGGGGATCGTGAAGGACACGCCGTCCACGGCGCGCTGGCTTCCCGCCCCCGCGCCTCGGGGGAGTGCGAACTCCTTCACCAGGTCGACGACCTCGAGCACGTGCGGCGTCTTCGGCTCGGACTGCTGCTCCCGACCGGCGGCGAACGGGTCGCCCGGTCGGCCGCTCAGTCGCAGCCGCGGAGCATCCGTCGACAGCACCGGGGAATCGGATGCCGCATCGCGACGGACGCTGAGGCTCGGCGCCGCTGCGATGAGGCGCTGCGTGTACGGGTCGCGCGGATTCGTGAGCACTTGCGCCGGGGTCCCGGTCTCGACGATGCGCCCTCGATTCATGACGACGATGCGATCGGCCCGGTCTGCGGCGACGCCGAGATCGTGCGTGATGAGCAGGATGCTGGTGCCGGTGCGCTCGCGGAGGGCATCGAGCTGGTCGAGGATCTGACGCTGCACGGTCACGTCGAGCGCGCTCGTCGGCTCGTCGGCGACGATGAGCTGCGGCGCGGCGATCATGGCGATCGCGATCAGCACACGCTGCCGCATCCCGCCCGACAGCTCGTGCGGATACTGCTGGGCCCGCGCTTCGGGGTCGGCGAGACCGGCGAGCGCGAGGGCCTCGATCGCACGGTCGGCGGCCGCGTGCCGGTCGGCGAGCCCGTGCACGACGAGCACCTCCGCGACCTGCGCTCCGATCCGCATCACCGGGTTGAGGCTCACGGTCGGGTCCTGAGGGACCAGGCCGATCCGGCTGCCACGGATCGCAGCGAGCTCTGCGCCGGTCGCCGTCACGAGGTCGTCGTCGCCGAGTCGTACCCGGCCGCTCGGGATCTCGGAGGCCGCCGGCAGCAGCCGCACGATCGCGTGTGCTGTCGTCGACTTGCCGGAGCCGGACTCGCCGACGATCGCGACGGTCTCGCCTGCGCCCACCTCGAACGACACGTCCTGCACGGCGTCCACCGGGCCGCGTGCCGTGCGATAGCGCACCGACAGCCCCTCGACGCGCAGCACGGGGACGGTCGCGGCCCCCTGCTCGCGGCTCATCGCGCACCTCGATCCGAGTCGAGCGCTCGCGACAATCGGTTCGCCGACAGCACGGTGAGCGCGATCGCGATGCCGGGGAAGGTCGTCAGCCACCAGGCGGAGCGCAGGTAGTCCCGCCCGCCGGAGACGAGCGATCCCCACTCGGCGAGCGGCGGCTGCGCGCCGTACCCGAGGAAGCTCAGCGAGGAGACGGCGAGGATCGCCCCGCCGAGCTCCAGCACCGACAGCACGACCACGGGTCCGAGCGAGTTGGGCAGCACGTGCCGGCCGAGCACTCGCAGCCAGCGGTTGCCCGACGCCTGCGCTGCCTCGACGTAGGGAGCGGAGCGCACGCGGAGGACTTCGGAGCGCATGATCCGGGCGACGGATGCCACGCTGGCCGCGCCGACCGCGATCGCGACGTTCACGGTGCCGAAGCCGAGCGCGGTGATGATCGCGAGTGAGAGGAGCAGACCTGGGATCGCCAGGAGCACGTCTGCGCCGCGCATGATCAGCTCGTCGACGCGGCCCCCGGCGAAGCCGGCGATCACGCCGAGCAGGGCGCCGACCAGCATCCCGCCGCCGACTGCGATCGCGGCGGCCGACAGCGTGAGCTGCGTGCCGTGCACGACGCGCGTGTAGAGGTCGCGCCCGATCTGGTCGGTGCCGAACAGGTGTGCGGCCGACGGGGCCTGCAGCTTGTCGGCCGGAACACCCAGCAACGGGTCGCCGGGAGCGAGGAGCGATGGCCAGAGCGCCGCGATCACGATGAGGGCGAGCCACACCGTCGCGAGCACCACCACCGGACGACGCAGCAGTCCGATCAGGCGGCGCACGCGGGGGCGGTGCGCCCGCTCGGCGACCGCATCCTCGAAGCGGTCGGCGGAGGTTCCGGCGAAGGTGTCGACGGCGCGCTCGGCGGCGTCGGGAAGCAGGGCGGTCGTCTCGCTCATCGTGCGCCTCCGGTCGGTTCGAGGGTCTGCTGGTCAGGACGAGTCGGGGATCCGGATGCCGGGTCGGCACCCTCGGATGCGCGGCCTCGACGTCGTCGGGTACCGGCGAGCACGATCCGAGGATCGAGCAGCGGGTAGATCAGGTCGACGACGAGGTTCGCGATCACGAAGACCGCGGCCGCGAACAGCACCACGCCCTGCACGACCGGGATGTCCTGCTGCTGCACCGCGGTGGCCGTGACCCTGCCGACGCCCGGACGCGAGAACACCGTCTCGGTGACGACCGTGCCGGAGAGCAGCTGCCCCACGATGAGTCCGGTCATCGTCAGCGCGGGCAGCGCCGCGTTGCGGAGTCCGTGGCGCACATGGACTCGAATGCGAGACGCGCCCTTCGCCCATGCGGTGTCGATGTACGGCTCGCGCAGCGTCGTGTCGAGGCTCTTGGCCAGCAGCTGGGCGATCGTCGCCGATGTCGGCACCGCCAGCGTGATCGCCGGCAGCACGATCGAGATCGGCCCGCCGTCGCCGACCGCAGGGAAGAGCGGGATCGCGAACGAGAACCACTGGATGAGGAG
The DNA here is from genome assembly GCF_036823965.1 of Microbacterium sp. Lineage (GTDB taxonomy): Bacteria > Actinomycetota > Actinomycetes > Actinomycetales > Microbacteriaceae > Microbacterium. The sequence continues at coordinate 257,156 of NZ_DAITBE010000004.1, read as the reverse complement.
CAGTCCGAGCCAGAACGACGGGACCGCGACGCCGAGCGGCGGCAGCCCGATCAGGAGATCGGCCAGCGCGCGGTTCCTGGTGAAGGTCGCGAAGAAGGCGAGCGCCCCGCCGACGACGAGCGCGATGACGAACCCGACGGCGGCGATCTGGACCGTCGGTGGAATCGCTTCGGCGAGCATCGTCGTCACCGGTCGGCCGGTGCCGATCGAGGCGCCGAGGTCGCCGCGGAGCACCTCGCCCAGCTTCTGGATGTACTGCACGACGAGCGGCTGATCGAGCCCGAGTCGCTCGCGCAGTGCATCCAGCTGCTCGGCCGACACGTCGGTCGCGTCGCCACCGGCGAGCAGGCGCACCGGGTCGGCAGGCAGGGCGTAGAGCACGAGGAAGGACACGGTGTACGCGGCCCACAGCACCGCGACGGCCTGCAGCAGTCGTCTGCCGATGTAGCGCTTCATGTCGATTCCCGTTCCCGTCGTCGATCGCCGCAGGTCGCGGCAGACGGCTACGTTCGCAGTTCCGGAATCGGTGCGACGGGTGCGGGTCACCGACGGTCATCCCATGTCACCGGACGTCATACGGGCGCCGCCGGCTGACCGTCGAGACCGACGCGCGCAGCGAATGTGAACTCCGATGACGGCATCGGCCCCGAGGGGGTCCGTGGTGGCGCAAGCTCGTCGAGAGCACACTCACGAAGGACTGAAGAATGAGCCAGACCATCTCGACGCATCAGGATGCTGCCGTCCTCGACAACCCCGCGTGGCATGCGCTGACGGGCCCGCACGCCGCGTTCGCGATCGGCGATGACCTCGTGCGCCAGTACCCGGCCGACGTCGCACCGTTCGTGGCCGTGCGCACCTGGGACGACCCGCGCGTGTGGGATGCGCTGGCAGAACTCGTCGGTCCGGGTGCCGAGATCGGCCTGTCCAGCACCGAGGAGCTGCCGCCCGAGGGCTGGGAGACGCTCGGACGCGGCGACGGCGTGCAGCTGGTCGAGACGGATGCGCTCCGGCCGCGACCGGATGACGAGGCGATCGTGCTCGGCGCCACCGACGTGCCGGAGATGCTGGCACTGGTGGAGCGGAATCAGCCGGGTCCCTTCCGGCCGCGCACCTACCAGCTGGGTCGCTACATCGGCATCCGGCGGGAGGGCGCGCTGATCGCGATGGCCGGCGAGCGGCTGCATCCGGAGGGCTGGACCGAGATCAGCGCCGTGGCGACCGATGCCGCCTTCCGCGGGCAGGGACTGGCATCACGCCTCGTGCTCGATGTGGCCTTCCATATCCAGGAGCGCGGCGATCGGGCGCTGCTGCATGCCGCGGCCACGAACGTCGGCGCGATCGCGGTCTACGAGCGACTGGGCTTCACGCTGCGCCGGCACACGACGTTCTCATCAGTGCGCACACCGGAACACGGAGTCTGAGATGACCGATCGTCTGCACCTCGCCGTCGCGCTGGCCGGGGCCGGCTGGCACCCCGCCGCCTGGCGCGAGCCCACCGCTCGGCCGCGCGAGCTCACCTCCGCCCGGTACTGGAGCGACCTCGTCCGAGCCGCCGACGACGCGGGGATCACCTTCGTCACGATCGAGGACGCGCTGTCGTTCGGCGATCGGGGGAGCGATGCAGCCGAGCCACGCACGGATCGTGTGCGCGGGCGGCTCGACGCGGTGCTGCTGGCCTCGTACCTGGCACCGCTCACGCGTCGCATCGGGTTGGTCCCGACCGTGACGACGACGCATCCGGAGCCGTTCCATCTCGCCACCGGCCTGCAGACGCTCGACCACGCCAGCGGCGGGAGAGCGGGCGCACGCATCGTCGCCGGTTCATCCGCCGCCGAACGCGCGAACTTCGGTCGTCGCGCCGACGGGCCGGACGGGTTCCCGGCGTCCGGTCGCGTCGAGGACGACGCCGCCTGGACCGCCGCCTTCCGCGAAGCCGGCGAGGTCGTCGAGGTCATCCGCCGACTCACCGACTCCTGGGAGGACGACGCGATCATCCGCGACCTCGAGACCGGCCGCTTCCTCGACCGCGAGCGCGTGCACAACATCGAGTTCGAGGGCGAGTTCTTCTCGATCACCGGTGCGTCGATCGTGCCGCGCTCGCCGCAGGGGCAGCCGCTCATCACGGCACTCGCCCACCAGACGATCCCGTACCGCTTCGCCGCCGAGCACGCTGACGTCGTGTTCATCACGCCGACAGATGCGGCTGCGACCGCCGGCATCCTGTCGGAGATCGAGGCGGCCGTCGACGAGGTGCGCAGCGACTCCGAACGACTCCGCGTGTTCGTCGATCTCGTGGTGCTCATCGAGGACACCGCGGATGCCGCGCGGGCCGCGTGGGCTCGACTCGAGGCACGCGACGCGCTGACCACCGATGCCCGCGTCGTCGTCGGCACTGCGGACGACGTCGTCGACGAGCTGCGCGCATTCGCCGAAGCCGGTGTCGACGGCATCCGCCTGCGTCCGGCTCGGCTGCCGGCCGACCTCGACGCGATCGTCGAGAACGTCGTCCCGCGTGCGACCGCGGCGGGCGTGCTGCACGAAGAGGCAGCGCTGGACGAAGAGGCAGCGCTGGACGAAGAGGCAGCGCCGGACGAACGCACGGGCGCAGCCACGCTCCGCGAGCGACTCGGGCTGCCGCTGCGCGCGAGTCGCTACGCCCGACAGGAGGTCTCGGCATGACCAGGCAGATCCACCTTGCCGCGCACTTCCCCGGCGTGAACAACACGACCGTGTGGACCGACCCCGCCGCCGGCAGCCAGATCGACTTCTCCTCGTTCGAGTACTTCGCCCGGACCGCCGAGCGCGGGGTGTTCGACTACCTCTTCCTCGCCGAGGGGCTGCGGCTGCGCGAGCACCGAGGGCGGATCCATGAGCTCGACGTGCTCGGCCGGCCGAACACGCTCGCGATCCTGGCAGCGCTCGCGGCGGTCACCGAGCACATCGGTCTGGTCGGCACGCTGAGCACCACGTTCAACGAGCCCTTCGAACTGGCTCGACAACTCGGCACGCTCGACCTGCTGTCCGGCGGACGCGCCGGCTGGAACGCCGTGACGAGCTCCGATGCGTTCCACGGTGCGAACTTCCGGCGAGGCGGATACCTCGACCATGCCGACCGCTACACGAGGGCGTCGGAGTTCGCCGAGCTCTCCAAGCGACTGTGGGCGTCGTGGCAGCCGGATGCGATCGTGGCGGATGCCGACACCGGCGTCTTCCTCGACGAGCGAGGCGTCGCCCGCGTGCGACACGACACCCGGTTGTTCGACGTCGATGCGCTGTTCGACGTGCCGGCCTCGCCGCAGGGGCGGCCGGTCATCGTGCAGGCAGGCGACTCTGCCGACGGTCGGGACTTCGCGACAGCGCACGCCGACGTCATCTTCTCGCTGCACACCGAGTTCGACGATGCCCAGGAGTTCTACCGCGATGTGAAGGGGCGCCTCGCAGCGCACGGTCGCACGGAGGAGTCGCTGAAGATCCTGCCGGCCGCGACCTTCGTGCTGGGCGACACCCTCGCCGAGGCGCAGGAGCGCTCGCGCGAGATCGCGCTCGCGCAGGTGCGACCGGAGACCGCGATCACCTACCTCGAGCAGGTGTGGAATCGGGACTTCAGCGGCTACGACCCCGACGGACCGCTGCCCGACGTGGAGCCGGACACCGGACCAGAGTCGGCGCAGGGCTTCGCGAACCGCCATGCCGCCGTGCGGTCGCGCATCACGAAGCTGCGCGAGACGGCGGCGGCAGAGAACCTCAGCATCCGAGAGCTGATCATCCGCCTCACCGCGAACCACACCTTCGTGGGGACCCCCGACTTCATCGCGTCCGAGATCGACCGCTACGTCCAGGAGCGTGCCACCGACGGATTCACCGTGGTCGGCCATGTGACCCCGCACGGCCTCGACGAGTTCACCGACCGCGTGATCCCGCTGCTGCAGGAGCGCGGCACCTACCGGGAGTCGTACGACCAGGACGCGACACTGCACGACCTGCTGGGTCTGCCGTCGGTGCAGGCGGCGGCGCCGCTCCCCGTCGGCGGATGACGGCGGTCGGGCGCGGGCGGTGGCGGTGATCGGGATGACGGGTGATCGAGCGATGACGGATGCTGCGCCGCGCGACGTGGACGCCCCGCAGCGGGTCGTCTTCGTGGGCGCCGGTCCGCGGGCCGTCATGCTGCTCGAGCGACTGCTCGCGCGGTTCGGCGAGGATGCGCCGCCGCTCGACGTGCGCCTCGTCGACCCGCATCCGCCCGGCGCCGGCCGCATCTGGCGGCGCGACCAGTCCGCGCTGCTGAAGCTCAACTCGATGGCGCAGGACGTGACGGTGTTCACGGACGACACGTGCACCATCGACGGTCCGGTTCGCCCTGGTCCTTCGCTGATCGAATGGGCCGAGCTGGTGCGCGACGGGCGGCTGCCGGAGTTCGGGATCGATGATCCGCAGGTCTCGGACGAGCTGTGGGCGCTGCAGGGCGAGAGCTTCCCGACCAGGCGGCTGCAGAGCCACTACCTGGACTGGTTCTGGCGGAGCACGGTGGAAGCCGCTCCCGCCGGCGTGACGGTGCAGTGGGTCGAGGACACCGTCGTCGGTGTGCGGGACGAGGGCGAGGAGCACGTCGTCTCGCTCGCCTCCGGTGATCAGGTGTCGGCCGATCTCCTCGTCTATGCGCTCGGCCACACCAGCCGCGAGCCGGCCGGTCAGACCGCATCCCTGATCGAGGCCGCCGCGCGCGACGGCCTGACCTACGTCGCGCCCGCCTTCACCGCCGACGCCGATCTCTCCGTGCTGGCGCCTGGGCAGGACGTCATCGTGCGTGGGATGGGCCTCGCCGCAGTCGACCTGGTGGTGCTCCTCGCCGAGGGCCGCGGCGGTCGCTTCGTGCGCGAGGTCGACGGCTCCCTGCGCTACGAGCCCTCCGGGGCCGAGCCGCGGCTGCATATCGGCTCCCGCCGGGGTGTGCCGTATCGCTCGAAGGTGTCGTCTGTGAGCCAGGGCGATCCACCGCGGCTCGAGGTGCTGACGAAGCAGGCGATCGCCCGGCTGCTCGCCCGCCCGGCCCCCGTCGACTTCGCCGGTGACGTCTGGCCGCTCATCGCGCAGGAGCTGACCTGGGGCCACTATCGCGAGCTGTTCACCGGGCACCCGGAGCGCGTCGTCGGGTCGTGGACGGAGTTCCGCGAGGTCCTGCGCGCCCACGCGGCCGATGTCGTCGCGCTGCGGTCGGCGGTCGAGCGATTCGTGCCAGACCCGCTCGACCGCTTCGATGTGCCTGCTCTCGACCGGCCGTTCGGCGAGGAGGTCTTCGCGACCGATGACGAGCTGCAGGAGCGGGTCCGTCGGCACATCGCCGAAGATCTGGCCCTGCGCACCGAGCAGGAGCGCAGCAGCTCGCACGCCCTGTTCATCGCGATCCTGCTCTCCTTCATGTCGCTCGCCGATGTGCCGCCGGAGCGTTGGAGCGCGCGCTCCAGGATCGTCGACCTGCCCGTCACGTGGCACACCTTCTTCAGCTACGTCGCCAGCGGGCCGCCGGCGCACCGCCTCGACGAGCTGCTCGCCCTCGCGCGCGCCGGCATCGTCCGTTTCCTCGGCCCCGATGTCGAGGTGCGGATCGACCCAGAGCGCGGCTACGTCGCGTCCAGTCCGCGGGCTCCCGGCGAGACCGTCGCCAGGGCGCTCGTCGATGCCTGGCTGCCTGGCTCGGGTGCGGCGGTGAGCGACAACGCCGCGCTCCGCGAGATCGCCACGACGCACGGACGCGAGCTGTGGGTGGCGGATGCCGCGTTCGAAGGGTCGCTCGGACGGATCGAGGTGGACGTCGAAGGTCGCCTGATCGCGCCGGACGGCTCCGTCAAGGCTGGGGTCTTCGGCATCGGCCCCTTCACATCCTCGACCGAGGCCGGCGCGTTCACCAGGCCGCGCTCCGACTCGCTGTCGTTGCGGCAGACGGATCGGGTCGCCGGGGCGATCGCGGCCCGACTCCGGTCGGGTGTCGGGGCGGTTGCGGGAAGCCGGCTCGCGCTTCGCTGAGTCGCGGCGCGGGAGTCAGGTGCCGCAGAACGTCTGGTGCCGCGGAGTGCCTTCCGGAGCCGGCCAGGTAAAGCGCTCGTACTCGCGGCCCTCCCACTCCGTGTAGGGATCGCGCAGCAGCTCGAGCAGTCGCTCGAAGGGATCGAGGTCGCCCTCGGTCGCCGCCTGCAGCGCCTCCTCGACGAGGTGGTTGCGTGCGATGTACAGCGGGTTCGTCCTGCGGATGCGTGCGGCGTCGGGTGCCAGCGCGGCCCATGCGGCCAGCCAGGCGTCGAGCTCGGGGACAGCCCCGAGGAACCGTCCGCGGACCGGCCGTTCGTCGCCTTCGGCGGCGGCGGCGAGGTCTCGCCAGAAGCCGGTGAAGTCGACGTCGTGCGCGGCCAGCAGGCGCAGCGCATCCTCTGCCACTCCGGTGGCGAGCAGCGGTTCGACCTGATCGTCCAGGCCGAGCTTGGCGCCGAACGCCGCAGCCCAGTGCACACGGGAGCGCTCGTCGAAGGCGTCGACGAGTTCATCGGCGACCGTCGTGCCGACCGCGGGGTCGTCGGCCAGCAGCGGTGCGAGCGCATGGCCGAGTCGCCCGAGGTTCCACCGCATGATCGACGGCTGCCGGTCGTAGGCGTAGCGCCCGGTCGCGTCGAGGGAGCTGAAGGACGCTCCCGGCTCGTACTCGTCCACGAAGGCGCAGGGGCCGTAGTCGATGGTCTCGGCCGACACCAGCACGTTGTCGGTGCTGAGCACCCCGTGCACGAATCCGGTGCGCATCCAGTCCGCGGTGAGGGCGGCCACGGCATCCACGATCTCGACGAAGAGCGCTCGATACGGGTGCTCGGCGTCCGCCGCACGCGGGTAGTGGCGGGCGATCACGTGATCGGCGAGACGGCGCAGCAGCGCCGGGTCGTCCTGTGCTCGCGCGTACTCGAAGGAGCCGAATCGCACGTGGCTCGCGGCCGTGCGTGCCAGCACGGCGCCGGGCAGGACCCGGCCGTCATGGTCACGAGGAGCGCCGGTGCCCACGACGGCCAGCGCCCTGGTCGTCGGAACGCCGAGCGCATGCATCGCCTCGCCCATCAGGTACTCGCGCAGCATGGGGCCGACCACGGCGAAGCCGTCGACGCGAGACATCGAGGTGGGGCCGATCCCCTTCAGATGCACGTCGTGGAGCAGCCCGTCGCGTCCGCGGCGCTCGCCGAGCAGTGCTGCGCGACCGTCGCCGAGGATCGGCTGGAAGACGCCCCACTGGTGGCCGGCGTACACCTGGGCGACGGCCGGAGCAGCCGCTCCCGATCGCCCACCGGTGAGGAACTGCACGCCCGACGCCGACCGCAGGAACGCGGGGTCGAGACCGAGGTCGCGCGCGACGTCCGCATTCAACGCCAGCAGCCGCGGGTTCGGCGGCCGGACGGGGGATGCCGGACGGGAGAGCTCCGGGAAGGATGCCGCCCACACGTGCTCGAGCGCCGGCGGCTGCTCGTCGCGTGCGGCATCGCGTCGATCCGGTCCCACCCGCAGCACATCGGTCATGCCGGAAGCGTAGGGCCGCTCCTGCATCCGGCCGGAGTCGGCCGACTCTTTGGTTCACATGCGGTCACGGAGCGCTGGCGACCCTTGACACAAGCATTTCGATAACGAAATACTAGTGATATGACGTCTGTCGACGACTATGCGAACTGGCGAGGGGTCACCCCCCAGCGCGTCCGTCAACTCCTTCGCAGCGGCGAACTGCCTGGGCGTCGCATCGGATCCAGGCAATGGATCGTCGATGACGCAGCCTTCAACAGCCGCGTGCGCGTCGCGCGGCCGATGGCGCCCCCAATGGCATGGGGCCTGATCGCGATGCTCGGCGGAGAGGAACCTGCCGCCGACCTGACTCCCGTCCAACGATCGCGGCTCCGGGAACACCGCAACAAGCTGGTGCGTCTGGAGGACGGGGCGCCCGCCCTCCTGGCGTCGTGGGTGAGGCTGCGTGGAGAGCGACTGGTGTATCAGGTTGCTCCTGCGGACATCGCGGACCTCTCGCACGACGCCAGACTGATGAAGTCCGGCGTCTCCGATCCGCGTGCCGGGATCTCTGCCACTGGAGTCACCGAGGTGTGGCTTCGGCACTTCACAGACCTGGACGAGATCGTCGGAGACTATCTCCTCCTCCCTGATCCGAAGGGGCAGGTCGTGATGCACCGCGGGCGAGAACATGAGTCCGAGCAACCCCAGATCGGTCTGGTCATGGCGGATCTCGCTGATTGGAACAGTCCGCGTGAGGACGCGAGAGTCATCGAGCTGTTGGCGCGAGTGCGATGATCGACGTCGAGTTTCCTCCGATGTCCACGGCGCAGACCCAGTCCTGGCTCACGCTTCTCGAACTCGGTCGGCGGTTCCCGAGCGATTGGACCGTGGTCGGTGGACAGCTCGTGTTTCTTCACTGTCAGGAACGTGGTGCCGCGCCGGCCAGGCCGACCGACGATGGTGACGCCGCGCTCGACGTGCGGGCGCGGCCGAGCATCCTCCACGAGTTCACGAGCGCGCTCGAGGCGATGGGGTTCGTCGCCGATCTGCCGTCCGGCCTCGGGGTGCAGTACCGGTGGAGACGCGATCAAGCCGTGATCGACGTCCTCATCCCGCGTTTTCTCGGCGATCGGGCTGCGACACGACCGGGTGCTGGAGGCGCTCCGACGCTGGCGGCGCCAGGCGCCCAAGGCGCATTGGATCGAAGCGAACTCGTCAACGCGATCGTTGACGGTGAGCGCGGCACAGTGCCTCGGCCGACGCTTGTGGGAGCCATTGCGGCAAAAGCCGCGGCGCTCGAGATCGCAGATGATCCGTCGTGGCGTCGGCACGTGCAGGACTTGACCGTCTTGTCGACCATCATCCGGCGCGCTGATGACTTCACCGTCTACTCCACCCGTGATATTCAACGGGTGCGGAACGCGATCGGACGCACAGTACTGGACCGGTCGATCGTCTCGTCGATCGACGGTGCCGATGAGGGATTGAGCCGCCTGCGGCTCGCGCTCGCAGTGGAAGAGCGGCGACGAGGCATCGCGAGTTCGTAGATCACGGATCCGAATTCCGCGAGCCGCAACGCCTCGCCCGCGCTCAGAGCCCGAGCTGATCCAGCCGCTCCTCGAACCGCACCTGCACGTCCTCCGGCTCTGCGTCCTCGAACTCGGTCCAGATCGCGTCGAGCTCCTTCTGCACCGACTCGGGGAGTGCGGCGAACTTCTCGTCCCACGCGGCGATCGGCGTCCAGTAGCCGACGACCTTGAACCGGGTCGCCGGCAGGCCGAGCTCCTTGCGCAGGTACTTGCGCACGTCGCGCAGGGCGACGGTCTCGCCGGCGACCCACACGTAGCCCTCGTCGAGCGCCAGGCGGTCGTCGACGATGCCGCGCACCAGGTGGCCGAGCGCGCTCGGGGCGTGGCCGTTGCCGCCGATCACCCAGGTGACCTCGACATCCGGGCCGACGTCGAACGACACCCGATCGTTCTCGTGGGGGACCTCGAGCACCACACGCGTGCGCACGCCTGCCGGAGCATCGGCGGCGATCCGTGCGACAGCAGGCAGACCGGTGAGGTCGGCGACCAGCACCTGCCAGGTGATGTCGGCGGGCGGCGAGTACAGGCCGGTGGGCGAGTTCAGGCCGAGCACGTGGCCGGGCTCCGCGCGTGCGGCCCATGGGCCGGCGATCCCGGCCTCATGCAGCACGAAGTCGATGTCGAGCTCGCCAGCATCCGGTCGCACTCCGCTGATCGTGTATGTGCGCATCGGAGCCTCGGGCGCCCCGTCCGGCGTCTCCCACCAGTCACCTGCGGGCACTGGCAGTGAGACGTCGGTGGGGTCGTCGCCGTGCGGGAAGAACACGCGGACGTACTCGTCGCCGATGCCGGTGCTGAGGAAGTCCTCGATACCGGGACCTGCGAGGGTGACGCGGGTCAGGGTCGGAGCGAGCGTGGTCGTGCTGGTGACGATGCCGCGGTGGATGTTCACGGGGTCTCCGTCTCTCCGGACTCGTGCTGAGTCCGAGTCGGGTTCGGGGTCGGGTTCGGGGTCAGGTGGTCGGGTGTGCTCCGGGTCTGGGCGAGCCAGGAGCGGCGATACGGGCCGTCGGTCGCGAGGAGCTCCTCGTGGGTCCCGCGTTGCGTCGCTCTGCCGTCGGCGAAGACGACGATCTGCTCGGCGGTGGACGCCTGCTGCAGCCGGTGTGCGATGAGCAGCGCGGTGCGGCCCTGGCGCAGAGCGGTGATCGCGTCTTCCACGGCATCGCGGTGATGCAGGCCGACATCGGCGGTGGCTTCGTCGAGGATCACGACCGCCGGATCGGCGAGCAGCGCCCGCGCGACGGCGAGCTGCTGGATGCGTCCCTCATCGAGGGGGACGGCCGGGGCATCGGACGGATGCTGCGCGGCATCCGCACCGCCCTCGGCAGCCATCGCCTCGACCGCCCAGGCGGCGCCCACGGCATGCAGCACGGCGACCATCTCGTCGTGGCTCGCCTCGGGGGCGACCAGCCTGAGGTTGTCCGCGATCGTGCCGCGGAAGTGGTGCAGCTCCTGCGAGAGGTAGTACGGATCGGCCGTCCCCGCGGCGAGGTGCACGCTGCCAGAGGTCGGCGGGTGATGGCCTGCGATCACGCGCGCCAGGGTGCTCTTGCCGGATCCGGAGCTGCCGACGAGCGCGGCGGTCGTCCCCGGATCGACGGTGAGCGTGACCTCGCTGATCCCGCGGCCCGTCGTGGGGTAGCGGAACGTGACGTCGCGCACCTCGATCCCGGTCGACGCCGCCGGGGCGGCATCCGCTGTCGCGGGCTCGGACGGCTGCGGGGCGAGGTCGATCACGCCCACGAGTCGGGCGAGACCGATCGTCGCGCGCTGGATGTCGTCGAGCCCGAAGATCAGCTGCCCGACCGGACCGAACAGCCGGTGGAACAGCAGCGCGGCTGTCGTGACCATGCCCACCGTGATCGCTCCGGCCGACTGCAGCAGGAACCCGGTCGCGAGGATCGCCGCCAGTCCGACCAGCTCGCCGCCGTTGATCCAGCGGAACAGCCGGTTCGTCAGCCGCACGCCCTCGATCTGCTTGCGGATGGACCCCTCTGCACGCTCCCGCACCCGCTCGAGCGCGTGCTCCTGCTCGTTGAACGCGGTGAGGGTCTCGATGCCCTCGACGGCCTCCAGCACGGCCTGGCTGCGGGCTGCCTCGCGCACCCGCACCTCGCGGAACACGACGCGCGAACGACGCAGGAAGGCTCGGGTGCCGAGGATGTAGCACGGTGCCGACGCGAGTCCGGCGAGGGCGAGCCATGGGTCGAGCGCCGTCAGGGCGGCCACCGAGACCGCGATCGCGAACCCGGCGGACAGCAGGGTCGGCGCCACGTTCCCGCCGGCTTCGGCCACGGCATCCACATCGCCCGTCACGCGCGACAGCAGGTCGGCGCTCTCGCCGTCGTCGACCGAGCTCACCGGCAGCCGCATGGCCGAGGCGAACACGTCTTCACGGAGGCTCGCGAGCATGTCCTGCACGAGTCCGGTGAGCACGCGCGTGGCCCACAGCATCACGACAGCGGCGCCGATCGCTCCCGCGCCGGCCCCGGCGACCCAGCCGGCGATGGTGGGGAAGCCTGCATCGGTCGAGACGGCGTCGACGATGCGTCCGAGGCAGGCCGGCATCACGATGCCGAGGGCGGATGCCGCGAGGAAGAGCACCGCCACCGCTGCCGTCCGGCCAGGATGCTGCCGCAGCAGCGCGCCGACGGCGGCGCGCACGCGGGCACTCGAGGCGATCGGCAGCAGGGCGCTGCGCGAGGGGTCAGTCATGTCGGGCATCCGATCCGGCCGAGGGGAGGTCGATGACCCGGTCGCAGGCACCGAGCAGCTGCGGCGAGGTCGTGATCACGATCGTGGTCGCGGTGTGATTCGCGAGCGCGCGGGCGATGTGCGCCTCGGTGATGGCATCCACCGCAGAGGTCGGCTCATCCAGCACGAGCACCTCGGCGCTCGAGTGCAGGCCTCTGGCGATGCCGATGCGCTGGCGCTGTCCGCCCGAGAGCCGCCGCCCTGCTTCGCCGACCTGCGCCTCCCAGCCGCCGACCTGCGCGACGGTGTCGTGCAGCGCCGCCATCTCGATCAGCGCAGGCTCCGGGGCTGCGGCCGAACCGTGCCCGCGGACGGCTTCGAGCAGCGTGCCGCTCACGATCGTCTGCCCGTGCGGCGGGGCGACGACGCGACGACGGTACTCCACCGGGTCCAGGTGGGTGAGATCGCGGAACGTCCCGTCGACTGCGATCGAGACCGTGCCGGGCGCCGGGCGTGTGCGCAGTCCGAGCAGGCGGGACAGCGCACGTGCGGTGTCGCTGTCGGCCGGTCGGACGCCGAGCAGTTCGCCCTCGCGCACTTCGACGAGCGCCGAGTCGGTCGGGCCGGCGCGGAAGGTCAGCACGACGTCGTCGGCGGATGCCGAGAGGTGCGCGCCGCCGATGACCGGCTCGTCGAGCAGGTCCTCCGCGTCGATGACCTCGGCGAGGCGCTTGGCCGAGGCCAGCTTGTGGATCCAGTTCGAGGGGAACGACCCCGCATACGCGAGGTAGCCGCTGATGAACTGTGCGAGTCCGAGCACCGTCACGAGCTCACCGATGCTGATGCGCCCCTCGGCAGCGAACCACGCCGACATGCCGGCGAGGGCGGTGGTGACCACGGCTGCGAGGGTCTCGCTGACCGCTTCCGAGCCGGCGAGCGAGCGTCCGGCTGCCGTCGCCGCGCGGCGGGAGACGTCGCTGGCCGCGACGTATCGACGTACGGCTTCCTCTCGTGCGCCGATGCCGACCAGCACGCGGAATCCGCTCATGAAGTCGGCAGCGACCGCGCCGGCCTCGGTCGCCGCGTGCTGCTCGGCGAATCCTCGGCGCTCGAGCGGGCGTGAGACGACCCGCATCACGAGCATCATCGCGATCGTGGAGCCGAAGACCACGAGTGTCGCGATCGGCGAGATCACGAGCATGGCCAGCGCCGCTCCGATGATCGCCGCGATGGTCGAGCACTGCTGTGCGACGGACCAGGCGACGCCGGCCACGCGGTACGTGTCGGAGGTCACGAAGGTCAGCGCCTCACCGGGAGTCACCGCTCGTCGCGAGAGGCGGGGCCGCAGCATCCGTGACAGCGTCAGGTGGCGCAGTGCCTGCTCGCCGTAGCCGTAGATCGTCACCATGAAGCGGGATGCCGACTGGTAGCTCACGGTCAGCACCAGGAACGTGCCGACCAGCACACCGAGCCAGAGTGCGAGCGCGCCGGGGTCGGCAGGGAGCACCGCGCGGTCGATCGTGGCGCCGATGATCACCGGGATCGCCGCCTCGGCGAGCGAGTGCACGACGAGCAGTGCGGTCGCAGCGGTCAGTGCGATGCCGCGCCCCTCCGAGGCGAGTGCGATCGCGAACAGCCGCCTGGGTGTGCGCGTCACGAGGTGCGCCGGCCGAGCGGCAGCACCAGCGGGGTGCCGGACACTGGATCGGTGATCACCCTGCAGGGCAGGTCGTACACGGCCTCGACGAGTTCGGCGGTGATGATCTCGCGAGGGTCGCCCTGGGCGACGACCGCGCCGTCGCGCATCGCGACGAGGTGCGTCGCATAGCGGGCTGCGTGGTTCAGATCGTGCAGCACGGCGACCAGCGTGGTGCCGTTGCGGTGCAGGTCGGCGAACAGCTCCATCAGGTCGATCTGGTGGGCGATGTCGAGGAAGGTCGTCGGCTCGTCGAGCAGCAGGTGCTTGGTCTGCTGGGCGAGCGCCATCGCCACCCAGACGCGCTGGCGCTGGCCGCCGGAGAGCTCGTCGACCAGCCGGCGGGACAGCTCGGTGACGCCCGTGGCGGCCATGGCCTCTGCGACCGCGCGCTCGTCGGCGCTGCTCCAGGTGCGCATCGCGTTCTGGTGCGGGAACCGCCCTCGGCCCACGAGATCTGCGACGGTGATGCCATCGGGTGCGATCGACGACTGGGGGAGGAGCCCCAGCCGCCGGGCGGCCTCCTTCGGCTTGTACGTCTTCAGCTCCGCGCCGTCGAGCAGCACGGCCCCGGTGGTCGGACGCAGGAGTCGTGCGAAGCCGCGCAGCAGCGTCGACTTCCCGCACGCGTTCGGGCCGATGATGATCGTGAACGAGTCATCGGGCACCTCGAGCGAGAGCTCGGAGATGATCGGGGTGTCCCCGTAGCCCAGGCTGATGTCGCGGGCCAGCAGCGAAGTGGTCATGGGTGTTCCTTTCAGGCGCGGCGCGCGTACTGGGCGGCGAGCAGCCAGGCGAGATAGATGCCGCCGACCGACACGGTCACGACGCCGACCGGCACGGCGACGAGCTGGGCGACGGCGTCGGAGACCACGACGAGTGCGGCGCCGGTCAGCATCACGGGAGCCGTGCCCATCGGCGTGTTCGAACGCGTGAGGCGCTGCGAGATCTGCGGGGCGGCGAGTGCGATGAACGAGATCGGCCCGGCCGCGGCGGTGACGAGCGCGACCAGCGCCACGCCGAAGACCATCGCAGCGAGTCGGGTGCGACCAGGGCGGATGCCGAGAGCCGTCGCCGCATCGTCGCCCATCTCGAGCACCGGCAGCGTGCGGTTGAGCGGCAGGGCGGCGAGCGTGACCACGGCGAACACGATCGCGGCCGGGACGAGCTGATCGAAGCCGAGCGAGGCGAGGGAGCCGGCGCCCCAGGTCGCCGCCATCATGGCCTTCTCGATGCTGACCGAGATCATGATCCACGATGTGAGCGAGCCGAGGCCCGCCGAGACGCCGATGCCGACGATGATCAGCCGGAACGACGACATGGTGTTCTTGTTCGCCAGCAGGTACACGAGCAGGGCCGTGATCAGGCCGCCCACCAGCGCGCCGGCCGCCTTGAACATGTAGGTGTTCAGCTCGAGCACGATCATCGTGAGCGTGACGCCGAACTGCGCGCCGATGCCGAAGCCGATGATGTCCGGGGAGCCGAGCGGGTTGCGGGTCAGCGATTGGAAGATGCCGCCGGCGAGTGCGAGCGCCGCACCGCAGAGGATGGCGAACAGCACCCGCGGCAGCCGCCATTCGAAGACGACCTGGCGGATGTCGGGGTCTGACAAGGGGTCGACGATCGCGCGGAGCACGGACGGGAAGTCCACCTCATAGGCGCCGATCGTCATGGAGAAGAGGCCGGCCACGACGATCACGACGAGGAGCACGGCGCACACGACGATCGAGCGCACCGGGATCAGGGCGGCGAGCCTCTTCGTCTCGATGCGGAGGAGGCGCCGACCGAAGTCGACGGGTGCCAGGGAGGCGGGGCGTTCGTCGGCCATCGGAGGGGTCACCGGGCGCTGGTCGATGCTCACAGTCCGCTCACCCGCCTGCGGCGAACGAGGAGGATCAGGATCGGGGCGCCGAGCAGGGCCGTGACGATCCCGACGCGCAGCTCGCCGTTCGGCAGCACGATGCGGCCGAGGATGTCGGCGAGCAGCAGGAACGCCGGGCCGATGATCATCGAGTAGGTCAGCACCCAGCGCTGATCGGGGCCGGTGAACCACCGGACGATGTGCGGGATCATGAGCCCGACGAAGGCGATGGGTCCGGCCGCGGCGACGCTCGTGCCGGCCAGCAGGGTGACGGCGATGATGACGAGCACACGGGTGACCCGCACGCGGGCGCCGAGCGCCTGCGCCAGGTCATCGCCGAGCGCCAGCACGTTCAGGGATCGAGCGCAGAGCAGGCCGATGATGAGGCCGGCGGCGATCAGGGGTGCGGCCCAGGCGAGCTGGTCGAGCGTGCGTCCGCCGATCGATCCGACGCCCCAGAAGCGCATGACCTGCAGCGTGCCGGCGTCGCGCAGCACGATCGCGGTCGTGAAGCCGGTGAACGCCGCACCGAGGGCGACGCCGGCGAGGGTGAGTTTCATGGGGGTGGCTCCGGATGCTCCGAACGACCCCAGCGTGTAGACGAGCAGTGTCAGGACGAGTGCTCCGCCGAGGGCGAAGGGCACGTATGCGCCCGGCGTCGTCAGACCGAGCACGCCGACCGCGAAGGTGACGGCGAAGGACGCTCCGGCGTTCACGCCGAGGATGCCGGGGTCGGCGAGCGGGTTGCGGGTGAAGGCCTGGATCAGGCCACCGCAGACGGCGAGCGCCGCGCCGACCACGATGCCGAGCAGGGTGCGCGGCACGCGCAGCTCCTGGACCATCAGGTGCAGCGGGTTCTCATCGTCATAGGAGAACAGGGCGCTCAGCACGGTCGCAGGGTCGATCGCCCGATTGCCGACCGCGAGCGAGGCGATCGCTGCGAGCACGAGTACCGCGGTGGCCGCGATCAGGCCGACCGCGAGCGCGGCGGTGCGGCGCGGGGAGTCGTCTGCACGACCCCCCGCGCCGGTGTTCGAGACGTCGGTGCCGTCTTCCGTCGCCAGCGGAGCCGGAGGTGAAGTCGGCTGCGACATCTCCGAGATCACTCTCCCGCGATGGTCGGCTCGCCCTGCAGCGCGGCTGCGAGGTCGTCGACGTAAGTGGGGAGGATGTACTTCAGCGAGAGCACGGTCGGCGCGCTGATCGCGGATGCCTGCGCATCGTCCGCGTAGATCACGTAGGAGCCGGCCTCGATCGGCTCCCAGCGGGAGACGACCTTGTTCTCGACGGTGTAGGTGCCCTCATCCACGCTGCTGCCCCATGCGGCGAACAGGTCGGCCTGCACGTCGTAGAGCTTCTCCAGGCTGACGCCGGTGTACCAGTTGTCGCCCTCGGCGGTCGAGAGGAAGTCGTCCATGGCCGAGGTCGAGGTGAAGCCGAGGGCCTCGGTGATGCGCACGCGCGGGTCGTACTCGAGGTAGACGCCGAGGTCGGTGCCGCCCTCGTTGAGGGTCAGGCCCCAGACGAACGTCTTGCCGTCGAATTCGGGGTGCTCGTCGGCGAGCGTGGTGATCTGTTCCTCGGTCTCGGCGATCAGCTCCTCGGCCTTCGCGTCCTCGGACATCGCCTTGCCGATGGTGCGGGTCATGTCCTCCCACGTGCTCGGGTCCCAGGCTCGCTCGATGTAGGGGACCGTCGGTGCGATCTCGGTCAGGCGCTCGTACTGCACGTCGGTGATGCCCGAGTAGAGGCTCAGGATGAGGTCGGGCTTGAGCGCCTTGATGGCCTCGTAGTTGGGGCCGTCGTCGGTGAAGGGGATGATCTCGGGAAGCTCGCCGTACTCCTCGGTGACGTAGTCCTCGAACCACGGCTGGAAGCCGCTCTCGTCGGCGCCCCACACCTCTTCCATGCCGACCGGGTTGGTGCCGAGTGCGGCGACGATGTCGGAGGTCATCCAGCCGAGGGTCACGATGCGCTGCGGCTTCTCGGGGATCACGGTCTCGCCGTGCGCGTGTTCGATGACCACGCCGTCCGTCGACGTCGGCGCGGATTCGGCGGTGTCGGCGGATGCCGTGCAACCGGCGAGGGTGAGAGCGGCGGCGATGGCGGCTGCGACGAGCGCTGCACCTCGACGTGTTTTCGGGCGCGCGAGAGCGTGCGTCATGATTCTCCTTCAGAGAAAGGGGGAGGGGAGTGCCGCGTCCACGCGGCGGAAGTTAGGTAAGCATGCCCTAACAGATCGATGGTAGAACGCCTGGAGCTGGCCCAGTGTCGATCGACAGACGACTTGTGTCGCGAAACCGACAGATGCGGTCGGATGGGCGAGAGGATCAGCGCCAGTAGAGGTGATGCGCCGAGTCGGCCTGCACGCGGGCGACGTGCTGACGGGGGGTGAGCCCGAATCGCTCCTTGAAGCTCGCGGAGAATGCGCTGGTCGTGGCGTAGCCGCAGCGGTGCGCCGCGGCTCCGATCGGGGTGCCGTCGACGATCAGTCGCGCACCCAGGGTCATCCGCACGCCGGTGCGCCACCGCCCGAAGGTCATGCCGACGTCGTTCTGGAAGATCCGCAGGACGGTGCGCTCGTGCAGCCCGTGCGCGAGGAAGAGCTCGGTGGCGCTGCGCGGGTCGCCCGGATCGTCCAGCACCGCCTGCACGAGGGCGCGCACGCGTTCGTCGGTCGGCAGCGGCACCTCGCCCCAGCCCTCGAGCGCCTCCGGCGCCGGCTGCTGCAGCATCTCGATCAGCGTGGACTGGATGCGCACGCGCAGGCCTGTCGGCATGTCGTTGATGCCGAGGTGCAGGAGCATCTCCTGCACGGCGCGAGGCACGAGCACGCGGCTGATGTCGTCGATCGGGGTGATCGCCGATGATGCGGGCAGGTACGTGTAGCAGCCGACGGAGTCCCGTTCGTGGCGGGCGGTGTGCGGCGTCCGCGCGGGGATCCAGACGCCCTGGCCCGGCGCGAGGCGCCACATCGCATCCTGCAGGTGCACCCAGACGGTGCCGCGGTAGCACCAGGCGAGCATCGCGTCGGCATGCGAATGCGGCGGAGAGAGCGGGCGGGTGCCGGTGTCCTCGCCGGTCACGACGCCGGTGCCCATCAGATACGGCGCGGTGACCGTCGACGGATGCTCCGGGCTCGCGTCCCAGTCATCCTGCCGGTATGAGTTCATCGTGTGCTCCGCGTGGCGGTCGCCAGCGCAGCCGTGACGCGGTGCCGCTGGGACTGCGATGTCTCTGCAATCGTAATCCGCTCGCACCGCCTGCGGCGGCGGGACCGCCTCTATGCTCGTCTCATGATTCAGTCGGGACTGGCATCGCTCTCCGTGCTCTCGGACACGACCGACCCGGACGTCATCACGGAGGTGCTGGGACTCACGCCCGATCAGATCAGGCGGAAGGGCGAGGTGCTGCATCGCGGCCGCATCCGCACCATTCACGCGTGGTTGGTGGACGTGAACGAGCTCGACAACACCGAGGCGGACGAGACCGGCACCCGCGCGCTGCGCGAGCTTCTCGATCGCTGTACGCCAGCGGTCGGACGCATCGCCGATCTCCCTGCGGACTGCGAGGCTCGGATCTGGTGGTCGGCGTACTCCGATTCGAGCCAGGGCGGATTCGTGCTCCCGATCGAGCTCACCGTCCAGCTGGCCGCCCTGGGCGTGGATCTCTTCACGACCGTCTATCTCCAAGACGATGAGGACGCGGAGGAGGCGTGATGGCGGAGATCGGGAACCTGCCGGAGGTCGTGTCGGCAGACGAGTGGCTCGCCGCGCGAAAGGCGCTGCTCGCTCAGGAGAAGGACGTCACGCGCGCCAGGGACCGGCTCAACGCCGAGCGTCGCCGGCTGCCGATGGTGCGCGTGGCGAAGGAGTACGTGTTCGACGGGCCGGATGGTCCGGTGAGCCTGGCCGACCTCTTCGACGGCCGACCGCAGCTCGTGGTGCACCACTTCATGTTCGCGCCCGACTGGGACGACGCGTGCCCGAGCTGCTCGGGCGCAGCCGATCAGATCGGGAACCTGCGACAGCTGCACGTGCGCAACACGAGCCTCGTCGCGGTCTCGCGGGCTCCCTTCGCGAAGATCGACGCGTATCGTGAGCGGATGGGATGGGTCTTCCCGTGGGTCTCCTCGTACGGCGGCGACTTCAACTGGGACTTCCACGCCACCCTCGACGATCGGGTCGCCCCCGTGCAGCTCCACTTCCGCGACGAGTCCGAGCTCGCGCACGCCGGCACCCCGTGGACGGGTGGGCCGTGGACCGAGGCCATGCGCGGTGAAGAGGTGCCGGGGATCAGCGTGTTCCTCCGTGTCGACGACGAGATCTTCCACACCTACTCGACGTTCGGCCGAGGCATCGAGGAGTTCCACAACGGCTACCCCTGGCTCGACCTCACCCCGCTGGGGCGTCAGGAGGCGTGGGAAGAACCCGCCGGGCGCGCGCAGCCACTGGGGCTGCAGGTCGGCGGACCCGCGATGCGCTCGCCGGACGAGTACGACGTCTGAGACCTGATGTTCCGGAGGGGGACGATGCCTCAGAGGTCGAGTCGGTGCGGGATCGCGGCGCCGCCCTGGCGGTACGGGACGAAGCCCATGGCGGAGTAGTAGGCCAGAGCCGGTCCGTTGTCGGCGCCGATGGTCGCGTCGACGTGTCGCAGCCCGGCTGCCTTCGCTGCCGATCGTGAGATGGAGAAGAGGTGACGCCCGATTCCGTTCCGGCCGGCACTGGGGAGGATGTGCGTGCCGATGATGCCCCACCCTGGTTGCACGTCATACGGGTTGCCCGGCCAGGCGCGCTTGAGCGATTGGAACCCGAGGACCCGTCCATCCTGATCGGCGACGGTGCACGCGATCGTGTGCTCCGCATCGAGATAGCGCTCGTGAACGAGCGCTTCGTCGACCGGGCTCTCTCGGAGACCCGCGTGATAGATGGCGTTCTGCACATCCGTCATGCCTTCGGCGTCGGTCAGGCGGGCGGGGCGGTACTCGATCACTGAGCCATCCTCGCATCCGGGTCGACCGTGTCGCCCCTCGCGGTGAGGCGCTGCTCGATCGGCGCCCATCCGCCCTCGAGCACGGCGAACCCGGCTTCGAGGGTGCCGAGCTGGTCGTCGGTGTCGTTCACGAGCAGCTGCATCTGCAGGATGAACCGCGAGTAGACGCGGATCTCGGCAGTCGGCGCATCGAGTCCGAGCTCGTCGGCGATCGCCTCCGCCAGCGCATCCTCGTGCCGCAGCCACATCCGTGCCGCGTACTCGCGCAAGGCGGGTGTCTCGTTGAGGAACTGCATGAAGATGCGGGTCACATCGTTGCCGTGCTCGTCGACGTTGGCGGTGATCTCGGTCGCGTAGAAGTCATGGATCGCTCGGTGGATCTCGGTGCCGGCCGGACGATCGCGCACGGCGGACACGAGCCGGTCGCGCTGCTCGTCGTCCTCGTCGAACACGAGCGCCTCCTTCTGCGGGAAGTGCGCGAACACGGTCGTGGGGGAGACGTCGGCAGCATCCGCCACTTCCCGGATGCTGACGTTGTCGAAGCCGCGCTCGAGGAACATCAGCGTCGCGACGTCGGAGATCGCCTTCCGGGTCGCCGCCTTCTTGCGCTCGCGGCGTCCCATCGGCTCTGGAGAGTTCGGCTCGGTGGTCGTCATGCTCCCAGCTTATCGCGAACTCGATACAAAACTGGCTTGACACCAAAACTGGTACAGATACACTTTCGGTATGACTTCACTCACTTCCTCGATCCGGAACGCGAATCGCGCGTGGATCATGCTCATCGTCTTGACGATGCTCACCGTCATCGGCATGACGGTCGTTCTCCCCGTTCTCCCGTTCGTCGTCCTCCAGTACGTGTCGGAGGAGAAGGACCTGGCCGTCTGGGTCGGTGTCCTCGAAGCGGTCAACGGCCTCTGCGCCTTCCTCATCGCCCCGTTCCTCGGCCGCCTGTCCGATCGCTTCGGTCGCAGGCCCGTCATCATCGCCGCAGCTTTCGGCGCCGCGTTCTCGATGGCGCTGTTCGGCATCGGCGGCGCGCTCTGGGTGCTCGTGCTCGCCCGCGTGATCCAGGGACTCACCGCCGGCGACCTGCCGGCGCTCTTCGCCTACCTCGCCGACATCACGCCGCCCGAGAAGCGCGCGCAGCGGTTCGGCCTCCTCGGTGCGCTCTCCGGGATCGGCATGATGATCGGCCCGGCCATCGGCGGCCTCCTGGCATCCGTGAGCCTGCAGCTCCCGGTGTTCCTCACCGCCGCGGTCGGGCTCACGATCGCGATCCTCAGCATCTTCCTGCTCCCCGAGAGCCTGAAGCCCGAGAACCGCATCACCTCGATCTCCGCGCGCGACGTGCAGCCGTTCGCGGTCTTCAAGAACGCGTTCGGCCGCAAGGAGCTCCGCGGCCTCATGATCGGCTTCGGTCTGCTCGCCCTGCCCTTCGGCTTCTTCGTGAACAACTTCAGCGTGCTCGCGCTCGACTCGATCCAGTGGGGGCCGACGCAGATCGGTCTGATGACCGCCGCCGTCGGCATCATCGACATCCTCATCCAGGGCGTGCTGCTCGGCATCCTGCTGCCTCGCATCGGCGAGCGCGGCGTGATCGTGAGCGGCATCGTGGCCCAGATGGTCGGCCTCATCGGGCTCGCCGTCGTGGCCTCGATCTTCGCCCAGCCGTGGCTGTTCATCGTCGGAGCGCTCATGCTCGCAGCAGGCCAGGGCGCCTCGCAGGCGGCCATGGACGGCGCCATGTCGAACGCGGTCGGCGACGACGAGCAGGGCTGGCTCGGCGGCGCGACCCAGTCGCTCAACGCCGCCATGGGCACCGTCGCACCCCTGATCGCCGGCGCCCTCTACGCCACCATCAGCCACTCGGCCCCGTACTGGCTCGGCGCCGCGCTGATGGTCGTCGCCGCGATCGTGGTCGGTCGTGCCCACATCGCGAACACGGCGAAGAGGTCGCCGATCGATACTCCGGCGCCGGTCGAGCAGGTCGCGGCCGTCGGCTGAAGACGGATGCCGCGCCGCGGCGCGTGCGCCGAGCGCAACGTCGCAGAGCGACACGAACGTCGCAGAGATTCCAGGATCTTCTGCGACGTTCGTGCGTGGTTCGTGCGCGCGCGAAGAGGATGATGGATGCATGGCCGCTCCTCATCGCCCCGGTCTGCGGGTCTCCGCGGGGGTCACGATCCCGGAGTCCGAGCTGTCGTGGCGGTTCTCGCGATCGTCCGGCCCGGGCGGGCAGGGCGTGAACACCGCCGACTCCCGCGTCGAGCTCCTCTGGGATGCGGCCGGATCCACGGCGCTCTCGCCGGTGCAGCGGGAGCGGGTCCTCGAGGGTCTGCGCGGTCGCCTCGTCGACGGAGTCCTGACGATCGCGGCATCCGAGCATCGCGCGCAGCTGCGCAACCGGGAGGCTGCCCGCGCCCGCCTCGCCGCACTGGTCGCCGAGGCCCTGCGTCCGCCCGGACCTTCACGTCGTCCGACGAAGCCGAGCCGCGGCTCGAAGGAGCGCCGGCTGAAGGCGAAGCAGCGCCGCACCGACGTCAAGCAGCTCCGGCAGCGACCTCGCGACATCTGAGGACGACGAGAGCGCGTCTAGCTGGGCTCGTGGGCGAGGATGCTCTCCGCGGTGTCTTGGATCGAGTCGGGAATCGATCGAGGACGCCATCCGAGCACGCGCTCCGCCTTCGCGCCGCTGGCGTTGAAGTCGTAACCGAGCTGGCCGCGGAGTGCTCCCATGGCAGGGTTCGTCCGTGCGAGGATTCGCGCCAGGAAGAGCGGCAACTCCCGTGTCGGAGCCTTTGCTGCGCGGGCACCGAGGCGCTCGCGCAGAATACGCGCGACTTCGACCATTCGCAGGCTTCGTCCCGACGTCGCCAGGAATCGCTCGCCCACGGCGAGAGGGTCGGTCATGGCCCGCAGGTGGAGGTCGGCCACGTCCCGCACATCGACCCATCCTGTGCCGAACGGCGGGCAGACGGGCAGTGCGCCGCTCAGCATGCCGCGAATGGTGCGAAGCGACGGCGGGTCATCGTTTCCGAGCAGCGGTCCGAGCACTCCGGTCGGCTGGATCGCGACGAGTTCGAGTCCGTTACCCTCGGTGGCGATGAAGTTCCACGCCGCCTGCTCGGCCAGCGTCTTCGAGCGCTGGTAGGCCGGGATGTCGGACTCGAGGTTCGTCCAGTCGGCCTCCGTGAACGGCTCGGTCCGGCTGCGCGGATGGCCGTAGACGATCGCCCCGGACGCGCTCGTCAGCACGACTCGTCGCACGCCCGCATCGCGTGCGGCACGGAGGACTCGCAGCACGCCGCCGCATGCTGCCGACACCATCTCGTCGACCTCCATCGGGCCGTTTCGGAGTGTCGGCGACGCGACGTGCAGAACGGCATCGACGCCGTCGTGTGCTTCCGCCCAACCGGCGTCGCTCTGCAGATCCGCCTGGACGACCGTCAGTCGCGCATCGTCGAACTCGGCGGCCGCATGAAGCTGGGCGCGCAACGCGTCGCCCTTCCCCAGGTCGCGGACGGTGGTGCGAACATCGTGACCCGCTTCGAGCGCGGCCAGTACGCACCATCCACCGATGAAGCCGGATCCGCCGGTGACGAGTACTCGTGTCATGTCATGCTCCTTGTGGTTGTTATGCTTAGACGGAGAAGTCTCCGATTAATTTAACGGAGATGTCTCCGTTTAGCAAGGAGTCTGTTCATGGTCCGTTCTGATGCGCGCGAGAACCGCGATCGACTTCTCGCCGTCGCCCGGCTCGCCTTCGAGGAATCCGGTCTCGCGTCGCTCAATCAGATCGCTCAGCGCGCCGGGGTGGGGCCGGGGACGCTCTATCGCCACTTCCCCAACCGTGAGGCGCTCATCCTGGCGGTCTACCAAGACGAGTTGGATCGACTGCTCGAAGAGGTTCCGGAACTGTTGGCCGAGTATCCGCCGATCGAAGCGCTCCGGCGATGGACGACCAGGCTCGTCGCCGCGATGCGCAGAAAGCACGGACTCGGCGACGCCATCAGCCAGGCCACCCACCAGGCCGCCGCGGCCGAGTCATACGGCCCCGTGGTCGCGGCGATCGCACGGATTCTCGAGGCGGGAAAGGCGGATGGCTCGATCCGTCTCGACGCGAACCCCGCAGACTTCCTGATGCTCACGGGTTCGCTCTGGCGAGCGTTCGACAACACCGACGCGGACCCGGCGCGGATGCTGGACCTGATCCTCGACGGCCTCGGCGTTTCAGGCGGCGGCGCTCACTGATCGCCTAGTCCTTGCCGCCCCCGCGCACGAGCTCCAATCCCGCCCCGGCGAACTGCCGGATCGTCGCATCGGGCAGGAACGCCCTCGTCAGCGCACCGCCGATGCGGGTCAGGTCGCTCTCGTCGCGGAACAGCAGGTACATGGTCTCGTACCGCGGGTGGAACTTCTGCTTGAAGCGGTGCAGCGAGCCGAAGCCGTAGACGGGCTCGAGCGCCTCGGCGAGGCGGTCACTCAATGCGGCGATCATCCCGGCATCCGGCGGATAGTCGTGCGCGAGCGGAGCCCCGGAGAGTGACATGATCTCGGCGCCCTCGTCGGAGAACTCCCGCGCCGACATGCCGATCAGATACTCCATGACCGGCCCGAAGCCGCCCTCGCGGCGACGCATCAGGTCGAGCGTCCAGCCTCGCACCGTGCCGCCGTCGCCGTAGACCGGCAGCCACGAGAGGAATCCGTCGACGTCGCCGTTCGGAGCGAGCGCGAGTGCGAGCCGTACCTCTGGGTCCTCTGCCTCCTCCAGCGTGCCGAGCGTGAAGCGCATCTCCGGCAGATCCTTGTCGCCGACCCAGGCCTCCGAGATCGCCCGCAGCTGCTGCTGCACGCCCCACGACTCGGACTTCAGGTGCGTCATCCGGAACGTCATCGCCTCGCGGCCGGCCTTGTTCAGCGAGGTGCGCACGGAGTTCCACCGCTTGCCGGTGAACTCGAGCCCCGGCAGGTCGACGATCGTGTCGTCCGCCACCACGATGCTCCGCCACGTCGACGGCACGGCGGCGAGGGTCGCGGCATCCGCGCTGAAGAAGCAGGGGACGAGCCCGGCATGCTCGGCGGCGCTGATGAACCCGGTGACCGCCTCCGCCCGCGACTCGGCCGGTCCGATCGGATCCGCGAGTGCGAGGGCGACGCCGTTGCGACGCTGGTATGCGACGATGCCGCCGGCCACCCGCGCGTAGCTGTTGCCGTCCCAGGTCGTCATCCACGACAGCGTGCCGCCGCCGTGCGCGCGCAGCTCGGTCTTCACGTCGTCGACGGTCGGAGCCGGCTGGCTGCCGATGGTCGACTTGCGCTTGGCACGGAACGCGCGCCGCACCCAGATCAGATACACCAGCATGATCAGCCAGAGGAAGCCGTTCGCCATCACGAGCTCGGTCTCGCCGTCCCAGCGCACATCGAGCTCCGCCTGGCTGGTCAGGATGATGAGCGCGAGCACCAGCGCTGCGCCCGCCAGGTTGAACAGGCCGAGCAGGATCGCGAGCACCCAGGCGAAGCGGCGTCCGCGGCGCAGACCGTTCACGAGCACGAGGATCACGACGAGGTCGATCGCCAGGTCGATGAACCCGCCGGATGCCGGCTCCGTCGGCCCGAACGGACCGTCGGTCGCGACGAGGGTCGTGATGATCTCGACCGCGCCGAGCACCAGGATCGCCACCACCGCGATGAGCCGCTGTTCGCGGACGGTCGTGTGCCGCACGCGCAGCGACCGGTCGACGACCAGGATCAGCAGCACGGCGAGCAGATGCTCGAGGTCCGCGAGCTTGCCCCAGAACAGCATCGCGATGAACACGAAGCCGAGCAGGATCAGCCAGCCGCGCACCCGCCACGGCGGTCGGAACAGGCCGACCGCCGCCGCGATGCAGGCCATCGTGCCGCCGGACGCCCCGACGTCGAGCGCCTGCGCCTGCGCCGTCGCCCACGCCCAGGGGAACTGCGAGAGCGCGAAGAGCAGCAGCGCGGTGGCGAAGATCGCGAACAGCTGTCCCACCCAGTAGTACGCGAGGGCGACGCGCGTGCCGCGACGGAACTCCAGGTACGCCATGCCCCAGAAACCGGCGATCGTGAACAGGTACACCCAGGGCTGGTTCACGAAGAAGGTGCCGGTGATCGGCGTCCACCACTTGCCGTCTGCGAGGTTCGGCAGGCCGTAGGCGACCGAGCGGAACAGCTCGGCGTCCTCGAACGGAGCCCACAGCCCGCGCCAGACGACGCCGACCACGAGGATCAGCGCGATCATGGTCAACGTCGCCGGGATGCGTCGGATGACGGAGAGCACTGCGGGCGTGCGGTGTCGGGGCTCGCTCATGCGCTCAGCGTAGCGACCGGGATATCGCAGCGGGAGAGATTCGCCGCGCCCTTCCCTCCTGAGCCGGAGCAGTGTGGGATGGAGGGAACGGGAGGAGTATCGGATGCCGCGACGCGCACCCATGTGCATCACCGGGGCTGTTGCGGCCGCGCTCGCGCTCGCCGCGTGCACCCCGACGGTCCCTGACTCCGCGGCGCCCGCCGCGCCGGCGCCGGCCACGGCGGTGATCGCCGAGGGGCTCGATGCGCCCTGGTCGATCGTCTTCCATGAGGGCACCCCGCTCGTGAGCGAGCGCGACAGCGGTCGGGTCGTCGAGCTCGCCGCCGACGGCTCGACGCGCGAGGTCGGAGTGATCGACGGCGTCGTCGCGAGCGGGGAGGGCGGACTCCTCGGCCTGGCCGTGCACGACCGACAGCTGTACACGTATGTCACGGCCGACGACGGGAATCGCGTCGAGCGGCGCGAGCTCACCGGCACGCCGGGAGCGCTCGGCCTCGGCTCGCCCACGACGGTGATCGACGGCATCCCATCGGCCGGGAATCACAACGGCGGACGGATCGCCTTCGGCCCTGACGGGATGCTCTACGTCACCGCCGGCGATGCGGGTGATCGCGACAGCGCGCAGGACGTCGATGCGCTGTCGGGCAAGATCCTGCGGCTCACGCCCGAGGGCGAGGTGCCGGACGACAACCCGTTCGACGGCTCGGCGGTGTACAGCCTCGGCCACCGCAATCCGCAGGGCATCGCCTGGGATGCCGGCGGCACGATGTACGCGAGCGAGTTCGGGCAGGACACCTGGGACGAGCTGAACGTGATCGAGCCGGGCGGGAACTACGGCTGGCCGATCGTCGAGGGCATCGCCGACGACGAGGACTTCATCGATCCGGTCCAGCAGTGGCAGCCGTCGGCGGCGAGCCCGAGCGGCATCGCCGTCGTCGGCGACGACATCGCGATCGCGAACCTGCGGGGAGAGCGGCTGCGGATCGTACCGCTCGACGACCTCGCGGCGGCGACCGAGTGGTTCACCGAGGAGTTCGGGCGCCTGCGCGATGCGGTCGTCGCTCCGGACGGCTCGCTCTGGATCCTCACGAACAACACCGACGGACGCGGCGATCCGTCCGACGGCGACGACCGCATCCTTCGGCTCGAAGTCGACTAGCTCGGCTGCTCTCCGCGGAGCACCCGTCGCAGCGCTGCGACCTCGTCATCCGTGAGTCCGCCACTGCGCAGGTACGCCGCGGCATCGCCGGGCTCGGCGGCGATCCAGTCGATGGCGGCTTCGATGGCGGATGCCGGCGACTCGGTCGCGAGGGCCTTCAGCCGCGGAGTGAGCGGCACGCCGATCGAGGTGATGAGTCCGGTCAGCGCCTCCGCGAATCCGCGAGCGAGGTTCTTCCCGGTCTGGGTGTAGTCCTCGACGATCAGGTCGCGCGGCACCCCGGCGACCTGCAGGAGCAGCGCGGCCGCGAGCCCTGTGCGGTCCTTCCCTGCGGTGCAGTGGAACAGCACGCCGGGACGCTCGGTACGGGATGCCGCGATGACGGCGCGAGCGACGGTCGCGAACTGCGGGGCGCTCCCGCCGAGGATCGCGACATACAGGTCCTCGAGCGTCGGCACCTGGTCCAGCACCTCGGCGAGCTGGGCCTCCGTGAGCGGGGTGCCGTCGGCCGCCGGCAGCAGCCGCCGCACCATCTCGTCCATCGCGCCGCCCTGCACCGGCAGCGGCACGAGCGTGATGCTCCCGTCGTCGGGGAGCCGATCAGCCGACCGCGAGCGCTCGCCGTCGGTGCGCAGATCGATGACCGTGCCGATCCGGAGATCGGCCAGCCCCTGCAGTCCGGTGTCGCTGAGGGCACCGAGCGCATCCGAGCGGAAGAGGACGCCGGACGCCAGCACGCCCCCGCCATCCGTCGGGAACCCCGAGAGTTCGCGCGCATTGTGCGTCACAGGCAGTACAGCAGTCAGATCCAGTGTCATCAGGCCCCTCCACGGTCGTGCCCTCAGCGTATCGGCGAGCCCGGCGCGGATAGTCTCTGAGCATGCGCACGAGGACCGGCCCACGCACCGGTGCTTCGGCATGGTCGCTCGCGGCGTCGGCTGCCGCGGTGGCGTGGCAGATCCTCCGCCGACGTCTGCTGCTCGTCCTCATCGTCTCGATCGCGACGCAGGGGCTGTACGTCTGGGTCGTGCTCCCGCTGCTGCTGGCGCTGTTCCAGGGCGCGCTCCGAGTCGCTGGCGTCGATGGGATCAGCCTGGCCGGTCT
Source organism: Microbacterium sp. (assembly GCF_036823965.1). Lineage (GTDB taxonomy): Bacteria > Actinomycetota > Actinomycetes > Actinomycetales > Microbacteriaceae > Microbacterium. Next base: position 228,200 of record NZ_DAITBE010000004.1, on the reverse strand, counting down.
CCCCGGTCTGCTCGGCAGCCCGCTCGCAGTCATCGCACTGCTGCTGATCGCGTTCGTCGCGACGGCCTTCGCGCTCATCCAGGTGAGCATCTTCTCCATCGTCGCGCGCCTCTGCCTCGCGGGGGAGGCTCCAGGCGCGGTCGCGATCCTCCGCGGCGTCTGGACGCTGCTGCGGCGCTGCGCGAGCTGGCAGGTCCTCCTGCTCGCCGGGTATGCGCTGCTGGTGCTGCCGCTGTCGCATCTCGGCGTCGGTTCGACCGTGAGCTCGCACATCGCCATCCCGGCGTTCATCAGCGGAGAGCTCACGAAGACGCCTGCGGGGGCGTGGGCGTACGCGCTCGTCGTGCTCGGTCTGCTGTATCTGGCGCTGCGACTCGCGGGCACGGCAGCCGCGCTCACCGGCGACGAGGACAGCGTGCTCGGTGCGATGCGCACGAGCTTCGCGCTCACCCGCCGCACCCAGCTGCCGGTCGCCGTGCTGTTCCTCGCCATCGGCGCGGGCGCGGCCGTCATCTTCGCCGTCGCGGCGCTGATCGGGACGATCCCCGTCGCGGTCGCATCGACATCAGGTGCCGGTGACCAGGTCGCCGGCAGCATCCTCGCGTTCCTGGATCTGGTGCGCTTCTTCGTGACGGGTCTCGCCGCCGCCTTCCTCGCGTTCTTCTTCGTCGCGCTGTCCCGCCGGCGGCAGCGCGAGCGCGAGGAGCCGACGATCACCTGGCGCCCGGTGCGCGACCGGGTCTCCCTCGTCGTGTCCGTCGCAGTGCTCGCGCTCTTCGTCGTGCTCGGCGCTCCGCAGGTGCTGTTCGCCACGATCGCCTCGCAGGAATCGCCGTCGCCGCTCATCATCGCCCATCGCGGGTATACGGCCGGGGGAGCGGAGAACACGATTCCCGCGCTCCGTGCTGCAGCCGAGGCGGGCGCCGATGTCGTCGAGATGGACATCCAGGAGACGGCGGACGGCCGCTTCGTCGTGATCCACGACACCGACCTCCGGCGGCTCGCCGGTGACCCGCGATCCGTGTACGACCTCGATCAGGAGGAGGCAGCCGGCATCATCGTCCGCCAGGGCGGGTTCGAGAGTCCCATCCCGACCCTGGAGGAGTACCTGACGACAGCCGACGAGCTCGGCATCCGGGTGCTCGTGGAGGTCAAACCGCACGGGCACGAGGCTCCCGGGTTCGCCGAGCGGGTGGTGCGCACGATGAACGAGCTCGACCCCGGCCATCGGCACATGATCCAGTCGCTGGACGTCGGGGTCGTCGACGACGTCATCGCGGCCGACCCGGCGCGCACCGTCGTCCTGGTCACCGGGTTCCAGATCGGCGACGCCCCGAGCACGGGCGCCGCCGCCGTCGCGATCGAGGACTGGTCGTACTCCGACGAGATGCTGGTGAGCGTGCACGACCGGCAGCAGCGACTCTTCGTCTGGACGATCGACGACGGCGGACTGCTGACCGACTACCTCGGACGCGGCGTCGACGGCATCATCACCGATCGTGTCGCGGAGGCCGTCACGGCGCGCGAACTCGACGCGACGATCAGGAACCCGGTCAGCCGCTATCTGCTGGCCGCGAGCAAGACCATCCGGCCCTGGTGATCGGGGCCGCAGTCCTCAGCCGTTCACGGCCTGCTCGACCGCCTGCTCGAGGTCATCCCATTCCTGCAGCACGACGGCCTTCCCGTCGATGAAGAACGACGGGGTGCTGCTCACGCCGAGCCGCTCGCCGTCGGTCTTGTCCGACTGCACGCGCTGCAGCGTGGCAGGGTCGGCGATCGCGTCGTCGTAGGCGGCCATGTCGAGCCCGAGCTCCTGCGCGAACGTCCGGAACACCTCGGGCGTCTCCTCGGCACCCTCGCCCCACTGCGCCTGGGTCTCGAACAGCCGGTGGTACATGTCCTCGAACCGGTCCTGCCGCGCTGCGGCCTCGGCGGCGAGTGCCGCCTGCGTCGAGTTGATGTGGCCAGGCAGCGGGAAGTAGCGCACGACGTACGTGATGTCGCCCGCGTAGGTCTCGCGGAGCTCCTCCACGATCGGGTAGAACGCGCCGCACGCCTCGCACTCGAAGTCGAGGAACTCGACGACGGTCACGGCGTCCGCTCCACCCTGATCGAGCACGTGCGAGTCGGTGCGGGTGGTCTGCAGCTGTTCGCCCTCGGCAGGGGGCTCCGGTGCGGCGGCGCGCTGGCTGATCGCGAACACGATGCCGACGATGAGCAGGACGACGGCGACGGCGATGGCGATCAGGGTCGCCTTGACAGAGGTCTTCATGGGGGTCTCCAGAGAATGGTGCAACGACAGGGGTGGATGCCGCGCATGGCGGCTCGATCGACGCGCTGTCGGTTCAGGTGCGGGAGACGGAGAGCTGGGCGAGGGTCAGCGCGGGGATGCGACGCGGCGGTCCTGCACGGGTGAGCGGACGCAGCCGCGGGGTTCGGCCGAGCAGCACGGTGCCGCCCGCCGTGCGCAGTCGGCGCAGCAGCAGGACGAGAGCGATGCAGCACAGGGCCGCGACCGCGCAGACCGCGGCATCCGAGGACAGCACGTCGATCGCGGTGATCTCCTCGTGGTGCCCCGCATCCGCTGCGGCGGACGTGGATGCACCCGACCCGAGGCAGATCGTCGCGGCGGACTCGGCGCCGCCGTGCGAGGTCGACCAGGCGCCGACGACGAGCAGCAGCGCGAGGCCGAGCGCAGTCACGATCCTGGCGACCAGCACCTGCTCGACCCGCTTGCGCGGGGCGGGGAGGGGTGGCGAGGGCGACATGACCCGCGAAGTCTAACAACGGCGGGTATGGCCGCCCATTCTGGGCGCCGCCTTCCATGAACGTGCATACACTGGAAGGGTGGCAAGACTACTGATCGTCGGCGGTTTCCTGGCCGCCGTGTTCTGGGTGTTCAGCATCGTGGACTGCGCAGTGCAGCCGGCGACGCGGCACCGCGGTGTGCCCAAGCCCGTCTGGCTCGCGATCGTGGTCCTCATCCCCGTCATCGGCGGCATCCTGTGGTTCGTCCTCGGCCGTCGCCGCGCGAACGACAAGGACACGATCCGGCTTGTCGCCCCGGACGATGACCCGGCATTCCTCCGCAGCATCAGCAAGACCGAGCAGGATGCCCGCATCCGTCGCATGGAGGAGGAGCTCGCCCGTCTCGACGACGAGACCGACGAGCCCCCGGCCGCGGAACCTCGGGCGTGACAGCCTCTGCCGCATCGGATGCCGCGGCATCCCTGATCGCGGAACTCGTCGCACACGGCGTGCGCGACCTCGTGCTCTCGCCGGGGTCGAGGTCGCAGGCCATCGCGCTCGCCGCCGTGCAGGCCGCGAATACCGGTGGACTGCGGGTGCACGTGCGCATCGACGAGCGTGTCGCGGGCTTCACGGCACTCGGCCTCTCCCGCGAGACGGGCGTGCCGACCGCAGTTCTCTGCACCTCGGGCACGGCCGTCGCGAATCTGCTGCCTGCCACGATGGAGGCCTTCCACTCCGGCATCCCGCTGCTGCTGCTCACGGCAGACCGCCCGCCCGAGCTGCGCGGTGTCGGCGCCAATCAGGCCACCGTGCAGCCGGGCATGTTCGCCGCCTGGGTGCGCGCGGAGCTCGACGCTCCGGTCCCGGATGCGGCTGCCTCTGACGCCTGGTCCGGTCTCGCGGCGCAGGCTGTGGCCGTCTCGCTCGGAGCTGACGCCGACCGAGCGCTGCCGGGTGTCGCCGGGCCGGTGCACCTCAACCTGCCATCCCGCGAGCCGCTGTCCGGCACCGCAGCCGAGGTTCCGCTGGTTCCCGGCCCCGCCCCCCGGATCGACGAGCACGAGGCGTTCGTCCTCGAGCGCGGACCGCGTACCGTCGTGATCGCCGGTGCGGATGCCGGGCCGATCGCCGAGGAGATCGCATATGTCGGCTCGTGGCCGCTGATCGCGGAGATCGTCAGCGGCGCCCGGTTCGGACGCCAGATCGTGCACGGCTACCGCGAGCTGCTGCGTCGCGATGATCTGGGCGGACGCGTCGAACGTGCCGTGGTGCTCGGGCATCCGACGCTCAGCCGCGAGGTCACGGCGCTGCTGTCGAACGCGGCCGTCGAGGTCGTCGCAGTCCGGCACGGCGGCGAGGAACTGAACCTCAACCACTGCACCAGCGCCGTGGCAGCCGTCGCCGTCGCCGACGGCTCAGCCGATCGGGACTGGCTCGGCGCGTGGCTCGAAGCATCCGCCGCGTCGGCCGTCGACCTCAGCGAGGACGCCCCGGATCAGGGCGGCCTCGCATCGACGCACTTCGCGGCACGGCGGGATGCGGTGAAGGCCGAGCTCGACGCTGTACGGCGCCCGCTCGACCGCGCACTGCTGGTCGACTCGGTGTGGCGCGCCACCTGGCCGCACGACCGCCTGATGTTCGGCTCCTCGCGCCTCGTGCGCGTGGCCGACGGCGTGCTCGGCGGCAAGAAGGTGCCGGTGCACGCCAACCGCGGGCTCGCCGGCATCGACGGCACGATCGCGACCGCGACCGGCATCGCGCTCGCGAGTCAGGCGAACGGCACTCCGGGCATCACCCGCGTGCTGCTCGGCGATCTCGCCTTCCTGCACGATGTCGGCGCCCTGCTGCTGCCGCCCGACGAGACCGAGCCTCGCCTGCAGGTCATCGTCGGCAACGACGGCGGCGGCACGATCTTCGACGGGCTCGAGGTCGCAGGATCCGCCGCGAAGGCCGATCTCGACCGAGCGTTCTACACGCCGCACACCGTGCGCCTGGAGCAGCTCGCGATCGCCTACGGGTGGGAGTACCGCCGCGTGACGACCCGCACGGCGCTCGATCAGGTGCTGACGACGCCGTTCGGCGGGCGTCAGCTGATCGAGGTGCCGCTGCCCCGCTGAACCGGGGGCGTGCACTGCACGCCGGGACTCGGCAGGATGAGCACATGAACGCACACAGCTGGGCAGACATCCTCCGCGTCGACGAAGGGTTCCGTCTCGCCGACGTCGACCCCGGCAGCAGGCCGGGCTACGACCGCGGCAAGACGCACGGTACGAAGGATCTCGAGACCGGTCTCGTGACGCTGAGCGGACTGCAGGAGCGCCTGTTCGCCGAGAGCCGGGTGGGGGTCGCGAAGAACGCCGTGCTGCTCGTGCTGCAGGCGATGGACTCCGCCGGGAAGGGCGGCATCGTCCGTCATGTCGTCGGCGGCGTCGACCCGCAGGGCGTCGCGCTCGCGGCGTTCAAGGCGCCGACTGCCGAGGAACGGGAGCATGACTTCCTGTGGCGCATCGAGAAGCGGCTGCCGGAGCCGGGGTTCATCGGCGTCTTCGACCGCTCGCACTTTGAGGACGTGCTGATCGGCAAGGTCCGCGAGCTCGCCGATGCCGCCGAGATCGAGCGCCGCTACGACGCCATCAACCGATTCGAGGCCGGCGTCGCGGCATCCGGCGTTCGCATCATCAAGGTCATGCTGCACATCTCCCCGGAGGAGCAGAAGGAGCGCCTGCGCGAGCGGCTCGAACGTCCCGACAAGCACTGGAAGTACAACCCGGGAGACGTCGACGAGCGGCTGCTGTGGGACCAGTACATGCAGGCGTACCAGACCGTGTTCGACCGCACCTCGACCGAGGCCGCGCCCTGGTACGTGATCCCGGCGAACAGCAAGTGGTACGCACGGCTGGCCGTGCAGGAGCTGCTGCTCGCCGCGCTCGAGGACATCGACCCGCAGTGGCCGGTGGCCGACTTCGACGTCGAGGCCGAGAAGCAGCGTCTCGACGCGAGCTGAGTGTGCGCCTCAGGCGAGGGCGTCGACCAGCGGGCGGAACTTCACCCTGGTCTCGAGCAGCTCCGACTCCGGGTCGGAGCCCGCGACGATGCCAGCGCCCGCGTAGGCGGTGACGCGGATGTCGCCGTCGCCGTCCTCGAACTGCGCGCAGCGCAGCGCGATGGCCCACTCGCCGTTGCCCGCGGCGTCGACCCAGCCGACCGGACCGGCGTAGCGCCCGCGGTCGAAGGGTTCGAGCTCGCGGATCACGCCGATCGCGATCGTGGTCGGCGTGCCGGCGACGGCGGCGGTCGGATGCAGCGCGCCGACGAGGTCGAGGGCCGATTCGCCCTCAGCGAGCTCGCCCTCGACGTCGGTCGCGAGGTGGAACAGGTTCGGCAGCTTCAGCAGGAAGGGCTGCTCGCTCGCCGCGAGGACCCGCGTGTGCGGGCGGAGCGATGCGAGCACGCTCTGCACGGCGTACTGGTGCTCGTCGAGATCCTTCGTGCTCGAGGCGAGGGATGCCGATGCCGCGGTGTCGGCATCCGCGTCGGCCCCGCGGCCGATCGTGCCAGCGAGCACGCGTGCGGTGACGGTGCGGTTCTGGACGGTGACCAGCGTCTCCGGGCTCGCGCCGATCAGCCCGTCGACCGCGAAGGCCCACGTGTCGGGATACCCGGTCGAGAGCGCTCGCACGAGTCGGCGCAGATCTGATCCTTCGGGGATGCTGCCGGTCAGGTCACGCGCGAGCACGACCTTGCTCAGCTCGCCCTGCGCGATGCGGCCGAGGGCCTCGCGCACCGAGTCCTGATACCCCTGCGGGCTCTGCGCGCCAGGGCCGACCGTGCCGGCCCAGTGCGGCCCGTACGGGTGCTCCGTCGCAGCGGCGGGCGCCTCAGCATCCGCATACCCGATGGTGGTGCGCCAGAAGCGATCGCCGTGGCGTCCGAGCACCTCGGACGGGATCACGAGCACGCTGTCTGCGGCCGAGCGCTCGTCGAACGCGAGCGCGCCGAAGGCGATGAGTCCGGTCCCTGGAAGGCCGAGCGGGTCGTCGATCCGCGCATCTGTCGTGAGGCGGCGCCAGGCTGTCGCGAGTGCAGCGCTGCGCTGCATCGGGGCGCCGGCCCTGGCGCGCAGCTCGCGCAATGGCTCGCCGACCGCGACGATGCCGTCTCCGCGACGCAGCCAGGCCAGCGGGCGGGCTGGGTCGGCCGCAGCCAGGAGATCCTCGATCGGATCGATCTCTCGGGTCTCCACGACCAGCGCGCTGCTCACCGCTCCAGCCTAGGACTCGCTCCTGTGCGCGAGAAACCGACGCGTTCAGCCTCGCGTCGCCGCACGCTCCTAGGCTGAGCGGATGAGCGACGCACGGCCCGCACCAGGCACCGAGATGATCTTCCAGTGGCGCAAATGGGACGGCTCGCCGCACTGGCGCCACGAGTGCGTGTATCTCGGCGCCGACGAGTGGGGCGACTGGATCGGGCAGCCCGTCGGCTGGCCCAGCGAACGACCCGGAGCCGCATTCATCGCGGCAGGGCCGAATGTCACGCTCGTCCCCAGGCGGACCGACTACGCGCTCACCGTGAACCGCGATCATCCGAAGGGGATGCGGATCTACATCGACCTCGGATGGGATGTGCGCTGGTCCGATGATCCACTGCTCGCGACCGGCATCGACATGGACCTCGACGTCGTGCGGGTGGTGGGGGAGCGCGGCACCTGGGTCGACGACCGTGACGAGTGGGCGGAGCACAGCATGCGCTACGGGTATCCGGCCGAGGTGAAGGCGGTGCTCGAGCCGCTCGCACTCGACCTCGAGGACCGGGTCCGCAGGCAGGTCGCACCATTCGACGACGCGACGGCCGATGCGTGGCTCGACCGGCTCGAAGCCCTGCGGCTCGCTCCAAGGCGGTGACACCTACACTGGGTCAGGTGACCCCGAACGAGCCCAATCGCGCCGATCTCGGCAAGGACCCCGCCCGCGTCAGCGGCATGTTCGACCAGGTCGCGGCCGGCTACGACCGCACCAACACGGCGATGACCTTCGGCAACGACGCGCTGTGGCGCGCTGCCACCACTCGCGCGGTCGCGCCGAAGCCGGGCGAGCGCATCCTCGATCTCGGCGCCGGCACCGCGTCGTCATCCGCCTCGCTCGCGCGCAGCGGCGCGCAGGTCGTGGCGGCCGACTTCTCGCCCGGCATGCTCGCGGAGGGGCAGCGCCGCCACGGCAGCATCCGCAATCTCTCCTTCGTCGAGGCCGATGCGACCGACCTCCCGTTCGAGGATGCCGAGTTCGACGCCGTGACGATGTCGTACGCGCTGCGCAACGTCAGCGACCCGAAGCAGGGGCTGCGCGAGCTCTTCCGCGTGACGAAGCCCGGCGGCCGACTCGTGATCAACGAGTTCTCCACGCCTCCCGGCGCGCTGTTCCGCGGCGCCTACCGCTTCTACAACGACCAGGTGCTGCCGCGCGTGGCCCGCATCGCGGGCACGAACGGCGACGCGTACGACTACCTGAACGAGTCGATCCGCGACTGGCCTGACCAGAAGAAGCTGTCGGCCTGGATCCGCGAGGCGGGGTGGACCGACGTCGCGTACCGCAACCTCACCTTCGGCATCGTCGCCCTGCACCGCGCCCGCAAGCCGGAGTAGTGCCGTGGGCGCTGCACGGACGCGCGACGGCGCTAGGCTGAGAACGTGACTTCGAGCCGCGTTGCCCCTGGTTCGCGACTGGCGAGCCGTCTCGGCTTCAGCGACCGTGTTTTCATCGGTCCAGCCGCACGCCGGGTCGCCCGCGCCATCGAGGACGGCCTCGAGCTCGTCGAGACGGGGCTCGCGGAGGACGTGCGCGTCGCCGACCCGCTGGCCGATGCTGCGAGCCGCTACCTGTACGAGGCCGGTGGCAAGCGCATCCGTCCTGTGCTGACGCTGCTGGCAGCGCAGCTCGGCGACGGCAACACCGAGCAGGTGATCGACGTCGCCAAGGCGCTCGAGATCACGCACCTCGGCTCGCTGTATCACGATGACGTCATGGACGGCGCCGACCGTCGTCGCGGAGTTCCTGCCGCGCATGCGGTGTGGGGCAACAACATCGCGATCCTCACCGGCGACATCCTGTTCTCCCGCGCGAGCCAGCTGATGTCTCGCCTCGGCGAGCGCGCCATCCGCCTGCAGGCCGACACCTTCGAGCGGCTCGTCCTCGGTCAGATGCACGAGACCCTCGGCGCGCAGCCGGACGACGATCCGATCGAGTTCTACATCCAGGTGCTCGCCGACAAGACGGGGTCGCTGATCGCTGCCGCCACGCAGGGCGGTGTGATCTTCTCGAACGCGCCCAGCGAGTACGAGGAGCCGCTGCGCGTGTACGGCGAGAAGATCGGCGTCGCGTTCCAGCTGCTCGACGACGTGATCGACCTCTCTGCCAAGCCGGAGGACACCGGCAAGGTGCCGGGTACCGACCTGCGCGCCGGCGTGCCGACCATGCCCTATCTGCTCCTGAAGGCCGAGACGGACGACGCGTCCGTCGATCTGGCCGCGCGGATCGACGACGGCGTCGCGCGCATCGCGGACGGCGCGGACCCTGCCATCCTGGACGGGCCGCTCACCGAGCTGCGCGACCACGTCGGAACGCAGAACACCCTCGCGCTCGCGCACACCTGGACCAAGGATGCGATCGACGCACTCGGCCCGCTGCCGCGCGGAACGGTGCGCGAGGCGCTGACCCGATTCGCAGAGACACTCGTCGAACGCTCCAGCTGAGCACGGCGCGGCCCTCGTCGGCCGCGCGGCTCGCTGCGGCACCAGAAAGGACCCCATGACCAAGCTCAGACTTGCCATCGTCGGAGCAGGGCCCGCCGGCATCTACGCCGCCGACATCCTGCTGAAGGCCGAGCGGAAGTTCGATGTCTCGATCGACCTGTTCGAGCAGCTCCCCGCGCCCTACGGTCTGGTCCGATACGGGGTCGCCCCCGATCACCCCCGGATCAAGGGGATCATCGGAGCGCTGCGCGATGTGCTCGACCGCGGTGACATCCGCCTGTTCGGCAACGTCCGCTTCGGCGAGGACATCACGCTCGAAGACCTCAAGAAGCACTACAACGCGGTGATCTTCGCGACCGGCGCGGTCCGCGACACCTCCCTCGACCTTCCCGGCATCGATGCGGTCGCCTCCTACGGCGCTGCGGACTACGTCAGCTGGTTCGACGGCCACCCCGATGTCCCCCGCGAATGGCCGCTGGACGCGGCGTCCGTCGGCGTGCTCGGCAACGGCAACGTCGCGCTCGATGTGGCGCGCATGCTCGCGAAGCATGCCGAGGATCTGCTCGTCACCGAGGTCCCGGCGAACGTCTACGAGGGCCTCAAGGCCAGCGAGATCACCGATGTCCACGTCTTCGGACGCCGCGGACCGGCGCAGGTGAAGTTCACCCCGCTGGAACTGCGCGAGCTCGGTGAGCTGCGCGACGTCGACATGGTCGTCTACGACGAGGACTTCGACTACGACGAGGCGTCGAAGGATGCCGTCGCCAGCAACAAGCAGGTCATGGTCATCGACCGCGTGCTGCAGTCGTGGCGCAAGCGCGACTCGGTCAACAACGCCGGCGGGACGGCATCCCGTCGTCTGCACCTGCACTTCTGGGCTCGCCCGGTCGAGGTGCGCAAGGACGAGAGCGGCCGTGTCGCAGCGCTCGTCTACGAGCGGACCAAGCCCGACGGCCAGGGCGGTGCTGTGGGCACCGGAGAGCTCCGCGAGGTGCCGCTGCAGGCGCTCTACCGCGCGATCGGCTACTTCGGTTCGCCGCTGCCCGACGTGCCGTTCGACAAGAAGCACGGCGTGATCCCGAACCGCGAGGGCCAGGTGCTGGCGAAGGACTCCAACCAGCAGCTCCCCGGCGTCTACGCGACCGGCTGGATCAAGCGCGGCCCGGTCGGCCTGATCGGACACACCAAGTCCGATGCCATGGAGACGGTCCGTCACATCATCAACGACCAGGGCTCGTGGTGGCACCCCGAGGACCCCTCGGAAGAGGCGATCGTCGATCTCCTGCTGGAGCGCGGCGTGAAGTGGACCGACCTCGACGGATGGCACCGTCTCGACGAGCACGAGATCTCGCTCGGTGCTCCCGACGAGCGCGCACGCGTGAAGGTCGTCCCGCGCGACGAGATGGTGCGCGTCTCCCGGGGGGAGTGACCTCCGTCGCCCTGCGTGAGCCGCCCGGAAGGCGTGAGAGCGCTCGGCTAGCCTGGCGACATGGCTGACTGGATTCCCGACGTCCTCGGAGACGAGTTCGAGCAGCTCACGCTCGACCTGGACGATGACGATCACGGGCCGGTCGTCGCGACGCTCGTGCGGGCGCTGCCGACCGAGCAGGGCTGCTGGGAGCGCGTGCGCGGCATCCGACGTCCACTCGAAGGCGTCGACGTGCTGTACGTGCACGGCTGGTCGGACTACTTCTTCCAGAAGCGCCTCGCCAGGTTCTGGACCGCGCGCGGTGCGCGGTTCCACGCGCTCGACCTGCGTCGCTACGGCCGCAGCCTGCGCGAGGGGCAGATCCCGGGGTACATCAGCGACCTGAAGAGCTACGACGAGGACATCGCCGCGGCGCTCGAGGCGATGGGGCGGGGGACCGAGGGCGACGCATCCGGCCGGAAGCTCGTGCTGCTCGGGCATTCCACCGGTGGACTGACGCTGAGCCTGTGGGCCTCGCGGCATCCGGATGCCGCGGATGCCCTGATCCTGAACAGCCCGTGGCTGGAGTTCCAGTTCGCCTCCGTCCGCTCCGCGATCGCGCCGGTGGTCGAGCTCACTGCACGGATCAGGCCACTGGAGGTCGCGCCGCAGGTGGACCTCGGGTTCTACACGCGCGCGCAGCAGGAGGCGGCAGACCCGGACGACCCGGTGGAGGTGAACACCGACTGGCGGCCGGTGCAGAGCATGGCCGTCTACGCGGGGTGGCTGAGCGCGATCCTCTCCGGGCACGCGACGGTGGCCGCAGGGCTGTCGATCACCGCCCCCGTGCTCGTGCTGCTGTCCGCCCGCTCGTCGACGCCGAACAAGTGGACCGAGGATCTGACGAGGACCGATTCCGTCCTGGTCGTCGACGACATCGCGCGTGCGTCGCTGCGCCTGGGATCCTCGGTCACGGTCGAACGGATCGACGGCGCGCTCCACGACGTCTTCCTGTCGCGGCACGCGGCGCGCGAGGATGCGTATCGCCGGCTCGGGCAGTGGGCGACCGCCTGGCGCGCCACCTGGTGACCGTGCGTCACACGTAGAACATCGCGCGGGCGAGGGTCTCCGCGGCGTCTCCGTCGCCCGACAGCACCGCGGCCCTGAACTCGGCGTAGATCCCGCGCATGTGCTCGTGGTCCGCGACCGGGACGCGCCAGTCGCGCAGATTGCGGAACAGTGCGACGGTCGCGTCGTCGAGCAGTGCGGCCAGCGCGGTGTTGCCGCTGTGCTCGCCGAGGAACGAGAACACCGGCCATCGTGCCTCGGTGACCGGGATGTCGTCACCGAGCGCAGAGGACATCTGATCGATGAGCGCCGCCACCCGCTCGCGCTGCGGGAGGGTCATCCGGATCACGCCCATCCTGGCGGCGAAGCCGATCTGATAGCCGGCGAACTCCAAGGACTGCTCGACGATCTCCGGGGTGACATCGGTGACCTCGGTGTACCGACTCGGGTACATCACCACCAGCCCGTGGCGCTCCAACCGCTGCAGCGCTTCACGCACCGGCGTGCGGGAGACATGCAGCTCCTCGGCCACCTCGACATCCCGGATGCGGTAATGCGGCGGGAGGACCCCGTCGATGATCTGTCGTCCGATGTGCTGGAACACCTCGTCTGCGAGCGGCCGCTTGGTCTCGCTCTGGGTGTTCGTTGCTGCGTCGCTCATGGATTCTGCCCCCGGTCGTGCGTCCTGATCCCCATGCTCCGTGTCTCGCCGCACGCACGGCGACAGCGGGAGCTCGTCTTCGGTGCTCACGGTAGACGAGCCGTGTTCACAGACGAGCAGGCCGTGAGTGCACACGTCCTGCTCGTCCATGACCGGTGAGTCCGCATGACGCCCACCGAGTCTTCGACGCGAGCCACGGGAACACCGAGTGCCCGATCCCCACCGGGCGGGCCCCATGCTTCGAGGTGGTCACGACATCCAGGGATGCCGCGCATCGCGAAGTTCACGTCGTCGGCCGCCTCTGACGGACGGCCGAGGACAAGTCTTCGACATCCGCGCCGGTATACCGATATGCAATTCGCGAGCCGCTGAGCGCGGGGGAGGGCCGCCGTGTGGAGCACAGATGAACGACCCCCGCTCACCCAGAGGGGAGCGGGGGTCGGATGCCCAGCGGGCAGGTATCAGCGGTAGTTGATGAACTGCAGGTCGACGTCGAGGTCGGAGCCCTTCAGGAGCGAGATCACGGCCTGGAGGTCGTCACGGCTCTTCGACTGCACGCGCAGCTCATCGCCCTGGATCTGGCTCTTCACGCCCTTGGGGCCCTCGTCGCGGATGATCTTGTTGATCTTCTTCGCGTTCTCGGAGGAGATGCCGTCTTTGATCGTCGAGACGATGCGGAACTCCTTGCCACTCGCGAAGGGGTCGCCCGACTCGAGGCTCTTCAGCGAGATGCCGCGCTTGATGAGCTTCGACTGGAACACGTCGAGCACCGCCTTCGCGCGCTCCTCGGAGCCGGCGATGATGAGCACGCTCTCGCCGCTCCACGCGATCGAGGCGCCGGTGCCCTTGAAGTCGTAGCGCTGCTCGATCTCCTTGCGGGCCTGGTTCAGGGCGTTCTCGGCCTCCTGGTGGTCGACTTTCGAGACGATGTCAAAGGAACTGTCAGCCATACAGGCAGTGTACCGAGGGTCATCGCGGATCGGGGGTGGGCAGTAACGTGCGTCGCATGCTAGCTTGTGATGCATGACAGCCGACATCGGAGCGCAGATGCGCAAGGGGGTCGTCGAGTACTGCGTGCTCGGCCTCCTGGCGCGCGAGCCGATGTACGGCTGGCAGCTCGCGGAGGAGCTCACCGGCGTCGGCCTCATCGCGAGCATCGGCACGCTCTATCCGCTGCTCGGACGCCTTCGCGACAACGGCTGGGTCAGCACCTTCGACCAGCCGTCGGAGAGCGGGCCCGTTCGCAGGTACTACCGGCTGACGGATGCCGGCACCGAGCAGCTCGAGCGCTTCCGCGCGCAGTGGAGTCCGTTCGCCCGTGTGGTCACGGGCATCGTCGGAGAGGGATGAACATGACCGAGAATGCCGCTCAGGAACTGCGCGAGGAGTACCTCTCGCAGCTCGACGAGGCCATGCGGGGACTGCCGCACGGCGTCGCCACCGACATCCGCGCCGGGATCGACGAGGAGCTCCAGGGACTCGACGCGTCCGCGACGGCAGAGCGTATCGCCCGGCTGGGCGACCCGGCGGAGATCGCGCGCGGTGCTCAGGAGGAGACGCCCGGCGGCCAGGCATTCGCGCCGCCGCCGGTGGTCGCGCCGACGACACCTCGCGGGCCTGTGTCGGCGACCAAGGGGTTCGCGATCACCGCGGCGCTCGCCCTGGGGTTCGGTGGATTCCTGGTGCCGGTGCTGGGCTGGTTCATCGGTGTCGTCCTCGTGTCGCTGAGCGCACTCTGGAAGACCTGGGAGAAGGTCGTCGCGATCCTGGTGCCCTTCGTCGTCACCGGGCTGTCGTTCCTCGCCGCCTCGGCGTTCACCGGCTTCTCATCGGGTGCATCCGGCGGCAGCTCCTCCGGCATCGGCCCCGAGGTCGAGGCCGCCAACCCGCTGGTTCCAGGCATCGGCGAATGGCACGTCCTGATCCTCCTCGGGTTCCTGCTCATCCCGGCATCCGGTCTCTGGCTGCTCTGGCGGCTCCGCGGGCGCGCAGCTCGCTGACCGCGACGCGAGTCGCCTCGGCGTTGCTCCCGTGCTGTGCGGCTGCGCCGTCGTACCGTTGTCCCATGGCACGGGTCGACGGTCGCAACCTCACGATGAGCTGGATCGCAGGGATCTTCTGCGCCGGCATCGTCGGGGCGCTGCTGTGGCTCTCGCTCCCGATGATGCCGGTGCTCGCGGAGCTCGCGGGTGACACCCTGCGGAGCATCCTTCCCTGACACCGAGAACCCGTGATCCGGCGGTCCGACGACACGTCGGCACGCCTCCCTGAGCGCCCCGTTCCCCGGCGGTATCCTCGCACTGCACACTTCCGATGAGAGGCGCACCCACATGAGTGACCCCGACGTTCCCCAGTCCGAGCGGCCGAAAGACGTCGACGACGTCGTCGGCAGCGCGAACGCCGGTCTCGACGCCGCCGCCGCGGCAGGTGCCGACATCCCCGGTGGCCCTGCGCAGCCGGCAGCCGACGAGTCGGTCGACCCCGACCTCGCGGCCTTCGAAGCCGCCGAGCGCGACCACCCCGGAACCTTCCAGCCTCCTGCGGCTCCGGCAGCGCCCCCGCTCTTCACCGCGGACGCCGACGAGACCGCGGTCGTGTCGACGCCGGTCGCCGACCGCGACGAGACCACCCCGTTCTCGTACCGCGATGAGGAGCCGACGATCGCGGATGCCGCGTACTCGCCGTCGTACGCCGGCGACGAGACGCGCGTCCTGCCATCCGAGCCTCTGGTCGCCGCGGCTGCTGCACCGCTGGTCCCGCAGCCGATCTTCGTCCAGGCTCCGGAGCCGCCCCGTGATCGCGGCAACCGGGGGACCGCCGGAGCGATCGGACTCCTCGCGACCCTCGTGTTCGCGCTGCTGTACCTCGGCACCACGATCGGCCTCGGCGCCCTCGCCGGCGACGTGACCGCCGAGAACATCGGTACCGCCGCAGCCGCACCGCTGCTCACCTGGGGCTTCTGGACCCCGGTGGTCGTGTTCTTCCTCGGCTTCTGGTTCCTCGGCGCGATCATCAACCGCGGACGCTGGGGCCTGTGGGTCGTGTTCGGCATCATCGTCGGCGCGATCGCCTACGGCGGCCACATCCTCGGCCAGGTCTTCGAGGCCAGGTTCTGGACTCTCAGCCCTTCGACCGGACTCGAGCTCGTCGGCGAGCAGCTGCTCGCCCCGCTCGCGATCGCGGCCTTCGTCTTCGCCCGCGAGCTGACGATCTGGTTCGGCGCCTGGGTCGCCCGCAGCGGCGCGCGCAAGACCGAGCTGAACGCCGAGGCGCAGCGAGAGTACGAGCGCACGCTCGAAGCCGGCCCGACGCTGGCGCGCTGATCGCAGACATGACGACACCGAACCCCCGCGGACCCGAGTCCGCGGGGGTTTCGCTGCCTCTGGCGCTGGTCCTGGCGACCATCGGCTTCTTCGCCCTCGCGGTGTTCGGCCTCGGGGCGGTCAGCATCATCACGGACGCCGACATCATCTCGGTCCCAGGTCTCGGCCAGGCGCCGGGCGTCATCGGGATGAGCGTGGCGCTGCTCGCGTTCGCGGTGACGCTGTGGTCGGCGCTGCGACGGGATCGCCCGTCATACGTCTCGGCCGCGGCGATCGCGCTCGTCTCGGCCCTCGCCCACCTGATCGCGGTCTGGATGGCCGTGTTGATCGCCACCGGCGGCATCATCACCGCCACCGCCGTCGCCGGCGACCTCGTCCGCGGCGGGGCGAGCGCGGTGCTCCTGCTCGCAGCCGCCATCGCGGGCTGGGCTGGTGTCGCGCTCCGTCGAACCCGTTCGCGGCGTCCGCAATGGCCGTGGGAACGCGACGACGAGGAGTGACGCCCCGCCGGTGAGTGCGGAAATCGGCGCGCTGCGGCGCGACGCGCCGTACGCTGGTCCTGTGGAGCGCTCGTTGGAGACGCAGGTCGACCAGGCCGTCGAGGCCTGGCTGCGTTGGGTGCCCCGCTGGGAGCCGGCCACCCATCGAGGCAGAGTCGCTCCGTGCCGTCGCTGCCTCGGCTCGCCGATCCTCTCGGCAGCGGGTATCGGTGCCAACGTCCCGCACGGCGTGCAGCACGGACTGTCGACGCGCATCAAGACGATCGTCGACCATGCGGTCGCCGAGTACACGGCACGAAACCTTCCGACGCTGCAGGGTGAGCTCGATCAGCAGTCGGCTCGGAACCGTGCGCGCGGCTATCGCCCGACCGAGAACCTCGACCCCGAGTTCGACGGGCTGCCCCTCGATCCGGAGCCGGTCGCCGGTGCGCCGTTCCTGTTCACGATCGCCGGACTCGCGGATGACGCGGCCGCAGAGCTGCCTCCGCTCCCGCCCCTGAGCGAGGAGGCGAAGGCCGCGCTCCGTCAGGAGGTCGGGCTCGCCGACGAGTACGCCAACATGGTCGGGCGCGAGGTGTGCGGGCTGCTGCTGCGCCACCGGATCTCCATCCAGGCCGCGATCTCGCAGCACGTCGAGCCGCAGATCGAGGCGCTGCTGGCCGAGCTGACGCAGTCGCTGGACTCGCCGTTCGACCCAGACCGCCCCTGACGCTCCGGGACCGGCATCCATTTGACCGTCAGGTTACGCGGCATTACACTTGATCAGGTGTGTGCACGTCTCGACGTGCGCACTGGGCGTCGGCACCTTGCCGGTCCGCCTCCACGGCATACCCACCACACCACAAAGCTCGTCGATTCCGGCGTGCCGGTGGGTCATGATGTGAAACCCATCACGCTGTCACCGTGCAGCACTATGAGGAGAGAACGTGCCAACCATTCAGCAGTTGGTTCGCAAGGGTCGCTCGCCCAAGGTCACCAAGACCAAGGCGCCCGCACTCAAGTCGAACCCGCAGCAGGCCGGGGTCTGCACCCGCGTCTACACCACCACCCCGAAGAAGCCGAACTCGGCGATGCGCAAGGTCGCTCGTGTGAAGCTCCGCAACGGCACCGAGGTCACCGCGTACATCCCCGGTGAGGGCCACAACCTGCAGGAGCACTCGCTGGTGCTCGTCCGCGGCGGTCGTGTCAAGGACCTCCCCGGTGTGCGTTACAAGATCGTCCGTGGCGCCCTGGACACCCAGGCAGTCAAGAACCGTAAGCAGGCTCGTTCCCGCTACGGCGCGAAGAAGGGTTGAGTTAGATGCCTCGTAAGGGTCCCGCCCCGAAGCGCCCCGTTGTCAACGATCCGGTATACGGCGCACCGATCGTCACCTCGCTGGTGAACAAGATCCTCGTCGACGGCAAGAAGTCGCTGGCCGAGTCGATCGTCTACGGCGCCCTCCGCGGCGTCGAGGCGAAGAACGGCCAGGATGCCGTCGCCACCCTCAAGAAGGCGCTCGACAACGTGCGTCCCACCCTCGAGGTCCGCAGCCGCCGTGTCGGTGGCTCGACCTACCAGGTTCCGGTCGAGGTCAAGCCGCACCGCGCGAACACCCTCGCACTGCGCTGGCTCGTGAGCTACGCCAAGGGTCGTCGTGAGAAGACGATGACCGAGCGTCTCCAGAACGAGATCCTGGACGCGTCGAACGGCCTGGGTGCCGCGGTCAAGCGCCGTGAAGACACTCACAAGATGGCCGAGTCGAACCGCGCGTTCGCTCACTACCGCTGGTAAACCCTTCGACAGGCTCAGGAGCCCATCCGCGTTCCTGAGCCTGTCACCCCCTCTGCGCAGTACGACTGCACGAAAGATAAGGACACTCCTGTGGCACAAGACGTGCTCACCGACCTGAGCAAGGTCCGCAACATCGGCATCATGGCGCACATCGATGCCGGCAAGACGACGACGACCGAGCGCATCCTGTTCTACACGGGCGTCAACCACAAGCTCGGCGAGACGCACGATGGCGCCTCGACCACCGACTGGATGGAACAGGAGAAGGAGCGCGGCATCACGATCACGTCTGCCGCCGTGACCTGCTACTGGAACAAGAACCAGATCAACATCATCGACACCCCCGGTCACGTGGACTTCACGGTCGAGGTGGAGCGCTCGCTCCGCGTCCTCGACGGTGCGGTCGCCGTGTTCGACGGCAAGGAGGGCGTCGAGCCCCAGTCCGAGACCGTGTGGCGTCAGGCCGACAAGTACAACGTTCCCCGCATCTGCTTCGTCAACAAGATGGACAAGCTCGGCGCGGACTTCTACTTCACGGTCGACACGATCATCAACCGCCTCGGCGCCAAGCCGCTGGTCATCCAGCTGCCGATCGGTGCGGAGAACGACTTCATCGGTGTCATCGACCTCGTCGAGATGCGTGCACTCGTCTGGGCCGGTGACTCCAAGGGTGACGTGACCATGGGTGCCTCCTACGAGATCCAGGAGATCCCGGCCGACCTCAAGGAGAAGGCTGACGAGTACCGTCAGGCTCTCCTCGAGACCGTCGCCGAGACCGACGACGCGCTGCTCGAGAAGTTCTTCGGTGGCGAGGAGCTCACGGTCGCCGAGATCAAGGGCGCGATCCGCAAGCTCACCGTGGCTTCGGAGATCTACCCGGTCCTCTGCGGTTCCGCGTTCAAGAACCGTGGCGTCCAGCCGATGCTGGACGCGGTCGTCGACTACCTGCCGAACCCGCTCGACGTGGGTTCCATCGAGGCGCACGACCCCAAGGACTACGACACGATCATCGAGCGTCACCCCGACGCGAAGGACCCGTTCGCGGCCCTCGCGTTCAAGGTCGCCGTGCACCCGTTCTTCGGTCGTCTGACCTACGTCCGCGTGTACTCGGGACACCTCGACTCCGGCGCTGCGGTCATCAACTCGACCAAGGGCAAGAAGGAGCGCATCGGGAAGATCTTCCAGATGCACGCCAACAAGGAGATCCCTGTCGCCTCGGTCACCGCCGGCAACATCTACGCGGTCATCGGCCTGAAGGACACCACCACCGGTGACACCCTGACCGACCCCGCCGCCCCGGTCGTCCTCGAGTCGATGACGTTCCCGGAGCCGGTCATCGAGGTCGCGATCGAGCCGAAGACCAAGGCCGACCAGGAGAAGCTGGGTGTCGCCATCCAGAAGCTCGCTGAGGAGGACCCGACCTTCCGCACGGAGCTCAACCCCGAGACCGGTCAGACGACCATCAAGGGCATGGGCGAGCTGCACCTCGACATCCTCGTGGATCGCATGAAGCGCGAGTTCAACGTCGAGGCGAACGTCGGCAAGCCGCAGGTTGCGTACCGCGAGACGATCAAGAAGGCCGTCGAGAAGTACGACTACACCCACAAGAAGCAGACGGGTGGATCGGGCCAGTTCGCGAAGATCCAGTTCAACATCGAGCCGCTCGACCTCGACGGCGAGAAGACCTACGAGTTCGTGAACGCCGTCACCGGTGGTCGCATCCCTCGTGAGTACATCGGCTCGATCGATGCCGGTTTCCAGGACGGGATGAACGTCGGCGTGCTCGCCGGCTACCCGATCGTCGGCGTGAAGGCGACCATCGTCGATGGTGCGGCTCACGACGTCGACTCCTCGGAGATGGCGTTCAAGATCGCAGGATCGATGGGCTTCAAGGAAGCTCTTCGTCGGGCGAACCCCGTGCTCCTCGAGCCGCTCATGGCGGTCGAGGTGCGTACTCCCGAGGAGTACATGGGCGACGTCATCGGTGACCTGAACTCGCGTCGCGGCCAGATCCAGTCGATGGAGGATGCCGCAGGCGTCAAGGTCGTCCGTGCACACGTCCCGCTGTCCGAGATGTTCGGCTACATCGGCGACCTGCGCTCGAAGACCTCGGGCCGCGCCGTCTACTCGATGGAGTTCAACAGCTACGCTGAGGTTCCCCGCGCAGTGGCCGACGAGATCGTCCAGAAGAACCAGGGCGAGTAATCGTCCTTCTGGGATACCCGGGGCGTCGAGCCCAGCGAAGCGCCCCGGGTTCCCAGCTCCCCTACAACTTCACATTCCCTCTCTACTAAACTGAGATTCACACCCGTAGAGAACCGGTCGCAAACCAGTGCCCGGCAACCTCTACATGACGTCCTGAGGAGGACCCAGTGGCTAAGGCCAAGTTCGAGCGGACCAAGCCGCACGTCAACATCGGAACCATCGGTCACGTTGACCACGGCAAGACCACGCTCTCCGCAGCGATCTCGAAGGTGCTTGCTGACAAGTTCCCGTCTGACACCAACGTGCAGCGCGACTTCGCTTCCATCGACTCGGCGCCGGAAGAGCGCCAGCGTGGTATCACCATCAACATCTCGCACATCGAGTACGAGACCCCGAAGCGCCACTACGCGCACGTTGACGCCCCCGGCCACGCCGACTACGTCAAGAACATGATCACCGGTGCGGCTCAGATGGACGGCGCGATCCTCGTGGTCGCCGCCACCGACGGCCCGATGGCTCAGACGCGTGAGCACGTGCTGCTCGCCAAGCAGGTCGGCGTGCCGTACCTGCTGGTCGCGCTGAACAAGTCCGACATGGTCGACGACGAGGAGATCCTGGAGCTCGTCGAGCTCGAGGTCTCCGAGCTGCTCGCATCGCAGGGCTTCGCCGAGGACGCTCCTGTCGTCCGCGTCTCCGCGCTCAAAGCCCTCGAGGGCGACGAGAAGTGGACGCAGTCGATCCTCGACCTCATGGAGGCCGTCGACAACAACGTCCCCGACCCCGTGCGCGACAAGGACAAGCCGTTCCTGATGCCCGTCGAGGACGTCTTCACGATCACCGGTCGTGGAACCGTCGTCACCGGCCGCGCCGAGCGTGGCACGCTGGCCATCAACTCCGAGGTCGAGATCGTCGGACTGCGTCCGACCGTCAAGACCACCGTCACGGGTATCGAGATGTTCCACAAGCAGCTCGACGAGGCATGGGCCGGCGAGAACTGCGGTCTCCTGCTCCGTGGCACGAAGCGTGAGGACGTCGAGCGCGGTCAGGTCATCGTCAAGCCGGGTTCGGTCACGCCGCACACGGACTTCGCTGGCACCGCGTACATCCTGTCCAAGGATGAGGGTGGGCGTCACAACCCGTTCTACACGAACTACCGCCCGCAGTTCTACTTCCGCACCACCGACGTCACCGGCGTCATCACGCTGCCCGAGGGCACCGAGATGGTCATGCCCGGCGACACCACCGACGTGACGGTCGAGCTGATCCAGCCGATCGCCATGGAGGAGGGCCTCGGCTTCGCCATCCGTGAGGGTGGACGCACCGTCGGCGCCGGTACGGTCACGAAGATCATCAAGTAAGCATCTGCTTCCTCGCAGCGGGGTCGGGCCTTCGGGTCCGGCCCCGCTGTCGTTGACGGGCGACCTCTCGCGACGCAGTCGGGAGCAATCGCGGCCGGGGGTTCCGTTCGCAGCCGGCGACATGCACAATGAGGGTGATCGACCGAACTGGTCGTCAGCACACACCTCTGAAGGGGAACACCATGGGTATCGAAGACACCGTCAACAAGGGCAAGGATCTCTTCGAGCAGAACAAGGACAAGATCGCCGAGGCCGTCAAGAGCGAGCAGGCCGAGGACATCAGCGACAAGGTCCTCGACGGCGTCGCGGACTTCGCGAAGAAGATCGCGCCGGGTGCTGCCGACAAGATCGATGAGATCCGCGACTCGGCCGACAAGGCGATCGGCAACGAGTAGGTCTCTTCCGCAGACGATGACGGCGGTCCGCTCCACGGAGCGGGCCGCCGTTCTGTGTGCGGGGTGGGAATCCGGCTCCGGAAGCTCGCATCCGTCCCGCCGAACCCGTAGACTGTGCATGACCGCCTGGGGATCTTGCGGTCGGGAATGTCGAAGGGGTTCGGCATTCCGACATACGCGGTCTTCCGCGTTCAATCTGGGGAATGACGATCTTGGGGATCATCGTACGACGCGCGCACGCTCTGTGCCTCAGCGTCTCCCTGCCTGCGCGGCGAGGGTTTCTCCGTCGCGCCCTCGGTCGAGGATCCTGGCGTCCCTTCACGCCGGATTCCTCGCGTTCGGTGTGCCCCCTCGCACTGAACGCCCTCCCCAAGCGGGGCGAGGCATGGGGATGCCTCGCCCCGCTATCTCCCGCGATCTGACCTGATCAGAGCGTCGTCGGCGCCTCGACGAGGAGGCGCGACACGCCCGGGTTTGCAGAAGTGAAATCGGTCGTGGCAGAATAGACAGGTTCGACATTCCGGCGTGCGTCATGCGTGCCGGATCACTGCCAGGGCAGTGCATAGACGGCGGGTCCTCCGGGACGACGCAGGGTTCTAGGCCGCGGGTAGCAGAACATCCCCGACAACCTTCATTCCGAGGGCTTCGCCATGCGTGGTGGAGTGTCGGCATCCTGCAGGTCGAGAGACATGCGGGCTGATACAAGAACAGTGGTGCAGCAGATCGACTCGCGAGAGCCGTTCGAGTGCCGAGGCGCGAACAGCGCCGACGTGCGTCCAATGCCCCTGGGTCACCCGGCCCAGGTCGGTAAGACGCTTATAGAGAGTGAGCAGACAATGGCGGGACAGAAAATCCGCATTCGCCTGAAGTCGTATGACCACGAGGTCATCGACTCGTCGGCACGCAAGATCGTCGACACCGTGACCCGTGCGGGCGCGACCGTCGTCGGCCCCGTGCCGCTTCCGACCGAGAAGAACGTCGTGTGCGTCATCCGGTCGCCCCACAAGTACAAGGACAGCCGCGAGCACTTCGAGATGCGCACCCACAAGCGTCTGATCGACATCGTCGACCCGACGCCCAAGGCCGTCGACTCGCTGATGCGTCTCGACCTCCCGGCCGATGTCAACATCGAGATCAAGCTCTGAGGTTCGACATGGCTGACATCAACGCAAAGATTTCCAAGGGAATGCTGGGCACGAAGCTCGGCATGACCCAGGTGTGGAACGAGAGCGGCAAGCTCATCCCCGTCACCGTCATCGAACTCGCACCCAACGTGGTCACGCAGGTTCGTACCCCCGAGAAGGACGGCTACAACGCCGTGCAGATCGCGTACGGCCAGATCGACCCCCGCAAGGTGAACAAGCCCCTCTCGGCTCACTTCGAGGCTGCCGGCGTCACGCCGCGTCGCCACGTGACCGAGATCCGCACCGCGGATGCTGCTGACTACTCACTCGGTCAGGAGCTCACGGTCGACGGCACGTTCGAAGCCGGTCAGCTCGTCGACGTCGTCGGCACGAGCAAGGGCAAGGGCTTCGCCGGTGTCATGAAGCGTCACAACTTCAAGGGCGTCTCGGCATCGCACGGTTCGCACCGCAACCACCGCAAGCCCGGCTCCATCGGCGCTTCGTCGACCCCGAGCCGCGTCTTCAAGGGCATGCGCATGGCCGGCCGTATGGGTGGCGAGCGCGTGACCGTCCTCAACCTCACGGTGCACGCCGTCGACATCGAGAAGGGTCTGCTGCTCGTCAAGGGCGCCGTCCCCGGTGCTCGTGGCCGCATCGTCTATGTCCGCAACGCAGTGAAGGGTGCCTGAACATGGCTGACTCCACTCTCGCGCTCGACGTCCTGAAGGCAGACGGCAAGAAGGCAAGCTCCATCGAGCTTCCCGCCGCCCTGTTCGACGCCAAGACGAACATCCCGCTCATCCACCAGGTCGTCGTCGCGCAGCTCGCGGCGGCACGCCAGGGCACGCACTCGACCAAGCGTCGTGGCGAGGTCTCCGGTGCCGGCCGCAAGCCCTTCAAGCAGAAGGGCACGGGTAACGCCCGTCAGGGTTCCATCCGCGCGCCGCACATGACCGGTGGTGGCATCGTCCACGGACCGAAGCCGCGCGACTACTCGCAGCGCACCCCCAAGAAGATGATCGCCGCCGCCCTCCTGGGCGCGCTCAGCGACCGCTTCCGTGGTGACCGCATCCACGCCATCGAGTCCTTCGGCATCGACGGCACGCCTTCCACGAAGACCGCGGTGAACTTCCTCACCAACGTCGTCTCGTCGAAGAACGTGCTCGTCGTCATCGAGCGCAACGATGACGTGACGCTGAAGAGCATCCGCAACCTGTCGAACCTGCACGTGCTGACGTTCGACCAGCTCAACGCCTACGACGTGCTCGTCTCCGACGACATCGTCTTCACCCAGGCCGCGCTCGAGGGCTTCATCGCCTCCAAGTCCGGCGCCAACCAGGAGGTCTCCGCATGAGCGAGCAGGCATCTGTTCTCCAGACGGCCCTGAACAAGGACCCGCGCGACGTCATCCTGAAGCCGGTCGTGTCCGAGAAGAGCTACGGGCTCATCGACGAGGGGAAGTACACCTTCCTCGTCGACCCGCGCGCTTCGAAGACCGAGATCAAGCTCGCCATCGAGAAGATCTTCGGCGTCAAGGTCGCTGGGGTCAACACTCTCAACCGCGTCGGCAAGTCTCGCCGCACCCGCTTCGGAACCGGCAAGCGCAAGGACACCAAGCGCGCCATCGTCACCCTGAAGTCGGGCACCATCGACATCTTCACGGCAATCGGCTGATCGGGGATAAGGACAATCATGGCTATTCGCAAGTACAAGCCCACGACCCCGGGCCGTCGCGGCTCGTCGGTGGCTGACTTCGCCGAGATCACTCGATCGACGCCGGAGAAGTCGCTGCTGCGCCCGCTCTCGAAGACCGGTGGTCGCAACAACCAGGGCCGCATCACGACCCGTCACATCGGTGGTGGCCACAAGCGCCAGTACCGTGTCATCGACTTCCGTCGCAATGACAAGGACGGCGTCGACGCTCGGGTCGCTCACATCGAGTACGACCCCAACCGCACCGCGCGCATCGCGCTGCTGCACTACTTCGACGGCGAGAAGCGCTACATCCTCGCGCCGGCGAAGCTGAAGCAGGGCGACGTCGTCGAGTCGGGTGCCGGGGCTGACATCAAGCCGGGAAACAACCTCCCGCTGAAGAACATCCCCACCGGTACCGTCATCCACGCGATCGAGCTCCGCCCCGGTGGCGGCGCGAAGATGGCACGTTCGGCCGGAGCATCCGTCCGTCTCGTCGCCAAGGACGGCCCCTACGCCCAGCTGCGTCTGCCCTCGGGCGAGATCCGCAACGTCGATGCGCGCTGCCGCGCGACCATCGGCGAGGTCGGCAACGCCGAGCAGTCGAACATCAACTGGGGCAAGGCCGGCCGCATGCGCTGGAAGGGCGTCCGCCCGACCGTGCGTGGTGTCGCGATGAACCCGGTCGACCACCCCCACGGTGGTGGTGAGGGCAAGACCTCCGGTGGACGTCACCCCGTTTCCCCTTGGGGCCAGGCTGAGGGTCGTACCCGTCACGCCAACAAGGAAAGCGACAAGTACATCGTGCGTCGTCGTAACGCCGGCAAGAAGCGCAAGTAGGAGTAAGAGAAGATGCCTCGCAGTCTTAAGAAGGGCCCCTTCGTCGACGAGCACCTGCTTCGCAAGGTGATCGGTCAGAACGAAAAGGGCACCAAGAACGTCATCAAGACCTGGTCTCGCCGGTCCATGATCATCCCGGCCATGCTGGGTCACACGATCGCGGTCCACGACGGTCGCAAGCACATCCCCGTGTTTGTGTCCGAGACCATGGTCGGCCACAAGCTGGGCGAGTTCGCGCCCACCCGCACCTTCCGCGGCCACGAGAAGGACGACAAGAAGGGTCGTCGGCGCTAACGCGCTGGCGTAGAGGAGAGAGAAATGGTGGAGTCCATCGCACGCGTGCGACACATCCGCGTGACCCCTCAGAAGGCTCGTCGTGTCGTCGCGCTCATCAAGGGCAAGCAGGCCCAGGAGGCTCTGGCGATCTTGAAGTTCGCACAGCAGAGCGCCAGTGAGCCGATCTACAAGCTTGTCGCGTCGGCCATGGCCAACGCACAGGTCAAGGCGGATCGTGACGGCGAGTACCTCGACGAGCAGGACCTGTACGTAGCGAATGCCTACGTCGACGAGGGCACGACGCTCAAGCGTTTCCAGCCCCGTGCACAGGGTCGCGCTTTCCAGATCAAGAAGCGCACGAGCCACATCACGGTCGTGCTCTCGACGCCTGAGGCTGCTCCGGCCGCCCCGGGCGACAGCAACAAGAAGGCGAGCAAGTAATGGGACAGAAGGTAAACCCGTACGGCTTCCGTCTCGGTATCACCACGGACCACGTGTCGCGCTGGTTCTCGGACTCGACGAAGCCCGGTCAGCGTTACGCCGACTACGTCGCCGAGGACATCAAGATCCGCAACCTGCTGAAGACGCAGCTCGACCGCGCCGGTGTCTCGAACATCGAGATCGAGCGCACCCGTGACCGCGTCCGCGTCGACATCCACACCGCCCGTCCGGGCATCGTGATCGGTCGTCGTGGCGCCGAGGCCGAGCGCATCCGCGGCGACCTCGAGAAGCTCTCGGGCAAGCAGATCCAGCTGAACATCCTCGAGGTCAAGAACCCCGAGGCTGACGCTCAGCTCGTCGCGCAGGGCATCGCCGAGCAGCTCTCTGCTCGTGTGGCGTTCCGTCGTGCGATGCGCAAGGGTCTCCAGGGCGCGCAGCGCGCTGGCGCCAAGGGCATCCGCATCCAGGTCTCCGGCCGCCTCGGCGGCGCTGAGATGAGCCGCTCGGAGTTCTACCGCGAGGGTCGTGTGCCGCTGCACACGCTGCGTGCGAACATCGACTACGGCTTCTACGAGGCGAAGACCACCTTCGGCCGTATCGGTGTGAAGGTCTGGATCTACAAGGGCGACCTGACCGCAAAGGAGCTCGCTCGCGAGCAGGCCAATGCACCCAAGGCCCGTCGTGACGACCGTGGTGGCGACCGCCGCCGCGCGCCGCGCAACGAGGCACCTGTCGCAGAAGGAGCGTCGGCATAATGCTCATCCCCCGTAAGGTCAAGTTCCGCAAGCAGCACCACCCGGGTCGCTCGGGTCAGGCGACCGGTGGCACGAAGGTCTCCTTCGGCGAGTTCGGTATCCAGGCACTCACGCCTGCGTACGTCACGAACCGTCAGATCGAGTCCGCTCGTATCGCGGTCACCCGTCACATCAAGCGTGGCGGCAAGGTGTGGATCAACATCTACCCTGACCGTCCGCTCACGAAGAAGCCTGCTGAAACCCGCATGGGTTCCGGTAAGGGTTCCCCCGAGTGGTGGGTCGCCAACGTCAAGCCGGGTCGCGTCCTCTTCGAGGTCGGCGGTGTGAGCGAAGAGCTCGCCCGCGAAGCACTGACCCGTGCAATTCACAAGCTGCCTCTCAAGGCACGCATCATCAAGCGCGAGGAGGGCGACGCGTAATGGCGATCGGCACCAAGGAGCTCGCTCCGGCAGAGCTCGACACGTTCGAAGACCAGCGCCTCGTTGAGGAGCTGCGTAAGGCCAAGGAGGAGCTGTTCAACCTCCGTTTCCAGTCGGCCACCGGCCAGCTGGAGAGCCACGGCCGCATCCGCGCCGTCAAGCGCGACATCGCGCGTCTCTACACCGTGATCCGCGAACGCGAGCTGGGCATCCGTGCGACGCCCGCTCCGGTCGAGGTCCCGGCGAAGAAGGCGACCAAGTCGAAGGCGAAGAAGGCGGACTCCGCTGACGACGCCGTGAAGGAAGAGGCTGAGTGATGGCCACCAAGAAGGAAGCGACTGCTGAGACGCAGACCGCAGGACACGAGTCGTCCGCGCACGACGTGCGCGACTCCGCAGCCCGCGGCTACCGCAAGGCGCGTCGTGGCTATGTCGTCAGCGACAAGATGGACAAGACCATCGTGGTCGAGGTCGAGGACCGCGTGAAGCACCCGCTTTACGGCAAGGTCATCCGCCGCACCTCGAAGGTCAAGGCGCACGATGAGGCCAACTCCGCCGGCATCGGCGACCTGGTCCTCATCAACGAGACCCGCCCGCTGAGCGCCACGAAGCGCTGGCGCCTGGTGGAGATTCTGGAGAAGGCCAAGTGATCCAGCAGGAATCCCGACTCAAGGTCGCCGACAACACCGGCGCCAAGGAGCTCCTCACCATCCGCGTGCTCGGTGGCTCCAAGCGTCGTTACGCCGGCCTCGGTGACACCATCGTCGCGACCGTCAAGGACGCGATCCCCGGTGGGAACGTCAAGAAGGGCGACGTCGTCAAGGCGGTCATCGTCCGCACCAAGAAGGAGACGCGCCGTCCCGACGGCTCGTACATCAAGTTCGACGAGAACGCCGCCGTGATCCTGAAGAACGACGGGGAGCCTCGCGGCACCCGTATCTTCGGACCGGTCGGCCGTGAGCTTCGCGACAAGAAGTTCATGAAGATCGTCTCGCTGGCGCCGGAGGTCATTTAATCATGGCGAAGATCAAGAAGGGTGACCTGGTTCAGGTCATCACCGGAGCCACGCAGGAGCGTGGCGGCGACCGCGGGAAGCAGGGCAAGGTCCTCGAGATCCTTGCCGAGAAGAACCGCGTCATCGTTGAGGGCGTGAACTACGTCACCAAGCACACCCGCGTCGGTCAGACGCAGCGTGGCACCAAGACGGGCGGCATCGAGACTGTCGAGGCCTCCATCCACATTTCGAACGTCGCACTCGTCGACCCCTCGACCAAGAAGCCGACCAAGGTCGGCCACCGGGTCGAGGAGCAGGTGAAGGACGGCGTGAAGCGCAACGTCCGCGTGCGCTTCGCGAAGAAGTCAGGTAAGGACCTCTGATGGCAACCACCGACGCCGCGGTGGCTGGCAAGATCCAGCCCCGCCTGAAGGCGAAGTACAACGCTGAGATCAAGAAGGCGCTGCAGGAAGAGTTCGGTTACGCGAACGTCATGCAGATCCCCGGACTGGTCAAGGTCGTCGTGAACACCGGTGTCGGCGAGGCAGCTCGCGACAGCAAGGTGATCGATGGTGCGGTCGACGACCTCACCAAGATCACCGGCCAGAAGCCGATCGTCACGAAGGCTCGCAAGTCCATCGCGCAGTTCAAGCTGCGTGAGGGTCAGGCCATCGGCGCGCACGTCACCCTCCGCGGTGACCGCGCGTGGGAGTTCGTGGACCGCCTCGTCTCGCTCGCACTGCCCCGTATCCGCGACTTCCGCGGCCTCTCGGGCAAGCAGTTCGACGGCAACGGCAACTACACCTTCGGTCTCCAGGAGCAGAGCGTGTTCCACGAGATCGATCAGGACAAGATCGACCGGGTTCGCGGTTTCGACATCACCGTCGTCACCACCGCGAAGACGGATGACGAGGGTCGGGCACTGCTCCGTCACCTCGGCTTCCCGTTCCGCTCGGAAGACGCGCAGGCGTAACCCTTCGACAGGCTCAGAGACCTTCCGGTCTCTGAGCCTGTCGTTCGGTCACTGAGTTCGTCGAAGTGGCCGTACAATTGAAGATTGCGTGTCATCGCAGGCCGTCTGTCGTGTAACGGCAGCCGGAACCTCATGAACAAAGGAAAACAACAATGACAATGACAGACCCGGTCGCAGATCTGCTGACCCGTCTGCGCAACGCGAACTCGGCGCACCACGATTCCGTGACCCTGCCGTCGAGCAAGCTGAAGACGCACATCGCCGACATCCTCCAGCAGGAGGGCTACATCGCCGGCTGGGAGATCTCTGACGCTCGCGTCGGGAAGAACCTGACGCTGACGCTGAAGTACGGCCCGAACCGCGAGCGCTCCATCGCCGGCATCAAGCGTGTCTCGAAGCCCGGCCTCCGCGTGTACGCGAAGTCCACCGAGCTCCCCACGGTCCTCGGCGGTCTCGGCGTGGCCATCCTGTCCACCTCCTCCGGTCTTCTCACCGACCGTCAGGCAGAGCAGAAGGGCGTGGGCGGAGAAGTTCTCGCCTACGTGTGGTAATCCGAAATGTCGCGTATTGGACGACTTCCCATCGACGTTCCCGCGGGCGTGACCATCTCGGTCGACGGCCGTGAGGTCGCGGTGAAGGGCCCCAAGGGTGAGCTCACCCTGACGGTGGCCAGCCCCATCGAGGTCGCGGTCGAGGAGAACCAGGTTCTGGTCTCCCGTCCCGACGACGAGCGTGAGTCGCGGTCGCTTCACGGCCTGACCCGCACGCTCATCAACAACAACATCATCGGCGTGACCCAGGGCTACACCAAGGGTCTCGAGGTCGTCGGAACCGGTTACCGCGTGGCGCAGAAGGGCAGCTCGGTCGAGTTCGCCCTCGGCTTCTCGCACCCGGTCCTCATCGACCCGCCGGCCGGTATCACGCTCACGGTCGAGGGCAACAACAAGCTCACCGTCAGCGGAATCGACAAGCAGGCTGTCGGCGAGGCAGCTGCGAACATCCGCAAGATCCGCAAGCCCGAGCCGTACAAGGGCAAGGGTGTGCGCTACGCCGGCGAGAACGTGCGTCGCAAGGCCGGAAAGAGTGGTAAGTAACCATGGCTCTCAAGTCAAAGTCTGACGCCCGCGCGCGTCGTCACGCCCGCCTTCGCAAGAAGGTCGTCGGCACCGAGGTGCGTCCGCGCCTCGTCGTCAACCGTTCGGCTCGCCACGTCTTCGTGCAGCTCGTCGACGACAGCAAGGGTCACACCGTGGCGTCGGCTTCGACGCTCGAGACCGACCTGCGCTCGCTCGAGGGTGACAAGACCGCCAAGGCACGCAAGGTCGGCGAGCTGCTCGCCGAGCGCGCGAAGGCCGCCGGCGTTTCCGAGGCAGTGTTCGACCGTGGTGGCAACCGCTACGCCGGTCGTGTCGCAGCCATCGCCGATGGCGCCCGTGAAGGGGGGCTGGCACTGTGAGTGACAACAAGGAGAACGAAGTGACCGAAACGGCTGCTGCCGCTCCTGAGGCGGCTGCTGTCGTCTCTGAGACGGCCGCCGGCACGACCCAGGCTGAGCCGGCTCGCGAGGGCCGCCGCGGTGGCGGTCGCGATCGCAACCAGGGTGGCGGACGTGACCGCAACTCGCGCGATCGTGGCGACAACCAGTTCCTGGAGCGCGTCGTCACCATCAACCGCGTCTCGAAGGTCGTGAAGGGTGGTCGTCGCTTCAGCTTCACCGCCCTCGTGGTCGTCGGTGACGGCAACGGTCTGGTCGGTGTCGGCTACGGCAAGGCACGAGAGGTCCCCCTGGCGATCTCGAAGGGTGTCGAAGAGGCTAAGCGCAACTTCTTCCGCGTTCCGCGCGTCGGCAGCACCATCCCGCACCCCGTGCAGGGTGAGGCGGCCGCCGGTGTGGTCCTGCTCCGTCCGGCTGCTGCCGGTACCGGTGTCATCGCGGGTGGTCCGGTTCGCGCCGTCCTCGAGTGCGCCGGCATCCACGACGTGCTGTCGAAGTCGCTCGGCTCGTCGAACACGATCAACATCGTGCACGCGACCGTTGCTGCCCTGAAGCAGCTCGAGGAGCCCCGTGCGGTCGCCGCACGTCGCGGCCTCGAGTTCGACCAGGTGGCTCCGGCGCGTCTGGTCCGCGCGGAGGCAGACGCCATCGCCGCACAGAAGGTAGGTGCCTGATGGCTGCGCGCCTCAAGGTCACACAGGTCAAGTCCAAGGTGAGCGAGAAGCAGAACCAGCGTGACACGCTGCGCAGCCTCGGTCTGAAGCGAATCGGTGACAGCACCGTTCGCCCCGACGACGCGCAGACGCGCGGGTACGTCAAGACCGTCGCCCACCTCGTCAAGGTTGAGGAGATCGACTAATGGCTGAGAAGAACGACGCCGTCGAGGCCGAGAAGGCCCCGAAGAAGGCTGCCGCTCCCAAGGCTGCCGCTGAGAAGAAGCCCGCAGCGAAGAAGGCACCGGCCAAGGCCGCCGCCTCCAACGCCACGGCTGACTCCGCGGCCAAGAAGCCCGCTGCCAAGAAGGCTGCGCCGAAGAAGGATGCTCCGGCATCCCGCCCCGGCGTGCTGAAGGTGCACCACCTGCGTCCCGTCCCCGGCGCCAACACCGCGAAGACCCGTGTCGGTCGCGGTGAGGGCTCCAAGGGTAAGACCGCTGGTCGTGGTACCAAGGGCACCAAGGCTCGCAACACCGTTCGCGTCGGCTTCGAGGGTGGGCAGATGCCGCTGCACATGCGCACCCCGAAGCTGCGCGGGTTCAAGAACCCGTTCCGCGTCGAGTACCAGGTCGTGAACCTGGAGAAGCTCGCGGAGCTGTACCCGAAGGGTGGCGATGTCACCATCAGCGACCTGGTCGCCAAGGGTGCCGTTCGCAAGAACGAGAAGGTCAAGGTTCTCGGAAACGGCGACATCGCCGTGAAGCTCACCGTCGCGGTCGACAAGGTCTCGGGTTCTGCCGAGCAGAAGATCGTGGCTGCAGGCGGATCCGTCAAGTAACCATCACACAAGAGGGGCCGGAGATTCTCCGGCCCCTCTTGTGCTTCGGTCTCCCGGCATGGTCGGGGTAGGTTACCCTGGTCATTCAGCCGTCCTTCGGGATCCGGCAACCTTTTCAGGAGGAACGTCCTTGTTTAGCGCCATCGCGCGGATCTTCCGCACGCCCGACTTGCGTCGGAAGATCGGTTTCACCCTGGCCATCGTCGCCATCTACCGTCTCGGGTCCAACGTCCCCGCGCCGTTCGTGAACTTCCCGAACGTGGAGCAGTGCCTCGCGCAGAACCAGGGTGCCGACGGACTCCTGGGGCTGGTCAACCTCTTCTCCGGCGGTGCGCTGCTCCAGCTGTCGATCTTCGCCCTCGGTGTGATGCCGTACATCACCGCGACGATCATCACCCAGCTGCTGCGCGTCGTCATCCCGCACTTCGAGGCGCTGCACAAGGAAGGCCAGGCCGGCCAGGCCCGCCTGACCCAGTACACGCGCTACCTGACGATCGCTCTCGCGCTGCTGCAGTCGACGACGCTCGTCACGGTCGCTCGCAGCGGCCAGCTGTTCGGTGCATCCGACATCGCAGCCTGCCAGAACCTGCTCACGAACGACGTGTGGTGGGCGCAGCTGCTCATCATCATGGCGATGACCGCCGGCACCGGCCTCATCATGTGGTTCGCCGAGCTCGTCACCGAGCGCGGCATCGGCAACGGCATGTCGCTCCTCATCTTCACCTCGATCTCTGCCACGTTCCCCGGCGCGATGTGGATGATCTGGGAGAGCCGCGGCTTCGAGACCTTCCTGCTGGTGCTGCTGGTCGGCATCATCGTGATGGGCCTCGTGGTGTTCGTCGAGCAGTCGCAGCGACGGATCCCGGTGCAGTACGCCAAGCGCATGGTCGGACGCCGCACGTACGGCGGCACGAACACGTACATCCCGATCAAGGTGAACATGGCGGGTGTGATCCCGGTGATCTTCGCCTCGTCGCTGCTGTACATCCCTGCGCTCATCGCGCAGTTCAACACCCCGCAGGACGGCTCGACGCCGGCCGCCTGGGTCACCTGGATCAGCACGTACTTCACCACGGGCAACCACCCGATCTACATGCTGGCCTACTTCCTGCTGATCATCGGGTTCACCTACTTCTACGTCGCGATCACCTTCAACCCTGTCGAGGTCGCCGACAACATGAAGAAGTACGGCGGGTTCATCCCCGGCATCCGTGCCGGTCGTCCGACCGCCGAGTACCTCGACTACGTCCTGACGCGCATCACGCTTCCCGGATCCATCTACCTGGGTCTCATCGCGCTGATCCCGCTGATCGCCCTCGCCACGGTCGGCGCCAACCAGAACTTCCCGTTCGGTGGCGCGTCCATCCTGATCATCGTGGGTGTCGGTCTCGAGACGGTCAAGCAGATCGACGCGCAGCTGCAGCAGCGCCATTACGAAGGGCTTCTTCGATGACGACATCCGCACGTCTCCTGATCGTCGGCCCGCAGGGCTCCGGAAAGGGCACGCAGGGTGTCCGCATCGCCGAGTCCTACGGCATCCCGGTCGTCTCGACCGGCGACATCTTCCGCGCGAACATCAAGGAGGGGACTCCGCTCGGCCAGCAGGTCACGCAGATCCTCGACAAGGGCGACCTCGTGCCGGACGAGCTGACCAGCGAGATCGTGCGCGACCGTCTGTCGCAGGACGACGCGGCGAACGGGTTCCTGCTCGACGGGTACCCGCGCAACACCGCGCAGGTGGCGCACCTGGAGTCGTTCCTCTCTGAGCGCGGCGCGGCCCTCGACGCCGTGATCCTGCTCGACGTGCCCCGCGAGGAGAGCCTGGAGCGTCTGACGCTCCGCGCCACCGAGCAGGGACGATCGGATGACACCCCTGAGGCCATCGGTCACCGCCTCGACATCTACGAGCGCGAGACCGCTCCGATCCTCGAGGTCTACGGCGCCAAGGGCATCGTCGACCGCATCGACGGGGTCGGCTCGCTCGACGAGATCACCTCCCGCGTGTTCGCCGCACTGACCGCTCGCGGTCTGCGCCTCGCGGCCTGAGCGTCCGGAGATGTTCCGCCGGTCGATCTACAAGACCCCGGCTCAGCTGAGGTCCATGGTGGAGCCAGGGCTCATCACGGCGGCGGCGCTCGACGCCGTGCGGCCGCTGATCCGTCCGGGTGTCACCACGCTGGAGCTGGATGCAGCGGCGAACGCCGCGATCATCGCCCGCGGCGCCGAGTCGAACTTCCAGCTCGTGCGCGGCTACCACCACACGATCTGCGTCTCGGTCAACGAGCAGGTCGTGCACGGCATCCCCGGGGAGCGCGTGCTGCAGGCCGGCGACATCGTCTCGGTCGACTGCGGAGCGCAGTTCGAGGGGTGGAACGGCGACAGCGCCGTGACCTTCGTCGTCCCCGACCCTGAGCGTCCAGAGCTCGTCGCCCGACGCGAGGAGCTCTCCCGCGTCACCGAGGGCTCCATGTGGGCCGGTATCGCTGCCATGGCCTCGGCATCCCACATCGGCGAGATCGGTGCGGCCATCCAGGCGTACATCGAGGCGCAGGGGCCGTCCGAGGTGTCGGGGGAGACCTACGGCATCCTCCGCGAGTACGTGGGTCACGGCATCGGTCGCAAGATGCACGAGGCGCCCAGCGTCTTCAACTACCGCACACCTGACCCCGGCGCCGAGGTCAAGCCCGGTCTCGTGCTGGCGATCGAGCCCATGGTCACGGCGGGCGGCGAGGCCACGTTCATCGAGGACGACGACTGGACCGTCACGACCGTCGACGGCACAGATGGCTCACACTGGGAACATAGCGTGGCCCTGCATGATGGGGGTATCTGGGTGCTGACCGCGCCCGATGGTGGAAGAGCCGGACTCGCCCCGTTCGGGGTCGAGCCTCGAGAGATCGGAAAGTAATGGCAGCGGCGAAGAGCAACACCAACTGGTTCGCGATCGGCGTCTCGGCCGCCGTGGTCGTGGTGCTGGTGGTCCTCGGCGGACTCGTGGTGTTCCTGAACAATCAGGCGACCGCTCCCGGTCCGACGCCCGGCGGCGCATTGATCAGCGAGGAGACCGGCGCGATCACCGTCGGCAAGGGCGACAAGACGATCGACACGTACATCGACTTCATGTGCCCGATCTGCGGCCAGTTCGAAGACGCGTACGGTGAGCAGCTTCAGACGGCAGCAGCGAACGACGAGATCA
The DNA here is from genome assembly GCF_036823965.1 of Microbacterium sp. Taxonomy (GTDB): domain Bacteria; phylum Actinomycetota; class Actinomycetes; order Actinomycetales; family Microbacteriaceae; genus Microbacterium. The sequence continues at coordinate 192,317 of NZ_DAITBE010000004.1, read as the reverse complement.
CGCTGAACATCCACCCGATCGCCATCCTCGACTTCCGCTCGACGACCGAGTACTCGTCGCGCGCGGCAGCGGCCATGTACTGCGTCGCGGAGAACGACCCCGACTCGGCGATCCCCTTCATGAACCTGCTCTTCCAGAATCAGCCCGCAGAGGGCTCGGCGGGGCTCGACGACAACCAGCTCGCGTCGTACGCGGAGCAGGCCGGTGCGACGAAGTCGGCTGACTGCATCGCCGACAAGGAGTACATCAAGTTCCCTGTCGCTCAGGCGAAGGAGCATGACATCAAGGGCACGCCGACGGTCGAGATCGATGGAAAGCGCATCGACAACACCGAGATCGCCACGCAGTTCGCGGACATCTTCGGCGGATGACCTGCGGGAGGCCCCGAGTTCCCAGCGGACTCGGGGCCTCTGCATTTGCCGGATGGCCCCAGAGCGTCTAACATAGATCTTTGGTGCTTTGTGCCTTGATTCGGCGTGTCCGGCGGCGCAGTACCACAACCCAATCACCCACCGCAGATCGACCGGTCTGCAGAAGCGTCAGCGAGGCTATGGCTAAGAAAGACGGTGTCATCGAGATCGAGGGCGTGATCTCCGAGGCTCTCCCCAACGCGATGTTCCGCGTTGAACTGAGCAACGGACACAAGGTCCTGGCAACGATCTCAGGCAAGATGCGGCAGAACTACATCCGCATCATCCCCGAAGACCGCGTGGTCGTGGAGCTCAGCCCCTACGACCTCACCCGCGGCCGTATCGTCTACCGCTACCGCTAGCCGGTCGAGAAGTAACGGCCTGCCTCGGATTCGGGGCGGTACGAAGACAGCGAACAGGAAACATCATGAAGGTCAACCCCAGCGTCAAGCCCATCTGCGATCACTGCAAGGTGATCCGCCGTCACGGCCGCGTCATGGTGATCTGCAAGAGCAACCCGCGTCACAAGCAGCGTCAGGGCTAAGCACCTGCGCTGCGCGGCATCGCTCGCGCACATCTCACAACTGAATACACAGACGGCAGGATCAGACGCTTCGACTGGCTCAGCGACCGGGTGACCGGTACGAGACAATCGACGCCGACACCTCGGGGCGGAGGCCCGGGCACCGATCCTGTTCCACACCTCCACAACATCCAGGAGAACCGCATGGCACGTCTTGCCGGCGTTGACATCCCGCGCGACAAGCGCGTGGTGATCGCCCTTACCTACATCTACGGCGTCGGCCGTACCCGCTCGGTCGAGATCCTCAAGGCAACTGAGATCGACGAGAGCATCCGCGTGAAGGACCTCAGCGACGAGCAGCTGATCGCCCTCCGCGACCACATCGAAGGCAACTACAAGGTGGAGGGTGACCTGCGCCGCGAGGTTGCAGCAGACATCCGCCGCAAGGTCGAGATCGGCTCCTACGAGGGCATCCGCCACCGTCGTGGTCTCCCGGTCCGTGGTCAGCGCACCAAGACCAACGCCCGTACCCGCAAGGGCCCGAAGCGCACCGTCGCAGGCAAGAAGAAGGCCCGCTAAGCGCGGCCTCAGGGACTAGGAGAACACTTTCATGGCTGCACCCAAGGCCGCCGCGCGCAAGCCGCGCCGCAAGGAAAAGAAGAACATCGCGCTGGGCCAGGCCCACATCAAGTCGACGTTCAACAACACGATCGTCTCGATCACGGACCCGTCCGGCGCTGTCATCGCGTGGGCATCGTCGGGTGGCGTGGGCTTCAAGGGCTCCCGCAAGTCGACCCCGTACGCCGCCGGCATGGCAGCCGAGTCCGCTGCCCGTCAGGCTGCGGAGCACGGCGTCAAGAAGGTCGACGTCCTCGTGAAGGGTCCGGGCTCCGGCCGCGAGACCGCGATCCGTTCGCTCCAGGCCGCTGGCCTCGAGGTCGGCTCGATCCAGGATGTCACCCCGCAGGCGCACAACGGCTGCCGTCCGCCGAAGCGTCGCCGCGTCTGATCCGGCTCGGTGAGCCGCTCGCCCTCCGACAGGCTCAGGGAGCCAACGTCTGAGGGCCGGGCGGCTCTCCGCCCGCATGCGGGCATCGACTTCCACAACTCAAGACCTCACCCACCACATGTCATATAGCGGTCATGTGATCGAAAGGAACACAGAGTGCTTATTGCACAGCGTCCCACACTCACCGAGGAAAAGATCGTCGAGAACCGGAGCCGGTTCATCATCGAGCCTCTGGAGCCCGGCTTCGGATACACGATCGGCAACGCGCTGCGTCGCAGCCTGCTGTCGTCGATCCCCGGCGCCGCTGTCACCAGCGTTCGCATCGACGGTGTGCTGCACGAGTTCAGCACCATCCCCGGCGTGAAGGAGGATGTCACCGAGATCATCCTCAACATCAAGGGACTGGTCGTCTCCTCGGAGCGCGACGAGCCCATCACCGCGTACCTGCGCAAGACCGGTTCTGGCGAAGTGACCGCCGCTGACATCTCGGCTCCGGCCGGTGTCGAGGTGCACAACCCCGAGCTCGTCATCGCGACGCTGAACGACACCGCGAAGTTCGAGCTCGAGCTGACGATCGAGCGTGGCCGTGGCTACGTCTCGGGCACGCAGAACCGTAACGAGTACGCCGAGGCCGGTCAGATCCCGATCGACTCGATCTACTCGCCCGTCCTGAAGGTCAGCTACCGCGTCGAGGCGACTCGTGCCGGTGAGCGCACCGACTTCGACAAGCTCATCCTCGACGTCGAGACCAAGAACAGCATCGTCCCGCGCGATGCCGTCGCTTCGGCCGCCAAGACGCTGACCGAGCTGTTCGGCCTCGCCCGCGAGCTGAACGTCGAGGCCGAGGGCATCGAGATCGGCCCGGCGCCGGTGGAGGCAGTGAACTCCAGCGAGCTGTCGATGCCGATCGAGGACCTCGACCTGTCGGTCCGCTCGTACAACTGCCTGAAGCGTGAGGGCATCAACACCGTTTCCGAGCTCGTCGCCCTGTCGGAGACGCAGCTCATGAACATCCGCAATTTCGGCCAGAAGTCGGTCGACGAGGTGCGCGACAAGCTCATCTCGCTCGGTCTGTCGCTCAAGGATTCGGTGCCCGGTTTCGACGGCGCCCACTTCTACGGCGGCAGCGAAGACGAGTCCTTCTGAACCCCGACCTTCTGACCAGGAGTTAGACGATTATGCCCAAGCCCACCAAGGGTCCCCGCCTCGGAGGCGGCCCCGCACACGAGCGCCTCATGCTTGCCAACCTCGCAGCGGCGCTCTACACCCACAAGTCGATCAAGACGACCGAGACCAAGGCCAAGCGCCTGCGTCCGCTCGCCGAGCGTCTGATCACCTTCGCCAAGCGCGGCGACCTGCACGCACGCCGTCGCGTGCTCGCGGTCATCGGCGACAAGAGCGTCGTGCACACGCTCTTCGCTGAGATCGCTCCGCTGGTCGCTGACCGTGAGGGTGGCTACACCCGCATCACGAAGGTCGGCAACCGCAAGGGTGACAACGCACCCATGGCCGTGATCGAGCTCGTCCTCGAGCCCGTCACGCCGAAGGCGAAGTCGGCCAAGAAGACCGCTGCCGCTGAGAAGCCGGCAAAGGTCGAGGAAGCCCCCGTCGAGGAGGCTCCCGTCGAGGAGGCTCCCGCCGAGGACGCCGCCGACGCCGGTGCCGAGTCGCAGGCCGAGGGCGAAGCAGCCGAGGCTGCCGCCGAGGACGCTGTCGAGAAGTAAGCACCTCTCATCACGACGAAGCCCGCCGCCCCTTCCGGGGTGGCGGGCTTCGTCGTTTCCTGAGCCGGGGCGGGTCAGCGCGCGCGGAGGTCCTTGCGCAGGATCTTCCCGGAGGCCGACTTGGGGATCGCGTCGATGAATTCCACCTGCCGCACCTTCTCGTGCGGTGCGACGCGCGCGGCGACGTGGGCCATGACGGCATCCGCATCGAGCTCCGCACCCTGCTGCACCACGACGAAGGCCTTCGGCACTTCCTGGCCGTCGTCGTCGGATGCGCCGATGACCGCTGCATCCGCGATCGAGGGGTGCTCCAGCAGCACCGCTTCGAGCACGGCAGGTGCGACCTGATAGCCCTTGTACTTGATGAGCTCCTTCAAGCGGTCGACGATGCGGAAGATCCCGTCATGCGTCACGGTGGCGACGTCTCCGGTGTGCAGCCATCCGTCGTCGTCGAGCATCTCCGCCGTGGCATCAGGACGGTTCAGGTAGCCCTTCATCACCTGGGGGCCTCGGATCAGGATCTCACCCGGCTCGCTCACGCCCTCGGTCGGCGCCTCGACATCGCGCCCGGTCTCGGAGTCGACCAGCCGGGCCTCGGTGCCGGCGAGCAGCAGCCCGACGCTCGAGCGGTCCAGGTCGTCGCGGTCCGCGGGGATCGCGTGCGTCACCGGGCTGGTCTCGGTCATGCCGTAGCCCTGGCAGACCGTGCAGTGCAGACGCGTCGCGACCGCGGACGCGAGCGCTCCGTCGAGGGGAGCGGCTCCCGAGAAGATCACCTTGATCGACGACAGGTCGTACTGATCGACGAGCGGATGCTTCGCCAGGGCCACCGCGATCGGCGGCGCGATGAACACCCACGTCGTCCGATGCTCGGCGACGACCCTGAGGAAGTCGGTGAGATCGAACTTCGGCATCGTGACGAGCGCAGCGCGCTGGCGGAGTGCGAAGTTCAGCAGCACGGTCATACCGTAGATGTGGAAGAAGGGGAGCACCGCGAGGACGCGGTCGTCGTCGGCGAGCGAGATCGTCGAGCGGCACTGGCTCACGTTCGCGACGAGGTTGCGGTGCGTCAGCATCACGCCCTTGGGACGACCGGTCGTGCCGGAGGAATACGGCAGCACCGCGAGGTGCTCGGCAGGGTCGAACGTCACGTCCGGAGCCTGGTGCCCTTCTCCGAGGAGTGCGGGGAGGGACGGATGCCCGTCGGCGCCGTCGAGCACGATGAGGTGGTCGGCGGCGATCCCGACCTTCTCGGCCGCTGCCTGCGCGCCCGGGAGCAGCGGCGACACGGTGATGAGCCAGTCGGCCTCGGCGTCGGTGAGCTGGTTGGCGATCTCGTCGGCTGTGTAGAGCGAGTTGACGGTGGTCGCGGTGGCGCCGGCGCGGAGGATGCCGTGGAACACCGTCGCGAACGCGGGGATGTTCGGGCAGAGCACGCCGACACGCGTGCCGACGCCGACCCCGCGCGCTGCGAGCGCACCCGCGAAGAGCTCGATCTGGCCGATGAGCTGACGGTAGGTGGTCTCGGCGCCGCTCGTCCCGTCGATCAGCGCGGTGGCGTCGAGCCTGGCGTCGTCGAGGTCGCCGAACAGGAAGTCGAAGACGGAGACGTCGGGGATCTCCACATCGGGGAAGGTGCTGCGAACCATGAGATCTCCTTCGATCCGGCCGGAGACCGCGTCGTCCCCGGTGATGGGATCAAGTGTCGCATAGACGGGGACTGCGTCCCAGAGCTCATCGAGGATTCCCCGGCTCCTGCCGGGAGTCGGCCCCCTCGATGACCCGGTAGCGCGTGCTCGGCCGTCCCTTGGTGGAGTAGTCGAGTGTGCGGACCGCCCTGCCGGAGCTCGCGAGGTGCTCCAGGTAGCGACGAGCGCTCACCCGTGAGACCTGCACGTCATCGCCGATCTCCGACGCCGAAGCATCAGGATGCGCGACGAGCGCGGCCACGACCCGGTCGAGCGTCTCTGCGCTCAGCCCTTTGGGCACCCCGAAGCGCTCCCGGAACGCGATGATCGCATCCGCCGTCTCGACGCGTCGGACCGCGTCGTGCAGCTCGGTGTGGTCGCGCAGCAGCAGGGTCGCCCCGACACCCCGCCCGCCGGCATCGCTGCCGGTACTGCGAGCCACCAGCACACGGGCGCCGACGATGACCGGCCGCCCGACCGTCTCTCCCTCGCGCAGCACGGTGGCGAGCTCAGGACCCAGCGCCTCGTCGGCATCCGCTCCGTCCAGCGCTTCGACGCCGGTGCCGAGGAAGCGAGCGGCCGCGTCGTTCGCGAGCGTGATGCGTCCCTGCTCGTCGACCGTGATCACGCCCTCGCTGAGACCATGCAGCGTCGTCTCCTGATTCTTCACCAGCGCGGCGATCTGGTGCGGTTCGAGTCGGTAGATGCGGCGGCGGATGACCGCGGTCACCCACGCCGAGCCGAAGACGCCGGCGACGGCGGCCGCCAGCATCGCGGCGATGAGCCAGGAGAGGTTCGACATGAACTCGGCGTTGAGCTCGGACTCGAGGATGCCGACGGATGCGGTGCCCATCACTGTGCCGTCGGCATCGCGGATCGGCACCTTGACCCGCCACGACGGGCCGAGCGTGCCGGTCTGCGTGCCGACGTAGACCTCGCCGGAGAGCGGGATCGACGGGTCCGTCGACACGCGTTCCCCGATGCGGTCCGGATCCGGGTGCGAGTAGCGGATGCCGTCGGAGTTCGCGACGACGACATAGGCCAGGTCCGACGCCTTGCGGATGACCTCGGCGACGGGCTGGATCTCCGCGGATGGATCGGCGTCGTCGAAGGCCTCGAGGATGGTCGGCAGCTGCGCGATCGATTGGGCCACCGCCTGCATCCGGTCCTTGTAGCCCTCCCGGAGCGCATGCTCCTGGAACGCCCCGGCGACCACACCGGTCGCGAGCGTCACGAGGAACACGATCAGCGCCTGCAGAAGCAGCAGCTGCACGCGAAGCGTCATCTTCGAAGCCACCTGACCATTGTCGCGGGTGCCGGTGCAGCCCGCGAGCGGATGGAGGCGGCGTTCGCGACCAATAGTTTCGGAACCGGGAGCAATAGTTTCCGAAGCTTGAGCGCCGGGGTCGCTGCTCCCAGGGTTGACGGACAGCATTCATCGACGCTCAAGGAGGAGCGCATCATGAACACAGCACGCATCGGCACCCTGGTCGCACTGGCGGCGGTCGCCGCAGTGACACTGACCTCATGCGCAGGCGGCTCGGCGCCGGCCGCGGATCAGAGCGACGAGGCGGTGACCGTCACGGATCTGTCGATCGTCGTCCCGGCCGACCCGGGCGGCGGGTGGGACCAGACCGGCCGGGCGCTCTCGCAGCTGCTCACCGAGGAGAAGATCGTCGGCTCCGCGCCGGTCACCAACGTCGGCGGCGCAGGCGGCACGGTCGGGCTCGCGCAGCTCGCGAACGAGCGCGACCCCGACACGCTCATGGTCATGGGCCTCGTGATGGTCGGTGCGGTGGAGACCAACGCGTCCGCCGTCCGCATCGAGGACATGACGCCGATCGCCCGGCTGACCGATGAGCCCCTCGTCGTGGTGGTTCCGGCCGACTCGGAGTACGACACGCTCGAGGATCTGGTCGAGGACGTCGTCGACACCGGCCAGGCGGTCACGATCACGGGTGGGTCCGCTGGCGGCGCCGACCACATCCTCGCCGGGCTCATGCTGGAGGAGGCGGGCCTCGACGGCGCCGAGATCGCCGAGAAGCTCAACTACACGCCGAATTCGGGCGGCGGCGAGGCGACCTCGCTCATCCTCGGCGGCAAGGTCTCAGCCGGCATCTCCGGCGTCGGCGAGTTCCTGCAGCACATCGAGGCAGGCACCATGCGGGCGCTCGCGGTCTCGTCCGACGCGGAGGTTCCGCAGCTGCCCGACGTGCCCACCATCACCGACTCCGGTTACGACGTCGTGCTGACCAACTGGCGCGGCGTGATCGCTCCCGGTGACATCGACGACGCCCACCGTGCCGAGCTCGAGCGCATCGTCACCGAGCTGCATGACACGGATGCGTGGACCGAGGAGCTCGAGACCAGGGGATGGGCCGACGCCTTCCTCACCGGCGCCGAGTTCGAGGACTACCTCACCGGGAACATCGACGAGGTCACGACCACGCTGCAGAACATCGGTCTGGTCGGCTGACATGGCGCGCGGGTCTCTGCGGGGATCCGAGGAGGTGCGGGTCGGCGTCGACCGACCCGCACGGCTCCTCGGTGGTCTCCCGCCCGGCGAACTCGTGTTCGCCCTGCTCATGGTCGCGCTCGGGCTGTTCGCGCTCATCGGCGTGTTCACGATCCACGTGCCCGTCGGCTCGCAGGTCGGGCCGACCGTGTTCCCGATCTTCGTCGCGGTGCTGCTGCTCGGCTCGGCGGTCGCGGTGGTCATCGGCATCCTCCGGGGTGACCGAGGGGTGCCGGAGGACGGCGAGGACGTCGACCAGAGCCTGCCGACCGACTGGATCACGCTCGTGAAGATCGCCGCATTCCTGGTCGCGCACCTCGCGCTCATCGAGGTGCTCGGCTGGGCCCCAGCCGCCGCACTCCTGTTCGGCGGGGTCGCGTGGTCGCTCGGCGCCAAGAAGTGGTGGCGCGCGCTGATCATCGGCGTCGTGCTCGCGCTCGTCGTCCAGGTCGTGTTCGGCGGACTGCTGGGGCTCTCGCTGCCCTGGGGCCCGGCGCTCGGGTGGCTGGGGAGGATGTTCTGATGGACAGCTGGACCCTGCTCCTGGAAGGCTTCGCCACCGCGCTGCAGCCGCAGTACCTCGTCTTCGCGTTCTTCGGCGTGCTGATCGGCACCGCTGTCGGCGTGCTCCCCGGCATCGGGCCGGCGATGACGGTCGCGCTGCTGCTGCCGCTCACCTACACGCTCGATCCGACCGCGGCGCTCATCACGTTCGCCGGCATCTACTACGGCGGGATGTACGGCGGCTCGACCACCAGCATCCTCCTGAACACCCCGGGGGAGTCCGCCTCGATCGTGACCGCGATCGAGGGGCACAAGATGGCCAAGCTCGGTCGAGGGGCCGCGGCCCTCGCCACGGCTGCGATCGGCTCGTTCATCGCCGGCACCATCGCGACGATCGGCCTCACGCTGCTCGCACCGGTGCTCGCCCAGTTCGCGGTGAACCTCGGACCGTCGGACTACGTCGCGCTGATCGTGGTGGCCTTCGTCACGGTCGGCGCCCTGATGGGTTCGTCCGTGCCGCGCGGGCTGCTCTCGCTCGGCGTCGGACTGTTCCTCGGCCTGATCGGCACCGACCAGCTCTCCGGACAGCAGCGGTACACGCTCGGGCTGCTGCCGCTCGCCGACGGCATCGACATCGTGCTGGTGGCGGTCGGACTCTTCGCGGTGGGGGAGACGCTGTACATCGCGGCGCGGCTCCGGCACGGCGCGATCGATGTGATCCCGGTGAGCCGCGGATGGAAGAACTGGATGACGCGAGACGACTGGCGTCGCTCGTGGAAGCCGTGGCTGCGCGGGACGGCGATCGGCTTCCCGATCGGCACGATCCCGGCGGGCGGTGCCGACGTCGCGACCTTCCTGTCGTATGCCACGGAGCGCAAGCTCTCGAAGCGCAAGGACGAGTTCGGACGGGGCGCGATCGAGGGCGTCGCAGGACCGGAGTCCGCGAACAACGCGGCGGCCGCCGGCGTGCTCGTGCCGCTGCTGACGCTCGGCCTGCCGACGACGGCGACGGCCGCGATCATCCTGACCGCCTTCCAGTCCTACGGCCTCCAGCCGGGGCCGATGCTCTTCACGAGCCAGTCCTCGCTGGTGTGGGCGCTGGTCGCCAGCCTCTACATCGGCAACGTGATCCTGCTCGTGCTGAACCTGCCGCTCGTCGGCATGTGGGTGAAACTGCTGCAGATCCCTCGGCCGTACCTGTACGCCGGCATCCTCATGTTCGCCGCCTTCGGCGCCTACGCGCTGAACTACTCGGTCGTCGACATCCTCATCCTGCTCGTGATCGGTGTGCTCGGCTACTTCATGCGGCGTTATGGCTTCCCGGTCGCGCCGCTCGTCGTCGGCATGATCCTGGGACCGATGGGCGAGGCGCAGCTGCGCCGTGCGCTGCAGCTGAGTCAGGGCGATCTGACGACGCTCGTCGCGCAGCCGTTCGCAGCGATCGCGTACGGTGTGCTGGCACTCCTGATCGTCGGCGGACTGTGGCTGCGCCGCCGTCAGCGGCGGTACGAGCAGGCGCTCACCGAGTCGATCGCGGTGCCGATACGCACGGACTCGGAGGTCTGAGCACGGAACAGGACGAGCGGGTCGCGGGAGTAGGCTGAGCACGGTGCGGCCTTCGTCGGGTCGCGTGGAAGGAACGAAGCGTGAACGACGCCGCCACTGGCCTGCATCGGGGGCCGCGAGCGTACGCGGCGTTCATCGGGATCGGCCTCCTCGCCGGCCTCCTCTCCGGCCTCTTCGGTGTCGGCGGTGGCACGGTGATCGTACCCCTGCTCGTCCTGTTCCTGCACTTCGACCAGCGCCTCGCCGCCGGCACCTCGCTCGCGGCGATCGTGCCGACCGCGAGCGTCGGCGTGATCTCGTACGCCGTGTCGGGTTCGGTCGCCTGGATCCCGGCGCTGATCCTCGCGGCCGGAGCCGTGGTCGGCGCGCAGATCGGCACCCGCCTGCTGCCGCGGATCTCGCAGACCGCGCTGCGGTGGGGCTTCGTCGGCTTCCTCGTCGTCGTGATCGTCACGCTGTTCCTGGTCGTCCCCTCTCGCGATGCCGTGTTCGAACTGACCTGGCTCACCGGCATCGCGCTGGTCGCGGTCGGTGTCGGCACCGGCGTCCTGGCCGGACTCATCGGCGTCGGCGGCGGGGTGATCGTCGTCCCGGTGCTGATGCTCGTGTTCGGCACCAGCGATCTCATCGCGAAGGGCACCTCGCTGCTCATGATGATCCCGACCGCGATCTCGGGAACGGTCGGCAACATCCGCCATCGCAACGTCGACCTGCTGGCCGGAGCCCTGATCGGCGTCGCGGCCTGCACGACCACCGCCCTCGGCGCGTGGATCGCCACCATCGTCGACCCGTCCGTCGGCAACATCCTGTTCGCGGCATACCTCGTCGTGATCGCGGTGCAGATGGCGCTCAAGGCGATCCGCGGTCGGAAGAAGGGCTGATCGGAGCACGGGTGCCGGCTGCCCTCGGTAGGATCGAGAGGTGGCAGTGAACCCAGAACTGGTCGGCCGGGAGTTCCCGCCGACGCTCCCGTACCTCGTCGGACGAGAGAAGATTCGCGAGTTCGCTCGCGCCGTCTTCGCCGATGCCCCGCAGCACACCGACGTCGAGGCGGCCCGCGCGGCCGGATTCGCCGACGTCGTCGCGCCGCCGACCTTCGCGATGGTGGTCCAGGACCAGACGCTGCAGCAGCTGCTCGCCCTCGACGACTCCGGCATCGTGCTCGCGCGCACGATCCACGCCGAGCAGCGCTTCACCTACTCGCGTCCGATCGTGGCCGGCGACGAGCTCGTCGGACGGCTCGAGGTCACCGGCATCCGCACGATGGGCGGCAACGCGCTCATCACCAGCGAGGCCGAGATCACCGATGTCGACGGCGCCCACGTCGTGACCGCGACCAGCGTGCTGCTGGTCGGAGAGGGGGAGTGATGGCGTACGCAGTCGGAGACACGATCGCCGAGCGAACCGTGCACCTCGACCGGGAGTCGCTCGTGCGCTATGCCGGTGCCTCTGGGGACTTCAACCCCATCCACTACCGCGATGACGTCGCAGCATCCGTCGGTCTTCCCGGAGTGCTCGCGCACGGCATGCTCACCATGGGCATCGCGTCGTCGGTCGTCGTCGCCGCCCTCGAGCCCGGCACCAGGATCCTCGACTACGGCGTCCGCTTCACCAAGCCGGTCGTGGTCGACGCCACCGACGGCGCCGACGTGCACGTGCTCGCGACGGTCGGCGCGGTCGACGACGAGTCCGCTCGCATCGATCTGAAGGTCACGTTCGACGAGACCACCGTGCTCGTCAAGGCGCAGCTGCGCGTCGCCGTCTGATGGGCGTGGTCTGATGCGCGAGATCGAGCCGATCCGTCTCGCAGAGCTCACGACGCTGCGCACCGGTGCCGCCCCGGAGCGGATGCAGGAGGCGCACACGACCGAGGGCCTCGTCGAGGCGCTGCGCGACACCTGGTCCCGCGGAGACGACTGGTTCGTGCTCGGCGGCGGGTCGAACCTGTTCGTCGGCGATGAGCCGTTCGAGGGCACCGTCATCCGGGTGCTGACCGAGGGCATCGAAGAGCTGCCCTCGCCGCACACAGGACGGATCCGCCTGCGCGCGCAGGCGGGGCACGGCTGGGATGCGCTCGTCGCCTACGCGGTCGAGCACGGCTACGCGGGCCTCGAGGCGATGTCCGGCATCCCCGGCACGGTCGGCGCTGCGCCGGTGCAGAACATCGGCGCCTACGGCCAGGAGATCCAGGAGACGCTGGTCGAGGTCGAGCTGATCGACGAGAGCACCGGCGTGATCTCGACCGTCCCGGCATCCGAGCTCGGACTCGGCTTCCGCACCTCCGTGCTCAAGCACCACTACGGCAGCGTGCCGGAGCGGCGTGCCGTGATCCTGTCCGCCACGGTCGACCTGGTGGTGGCGAGCGAGCGCATCGTGCGCGGCGAGCAGCTGCGTCGGGCGCTCGGCCTCTCCGATGACACTCCCGTGCCGCTCGCCTGGGTGCGCGAACGCATCCTCGCGACCAGGGCGTCGAAGGGCATGCTGCTCGACGAGAACGATCCGGACACGCACGGCGTCGGCTCGTTCTTCCAGAACGCGATCGTGCCGGAGGGCGTCGCCCGTGCGCTGCCACCGGAGTGCCCTCGGTGGCCGGTCTCGCCGGATCTCGACGCCGTGACCGTGATCCCGCTGGCGACGTACGAGGGACTCGTCGAGGCCCCACGGCGCCAGCCGACCGACGTCAAGGTCAGCGCAGCCTGGCTCATCGAGCAGGCCGGCATCCGCAAGGGGTTCAAGCTGCCACGGTCGCGCGCATCCGTCTCGACCAAGCACGCCCTCGCCCTGACGAACCGCGGAGGCGCGAGCGCCGCCGAGGTCGCGCAGCTCGCGCGATTCATCCAGAGCCGCGTGCACGCCGAGTTCGGCCTGGTGCTGCAGCCCGAGCCGGTGCTCGTCGACGTCGAGCTGTAGTGCGGCGCCGCTCCGGGGCTACACTCGCCGCATGAGTGGACTGACTCCGTACCTGCTGTTCCCCGGGAACGCTGCCGAGGCGATGCGGCACTACCAGTCGGTGTTCGGCGGCGAGCTGCGAATGTTCGACTACGCCCAGTTCGAACGGCACGACGGCCCGTCCGATGCGATCGCGCACGCGATGCTGGAAGGGGTCGTCGACCTCTCCGGCGCGGATGCCGGCATCGATGCGGATGCCGTGCAGATGAACGGCATGTTCTTCTCGCTGCTCGGTACCGCTGACGCCTCGACACTGACCGGCTGGTTCGCCGATCTCTCGGTCGGCGGACGCGTGATCGATCCGCTGCAGCGACGCCCCTGGGGCGACTGGGACGGCACGCTCGTCGATCGCTACGGCGTCCGCTGGCTGATCGGCTACCAGCCGGAATCCTGACAGCACGACGAAGGCCCCCTCTGCAGGCGACTGTGCGAGGGGGCCTTCTCGATTCGTGGGCTCAGGCGAACAGGCGCTGGAGGCGCTGCACCCCTTCGAGGAGTGCATCGTCGCCGAGGGCGTAGGAGAGGCGGAGGTACCCGCTCGGTCCGAACGCCTCACCGGGAACGACTGCGACCTCGGCCTGGTCGAGGATGAGGTCGGCGAGCTCGAGCGAGGTCGTCGGCGTCACGCCGCCCCAGGTGCGGCCGAGCAGGCCCTGCACGTCGGGGTACACGTAGAACGCGCCGAGCGGGTTCGGCACGCGGACGCCGTCGATCTTCGACAGCTCGGCGACGATCAGGCGGCGGCGACGGTCGAATGCCTCGCGCATCTGCTCGGCCTCGTCCTGGGGGCCGTTCAGCGCGGCGATCGCGGCCTTCTGCGCGACGTTGTTCACGTTGCTCGACAGGTGCGACTGCAGGTTCGCGGCGATCTTGATGGCGTCGGCGGGGCCGACCATCCAGCCGACACGCCAGCCGGTCATGGCGTAGGTCTTCGCGACACCGTTGACGAGGATCGTCTGCCCCGCGACCTCGGGGACCGCCTCGACGATCGAGGTCGCCTTGACGCCTTCGTACGTGAGGTTCTGGTAGATCTCGTCGCTGATGACCCAGATGCCGTGCTCGAGCGCCCACTCGCCGATCGCCTTCGTCTCCTCGGCGGTGTAGACGGACCCGGTCGGGTTCGACGGCGAGACGAAGACCAATGCGGTGGTGCGTTCGGTGCGGGCGGCCTCGAGCTGCTCGACGGTGACCTTGTAGTCCTGGTCGGCGCCGGCGAAGACCTCGATCGGGGTGCCGTCGGCGAGACGGATCGCCTCAGGGTAGGTGGTCCAGTACGGCGCCGGCAGCAGCACCTCGTCGCCGGGGTTCACCACGGCCTGGAACGCCTGGTAGACGGACTGCTTGCCGCCGTTGGTCACGATGACCTGGCTCGGCGAGACCTCGAGCCCCGAGTCGCGCAGCGTCTTCGCGGCGATGGCCTCGCGCAGCGCCGGGAGTCCGGCTGCTGGCGTGTACCGGTAACTGGCCGGGTCGGCGAGCGCCTCGGCCGCGGCATCCACGATGAACTGGGGCGTCGAGAAGTCCGGCTCGCCTGCCGCATACGAGATCACGGGCTTGCCCTCAGCCTTGAGAGCCTTCGCCTTGGCATCGACCTTGAGGGTCGCGGATTCGGCGATCGCGGACAGTTTGCGGGAGAGAGGAGCTCGTTCGGTCACGACTACGAGCGTACTCGGGTGGACATGCCGGATGCCGGGCGAGTCGTCATGAAGATCCTGAGTTCTTTCGGATTCCAGCGGGGTTCCGCGAGGTCAGGCGGTGGCGAAGCCGTGCGCCTGAGCGACGGCGTCGAGCACGATGCGGCCACCGTGCACGTTCAGGCCCTTGGCCAGTGCCGCGTCGTCGGCCGCCGCACGGTCCCAGCCCTTGCCGGCGATCGCCGAGACGTAGGGGAGCGTCGCATTCGTGAGCGCACGAGTCGCGGTCTCGGGCACGGCACCCGGCATGTTCGCGACGCAGTAGTAGATCGAGTCGTGCACCGCGAACGTCGGGTCGTCGTGCGTGGTCGGACGAGACCCCTCGAAGCATCCGCCCTGATCGATCGCGATGTCGACCAGCACCGAGCCGGGCTTCATGGTCGCGACCATGTCGTCGGTCACGAGCTTGGGCGCTGCGGCGCCTGGGATCAGCACCGAGCCGATCACGAGGTCTGCGGTGGCGAGTTCCTCGGCGATGTCGTACCGGCTCGAGGCGCGGGTCTCGAGGGCGCCACCGTAGCGGTGCTCGAGCTCGCGCAGACGCGGCAGGGAGATGTCGATCACGGTGACCTTCGAGCCGAGGCCGAGCGCGTTCGCCGCAGCGTGCTCGCCGGCGACGCCACCGCCGATCACGACGGTCTTCGCGCGCGGGGTGCCGGCGATGCCGCCGAGCAGAGTGCCGCGGCCGCCGTTCGAGCGCAGCAGTGCGTAGGAGCCCATCGTCACCGACAGTCGGCCGGCGATCTCGCTCATCGGCACGAGCAGCGGCAGGCTGCGGTCAGGCAGCTGGACGGTCTCGTACGCGACGGCGGTGGTGCCGGCATCGACCAGCGCGGTGGTGAGGGCGCGGTCCGCGGCGAGGTGCAGGTAGGTGAAGAGGGTGAGGTCGGGGCGCAGGAAGCCGTACTCCTGCGCGATCGGCTCCTTGACCTTGATCAGCAGGTCGGCCGCGGCCCACACCTCGGCGGCGGCGTCGACGATCTCGGCCCCGACGGCGCGGTACGCGTCATCCGTGATGCTCGAGCCCAGTCCTGCGCCGGACTGCACGATCACCCGATGGCCCTCGTGCACGAGTCGGTCAGCGCCGGCCGGTGTCAGAGCGACCCGGTTCTCGTTGTTCTTGACCTCGGTGGGGACGCCGATCTTCATCGATCCTCCATATGTCGTGTCCGTGAGGACTACTGTCGCGTGCGTGAAGACAGAATCGCAGAAACGTCGGCACTTCAACAGATTCTCTTCAGAAGATTCGGGCTGAGTCGAAATCCTGAATAATGCTTCGTATGGACGAGGCAGAACAGGCCGCTGGGCCGAAGACTCTTCGGGCGCCGGCGCTCGACCCGATCGATGCGGAGATCGTGAGGCTGCTCAGTCTCGATGGACGGATGACGAACGCCGAGTTGGCCGGAACACTCGGCGTCGCCCCGTCGACCGCGCATGCGCGCCTTCGGTCGCTGATCGATCGCGGTGTGATCACGGGGTTCCACGCGAGCGTCGACGAGCGGATGCTGGGCGCCGGACTCCAGGCGATCATCGGTGTGACGCTGCGTCCGAGCGGGCGGCGGGAGAGCATCGTCGAGTTCGCGGAACGTGTGCGAGTCCTGCCGCAGGTGATCCAGGTGTTCTTCCTCGGCGGCGACGACGACTTCCTGCTGCACATCGCCGTGGCCGACTCGTCGGAGATGCGCGAGTTCGTGCTCGAGCACCTGTCGGCGCAGAGCAGCGTCGCCTCGACCCGCACGAGCATCGTCTTCGACTATCACCGCAACTCGGTCGCCGCGTCGTTCGCGTGAGCGGGTCGCGGCCGCGCGCGTTCCTTCCGGTCGCACTTCGTGCCGCCCCGGCCGGACCGCAAGCGGCACGAACTGCGACCGGAACGACCCAGGGTCCGGTGGTTCGCGCCGGTCAGGCCCCGAAGGAGGCCGGCAGCGCGCAGTAGTCGGCGGTGCGCCGCACCGGGTTGTCCGGGTCGGTGACATCGACGAGAGCGGATGCCACGCTGTGCGGCGGCTCATCGCCGGCGAGCTGCCACAGGGTGAAGTTCCAGATGCCTCGGGTTCCCTCGTCCATCAGCGCGGCTGGGCCGGAGACGATCAGCACGCGTCCGTCCTGCGCTGAGGCGCGGAAGGGCGAGACGATCTCGGCGCGCAGCGCCTCGGCATCCCCGTCGGCGGTGTGCGTGCGCTCGACCCGCTGGTCTGCCGTCGTCAGCGCGGCGGCGAGATCGTCGGCCGCGCGTCGCGAGCGCTCGGCATCCGCTCCGGTCACGGCCAGCAGTCGGTTGCCCCGCGGGTAGAGGTGCAGGAACTCGCCGGCGATGTCACTCCATGCGTCCGTCATGGGTCCAGCGTACGTCCGCTGCGGTGCGTTGGCTCCGGGTGCGCCGAGACGCCACGACGCCCCCGATCGCGCGCCGCCGGATGCGGGCGCGAGCGGGGGCTCGTGGGGGGAACCTCAGTCCTCGTCGATCAGGTACTTCGAGTACGCGCCGAGTGTGAGGAACGCCGGGAACTCCTCGCGCAGCGACACCTCGCGGAAGATCTCCGCCGCGTCGTCGAACCGATCGCCGGCGCTCCGCGTCGCCTGGGCGAGCACCTGGGAGATGAGTCCCTCGATGTACTCGGCCGTGATCGCGGACCCGTCCTGCGTGCTGCGGTCCTGGTGGATCCACTGCCAGACCTGCGAGCGGCTGATCTCGGCGGTCGCGGCATCCTCCATCAGGTTGTCGATCGCGACGGCGCCCAGACCGCGCAGCCACGCCTCGAGGTAGCGGATCGCAACCGAGACGTTGTCGCGAACGCCCTGCGCCGTGATCGGTCGACCGATGTGCAGATCGAGCAGATCGGATGCCTGCACGTGCACATCGTCGCGCTGGCGGTCGACCTGGTTCGGCCGGTCGCCGAGCACCGCATCGAATTCGGCCTGTGCGGTCGGGATCAGGTCGGGGTGCGCGACCCAGGTGCCGTCGAAGCCGTCGCCGGCCTCGCGCTTCTTGTCGGCGGAGACCTTCTCGATCGCGCGCGCCGTCACCTCGGGGTCGCGGCGGTTCGGGATGAACGCGCTCATGCCGCCGATCGCGAAGGCTCCCCGCTTGTGGCAGGTCTGCACGAGCAGGTCGGTGTAGGCCCGCATGAACGGCACCGTCATCGTGACCTCGCTGCGGTCGGGGAGCACGAACCGTGCACCGCGGCCGCGGTAGTTCTTGATGATCGAGAAGATGTAGTCCCAGCGCCCTGCGTTCAGGCCGGCGCAGTGATCGCGCAGCTCGTACAGGATCTCGTCCATCTCGAACGCGGCGGGAAGCGTCTCGATCAGGACAGTCGCCCTGATCGTGCCGTGCGGGATGCCGATGTACTCCTCGCTGAACGAGAAGACGTCGTCCCAGAGCTTGGCCTCTTCGCTGGACTCGATCTTGGCGAGGTAGAAATAGGGCCCACGGCCGCCGTCGATCAGCGCCTGCGCGTTGTGCAGGAAGTAGAGCCCGAAGTCGACCAGGGAGCCGGATGCCGAGGTGCGGCGTCCTGCGCGGTCGATGAAGGCGATGTGCTTCTCCGGCAGGTGCCAGCCGCGCGGACGCATCACGATCGTCGGCGTGCGCTCTGCGGTGACGCGGTACTCCTTGCCTGCGGGAGACGTGAACGAGAGCTCGCCCCGGATCGCGTCGCGCAGCGACAGCTGACCCTCGATGACGTTCTTCCAGGTGGGGCTCGTGGCGTCCTCCTGGTCGGCGAGCCAGACCCTCGCGCCGGAGTTCAGCGCGTTGATCGTCATCTTCGGGTCGGTCGGACCGGTGATCTCGACGCGACGGTCCTCGAGCCCCGGACCTGCACCCGCGACACGCCATTCTGCGTCGTCGCGGATGTGGGCCGTGTCGTCGCGGAACCGCGGGTCGTGGCCGTTGCCGATCTCGAAGCGACGACGCATGCGGTCGGCGAGCCGGTCATGGCGACGCGAGGCGAAGCGATGGTGCAGCTCGGTGAGGAAGGCGATCGCGCCGGGGGTGAGGATCTCCTCGAAGCGGTCGCGCAGTGCGCCGGTGACCTCGATCGCCGGACCCTGCTGGGTCGTCTGGATCGGAGTCGTGGTCGGGGGAGCGGTGGGAGTGGTCATGATCGTGGTCCTTTGCGAAATCAGTGGAACTGCGCGGTCTCGGTGGAGCCGGCGAGGGCGAGGGTCGCGCTGTCGGGGTTGAGCGCGGTGGAGATGACATCGAAGTACCCGGTGCCGGCCTCGCGCTGGTGCTTGGTGGCGGTGTAGCCGTCTGCTTCAGCGGCGAACTCGGCCTCCTGCAGCTCGACGTAGGCGCTCATGGCGCGATCGGCGTAGCCGCGGGCGAGGTCGAACATCGAGTAGTTCAGGGCGTGGAAGCCGGCCAGGGTGATGAACTGGAACTTGTACCCCAGGTCGGCGAGCTCCTGCTGGAAGGTCGCGATCTCGGCGTCCGAGAGGTGGCGCTTCCAGTTGAAGCTCGGCGAGCAGTTGTAGGCGAGGAGCTTGCCGGGGAACTGCTCGTGGACGGCTGCGGCGAAGGCGCGGGCGAGCTCGATGTCGGGCTCTCCCGTCTCGACCCACAGCAGATCGGCGTAGGGCGCGAAGGCGAGTCCGCGGCTGATGACCGACTCGATGCCGGGGCGGATGCGGTAGAAGCCCTCCGGTGTGCGCTCGCCGGTGGTGAACGCCTGGTCGCGCTCGTCGACGTCGCTGGTGAGCAGGTCGGCGGCGAGGGCGTCCGTTCGGGCGATGATGACGGTGGGGACGCCGGCGACGTCGGCCGCGAGGCGAGCCGCATTCAGGGTGCGGATGTGCTGCTGGGTCGGCACGAGCACCTTGCCGCCGAGGTGGCCGCACTTCTTCTCGCTCGCGAGCTGGTCCTCCCAGTGGATCGCCGCAGCTCCGGCCTGGATCAGCGACTGCGCGAGCTCGTAGGCGTTCAGCGGTCCGCCGAACCCGGCCTCGGCGTCGGCGACGATCGGGGCGAGCCAGTCCTGCGTGATCTCGCCGGTGCCGCTCATGGCCTCGGCGTGCTCGAGCTGGTCCTGGCGGATCAGGGCGTTGTTGATGCGGCGGACCACCGCCGGCACCGAGTTCGCGGGGTACAGCGACTGGTCCGGGTAGGTCTGACCGGCGAGGTTGCCGTCGGCCGCGACCTGCCAGCCGGAGAGGTAGATCGCCTTGAGCCCTGCGCGCACCTGCTGCACGGCCTGGCCGCCGGTGTAGGCGCCGAGCGCCCGCACGTAGTCCTCGGTGTGCAGGAGGTTCCAGAGGTTCTCGGCACCGCGGTGGGCGAGCGTCGACTCCTCGCGGACGGAGCCACGGATGCGGATGACGTCGTCTGCCGTGTACGTGCGCTCGACGCCGTCCCACCGGGGGTCCGTCTCCCAGATCTCCTGGAGCTCGGCAGCCGTCTGCACCTGGTCACCGGCTCGCAGGCCGGCGGGGCGGGGTGCGTTGGTTCCTGCGGTGTTCGTCATGGTGTCTCCTCGATGAGCGTGGATCGCTGGGCCTGTCGAAGCGTCCAGCGGGTGGCGTGTTCCCACTGTGTGTGAAGTTCGGGGCATCCGATTGCCGAATCCGAGGAGAAGATCGTGTGAAATTCTGTTTCTGTGACAGAATCACCGCCATGACCCCTTCGACAGGCTCAGGGACCCAGCTCTCCGCTGCAGAGGACGCCGACTCCCTCACGATCGGACGCCGCATCCGTCAGCTGCGCACGGCGCGAGGAATGACCCTGGACGACCTCGCTGCGGCGGTCGATCGCGCGCCGAGCCAGATGTCGATGGTCGAGACCGGCAAGCGCGAGCCCAAACTGACGCAGCTGCAGGCGATCGCCCGAGCGCTCGGCGTCACGATCGATGCCCTGCTCGAGGGTGAGCCGCTCGACGAACGGAGCGCCGTGGAGATCGCGCTCGAGCGAGCGATGAAGGGGCAGACCTTCCAGGCGCTCGGGATCGAGCCGTTCCGCATCGCGAAGAGCGTGCCGACGGATGCGCTGAAGGCGCTGCTCGCGCTGCACGGCGAGATCGACCGCCTCAAGGACGAGCGGGCGGCGACCCCGGAGGAGGCACGCCGCGCGAACGTCGAGCTCCGACACCTGATGCGCAGGCAGGACAACCACTTCGCCGACCTCGAGACCAAGGCATCCGAGATCCTCAGCGCGGTCGGGCACCCTGGCGGACCGCTCACGCAGCGCACGGCATCGGAGATCGCGGCGTACCTCGGCTTCACCCTGCACTACGCACCCGACCTGCCGCAGACGACCCGCAGCGTCGCCGATCTCGCGCACGGCCGGTTGTACCTCTCGAGCCGGGTGCCGGCGAAGGGCGATGCCCGCACCGCGGTGCTGCAGGCGCTGTCGAGCCGCATGCTCGGCCACTCGGAGCCGCGCAGCTACGCCGAGTTCCTGCGCCAGCGGGTCGAGACGAACTACCTCACGGGTGCGCTGCTGATCCCCGAGGCGCACGTGGTGCCTGCGCTCAAGGATGCCAAGGCCCGCCGGTCGATCTCGATCGAGGATCTGCGCGACGCGTACTCGGTGTCGTACGAGACGGCGGCGCACCGGTTCACGAACCTGGCGACCCGGCACCTCGACATCCCGGTGCACTTCCTGAAGGTGCACGAGTCGGGCACGATCACGAAGGCGTATGAGAACGATGACGTGAACTTCCCGACCGATCGCCTGGGCGCGATCGAGGGGCAGATGTGCTGCCGCAAGTGGACGAGCCGCGTCGTGTTCGACGAGGACGACCGCTTCAATCCGTACTACCAGTACACCGACACCGGCAATGGCACCTACTGGTGCACCGCGAGGGTGGAGGCGTCCAGCGAGGGGCTGCACTCGGTGAGCGTCGGTGTGCGATTCGACGACACCAAGTGGTTCGTCGGCCGCGATACGCAGCACCGCGGCGTCTCGAAGCACTCCGTCGAGGTGTGCTGCCGCCGAGCTCCCGCGGATCTCGAGGACCGCTGGCGCGAGCACTCCTGGCCGAATGTGAAGACGCCGCGCACGCTGCTCGCGACGCTGCCGACCGGCGCGTTCCCCGGCGTCGACACGACGGACGTGTACGAGTTCCTGGAGGCGCACGCGCCGAGCTGACGTCTGCTTCTTCCTCGGGAGGTCGCTCCGCAGGGGGTTGAGCGAACATCGAACACGTGTTAGGTTTTCGCGTGTCGGAGCGCCGCAGTCTGCGGTGCCGTTCTCGATGAGGAGACACGATGAAGCGATGGATGAGCACAGTGGTGACGGTCGGACTGGTCGTCTCCGGCCTGACGATCGCCGGCCCCGCGGTGGCGGGCGACGATCGATCCGGCAACCAGGATCTCAACCGATGGGCCACGGACACCTGGCGCTCCCTCGACGCGATGACCGATGAGGCGACGGGGCTGCCGGCCGACAACATCACCGGCGATCTGGTGACACCCAGCGCGTACACCTCGCCGACGAACATCGGCGGCTACCTGTGGTCGACGGTCACGGCTCGTGACCTCGGGGTCATCAGCGCCCATGAGGCACGTGCCCGCCTGTCGACGACGCTCGAGACCCTGGCCGGGCTCGAGCGCAACGACGCGAGTGGGATGTTCTACAACTGGTACTCCCCGACGACGGGTGAGAAGCTGACGACCTGGCCCGACTCCGGCGACCCCGTGTATCCGTTCCTCAGCACGGTGGACAACGGATGGCTCGCCGCCGCGCTGCGCATCGTGCGCGAGGCGGAACCCCGGCTCGCGGCGCAGGCGGACGCCCTCTACGACTCGATGGACTTCGCATCGTTCTTCGACCCCGCCGGCGCGCCAGGGCTGCCGGCCGGCACGAACCGCGGCGGCTTCTGGGACGCGGCTCCGCCGGACTGCAGTGTCGCCGCGCCGATGTACAACGGGTCGGGGGAGACCGCCTACTACACGTGCCATCACTACGACACGACCGTGAGCGAGAGTCGCATCGCGACCTACCTCGGCATCGCCAACGGCCAGATCCCGGCCGACGCGCTCTCCGGCACGCACCGCACCATGCCTCCCGGCTGCGACTGGGCCTGGCAGGAGCAGCTCCCGCAGGGGGAGTACCGCACCTACGGCGACGTCGAGGTCTGGGAGGGCACGTACAGCTACGAAGGGATGTCGTTCGTGCCGAGCTGGGGCGGCAGCATGTTCGAGTCGCTGATGCCCGACCTCCTCGTCCCCGAGACGAAATGGGGGCCGAAATCCTGGCGCCTGAACCACCCGATCACGGTCGCAGTGCAGCAGCAGCACGGACTCGACGAGGCCGGGTACGGCTACTGGGGCTTCTCCCCTGCGAGCAATCCCTTCGGCGGATACGCGGAGTACGGCGTCGACATCGCAGGCATGCGGTCGGACGGCTACACGTCCGATGCCGAGCAGACCGACGTCGACGTCGACCGGCCGGGGTGCGCGACCGGCACGAACCCCGCTCCCGAGTTCGGCGACGGCGTGGTGACGCCGCACGCCGCCTTCCTCGCGCTGCCGTACGACCGCAGTGGCGTGCTGCGCAACCTCCGGGGCATCGAGCATGAGCTCGGCGCCTACGGTCCCGGTGGGTTCTACGACGCCGTCGCCGTGCGCAGCGACACGGTCGCCGAGCGGTACCTGTCGCTCGACCAGTCGATGATCATGGCCGCAATCGGCAACGAACTCACCCGGGATAAGCTCAAGGACTACTTCGTGGATCGCGAGATGGAACAGCGCCTGCGACCCGCGATGCGACAGCAGGAATTCGGCTCGTCGTGGGGGACGCAGGGCCACGGCCACACGGGCTGAGGCGCGAGTTCCCACGCCGAGGGATGGGAGCGGACAGTGGGTGCGGACGGTCAGCCGGCGGCGGGTCGCGGGTCTCGCGGCCCGTACGCCACAGGGCAGGCGCGACGCCAGGCCATCGTGGACGAGGCGCTCGTGGTGTTCTCGCGCACGGGATTCCATGGCGGATCCCTGCGCGAGATCGCGAAGCGCGTCGGGGTGACGCCCTCCGGCTTGCTGCATCACTTCGCCGACAAGGAGGAGCTGTTCGCCGAGGTGCTCCACCAGCGCGACGAGGCGGTGCGTGCCGCAGCGGGCGACCCGGCAGAGCACACCCTGATCGAGCAGGCGAAGCGGGTCGTCGCTCACAATCAGACGTCGCGGGGCCTGACCTCGCTGTACGCGATCGTCTCGGCCGAGGCGACGGATGCCGAGCATCCATCGCATGACGACTTCGCCGCGCGCTATCGGGCCAGGGCCGACGAGGCCGTCGAGATCCTCCGCCGCGGCCAGGAAGCCGGCGAGGTGCGGGACGACATCGACCCAGCGCTCGCGGCCCGCCTGATCAGTGCCGTCATGGACGGGATCCAGCTCCAGTGGCTGCTGGACGAGTCCGTCGACATGGTGCCGCTCTTCGACGAGTTCGTGCGCCGCTACCTGCATCCCGCGGGCCCTTCTCAGGGCTGATCCGGCGGGCCGTGCGTCGGGAGCGGTGATTCGGCGCGCCCTGTTTCGTCAAAAGTTGGTTTGATCTTGCTTAGTCAATCTTGACTATGTTACTTTCATCGAGCCATCAATGACGAACGGCCGAGAAGGGACCCTCATGGCTACTTCCTCTGCGGAAACCCGATTCCGCATCACTGCCACCCTGACGTGCGTTCTCGCCGCCACGCTGATGCTCGGAGCATGCTCCGCGCAGACGCCAGGCGGCGACACCGCCCCCACGAGTGCAGCAGTCGACACCGACACCTGCCAGCGAAATCAGGACGCAGGCACGATCACCTACATCTCCGGCTACGGCTACTCGGCCAGCGCCGGGCAGCTCGACGTGTTCCTCGCGCAGGAGCTGGGCTATTTCGACGAGCTCTGCCTCGACGTCGAGATCAACGCCTCAGGGGCGAACGGGCAGCAGCTCGTCGCATCCGGCCAGGCGCAGTTCACGGCGCTCGGCTCGGCATCCGACGTGATGCTGGCGGCGGCGAACAGCAAGAACCTCACCGCGGTCGCAACCTACGGCACCACCCCGCCGTTCTCGATCTTCGGCAACGAGAAGCTGCAGAGCCTGAAGGATCTCGAGGGCGGCTCGCTGGGCTACTTCATCAACCTGACCCCGATCGCCTCGGCCATGCTCGACGAGGCAGGTGTCGACGTCTCGAAGGTCGAGATGGTGAAGATGACCAACTACGACCCGACCGTCGTGGTGCGCGACCAGGTCGACGCGATCGTCGGCTACGCCTCCAACCAGCCGCAGTCGCTCAAGGCGCAGGACCTGCCGTTCAGCGAGTTCCTCCCGTCGGACCTCGGCGTCGAGGGCACGTACAACGTGATGGAGGTCAACTCCCGCTTCCTCGACGAGCACCGCGAGGTCGCCGCCGACTTCATGCGTGCATCGCTCAAGGCACTGCAGTACTGCCTCGATGAGTCGGATGCCTGCATCGACACCCTCGCCGAGCTCGCCGAGGAGAACAACCAGGGCGCCGCGTTCCCGCGGGACCAGCTCGCCCGCACCTGGGAGGTCGAGTCCGCCTGGGTGCGCGAGAGCGGCGGCGGCAACCCGGGCGTGCAGACCGAGGACATGTGGAAGCCGGAGTACGAGCTCGTCGAGCAGTACGGCGGGGTCAAGGACCTCCCGGACATCGCCGACATGATGGACGCCGACCTCACCGCCGACCTGTACGACGGCGACACGCTGATCTGGCCGGCCGAGTGATGTCGGTCGCACAGGGCGCAGGCGTCGAGGTCAGGGGCGTCACGAAGACCTTCGGGGTCGACGGCGCGAAGGTCACGGTGCTCGATGACGTGAGCCTGACGATCGGCATGGGCGAGTTCGTCTCGGTGATCGGTCCGAGCGGCTGCGGCAAGTCGACGCTGCTCAAGGTGGTCGCCGGTCTCATCGACGCCGACTCCGGCACCGTCACGATCGACGGCGAGAGCGTGACCGCGGCATCTCGAGACAAGAAGATCGGCCTCGTGCCGCAGTCGCCGGCACTGCTGCCGTGGAAGACCGTGCGCGAGAACGTCGAGCTGCCGGTGCGCATCAACGCCAAGGCGAATGCCGGCCGCGCGCTCCGCGACCCGGCGGAGCTGCTCGCGACCTTCGGCCTCGGCAATGCCATGACGAAGTATCCGGGCCAGCTGTCCGGCGGCATGCAGCAGCGTGCGGCGATCGCCAGGGCGTTCGTGTTCGACCCGGCCATCATGCTGATGGACGAGCCGTTCTCAGCGCTCGACGAGATGAACCGCGACCTGCAGCGCATCGCGCTGCTGGAGTTCTGGCAGTCCAACCGCAAGGCCGTGATGTTCGTCACGCACTCCGTGCCGGAGGCGATCATGCTCTCCGACCGGATCGTCGTGATGGCCGCCCACCCCGGACGCATCGCGCAGGTGATCGACGTGGACCTGCCGCGGCCGCGCGACGAGCACGCCTATGCCACGGAGGAGTTCCGCGAACTGGAAGCAGTCGTGCGCGGTGCACTGCGCGCGCAGACGGAGAAGGCCCATGTCTGAGATGACGATCCGCGATACGACGGCGACGCTCGCCACCGCCCGCCTGAAGGCCGAGCCGCGGCGGGGCATCCCGCCCTGGCTGCGCTGGGGATCGTGGGTGCCGACCCTGATCACGTTCGTGATCGCAGCGCTCCTCTGGCAGGTGGTTGCGTGGACGAACCCGTACGTGCTCCCGACCCTCGAGGCGGTCGGCGCGAGCCTCGTCGACGACGCGGGCATGTACTGGTCGAACTTCCTCGTGACGCTGCTCGAGGTCGTGGTCGGCGCCGCGGCCGGCATCCTCGCCGGCTTCCTGCTCGCCGTGGTGATGGCGGAGTTCCAGCTCATCGAGCGGGCGGTGATGCCGCTCGTGATCATCGTGATGGTGACGCCGATCGTGGCGATCGCGCCCGCGCTCGTCGTGGCCTTCGGGTTCGGCATGGTGCCGAAGTTCATCGTCACCGGACTCGTGGTGTTCTTCCCGATGCTCGTGAACTCGCTCGCCGGTCTCCGCGACGTCGACCACCGAGCGCTCGACGTCTTCAAGACGCTGCACGCCTCGCGATGGGAGATCTTCCGCGAGCTGCGGTTCCCCGGCAGCATGCCCTACGTGTTCGCCGGTCTCCGCATCGCGCTGCCACTCGCCGTGGTCGGCGCGGCGGTCGCCGAGTTCGTCGCCGCTGGTCAGCAGGCCGGCCTCGGCTCGCTCGTCACGACCTCGGCGGCGCAGGCCAACCTCGCCGTCACCTGGGCCAGCATCGCGCTGCTCTGCCTGCTCGGCGTGCTCCTCATCATCGTCCTCGCCCTGGTGCGCACGCGCGTGCTGTGGTGGAGCGACGGCGAGGTCACCGCGAAGGGCTGAGGCGGCATCCGCATCCCGGGGCGGGCCCCCACCCGCCCCGGGGTTCCATCGGCATGCCCCGGAACCCCGAATCGACACGAACCACCCACAAGGAAGGCACCCGCACATGACCGATCAGAACAGCGAGAAGCTGCTGCGCCTCGGCCTCTTCGAGAACGCTCAGGCGAACGACTCCGGCACCGCGACCTGGCGCCACCCCGACAACAAGCGGTACCTGTTCGACAAGCTCGAGTACTGGCGAGACACCGCCCGCATGGTCGAGGACGCCGGGTTCGACTTCCTCTTCCTCGCGGATGCCTGGGGCTGGGCCGATGTCGCAGGCGAGCGTCCGGACATCTGCTCGATCGAGGGGCTGGACCTGCCGCGTCTCGACCCGGCGATCATCCTCGCGGCGCTCATCCCCGAGACCACCAGGCTCGGCCTCGTCGCCACCGGTTCGACACTGCTCGAGCCTCCGTACTCCTTCGCGCGCCGGATGGCGACACTCGACATCCTCTCCGGCGGCCGCATCGGCTGGAACGTCGTCACCACCGGCACCGCCGACACGGCAGTGCAGGGCTTCGGCGTGCCGATGGTGGGCCACGACGAGCGCTACCTGATGGCCGATGACTTCATGCAGGTCGTGTACAAGCTCTGGGAGCAGGCCTGGGAGGAGGGTGCACTCGAACGCGACAAGTCCGGTCGATTCGCCGACCCATCGAAGGTGCACCGCATCGCCCATGACGGCCCGTACTTCCGCTCGCACGGCTACGGCAACACCTCGCGCTCGCCGCAGGGAACGCCTGTGCTCTTCCAGGCCGGGGCATCACCCGCCGGTCGGGAGTTCGGCGGCAAGCACGGCGAGGCGATCTTCGTCGGCAGCGGCTCGGTCGAACAGCTCAGGGCGCACTCGAGCGCGATCCGCGAGGAGGCCGTCAAGAACGGCCGAGCGCCCGACGAGGTGAAGATCATGTCGGCATTCGCTGCCGTCGTCGGCAGCACCGAGGAGGAGGCGAAGCGCAAGTACGCCGAGCTCGCCGACGCGCAGAACCCCGAGGTCACGGTCGCCTCCTATGCGTGGTTCACCGGCCTCGACCTCTCGGCGTACGCGCCGAGCACGCCGATGTCGGAGTTGAGCACCGAGCTCTCCCAGACCCAGGTCGCACGGTTCGCCGACAAGACCGTCGGCGACGTCCTCGGCGACTGGCATGCGCACGGCGTCGGCGCCCGACCGATCGTCGGCACGCCCGAGCAGATCGCCGACCGGATGATCGAGCTCGCCGACGGCGCAGACCTCGACGGCTACCTGTTCGCTCCGGTCATCCCGCCGGCATCCACGGTCGACTTCATCGAGCACGTGCTGCCGATCCTCAAGGAGCGCGGTGCGATCGCCGAGCCGTCCGACAAGCCGCAGTCGCTGCGTGAGCGCCTGATGGGCACGCCGACCCCGGCGCTCGCCGACTCGCACGCCGGAGCCCAGTACCGTCGGACGATGTCGCGTGTCTGACACCCTCATGGGCGTCGCCGTGGTGGGGAGCGCGAACCTCGACCTCGTGGTCGAGGTCTCGCGCCCTCCACTGGTCGGCGAGACCCTTCTGGGCAGCGCCGGCGGTCGCTTCGCCGGCGGCAAGGGCCTGAATCAGGCCGTCGCCTCGGCCCGCAGCGGCGCCCCGACCCGCTTCTGCGCGGTCGTCGGTCGCGATGACGGGGCTGACCTGCTGCAGCAGACGCTGGCGGATGCCGGGGTGACGGCGCTTCTTCGCCGGTCGGCCTCGGCGCCGACCGGCGTCGCGCACGTGCTCGCGCTGGACGGCGGCGACAACAGCATCATCGTCGCGGCCGGCGCCAACGCCGAATTGGAGGCGTCGGATGCCGTCGACGGCGTCGAGGGCGCGGCGGTCGTGCTGGTGCAGCTCGAGATCCCGGTGGCCGCGGTCGCGGCCGCCCTCCGCGCCGGTCGCGCTGCCGGCGCGCGCACCCTGCTGAACGCTGCACCCGCCCAGGATGCCGCAATCGGACTGCTCGCCGACGTGGACGTGCTCATCGTGAACGAGACCGAGTGCGAGGAGCTCGGCGGCGTCGATCGGCTGCAGGTCGCCGGTGCGGATGCCGTCGTGCTCACACGCGGTGCGGCAGGGGTGACGCTGCACCGGTCGGGGCAGGCGCCGCTGCACGTGGGTGCCTTCCGAATCGATCCGGTCGACACGACCGGTGCCGGTGATGCGTTCTGCGGAGCGCTGGCTGCTGCGCTCGCCGCGGGGGAGCGGATCGAAGACGCCCTGGTGCGCGCGTGCGCGGCCGGAGCGATCGTGGCGCAGCACCGAGGGGCGACGACGGCCGCACTCTCTCCCGCGTCGATCGCGGCGCTCGTCGCGTCACGCTGAGCTCTCCCGCTGAGGATTACTCGGCGGGGTCGTCGGCCGGCGCCGTCTCGCCGGCGAAGACGTACTCGCCGGAGCGCAGCCGGTCGAGCAGATCCATCAGCCACTGCTTCTCCGCGGCGAGCCGCGCCGTGGAGAGGTCGAAGATCTCACGCACGTACTTCGGGGTGGTCTCCGAGCGCAGCGTGTCCTGTACGTCGAATCCGTTCTGCGTGATGATCGCGTCGCTCTTGATGAGCCGGTGCTCGAGGCCGGCGATGACCTCCTGGCGGCTCAACACGAACATGAACGAGGCGACGGTCATGATCGCCTGTGTGTCGAAGGCGGCGACGTTCCACAGGTTCTCGCGCAGCATCCGCTGCAGCTCGACCTCGCCGGCGGGGGTGATGCGGTAGGTCGTGCGAGCGGGCCGCTTGCCCTCGGCCTCCGTGCCGCTCTCGGCGATGTAGCCGTCGACCTCGAGAGCGCGCAGGGCGTTGTAGATCGAGCCGGGCTGGATGTGCGCCCATTCGTCGACGTGCCAGGTCATCAGCTCTCGACGGAGGAAGTATCCGTGCACCGGCTGGAACTGCTTCACGGCGCCGAGGACGACGAGGCGGGTGGTCGACATGCCCCTCATGCTAACGGCTGCTCCGTGAGATTCCTGTTGTTTGCATGGTCAAAGTTGCCTATGATCAGAACTAGTCAAAGTTGACTAACGAAAGGAACCCGAAATGACGACTGTCGCGACCGACGCTCTGCCGCGGGACCTCGCCCTCCGCCGGGCGTTCTCGGTGTACCCGACCGGTGTGGTCGCCCTCGCGGCCCACGTCGACGACCGTGCCGTCGGTATGGCCGTCAACTCCTTCACATCGATCTCGCTCGAGCCGGCCCTCGTGGCAGTGAGTGCTGCCCGCACGTCGAAGACCTGGCCGGTCCTCCGCGACGTGCCGGAACTGGGCATGAGCGTGCTCGCGGCGCATCACGAGCCGCTCAGCCGCTCGCTGTCGTCGCGAGAGGGCGACCGCTTCGGCGCGCACGGCTGGCAGCGCACGGATGCCGGTGCGGTGCTGATCGCGGATGCGGCGCTCTGGCTCACCTGCCGCCTGCACAGCACGTTCGACGGCGGCGATCACGAGATCGCGCTGTTCGAGATCGCCGACATCACGGTCTTCGACGACGTCGAGCCGCTGGTGTTCCAGCAGAGCCGCTACCGCTCGATCGCGACCGCCGAGACGCCGTGACCGCATCGCCGCTCGGGGTGATCGCCGGCGTGGTGGTCCCGGGTGACGGCCGCGGTCGGATGCTCGGCTTCCCGACTGCGAACGTCGAGTGCGAGGTGCCGGCGCTGCCGGACGACGGTATCTACGCCGCATGGGTGCGGGTCGACGATGATCCGCACCCATGGGCGGCGAGCGTCAGTGTCGGCACGAATCCCACGTTCGCCGGTGAGCGCGAGCGGCGGGTCGAGGTGCATCTGCACGACGCCGAGGTCGACCTGTACGGCCGGATGCTGACGGTCGACCTGGTGGCCAGGCTGCGGCCGACGCTGCGGTTCGACGCGGTCGAGGACCTGATCGCCCAGACGACGGATGACGTGGCCCGGTGCCATGCGCTGCTGGGCGGACGGTCTGCCTAGACCGCGTTCCAGTGCAGGCGAGGGTCGCTCTCGAACGATTCGAGCGGCACTGACGCATCGACCACCGGGAACATGGTGACGAGCTGCGGCTGCGCGCCGGGCGAGGGAGCCACGGCATAGGCGAGCGCCGTCGGGCCGTCAGCGGCGGCGAAGGCGACGCGGGTCTCGCGCCCACCGATGGTTCCGGATGCGTCGAGCGCCGGTGATCGCAGGACCTCGGATGCCGCTGCCGTGGCCCGTGCGAGCAGTGTCGGGCCTTCGCGCCATGGCAGGAAGCCGTCCGTCGGCAGCCCGCATGCCAGCGCGAGCGCGTCGTCGATCCAGCGAGTCCGTTTGAGTCCGTACGGCGTGGACTCGAGCGAGAGCAGGTAGCCGTAGCAGTGCAGCAGCCCCGCGTTGCCGATCGGCCAGAGCGCCGCGATGCCCGCGCGTCGGTGCAGCTCGTCGAACAGCGCCCGAGAGATGACCGCGGATCCGGTGTGCTCGTCGATCACGGTCGAGCGGCCCCAGGCGTCGAAGCCGCCGGTCGAGCGGTCGTCGCGGATCGAGCCGTCGAGCCAGGGGAGTTCGTCGAGTGCGGCGCGCGCGCCCTCGATCGAACCGTCGGCGGCGCCGATGGCCGCACGAGTGAGCAGTCGGAGTTCGGACATGGCGCTCACCATACGTGACGAGTGTGGACGGATTGTTCACACGGCGTTCACACGATTGGGACCTTCTGTCCACAATCGGTGCCCATGCTGGACGGAGCGTCCACACAGAAGGAACTCCGTGAACTCCATTCTCCTCTTCGATTTCGACGGCACGATCGCACTCGGCGACGGCCCGGTCCTCGCCTATGCGCAGCAGGTGGCTGCAGCACTCGGCGACCACGGCGATTTCGTCGACGGCATCCGCGCGCTGCTCGCGACAGCCGACGGCGAGTCGCTCGACGGCTACGACGCCGTGCGCCAGGCGGCTCAGCGCCGGGGAGCGGATGCCCGCCTCCTCAGCGCCGCGTACCTCGCCAGCCGCGCGCAGCTGGCCACCGACGACGCCCCGATCACCGCACCGGACGGACTCGTCGCCTTCCTCGAGGCCGCCCAGGCAGAGCGCATCCTCGTCACGAACGCCCCGGCCATCCGCATCGAGGAGGCACTCGAGTCGCTCGGGCTCACCGGGCTGTTCGATCGGATCGTCACGAGTGCCCGCAAGCCGAAGGGCCTCGAGACCGTGCTCGCCGACCTGCCGGCCGATGCCCGCGTGCTGAGCGTCGGCGACATCTGGCACAACGACCTCGCTCCGGCGCACGCCCGCGGACACGCGACCGCGCTCATCGGCGGATTCCCCGACCCGCACGCCACCCCCACCTTCCGCGCCGCCGAGTTCTCGAGTCTGGTTCCCCAGCTCGAGGCGTGGCTGCGCGGCTGAGACCTCACCCTCCGCACCCACCCACCCCCATCGAAGGATGAACATGCGTACCTCCCTCTTCCGCTCCTCCGCAGCGGGCGTCGTCGCCGTCGGCGCACTGCTGACCGTCGTGCTCGCCGGCTGCTCCGGCAGTGCCGCGGCGCCGGACGGCTCGGCAGCGCCCGCCGCCGATCCCGACTCGATCGTGCTCGCTCTGGTCCCCTCGCAGGACCAGGACGGACTCGTCGACACCGCGGCGCCCCTCACCGACTACCTCACCGAGGAACTCGGCATCGAGGTCACCGGCGTGGTCTCGAAGGACTACCAGGCCGCTGTCGAGGCGATGGGTGCCGGCCAGGCGCAGATCGGCTTCCTGCCGTCGCTGCAGCTGTGGCAGGCGAATGACATGTACGACGCGAAGGTCGTGCTGCAGACCGAGCGCAACGGCAACATCACGTACCCGGCGCAGTTCATGACGAACAACCCGGACAAGTACTGCGACGACGAACCGGTCGAGCGCGACGGGATGCTGTTCTGCAACGGCGCCGACGCGATGACGGGTCCTGCCGGTCTCGACAGCATCGACAAGGTCGAGGGTGCGAAGGTCGCCGTCCTCGGCCCCGGATCGCCTGCCGGCTACATCTACCCGATCCTGGCGCTGCAGGAGGCCGGTCTCGACACCGACACCGACATCCAGCAGATCCCGGTCACTGCGAACGACGCATCGGTGCTGGCCGTCTACAACGGCGACGCCGAGGTCGGCTTCAGCTTCTGGGATGCCCGCACGATCGTCGCCAAGGACACCCCCGACGTCGGCCAGAAGGTCGTCGTGTTCGCGATGACCGAGGAGATCCCGAACGACGGCGTCGCGCTGTCGTCCGACCTCTCGCCCGAGCTGCAGGACCGCATCACGAAGGCTCTCGAGGACTTCTCGAACACGGAGGAGGGCTCCGAGATCCTCACGAGCATCTACTCGATCACCAAGCTCGCTCCGGCCGACCCGGACTCCCTCGACGTCGTCGCGCGCGCCGCACAGGCGCTGGGACTGCAGTAAATTGTCCGATCAGATCCAGCACGTGGACGCCGCAGCTCAGGCTGCGGCGTCCACGCCGTGGTCCATCCGCCTCGACGACGTCACGGTCCGATACCCGAACGGGACCATCGGCCTGAACCGGGTCTCGCTCGACATCGACGCCGGCGAGATGGTCGCAGTGGTCGGGCTCTCCGGCTCGGGCAAGTCCACGCTCATCCGCACGATCAACGGCCTGGTGCCCGTCACGAGCGGCACGCTCGATGTCGGCGAGCATCGGGTCAGCGGCGCTTCGACGCGCACGCTCCGTCGTCTCCGCGGCGATATCGGCATGGTGTTCCAGGGCTTCAACCTCGCGGGCCGGGCGAGCGTGCTCCAGAACGTGCTCGTCGGGCGCCTCGCCCATACGCCGCTGTGGCGCACGCTGCTCGGCGCCTATCCGGACGCCGACAAGCAGCTCGCCTACCAGGCGCTCGACCGCGTCGGCATCCTCCCCAAGCTGCACGCCCGCGCGTCCGAGCTCTCCGGTGGCCAGCAGCAGCGCGTCGCGATCGCGCGTGCCCTCGCGCAGGAACCCCGCATCGTCCTCGCCGACGAGCCGGTCGCGAGCCTCGACCCGCCCACCGCGCACGGCGTCATGAACGACCTGCGCCGCATCAACCGCGACCTCGGCATCACGGTGCTCGTCAACCTGCACCTGCTCGACCTCGCCCGCGAGTACGGCGCACGGATGATCGGCATGCGCGCCGGCGAGATCGTCTACGACGGTCCGGCGACGAGCGCGACGGATGCCGACTTCGAGCGCATCTACGGCCGTTCGCTCACCCCGGAAGACCGGTTGGACACGTGACCCGCGTCGCACCGGCATCCGATCTCGAGGTCCCGGCTCGACCGCCAGGAGCGTGGAGGGGACCGGTCATCGTCGTCGCCGTCGTGGCCGTCACGGTCGTGATGTGCCTGCCGGGCATCGGCATCGGCGTCGACCTCTCGGCCATCGCGCGCAACTGGCAGAACGGCGCCGACAAGATCATCAAGCTGCTCATGCCCGATTGGAGCTTCTTCCCCCGGACGCTCCCACCCCTCATCGAGACGCTGCAGATGGCCGTGATCGCGACAGCGATCGGCGCGGTCGTCTCGCTGCCGCTCAGCTTCTGGGCAGCGCGCGCCACGAACCCGCACGCCCCGACGCGCATCATCGTGCGCGGCATCCTCAACGTCATCCGCAGCGTCCCCGACCTGCTGTACGCGGCCATCCTCGTCGCCATGGTCGGCGTCGGAGCGCTCCCCGGCATCCTCGCGCTGCTGCTCTTCAACGTCGGCATCATCGTCAAGCTCGTCTCGGAGGCGATCGACACGAACGACCGCGGCCCGCTCGAAGCCGGACGCGCGGTCGGCGCGACCCAGACGAAGATCAACCGCACGCTCGCCCTGCCGGACGCCTGGCCGGCCTTCGCGAACCAGACCCTGTACGTCTTCGAGCTGAACGTGCGCGCCTCGACCGTGCTCGGACTGGTCGGCGCCGGCGGCATGGGGCTGCTGATCGATGCGGTGCGCACCTTCTACCGCTACGACCAGCTCTCGCTCATCATCCTGGAGATCCTCATCGTCGTCATCGTGATCGACCTCGTCTCGGACGCCATCCGCAGGAGGCTCGTATGAGCGCGGTGCTCACCGTCATCCCCGACACGCCTCGTCGTCCCTGGCTGATCGCCGGCTGGCTGCTCGTGACCGGCATCGTGGTGCTCGCGGTCTGGTCGATCGATATCGACTGGGCGCGCCTCGCCGACCTGCCGGCCGAGATCGTCCGGTACATCGGCCTGATGTTCGCGAATCCGAACTGGGAGAAGCTGCCGGAGGCGCTCTGGCAGACCTGGCGCAGCATCGAGATGGCGTGGGTCGGCACGATCCTCGGCATCCTGCTCGCGACGCCACTCAGCCTGGTCGCCGCACGCGGCTTCGGGCCTGCATGGCTGCGGGCGCTGCTGCGGGGGCTGTTCTCGCTGATCCGCGCCGTGCCGGAGATCATCATCGCGATCGTGATCCTGTCGGTCACCGGCCTCACCCCGTTCACGGGTGCGCTCGCCCTCGCGATCAACGGTGTCGGCACGCTCGGCAAGTGGGGATACGAGGCTGTCGAGGCCGTGCCTCGCGGACCGATCGAGGCTGCGCGCGCTGCAGGTGGCAGCACCCTGCAGGTGCTGCGCTGGGGCGTGTGGCCGCAGTCGGAACCCGCGTTCTGGTCGTTCTGGCTGTACCGCTTCGAGATCAACGTGCGCTCCTCCGCCGTGCTCGGACTCATCGGCGTCGGCGGAATCGGCGACATGCTCACCTCCTACACCCAGTACCGTGAGTGGTCGACGGTGGGTGTCCTGCTCATCGTGGTCGTCGTCGTGACAATGCTGATCGATGCCGCGTCCGGCGCCATCCGCCGCCGGATCATGGAGGGAGCCCGCACCCGTGTTCTCGCCTAGTGCCCCGCCGACCGCACGCATCGCCGCGGTGCTCAACACGATGCAGCCGGCCGAGCGTCGCGTCGCAGAGCTGATCATCGGATCCGCCGACGAGGTCGTGGAGTGGACGGCGCAGGAGCTCGCCGACCGCGCAGGTGTCGGCCGTGCCACGGTCGTGCGCACCTGTCAGGGCATCGGCTATCGCGGGTATCCGCAGCTGCGGGTCGCGCTCGCGGCAGAACTGGGCAGCGGGCCGGCGGAGGCCGTGGTCGATCACGGACCCGGCGTGCTCGGCCGGATGCGCGGCGAGATCGATCGACTCGCGACCTCGCTCCCGGCGCTCGCGAGTCTGCTCGATCCGGATGCCGTCGCCGAGGCCGTGCGGGTCGCGGCATCGGCTCGCAGGCTGCTCGTGCTCGCGAACGGTCTCTCGTCGCCGATCGCGAACGACCTCGCGATGCGGCTCACCGCGTCCGGGCGCGCTGCGGAGTTCATCGCCGATGCGATCGCGCAGCAGATCGCGGCGCGCCACCTCACTGCGGACGACGTGTGCCTGGTGGTGAGCGGCTCCGGCGCGAACGAGGCGAGCCTGCGCGTCGCGACGGCGGCGGCCCGCGGTGGGGCGACCGTGATCGCGGTGACCTCGTTCGCCTCGTCGGCGCTCACCGAGGTCGCGACCCTGTCGCTCGTGCTCGCACCGACGGGCGTGAGCTTCCGTGATGAGCTGGAGCACGCCTCGCGCGTCGCGTATCTCGTGTTCGCCGAGGTGTTCGCCGCGGCCGTGACGACCGAGCGCGGCGACGACGCGGTGCAGGCACGGGCCCATGTGCTCGAGGTCGTGTCCGACAACCTCGGGGAGAGCGCCGAGGCGTAGCCGTTCTCGGTCCTGCGAGGTCCACGGGCGCGGGCGGCGGGACTGGATACCGGCATATCGATACTCCGGTTCGAGACCGGGCCGAACGGTCCGTGAGCGTTGCTACGGTGCGGAAATGCGCTCCGGGAAGACCCTGGTCATCATCGTCGTCCTGGCGGTGATCGTCGTGGGCGTCGCGACCGCGATCGTGTCGGCGTCCGTGTCGGCCTCTGTCCCGACGACGGGACCGAGGCCGCTGACCACCGCCGAGGCCGAGCGGCTCGCGGTGGCACGATTCCTGAACGTCGAGGGCCGAGGTGTGCGGTTCACCACGAGCTTCGATGCGTCGGAGGGAGCGGTCGAGCTGCGCGGAGTGCTCGACTTCGGCGACGACGTCGGCACCGCGAACGCGAGCATCGACGGTGCACCTGAGGTCATCCAGTGGGATGCCGATACGGTGCTCCGGTGGCAGGATGCGGGCGGCGGCGCCTCGCCGCCGACCAGCCTTCCCGAGGGCCAGGCCGTCAGCCGCCGCCTCGACCCGTCGACGTCGGTCCTCGATCTGATGCTCTGCCTCCTCAGCAGTCTCGGCGCCGACCAGCCGGCGGATGCGGCGGTGCTGCAGCAGTCGGGTGCGCGGTGGCTGCGAACGGATGAGGTCGACGGCACCGCGGTCGATGTGGTCGCCGGCCCACGCAGCGGGGGACGTGCCGGGGACGCCGGACGCACGAGGTACTGGATCGACGCCGGCGGCCGCCTGTTGCGCTTCGAGGCGGATCTGGCGAGCGGATGGGTCGCCGTGCGCCTCGACGCGGACGCATTCAGACCGGTCGAGCCGTCGCCGCAGCTGCGCGCCGACGGCTGAAGCGGTCAGTCCCTCGCCGTCTGCAGCAGCGCCCAGAGCTCGGCGCGCGCGGGGAACGACGACAGGTCGATCCCCAGCAGTGCCCCGGCCTGCGCGATGCGCGCCCGCAGCGTGTGCCGGTGTATCCCGAGCTCGAGGGCTGCCGGCTCGGCGCGCGCATCGTTGCGCAGCCAGCAGCGCAGCGACCGCTCGAGCTCAGCGGAGCCTGACTCGTCGTGTGCGCGCAGTGGAGCGAGGCGTGATTCGGCCACGAGCCTCGCCTCGTCGGTGGCGAGGGCGCTGAGGATGCTCGAGCCGACCGTGTCCGCGTAGCGCTCTGCGCCGGTGCTCGACCGCTGCCGCAGTGCCGTGAGCGCCTGGGCGTGCGCCCGCGAGAATGCGTCGTAGCCCTCCGGCTCCGAGACGCCGAGTCGGATGCCGAAGCGCAGCGCGAGCTCGTCGAGGAGATCGTCATCGGTGGCCGAGACGCAGACGGTGACGCCTTCGTCGGACTCGGCGAGGAAGAACGCGGTGCCGTGGTCGGCCCGGTGCCGCTCCCACCAGTCGGCGATCGGGCCGGCCGGGGCGTCGGCGGCGACGGCGACCACCACCGGAGCCGCCGGGAGCCCGCCGATCACCCGGCGCGTCAGGGTCGGATCGTCAGCGAGCAGCGACTCCAGCAGCTGCGTGTGCAGCCGGCGGCGGCTGCGCGCCAGCTGCTCGCTCTGCTCGAGGGCGAGTCCTGACATCGCGATCACCGAGGTCACGACCGACCTGGCCTCCTGATCGAGGGCGTCGGTCGCGATCGCGATCACCCCGCGCAGATGCCCGCCGCGGCCGATCGTGAACAGCATCAACGTGTCGTCGCCGATCCTGAGCGACTGCCCCGCTTCGAGCCCGCGGGCGAGGATCTCCATCACTCGATCGCCGAGCTCGGCCAGCACACCCGGATCGACCGACTCACGGGGATGCGAGAACAACAGCGCACCGGCAGCGTCGAACATGCCGGCCCACACGCCGAGTCGACGGCCGAGTTCGGCGATGGTGGCGTCGAGCCCGTGCGGACGGAGCGCGGCGAGGGCGAGCGCTCGCTGCGTGTCGAGGGCCCACGATCGGCGCGCGTACGCCTGGGCGGCGATCGCCTCGGAATGCGCGCGGGCGACCGCGATGAACGGCGTGCGGTACGGCACCTCGAACAGCGGCATCCCTCTGCCCGTGCACGCGGCGAGCAGCTCGTCCGGGATGCCGGCGCGATGCACCTCGGTGCCGAAGCCGAGCCCGAGCACGCCGCGGTCGATCAGCCGCGCGACATACGTGTCAGCGGCATCAGGGTCGTCGAACTGCGTGCCGGTCGTGAGCAGCACGAGATCCTCGGCGAGGAAGGGCGTGGGATCGGCGAGATCCGAGCTGTGCACCCAGCGGAGCGCTCGGTCGAGTGCGCCGTCCGACAGCGACGCATCGGGAGACACGAGGCGCAGCCCGAGGTCGCGACGGCCGAGCAGGGCACGCAGCGTCGGCTGGTCCACGGCGACTCCTCTCCGAACGGAACGGCACGATCAGGATTTATACACGCTGGCAGATCCGTGATTCAGATTGTACAGGTCGGCGAATGCGGCAGTCCTCGTGACGCCCGTACGCTCGCGAACATGGCACTCCTCGACACCACTGCTGCTGCTGTTCCTCTCGGCGGACCCGAGCTCCCCCAGGAGCGTCGCCTGGTCACCGAGCTTCCGGGGCCCCGTTCGGCCGAGATCCTCGCCCGCAAGGCGGATGCCGTCGCCGCCGGCGTCGGACACACCGTGCCGGTCGCGACCGTCGCAGCGGGCGGCGGCGTCGTCGTGGACGCCGACGGCAACTCGCTCATCGACCTCGGCTCCGGCATCGCGGTCACCACGGTCGGCAACGCGCACCCGAAGGTCGCGGCCGCCGTCGCCGCCCAGGCAGCGCAGTTCACGCACACCTGCTTCATGATCTCGCCCTACGAGTCGTACATCGAGGTCGCCGAGGCGCTCAACCGCGTCACTCCCGGCGACTTCGCGAAGAAGAGCGCGCTGTTCAACTCGGGCGCAGAAGCCGTCGAGAACGCGATCAAGATCGCCCGCAAGCACACCGGTCGTCAGGCCGTCGTCGCCTTCGATCACGGCTACCACGGCCGCACGAACCTGACGATGGCGCTCACGGCCAAGTCGATGCCGTACAAGAGCGGATTCGGTCCGTTCGCCCCCGAGGTCTATCGTGCTCCGATGTCGTACCCGTTCCGCGACGGCCTCGACGGCAACGAGGCGGCGGCCCGCGTCATCCTCCAGCTCGAGAAGCAGATCGGCGCCGACAACCTGGCCGCCGTCATCATCGAGCCCATCCAGGGCGAGGGCGGCTTCATCGTCCCGGCCGACGGCTTCCTGCCGGCGATCCTCGAATGGTGCCGCGCGAACGGCGTCGTCTTCATCGCCGACGAGGTGCAGACCGGCTTCGCCCGCACCGGGCACATGTTCGCGAGCGAGATCTTCGGCATCGAGCCCGACCTCATCACGACCGCCAAGGGCATCGCCGGCGGCCTTCCGCTCGCCGCCGTCACCGGTCGCGCCGAGATCATGGACGCCTCGCACTCGGGCGGCCTCGGCGGCACCTACGGCGGCAACCCGATCGCCTGCGCTGCGGCGCTCGCCGCGATCGACGTCTTCGAGAACGACGGCGTCATCGAGCGGGCCCGCGAGATCGGCGCCATCCTCACGCAGCGCCTCTCCGCGATCCAGGAGCACGACGCCCGCGTCGGCGACATCCGCGGCCACGGTGCGATGATCGCAGCCGAGTTCGTCGACCCGGAGACCAAGGCGCCGGATGCCGCGCTCACCGCGGCCGTCGCGAAGGCCTGCATCGCGCAGGGCGTCATCGTGCTGACCTGCGGCACCTACGGCAACGTCATCCGATTCCTGCCGCCGCTGTCGATCGGCGACGCGCTGCTGAACGAGGGACTCGACGTCGTCGCAGAAGCGCTCGCCGCCACCGCGAAGTAGTCGCACACAAGCGTCCGGTCGCGACCCTGATCGGGGGATTGCGGGTCGCGACCGGCATTTTTCAACGAAGGAGATGCAGATGGCTGAGATCACCCGGGACGTGCTCATCGTCGGCGCCGGAGCCGCAGGGCTCACGGCGGCGAACGACCTGCGGAAGGCCGGCCTCTCGGTCGCCGTCCTCGAGGCGCGGGATCGCGTCGGAGGACGTCTGTGGACCGACGTCATCGATGGCGCGATGCTCGAGCTCGGCGGACAGTGGGTCTCGCCCGACCAGGACGCGCTGATCGACACGGTCGCCGAACTGGGGCTCGAGACCTTCAGCCGCTACCGCGAGGGCGACAGCGTGTACGTCGGACCCGACGGCGTCACCTCGCGGTTCACCGGCGAGATGTTCCCCGTGTCCGCCGAGACCGAACAGGTCATCGCCGAGATCACCGAGCGCCTCGATGCGATGGTCGCCGAGATCGACCCCGACCGACCGTGGGAGCACCCGAACGCCGCCGAGTGGGACTCGATCACCTGGGATGCCTGGCTCCGCCAGCAGACCGACGACGACGAGGCCGTCCTGAACCTCGCGTTCGCGACCGGCTCTGCGATGCTCACGAAGCCCACGCACTCGTTCTCGCTGCTGCAGTCGCTGCTGATGGCAGCATCCGCCGGCTCCTACTCCAACCTCGTCGACGCCGACTTCATCCTCGACAAGCGCGTCGTCGGCGGTCTGCAGCAGGTGCCGCAGCTGCTCGCCGAGCGCCTCGGCGACGACGTGCTGCTGAACCAGCCGGTCCGCTCGCTCGAGTGGAGCGACCCTTCGACAGGCTCAGGGACCCAGTTCGTCGTCGCGACCACGGACGAGCTCACGGTCAAGGCGCGCTACGCGATCCTCGCGCACGCACCGGTGCTGTACAGCCGCATCTCCTTCGTGCCGCCGCTCCCGCGGCGCCAGCACCAGATGCATCAGCACATCTCGATGGGCTTCGTCATCAAGGTGCATGCCGTCTACGACCGTCCGTTCTGGCGCGAGCAGGGCCTCAGCGGCACCGCGTTCAGCCCGTACGAGCTGTCGCACGAGGCATACGACAACACCAACCACGGCGATGAGCGGGGAACGCTCGTCGGCTTCGTCAGCGACCAGAACGCCGACGACGTGTTCGCGCTCTCGGCCGAGGAGCGCAAGGAGCGCATCCTCGAGTCGCTCTCGCACTACTACGGCCCTGAGGCCAAGAACCCCGTCGTCTACTACGAGAGCGACTGGGGCACCGAGGAGTGGACCCGCGGCGCATACGCCGCGAGCTTCGACATGGGCGGACTGCACCGCTACGGCGCAGACCTCCGTTCGGCGGTCGGACCGATCCACTTCGCCTGCAGCGACCTCGCAGGCGCCGGATACCAGCACGTCGACGGCGCGATCCGCATGGGGCACCTCGTCGCCTCGAACATCGTGGACTCGAGCCGCACGGCGAGCGAGACGGCAGCGGGCCGGGGATGACCGGCGCCATCGTCGTCGGGTACACGGCGACGGATGCCGGCGCGGATGCCGCGGCCCTCGGGGCGCGCCTCGCGCGGAGCCTCGGTGCCGCCGTGCACCTGGTGATCGTGCTCCCGACCGAGGGCACCCGGAGCGCGGCGGTGCCGCCGGAGCGCGCCTACGAGGATCACATCAGGGGGCAGGCGAAGAAGTGGCTGGAAGCCGCGATCGTCCGCCTGCCGCAGGAGCTGACCCGCAGCGGGCACGTGCGCTTCGCCGAGTCGTTCGCCGAGGGACTGATCGCGGCCGGCGAGGAGTTCGGCGCCCGGCTGATCGTCGTCGGTGCAGCCGGCGGAGGGCTGTTCGGCCGTCATCGGCTCGGCAGCGTGGCATCCGAGCTGCTGCACTCGTCGAGCATCCCGGTCGCGCTGGCGCCCAGGGGCACTGCCGATGAGGACGACCACGTCATCCCTCGCGTCACGGTCGCCGTCGGCAACCGCCCCGGCGCCGAGAACCTGCTCGACGAGGCGGCGTCCGTCGCGGCCGCGAGCGGGGTGGGGCTGCGCCTCGTGTCGCTGGTGCCGTTCGACGTGCCGCCCGGGCTCGACACCGGAGCGATCCGACTCGTCGGGGAGGCCCACGCGCATGACGTGCTGGCGGTGGCGAAGGAGCTGCTGCCCGACGCGCTCGACGCCGTGATCGAGGAAGCACCCGGCGACAGCGTCGAGGATGCCGTCGCCCACCTGTCCTGGCTCCCCGGCGAGGTCGTCGTCGTCGGATCCAGCAGACTCGCACAGCCTCGACGGCTGTTCCTGGGCTCCACGGCGGCGAAGATGCTGCACGAGCTGCCCGTCCCG
Source organism: Microbacterium sp. (assembly GCF_036823965.1). GTDB lineage: Bacteria > Actinomycetota > Actinomycetes > Actinomycetales > Microbacteriaceae > Microbacterium. Next base: position 149,548 of record NZ_DAITBE010000004.1, on the reverse strand, counting down.
ATGATCGTCGTCCCGCGCACGCGCGCCGAAGCAGGAGTCCGCTGATGAGCAGCTCGAAACGGGCGACGGAGCCCGCAGCAGTCACCACCGGCATCTCGAGCAAGGGCCTGAGCGCAGGCACGGTCGGTCTGCTCGGCGCCATCGTGATCGGCATCTCGTGCATCGCACCGGCGTACACCTTCACGGCCGCGGTCGGCCCCGTCGCCTCCACCGTCGGATCCCAGATCCCCGCGATCATCCTGATCGGCTTCATCCCGATGCTGCTGGTCGCGTTCGGCTATCGCGAGCTGAACAACCGGATGCCCGACTCCGGCACCTCCTTCACCTGGGCGACGAGGGCATTCGGCCCCTGGATCGGCTGGATGGCCGGGTGGGGACTCGTCGTCGCGACGATCCTGGTGCTCTCCAATCTCGCCGGCATCGCGGTCGACTTCCTCTTCCTCCTGATCTCGCAGGTCACCGGCAACGCCGATCTCGCCGGTCTCGCCAGCAACACCTGGATCAACATCGGCGTGTGCCTGCTGTTCATGCTCGGCGCGACCTGGGTGTCGTACCGCGACATGCAGACGACGCAGAAGCTGCAGTACTGGCTCGTGAGCTTCCAGATCCTCGTGCTGGTCTTCTTCGCCGGGGCCGCGATCGTGCAGGCGGTGAACGGCAACGGCTTCGACTACCAGCCCTTCGACCTCAACTGGTTCAACCCCTTCGCGATCTCGTCCTTCAGTGCCGTCGCCGCCGGCCTCTCACTGTCGATCTTCATCTTCTGGGGCTGGGACGTCACGCTCACGATGAACGAGGAGACCAAGGACCCGGAGAAGACGCCGGGTCGCGCTGCCACCGCGACGGTGCTGACGATCGTCTCGCTCTATCTGCTGCTCGCGGTCGCGATGATCATGTTCGCAGGCGTGGGCACCGGCGCACTCGGCCTCGGCAACGAGGACATCCAGGAGAACGTGTTCTTCCACCTCTCCGGGCCGATCCTCGGCCCGCTCGCATTCCTCGTCTCGCTCGCCGTGCTCACCAGCTCCGCATCCTCGCTGCAGTCGACCTTCGTCGGACCAGCGCGAACGCTGCTGGCGATGGGGCACTACGGCGCACTGCCGAAGTCCTTCGCGAAGGTCAGCCCGCGGTTCTTCACGCCCGGGTACGCGACGATCGTCTCGGCGATCGTGGCATCCGCCTTCTACGCCGTGATGCGGCTGGTCAGCGAAGACACCCTGTGGGACACGATCCTCACGCTCGGCATGATGATCTGCTTCTACTACGGACTCACCGCCTTCGCCTGCGTCTGGTACTTCCGCAAGCAGTGGTTCGACTCGACGCGGAACGTCTTCTTCACGTTCCTGTTCCCGCTCGTCGGCGGTCTGATCCTCGCGGTGCTGTTCTTCACGACGCTGATCGACTCGATGGACCCGGCCTACGGATCCGGCACGCAGATCGGTGGCGTCGGCATCGTCTTCATCCTCGGGATGCTGATCATCGTGGTCGGCATCGCGGTGATGATCTGGAACGCCGTCAAGCGTCCGGCCTTCTTCCGCGGCGAGACCCTCGGCATCGATGCGCCGCCGAGCCGTCGCCGCCGCTGACCCCCACTCCTCACAGAAAGAGAATCCATGAGCACTCAGATCGCACCGGCCGAGCAGGCACTGCTCGACAGCGTCCCCACCGGCCTCTTCATCGGCGGACAGTGGACGGATGGTGAAACCGGCACGACCTTCGACGTGAAGGACCCGGCCACCGGAGCGGTCATCCGCACGATCGCCGACGCGACGCCCGGCGACGGCATCCGTGCCCTCGACGCCGCCGTGGCAGCGCAGGACGCGTGGGCGGCGACCGCTCCCCGTAAGCGCAGCGACATCCTCCGCCGTGCGTTCGACCTCGTGCAGGAGCACAAGGAAGACCTCGCGCTGCTGATGACCCTCGAGATGGGCAAGCCCCTCGCTGAGGCTCGCGGCGAGGTCGTCTACGGCGGCGAGTTCCTCCGTTGGTTCAGCGAAGAGGCAGTGCGCATCAACGGCCGCTACGGCCTGAACCCCGAGGGCACCGGCCATATGGTCGTGTCGCAGCGCCCGGTGGGTCCGTCGTTCTTCGTGACGCCGTGGAACTTCCCCTTCGCGATGGCGACGCGCAAGATCGCACCCGCACTCGCGGCCGGCTGCACGGTGGTCATCAAGCCCCCGGCACTCACGCCGCTCACCACGATCTACTTCGTGTCGCTGCTCGAGCAGGCCGGGCTCCCCGAGGGCGTCGTGAACGTCGTGCAGACGTCGAAGTCCAGCGCGCTGTCCGCGCCGATCATCGCCGACCCGCGGCTGCGCAAGCTCTCCTTCACCGGCTCGACCGAGGTCGGCCGCAAGCTCATCGCCCAGGCCGCCGAGGGCGTGCTGCGGGTCTCGATGGAGCTCGGCGGCAACGCGCCGTTCGTGGTGTTCGAGGACGCAGACCTCGACAAGGCTGTCGAAGGCGCACTGGCTGCGAAGTTCCGCAACATCGGCCAGGCCTGCACGGCAGCCAACCGCTTCATCGTGCACAAGGACGTCGCCGGCGAGTTCGCCAAGCGGGTCACCGAGCGCGTGAACGGCATGAAGATCGGCCGCGGCACCGAGGACGACGTCGCGATCGGACCGCTCATCGACGAGGATGCCGTCGCCAAGGCGGGCGAGCTCGTCGACGAGGCGGTCGGCCGCGGTGCGACCCTGCTGGCGGGAGGCAAGGCGCTCGAAGGCGTCGGCACGTTCTACGAGCCGACCGTGCTGACCGACGTCGTCGCCGGCAGTGCGATCCTGCGCGAGGAGATCTTCGGACCGGTGCTCGCGATCGCGACCTTCGAGTCGGAGGACGAGGCAGTGCGCCTCGCCAACGACACCGAGTACGGACTCGTCTCGTACGTCTTCACCGAGAGCCTGCAGCGCGGGCAGCGGATGATCGACGCGCTCGAGACGGGCATGATGGGACTCAACGTGGGCGTGGTGTCGAACGCCGCGGCTCCCTTCGGCGGCGTCAAGCAGTCGGGCGTCGGCCGCGAGGGCGGCTTCGAGGGCATCCACGAGTACCTGTCCACCAAGTACACGCTGATCCCGGTCTCCTGACACTGATATCGGCGTGGGTCCCTGAGCCTGTCGAAGGGCCCCACGCCACTCCACGAGAGGACACGACATGACCGACTACGCCGTCATCAACCCCGCCACCGGCGAGACGCTGGCATCCTTCGACACGTTCACGGATGCGCAGATCGACGAAGCCGTCGCAGCGGCAGACAGCGCGCACCGCGAGTGGTCGCGCTCGACGAGCGTCGCAGAGCGCGCAGCGCTGCTGCGCCGTGCGGCAGAGCTGCACCGTGAGCGCCGCGAGGAGCTCGCCGACGTCTTCGTGCGCGAGATGGGCAAGCCTCGCGAGGCCGCCCTCGGCGAGGTCGACTTCGCCGCCGACATCGCCGAGTACTACGCCGACCAGGCCGAGGCCATCATGGCCGATCAGCCGATCGCGATCCTCGGTGACGGCTCCGCCATCATCCGTCGATCCTCGCTGGGACCCCTCGTCGGCATCATGCCGTGGAACTTCCCGGCGTACCAGATCGTGCGGTTCGCGGCTCCCAACCTGATCGTCGGCAACACGATCCTGCTGAAGCCCGCACCGCAGTGCCCGGAATCGTCGACCGCCATCGAGGCGATCTATCACGACGCCGGCTTCCCGAAGGGCGCGTATCAGAACGTGCTCGCCACGAACGAGCAGATCGCGACCATGATCGCCGACCCGCGCGTGCAGGGCGTCTCGCTGACCGGCTCGGAGCGCGCCGGCGCTGCTGTCGCCGAGATCGCCGGCCGCAACCTCAAGAAGGTCGCGCTCGAGCTGGGCGGGTCCGACCCGTTCATCGTGCTCTCGACGGATGACCTCGACGCGACCGTCCGGGCCGGTGTCGACGCCCGCCTCGACAACAACGGCCAGGCCTGCAACGGCGCCAAGCGGTTCATCATCGTCGACGGCCTCTACGACACCTTCGTCGAGAAGTTCACCGCGGCGATGGCAGCCGTCGAGGCGACCGACCCGACGCTCGACGACACGGTCCTCGGACCGGTCTCGTCCGAGACCGCCGCGGAGAACCTGCAGCAGCAGATCGACCAGGCGGTCGAGCAGGGCGCGACGCTGCTGACGGGTGGCACCCGCGACGGCGCGTTCTTCGCGCCGACCGTGCTCGCCGACGTGACGCCGGAGATGAACGTCTACCGCGAGGAGCTCTTCGGGCCCGCTGCAGTGGTCTACCGCGTCGCCGACGAGGACGCCGCGATCCAGCTCGCGAACGACACGACCTTCGGGCTCGGTTCCTACGTCTTCACGACGGACGCGGAGCAGGCGGAGCGCGTGGCCGACAGGATCGAGGCCGGCATGGTCTACGTCAACCTCGTGCTCGCCGACAGCCCGGAGCTGCCGTTCGGCGGCATCAAGCGCAGTGGCACGTCGCGTGAGCTCGGCCACCTCGCGGCCGACGAGTTCGTGAACAAGAAGCTCATCCGCATCGGCTGAGCGCTCGTCGCCGAGCCACCCCTCTGTGTGCGAGCGGCCCCCCTGAGTGATGCACTCAGGGGGGCGGCTCGCACGAAAGGGGGTGGCTCGGCAGAAGCGTGGGCGGGGCAGGCGGGCGGGCCTCGGAGGCCGTGTCGGGCGTAGGGTCGAAGCATGGCCAATGTCGCTGAGAACATCGTCAAGACTCTGCACGCCAACGGGATCGATCGTGTCTACGGTCTTCCCGGAGATTCGCTGAACGGCTTCACGGACGCCCTCCGAAAGGACGGCACGATCCGATGGGTGCATGTGCGGCACGAGGAGTCCGCTGCCTTCGCCGCGGCGGCGGATGCCGCGACGACGGGCCGGCTCGCAGTCGTCGCCGGGTCCTGTGGTCCGGGCAACCTGCACCTGATCAACGGTCTGTACGACGCGAACCGTTCGCGTGTGCCGGTGCTCGCGATCGCAGCGCACATCCCCACGAACGAGATCGGCACCGGCTACTTCCAGGAGACCCATCCGCAGGAGCTCTTCCGCGAGTGCAGCGTCTACGTCGAGTACGTCGCCGACCCGCGACAGATGCCGCGCCTGCTCGAGATCGCGATGCGCGCGGCGATCGAGAAGCGCGGCGTCGCCGTGCTGGTGATCCCCGGTGACGTCGCCCTCGCCGACATCGCCGATGACCGTGCGGTCGTGATCGAGCGCACTCGACCGGTCGTCGTGCCCAGCGGTGCCGAGCTCGAGCGTGCGGCGACCCTGCTGAACGAGGCGAAGCGCGTCACGATCCTCGCCGGTGCGGGTGTCGAGGGCGCACACGACGAGGTCATCGCGCTGGCCGACCGGCTGGGCGCGCCGATCGTGCATGCCCTGCGCGGCAAGGAGTTCATCGAGTACGACAATCCCTTCGACGTCGGCATGACCGGACTGCTCGGCTTCGCCTCCGGCTACCGCGCCATGGAATCGGCCGATGCGCTGCTCGTGCTCGGCAGCGACTTCCCGTACGAGCAGTTCTATCCGGACGGCGCGACGACGATCCAGGTCGATATCCGCGGGGAGCAGCTCGGCAAGCGGCATCCGCTCGATCTGGGGCTCGTCGGCGACGTCGGAGCGACCGCAGAGGCGCTGCTGCCGCGGCTCGCCGAGAAGGATCGAGGACACCTCGACGACGCCACGGCCCACTACCGCAAGACCCGTGCGAAGCTCGACGATCTCGCGGTGCCGACCAAGGCCGGACGCCCCATCCACCCGCAGTACCTCGCCAGGCTGCTGAACGAGCAGGCGGCGGATGACGCGATCTTCACCGCCGACGTGGGCTCTCCCACGGTCTGGGCCGCCCGCTACCTGCGGATGACCGAGCGGCGCCGGCTGATCGGGTCCTTCACGCATGGCTCCATGGCGAACGCGCTCATGCACGGAATCGGCGCCCAGGTCGCGCATCCGGACCGTCAGGTCGTCGCGCTCGCCGGCGACGGCGGCCTCGCGATGATGCTCGGGGAGCTGCTGACCCTCACGCAGAACAGGCTGCCGGTGAAGACGATCGTGGTGAACAACTCGTCGCTGAACTTCGTCGAGCTCGAGATGAAGGCCGCCGGATTCGTCACCTACGGCACGGGGCTCGACAACCCGAGCTTCGCAGCGATCGCCGAGGCGATGGGGATCTTCGCGCGTCGGGTCGAGCGCAGTGAGGACCTCCCGGATGCCGTTCGCGACGTGCTCGCCCACGACGGGCCGGCGCTGCTCGACGTCGTCACCGAGCGGCAGGAGCTGTCGATGCCGCCGGCGATCGAGGCTGCGCAGGTGAAGGGCTTCGCGCTCTACGCGATCCGCACGGTCATGTCGGGCCGCGGCGACGAGCTGCTCGATCTGGCACGGGCGAACTGGCGCCAGCTGTTCTGAGACGGCGCTCGTCGCTCAGGGGCGGAATGAACCGCACCCTGAGCGACGAGCGGAGCGAGGAGACGAGACGCTCAGCTCTCGATGAGCGCCCGCACCTCGGCGGCCTCGCCGTGGCGACCGAGCGCCTCGAGCGTGTCGCCGAGCTCGAGCGCCGCCACCTGGCGCAGCGGCGGGTGGACTGCGCCGTGCTCCAGGGCGCTGCGGTAGACGGCGACCGCATCGTCGGCGCGCTCGTTGCCGGCGAGCAGCCGAGCGGCGAACAGCTCTGATCCGCCGGCCGAGCCGCTGTCGCCGATCCCGGCGAAGGAATCGGCGGCGGTGAGCACCGCGGAGACCGCCTCGTCGATGCGACCGACCTGGGCGAGCGCTCGCCCTCGCGAGTCCGTGACGTCAGCCAGCAGCCACTCGGCCTCGTGCTGCGTGGCGAGGGCGGTGACCTCGTCGAACAGCGCGAAGGCGCGCTCGTCCTGTCGTCCGCCGTAGATCTGGCCGAGATTGTGCAGCACCTCCGCGATCGCGCCGACCGCATCCGGCGCACGCCGCACGACCTCGGCTGCAGTCTCCAGCATCTCCAGCGCGTCGTCGTGCTCGTCGAACTGCGCCAGGATCTTGGCCTGCTCGCTCATCGACAGCGCCTGATCAGCGTGCTCCTCCACCTCGCCGTACAGGCCGGCCGCGTAGCCGAACGCACCGAAGGCCTGGCCGTGCTCGCCGGCCGCGCTCAGCGAGCGGGCGAGCATCGACGCCGTCATGGCGCGCGAGCCAGCCGCGACCTCGGCCTGCTCCTCCTGCTCGAGCACCGATCCGAAGAGTTCGGCCGCCTCCTCGGCATCCCCGACCGCGAGCATCGCCCTCGCCAGGCGGAAGTTCGCGCCAGCGAGATCGCCGCCCTCCTGCGCGGTCAGGCGTGCCGTCACGCGGTAGCGGGCGACTGCCTTCTCCGGCTCCCCGGCATCCTCCCAGAGCGCGCCGGCCAGCAGGTGCGCCGAGGCCAGGGCCTTGGTCGCGCCGATGCCGGCCAGCAGACGGCACGTCTCGTCGGCATCCGTCGCACCCTCACGGAACTCGTTCGTGCCGCCGCGCACGCGAGCTCGCGTGTGCAGCGCCTGCGCCCGGTGTCCGATGCTGAGGTCGTCCTGCGCGAGGAATCGCTCGAGGATCATCGACGTCGCCTCGATGTCGTTCTTCTGCAGCACCGCAGCGATCGCGATGAGCGTCGTGGTGTTCGACAGCCGGGTGTCCTCCGCCTCGGCGAAGGCGCGCGCAGCCTGCTCGGCCAGGTCGAGGGCGGCATCCGCCTCATCGGACTGCAGGTGCAGGGCGGCACGGCTGATCGCGAGATCGCCGCGCGACCAGGCCGGGAGATCGGATGCCGCGGCCAGCGCGTCCTCCAGGTCAGCGGTGGTCTCGGGCGTGTTCAGCCCGAAGGTCGCGAGTCCGAGCCGCTCCTCGAGGTCGGCCTGCTCGACCCGGCCGGCCGCGCGCAGCGCCGCCACGCGCTCCGGCAGCAGCGCCAGCGCCTCGTCGGCGCGGTCGAGCGCCACCAGGATCCCGAGGTGCATCGACAGCAGCTGTGCGCGCTTGGTCGGATCGTCGACGACGAGTGCGCGGGGGAGCGCCTCGAGGGCCTCGTGCTCAGCACCGAACTGGGCGAGCTCCATCACACGGTCGAACCAGCCGTCGGCGTCGGTCGGGGTGCTCGCCGGTGCGGTCGCGACGAAGGCATCCGATCGGATCGGGACGTCGTAGTGCTCGTCCGCGAGCGCCCGCATCCGCACGAGGCTCTGCGCGTGCCCCTCGGTGCCGTCACGGCGGTCGAACTCCGCACCGATGTGCTCGGCTGCCGACCACGCGACCGCGGCGAGCTCTGCGGCGCTCCAGACCCCCTCGTGCGCGCCGAAGAACGGCTCGAGCGCTGACGACTCGGCGCCACGCACCGGGGTGTCGCCGTGACCTGCTGCGGTGACGCGATCCAGCGCGAAGGCGAAGGCAGCCAGCGCTGCGAAGTGCGCGTCGACGTTCAGACCGTCGTGCGCGAGCCAGGCGATGTGGCGCTCGACGAGCGCCAGCGCACGAGCCTCGTTGCCCGTCAGAGCGGCGAACACGATGTTGTTCGCGACGATGCGCAGGTTGTCCGGGTTGTCCTTGGCGAGACGATAGCTGCGCAGGTGCGCGGTCTTCGCCTCCTCGCCCCGACCGGCACGCAGGTACGGCACGAGCACGCGGGACAGCGCGTGCTCCGGCTCCTCGCCGCAGGAGAACCCGCCCTCGATCATCTCCTCGACCAGACGGATCGCATCCTCATCGCGCCCTGTCTCGGCGAAGAACCCGGCGAACTGGCTGCGTCCGCAGGCGTCGCAGTGGCTGTGCTCGTCGCGCGGAGTGGCCTCGAGCTGCACGCGCAGCTGCTCGGCGTCCTCGGTGCGGCCGGCGTCCCAGGCATCCTCGAACCGGGCGGTGAGCACGCCGCTCATGCCGAGGCCTGCCGCACGGTAGTGCGACTCCATGTCGTCGAGCACAGCGACGATCTGCTCCTGCGAGAACGCGGGGGAGGAGCGCAGCGACGACGCCATCCACTTGAACTGCCACATCAGGTCGGCGCCGCCGTTGTCGAGGTCGGCGGGGAAGCGCTGCGGATCCTGGTCGTGATGCGCCAGGCACCAGGCGAAGGAGTTCAGCATCACGTCGGTGGCGCCGGTCATGTTCGCCGAGGCGGTCTGTCGCATCCGAGCCTCGTACTCGAGCTGCTCGTCACCCAGCTCGATCGCGAGTGCGACCGCCTCGGCGACCAGCGCCTGCTCTGCGGGACCCCAGGGGGTGCGGTCGATCTCCTCGATGAGCTGCTGGAAGCGCTGCTTCGGACGTGCCATGCGGATGGGGTTCCCTTCGGGAGGACGGTGTGCGGCGGCGGGTTCAGTGCGCCTCGTCGAAGGGGATGGTGTCCCCTTCCAGCCCCGCGGAGAGGGAGACGAGGTCGCTGAGTGCCGTGGTCATGAGTCGCCGATCGGCGTCGCTGAGCGGGTGGTGTCCTGCCAGCAGTGCCTGGATGTAGAGCAGTTGCACGGTGCGGGCGAACACGGCGTCGTCGTCGACGCGGACGAGCGCCCTGACGACGCGGTTCGACCAGTTCAGGCACAGACGCGCGCTGAGGTCGTCGTCGCGGGCTGCGGAGCGGGTCTGGTCGATGCGATCGAGCACCCCGCCCCAGAGGGAGCCGGCGATGCCCTTGGTGCGGGTGCGGTCGATCGCGCGGAGCACCTCGGGGTCTGCCACGTACAGGCCGGCGAGATCCGCTCGGTCGATGGAGCGGACGACGACGGAGCAGTCGGATGCCGCGAGCACGGCACCAGCGCGGGCCTCCAGGGCGACCGCGGCGTCGCGGTCGTCGAGCGGTGGCGGGTCGAGCCGGTCGAGCTCGCCCGTCACGTCGACCTGCTCGACCGTGACGGCGGGGTACAGCTCCGGCAGCATCCGGATCAGGTCGGCGTCGTACAGGTACCCGCCGTTCACGAGCACCTCGGAGCTCGGCGAGATGCCGGCGACCTGGCGGAACTCGTCGACGGACGCCGCGTAGCGCACGTGCGGGTAGCGGTCGACGAGATCGCCGATGGTGACGGTGCCGTGCGTGGTCTCCACGGTCAGCCAGCGCGTGATGAACTGCGCGAGCTCCGGATCGTGCCGCACGAGCGACTTCAGGCCGACCTCGTGGATCGCGACGAACTGCGCCAGACGGTGCGGTTCGCGCAGACCCAGCTCGAGCACCCAGCGGCGGATGCCGGCGCCGAGCTGTTCGCGAACGCGTTCGAGCGCGGCGTCCTCGACCAGCGACTCGCGACTCGCGGTCGGCGCGAGTCCGGTCGAATCGATCACCGCCCTGACGAAGAACGCCCACTCCGGCAGCACGTCGTCGACGCGCTCCGCCAGCAGCATCCGTCCCAGGTACATGCGGGTGGCCTGGCGGGCACCGGGCGGCGGGGCGAAGGGCAGCACGTAGGCGAGTCCGCGCGTGCCGGTCGCCGATTCGCTCAGCTCGATCACATCGAGGGGGCCGGCGCCGAGCAGATCGCGCCCGTAGGTCACAGCGGCCTCGACATCGGATGCGGCATCGAGGAACGGCGGCTCGCGGGTGATGTCGATGGTGCCGCCTGGAGCGTCGATCGCGACGCGCACCGGCAGGAACTCCCCGAAGGTCGTCGCGAGCTCGTGCACGGCGGCCGGCCGGAGCAGCTCATCGGCGTCGAACCGGGGGACCAGGTGCACACTGGTGCCGATCGGCAGCTCCTCGTCGATCTCGGTGACCTGGAAGGTGCCGTCAGCGCTGCCCGTCCATTCGACCGAGGCGCCGCCCTTGGCGCTGCGCGAGCGGATGACGATCGTGTCGGCGACCATGAAGCAGCTCAGCAGGCCGATGCCGAACTGGCCGAGGTAGTCACTGCGAGGCAGGTCGAAGATGTCGCGCTTGGAGCTGCGTCCGACGGTCGCCAGCAGATCGGCGACCTCGGCGGCGGTGAGCCCGACGCCGTCATCGCGCAGCACGAACTCGCCGTTCTCCGCGGTCAGCGGCGTGATGCGGATCGCTCCGCCACCGCCGTCGACCTCACGCCGTGCCGCGATCGCATCGCGAGCGTTCTGCAGGAGCTCCCGCAGGTAGACCCTGGGGCTCGAGTAGATGTGCCGGCTGAGCAGATCGACGACTCCGCGCAGATCCACCTGGAACTGCTGCACTTCAGCGCTCACCGGCGCTCCCTCCTCCTGCATCCGCTCGCCGAGCCTAACAACAACACGGGTTCCCGATCCCGGTTCGGCTGCGCCGGATCGATGCCGTATGCTTGTCGAGCAGTTGTTGTCTGCATTCTTTCGCCATGCCTCGGGTCCTCGGACCTCGGGATGATGACAGGATGGAGAGGACACCCCGAGACCTCCCGGTCTCTAGGGCGGTAGCTCAATTGGCAGAGCAGCGGTCTCCAAAACCGCAGGTTGCAGGTTCGATTCCTGTCCGCCCTGCGCGTCAGCGTTCGCTGACACACGAAAGGTACATTCAGGATGGATCAGGAAGACCCGCGCGGCGAGGTCGTCGCAGTCGGCGCCACCCGTGAGAAGAAGCAGGGCTTCTTCGGCCGGTTCTTCGGGGGCATCGCCCTGTTCATCCGTCAGGTCATCTCCGAACTGCGCAAGGTCGTCACTCCGACTCGCAAGGAGCTGTTCAAGTTCACCGGTGTGGTGCTCGTCTTCGTTCTGATCGTCATGGGCATCGTCTACGGCTTGGACACTCTGTTCGCGTACGTGACGCACTGGGTATTCGGAATCCCAAGCTGATGACGCCCGCGGCCACGGCCGCAGCGAGGAGCAAGAAACAACGTGTCTGAACGATATTCCGACGATGCCGACTGGGCGACCGCGGCAGAGCAGTCGAGCGAGGAAGACGAGGCCCAGGAGGGCAACGTCCTCGCTGCAGAGGAGCTCTCGGTGACCTCGGCTGAGCACGTCGCCCTGCACGTCGAGGACGTGGATGGCGAAGAAGACGACACCGACCCCGATGGTGACATCGAGGTCGACGACCCGGAAGCGGATGCGATTGTGAACGACGCTCTCAACCTGGACGAAGCGGCTGAGTCTGAGGCCGCCGCTGAGGTCCTCAACGATGCAGTGGCCGAGGAGACGGCTGACCAGGAGGCCGCAGCGGCCGACGAGGTCACCCCCTACGACGGTCCCGACCTCGGTGCTGATGAAGAGCAGGGCGACGACGACTCCGCGGATGACGCGGACGACGACGCCGAGGAGGACCCGTACGAGGCCTTCCGTCTCGACCTGCGCATGCTGCCGGGTAAGTGGTACGTCATCCACTCCTACGCCGGCTTCGAGCGCAAGGTCAAGGCGAACATCGAGCAGCGCAAGTCGACGCTCGAGGTCGAGGACGAGATCTACCAGATCGAGGTCCCGATGGAGGACGTCGTCGAGATCAAGAACGGCCAGCGCAAGATGGTCACCCGTGTGCGCATCCCCGGCTACGTGCTGGTTCGCATGGAGCTCACGGAAGACACCTGGTCGGTCGTCCGCCACACGCCCGGTGTCACCGGCTTCGTGGGCAACGCCCACAACCCGACGCCGCTGCGCTTCGAAGAGGCCTTCAACATGCTGAAGTCGCTCGTCGAGGTCAAGGACATCCCGACCGCCAAGAACATCGCGTCGAAGGGCGGCGTCGCCGTCGCTCGTCCGCTGCCGGCAGAGGTCGACTTCGAGGTCGGCGAGACCATCACGATCAAGGAAGGCTCGTTCGCGGGTCTGCCCGGTTCGATCAGCGAGATCAAGCCGGAGAGCGGCAAGCTCACGGTCCTCGTCTCGCTCTTCGAGCGCGAGACCCCGGTCGAGCTGTCGTTCGACCAGGTCACCAAGATGGTCTGACCTCTGTCTTCCTGAACGGCCGCCTCCTTCCGGGGGGCGGCCGTTTCGCGTCCCCTGCCTTTGCCGAGCGGCCCCTTTGCGTGCGAGCGGCCCCTTTCCAGACGTTCGCAAAGGGGCCGCTCGCACGCAAAGGGCCGGGTCGGCGAGAAGGGGGCGCTGGTCGAGGCGGCGGCGGAACACGCGACGTGCTGGGATCGGGTAGACTTATGTGGTTTGTGCGACGCCCGTCATGGGTCCCTGAGCGTGTCGAAGGGTGCACAGACGACCACGGTCCGGAGATGCCGGACTCGTGGGAGAAACGGATGCTCGTCCTGAGCGAGGCGCGAAGCGCCGAGTCGAAGGCCTCCGGCATCCGGTTCGATGAAAGGAAAGAGAATGGCACCGAAGAAGAAGGTGACCGGCCTGATCAAGCTTCAGATCAAGGCTGGTGCAGCCAACCCGGCGCCGCCGATCGGCCCCGCGCTCGGTCAGCATGGCGTCAACATCATGGAGTTCTGCAAGGCGTACAACGCCGCGACCGAGTCGCAGCGCGGCAACGTCATCCCCGTCGAGATCACCGTCTACGAGGACCGCAGCTTCACGTTCATCCTGAAGACCCCGCCCGCAGCGGAGCTCATCAAGAAGGCCGCAGGCGTCGCCAAGGGCTCTGCGACCCCGCACACCACCAAGGTCGCGAAGATCACCAAGGAGCAGGTCCGCGAGATCGCTGAGACCAAGCAGGCTGACCTGAACGCCAACGACATCGAGGCCGCCTCGAAGATCATCGCCGGCACCGCCCGTTCCATGGGCATCACGGTCGAGGGCTGAGGAGAATAATCATGGCTAAGTCCAAGGCTTACAACGCTGCCGCCGAGAAGATCGAGGCAGACCGTTTCTACACCCCGTCCGAGGCAGTCGCCCTCGCGAAGGAGACCGGCTCGGCGAAGTTCGACTCGACCGTCGAGGTCGCGCTGAAGCTCGCCGTCGACCCCCGCAAGGCAGACCAGATGGTGCGCGGCACCGTCATCCTGCCCCACGGCACCGGTAAGACCGCCCGCGTCATCGTGTTCGCGACGGGTCCGGCCGCTGAGGCCGCGATCGCCGCTGGCGCCGACGAGGTCGGTGGCGCCGAGCTCATCCAGAAGGTCGCCGATGGCTGGACCAACTTCGATGCAGCCGTCTCCACCCCTGAGCTCATGGGCCAGGTCGGTCGCCTCGGAAAGGTTCTGGGTCCGCGTGGCCTGATGCCGAACCCGAAGACCGGTACCGTGACCCCGAACACGGCCAAGGCCGTCGAGGAGATCAAGGGCGGAAAGATCGAGTTCCGCGTCGACAAGCACGCCAACGTGCACTTCGTCGTCGGCAAGGCATCCTTCACCACCGAGCAGCTGAACGAGAACATCGACGCAGCGCTCGAGGAGATCGTCCGCCTCAAGCCGTCGAGCTCGAAGGGCCGTTACATCCAGAAGGGTGCGGTGTCGACCACGTTCGGCCCCGGCATCCCGCTGGACGTCAACGCCATCTGACGCGTCGACACGCTCAGCGACCCAGTCGCCGAGAAACGCCCCCGGGTCCACCCGGGGGCGTTTCTGCGTGCAGCTTCGGCCAGGCGAGCGGATGCCGAAACTCGGCGTCATGCGATGCGGAGTCCGCTGCCGCACCGCATACTGTGATGAGTCCAACAATCGCGCGCCACAGCACTCGCGCTCACTGCACCCCAGGAGGGTTCGCCCATGTCCCGTCGCTTCATCGCCGTCACGGCTCTCGTCCTCACCGCCGCAGCGCTCACCGCGTGCAGCGGAACCAGCGCCCCGGAGTCGACGAGTGGCGGCGACAGCTCGGCATCCTCCGGCTTGGGCCTCGTGAGCGACGGCACCCTCACGGTCGCGACCGAGGGCACCTACCGCCCGTTCAGCTTCCACGCCGACGGCGGCACGGGCGACCTGACCGGCTACGACGTCGAGATCATCCAGGCTGTCGCCGACAAGCTCGACCTCGAGGTGAAGTTCGAGGAGACCCAGTGGGACTCGATCTTCGCGGGTCTCGATGCCGGCCGCTTCGACGTGATCGCCAATCAGGTCAGCATCAACGACGAGCGTGAGGCCAAGTACCTCTTCAGCGAGCCGTACACCGTCTCGCCCGGTGTGATCGTCGTGGCCGAGGACGACGACTCGATCTCGTCGTTCGACGATCTCGCAGGCAAGACCACCGCCCAGTCGCTCACGAGCAACTGGTACGAGCTGGCCACCGACTCCGGCGCCACGGTCGAGGGCGTCGAGGGCTGGGCCCAGGCGGTCGAGCTGCTGCGCCAGGGTCGCGTCGATGCGACCGTGAACGACAAGCTCACCTTCCTCGACTACGAGAAGACCAACAGCCCGTCCGGTCTGAAGATCGCGGCCGAGACCGAGGACGCCGGCACGCAGGCGTTCGTGTTCACGAAGGACAAGACGGCGCTCGTCGAAGCGGTCGACAAGGCCCTCGACGAGCTGCGTGCCGATGGCACGCTCGCTGAGATCAGCGACAAGTACTTCGGCGAAGACGTCACGCAGTAGCACATGGAGAATCCCTGGCAGCTGTTCCTCGATTCGCTCGGGCCCATCGCGCTGGCCGGCGTGACGGTGACGGTGCCGCTCGCGCTCGTCTCGTTCGCCATCGGGCTCGTGATCGCGGTGGGTGTCGCGCTGATGCGCATCTCGGTGCAGCCGGTCGTGTCCGGCATCGCTCGGTTCTACATCTCGGTGATCCGCGGAACGCCGATGATCGTGCAGCTGTTCGTGATCTTCTACGGCCTCGGATCGATCGGACTCAAGATCGATCCCTGGCCGAGCGCGATCATCGCTCTGTCGTTGAACGTCGGCGGGTACGGGGCCGAGGTCGTGCGAGCAGCGATCCTGTCTGTGCCGAAGGGACAGTGGGAGGCCGCGTACACGGTCGGGATGAACCGCACGCGCACCCTCACTCGCGTCATCCTGCCGCAGGCCGCGCGGGTGTCGGTGCCGCCGCTGTCGAACACGTTCATCTCGCTCGTGAAGGACACTTCGCTCGCATCGCTGATCCTGGTGACCGAGCTGTTCAAGGTCGCCCAGCAGATCGCCTCTGCGACGCTCGAGTTCATGGTGCTCTATCTGGCCGCTGCGCTGGTCTACTGGGTGATCTGCCTGGTGCTGTCGTTCGGCCAGAGCGCGCTGGAGAGAAGGTTGGACCGCAATGTCGCGAACTGATCCTGGCGAGCCGTTGCTCACCGCCAGAGGACTGCGGAAGAGTTTCGGCGACAACGAGGTGCTCCGTGGCATCGACCTGACGCTGCATCGGGGCGAGGTGGTCGTGCTCATCGGTCCCAGCGGGTCCGGGAAGACGACGGTGCTGCGCGCGCTGAACGGACTCGAGACGCCCGACGCCGGCACCATCGTCGTCGACGGCGGTCCCGACATCGACTTCGCGGCTGCGGCGAAGACGCCGACTCGCCAGCGTGCGCAGACACGGCTGGCGCTGCGCGACCGCTCGGCGATGGTCTTCCAGCATCACAACCTGTTTCCGCACTTCACTGTGCTGGAGAACGTGATCGAGGGCCCGTGGCGCGTGCAGCGCCGTCCGAAGGACGAGGTGGTGGGCGAGGCGCTGGCGCTGCTCGAACGCGTCGGCCTGAGCGACAAGGCGGATGCTCGTCCGCACCAGCTGTCCGGCGGCCAGCAGCAGCGCGTCGGCATCGTCCGCGCGCTCGCACTGAAGCCGGACCTGCTGCTGTTCGACGAGCCGACCAGCGCGCTCGACCCCGAGCTCGTCGGTGACGTGCTCGTCGTCATCAAGGAGCTCGCCGACGAGGGGTGGACGATGGCCGTCGTCACGCACGAGCTGAGCTTCGCGCGCGAGGCCGCCGATCACGTGCTGTTCATGGACGGCGGCGTCGTGGTCGAGCAGGGAACTCCTGAGCAGGTCTTCACCGCCCCGAAGCATGAGCGGACGCAGCGCTTCCTCACGCGCATCCTCCGCCCGCTCGACGGGATCTGAGCGCCGGACCGCTCGCGGGGCAGCTCGGTCGTCGCGGTCGCAGTTCGTGCCGCATCATGCAGGCATGACGTCGTCGGGGCCGCAGTCGACGTCGCCTGCGACGTTTCGGGACGGCACCACCTGCGAGCGGAGCCGGTGGCGGAGGTCGCCGACCGTCTCGCGGATCACCAGGGGCTCAGCCGCCGAGCACCGGGAGCACGAGGCTCACCGCGATCGACACCATCACGACCGCGATCACCGCGTCGAGGATTCGCCAGGACAGTGGCGTGCGCAGCCAGCGGCCGAGGTAGCGCGCGCCGAAGCCGAGTGCGGTGAACCACAGGATGCTGGCGGCCACTGCTCCGGCGGCGAACAGCCAGCGCTCCTCGCCGTGCGTCGCCGCGATCGAGCCGAGCATCAGCACCGTGTCGAGGTAGACGTGCGGGTTCAACCAGGTCAGGGCGAGGACCGTGAGCAGCACCGGCGCCATGGGCGTGCGAGTGCGCGTCGTGGTGAGCGTGCCGCCGGATGCCACCGGCACCGACTCGTCGGCGCTGTCCACCTGCAGCGCGTCGCCGGTGCCGCGCCAGGCACGGCGCGCAGCCAGCAGTCCGTACACGAGCAGGAACACGGCGCCTGCCCATCGCGCGCCGACCACGAGCCACGGTGCTGCCGAGATGACGAAGCCGAGGCCGGCGACCCCGGCGAGGATCAGCACGGCATCCGAGACCGCGCAGACGATCACGACAGCGAGCACGTGCTCCCGGCGGATGCCCTGGCGGAGCACGAACACGTTCTGGGCGCCGATGGCGACGATCAGCGAGAGGCCGAGACCGAGGCCGGCGAGGACGATGAGCATGCGATCAGCCTACGAACACGTCAGCATCAACACCAGCGAGGATTCCTACCGAACCATTAGCATCGCTTACGTGAGAATCGATCCTGAACTGGCTGCCACCGTCGCTGCAGTCGCGGACGAAGGGACGCTGGATGCCGCCTCTCGCCGGCTGCGCATCACACCGTCCGCCGTGAGTCAGCGGCTCAAGACGCTCGAACAGCAGCTCGGCCGCATCCTGGTCGTGCGCTCGAAGCCGACGCGACTGACCGAGGCGGGGGAAGCGGTGGTGCGGCTCGCTCGGCAGATCGCTCTGCTCGAGCATGATGCGCTGGCCGGAGTCGGGCTGGATCCCGAGGGCGATGCCCGGCGGATCACGGTGCCGCTCGCCGTGAACGCCGACTCGATGGCGACCTGGTTCCTCGCTCCGCTTGCGCGGTTGTCGGCGCAGCACGACATCGACTTCGACCTGCACCGCGACGACCAGAACTTCACCGCTCGGCTGCTCGAGTCCGGCACCGTGATGGCGGCGGTCACGAGTGAGAACGTGCCGGTCGCCGGCTGCTCGGTGACTCCCCTCGGCGTGCTCGAATACGAGGCTGTCGCCGCGCCCGCGTTCGCGGCGCGGTGGTTCGCAGGCGGTGCGACGACGGCCGCGCTGGCGGCTGCGCCGTTCGTCGACTTCGACCGCCGGGACACGCTGCAGCACGAGTGGCTTCGCCGACGAGGGGTGGCGCAGCAGGGTGTGCCGCGGCACTACGTGCCGGCCTCGCACGACTACGCCCTCGCGGTCGAGCTCGGACTCGGCTGGGGGATGCTGCCGCTGCCGCAGGGATCGGACGGGCTGGTCCGGCTCGGCGGACCGACCCTGCGCGTCGCGCTGTTCTGGCAGCAGTGGAACCTGCGCTCCGACCTGCTCGACACGATCGCGGCGGAGGTCGCTGCGGAGGCTCGGGTCGTGCTGCAGCCGGGAGGACGCGTCGACTAGGCGGTCGGCTCCTGCTCGCCGGTACCCGGGTTCACGCCCGACGCGAGTGCGTGCAGCAGCCGGGTGAGGTTGCCGATGTCGGTGAGATTCCAGTCGTGCAGCGTGCTCATCAGCATCCCCTCCTGCGGGGCGCGGGCCGCCGCGAGCCGCTCGGAGCCGAGCGGGGTGAGGCGCAGCAGTGAGGAGCGGCCATCGCTGGGATCGGGAGTCCGCACGATGAGCCCGAGATCCTCGAGCTCGCGGACGGTGCGGCTGACCTGGCCTTTGTCCATCAGCATCCGCTCCGCCAGGGCCGAGGCCGTCACCTGCTCGCACCGCGCGATCGTGGTGAGCGCCTTGTACGCACCGGGAAGCATGCCTGGGCTGACGCGGTTCGCGTTCTCCATGATCAGCCGACGGAAGTGCGTGATCAGCTCGCTGAACTCCGCCTCGAGGGCGCGGACCGCAGCGGCCCGCGCCTCGGGGGACTCGGCCGGGCGCTCAGCCTCGGTCATCGGCGTCCCGGTCGCCGGATCGTCCTGAGACGACCGTGACCGTCCCCGTCGTCGCACCCGAGAGTGCGGTCGCATCCGCGATCGCGACATCGGCTGCCCCGTCGACAGCGCCGCCCTTCGCGGCGTCCGTCTTCGTGGCATCCGCGTGGGCCCGCTCGCTCGTGGTCATCGTGGTCAGCGGCTTGTTCGGCAGGAACAGGATCGCGACCAGGCTGATGACGGCCAGCGGGATGCCGATCAGGAAGGCGTGCGAGATCGCCTGGGCGTAGAAGTCCTCGATGATCGAGCGCACCGGTTCGGGGAGCAGGCGCACCTCGGGGAGCGTGCCGCTGGAGAGCTGCGCCGCGACCTCGGCGCCCTTGTCGCCGAGCTGGGCGATCGCCGTGCCGATGCGCTCCTTGCCGTCGGCGAACAGGGTCGTGAGGGAGTTCGCCAGGACGGCTCCCATGACCGAGACGCCGATCGTGCCGCCGAGACTGCGGAAGAAGGTGACACCGGAGCTCGAGACGCCCATCTCGCTCGGCTTGGCGACGTTCTGCACGATCAGCACGAGGTTCTGCATCGTCATGCCGACACCGGCTCCGGTGAGGAACATGTACAGCGAGACGAGTGCGAAGTTCGTGTCGTAGTGCAGCGTCGAGAGCATCGTGGAGCCGGCGATCAGCAGCACGGAGCCGAGGATCAGGTATCCCTTCCACTTTCCGAAGCGGGTGACGAGCTGGCCGACGACCATCGACGAGAGCAGGAGACCGGCCATCATCGGCAGCGTCATGAGGCCGGCTTCCGTCGGTGAGGCGCCGCGGGAGAGCTGCATGTACTGCGCGAGGTAGACCGAGGTGCCGAACATCGCGACACCGATCGAGATCGAGGCGATCACCGAGAGGGTGAAGGTGCGGCCCTTGAAGAGCGAGAGCGGGATGAGCGGCTCGCGCACCCTGTTCTCGACGATGATGAACGCGATGGCGGCGATGATCGAGCCGCCCACCATCAGCACGGTCTCGGTGCTCCACCACTCGAAGGTGGATCCGGCGTTCGTGATCCAGATGAGGATCAGCGAGACGGCGGCGGAGAGCAGCACGATGCCCGTGTAGTCGATCGATGCCTTGCGCGTGCGATCGGTGCTGATATGCAGCGTCTTCTGCAGGATGATCAGCGCCGCGACGGCGAAGGGGAGGGCGACGAAGAAGTTCCAGCGCCAGTTGGCGACGTCGGTGATCCAGCCGCCGAGCAGCGGGCCGCCGACGGTCGCGACGGCCATGACGGCGCCGAAGAGGCCCATGTACCGGCCACGCTCGCGCGGGCTGATGATGTCGGCCATGATGACCTGGCTGAGCGCGGCGAGGCCGCCGCCGCCGATGCCCTGGAGCGCGCGGAAGGCGATCAGCGTGTTGGTGTCCTGCGCGAATCCGGCGGCAGCTGTCGCGCCGACGAAGATGACGATCGCGAGCTGGATGAGCAGCTTGCGGTTGAACAGGTCTGCGAGCTTGCCCCAGATCGGCGTCGAGATCGCCGTGGTCAGCAGCGTGGCCGTGATGACCCAGGTGTACGCGGCCTGGTCGCCGCCGAGGTCGTGCACGATGACGGGCATCGAGGTCGAGACGACCGTCGTCGCGATCATCGAGACGAACATGCCGAGCAGCAGCCCGGTGAGGGCTTCGAGCACCTGGCGGTGCGTCATCTTGACTGGTGAGTCCGTGGTCATGACAGACCTTTCGTGTGGCGAGGAGCAGTGGTGCCGCGACAGCTCTGGCGCGCACGAGATGGTTGAACTTCGTCAACCATACGCCTGTGGTTGACATGCGTCAACCATCTCTGTGATGAGGTTGTGATCGGTTGCGCGCAATGAGTGCGGGTCCTGCGCGAATTCGCCTTGTCGCCTGGGATTTGTCTGGGGAGGATTGAGTACGGCTGTACACGCAGGTCTCTGAGGGGCGACCGGTCCCACGCGTTCGCACGGTCTCCGGATTCCTGAGGGGGAATGGTTCATGTCGAAGAAAGAGAATCAGCGCAAGGTCCTGGCGGTGCTCGCGGGAGGACTCGTGCTCGGCGTCGGCGTCGCAGCCACGCTCGCCGCGTGGAACGACTCGGAGTTCGCGACCGGTACGTTCACGTCCGGCTCGTTCAACCTGCAGGGCTCCACCGCGGGTGACGTCGCCGCGAGCTACAGCGATCACAACGTCGACACCGGTGGCACTGCGGCGACGCTCGCCTTCACGCTCCCCGCAGGGCTCGTCGGCAACATGTCGCCCGGCGATTCGGTGTACGCCGGGTTCTGGGTGCGCCTTGCGGCCGGCACGACCACCGGCGCGAACCTCGTGGCGAACGGGACGACCGCGGACGCCGCTGCCACGTCGAACTCCGGCCACCTGTCGTACCAGGTGTACCAGCTCGCTCCGGGGGCGACCTGCAACGCTGCATCTGCGATCGGCACCCCGGTCGCGACGGGTGCGACGCTCGACGCCCAGACCGGTGTGACCACCGTTGCCCTGACCAAGGGCGCGGACGCCGCGACCGCCGGCACGGCCGTGCAGCTCTGCTTCAAGGTCACCGGGGATGCGACGCTCAAGCAGGGCACCGCGACGACGGCGACCTGGAAGTTCACGGCCACGTCGACGAACTGAGCCGGCCATGAGAACCCGCAGAAGCGTGCGGGAGGCGAAGCGATTGCGCTCCCGCCGGATTCGCGCGGTGCTCGCCGGCGGACTCGTGTTCGGCATCGGCGTGACGGCGACCCTCGCCGCCTGGAACGACTCCGAGTACGCGACGGCGACGTTCCAGGCCGGGCGGTTCGACATCGTCGGGGCGACCGACGGCGCGACCTTCACGAGTCACGCGACGACGGGGACCGCGGCGTCGTTGAGTTTCGTCCTCGCGCCGACGGCGATGGCGCCTGGCACCACGACGTACGCGCTCTTCAGCGTGAAGACGGCGAACCCGTCGGTCGCCGGCACGGTGCAGCTGACCGCCGGCACACCCGGCGGCACGGGCCTCGCGACGCATCTCACCTACGGGGTCCGCACGATCGCCGGAACGACCTGCAACGCGACGACGTACCCGGCCGGCACTGCGGTGGTCGCCGACGGCTCGGCGCTGACCGCGAACGGAGCCGCGACGCAGGCGGTCACGGCGAACGGCGGTGCGCAGGTGAACTACTGCATCGCCGTGACGCTGCCGACGACGGCGGTGAACGCTGCACAGGGGCTCACGATGACGCAGACCTGGCAGTTCGTGGGGACGTCGTCCTAGGCGATCGGATGCCACGGAGTCGAGCACGGAGAGACGGATGAACGCACCGGTGACCAGACGCAGTCTGCGCGAGCAGCCTGCCGTCGTCGCGCTCGGCGTCGCGGCGGTCGCCGCCGAGCCGCGTCCGAAGCGCGCGCGGTCAGGCGGCGTCGTCGCCGACGTGCTGCTGTGGATCGCAGCGATCGGCGGCGTCGTGTGCATGCTGCTGGTGATCCTGGCCTTCACGGCGCACATCACCCTGATCATGTTCAGCACCGGGTCGATGTCACCGACCATCCCGGCGGGTTCCGTCGCCGTGGTGCAGCGCATCGACGCAGCGCAGATCGCCGTCGGTGACGTCGTGACGGTCGATCGGGAGGGCGAGCTCCCGGTGACCCACCGGGTGACCTCGGTCGCGGACGGCGCAACCGCGACCGAGCGGGTGATCACGCTGCGCGGAGACGCGAACGCGACGGATGACGCCTTCCCGTATGCCGTCTCATCGGTGCGCATCGTGCTGTTCTCGATCCCGGGTATCGCGACGATGGTCGCGGGGATGAGCAATCCGGTCATCCTCGGCGGTCTCACGCTGGCAGCCACCGCGCTCGTGGTCTGGGCGTTCTGGCCTCGCTCGCCCGGAGGATCGCGGGGCCGACGAACCAGCGGTGCGACATGAGACGGCGTCTCATCGCGCCGATCGCCGCACTCGCCGCCGCCGGCGCGCTGCTCGTGCCGGCGACGGCGTCGGCTGCGCCCACGACTCAGGTGGTCCAGGGCGAGGTGCTGCGGCTGGTCTCGGTCGCGGACTGGGACGCGGCCTCCAGCCTGCGTCCCGGTGCTCCGGTGCGATGGGACGTCGCGATCAGCGCAGACGCTCCCGACCCCGGCATCGTGAGCATCGGCGTGAGCGCGACCGGTTCTGCGCCGTTGCTCCTCGACGTCTCGCTCTGCGCACGCGCATGGGAGGCCGCTGGATGCCCTGGTGGTGCGACGGTGCTGCGGGCGAACTGGAACCTCCCACGCGACGGCGCTGAGGTGCAGCTCGCCGAGATCGCCGACGACGAGACGGCGCACGTCCGTCTCGCGATCACGCTCGGCGAGGACGGGGCCGGCGGCAGCACCGAGGTGCGCGTCCACGCGCGAGGTGCGGGAGAGACCGCGGTCGTCGGGCCGGGCGGCGGGTTGGCGACGACGGGGGTGCCGCCGACAGTGCCGTGGGTGTTCGGCGCCGGTGCGGCGCTGCTCCTGGCCGGCTCGATGCTGCTGAGCATCCGTCGTCGTGCTGCGCGTGAGTCGGAGAGTGCCGAGTGATGGCGCCCTGGAAGCGGAGGATGCTGGCGGGGGTCGCGGGACTCGCGGCGCTGACGGGCGTCGCCGTCCTGCCGTCCGCGCAGCTGACGGAAGCTCGATTCACGGACAGCGAGCACACCTCGGCATCGTTCCAGGCCACGACGCTGCTGACCCCGAGCATCACCGCGTGCACCATCCAGAACCTGAGCGTCATCGGGATCGGTCTGGTGTTCCAGAGCGTCACTCTCACCTGGACGTCGACGTACCCGCCGGCGGACATCCTTCTCACCGCGACATCAGGGACGACCACCGGTACCGTGCCGGCGGCCTCCATCACCTCGAGCGGACCGGTCGGAGGCGTGTACACGTATTCTGCGACCCTCAGTCAGGCGCTGCTCACGAGCCTCGTCTCGAACCTCCTCGGCAGCACGACGACCTTGACCGTCACGAACGTCCTCCCCGGGACGGCATGGACGTCACTTGGGGCCACGAGAAGGCTCGCGATCGGGCTCCTCGGCCTCGGCGCGACCTGCACGGTCTGACCTGCGGCGCGCTACTCGGCCAGAGCCAGGGCGCGGAAGGCGTCGCGCTCGCGGAGATGCTCGCGCCGGCTGGCAGCGGCGGCGGCCGTTGCATCGGCGATCCGCGTTGGCACCTGCTGCCCGGTCGTTCGACGGTAGAGCTCGTCGATCAGATCCGTCGCGAGGCCGACCAGCTTGGCGATCTCGCGGTCGTCCCGGTCGATCCACACGCAGCGGGGCTCGTCGTGGATCGGCGCGAAGTCGACGTGCTCCTCCCAGACGAACAGCGTGCGCTCCGCGCCGAGCACGTGCTGCTGCCACCAGACCTGACGCAGGTACGTGCGGGGGATGCCGCGGAATGCCTTGTTCGTCGTCTTGATCTCGGCGAGCTTCACCCGCCCGTCCGCGTCGACGGCGATGCCGTCGGGCGTGGCCAGGTGGCGGTGCTCGACCTTCGCGCGGAAGAGCGCGGATGACGGGAGGATGCCGTGCGTCGCGGCGACCCATGCGGCGATCTCCGGCTCGCGACGTCGTCCGTGATCCGTGTAGGCGTTGCCGCCGAAGCGCGGGCCCCCGCCGAGTTTTGCGTCCGCCGCGCGGACGATCGACTTCTCGCTGGTGAGGCCGGCGACGTCGGTCGCGGTGATGCCGCGGGATCGTGCTCGCAGCCACGCGACGCGGTCGCGGGAGTCCGCGACGATGCGTGCAGCGAGCTCCTCATTCACGCTCTGAGCCTAACTCCACCCGCCGACCTCGCCACTCGCACACGCCGCTCCGCAGCATCCCTCGTTCCCCGTTCCCCGCCTGTCGTTCCCCGCCTGTCGTCCCCCGCACTGTCGTTCCCCGCCTCCTGCGCCGAGCGGCCCCGTTGTGTGCGAGCGGCCCCGTTGTGTCCGTCGAGAAAGGGCCGGGCCGCACACAACGGGGCCGCTCGGCGCGCGGGGGTGAGGCGGCTCGACTTTTCCTGCACGCGGGAAGAAGGACGGGAGGTATGCACAGGGGGAGTCGGGAGGGAACTCGGGGAGTGCGATGGCGGAGCAGGATCTGCGGATGCGCCACGCGACCGTCGACGAGATAGCGGACATCCTCATCAGCAGCCGAAGACTCAGCGCCGAAGGGTGGAGCTCACGAACGCTTCGGTCGGCGATCGATGCTCGACGGTTGCATCGGGTGCGCCGAGGGTGGTTCGTCGAGTACACCCGATGGACGGATCTTCCCTCGGAGTCGCGGCACAGGGCGGAGGTCGTCGCGGCTGCGCTCTCGTCATCCGGCAGCGAGCCGATCTTCTCGCACGTGTCGGCTGCGGTGCTCTGGGGTCTGCCGCTCTACCGGCTCCGGCCGGAGCGCGTCCACGTGCTCACGCCGCCGAATCACCGGCACAGCATCCAGGGCATCCTGCGGCACGAGGGGGCACTGCCGGACTCCGACGTCGTCGAACTGGACGGCATCCGATGCACCTCGCTGGCGCGCACCGTGTTCGATGTCATCCGCACGGTGCGAGGCGAGGCGGCGCTCGCCGTCGCGGATGCTGCGCTCGCATCGCTCGGCGGTGAGCCGTGGGCCTACGACGACGACGCAGCCGACGGGCTGCTCGTTGAACTGGCGAGACGCACGCGGCGGCCGGGAGCGCGCGGCATCCTGCAGGCGCGACGGATCGTCGACCTCGCCGACGGACGCGCCCAGCTGCCGCTCGAGAGCGTGACCAGGTTTCGACTGCACCAACTCGGCTTCGCGCGTCCTCGCCTGCAGGTGCCGATCGAACGCGACGGTGTCTCTCGCTATTGGATGGACATCGCTCTCGACCAATCGCACACCTTCATCGAGTGCGATGGGCGGGAGAAGTATGTGAACGACGAGCTTCGCGGGGATCGATCAGCGGACGACGTCGTGCTCGCCGAGAAGACGCGAGAGGACTGGGTACGAGGCACGACGGGGTGGCGGGTCGCGCGTGTGATGAGCGAGCACGTCGGAACGCTGGATGCCGCGGAGTCGCACTTCCGCGCGATCGGGCTGTTCGACCGCCGCCGCTCCGCGTGGTGAACACAGCGCCGACCCGGCCCCTTGCGACCGAGCGGCCCCCTTGCGAACGTTCAGAAGGGGCCGGGTCGCACGAAAAGGGGCCGCTCGGCAGGGCGTGCGGCGTGGGGGAGAGAGGGGGATCAGGCCAGGAGGGGCCAGGCGGCGGGGCCGGGGGAGCCTGCCTCGTACTCCTCGAGCGGCACGTCGCCGCGCCGCCACGCCTCGAGGATCGGCGCGACGATCCGCCAGCACTGCTCTGCGGCGTCGCCGCGGACGGCGAGCAGCGGGTCGCCGTCCAGGACGCCGGACAGCACTTCGGCGTAGGCCTTCAGGGCGCCCTCGCCGAGCTCGGACGACAGGGTCGCGCGTTCCAGCTCGAACGGGTCTTCCGCGGCGTTCAGGTTCAACTCGAGCGAGATGCGGTCGGGGCCCAGCGAGAAGCGCAGGACTGCGCCGTCCGCAGATCCGGTCAGCCCGGTCGGCACGTGCCGGACGGGGCGGAAACGCACGACGATCTCGGTCGCCGGCGTGCCGAGCGCCTTCCCGGAGCGCAGCCGGAACGGCGTGCCGGCCCAGCGACTGTTGCGCACCTCGAAGGTCGCCTCGGCGAGGGTCTCGGTCTCGCGGTCGGGGTCGACGCCCGGCTCGTCGACGTACGACGGCTTCGCGACACCGCCGATCGTGCCGGCGGTGTACCGCGCCCGGCGCGAGGACGCCACCGCGTCATCGCCCCACACCGAGGTCGCGCGCAGGACCGCGCTCGTCGCCGCGCGGAAGTCGACCTCGTCGAGCGTCGTCGGCTCCTCCATCGCCAGCACGGCGAGCACCTGGAGCAGGTGACTCTGGATCATGTCGACCAGCGCGCCAGCGGAGTCGTAGTAGCCGGCGCGCCCCTCCAGCGCCAGCGATTCGTCGTACACGATGTCGACGGACTCGATGCTCTCGGCCGACCACAGCGGTTCGAGGATGCGATTGGCGAAACGCGCCCCGAGCAGGTTGAGCGTGGTCGAGCGACCGAGGAAGTGGTCGACTCGGAACACCTGGCTCTCCGGCACGAGCGCGGTCAGCGTCCGGTTCAGTGCCCGAGCGCTCGCCTCATCGGTGCCGAAGGGCTTCTCCATGACGAGCACTGCGCCATCCGGCAGCATGTCAGCGGTCATGGCGGATACGGATGCCGCGGCGACCGCCGGCGGCACTGCGAAGTAGAGCGCGACCTGGCCGCTTCGATCCTGCAGCAGTGCGCGCAGGTCGTCTGGCTCGGTGATGTCGGTCCGCACATATGTCACCTCCACGCGCGCGGCGGCATCCTCGGCATCCATCGTCGCGAACGCCGTTCGGACGACGGCCTCGAGGTCGGCGTCGGTCCAGTCCTCGCGGTCGGCGCCGACGATGCGCACCGCGCGGGAGGGCTCCCGCGTCAGCAGCTGTCCCAGCGCGGGGAGGAGGAGCCGGGAGGCGAGATCGCCGCCGGCTCCGAAGATCACGAGCGTCGTCGCTTCGGCCATGATTCCACCGTAACCCGTCCTTCCCGCAGACAGTCATGTCAGAATCGGGCGATGCCTGCTCCGATCGAGGACTACGCCCTGCTCAGCGACTGCCGCACCGGGGCGCTCGTCTCGCGGGACGGCAGCATCGACTGGCTCTGCCTGCCGCGCTTCGATGCGCCGTCGCTGTTCGGTGCGCTTCTGGGCGCACCACGCAACGGATGCTGGAGCCTGCATCCGTTCGATGCGGCGGCGACCTCGCAGCGGCAGTACGTGTCCGACACGTTCATCCTCGTCACCCGCTGGGAGACCGCGACCGGAATCGCCGAGGTGCACGAGTTCATGCCCCTGCATCCCACGCGCAGCGATGTGGTTCGCCGGATCGTCGGCATCTCCGGGCAGGTCGAATTCGTCACCGAGCTGCGGCTGCACTTCGACTACTCCCGCAGACTGCCCTGGGTGCGCCAGGTCGGCACGGCGGACGAGCCGGCGCTTCGCGCGACCGCCGGCCCCGAGGCGGTGATCATCCGCGGCGTGCGACTCGTCGCGGAGGATCACATGCACCGGGCCACGATGACGGTTGCGGCCGACGAGGTCCGCGACCTGACACTCAGCTGGTTCCCCTCGCACGAGCATTCGCCGAAGCCGCTCGACGTCGACGACGCGATCGCCGCCACGCGCTCCTGGTGGCAGGGCTGGGCGAGTGGCATCCAGCACGAGGGCTCGCATCGCGGTGAGGTCGTCCGCTCGCTGCTCGTGCTTCGGGCGCTCACCAACCGGGACACCGGCGGCATCGTGGCAGCGGCGACGACGTCGCTCCCCGAGGAGTTCGGCGGCTCGCGCAACTGGGACTACCGCTTCGTCTGGCTGCGGGATGCTGCGCTGACGCTCGAGGCGCTGATCGCGCACGGATTCCTCACGGAAGCCCACCACTGGCGGCGGTGGCTGCTGCGCGCGGTCGCCGGAGAGCCGAACGAGGTGCAGATCATGTACGGGATCGCCGGGGAGCGCGATCTCATCGAGCGCGAGCTCACGAGTCTCCCCGGCTACGGTGGGGCGGCGCCGGTGCGCATCGGCAACGGGGCGGTCGACCAGTACCAGGGCGACGTGATCGGCGAGGTGCTGGTCGCCCTGGAATCCGCCAGGATCGCCGGACTCGAGGAGGGCGACTTCTCCTGGCCGCTCCAGCGCGCGCTCATCGAGCAGGTGATCGCCTCGATCGATCGTCCGGACAACGGCATCTGGGAGATCAGGGGCGAGCCGCAGTGGTTCACGCACTCCCGAGTCATGATGTGGGCTGCACTCGACCGCGGCGTCCGCGCGGTGCGGGAGCATGGACTCCCCGGCGACGCCGATCGGTGGGCTGCGGTCCGCGACGGGCTGCAGCGCGAGATCGACCAGCGCGGAGTGGATGCCGAGCAGGGATACTTCGTGCAGCACTACGGCTCCATCGAGGTCGACGCCTCGCTGCTCGTGCTCCCGCAGGTCGGCTACTGCCCGCCGGACGACCCGCGGATGCTCCGCACCGTGGAGCAGATCGAGCGCACCCTGCTCACCGAGGGATTCCCGCGGCGGTACCGCACCGAGTCGGGCGTCGACGGGCTCGCCGGAGGCGAGCATCCCTTCATCGCGTGCAGTTTCTGGCTGGTCGAGCAGTACGCGACGAGCGGGCGCATCGATGAAGCGCGCGACCTGATGGAGCGGCTGGTCGCGATGGCGAACGACCTCGGCCTGCTGTCGGAGGAGTACGACGTCGCGAACGCTCGACAGGCCGGCAACACCCCGCAGGCGCTCTCGCACCTGAGTCTCATCCGCGCTGCGGACGCGCTCGCCGGCCACGGTGGTCGCGCGGCCCACCGGCAGTGACCTCGCCTGATTTGGGTGCGGGGAATGCGTGAGGTAGAGTGGTGGCAACCGAAGACCGCTGGTCATCGTCGTGTGCGCAAGTGCACGGAGATCGAAGCTCTGCATCGCAGGGGCCCGCGCAGGACACGAACTTCCCGAAGCTCCGTGCGCTTGCGCCGGAGCTTTTTTGTGTGCAGTCGGGTCGAGGTCGGCGCCCCACCACCGTGCGGCGCCTCGTACACACCAAGGAGTGACCATGGCGCAGAAGGATGCATCGGTTGCCGAGCTCACGAAGTCATTCGAGAACTCGTCCGCCGTTCTGCTGACCGAGTACCGCGGTCTGACGGTTGCCCAGCTCAAGGAGCTGCGCAACAGCATCCGTCAGGACGCTGAGTACGCCGTGGTGAAGAACACGCTGACCAAGATCGCCGCCAACAAGGCTGGCATCACCGCGCTGGACGACGACCTCAAGGGTCCGTCTGCCGTCGCGTTCGTGCACGGTGACTTCGTCGCCACTGCCAAGGCTCTTCGTGACTTCGCCAAGGCCAACCCGCTTCTCGTGATCAAGTCCGGCATCTTCGAGGGCAACGCGCTCTCCGCCGACGAGGTCAACAAGTACGCCGCGCTCGAGAGCCGTGAGGTTCTGCTGGCGAAGGCTGCGGGCATGATGAAGGCGACGATGGGCAAGGCTGCCGCGACCATCGACGCGCTTCGCGAAAAGCTGGAGACCGCAGAGGCCGCGTAAGCGACCTGCGATCTCGTCTACAAACCCCATCTATCTAGGAGATACATCATGGCTAAGCTCACCACTGAGGAGCTGCTCGAGCAGTTCGCCGGCCTGACCCTCGTCGAGCTCAACGACTTCGTCAAGGCGTTCGAGGAGAAGTTCGAGGTCACCGCTGCTGCACCCGTCGCCGTTGCCGGCGCTGGTGGAGGCGCTGCTGAAGAGGTTGAGGAGAAGGACTCCTTCGACGTCATCCTCGAGGCTGCTGGCGACAAGAAGATCCAGGTCATCAAGACGGTCCGCGAGCTCACCTCGCTCGGCCTCGGCGAGGCCAAGGCTGTCGTCGACGGTGCTCCCAAGGCCGTGCTCGAGGGCGCGAACAAGGAAGCCGCCGAGAAGGCCAAGGCTGCGCTCGAAGAGGCAGGCGCCACGGTTACCCTCAAGTAATCGGATTCCGGTCGACGCGCAGCGCGCATCGGCCTGAGCGTCTCGACGCTTCATCGAAGGCCCCGGGTTCGCCCGGGGCCTTCGTGCGTTTCCGGGAGTGGCCCTCCGCGGGTTCAGCGCGGTGCGGCGGTCGAACTGCGCACCACGAGCGCGGATGCCGCCGAGACGTGCTCGAGCGGAGCATCCGCGTCCGCCATCTGCTCCGTCAGCAGACGAACGGCCTCATGGCCCTGCTCGCGCGGGGACTGTCCGATCGTGGTCAGGGCGAACATCTCCGCGTGCTCGTGGTCGTCGATGCCGACGACGCTGAGCTCCGACGGGACGGCGATGCCGAGCCGTCGTGCTGCGATCACCGCCCCGATGGCCGCCTCGTCGCACACTCCGACGATCGCGGTGGGACGATTGCGGCGGTCGCCGAGCATCCCGGCGGCCGCGGTGTAGCCGCCAGGCATGGTCGGCGTGGCACCCACCACGCGGATGTTCGCCGCCAGACCAGCCGACTCGAGCGCGCCACGGTATCCGTCGAGGCGTCGAGCGTCACCGAAGCTCAGGTCCGCGGCATCCGTCTGCCCGCCGACGAAGGCGATGTCCGCATGGCCGAGCTCGATGAGATGCTCCGTGGCGATCCGAGCCGCAGCGGTGTCGTCGATCGACACCGAGCTCGAGCCCTCGCTGTAGGGCCCGACGCTCACGAGCGGCCGGCCGGTTCGCTGCAGCTGCTCGAGTTCGAGCGCGCTCGGCTGGATGCCGACGGCGATGATGCCGTCGAAGCGACGGCGGGGGAGCACGCTCTCGAACAGGCGCTCCCTCGTCGATGACCGCTCCGGCACGCCGTAGAGCGACAGGTCGTAGTCGAGGGCGAACAGCGACTCCTGGATCCCGGCGAGCAGCTCGGCGAAGAACCATCGGTCCACCGGCGGCATCACGATGCCGACGGTCTGCGTGCGTCCGGTGGCGAGGCTCGTCGCCGAGGAGTGCGCGATGTAGTCGAGGGCGTCAGCCGCATCCTCCACGCGACGCCTCGTCGCCTCGGCGACGTAGCCGCGTCCCGTCAGCGCGCGGCTGGCGGTGGCCTTCGACACGCCGGCGCGCTCGGCGACATCCGCGATCGTGCTCATCGGTCCTCCTCGACCTGGCCTGCGCATGCACGTCTGCGTTGCCACCGCAGCGGCACGCGGAGTCAGCGTAGCTCTTCGACGTCGAAAAAGGAACCGGTTCCACAGTCGAATCCTGAGAGCGCTCCCAACACTCGAGGTCCATGCGTGTGAAAGGTTGCGAGCTTGTGATGTTTGCTTATTGTGCGGGGGCGTGAGGGCCAAGTAGGTTTGCCTGGAATCGGTTCCCGATCCGCGCCGGGGGTGGCGTCGGAGGAGGTAGGGGCCGTGAACTCGAAGAGGAGAATCACATGGGTCTTTCGCAGCGTTCCAGGCGGTATGCGCCGATCGCTCTGCTGGGGGTCGCGGGCATCGCGCTCGCAGGTTGCGGTGCGCCGGGCGGTGCTCCCGGCGGCGGCTCCGGCGGAGGTGACGACGCCACGGTCACCATCTACGGCACGATCGTCGATGACGAGGCGAAGCTCCTCCAGGAGTCCTGGAAGGACTGGGCCGACGAGAACGGCATCACGATCAAGTACGAGGGCAGCCAGGACTTCGAGACGCAGCTCGGCACGCGCGCCCAGGGCGGCAACCCGCCCGACATCGCGATCTTCCCGCAGCCCGGTCTGTTCGCGGACTTCGCCAAGCGCGACTTCCTGAAGCCGGCGCCCGAAGAGGTCGAGAAGAACGCGAACGAGTACTGGACCGAGGACTGGGTCAACTACGGCACGGTCGATGACACCTTCTACGGCGCACCGCTGATGGCCAACGTCAAGGGCTGGATCTGGTACTCGCCGGCGAAGTTCGCCGAGTGGGGCGTCGAGGTTCCGACCACGCTCGACGAGATGACGGCACTGACGGAGAAGATCCAGGCCACCACCGGCACGCCGGCATGGTGCGCAGGATTCGAGTCCGGCACCGCGACCGGATGGCCTGGAACGGACTGGGTCGAGGATTACGTCCTCCGCCAGGCCGGTCCCGACGTCTACGACCAGTGGGTCACGAACGAGATCCCGTTCACCGACCCGCAGATCAAGACGGCCTTCGACTCGGTCGGCGCGATCCTGCTGAACCCGGCGAACGTCAACGCCGGCTTCGGCGACGTGCGCTCGATCAACTCGACGGCGTTCGGTGACGTGGCTCCGGCTCTGGCGAAGGGCGACTGCGCCCTGACCCACCAGGCATCGTTCCTCTCCGGGTTCTTCCCCGAGGGCACGAAGGTCGCCGAGGACGGCGACGTCTGGGCGTTCATGCTCCCGGGCGAGAGCGCGGACGACAAGGCCGTGACCGGCGCAGGCGAGATCGTCGGCGCGTTCAGCGAGTCCGAGGCCACGCAGAAGGTGCTCGCCTACCTGTCCAGCCCCGAGTGGGCGAACAGCCGCGTCAGCCTCGGCGGCGTGACGTCCGCGAACAACGGGCTCGACCCGGCGAACGCCAAGGACCCGATCCTCCAGGAGACCATCAAGATCCTGCAGGACCCGGACACCACGTTCCGCTTCGACGCATCCGACCTGATGCCCGGTGCCGTCGGCGCCGGAACCTTCTGGAAGGGCATCGTCGCCTGGGTCAACGGCACCTCGACCGACGAGGTCCTGACGCAGATCGAGACCGGCTGGCCGTCCAGCTGATCGGATGAGGAGGGCCGCCCCCGCGGGGCGGCCCTCCTTCTCCCGTTCGTCCGCACACTGATGTGCGGGCGTGATCCGAACCGCGTCATGAAGGGGATTCCGTGAACGCGACAGCATTCTTCCAATGGATCGGGACGCTTCCCCCGATCCTTCAGGCCGTGGTCGTGGTCATCGCATTCGCGGTGGTCGTGGCCGTCATTCTGCTCCTCGTGGACGTCGCTCCGCGCAGAGGGCCGATCTACACCTGGGTGCGGCTGGCGATGTGCCTGCTCATCCCGCTCGCCGTGATGTTCTTCTTCAGCTCCTATTACTGGGCCATGGGAGTTGCCGTCCTCGTCGGCGCGGTCTTCTTCTTCCTGGACTATCGATCCCGCGATGGCGCCGGATACCTGATCCAGCTGGTCGCCTTCATGGCACCGGCGCTGCTCCTGCTGCTCGTCGGGCTCATCCTCCCGTCGATCCAGACGATGTACTCATCGTTCCTGAACTCGTCCGGCAAAGACTTCGTCGGGTTCGCCAACTACACCTGGATCTTCACGCAGTCCGACGGGATCACCTCGGTGGTCAACTCGATCATCTGGGTGCTGCTCGTGCCGACGGTGTCGACGATCGTCGGCCTGGCCTACGCCGTCTTCATCGACCGCACCCGCGGCGAGAAGATCTACAAGGTCCTCGTCTTCATGCCGATGGCGATCTCGTTCGTCGGCGCCAGCATCATCTGGCGATTCATGTACGAGTACCGCGGCAGCGACTTCAAGCAGATCGGTCTGCTCAACCAGATCCTGGTCTGGTTCGGCGGCACGCCGCAGCAGTGGCTGCTGAACGAGCCGTGGAACAACCTGTTCCTGATCGTGGTGCTGATCTGGGTGCAGACCGGTTTCGCGATGGTGGTGCTCTCCGCCTCCATCAAGGGCGTCCCCGCCGAGCTGCTCGAAGCTGCGGAGCTCGATGGAGCGAACGCCTGGCAGCGGTTCCGCTCGGTGACCATCCCGGCCATCCGTCCCGCGCTGATCGTGGTGCTCACGACCATCTCGATCGCCTCGCTGAAGGTGTTCGACATCGTCCGCACGATGACCGCCGGGAACTACGGCACCTCCGTGCTGGCGAACGAGATGTACACGCAGTTCTCGAAGTTCGAGGCAGGACGGAGCGCCGCGCTGTCGGTCATCCTGTTCATCCTGGTGCTGCCGATCGTCATCTACAACGCCAGACAGATCAAGAAGCAGCGGGAGGTGCGATGATGAGCGACACCCTGAAGACAGAGACTCCGACCTCCACGCGCGCGATCACGACCGGAGGCGGCCTGGACGGCGCTGCCGGACGTGCGCGCAAGAAGCTGTCGCGGCCCTGGGCATCCGTCGGCTCGATCATCATCGCGGTGCTCTGGACGATCCCGACGCTCGGTCTGTTCATCTCGTCGTTCCGACCGCGCGACCAGATCCAGTCCAGCGGATGGTGGGAGTTCTTCGCCAACCCGCAGGTGACCATCGAGAACTACGTCGATGTGCTGCAGTCCGGCACGACGCAGCTCACGATCCTCGAGTCGTTCGTCAACTCGATCGCGATCACGATCCCCGCGACCGTGATCCCGCTGATGATCGCCGCGATGGCCGCCTACGCCTTCGCGTGGATCGACTTCAAGGGGCGCAACGCGCTGTTCATCTTCGTGTTCGCGCTGCAGATCGTGCCGATCCAGATGGCACTGGTACCGCTGCTGAGCTCGTTCTCCCGAGGCATCAATCTGTTCGGGTTGCAGGTCACGCTGCCGCTCGACGCCTCGCAGGGCTACGCCCAGGTGTGGATCGCGCACTCGATGTTCGCGCTGCCGCTGGCGATCTACCTGCTGCACAACTTCATGTCGGAGATCCCGGGCGAGATCATCGAGGCCGCCCGGGTCGACGGTGCATCGCGCGGACAGATCTTCTTCCGGATCGTGCTGCCGCTGACCATGCCGGCGATCGCCTCGGTCGCGATCTTCCAGTTCCTCTGGGTCTGGAACGACCTGCTCGTCGCCCTCGTCTTCGCGGACGGAGCGGCAGCGCCGATCACGAAGCTGCTGGCCGAGATCACCGGAACGCGAGGAAACGACTGGTACCTGCTGACAGCCGGAGCGTTCGTGTCGATCATCATCCCGCTGATCGTGTTCTTCGCGCTGCAGCGGTACTTCGTGCGAGGGCTGCTGGCCGGGTCGACGAAGGGCTGACCCTTCGACAGGCTCAGGGACCCAGTGCTGGGTCACGAGTCATGACGGATTCGGAGAGGACGGATGCCGCGGCGGGCGCAACACATGCCCGCCGCGGCATCCGTCCACGTACCCTGAGACCATGAAGTACGCAGACTCGATCGTCGACCTGATCGGCGACACGCCCCTCGTGAAGCTCCAGCACGTCACCGAGGGCGTCGAGTGCACGGTGCTCGTGAAGCTGGAGTACCTGAACCCCGGCGGCTCCTCGAAGGACCGCATCGCCTCGCGCATCATCGATGCTGCCGAGGCCTCCGGCGCCCTGAAGCCCGGTGGCACGATCGTCGAGCCGACCAGCGGGAACACCGGCGTCGGACTCGCCCTCGTCGCGCAGCAGCGCGGATACCAGTGCGTCTTCGTCGTGCCGGACAAGGTCGGCGACGACAAGATCGACGTGCTGCGCGCCTACGGCGCCGAGGTGGTCATGACCCCGACCTCGGTCGCACCGGACAGCCCGGAGTCGTACTACAGCGTGAGCGATCGGCTCGTGACGGAGATCCCCGGCGCGTTCAAGCCGAACCAGTACGACAACCCGAACGGACCGCGCAGCCACTACGAGACGACGGGTCCGGAGATCTGGCGGGACACCGACGGGACGATCACGCACTTCGTCGCCGGCGTCGGCACCGGCGGCACGATCACCGGCACCGGTCGCTTCCTGCGCGAGGTCTCGGACGGCCGGGTGCGCATCGTCGGGATCGACCCGGAGGGCAGCGTCTACAGCGGCGGCACCGGGCGCCCCTACCTCGTGGAGGGCGTCGGCGAGGACATCTGGCCCGGCTCCTACGATCCGACGGTGCCGCACGAGATCGTGGCGGTCGGCGACGCGGAGTCCTTCGCGATGACACGACGCCTCGCCCGCGAGGAGGGCATCCTGGTCGGCGGATCCAGCGGCATGGCGGTGGTCGGCGCACTGCGCATCGCGCGTGACCTGCCGGCGGACGCCGTGATGGTCGTGCTGCTGCCTGACGGCGGCCGTGGCTACCTCAGCAAGATCTTCAACGACGGCTGGATGCGGTCGTACGGATTCAGCGAGGTCGAAGACGGGGAGACCGTCGCTGATGTGCTCGAGGCGAGGGCCCTTCGACAGGCTCAGGGACCCAGGTCCGGGGCTCAGGGGTCTGCGTCCGGGGCTCAGGGGGGCGTGACCGGGGCTCAGGGGCCCGCGTCCGGGGCTCAGGGCGGCGTGACGGGGCAGCAGGGACCGAGCTCCGGCATCATCCCGGATCTGGTGCATGCCCACCCGACCGACACGGTGCTCGAGGCCATCGGGATGATGACCGAGTACGAGGTCTCGCAGCTCGTCGTGCTGAGCGCTGAGCCGCCGGTCATGATGGGCGAGGTCGTCGGCACGGTCGACGAGAAGCACCTGCTCGACCTGCTCTTCCGCGGTGAGGCCAAGCCGACGGATGCCGTGGGCGAGCACACGGGGGAGCGGCTGCCGCTGATCGGCATCCATGCCTCGATCGCGCAGGCACGCGCGGCGCTGGCCGACGCTGATGCGCTGCTGGTGACCGAGGGCGGCAAGCCGCACACCGTCCTCACCCGTCAGGACCTGCTCGCCTACCTCTCGCGCTGACCCGCCCGCGGGCGGCGACGCACCTCGGTGGACGCGCGACGTAACAGGCGCGGCCACCCCCGAGAGCTCGGACGTAGGCTGGGGATCATGTCCGAGCATGCTTTCGCCACCCGAGCCATCCACGCGGGCCAAGCGCCCGACCCGATCACCGGGGCGATCATCCCGCCGATCTACCAGGCATCGACGCACGTGCAGGACGGCATCGGCGGTTTCCGCGATGGCTACGAGTACAACCGTGCCGGCAACCCGACCCGGTCCTCGCTCCAGACGCAGATCGCGGCGCTCGAAGGCGGCACCGACGCCCTCTCCTTCGCCTCCGGTCTCGCCGCTGAGGATGCGCTGCTGCGCGGCATCCTGAAGCCGGGAGATCACGTCCTGCTCGGGAACGACGCCTACGGCGGCACGTACCGCCTGCTCACCAAGGTG
This sequence comes from Microbacterium sp., assembly GCF_036823965.1. Taxonomy (GTDB): domain Bacteria; phylum Actinomycetota; class Actinomycetes; order Actinomycetales; family Microbacteriaceae; genus Microbacterium. The sequence continues at coordinate 111,943 of NZ_DAITBE010000004.1, read as the reverse complement.
CTCGCACCCTGGGGTGTCGAGACCACCACGGTCGAGCTCGGCGACCTCGACGCGATCCGCGATGCGATCCGTCCGACGACGAAGATCGTCTGGCTCGAGACCCCGAGCAACCCGCTGCTCAAGGTCGTCGACATCGCCGTGATCGCCGAGATCGCGCACACGGCGGGCGCGATCGTCGTCGTCGACAACACCTTCGCATCGCCGGCCCTGCAGCAGCCGCTCTCGCTCGGAGCCGACCTCGTCGTGCACTCCACGACCAAGTACCTCGGCGGACACTCCGACGTGCTCGGCGGCGCCGTGGTCTTCCGCGACGACCGCTTCTACGACCAGGTCAAGTTCCAGCAGTTCGCGGTCGGCGCGGTCTCGGCCCCGCTCGACGCCTGGCTCACCACGCGCGGCATCAAGACGCTCGCGATCCGGATGCGCCAGCATTCCGAGAACGCGCAGGCGATCGCCGAGTGGGCGGCTGCTCGCCCCGAGTTCGAGAACGTGTTCTACCCGGGCCTCGCATCGCACGCAGGTCACGAGATCGCTGCGAAGCAGATGAGCGGATTCGGCGGGATGCTGTCGTTCGCGCTCGTCGGCGGCGCGGATGCTGCCCGTGCCTTCGCGGAGTCGACCGAGCTGTTCCAGCTGGCGGAGTCGCTCGGCGGCGTCGAGTCGCTGATCGGCTACCCGCCGGACATGACGCACGCCTCGGTGCGGGGCACGCCGCTCGCGGTGCCGGAGAACATCGTGCGGCTCTCGGTCGGCATCGAGGACGTCTCCGACCTGCTCGCCGACCTCGAGCAGGGGCTCGCGCGCATCGCAGACTGACGGTCTCCGCGGGCGCGAAGCGCGGGGCGGCGGTAGCATGGGTTCTTTCCCCCTGCTCGAATCGATTCGAGCACGCCCCCTGAATTCCGGAAGGACCTCCGTGTCCGACGCTCCTCGCAGCGACGCCCCCAGTACCGACTCCATCCCGACGGTCGCGCCGACCGAGCGCACCGCCACCGGCAGCATTCGCGTTTCCTCGGCGACCGGCGCGATCCGCACGCTCGGGTCGAACCCGGCGACCGCGCCGATCATGCTGCATCCGGGCGACGCGATCCCGAACCGCCGCCGCGTGCTCTACATCGTGCTGCTCGGCGCCCTCACGGCACTCGGGCCGTTCACGATCGACCTCTACCTGCCGGCGTTCCCGGTGCTGGAGGCGGACTTCGAGACGACGGCCGCCGCGATCCAGCTGACGCTCACCGGCACCATGATCGGCTTCGCGATCGGTCAGCTCGTCGTGGGCCCGCTGAGCGACAAGGTCGGCCGCCGGATCCCGCTGATCGTGGTCACTGCGCTCCATGTGCTCGCGAGCGTCGCAGCGGCCTTCGCGCCGACGCTCGAGCTGCTCAGCGTCGCCAGGGTGATGATGGGCGTCGGTGCCGCGGCCGGCGGTGTCGTCGCGATGGCGATCGTCCGCGATCTCTTCGGCGGTCGTCGTCTGGTCGTGATGCTGTCCCGACTGGCCCTGGTCTCCGGCGTCGCTCCGGTGATCGCTCCGCTGATCGGCTCCTGGCTGCTCACCCTCATGCCGTGGCGCGGCATCTTCGTGGTGCTCGCGGCGTACGGGGTGCTGATGCTGCTCTCGACCGTGCTCGTCATCCCGGAGACCCTGCCGGTCGCGCGGCGCGGTGAGCGCGGCGGTGCGACCGTGCTGCAGCGCTACCGCTCGGTGTTCTCCGACCGGGTGTTCATCGGCGTGCTGATCATCGGCGGCATGACCTTCTCCGGCCTCTTCTCCTACCTCTCGGCATCGCCGTTCCTGTTCCAGCAGACGCATGGACTCGACGCCCAGCAGTACGGTCTGCTGTTCGCCGTGAACTCGCTCGGCGTCGTGCTCGGCGTGCAGACCGCATCCCGGCTGGCCGCGCGCTTCGGCCCGCAGTGGGTCATGGCGTACTCGACCGCCGTGCTGCTGCTCGCCGGCATCGCGATCGTCGTCACGGATCAGCTCGGGCTCGGACTCTGGGGCACCGTCATCCCGCTGTTCGTCTTCATGACCGCGTGCGGGTTCACGTTCCCGAACGTGCAGGTGCTCGCGCTCGACCGGCACGGGAAGGCGGCCGGCACCGCGGCATCCGTGCTCGGCGCGGTCAACTTCGGCGTCGCAGGTCTCATCTCCCCGGTGGTCGGATGGATCTCGAAGGACGCGGGGATCACCGCCACGACCATGGCCTCGGTCATGGTCGGCTGCGCCACGATCGGCCTCCTGTCGCTCTGGCTGATCGTGCGCCCGCGCACCGTCGGCATGCTCACTCCCTGAGTGCACAGGGTTCATCGGCCATGATGGGACGATGAACAGACGGATGCTGCTGTGGTGGGGTGTCGCGTGCCTCGTGCTCGCGACGGGGATCGGCGCGGCCGTCGTCTTCGGCTTCGACACGACGCCGGGATTCGATTCCTGGTGGAACGACCTCGTCTCGGGCATGCGCACCGACGGCATGATCGCGTTCGCCCAGGTGCTGAACGCGGTCGGCGGCGGCTGGATCGCGGTCTATGCGATCCCGCTGCTCGTGATCCTCGCCTTCCTGCTCGCTCGGCGCTGGCGGTCCGCCCTCTTCTCGGCACTCTGCTTCGCCGCGAGCGCCGGGGTCGTGCAGATCCTCAAGCACCTGTTCGGGCGTGCGCGGCCGGAGGACATGCTGGTGCTCAGCGACTTCGGGTCCTTCCCCTCGGGGCACGCAGCGAATGCGGCGACGATCGCCGTGGTCGCATGGGTGCTGTTCCCGCGTGTGTGGATCGCGGTCGCAGGGTTCGTCTGGATCATCGCGATGGCGCTCTCGCGCACCTTCCTCTCGGTGCACTGGGCGAGCGACACCGTCGGCGGCGCGCTCGTCGGGGCCGGCGTCGTACTGGTGCTCGCCGCGTGGCTGCTGCCGTGGGTGCAGCAGCGACGCGAAGCTGCTGTCGAGGCGCCGATAGGCTGAGATCTCCGATTCATCGAGGAGTCCCCGTGTCGCAGATCCGCCCGTATCGACCGTCCGACCGTGCCGCCCTGACCGAGGTGTGCGTGAAGACAGCGGATGCCGGAGGGGACGCCACCGGGATCCTCTCGGACGACACCCTCTGGGGCGACCTGTTCGCGGTGCCCTACGCCGAACGGCATCCCGATCTCGCGTGGGTCGTCGAGACGGACGACGAGCGGGTCATCGGCTACATCGTCGCGACGGACGACACGGATGCCTTCTACGCCTGGTTCCGTGACGAGTGGTGGCCCGCGTTCCACGAGCGCTTCCCGCGCCCGGAGACGCCGACCACCCGTGAAGACCACATGGTGACCTACGGGTACACCAGGGCGCCGGGCGCCGAGCCGCTGGCCGCCGAGTACCCGGCGCACCTGCACATCGATCTGCTGCCCGAGACGCAGGGGCAGGGCTTCGGCCGGACGCTCATCGCCACGTTGTTCGACGAGCTCGCCCGTCGCGGCGTCTCAGGTCTGCACCTCGGCATGGACCCGAACAACACCGGCGCCGCCGCGTTCTACGAGCGGCTCGGCATGATTCCCCTGCCGACCGCGCCCGGTGGGCAGAGCTTCGGCATCCGCTTCGGGGACTAGCGCTCGCTCCTCCGCGAAGCCGCGGTACCCAGGAAGACGAGAAGAGCCCCCGCTGCAGCGGGGGCTCTTCTCGTGTTTGGCGGTGACGGCGGGATTCGAACCCGCGGTTGCTTGCACAACACACGCTTTCCAAGCGTGCTCCTTCGGCCGCTCGGACACGTCACCAAGGAACAACCTGTCCATCCTATCCGATCGATCGTGTGCCGGGTGACGGGGTCATCCACGGCCCGGAGCGCGCGGGCCGAGTTCACGGCGATCCCGGTGGAGATCTCTCGCACATCGTCATATCATCCTCAGATGACGACAGATGCGGCAGCGCCGGTCTTCGCCGGGTCGCCGGTGCTCACCGAGGCGCCGACGGTGACGACCGCCTGGTGGTCGGAGCTCGAGCAGGAGTTGGCTTCGATCGCGGTGGTCGAGCCAGCGCGACGCGCGTTCGAGCCGCTCGACGCGTGCCGACGGATCGCCGTGCGCTTCGGGCTCGACGTCGACACGGATGCGCGGGAGTGGCGGCCGAGTCATGGGCACCTGGACTGGCGCGGCATCCGGCTCCATCCGCCGGTGATCGCCGTGCGCGGACCCGCGGTCCTCGCACCCCGTGGTTACGACGCCGCCCGCCTGCTCGGCACCGCGCTCACCGTCCCCGAGGTCGCGGAGGAGGTCGCGCACCGCTTCCGCGCCGACCTCGACACCGCGGACGGCGTCTTCTCGCAACTCGTCGTGCTGGCATCGCTGCTGGCGGGTGCGGATGCAGGGGAGCACCTCGAGCTGGTCGCGCCGATCCACCGGCACGTCGACCGCCTGCTCGGCCGCCCGACCATCCTCCGCCCGCCCACGGCGTAAAATCGCCAGGTGGCAACCCCCAAGATCGTCCTCTTCTACGCCTTCGCCCCGCTCGCCGACCCCGAAGCCGTCCGTGTCTGGCAGCGCGACCTCGGCGAGGCGCTCGGTCTCCGCGGCCGCATCCTCATCTCGAAGGACGGCGTGAACGGCACGCTCGGCGGCGATCTGCCGGTGGTGAAGAAGTGGCTGCGGTCGTTCCGCTCCTACGCTCCGTTCGCGAACGCCGACATCAAGTGGAGTGAGGGCACCGGGGTCGACGCCGACGGACGCAGCCTCGACTTCCCGAAGCTGAGCGTGAAGGTGCGCGACGAGATCGTCTCGTTCGGGGCGCCGGGCGAACTCCGCGTCGACGAGCACGGCGTGGTCGGTGGCGGCACCAGGCTCACGCCCGAAGCGCTGCACGAGCTCGTGGGGGAGCGCGGCGACGAGGTCGTCTTCTTCGACGGCCGCAACTCGCTCGAGGCCCAGATCGGACGCTTCCGCGGGGCCGTGGTGCCGGACACCGAGACGACGCGCGACTTCGTGCAGCTGCTGGACTCCGGCGTGTACGACGACCTGAAGGGCAAGCCCGTCGTGACCTACTGCACCGGCGGCATCCGCTGCGAGGTGCTGTCGAGTCTGATGACCGCCCGCGGATTCGGCGAGGTGTACCAGCTCGAGGGCGGTATCGTCCGGTACGGCGAGCGGTACGGCGACGACGGACTCTGGGACGGCTCGCTCTACGTGTTCGACAAGCGCGGCTCGATCGACTTCTCCGACCACACGGCCGTGATCGGAGCATGCGTCGGATGCGGAGCCGCGACCAAGCGCACCGCGAACTGCCCTGACCTCTCGTGCCGGGTGCAGTCCGTCGTGTGCGCCGACTGCGACAGCGTGGCCTGCGCGGCCCACGCTGCCTGAGCGTCGCGCCGGCCTCAGCCGAGCGAGGTGGACTCCGCGCTGCGGGTCATGAACAGCGAGCGCGGCAGCAGCAGTGCGCGCACCTGCGTGATGCGGTCGCAGTGCCGCTGCATCCCGCCGAGCACGGCCCGCAGCGGATCGGCCAGGTCGTCGCCCTCCGATCCTCCGCGCGCATAGTTCGTGCGCTCGACGGCGCGCGTCAACTGGCCGACGGCCTCGGCATCCACGTGGTACTGCGTCACCAGTGCGGCTCCTCGCACCCGTGGCGTGTCCGCTGCGGACAGCGGCAGCTGCAGGTCGACCATGGTGTCGCGCATCTCGGCCCAGGCGGCTCCTGCGTCCCCCCGACGTGCACGGCCGAGTCGGATCGAGCGCTCGACCCTGCGGATCGCCGCGGGGAGCAGCAGCACGGCGAGCACACCGGCGATGCTCCACACCACCGGCATCGGGTCGAGCTGTCGCAGCGCGCCGCTCGTGGAGCTGTTGTCGCCGGCGTCGCCGCGATCGATCTCCGGGCCGGTGGTCTGCTCGGCCTGCGGAGCCGTGGTGGGCGCGGGCGCCGACGGTCCGGCCGAACCGCCGCCGGTGGTGGTCGCGGCCTGGAACGCCGTCGGCACACCGAGCGAGGCGGTCGGCTCGAACGGCACCCAGCCGATGCCGGGGAACAGCACCTCCGGCCAGGAGTGCAGCTGATCGCTGTCGACCGAGAAGATCGACTCGTCTCCGCGCTTCTCGGTCGTCAGCGACCCGGGAAGGTAGCCGACCACGATGCGGGTCTGCATGTCGAGGCTCTGGGCCATCAGAGCGAACGCGCCGGCGAAGTGCACGCAGTAGCCGGAGCGCACGTCGAGGAACTGCGCCACCGCGTCGGCGCCGGTGCCGTCGAACCCCTCATCGACCGGCGTCTCGAGCGAGTAGGTGAACGACGAGCGGAACCAGGTCTGCAGTGCGACGAGCCGGTCGTAGTCGTTCGACTCCTCGGCCGTGACCTCGGCCGCGAGCTCTCCGATGATGGCGGGGAGCTCGACCGGCTCCTCGTCGTCCTCGACCACCGGGGGCGCTGCGTCGACCTCACGGATCTGCTCGAGCGTCGGCGTCACCTTCGTCGCGGTGACCGTGTAGTCGTTGCCAGCGGCATCCGCGTTCCTGGAGACCAGCGTGCGGTTCTCGGGCATGACGCGCCAGGCGCCGGAGACACCCTGCACACGAGTCGCCGGATACGGCACAGGCAGCCAGGAGCTCGACATCCGCAGCACCCTGACCGACGTCGTCTCCTCCTCGGCAGCGATCTGCTCGCCCCACTCCGGATCGCCGAAGCCCTCGCTCTGCGGGTTCAGGTCGCCGCGGTCCGGCTGCCAGACGCGGCCGTCGAACTGCGAGAGCGTGGTCAGGCGCAGGTACGGAGCGACGTCGCCCTCGGTCGCGACGGTCAGCACTTCGACCGGGTTCGGCTGCCGCAGATCGTCACCGAGGCGCAGGGATGCATCGACCGTGGTGCCGACCCCGGTGCCGACGATCGTCGAGGACACCGGCAGGGCTGGGGCGACGATCATGGTCACCGCGATCGCGGCGGCGCCGACACCCACCGCGAGCGAGGTCGACGAGCGGCGAGGGGCGATCGGATGCCGACGCGCGGTGTAGCCGAACAGGACGAGCGCGAGGATGCCGAAGAGCACGAACCAGACGATGTTCGCGTCGCCCATCGTCACGATCATCGGCACCGCGCCGAGCACGCCGGTCAGGACGATCGCGAGCACGGCGAGACGGAGCGCGATGAGCTGGTCGAGGAGCAGCGCGACGAGCGCGAATCCCAGCCCGAGGACCGCCGCGAGGCCGGCCGATGGGGCGAGCGGCGCCGCGCCGAAGACGATCTCCTCCATCGCGGATGCCGTGAGCGAGGCGAACACCGACACGGTCGTCGAGGTCGGGAAGAGTCCGAGGAACGCGGTGTCGCCCGCGACGAGCTGAGTGACGACCGCGACCGCGAGGAGCAGCTGGACGAGAAAGGTCGACAGGTCGCGAACCCAACCACGGCGCCGGCGCAGCAGGAAGCGCATCAGCGCCCCGCTCGCCGCGACCACGAGGATCACCGCCACGACCACGAACGACCAGGCGCCGGGTCTGATCACCGAGGTGAACGGCCACATCGCGACGAGTCCGGCCACGGCTGCGAGCACGGCAGGAACCACGACGCCGTCCGGCTCCTCATGCTCGCGGTGCCACGGCTGGCGAGCGGTCTCGTCCGCTCCTCGGGCGGGTCGCCTCGTCTCAGCGCGGAACATCGGTCGCTCCACCCGGCGTCGGCAGCGCCGCCTCCCAGGCCTCGGGGATGTCGGCGCCCAGCGTCGTCACGCTCCATCCGTGCTGCCGTGCAGCCGCGGCCGCACCGGGGAGCGGCTCGGTCGCGAAGAGCATCGGCGCCGCGGCGCCGGACGATCGCAGCAGCGCGGCATCCTCCTCGTCGATGCGTCCGGTGATGTACACGAGCGGTCCTGGAGGAGAGCCGCCGATCAACGTCGCGACATCGCGAGAGTCGCCGCGCGGCCCGACCATCGCGAGGGCGACCAGCAGTCCGTCGCGGTCGTCCTCGTGCCCGCGGAGCGTGCCGAGCAGCACGCCGGCGCTGTCGATCACGTCGACGCCGTAGCCCTCGTCGGCCAGGTGGACCGCGATCGACGCGCACAGCGAGACGGCCGCTTCGAACGCCTCGTCCTCGTGCGCGCCAGGGGTATCCCAGTGCGCGCTGCTGCGGTCGAGCACCACCAGCGCGTCGGGGCTGGACTCCTCCTCCTCCTGCCGCACCATCAGCTCGCCCCGGTGCGCGGTCGCTCGCCAGTGGATGCGCCGCATCGAGTCGCCGGAGATGTAGTGCCGCGGCGAGAGGTTGTCGCTGCCCTGACCGAGCCGCGTCGACGACGTGTGCGCCGTGCCGCCGGCCGCGCCGATCCGCACCGTGAGCGGGGCGAGCGCGAAGATCTCGGGGACGACGGTCACGGTGCGGTGCTCACCGAATTCCTGCTCGCGCTGCGCGAGGCCGAACGGGTCGACCGTGCGGAGCATCAGCGGTCCGATCGGCCAGACGCCGCGGCGCACGCCGGTGATGAGATAGCTGAGCTGGCCGGTCTCCGGCGGGTACTCGCCGCTCGAGTCGCCGGAGACGGCATCCGGGAGCACATCGTGCCAGAGACCGTGCGGGATGCGGATCGAGCGCAGCGCGAAGCGCACGGTCACGCGCGAGGTCTCCGACACCGTCAGGAGATCGGTGGAGATCTGCCTGGAGACCGTGCCGCTGCGCCGGGGGAGCCGCACCACGAGCACCGAGAACACGGTGAGCAGCGCCAACAGGAGCCCGATGAAGATCAGGACCGGCGCGGCGACGAGGTTCGCGACGACGACGCAGCACAGTGCGGCGAGCAGCGCACCGGCGCCTCGTGCGGTCAGGGCTCGACGTCGTCGCATGATGAGCGGCCGATCAGGACCGTGTGGCCACTGGCACGCGCACGCGCTCGACGATCTGGGCGAGTGCTGCTTCGATCGGCTGGGCGCCGGCGCGGTGCGCTCCACGGGCCGGGAGCAGCCGGTGCGCGAAGACCGGGATGATGAGCGCGGTGACGTCGTCGGGGATCACGTAGTCGCGGCCGTCGAGCGCCGCCCACACCTTCGCGGCGCGGATCAGCTGCAGCGTCGCCCGCGGGCTCGCGCCGAGGTGGAGGTTCGGATCCGCGCGAGTCGCCTGGGCGAGTGCGACCGTGTACTCCTCGAGCGCAGGCGCCACGTGCACCGAGCGCGCGAAGGCGATGAGCTGCGCGATCGACGCGGCATCCGCGACGGGGGAGACGCCGCTCAGCGGGTTCACGATGTCGCGCTGGCGGAGCATGAGGGCTTCGGCCGCGGCATCCGGATAGCCCATCGAGATGCGCATCATGAAGCGGTCCCGCTGTGCCTCCGGCAACGCGTACGTGCCCTCCATCTCGAGCGGGTTCTGCGTCGCCACCACGAGGAACGGCTCGGGGAGCATGTGCGTCGAGCCGTCGACCGTGACCTGCCCCTCCTCCATCGCCTCGAGGAGCGCCGACTGCGTCTTGGGGGATGAGCGGTTGATCTCGTCGGCGATGACGATGTGCGCGAAGACGGCTCCCCGCTTGAACTCGAACTCGCGGTCGACCGGGTTGTAGACCGAGACCCCGGTGACGTCGCCAGGCAGGAGATCGGGGGTGAACTGGATGCGCCGCACCGTCGCGTCGACGCTCGCGGCCAGCGCGCGGGCCAGCATGGTCTTGCCGACGCCCGGCACGTCCTCGATCAGCAGGTGCCCCTCGGCGAGCAGGCACACCAGCGCGCTGCGCACGGCATCCGGCTTGCCGTCGATCACGCTCCCCACGGACCCGAGGATCGCAGAGGTCTGCACGGCGAACTGCTCGGCCGTGATCTGGGGGGAGTTCTCTGGCATGCGTTCCCTCTCGCGTGGGCGCCTCCGTGCGCGTTACTCGATCGTAACCCGGTGCGGGGTGCCGCGCTCTGGCAGGTTCCCCTGAGCTTTCGTCAACCCCACACCCGCCGCCGTGCCTCTTCCGGGGCGAGGAGACTCGGCGTTCCGCGGGCGATCTGCAGCAGCGCGAGCCCCTGCGCCCCCTGCAGCTCGTGCAGCTCGCAGTGGCCGACGGACGCCTCCCAGTGCTCGGCGAAGTTCTCGGCATCGGCCCTGCGTCGCGAGAGAGTCTTCGGTACCGGCAGGAATCGTCGTCCCGGGACTGCGCGGTCGACGAGGGAGCGGATGCCGCGGAGCATGCGACCGCCCCGACCGAAGACGCCCGGGTCGACGCGCAGCAGGAAGCGAGGATTCTCGGCGGCCGAGAAGAGGTCCTGCACGGCGTCTGCGATCAAGCGGCGCTCGTTCGCTGTACCGGCGACCTCGATCCAGAACTCCTCATCGCCGCGGTCGCGCACCGCGATCGCGGCGATGTCGAGCCGGCTGATGCGTCCGGCCTCGTGCAGACTGCGGGCGACCGCCAGTGCGGCGCCCCGATACAGCTCAGCCGGATCGCGAACCCGTCGGATCGCTCGCAGCACGCTCGAGCCGCAGAGCGCAGCGGTCGAGACGAGCGCGCCGACCGCGGCGACGCCGATTCCGGCTTCGAGCGGCAGCGTCAGTGTCCCGCTCAGCCCGAGCGCACCGATGCCTGCCGCGATCCCTGCCGCGCTGACGCCGAACGTCATCGGCACAGCTGCGCCGAGGACTGGTCCGGCGCGAAGCATCCGCGTCTCCGGCGTCGACGTGATCGAGACGACATCCCGTTCCGCCGATCTCCACGGCTCGCCGATCCGCCAGTCCTCCCTGGTCTGCTCGCGGGTGGGGAGGTGCGCGAGCGTCGCGGTGTTGATCGCTCCGATCGTGGCGCCTTCGTCCTTGGCCAGCACGGCTTCCAGTGCGGTGACGGCCGCGGACGGCAGCGCGTGTCCGAGGCCGGAGATGATCTGCGTGCGGTCGTCAGCGCCGAGTCCCCAGAGGTGTCCGTGGCGCCGGCGCAGGCGCTGCACCTCGGATCGATCGTCCAACCCGACCGACGCGGGGATCAGGCAGGCCACGGACCAATTGTGCGCGACCTTCCGCTCGAACGCCGGGTCGAGCCGGAGGGTGCGCCCGCGCAGCTGTTGGGTGCCGGCGCTCGTGGCGACCGATGTGAGGTCGATCAGGGTGTCGACGGATGGGCAGTCCCACCCCTCGCCGAGCAGCCCGCGGGTGCCGACGAGCACACGGACCGTGCCGCGGCGGATGAGTTCGGAGACCGCGGCCACGAGCCGCGCACGTCCGGTCTCCGCCACCTGGAGCTCGCGTGTCGGACCGACGCCATCGACGACCGTGACGTCGACCGCGAGGATCGAGCGGAGGGCGTCCGCGATCGCCTCCGCGTCCTCGGTCCTCGTCCGCAGCAGCCGCGCGGTGAGCAGCACGGGTCGCAGAGCGCCGGTGACCTCGTCGCCGACGACGACGTCGAACGCACGCAGCGCCCCGGCGGCCGTCTCGCCGGCCAGCCCGCGGTGGTTGCCGTGCTCGACGAAGTCGGTGACGATCACGGCGCGCAGGTGCGAAGCGGCATCACCGGTGAGCTCCCACCGCAGGATGTCGACGGCGGCGCGGTCCTTCGACGCGGAGAACGTGAGGGTGGTCTCGACCGGGTTGCGTCCTCGCCGCAGTCCGCGGTCGGTGAGGTGATAACCGAAATCGGCCAGCGCGCGGCGGACGAACTCCCACTGCGCGTGGGCTGACGGATCGGTGAGCAGACGGGTCTGGGCGAACCGCGTCAGGACCGTCAGGAGGTCGTCTGTCGTGCATCGTCCGAACAGCAGCGGCGGCAGCAGCGGTGTCAGCGGATGCGAGGGCGCGACGGATCTCAGCACCACGCCGCACGATCGGCTGAGCGCGAAGTCCGTGGAGAGGGCGCGCTCGATACCGGCCCGCTGCAGCGGCACGGGGTCGCTGCCCGGTGGTTCGGGGCCGAGGTCGGACTCGGGTGATGCCGGCTGCAGCTGCGTCTCGAGATAGGCGATGCCGTCCGCGGATGACAGGACCTGTCGGACGAGATCCTCGAGCAGTGATTCGTGCCGTCGGATGAATGCGGCCTCGGCCGGCACCGGCTCGGTGAACCAGACCTGATCGCGATACGGTGCGAGATGCCCCTCCTTCACGACCGCCGGGGCCGGCACCTCGTAGTCGACCTCGCCGAGCAGCTGGGAGTAGTTCTCGTACTCCGTCTCATCGTCCGGCGACGGCAGCGTGGCAGTCAGCCCGATCACGACCGGCGTCGTGCCGGTCGCGCGGATGCGCGCAGTGAGATAGGCGACGACGAGCGCCCAGTGGTCGAGCAGGTGATGGCATTCATCGAGCACCACGGTGCGCACACCGGAGGCGACGATCGCGTCGATGAGGGTGACCGCGTTCGGGTGCAGCACGCGCGCGATCTCCTCGGGGCGCTGCTGCGCGAACCTGGTCCGGAGACGACGCACGCGCCGCCGGAGCCCGGTGCGGTAGCGCTCGGGGTTGTCGACCTCGAGCACGGCGAGCCAGGTCGCGGCATCCGCCTCCGTGCGATCGGCGTCGACCAGCTCCGTGACCCACTGGCGGCGGGCCAGCTGCTCGAAGGGCCGGCCGTCTCCGGTGACGCTGAGCAGCTGGTAGGTCAGGACGGTGAGGTCGCCGAGTCGCTGCGGGTCGTCCGACACGACGGCCGCATCCGGGGCCAGGGCGATCGCGGTCCGCACCCACTGCTGCCGGATCGTGACGGTGGGCGCGAGCACGAGCGCACGATGCCCTTCGCGTGCGGCGAGCAGCAGCCCGAGGAGGGTCTTGCCTGATCCCGGCGGTGCCACGATGTGCATCTTCTCGTCGGTGCCGACCCCGATGCGTTCGAGCACCTCGGCCTGATACGTGCGCAGGGAGCCACGGAAGCGCCAGGTCGCGAGCGGTGCGGAGAGTGGATCCATGACGTGCTCAGTCTGTCAAAGCTGCGCGACGGTCGTCGCACGAGGTCGGTGTCGAACCATGTCGCACTGTCGGGTTAGGATGGATGACGGCTCTCCGCGTGGCGGCATCCAGGCCAATTCCCCCAGGGCGGAAACGCAGCAAGGGTAACCGGGCTCTGCTGGGTGCGCGGAGGGTCACTTTCTTTTTCAGCGTCCTCCGGGGCGGCACTGCGAGGATCGTGACGTGACCAGCCCCGCCGACACCCGCCGCTCGACGCCGCTCGGCCGGTTCGTCTCGCCGGTCGCGCTGCTCGCGCTGATGTGGATCGTCCAGCTCGCGGATGCCGTGCTTCCCGGCTCCTTCTCGGGCTTCGGGCTGCGCTCGTGGGACCTGTCCGGTCTCGGTGGCATCGTCGTCGGCCCGCTGCTGCACGCGAGTTGGCCGCACCTGATCGCGAACTCGGTGCCGTTCCTGGTGCTCGGCTGCCTCGTCGCGGTCGAGGGCACTCGCCGGTTCTGGGCCGTCACGGCGTTGGTCGCGGTGATCGGCGGCCTCGGGACCTGGGTGGCGAACGCGCCAGGCACGCTGACCGTCGGTGCATCCGGGCTCGTGTTCGGCTACTTCGGCTACGTGGTGCTGCGGGTCTTCGCGCCGGGGCGCGTCGCGCACCGCATCCTCTATGCGGTCGTGGCGGTCGTCGTGATCTCGCTGTACGGCGGATCCATGCTGGCCGGTGTCGTCGGCGTGCGCGATGGCATCTCGTGGCAGGCGCACCTGTTCGGCGCGATCGGCGGCGGTGTCGCTGCGCTCGCCGGACGCCGACGCGCTCCGTCGCCATGAGCGCGCGTGCTGCGACGACGCGGCGCGGACCGAAGCGGAAGCAGAGGCGGAGCACCACGGCGAAGCGGCGCAAGCCCGGAGCGAGGAAGCTGGCGGCGATCCGGCTGCGACGCCGGCGGATGCTGCGCCGAGCCCTCATCGCGACCGCGGTGGTGGTGGGAGCGGTGGGCATCGGCGTGCTCGTGCCGCTCACGATCGCGCACGACCCGGTCGTGGTGTGCGCTGCCGACCCGGCGACCTACCCGGACGCCGGCATCGCGGGCTGGCGCGGTGAGCAGCTCGAGAACGCGGCGACCATCATGCAGACGGCCGCAGGCATGGGCCTCGGGCGCGACGCGCAGATCCTCGGCGTGATGACCGCGATGGGCGAGAGCAGCCTGCACAACATCGACTACGGCGACTGGGAGACGAACGGCGTCACCAATCCGGACGGCACCCGCACCAGCAGCATCGGGCTGTTCCAGCAGCAGACATGGTGGGGGAGCATCGAGCAGCGGATGGATCCGGCCAGCGCGGCGGGGCTGTTCTTCACCAGGCTCGCCAGGCTCCCCGACTGGCAGTCGATGGAGCGGTCGCACGCCATCCACCGGGTGCAGATCAACACCGACCGCGACTACTACAGCCGCTACGAGGCCGATGCCGTCGCCGTCGTCGATGCGCTGTCCGGATCCTGCTGAGTCCAGCTGCGTCCAAGTGAGGTGCGCCTAAGCTGGAATCGTGGCACGGAGCATCTACATCACCTCGGCAGAAGGTCATACGGGCAAGTCCACGATCGCGCTCGGCGTGCTCGATGCATTGATGCGCGTCAGCCCAAGGGTCGGCGTGTTCCGGCCGATCGCCCGCTCGGTCTCCGAGCGCGACGACGTGCTCGAGCTGCTGCTCGCCCACGACGGCGTGCACCTCGACTACGACGACTGCATCGGAGTCACCTACGACGATGTGCGCAGCGACCCCGACCGGGCGCTGTCGACGATCGTGGCCAGGTTCAAGGCCGTCGAGGCGCAGTGCGACGCCGTCGTGATCATCGGCAGCGACTACACCGATGTCGGGAGCCCGGCCGAGCTCGGCTACAACTCGCGCATCGCCGCGAACCTCGGGGTGCCGGTGCTGCTCGTGCTCAGCGGGCGCGATCAGCAGCGCCAGGCCGAACAGCTCGGCACGACGACGGCGCGCGTGCCGTCGGCGGTCGGACAGATCGCGGCGCTCGCGCTCTCCGAACTCGACGCCGAGCGTGCTGAGCTGTTCGCCGTGATCGTGAATCGCGCCGACCCTGCGGTGCTCGGCGAGATCGTGGAGTCGGTGCGCGCGGTCCGACCGGGCAGGGACACCCCGGTGTGGGCCATGCCGGAGGATCGGATGCTGGTGGCGCCGTCGATCCGCGGCATCCTCGCCGCCGTGGACGGACGTCTGATCAAGGGCGATGCGGATCGGCTGACCCGCGAGGCGCTGTCGATCGTGGTCGCCGGCATGTCGATGGTGAACGTGCTGCCTCGGCTCACCGAGGAGGCGGTCGTGGTGATCCCCGCCGACCGCACCGAGGTGCTGCTGGCGACGCTGCTCGCCGATGCGTCCGGCACCTTCCCCAGGGTCGCCGGCATCATCCTGAACGGCCCGTTCCCGCTGCCGGAGCCCATCGTGCGACTGCTCGACGGCTTCTCGTCGACCGTGCCGATCATCGCGACCGACCTCGGCACCTACGACACCGCCGTGCAGGTCATGGGTGCCCGCGGCCGCATCTCGCCGGACTCGCGCGCCAGGTACGACCGCGCGCTCGGCCTCTTCCAGACCCACGTCGACATCGCCGAGCTCACCACGCAGCTGGGGCTCGCCGAATCCCGCGTGGTCACGCCGCTCATGTTCGAGTACGCGCTCATCGAGCGGGCGCGCAGCGACCGTCGCCGCATCGTGCTGCCCGAGGGCGACGACGACCGTATCCTGCGCGCCGCGGCGACCCTGATCGCTCGTGACGTGGCCGATCTGACGATCCTCGGCGACGAGGCGGCCGTGCGGGCGCGGGCCACCGAGCTCGGCATCGACATCGCCGCGGTGCAGGTCATCAGCCCGAACGATCCGGAGCTCGTCGAGCGCTTCGCGGCCGAATACGCGAAGCTGCGCGCCCACAAGGGCATCACGCTCGCACAGGCCGCCGACACCGTCACCGACGTGTCGTACTTCGGCACCATGATGGTGCACCTGGGGCTCGCCGACGGCATGGTCTCGGGCGCAGCGCACACCACGGCGCACACCATCCGTCCCTCCTTCGAGATCATCAAGACGAAGCCGGGCGTGAACGTCGTCTCGAGCGTGTTCCTGATGGCGCTCGCCGATCGCGTGCTCGTCTACGGCGACTGCGCGGTCAT
The DNA here is from genome assembly GCF_036823965.1 of Microbacterium sp. Classification (GTDB taxonomy): domain Bacteria; phylum Actinomycetota; class Actinomycetes; order Actinomycetales; family Microbacteriaceae; genus Microbacterium. Next base: position 95,949 of record NZ_DAITBE010000004.1, on the reverse strand, counting down.
CCCCGATCCGACCAGCGAGCAGCTCGCCGACATCGCGATCTCCTCTGCAGCCACCGCGACGCAGTTCGGCATCGAGCCACGCGTCGCGATGCTGTCGTACTCGACCGGAGAGTCAGGATCCGGCGCCGACGTCGACAAGGTGCGCGCGGCCACGGCCCTGGTGCGCGAGCGTGCGCCCGAGCTGCTCGTTGAGGGCCCGATCCAGTACGACGCAGCCGCAGATGCCGCGGTCGCGAAGGCGAAGCTCCCCGATTCCGCAGTCGCTGGTCGGGCCACGGTGTTCGTGTTCCCCGACCTCAACACCGGCAACAACACGTACAAGGCCGTGCAGCGCTCGGCCGGTGCGGTGGCGATCGGACCGGTGCTGCAGGGCTTGAACAAGCCGATCAACGACCTGTCGCGCGGTGCGCTGGTCGACGACATCGTCAACACGGTCGCGATCACCGCGATCCAGGCCCAGGGACATTCGGCATGAGCGCGATCCTCGTGATCAACAGCGGCTCCTCGTCGCTGAAGTACAGCCTGCTCGACATCGAGACCGAGGGCGAGCTGGCCTCAGGGCTGATCGAGCGCATCGGACAGGGGACGGGCAGTGCGGCGCACACGGTGCGTCCGGAGACGGATGCGGATGCCGTGCCGACCATGCTCGATGCGACGTACCGCGACGAGCGCGAGATCGCCGACCATCACGCGGCGTTCGCGGTGATGCTCGAGCAGTTCGCCGAGCACGGCCCATCGCTCGGTGCCAACCCGCCGGTCGCGGTCGGCCACCGGGTCGTGCACGGCGGCGCGCGCTTCTTCGCGCCGACCCTGATCGACGCCGACGTGGAGCGCCAGATCGAGGAGCTCTCGGTGCTCGCGCCGCTGCACAACCCGGCGAACCTGTCCGGCATCCTCGCGGCGAAGGCCGTGTTCCGAGGCGTACCGCACGTGGCCGTCTTCGACACCGCATTCCACCAGACGCTGCCGCCGGCGGCCTACACGTACGCGATCGACGCCGAGCTCGCCAAGCACCACCGCGTGCGCCGCTACGGCTTCCACGGCACGAGCCACCAGTTCGTGAGCGAGTCGGCCGCCGAGTTCCTCGGCCGCGATCTCGCCGCGCTGCGGCAGATCGTCTTCCACCTCGGCAACGGCGCATCGGTCACCGCGATCGACGGCGGCCGCTCGGTCGAGACCTCGATGGGGCTCACGCCGCTCGAGGGGCTCGTGATGGGCACGCGCTCCGGCGACCTCGACCCGGCCGCGCTCGTGCACCTCTCGCGCCGCGCCGGGCTCTCGATCAACGAGCTCGACGCCCTGCTCAACACCCGCAGCGGGCTGAAGGGCCTGGCAGGACACAGCGACATGCGCGACATCCTGGCCGGAGCGGATGCCGGAGACGAGGCTGCGATGCTCGCATTCGACGTCTACGTGCACCGGCTGCGCGGTTACGCCGGCGCGTACATCGCGCAGCTCGGCGGCGTCGACGTCATCTCCTTCACCGCCGGCGTCGGCGAGAACGCTGCGCGCGTGCGCGCCGAGGCCATGGCGACACTCGGTTTCGCGGGCGTCGAGATCGATCCGGAGCGCAACGAGGAGCGGTCGCGCGGCATCCGTCGCATCTCCACCGACGCCTCCTCGGTGACCGTGCTCGTGGTGCCGACGAACGAGGAACTCCAGATCGCACGGCAGACCGCCGAGCTGCTCTGAAACGCGCCGAGATCTGAGGGTTACCGTCGGCGGCGATCGGCAACTACGCTGGCACAGTGGCACGGAGAAGTGCCGACGCCCTCGCCCCTTCTCCTGGAGGCTCCTGTGCCCGAAGCCCTTCCCGATCTGCTCGCTGCCGACGGCGTGCTGTTCGACCTCGACGGCGTGCTCACGCCGACCGCCGAGGTGCACATGCGCGCCTGGAAGGTGGTGTTCGATCAGGTCTTCGCGCAGTGGGGGATCGCCCCCGAATACACCGACGCCGACTACTACGAGTACGTCGACGGCAAGAAGCGCTACGACGGCGTCGCCAGCCTGCTGCGCAGCCGCAACGTCGAGATCCCCTGGGGCGAGGTCGACGACGCTCCTGAGGCCGAGACCATCTGCGGGATCGGCAACCGCAAGAACGCCGCGTTCGCGACCTCGCTGCGCGCGGAGGGCATCGCTGCGTACCCCGGTTCGCTCGCGGTCGTGGAGCGTCTGCACGCCGCCGGCATCCCGCTCGGCGTCGTCTCGAGCTCGAAGAACGCCGAAGAGGTGCTCGGCGCCGCCGGCATCCGCTCCTTCTTCCGCATCGTGGTCGACGGCGTCGTCGCCGAGCGCGACGGCCTGGCCTCCAAGCCGGCACCCGACATGTTCCGCGAGGGCGGCATCGCTCTCGGCGTTGACCCTGCCCGCAGCATCGCCGTGGAGGACGCGACATCCGGTGTCGCCTCCGCTGCTGCCGCCGGCTACGCAGACGTGGTCGGCGTCGACCGCGGCACCGGCGCAGACGCGCTGCGCGCCGCCGGCGCCACCGTCGTCGTCGACGACCTCTCCCTCTTCCTCCCGAACCTCTCGAACGACATCACGGAGACCGCATGATCGACCGCGACCGCTTTCCCGTCGACCCATGGCGGCTGATCGAGACGCGCTACACCGAGGAGGGCGTCGGCGAGACGCTGTTCTCGGTGGGCAACGGCTACCTCGGCCTCCGGGGCAACCACATCGAGGGGCGCGGTGCACACGAGCACGGCACCTTCATCAACGGCTTGCATGAGACCTGGCCGATCCGTCACGCCGAGCAGGCCTACGGGTTCGCCGAGGTCGGTCAGACCATCGTGAACGCACCGGATGCGAAGGTCATGCGCGTCTACGTCGACGACGAGCCGATGTCCTTCGACGTGGCCGACGTCCGCGAGTACAGCCGCACGCTCGACATGCGCACCGGCGTGCTCGAGCGCATCGTCGTGTGGGAGACGCCGTCGGGCAAGCGCGTGCGCATCCGCGACGAGCGCATCGTGAGCTTCCAGGAGCGGCACCTCGCGATCCTCCGCCTCGAGGTGACCGTCGAGAACTCCGACGCGCCGGTCACCATCAGCTGCCAGCTGCTCAACCGTCAGGACGGGGCAGGCGTCTACGCGGGAACGCCGGATGCGGCCAAGAAGAAGAAGGCGGACGGGTTCGACCCGCGCAAGGCCGAGAAGATCGCCGACCGCGTGCTGGAGCCGGCCGAGCACTGGCAGGACGGCATGCGCTCTGCGCTGTCGTATCAGGTCGCCGACTCGGGGATGACGGTCGCCGTCGTCGCGGATCACATCATCGACACCGAGAACGACTACAACGCGCGCACGCTGATCGAGGCCGACATCGCCAAGAACGTGTTCCGCGTGCAGGCGAAGGCCGGGGTGCCGATCCGCATCACCAAGCTCGTCAGCTACCACACCTCCCGCGGCGTGCCGCCGCGCGAGCTCGTCGATCGCTGCCGCCGCTCGCTCGATCGCGTCGCGGTGGAGGGCGTGCAGACCCAGTTCCAGCGCCAGGAGGAATGGCTCGCGGCGTTCTGGGAGCGCAGCGACGTGCAGATCGGCGGTCGCGACGATCTGCAGCAGGCCACCCGCTGGTGCCTCTTCCAGCTCGCCCAGGCATCGGCCAGGGCCGACGGCACCGGCGTGCCGGCGAAGGGCGTCTCCGGGTCCGGATACAGCGGTCACTACTTCTGGGACACCGAGATCTACGTGCTGCCGTTCCTCACGTACACCTCGCCGCAGTGGGCGCGCAATGCGCTGCGTGCGCGCGTGCACATGCTGCCAGCGGCCCGCCGCCGCGCGGCGCAGCTGAACGAGGCCGGTGCACTGTTCCCCTGGCGCTCGATCAACGGCGAGGAGGCCTCGGCCTACTACGCCGCAGGCACCGCGCAGTACCACATCAACGCCGACGTCAGCTTCGCGCTGGGCAAGTACGTGCGGGCGACGGGCGACGAGGAGTTCCTCCGCCGCGAGGGCGCTGACGTCGCGGTCGAGACCGCGCGGCTCTGGGCGACGCTCGGCTTCTGGCGCGGTTCGCGCATCGTCGAGGAGAGCGGCGCCGGCGACGGCATCCAGACCTTCCACATCCACGGCGTGACCGGTCCCGACGAGTACACGACCGTCGTGAACGACAACCTCTACACGAACGTGATGGCGCGCTACAACCTGCGCTACGCCGCCAGGATCGTGCGCGAGATCGCCGCCGACTTCCCCGAGGACTACGCGCAGCTCGTCGAGCGCACCGGGCTCGGCTTCGATGAGGCCGAGTCGTGGGAGCGCGCGGCCGAGGCCATGTTCATCCCGTACAGCGACGCCCTCGGCATCCACCCGCAGGATTCCCTGTTCCTCGAGCGCGAGGTCTGGGATCTGGCGAACACGCCGGACTCGCAGCGCCCGCTGCTGCTGCATTTCCACCCGCTCGTGATCTACCGCTTCCAGGTGCTGAAGCAGGCGGATGTCGTGCTGGCGCTCTTCCTGCAGGGCAACCACTTCACGCCGGAGGAGAAGCGCGCCGACTTCGACTACTACGACCCGCTGACCACCGGCGACTCGACCCTGTCGGCCGTGGTGCAGTCGATCCTCGCGGCAGAGGTCGGCTACCAGGAGCTCGCGCAGGAGTACTTCGAGCAGTCGCTGTTCGTCGACCTGCACGATCTGCACCACAACGCGGCCGACGGGGTGCATGTCGCCTCGGCCGGCGGCGTGTGGACGGCGCTCGTGTGCGGCTTCGGCGGCATGCGCGACTACGCCGGCGAGCTCAGCTTCGACCCGCGTCTGCCCGCCGACTGGCCGTCGCTGTCGTTCCCGCTGCAGTGGCAGGGGTCGGCGATGCAGGTCACGATCACGGCCGATGAGCTGCGCGTGCGCGTGAGCGAAGGGGCGCCGGTACCGTTCACGGTGCGCGACGTCGCCTACATCGCAACGGTCGACGAGGTCGTCGTGGTGCCGCTCGCGGATCAGGGCCCGCTCATCGCAGGGCGCCCGTCGCTGCGTCAGTTCGCTGAGGCCCGCCGGTCGGACGGCACGCTGCTGTCGGCATCCGTGCCCGTGATCACGACCGCGATCCCGGTGATCGAGCCGCTCGACTGACGCCCGTCACCGCCTGCCGACCCACCCCCTTGGGTGCGAACCACCCCCTTGTGTCCGCACACAAGGGGGTGGTTCGCGTTGAAGGGGGTGGCTCGGCGGGTGAGATTGAGGAGTGGATGCCGGTCAGGATGCGCGGCGAGCTCGCTGCACGTGCGGGTCGGGGATGGGCGCTGCGTCGAGCAGCGTCCGGGTGTACGCATCCTTCGGCGCCTGGAGCACCTGCAGGCGGTCGCCGATCTCGGCGAGCCTGCCGTGGTGCATCACCGCGACGCGGTCGGCGAGCTCGTCGACCACCGCGAGGTCATGGCTCACGAACAGGCACGCGAAGCGGAACTCCTGCTGCAACCGGCGGAACAGCGCCAGCACGGTCGCCTGCACCGAGACGTCGAGCGCCGACGTCGGCTCGTCAGCGATCAGCAGGTCGGGACCCAGCGAGATCGCCCGCGCGATCGCGACGCGCTGACGCTGCCCGCCGGACAGCTCGTGCGGGTAGCGCTCCGACCATGCCCCTGGCAGCTCGACCGACTCGAGCAGCTCGGTCACGCGGGCCTGCAGCGCAGCGCCGCGAAGGCCGGCGTGCACGGCGAGCGGCTCGCCGACGGACTGCGCGACGGTGTACCGCGGGTTCATCGAGCCGAGCGGGTTCTGGAACACCACGCCGACCCGCCGTCTGACCTCGCGCTGCGCCGTCCGGGATCCGGAGGCGACGTCGACCCCGTTGATGCGGATCGCGCCCGAGGTGATCGGTGCGAGACCGAGAGCGGCCCGCCCGAGCGTCGACTTGCCGGAGCCTGACTCGCCGACGAGTGCGAGCATCTCGCCAGGAGCGATCTGCAGGCTTACACCGTCGACAGCCCGAACGCGGCGGCGGCGCGACGAGTACTCGACCACGAGGTCGTCGACATCGAGCACGGTGCCCGGCTGCGACGACGTCGGTCGTGCTGCGGCACCGATGCGCGGCACGGCCGACAGCAGCTGCTGCGTGTAGGCGGCCTCTGGGGCGGCGAACAGCCGGTGCACCTCGGCGCTCTCCACGGCCTCGCCATGGCGCATCACGACGACGCGATCCGCGAGATCGGCGACGACGCCCATGTCGTGGGTGATCAGGACGATCGCCGCCGATGTGCGGTCGCGCAGACGCCTGAGCACGTCGAGCACCTCGGCCTGCACCGTGACGTCGAGCGCGGTGGTCGGCTCGTCCGCGATGAGCAGCTCGGGATCGCACGCCAGCGACATCGCGATCATGATGCGCTGACACTGCCCGCCGGAGAACTGGTGCGGATAGAACCGCATCCGAGCCTCCGGGTCAGGCAGATCGACCATGCGCAGCAGCTCGATCGCGCGTTCCTGGCGCTGGGTGCGATCGAGATCCGGACGGTGGCGCGCCAGCACCTCGCGCAGCTGCGCGCCGATCGTGAACACCGGATCCAGCGCCCCGATCGCATCCTGGAACACCATCGAGATCCGCTTGCCGCGGATGCCGGACAGCTCGGTGCGGCTGAGCCCGAGCAGCTCGACGTCGCCCAGTCGGGCGCTGCCGGTGACCGTGGCAGTCTCCGGCAGCAGCCCCATGATCGCCATCGAGCTCACGGATTTGCCGGACCCCGACTCGCCGACGATCGCGAGGATCTCGCCGGCTGCGACGTCATAGCTCAGCCGCGTCACGGCGGCGACGTCGGGCTGGCGGCCGCCGTCGACCTCGAACCGCACGCTCAGGTCGCGGACGCTCAGGACGGGGGCGTCAGGGTGCATCGTGCTCCTCCTGCGGCAGAGCCTGGCCGTCGAGGGCGCTGGCATCGCGGTACGCCTGCCAGTCGGCCAGCATCTTGGTGTGATAGCCCCGCAGCCACGTCATGTAGTTGTGGGCGTTGCGCAGGCGCCGCTCTGGGAGGCCGCCGGTCTCGATCTCGTCCATGCCGACCGAGATCGCCGCCGAGAGCATCCGCAGGTAGTGGCGCTCCGAGGCGAGGAATCCGCCCCAGACGTCGTCCTCGACTGCGAAGTAGTAGCTGCGGTCTCCGGCGATCGCGACCCGGTGGATGAAGCCGATCTCGCTGAGGTGCCGCGTCGCCGTCGACACGGACCCGGCGCTCGCGGTGAGCAGCGTCGCGATCTCGCCGCTCGAGAGGTACGGGCGGTCGACGATCATCAGGAGCGCGATGATCCGCGCCTCCATCCGGTTGCTCGTCGTCGTCTGCCAGGCCAGTGCGAACTGTTCGACGAACGTGCGCTGGCCGCTGGTCAGGGTTGGTTCCGTCACGTTGCGGGCTCCTTGAGGATTCGGGTCATCGACTCCCGACGCGCCAGGAAGTCGTCGAGAGGCCACTGGGTCATGCCGTTGATGCGGATGGACGCGACCGTGCCATCAGTGCTGCGCGTGAACGATACCGGCTCACCGGAGGCGCCGAAGCTCGGCTGCAGGAATGTGCGGAGGGTGTCGGCGTCGACGACCTCGAGCTCCTCCATGCTCTCGTACACGTCGCGTGCTCCCGGATAGGCCAGGACGAGTCGGCCTCCGAGCTCGACCACGTCGACGAGGCCCCACAGGGATGCATATCGTCCGGTGAAGGATGCCGCGGCATGACCGTCGGTCGCCGGCCGCTTCTCGGCTCCGGGCAGGGGCTGCTGCGCGGCGTCGATCACCGCGAGCACGGCCTGTGCGATCTGCTCGGCCGGTCCGTCGACCGCATTCGTGAGCACGCTCACGACGAGCTTGCCGACCGGATCGATGTACGTGCGGGTGATGTGCCCCGGATATCCGCCCGAGTGCCCGACCAGCGCGCGGTCGCGGATCTTCGCCACCTCGATCCCGACGCCGTAGCGGCCGATCTCCGTGCCGTAGCGGCGCACGACGGATGCTGTGCGCTGCATGACGCGCTTGGAGTCGTCGGAGAGCAGCGCGTCGGAGCCGAGCCAGTGCGCGGCGCCGTACACGGTGAGGTCCTCCGCTGTCGAGTAGAAGCCGGTGGCCGAGGCCATGGCGCGGGTGTCGACGTGCTCGATCGTGAGGCGCTCGTCCTCGCCGAGCAGCAGACCGGTGTGACCGGCCGCGTACTCGCCTGCCCGTTCGGGGTCGTACTCCGCGCCGGTCCTGGTCAGGCCCAACGGCTCGATGATGTGCTCGCGGCAGTAGTCCGCGTAGCCCGAGCCGCTCGCTGACTCGATCGCGAGCCCGAGCAGCGAGTAGCCGACGTTCGAGTACCGGAAGTACTCGTTGCGGGCTGCGATCGTGCCGTGCGCGAGGATCTCGGTGATCAGGCCTTCGCGGTCGGGGAAGGGGCGCTCCAGCTGCCAGAAGTCGGCTTCGGTGCCGTCTCGCTGGATGCCGGACTGGTGCTCGAGCAGTTCGCGGACGGTGGCGGCGCCGATCGCCGCACCCGCCAGCTCCTCGACGTGCACGCTGATCGGATCATCGAGCCGGATCGCCCCGGCTTCGACGAGCTGCAGGATCGCGGTCCCGGTGAAGGTCTTCGAATGCGATGCGATTCGGAACAGGTGGTCGGTGCGCAACGGCTCACCGGTGGAGACGTCGGCGGTGCCGACCGCGAACGATGCGATCAGTCCGTCCGCTGTGCGGACGGCGACCTGCGCCCCGGTGGCGCGGTACTGCCGCACCTGCGCCTCGACGAGCTCGGGCAGGTAGGCGACGGCGGATGCGAGATCTGACATGGTGCTCCTTCGTGCTGAGCCGTCAGCGGCTCTTGGGGTCGAGGGTGTCGCGCAGGATGTCACCGAGCGTGATGACGGCGAGTACCGTGACGGTGAGGACGAGCGAGGGGAACAGCAGCATGTGGGGCGCGGTCTGGAACCGCTCCTGCGCGCTCGCCAGCTGCAGTCCCCAGGAGATCGACGGGGCGCGCAGCCCGAGGCCGAGGAACGTCAGGGTCGCTTCGGCCACGATGACTGAGCCGACCATGATCGTCGCGATGGCCAGGACGGGGCCGATCGAGTTGGGCAGGACATACCGGCGGAGGATGCGTGCGGTCGACAGGCCCATGGCCCTGGCTGCATCGACGTAGTCGGCACCGCGGATCGTGCGCACGGATCCGCGGACCAGCCGCGCCATGGTCGGCCACGAGAACAGCGCGAGCACGATGGCGACGTTGAGCACCGTGCGCTCGTTCAGGGTCGTCAGCACCACGACGGCGCCGAGCAGGAACGGGAAGCCGAGGAACACGTCGGTCAGCCGCGAGATCAGCCGGTCGGCCCATCCGCCCCAGTACCCTGCGATCACGCCGAGCACCAGCGCGACGATCAGGGCGAGTGCGGTGCACAGCAGCCCGACGCTGAGCGAAGCCCGAGCGCCGTAGATCACGTTCGAGAGCACGTCGCAGCCCTGCAGATCGGTGCCGAACGGATGCGCCGCGCTCGGCGGTCTCGCCGACTCGCCGAGCACGCAGGCTCGGGGATCCGGGGTGGGTCCGAGTTGCGCGAACCAGGCGGGGAAGAGCGCCACCAGGGTCAGGATCGCGAGCACAGCGCAGCACACCCAGAACAGCGCGCGGCGCCGGAGCGACCGCCAGACGCCCCGACGGGGCATCCGACTGAAATGCGACTCCATGGTCGCGGCGACCTCACTCATGGCGGATCCTCGGGTCGAGAACGGTGTGCAGCAGGTCGACGATCAGGTTCGCGATCAGGAAGATGATGATGAGCGCGACCGAGATGCCGATGATGGTGGGGCCCTCGTGCGCCCTGATCGACTGGAACAGCAGCTGCCCGACGCCGGGCAGATTGAACACGCCCTCGATCACGACCGTCCCGCCGAGCAGGTAGCCCAGGTCGATCGCGAGGAAGGTGAGCACCGGCAGCGCGGAGTTGCGCATGACGTGCACGCCGATCACGTCCCGCGGACGCATCCCCTTCGCCCAGAGCGTGCGGACGTAGTCGGCGTTCAGGGCGTCGATCACCGAGCCGCGCATGAGCCTGGCGACCGCGGCGAGACCGAACACCGCGACGCACAGTGCCGGCAGCAGGTACGACACCGGCCATCCGGCGGATGCGCCGGCGACGGGGAACCAGCCCAGGTGCACGCCGAAGATCAGCTGCGCGGAGACCGCGAGCACGAACACCGGGATGGAGCTGGCGAGGATCGTGCCGGTGAGCACGAGCTTGTCGTCCCAGCGCCCGTTGCGCACGCCGGCCCAGAGCCCGAGAGCGACGCCGACGAGGACTTCGATGCCCCACGCCGTCAGCGCGAGCGTGATGGTCACCGGCCAGCGGTCGGCCAGCTTGTCGGCGACGGCCTGTCCGGAGAAGTTCCTGCCGAGGTCGCCCTGGAACAGATTGGCGAGGTAGTTGAGGTACTGCTGCCACAGCGGCTGATCGAGGTGGTACTCGGACCGGAGCTGCGCGACCACCGACTCGGGGAGCGGGCGGTCTCCGCCGAGGCTCGCGATGGGGTCGCCCGGCAGTCCGAACACCATGGCGTAGATGATGAACGTCACGCCGAAGAAGACGATGGCGAGTTCGCCGAAGCGTCTGGCGATGTACCACGTCGTCCTCACCGGTCCGTCTCCGCATCGATCAGGCATCGCGCCACGGCCAGGGTCGCCCCGAACTGCACGCCGACGAGGGATTCGATCGGCAGCGCGGTGAGATCGGCCTGCGCGTCGGACTCCGCGCACCAGCGCGCGAAGAGCGTCGCCATCTCGGCGTGCGCGCGGCGGGTGCGCGCGGTGGCGTGGCCGGCTGCGACCTCGGCGTCGAGCATCCGCAGCGTCATCCCGCCGTACCGGAGGCGGAAGCACCGCACGATGTCCTCGTTGCTGAACACCTCGGCTCCGGTTGCTCGGCGCGCGGTGTCCTCACCGTCTGCACGACGGTGCTCGGTCTCCCCGTTCACGATGAGGTAGGGCACGAACGCTCCGGTGGCGCGCCGGAACGGGGTGTCGAGCGTCAGGTCTGCCGCGTCGACGATCCGCTGCAGGGCGGTGCCGGTCTCGATCAGGGCGTCGGCCTTGCGATGCAGCACCGACGCATACGTCTGCGCGGTCGGCGCCTCGTCGTCCGCGTCGGGATGCGACCAGTACGGCAGCTCGGCGACCAGCGACACGGTGCCGTGCTTCGCGGCGTACGACGACGATGATTCCCCGTTGGAGATCATCGTGGCGGCTTCCACGCCCAGCCCCTCGAGGAAGTCGTACTCCTCGCTCATCGAGATCATGCTGTAGACGGCCGTGCCGAAGGGGCGGACGGTGGGCGTCTCCGGCTCGCCGGTGTCGAGCGGCAGCCCGAGGGAGCGGGGGACAGCCTGCAGGGCCTCGACCGCGCCGTCGACCTCGCCGCTCAGGTAGAAGTAGACGCCGCCGAGCTCCGCGTTGTGCAGCGACACCATGAAGTCGGGCCGCACGTCGTCGATCACGCGCATCAGCGCCTGCGTCTCGGGCAGCACCCGGTCGAACCATGCCTGCTTGTAGGCGAACGGGAAGGTCCATTCGACCTGTTCGTCGGGCGCCGGCCGGTAGAAGTGCCTCGCGTAGAAGCTGCGGTCGGAGGGGGCGGGATACCAGCCCTCGTTGAGTCTGGTGCCGTCCGGATCGATGCAGGGGATGACGTGCCAGGTCGCGTCGAAGGCGTCGCGAAGTGCGTCGTCGTCGGTGAGGGCGGCGGCCAGGTGCTGCAGCATCCGGAACCCGATCGGCTCATTCGGATGCACGCCGGCGAAGAGCAGGTACGAGCGGCTCCCCTCGCCGATCGAGAACATGGGGATGGGTTCGCCGAGCCGTGAGGTGCCGATGCGCCGCGACCGCACGAGGTCGGGGTGCAGCGAGCTCAGCTGCTCGAACGACGCGAGGAGCTCGTCGACCCCGGGGAAGTCGATGATGGCGGGGACCGCCCCGGATCGCTCGAGGATGTCCTCGAGCGATCCGGGGGTGGGGGAGTGCGTCATCAGTCGTTGCCGGCCAGAACCGTCATCGAGTAGTTCGGGTTGCCGGCCGCCGAGGTGTTCAGCGTCGCGACACGCTTCGACGTGACGTAGGCGTAGGACTCGTTGAACAGCGGCGGCACGGGGAAGGTCTCCAGCAGACGCTCCTGGACGGCGGTGTAGGCGGCGGCCACCTCATCGTCGCTCTGGGCCGCGTCCGCGGCATCCATCAGCGTGGCGACCTGCGCGTCGTACTCGCCCACGCAGCCGGCGCAGCCGCCGTTCTCGATGAACATCGCGCGCAGCGTCGCCTGCTGGCTCGGGTACAGCGCGCCCCAGCGGGAGAAGTACGGTCCGGGTGTGGCGCCCTTCAGGCGGTTCTCGTAGAACTCGGCCCAGTCGGCACTCGGGGTGGCGATGGATTCGACGCCGAGCGCCTGGCGGATCGAGTTGGCGATCGCCGCGTAGAAGTCGTCGACTCCGACGCCGCCCGGGTAGTAGATCTCGATCGTGCCGTCGAAGCCGCCGGCCTCGGTCAGCAGCGCCTTCGCGGCATCAGGGTCGTACTCGCAGTACTCGCCGCAGATGCCGGCGGGAGTGCCCGGCTCGATGTCGGGGGTGAACGCCGTTGCCGGCGCGTACAGCCCGCCGTAGATCACGTCGTTGATCGTGGCGCGATCGATGGCCATCGAGATCGCCTGGCGCACGCGGATGTCCTGATAGCGAGGGTCGCTCAGCGGGATGCCGAGGTACGAGATGCCCGGCGCTTCGAAGGAGTAGACGTTGTCGGAGCCGAAGTCGGAGTCCGCCTGCGTCATCTTGGATGCCGGCAGGCTGGCGACGTCGAGGTTGCCGGCGAGGACGTCGTTGTACGCCGTCGAGGTGTCGGTGTAGGGCACGAAGGTGATCTCGTCGACCGTGGGCTTCTCGCCCTTGTAATCGGCGTAGGCGGTGAGTGTGATCGGCTCGCCCTCCTGGTAGTCCTCGGTGAACTCGAAGGCGCCGTTCCCGATCGGGTGCGTGTTGTAGGCGTCGAAGTCCTCCAGCGCGGACGCCGGCATCGGGTACATCGCGGTCTGCGCCTGCGAGACCTGCATCGGGAACTGGCTGTCGGGTCCGATGAGCGTGACGGTGAAGGTCAGGTCGTCGACCACTGCGAGGCCGGACATCTCGGTGGCGGGCGTGTCGCTGGTGACGTCGGCGTAGCCGGTGATCTTCGCCAGCTGGCCTGAGTTCTCGAAGGCGTTCGGGCCGTACGCGACGGCGTTCCAGGAGTCGACGTAGTCCTGGGCCGTCACCGGGGTGCCGTCCTGGAAGGTCCAGCCGTCGCGGAGCGTGATCGTGTAGGTCTGCGAGTCCTCGGTGTCGATCGACTCTGCCGCGATGTAGTCGATGTCGCCGTCGGAGCCGACGAAGGTGAGTGGAGCCCAGACGGCCATGTTGATGTCGTAGGCGACGGTCTGACGCCCGGGGATGATGAGCGCCGGGTCGGTCACCGCCACCTTGATGGCGGACGAGCCGTCGCCGCCGTCGGAGGGGGAGCCTGTGGAGCCGCTGCAGCCGGACAGGACGAGGGCGGCCGCCGCGAACAGGGCGGGTACGGCGAGATGTGCGTGCTTCATGACGTTCCTTCGGGAGGTGCGACGTGCGTCGCAGGTGCCGGGGTGATGAAGGAGATCCCGATTGCGACACCGTTGTGAGGTGTCCGCGTTCGGCACGCAGATCGGCGGATGACGGCATGCGTGATAAAGATAACTTTCAGAAGATAGTGAATCTTCGGATGGTTTCGAAGATGTTACGGGCTGACACCGCGTTTGTGAAGATCTCCTGGGCGGCCACGGCGGCGGGCTCCCTCCGTCGGGCGGCTCGGGCACGATCACCGGCGCCGATGCGGGTGTCGGTGGCACGCCGTAGGCTGTTGAGGTGACCACAGCCCTGTACCGCCGCTACCGCCCCGAGACGTTCGGCGAGATGATCGGGCAGTCGCAGGTGACCGATCCGCTGATGACGGCGCTGCGCGGCGACCGCGTCGGTCACGCCTACCTGTTCTCCGGCCCTCGCGGGTGCGGCAAGACGACGTCCGCCCGCATCCTCGCCCGCTGCCTGAACTGCGCTGAGGGCCCGACCGACGTGCCGTGCGGCACCTGCCCGAGCTGTGTCGAACTCTCGCGAGCCGGCGGCGGATCGCTCGACGTGGTCGAGATCGACGCTGCGAGCCATAACGGCGTCGACGACGCGCGCGACCTGCGCGAGCGCGCGACCTTCGCCCCGAGCCGCGACCGGTACAAGATCTTCATCCTCGACGAGGCGCACATGGTGACCCCGCAGGGGTTCAACGCGCTGCTCAAGCTCGTCGAGGAGCCGCCGGAGCACGTGAAGTTCATCTTCGCGACCACCGAGCCGGAGAAGGTGCTCGGCACCATCCGCTCGCGCACGCACCACTACCCGTTCCGTCTGGTGCCGCCGGCGGCGATGCTCGAGTACGTCGAGAAGCTGTGCACGGAAGAGGGCGTCGTGGTCGAGCAGGGTGTGCTCCCGCTCGTCGTCCGAGCCGGCGGCGGCTCGCCCCGTGACACCCTCTCGCTGCTCGACCAGCTGATCGCCGGCTCCGACGCGCCTGCAGGCTCGGCCACCGTCACGGTCGGCTACGCCCGCGCTGTCGCCCTGCTGGGGTACACCCACGGCGCGCTGCTCGATGAGATCGTCGATGCGCTCGCCGCAGGAGACGCGGCGGCGGCCTTCCCCGCGATCGACCGGGTGGTGCAGACCGGCCAGGATCCCCGCCGCTTCGTCGACGACCTGCTCGAGCGGCTGCGCGACCTCATCGTGATCGCCGCGGTCGGCAACGGCGCGTCCGCCGTGCTGCGCGGCATCGCTGAAGACGACCTGGAGCGCATGCGCGGCCAGGCCGATGTGTTCGGCGCGGCCCGCCTCTCGCGCACGGCCGACGTCGTCAGCGCTGCACTCGACGACATGTCCGGTGCGACGTCGCCGCGACTGCACCTCGAGCTCATGGTCGCTCGCGTGCTCGCCTCGGCCAAGGCGGATGCTGCGGCGCAGGGGTCGCCCGTTTCGACCGCTGCGGCTGCGGCCGCGCCGGTTCGCGCGACTGCGCCAGCAGCAGCAGCAGCAGCAGCAGCTGCGCCGCCGGCGCAGGCCGCTGTTCCGCCGGCTCCGGAGGTCGCGAGTGCGGCACCCGTGGCGCCGCTGCCCGCTTCGGTCGTCGAGGCTCCTGCTGCTGTGGCACCTGCTGCTGTGGCGCCGGCTCCTTCGGCAGCCTCCGAGCCCGCCGCGCCGGCATCGACGTCCGCCGAGACGGCGGCATCCGAACCCGCTGCGCCGTCGTCCGCCCCCGCCGGACCGGTCACCTTCTCGCACCTCACAGCGGCGTGGCCCGCGGTGCTGACGCGCCTCGAGGGCATCAGCCGTACGTCGTGGCTCGTCGTCACTGCCGTGCAGCCCCTCGCATATGACACCGACTCCGAGGTGCTCACCCTCGGGTTCGCCAGCCAGCACGATGTCGGCAGGTTCAAGGGCACGACGCCGGGCTCGGGCACCTCGGATCACCTCCGCACCGCGATCGAGCAGGAGCTCGGCGTGCGCGTGAAGTATCTACCGGCGCCGCTGCCTGCCGGCGGCGCGACCCGCGCGCCGCAGACGCCGTCGAACGGCGCGGCCCCTGCCGCCCCCGCGAAGGACTTAGCAGGTCTGAAGGACTCATCCCCGACGGACGCTGCGCCGAAGAACTCGTCCACGAAGGACGCCGCCCCCGCCGGCGCCCGACCGCAGGCGCGTTCCTCTTCGGCACCTGCAGTGACCGAATGGGCCGTCGCGCCCATCCCCGCCGGCGAGGTGCCGCGCACCGCACCGGAGGCGCCGCTCCCGGTCGACGACGAGCCGGAAGAGGTCGAGGCCGCGGCATCTGCGCCGACCCCTCCCCACGACGGTTCGATCGACCGCAGCGAGCCGCCACTGCCCGGAGACGACGAGGCCCCCGACTTCGATGACGAGCCGCCGTACGACCCGTCGTACGAGCCTGCCCCGTCCGGCGGGCCGCCGCCGAGGAACCAGAGTCCGCAGGGGAGTGCAGCACCGCAGCGAGCATCCGCGCCACAGCCGGCAGCGCGAGCCGTCGCGGCACCTGCCCAGCGCGCTGCCGCCCCGGTCGTGACTGAGCGTTCACCATCGGCCGGTGGCGTGCAGCGCTACGGTGAGGCCGTGATCCGCCAGGTGCTCGGCGCGACGTTCGTTCGCGAAGAGCCCTATGAGCCCCCGACGAGGTTCGCCTGATGTACGACGGCATCGTTCAGGAGCTGATCGACGAGTTCGGCCGGCTCCCCGGCATCGGCCCGAAGTCCGCGCAGCGGATCACCTTCCACATCCTTCAGACGCCGACGTTCGACGTCGCGCGGCTCGCCGAGCTGCTCTCGGAGATCCGGCTGCGGGTGCGGTTCTGCGAGGTCTGCGGCAACGTCGCCGAGCAGGAGCGCTGCGTGATCTGCCGCGACCCGCGCCGCAACCAGACGCTGATCTGCGTCGTGGAAGACGCGAAGGACGTCGCAGCGATCGAACGCACACGCGAGTTCCGTGGGCTGTACCACGTGCTCGGCGGCGCGATCAGCCCGATCGCCGGCATCGGCCCCGACGACCTGCGCATCACCCAGCTGATGTCGCGCCTGGCTGACGGCACCGTGCAGGAGGTCATCCTGGCGACCAACCCGAACCTCGAGGGCGAAGCCACCGCGAGCTACCTCAGCCGACTGCTGACGACCATGCAGATCACGGTGTCTCGGCTCGCGTCCGGCCTCCCGGTCGGCGGCGACCTCGAGTACGCCGACGAGGTCACGCTCGGCCGCGCATTCGAGGGAAGGCGCATCCTGTGAGCCCGTGCCTCGACGCCGCTCGGGGTGCTGCGACGAACGCCGCACACCGATGAACGCCGCGCGGCGGTGAACGCGCAGCAGTCGGGGTTCACCCGCCGCGGATGGCTGCTGTTCGGCGCGATGGCGCTGCTGTGGGGCGTGCCCTACCTGTTCATCAGCATCGCGGTCGAGACGATCTCCCCGCCGGCGATCGTCGCGGGCCGAACACTGATCGCCGCACTGCTGCTGCTGCCGTTCGCGTTGCGCAGCGGTGCGCTGCGTGCCGCGCTGAAGCACTGGCCGTGGGTCCTGGCGTTCGGCCTGGTCGAGATGGCGGGCCCGTTCGTCCTGCTCGGTCATGCCGAGATGACGCTGCCCTCCGGCATGACCGGTCTGCTCGTCGCGACCGTCCCGCTGTTCGCCGCACTGATCGCTCTCGGCAGCGGTGATCGCGGCGTGCTGCGACCGGCGCGCGGCATCGGCCTGCTCGTCGGGTTCATCGGCGTTGCCATCGTGGTCGCCGGCCCCGGACTCTTCGGCGGCGAGGTCAGCCTGCTCGCGGCAGGCGAGGTGCTCCTGGTCGCGATCCTCTATGCGATCGCCCCCTTCATCGTGGCCCGCAAGCTCGCGGACGTCCCCTCGCTCGGCACCATCACGCTGTCGCTGCTCATGATCGGCATCATCTATCTGCCGATCGGGCTGCTGACCCAGCACCAGGTGCCGTCTGTCCCGTCGCTCTTCGCGCTGCTCGCCCTCGCGGTGATCTGCACCGCGGTCGCATTCCTGGCATTCTTCGCGCTGATCCGCGAGGTCGGACCGGTGCGCGCCCCGCTGTTCACATACGTCAACCCGGTCGTGGCGATCGTGCTCGGTGCCATCGTGCTCGCCGAGCCCCTCACACCGGGGCTGCTGCTCGGATTCCCGCTCATCATCGTCGGATGCTGGTTCGCCGCCACCGGCGGCCGGTTCCGACCCGCGGCATCCCTCCCGCTTCCGCCGACGCCCTGAGCGCCGCGCGCCCGCTGACACATGCGCACCAGGGCATATGCCGCGATCGTAGAATGAGCGGTGGGCGGATCCGCCCGACATCCCAGGGAGTGATCGTGGCCCTCATCGTGCAGAAGTACGGCGGCTCGTCCGTCGCCAACGCAGAGAGCATCAAGCGCGTCGCCAAGCGCATCGTCGACACGCGGCGTGCGGGGCACGACGTCGTCGTCGCCGTGAGCGCGATGGGCGACACGACCGACGAGCTGCTCGACCTCGCGAACGAGGTCGCCCCCATCCCGGCACCGCGTGAGCTCGACATGCTGCTCTCCAGCGGTGAGCGCATCTCGATGGCGCTGCTGGCGATGGCCATCCACTCGATGGGCTTCGAGGCGCGCTCGTTCACCGGCAGCCAGGCCGGCATGATCACCGACTCGCAGCATGGCGCGGCCCGCATCGTCGATGTGACCCCGGTGCGTCTGCGCGAAGCGCTCGACGAAGGCGCGATCGTGATCGTCGCCGGATTCCAGGGCTTCAACCGAGACACCCGCGACATCACGACGCTCGGCCGCGGTGGTTCCGACACCACCGCCGTCGCCCTCGCCGCAGCACTCGACGCAGACGTCTGCGAGATCTACAGCGACGTCGACGGCATCTTCACCGCCGACCCCCGCATCATCCCGCGTGCGCAGAAGCTCGACCACATCTCCAGCGAGGAGATGCTCGAGCTCGCCGCGAACGGTGCGAAGGTGCTCTACATCCGAGCGGTCGAGTACGCACGCCGTCACGGCGTCCTGATCCATGCCCGGTCGACGTTCTCGTCGTCCGAGGGTACGTACGTTCTGGGCGAGGGCATGAAGAACCCCCGCGAGACAGAGGGAGCAGCCATGGAAGAACCGATCGTCGCAGGAGTCGCCACCGACTTCAGCCAGGCGAAGATCACCGTCTCGGGTGTTCCCGACGTACCGGGCAAGGCGGCGGAGATCTTCAAGATCGTCGCGAAGTCCGGCGCGAACGTCGACATGATCGTGCAGAACGTGTCGGCCACCGGACGCACGGACATCTCGTTCACGGTGCCGAAGGCGGATGCCGCTGCTGCGCTCAAGGCGCTTGCGGGCGAGCAGGCCGAGGTCGGGTTCCAGAATCTGATCCACGACGACCAGATCGGCAAGCTCTCCGTGGTCGGCGCCGGCATGCGCACGCACTCCGGTGTCTCGGCCGTGCTGTTCGAGGCGCTGTCCGCAGGCGGCATCAACATCGAGATGATCTCGACGTCCGAGATCCGCATCTCGGTGGTGCTCCGCGGCGACGACCTCGCAGAGGCCGCGCGCTCCGTGCACACGGCATACGGGCTCGACGGCGAGGTCGAGGCCACGATCCACGCCGGCACCGGTCGCTGACAGCATCCGATTCGTCCCGATCTGCAGCCCCCGTCCCGATCTGCGGGCGGATGCAGTGGATCGGCCCGCTGATCGGGACACCGTCCGCTGATCGGGACCCGCTTCCGGCGCGGTAGACTCGCCGGAACCCTGACATCGGCGCCAGGCGCAGCATCCGCACCCCGACGCCGCGCCTCTCGCCTCGTACGCAGTACCGCACGACGCCAAGGAACATCATGACCCGCATCTCCGATTCAGGACTCTCCGTCGCCATCGTCGGCGCCACCGGCCAGGTGGGCACCGTGATGCTCGAGATTCTCGCCGAGCGGGCGTTCCCGATCCGCGAGCTGCGGCTGTTCTCCTCGTCGCGCTCCGCGGGCACCGCGATCGCATACGGGGGAGTGGACGTCATCGTCGAGGACGTGGAGACGGCGGATGCCGCGGGCATCGACGTCGCCCTGTTCTCCGCCGGCGCCACCGCCAGCCGTGCATACGCCCCGCGCTTCGCCGAGGCCGGAGCCGTCGTCGTCGACAACTCCAGCGCATGGCGCAACGACCCAGAGGTGCCCCTCGTGGTCAGCGAGGTCAACCCGCACGCGATCGACGAGCGCCCCAAGGGCATCATCGCGAACCCGAACTGCACGACCATGGCCGCGATGCCGGTGCTCAAGGTGCTGGATGCCGAGGCTGGCCTCGAACGCCTGATCGTCTCGACCTACCAGGCCGTGTCCGGTTCCGGTCTCGCCGGGGCCCAGGAGCTGCTCGGCCAGGTCGAGGGCGTGCTCGCCCAGGGCGACACCCTGCGTCTCGTTCGCGACGGCTCTGCGGTCGACTTCCCGCAGCCCGAGAAGTACATCGCCCCGATCGCCTTCGACGTGATCCCCTTCGCGGGCAACCTCGTCGACGACGGCGACAACGAGACCGACGAGGAGAAGAAGCTCCGCAACGAGAGCCGCAAGATCCTCGAGCTGCCGGGTCTCCGTGTCGCGGGTACCTGCGTCCGCGTCCCCGTGTTCACCGGTCACTCGCTGTCGATCAACGTCGAGTTCGCGCGCGACATCACGCCGGATCGTGCACGCGAGGTCCTCTCGGTCGCCCCCGGTGTGATCGTCGAAGAGGTGCCGACTCCGCTGTACGCGGCAGGCAAGGACGCGAGCTACGTCGGACGCATCCGCGCCGATCAGTCCGCCGCTGAGGGCAAGGGCCTCGTGCTGTTCATCAGCAACGACAACCTGCGCAAGGGCGCGGCGCTGAACGCCGTGCAGATCGCCGAGATCCTCGCCGAGCGCCTCGCGGTCATAGCCTGACCGCATCCCCGCGATGCGGAACCCGTCTGGTCGGACGGGGCCGCATGGTCGGTCTCGGCCTGCCCGCGAACTAGACTGTCCTGGTGACCGAAACCGTCGATGTCGTCCTGATCGGTGGTGGCATCATGAGCGCCACCCTGGGTACTCTGCTGCACCAGCTGCAGCCGGAGTGGAAGATCGTCGCCTTCGAGCGACTCTCCGATGTGGCCCAGGAGAGTTCGAATCCCTGGAACAACGCCGGCACCGGGCATGCCGCACTCTGCGAGCTGAACTACATGCCGCAGGGCGATGGACCGCTCGACCCTGCCAAGGCCGTCTCGATCAACGAGCAGTTCCAGCAGAGCCGTCAGTTCTGGTCCTCGCTCGTCGACAAGGGTGTGCTCGACGCGCCCTCGACGTTCATCAACGCGACGCCGCACATGACGTTCGTGCGCGGCGAGAAGGATGTCGCGTACCTGAAGGCCCGGTACGAGGTGCTCAAGAAGCAGCCGCTGTTCGCAGGCATCGAGTACAGCGAGGACTCCCGCGTCATCAACAAGTGGGCGCCCCTGCTCATGCAGCAGCGCCGCAAGGGCGAGCCCTTCGCCGCGACCAGGGTGCCAGCCGGCACCGACGTCGACTTCGGCGCGCTCACCCACCAGCTCTTCGACCACCTGACTTCCTCGGGCGTCAGTCTTCGCACGAACCACGAGGTGCGTTCGCTGAAGAAGCAGAAGGACGGCACCTGGCTCGTCAAGTACCGTCACAGCCTCGGCCGCACGCCGAACGAGGTCAAGGCGCGCTTCGTGTTCGTGGGTGCCGGTGGCTGGGCCCTCAAGCTGCTGCAGCGCTCCGGCATCCCCGAGATCAAGGGGTACGGCGTCTTCCCGATCGGCGGACAGTTCCTCAAGACCTCCGACCCGAAGATCGTCGCCCAGCACCAGGCGAAGGTGTACTCGCAGGCATCCGTCGGCGCTCCGCCGATGTCGGTCCCGCACCTCGATACGCGCGTGGTCGGCGGCGAGGCCTCGCTGATGTTCGGTCCGTTCGCGACGTTCAGCCCCAAGTTCCTCAAGCAGGGCTCGATGCTCGACATCGTGTCGCAGGTGCGCCCGCACAACCTCGTGCCGATGCTGCAGGTGGCGGTCAAGAACCCGGACCTCATCACGTACCTCGTCGGTGAGCTCATGAAGAACCACGCGAAGAAGGTCGACAGCCTCCGCACGTTCATGCCGACCGCGAAGGACGAGGACTGGACCCTCATCGACGCCGGTCAGCGCGCCCAGGTCATGAAGAAGGATCCGAAGAAGGGCGGCGTGCTGCAGTTCGGCACGGAGGTCGTCTCGGCGTCCGACGGTTCGATCGCCGGTCTGCTCGGCGCATCTCCTGGCGCATCCACGGCAGTGCCGATCATGCTGAGCCTGCTGAAGAAGTGCTTCCCGAACGAGTTCCCGAACTGGGAATCCGAGCTGCGCGACCTGATCCCGACGTTCGGCGAGCAGCTGAACACGGACGCAGCGCTCGCGGAGGAGTCGACCGCTGCGACCGCTGCGACCCTCGGCATCAACCGCTGAGGCGACCGTGGGCAAGCTCTACTTCCGCTACGGAGCGATGAACTCGGGCAAGTCCACGGCTCTCCTGCAGGCCGCCTACAACTACGAGGAGCGCGGTCAGCACGTGCTGCTCGCCAAGCCTGCGATCGACACCAAGGGCGCATCCGAGATCGCGAGCCGTCTCGGAGTGACCCGCGAGGTCGACTTCCTGATCGCGCCGGGCGACGATGCGCGCGCCCTGTTCGCCGAGCACCGTGAGCGCGCCAGGGAGTCGGTGGCTGAGGAGCTGCTGCCGAGCGGCCCGGTCGACATCGCCTGTCTGCTGATCGACGAGGCGCAGTTCCTCACGCCGGAGCAGGTCGACGATCTGTTCCGCATCGCGATCGAGGACGGCATCCCGGTGATCGCCTACGGCATCCGAAACGACTTCCGCACGCACGCCTTCCCCGGCTCCGCCCGCCTGCTCGCGATCGCGCACTCGCTGGAGGAGCTCAAGACGATCTGCCGCTGCGGGCGCAAGGCCGTCTTCAACGGCAGGGTGATCGGCGGACGGTTCGTGTTCGACGGCGACCAGGTCGCGATCGACGAGGGCGCCGGTGGCGCTGCCGCACCCGAGATCACCACGTACGAGTCGCTGTGCGGTGCCTGCTACCTCGAGGAGTCCGCAGGACGCCTGGGCTGATCGCTCGCGTCCCCCTGGCTCGTCGCTCGCGTCTCCTCGTTCGCGTCTCCTCGTTCGCCGAGCGGCCCCCTTCTGTGCGAGCCACCCCGTTGCGTGCTGCCGCAACGGGGCCGCTCGCGCACAAAGGGGCCGCTCGGCACACGGGAGAACGCAGCGTTTGCGTGGTCTGACCACACGCGCTACTCTGTGGTCAGACCACAGACGGTCGCGATCGGGGAGAACGAGATGGCGGAGCAGCCGGCACGTGCGTGGCGCGTCGTCCTCGAGCACATCGAGCGCGACCTCCTCGACGGGCGCCTCGGCCCCGGCGACCGCCTGCCCTCCGAGCGCGATCTCGCGACCGAGCTCGGTGTCGGCCGCTCGAGCGTGCGCGAGGCGTTCCGGGTGCTCGAGGTGCTCGGCCTGATCCGCACCGCCACCGGCTCAGGGCCGCAGTCCGGCGCGATCGTGATCGCGACGCCCACCGGCGGCATGTCCGAGCTGCTGCGACTGCAGGTCGCCGCACAGGGCTTCCCGCTCGAGGATGTGCTGCAGACGCGTCTCGTGCTCGAGAACGCGGTCGTGGGGGCGATGGCCGAGGCATCCGATCGCGACACCGCAGGCGCGCACCGGATGCTGGAGGCGATGGATGCCGTCGACCTCACGCCGGCGGAGTTCCTCGCCCTCGACGCCCAGCTGCACCTCTCGCTCGCCGAGGCGAGCGGCAACGTGGTGATCGCAGCCATGATGGCAGGTCTCCGCTCCTCGATCGAGTCGTACGTGCAGGCGGGCGTCTCGTCCATCGCCGACTGGGATGCGATGGCGACCCGGCTCCGCGGCGAGCACCGCGAGCTGATCGCCGCGATCGATGCCGGTGATCCCGACACGGCTCGCTCCCTCGTGCACGCGCACATCACCGGCTACTACACCGCCGCGGGTCTCACCCGCGGGACACCGTCCGACACGACCCCTGAGAACTGAGAGGAACACCATGGTCCAGCGCCAGGTTCCCAACCCCGCCGAGCTGCTCGAACTCATGAAGTTCAAGAAGCCCGAACTGAACGGTCGCAAGCGCCGGCTCGATGCCGCCCTCACGATCGACGACCTGCGTCTGATCGCGAAGCGCCGCACGCCCAAGGCAGCCTTCGACTACACCGACGGCGCTGCAGAGGGCGAGCTCTCCCTCACGCGCGCCCGTCAGGCATTCCAGGACGTGGAGTTCCACCCGGGCATCCTGCGCCCGGCCCCCGACGTGGACACCACCGTCGACATCCTCGGCGGTCCCTCCGCGCTGCCCTTCGGCATCGCCCCGACCGGCTTCACGCGACTCATGCAGACCGAGGGCGAGGTCGCCGGTGCGGGAGCGGCGGCAGCCGCCGGCATCCCGTTCACGCTGTCGACCCTGGGAACGACCTCGATCGAGGGCGTCCGCGAGGCGACGCTGAACGAGCCGACGGCGAAGACGCCGGGTCGCGACTGGTTCCAGCTGTACGTCATGCGCGATCGCGAGATCTCGTACGAACTGACCCGCCGAGCCGCCGCCGCCGGCTTCGACACGCTGCAGTTCACGGTCGACACCCCGGTCGCCGGCGCGCGCCTGCGCGATAAGCGCAACGGGTTCAGCATCCCGCCGCAGCTGACCCTCGGCACGATCATCAACGCGATCCCGCGTCCGTGGTGGTGGTACGACTTCCTCACCACGCCCAAGCTCGAGTTCGCCTCGCTCAGCACCACCGGCGGCACCGTCGGCGAGCTGCTGGATGCCGCGATGGACCCCACGATCAGCTACGACGACCTCGCCGTCATCCGCGACATCTGGCCGGGCAGGATCGTGATCAAGGGTGTGCAGAACATCGAGGACTCGGTTCGCCTGCGCGATGCCGGCGTCGACGGCATCGTGCTGTCGAACCACGGCGGGCGCCAGCTCGACCGCGCGCCCATCCCGTTCCACCTGCTCCCGGAGGTGCGTCGGGCAGTCGGCGACGACTTCACGGTCATGATCGACACCGGCATCATGAACGGCGCCGACATCGTCGCCGCGGTGGCGCTCGGCGCCGACTTCACGCTGATCGGACGCGCCTACCTCTACGGGCTGATGGCCGGTGGGCGGCAGGGCGTCGACCGGACCATCGCGATCCTGCGCACCGAGATCGAGCGCACCATGCGCCTGCTCGGCGTCGCATCGCTCGCGGAGCTCGAGCCCTCGCACGTCACGCAGCTCACCAGGCTGGTGCCGGTGTCGCGCGCCGCAGCCGAGGCTCGCGCGCGCTGACCGACATCCACCGGCGGTGGTCTCGCGGTCTCAGGACTGCGCGGCCACCGCTCGAGTTCGCGGGGGCCACGGGACGAGCATCGACGTGCTGCGGCGGTACTCGGCATAGCTCGGGTACTTCGAGGCGGTGATCGACTCGGTGAAGATCGTCGAGCCGATGAAGAGCACGGTGAGCAGTGCGGGACCGATGATGGTCGGGTTGAGCACGCCGCCGACGAGGCCTGCCCCTGATGCCACGGCTGCGGCAGCGCCGATCGCGTAGAACGCCCACCACTGCGCCTGCTCGAAGAAGAAGTTGGGGTGCCGGCTGTAACGGAACAGCCCGGCCGTGGCGAATCCGGGGGCGAGGGTGCCGCCAGCGGCCTTCTTCCGCTCGTGGAAGCGCCACTGCTGCTGGTCCGCGATCGTCTCGCCGACGAGGAAGGCCGCGAACAGCACGATGAACAGCGCGTCCCAGCCGGTGAGGGCGGACGGATGCTGCGCAGCGACCCCGGCGGGGAGGGTGATGAGCACGAGGAGCGTCATCTGATAGCAGATGATGAACAGCAGGTTGAAGATCTGGAACTGCCACGGCCGCATCCGCTTCCGCAGGATCGCCCAGCGGTAGTCCTCCATGCCGGTGTACCCGCCCTTGCGGGCGAAGTTGAACGTCAGTCGCGCACCCCAGGCGGTGGCGAGGACCCCCATGATCACCAGGCGAGCAGACCCGTCCCCGTGCGCGAAGGCGACGCCGACGAAGATCCACACGTACGCGACCGGAACGATCGACCAGGCGCGGTCGACCCACGACGTGTCGCGCGTGACCAGCGAGAGCACCCAGCACGCGAGGCTGGCGAGAGCCGCGACGACGATGACGATCTGCAGGGCATCCATGACGCCATGCTAGAGCGAACGCTGCGCGGCAGAGCGGATCAGAGCGTCTTCAGCAGCGCGTCGAGCTTGTCGGCGGTGTCTTCCCAGCCCTCGACGGCAACGGACGGCACACCGAGCGCGAGCACCGGGTAGTCGTTGCCGCCCTCATCGAGACGGTCGCCGTAGAACAGCATCGCGGCGAGCGGGATACCGGTGCGCTCGGCGAGCTCGCGCATGCCGAAGGCCTTGTCGATGCCCTCCTGCGTGATGTCGATCGAGGTCGAGCCGCCGGAGCGCACCTCGAGTCCGGGCAGGCGGACCGCGACCGCGTCGCGGAGCGCGGCTCGCTTGGCGCCGCTCGGATCCCAGTCGTGCTTCGCCGTGCGCGGTGCCTGCTGACCGAGTGCGGAGAACGTGATCTGCGAGCCGCGGTCCTCGAGGATGTCGCCCCACGGCTCCGCCTCCCAGAGGCCGAGTCGCTCGGCCTCTTCGCGCAGGGCGGTGAGTGCGTCGTGCTTCTGCGCATCCGAGAGCTCGTGGGCGTAGATCGGTGCGAACCCAGTGCCGTCGTGGCGCAGGTAGCGCGTGCCGCAGGTGGGCAGCAGGTGCAGGCGTGCGAGTGCTGCGGCATCCGTGTCGCCGAGTCGGGCGATCACCTGGGCGCGGAACTGCGCCTCATTGCCACCGGAGATGATGGCGACATCGACGGTGCGCAGAAGTGCGCGGAGCAGATCGGCGATGCGCGGGTCGATCGGGCCCTTCGATGGAGCGAGCGTGTCATCGAGGTCGAAGGCGACGAGGGCAGGTGCGGTCATGATGCTTCCAGCGTAGGAGACGGATGCCGCGGACGGCGCGGCGCGAACAGCAGGGTGAGGAGGACGGCGAGGATCACGCCGGCGGTCGCGCCGGCGGAGTTGGCGACGACGTCGGTGACCGTGGCCGCCCGGTGCGGGAGGGCCACGCGCTGCGAGACCTCGATCGCGGCGGACAGTGCAGGACCGATCAGCAGGGCGAGGGGCCAGACGCGCCGGGGGAGCAGGAGGAACGCGAGCACTCCCACCGGAACGAAGACCAGGATGTTCGCGAGGATCTCGAGGCGTGTGAAGTCGAGCGACTCCCACCCGAGGCGGTGCGCGGTGCCGAGGACCAGATCGAGGAGGTTCGGCATCGTCTGCTCGATGCGCTCAGGCGTGAGCGTGAGCAGTGCGAGACCTGCGAGGAACGGGATGCCGAGGGCGAGCGCCCAGCCGCGGGTGAACCGTCGCGGAGGAGGGAGCAGAGGGCTCATGCCTTCCCTTTCCTGGCCTGTACCGGTACAGAGAAGGCCGCCCCGCGGGGCGGCCTTCTGAGTGTCACTGGTCGGGGTGACAGGATTTGAACCTGCGACCTCTTCGTCCCGAACGAAGCGCGCTACCAAGCTGCGCCACACCCCGTTTGCAACCCTCCGAGTCTACAAGGAAAACGCTCGTGCGCCCAATCGAGACCCGGATCAGTCGCGCGCGGTGAGCGTGAGCAGCGTCGCCTCGGGCCGGCAGGCGAAGCGGACGGGGGCGTAGATCGAGTGCCCGCAGCCCGCGCTGACGTTCAGCGGCACGCTGCGTCCGTCGTGCGACCAGGTGCTCAGGCCCTTGGCCTGTTTCAGCGGGATGTCGCAGTTCGCGACGAGCGCGCCGTAGCCGGGGATGCAGACCTGCCCACCATGGGTGTGGCCGCCGAGGATCGCATCGGCGCCCAGGTCGATGAAACCGTTCAGCACCCGCTGGTACGGCGCATGTGTCACGCCGAGCACGGAGGCATCCTTCTTCCGCTTGCCGAGGCCGGCGATCGCATCGGGGAGGAGGTCGAGTCGGTCCCAATCGCGGTGCGCGTCGTTCACGCCGAAGAGGTCGATCGGGTTGCCCGCGATGGTCATGCGAGCCGCCGTGTTGTTGAGATCGGTCCAGCCGAGCTCATCGGTGAAGTAGTGGTCCATCGCCGCGGTGTCGAGCGATGCCGGTGTGTGGTGCTTCTTCGAGGGACCGGAGAAGTACCGCAGCGGGTTGCGCGGAGAGGGCGCGGTCACGTCGTTCGACCCGTGCACGAAGACGCCGGGGATGCCCGCGAACGGTTCGAACGCGCGACGGATGCCCTGGAGCCCGTCCTCATGGCCGAGGTTGTCGCCGGTGTTCACGATCAGGTCGGGCTGCAGCTGCGCGAGCGATGCGAGCCAGTCCTGCTTGCGGTGCTGCCACGGCGCCATGTGCGCATCCGACAGGTGCAGGATGCGGATCGGTGCGGATCCGGGAGCCAGCGCGGATGCCGAGACCTCGCGCACCGTGAAGAGGTAGCGCTCGATGCCGATACCCCAGACCGCTGCGGCGACGCCCGCGGCCCCCACCGCGCCGAGCGCGATGAGGGCCGGGTGAGCCGAGGAACGCCTCGTCGTCAACACGCCACCGAGATCTTCGTGGACTTCTTGGCCGCGGAGTTCGCGGCCGGGTCTGTCGAGGTCACCTTCGCGTTCGGGGCATTGCACGAGCCGGCGAAGTCGACGGAGGAGAAGCCGGCCCCGACGAGGGCCGCTCCCGCAGCCGTCGGC
This sequence comes from Microbacterium sp., assembly GCF_036823965.1. Taxonomy (GTDB): domain Bacteria; phylum Actinomycetota; class Actinomycetes; order Actinomycetales; family Microbacteriaceae; genus Microbacterium. The sequence goes on along the minus strand of NZ_DAITBE010000004.1, from coordinate 67,585 downwards.
GCCTGCCCTGTGACATCCGGCACGGTGGCGCCCTCCCCGTTGCTGGGGGAGATGGTCACGGTGCCGCCGCCGGCCGTCTGGCCGGACGGATCCTGCGCAGCGACGATGTTGGTCGCGAGGTCGCTGTCGACGGGGGCGCCGACCGAGACGGTGAAGCCTGCGGTCTCGAGTGCTGCGGTCGCTTCCTCGATCGTCATGCCGACGACGGCCGGCACATTCGTGAGCACGCGACGCGTGAGGTTGTTGTCGGGGTCGGGGAACCGAGCGCCTTCGTACACGGCATCGGCTGCTGCCTGCGCGGTCCGCGCGAGCGGGTAGCGCATCTCATTGACTCGATAGCCGTTCTGCCGCACCTGATAGATGTTCGCCTCACCGTTGAATCGTCCGACCCACGCGACGCTGGCGACCTTCGTGCTCGACTCGACCATCATGGTCTGGGACTGGTTGTGCGTTCCGGTCTTGCCGATCAGGGGAGTGCCGTCCCGCGGGTTCGCCACTGCACCGGTACCGGAGCCCGTCATCACGCCCTGGAGCGCGTACGCGGCGGTCGCGGCCACCTCGGGGGAGATCACACCCGGCGTGCAGGACGACTTCGGGAGCTCACGGTCCGCACCGTCGGGTCCGACGACCCGATCGATCGCACGGGGCGTGCAGTACGTGCCGCCGCTGGCGACGGTCGCGTACGCGTTCGCCATCGCGAGCGGCGAGATGTTCTTCGAACCGAGGATGTCGAAGGGTGCGACCTTGTCGGTGGTCTTCCCGCCATCGGCGAGCTTGACGCCCATGCGGTCGGCGACCTTGTTGATGTCGCAGAGATCGAGCTTCGACGCCATCGCGAAGAAGCCGCTGTTCAGCGACTGCGCCGTGAACCGCATGACCGAGTCGGTGGAGCCCTGGTTGCCGCCGAAGTTGCCGATCTCCTTGGTGTTGGCGGTGTGCGTGACCGGAGAGTCGCCGCAGGAGTCCTTGAACTTCATGCTCGTCTGCACGCGACCGTTGAGCACCTCGTTGACCGAGTGTCCCTTCTCGAGCCAGTCGATCAGCGTGAAGAGCTTGTACGCCGACCCCACCGGGAAGCCGTCTGAGTTGCCGTTCGTCCGATCACCGGCGAAGACGAGCGAGGAGAAGGCCTGATCGTCCGTCGGGGTCTCCTGGAACTGCGTGTTCTGGGTGATCGACAGGACGCGACCGGTGCCCACCTCGATCGAGATGCCGGCAGCACCGAAGTACTGGTTGTCGAAGTTCGCCGGCACGATGTCGGCCATCGCCTGGGCCGCCGGGTCCTGGATGCGGAAGTCCATGGTGGTGTAGATCTTCAGGCCACCGCGGCGGAGCAGGTCGCGCCGGTCCTGGGGGCTCTCGCCGAACGCGGCGTCGTTCTCGACGATCGACTTCACGTACTGGCAGAAGTAGGCGTTCCGGCCCGCTGCCTGGCAGCCCTGCTGCGGGACCGTGATGGCCGGAGTGATGGGCGACGCATCCGCCTCGTCGTACTGGGCCTGGGTGATCTTGCCGTTCGTGAGCATGCGGCCGAGCACGTAGTGACGCCGGTCGAGCGTGTCCTTGTATCCGTCGGTCGCTGTGTTCTGCGCGACGCCGTCAGCGGTGTAGGTGCCCTGCTCGCCGCGGTCGATGCGGTAGATGTTCGGGTTCTGCACGATGCCGGCGAGCGTCGCCGCCTGCGCGACCGTGAGGTTCGCCGCCGAGGTCGAGAAGTAGTAGCGCGACGCGGCTTCGATGCCGTACACCGTTCCGCCGAAGTTCGCGATGTTCAGGTAGCCGAGCAGGATGTCGTTCTTCGAGTAGTCCTTCTCGATCTGGATGGCGTAGCGCATCTCCTGGAGCTTGCGCTCGATGCCCTCGGAGCCGGTCGCCTCGGTCGCCTTCTGCCAGCACGCCTGCAGTTCCTCCGAGTACGTCTCGGAGGCCGTGTCGACCTCCTGCTCGCACTGCTGGATCAGCACGTTCTTCACGAACTGCTGGCTGATGGTCGAGGCGCCGCGCGAGGAGGTGCCCTTGATGTTGTCGATCACAGCGCTGACGGTGGCCCCGAGGTTCACACCGCCGTGGCTGTAGAAGTTCTTGTCCTCACTCGAGAGGATCGCGTCGTAGAGCACCGGTGAGATCTGGTCGTAGGTGACCGGGACACGGTTCTGCTCGTAGAACGACGCGAGTGCGACGGGGTTGCCGTCGGGGTCGTTCGCATAGATGGTGGACTGCTCCATCGGGGTGTCGACCTTGAGCACCTCAGGGAGCTCATCGAACAGTGTCAGCGCCTGGGTGCCGGCCAGTCCCGTCATGGCGAGGACGGGTGTGACGCTGGCGGTGACCAGGAGACCGGCGACGGCGCTCAGTCCGACGACCCCGAGAAGGCCGCCGAGCACGCCGTTCACCGTGCGATTCTTTTGAGGCATACGCTGATCGTAGGGGAGTTCCCTGAATACCGCCTTTGACGAGCGCCGGCCCGCTTCCGTGGCGCGGCGCCCGAATCGATAGGAGTGCCATGACCACGTGGGAGTACGTCACCACGCCGCTGCTGATCCACAACACGGCAGCCATCCTCAACAACTGGGGCAAGCAGGGCTGGGAGCTCGTGCAGGTCGTGCAGGGGCCGGAAGGCGGCCTCGTCGCCTACTTCAAGCGTCCGGTCACGCAGGACGGATCCAACACCTCGGGTCTCAAGGCTGCTGCTGAGGCCGCACGCCAGTTCGACGGGAGGCAGGCATGACCGTCAGCGCCCGCCTCGCCGAACTGGGCATCGAGCTGCCGGCGGTCGCCGCGCCCGTCGCGGCATACGTTCCCGCCGTCGTGCACGGCGGACTCGTGTACACCTCGGGTCAGCTGCCGTTCGCTGCCGGTTCCCTCCCGGCGACCGGCAAGGTCGGCGCCGAGGTCGCAGCCGATGACGCGAAGGCCTACGCCCGCACCTGCGCGCTGAACGCGCTCGCAGCTGCCGCGGATGCCGCTGGCGGCGTCGACCGCATCGTCGGCGTGCTGCGGGTCGGCGGCTTCGTGGCATCCGTCCCCGAGTTCTCCGGCCAGCCCGGTGTCATCAACGGTGCGAGCGAGGTGCTCGGCGAGATCTTCGGCGACGCCGGACGCCATGCTCGTGCAGCGGTCGGCGTGCCGGTGCTGCCGCTCGACAGCCCGGTCGAGGTCGAGGTCACCTTCATCCTCGCCTGACGCTTCGACAGGCTCAGCGACCCATGGGCCCCGACGCTTCGACAGGCTCAGCGACCCATGGGCCCCGACGTTTCGACAGGCTCAGCGACCGATGGGTCCCTGAGCCTGTCGACCGGCTACTTGACCTGCGCCGAGATGATGCTCATCACGGCCGTGTCGGCGAGGGTCGTGGTGTCGCCGACCTCGCGGCCCTCTGCGACATCGCGCAGCAGCCGTCGCATGATCTTCCCTGAGCGCGTCTTGGGCAGCTCGCCGACGATGTAGACATCGCGCGGACGAGCGATCGCACCGATCTGCTCGCCGACCCACAGTCGAAGCTGCTGTGCGAGTCCGGCCGGGTCGTGCGCTGCGAGGTAGCTCTCCTTGATGATGACGAAGGCGACCACTGCCTGGCCCGTCGTCTCGTCGGATGCGCCGACCACCGCCGCCTCCGCCGTCGCCTCGTGCGCGACCAGCGACGACTCGATCTCGGCGGTCGAGAGGCGGTGGCCCGAGACGTTCATGACATCGTCCACCCGGCCGAGCAGCCAGAGGTCGCCGTCGTCATCGAGGCGAGCGCCGTCGCCGGCGAAGTAGTACCCCTGATCCTCGAACTTCTCCCAATACGTCTCGCGGTAGCGTTCCGGGTCGCCCCAGATGCCCCGCAGCATGCTCGGCCACGGCTCGGTGACCACGAGCAGTCCGCCGTTGCCGTTGCCGACCTCTTCGCCCTTCTCGTCGACCACGTCGATCGAGATTCCCGGCAGCGGTACCTGCGCCGAGCCGGGCTTGGCGGACGTGACGCCGGGGAGCGCCGACACCATGATCGCGCCGGTCTCGGTCTGCCACCAGGTGTCCACGATCGGCGTCGTGCCGGCGCCGATGACCTCGCGGTACCACATCCATGCCTCTGGGTTGATGGGCTCGCCCACCGAGCCGAGCAGACGCAGCGACGAGAGATCGAACTTCGCGGGGACGCTGCGGCCGATCTTCATGAAGGAGCGGATGGCCGTGGGGGCCGTGTAGAAGATGGAGACCTTGTACTTCTCGATGATCTCCCACCAGCGGCCGGGGTGCGGGGCATCCGGTGTGCCCTCGTAGAGCACCTGGGTCGCGCCGTTCGCGAGCGGGCCGTAGGTCACATAGGAGTGTCCGGTGATCCAGCCGATGTCCGCCGTGCACCAGTACACATCGGTCTCGGGGTGCAGGTCGAACACGTACTTGTGGGAGTAGGCGGCCTGGGTGAGGTAGCCGCCGGAGGTGTGCAGGATGCCCTTCGGCTTCCCGGTCGTTCCCGACGTGTAGAGGATGAAGAGCGGGTTCTCGGCGGGGAACGCCTCGGCCTCGTGCTCGGCGGATGCTGCCGGCACCGCGTCGTGCCACCAGACGTCGCGCCCCTCCACCCAGTCGACGTCGTTCTCGCCGCGGCGGACGACGAGGACGTGCTCGACGGTCTGCTGCTCGCCCTCGCCGCGGTCGCCGAGCGCCTGGTCGACCGCAGGCTTCAGTGCGGAGACGCGGCCCTTGCGATACCCGCCGTCCGCCGTGATGACGACCTTGGCACCGGCATCGTCGATGCGCGAGCGCAGGCTGTCTGCGCTGAATCCGCCGAAGACGACGGAGTGGATCGCGCCGAGGCGGGCCACCGCGAGCATCGAGACGATCGCCTCGGGGATCATCGGCAGGTAGATGGCGACGCGGTCGCCGTGCGTGATGCCGAGATCGCTCAGCACGTTGGCCGTGCGCTTGACCTCCTCCGTGAGCTCCGCGTAGGTGATGGTGCGGGAATCGCCCGGCTCGCCTTCCCAGTGCAGCGCCACGCGGTCGCCGTTGCCGGCTTCGACGTGGCGGTCGAGGCAGTTGTACGCCACATTGAGCTCGCCGTCGTCGAACCACTTCGCGAAGGGCGGGGTCGACCAGTCGAGCACGTTCGTGAAGGGGGTGTGCCAGTGCAGGAGCTCTCGTGACTGCTCGCCCCAGAACGCCTCGCGATCGGCGGCGGCGCGCTCGTAGAGCTTGGGGGAGGAGACGGACTGCGCGACGAACTCCTCGGACGGCGGGAAGCGGCGGGTCTCGTCGAGAAGATGGTCGATCTGGCTGCTCATCGGCAGGCGCTCCTTTGCGGCTGGGTGCGTGGTCGTGAGGGTGCACGACCAGGTCCTGGCGAATCTAGTCTCGCGACGGGACGCCGAATACTGCCGAAAGTCGGTAGTGGATCGGGTTTTGTGAGGACGGTCGCCTTGCGTACACTCGACCACAGCCGAATACTCATTCTGGCCTTGGCGCGCCCGATTCCCCCGATCGCGGCCCGCCGTGGGCGGCACCTCATTCCCCCCGTGAGGTGTCGCCCTTCTCCGTTTCGGAACGCTCTCCGCTGCGCCCTCCACGGTCGCGCGCGGCCCCGGAGTTCTGCACAGCGGACGTGATCGCGGACCGCGAGTGCGGTGGGCCGCTCGTACCGTCGTGGCATGTCTTCGTCGTTCGTCATCCAGCCCCGGCAGGGAACCGCCGCGCATTCGCAGGATGCCGGACCCGGATCGCTCCACCTCGACGCCGCGTTCGGACCACTGCGCGAGCACTGCGACGACGACACCGTGACGGATGTGTTCGTCAACGGACCGCACGGTCTGTTCGTCGATCGGGGCGATGGGGCGGTGCCGGTGCTCGAATGGCGCGCCTCCGAGCGCGAGGTTCGCGACCTGGCCGTCGCCCTGGTCGGACTCGGCGGACGGCATCTCGACGATCAGGCGGCCTGCGTCGACGTGCGCCTCGACTCCGGCATCCGTGTGCACGCCGTACTCGCCCCGGTGTCGACGAGGGGGACCGCGCTCTCGATCCGCATCCCTCGCGTGCTGGCTGCGGACCTCAGCGCCCTGGCTGCGCTCGGCGCGTTCGATGCTCGGCAGCATCGCTGGCTGAGCGAGCTGGTGTCGACGCGGGCGAACATCCTGATCACGGGTGGGACCGGCACAGGGAAGACGACGCTGCTCTCGGCACTGCTGTCCGAGGTGCCGGACGGCGAGCGCCTCGTGACGATCGAGGACGTCGCCGAACTGCAGCCGCGGCATCCTCACCATGTGGCGCTCGAAGCGCGTCAGGCGAACCTCGAGGGAGCAGGAGGGATCAGTCTGGCCAGGCTCGTGCGGGAGTCCTTGCGCATGCGACCCGACCGGCTCGTGGTCGGGGAGTGCCGAGGCGAAGAGGTGCGCGAGCTGCTGACCGCGCTCAACACCGGACACGACGGGGGAGCGGGCACGCTGCACGCGAGTGGGCTGCGTGACGTCCCGGCGCGGCTCGAAGCGCTGGGGGCACTGGCGGGAATGGATGCCACCGCGCTCGCCCGACAGGTCGTCAGCGCGTTCACGATCGTGCTGCATCTCGATCGCGCGCCGGGTGGCAGGCGACGGATCGCCCAGGCAGGGATCTTCGCGGTCGAGCGGGATCGACTGACGATCGACGAGGTGGCGCCATGGTGATCCGGTTCCGCCGCGTCGCGACGAGCGATGCAGGGGCGGATGCCGTGGCGACCTCTGTGCAGACGCTCGCTGTGCTGCTGCAGGCTGGAGCGGTGCCGCTCGTCGCCTGGCGCCATCTCGCCGAGACCGGCGATCAGCGAGCAGCGGCGGTGATCGGGCGTCTGGACGACGGCGTGCCGCTGATCCCGGCGATCGAGGCTGAGGGCGGCGCCTGGGTCGATCTCGCCGCAGCCTGGGAGGTCGCGACAACGGTCGGCGCCCCCCTGGCGGCGGTCCTGCGCATGATCGCGGAGACGCTGCGCGATGCCGGCGCCGCAGCCGACGACGTGCGTATCGCACTCGCAGAACCCGCAGGCACGGCGCGGCTGCTCCTGTGGCTGCCGCTGGCTGGTCTTCTGCTCGGGTTCGCACTCGGCTTCGACACGGTCGGCGTCGTCGTGCGCAACCCGCTCGGAACGGTGTGTGTCGTCGCCGGGCTGCTGCTGGTGCTGGCTGCGAGGCTCTGGACGAATCGGCTGCTGCGACGGGCGCGCCCGGCTCCCGGTACGCCGGGCATGACCGCCGAACTGGTCGCTGTCGCGCTGTCCGGCGGGGTCTCGGTCGATCGCGCGCTGCGGCTCGTCGCGGACAGTGCCGCATCCCGCCTCGGCGATGAGCGCCGTATCCGGACCGTGCTCGACCTGTCGCTCGCCGCCGGGGTGCCGGCGGGCGAGCTCCTCCGCGCCTCGGCTGCACAGGAGCGGCATCGAGCCCGCATCGATGGCCGGTTGCGCGCATCGCGCCTCTCGACGCAGCTTCTGATCCCGCTCGGCGTGTGCACGCTGCCGGCATTCCTGCTGCTCGGCGTCGCCCCGCTCCTGCTCAGCGTGCTCGGCTCGACGCCGTTGCCGCTGTGAACATCCACCGGATGCCGCGGCATCCCCACAGAAAGAAGGAACACCATGCAGACGATCCCGACACTGACCCGTCGCCGCGCGGTCTCGCTGTTCGCCGACGACACCGGAGCCGCGACGGCGGAGTACGCGATCACGACCATGGCCGCGGTGGCCTTCGCCGGGCTCCTGGTCGTGATCATGCGATCGGACGAGGTGCGCGGCATCCTGACCGATCTCGTGCGACGAGCACTCAGCGTGTCATGACGCCCACCCCGCGCGCGTTCCGTCGTGCAGACGGGGAGCGCGGATCGGTGGCGGGCGAGCTCGCGATCGCGCTGCCCGCCGTCGTGCTCGTGCTGCTGCTCGGGGTCGGGGCACTCGGCGCTGCGTCTCGACAGGTGGTGCTGCAGGATGCCGCCGCGGATGCGGCCCGCCTGCTCGGGAGAGGAGAAGCGGGTGGCGACGCGGCTGCAGTCGTCCGCAGGGCGGTCCCGGGAGCATCGATGGCCTCGTCTGCTCGGGGCGATCTGGTGTGCGTCTCGGCGAGCGTCGATCTCACCATCGGCACGGCGATCCGGGTGCCGCTCCGGGCATCGAGCTGCGCGCTCGACGGCGGCCGCTGATGGCAGGGACCGCGCTCGCCGCCGGCGTGCTGGTCGTCGCAGCCTCGCTCTCACTGGGGCTCGCCGCGGTCGGCGGAGCCGCGGTGACAGCCCAGCGAGCGGCCGGTGCGGCGGACGCGTCAGCGCTCGCCGCACCCGACGCGGCGAGCGGTGCGGTGGCATCGGCCGACGAGCCGTGCGCGCTCGCGGCGCGGGTCGCGAGCGCAGCCGGGGCACAGCTCACCGGATGTGCGATCGAGGGCTTCGTGGCGACCGTGCAGGTGCAGTCGGCGTACGCTGGACTCACCGCCGTCTCCCGAGCCCGCGCTGGGCCACCCGAGGGCCACTGACGGCGGTGGCTACCTCGCTCACTGTGAACGACCCCGCACAGTGGTGTGTATGGTGTGCTTCGAAGAAAGGACGCACCCTTGGCTGAAGGCAAGAAGCTCGTCATCGTCGAATCCCCGACGAAGATGCGGTCTATTCAGGGATACCTCGGCGACGGTTACGAGGTGCTCAGCTCCGTCGGCCACATCCGTGATCTCGCCGACAAGAAGGACATCCCGGCCGAGGACAAGCAGGCGTACGGGAAGTACTCCATCGACATCGACAACGGCTTCGACCCGTACTACGTCGTGTCGGATCGGAAAACCAAGACGGTCGCCGAACTCAAGCGTGCGTTGAAGACCGCCGACGAGCTCCTGCTCGCCACTGATGAGGACCGCGAGGGCGAGGCCATCGCCTGGCACCTGCTCGAGACCCTGAAGCCCAAGGTCCCGGTGAAGCGGATGGTCTTCCACGAGATCACCAAGGACGCGATCCAGGCCGCGGTCGGCAACACCCGCGAACTCGACCACGACCTCGTCGACGCGCAGGAGACCCGGCGCATCCTCGACCGCCTGTACGGCTGGGACGTCTCGCCCGTGCTCTGGTACAAGGTCAAGACCGGCATCTCCGCCGGACGCGTGCAGTCTGCGGCGACCCGGCTCATCGTGGACCGGGAGCGCGAGCGCATGGCGTTCACCTCCGCCGAGTACTGGGATGTCGACGCCGCAGCCGCGGCGACCGGCACCTCGTTCAAGATCCGCCTCGTCCGCGTCGACGGCGGTCAGCTCGCCCGCGGCACCGACTTCGATGACAGCGGAAAGCTCAAGAAGGCCGTCGTCATCCTCGACGAGGCCACCGCCGCAGCGCTCGCCGAGGCGGTCGACGCCGCGGGTGCCGGCACGGTCACCAAGGTCGAGGCGAAGCCCGGAACCCGCAGCCCCTACGCGCCCTTCACGACCTCCACGATGCAGCAGGAGGCCGGTCGCAAGCTCTCGATGGGAGCCAAGCAGGCGATGGGTGTCGCCCAGCGTCTGTACGAGAAGGGGTACATCACCTATATGCGTACCGACTCCACGTCGCTGAGCACCCAGGCGGTGCAGGCGGCACGGAGCCAGGCGGTCGCACTCTACGGCGATGCCGCAGTGCCGCTGAAGCCGCGCGTGTACAAGTCGAAGAGCAAGAACGCCCAGGAGGCCCACGAGGCGATCCGCCCCTCCGGCGACAACTTCCGCACGCCCGCATCGCTGTCCTCCGAGCTCGACCGCGACGAGCAGCGCCTCTACGACCTGATCTGGAAGCGCACGGTCGCCAGCCAGATGTCCGACGCGAAGTACGAGACCACCACGGTGACCATCGCCGTCGATGCTGCCGGTCAGAAGGCCGAGTTCACGGCATCCGGAACCGTCTACACCTTCAAGGGCTTCCTGGAGGCGTACGAAGAGGGTCGCGACGAGAAGCGCGGCGACGCGGATGCCGCCGAGAACCAGTCGCTCCCGGCAGTCGCCGTCGGCGACGAGCTCGCGGTGTCGGATGCCGAGGCCAAGGGGCACCGCACCACGCCGAAGCCGCGATACACCGAGGCGTCCCTCGTGAAGGTGCTCGAGGAGAAGGGCATCGGGCGTCCCTCCACGTTCGCCTCGATCCCCGAGACGATCCTCGACCGCGGCTATGCCGTCAAGCGTGGCCAGGCGCTCGTGCCGACGTGGCTCGCGTTCAGTGTGGTCCGTCTGCTCGAGGAGCACTTCGCCGAGCTCGTCGACTACGACTTCACCGCGGCGCTCGAAGACGACCTCGACACCATCGCCCGCGGTGAGCAGAACCGCGTCGAATGGCTGAAGTCCTTCTACTTCGGCTCCGACAACCACGTGGGTCTGCGTCAGGTCGTCGACAACCTCGGCGAGATCGACGCGCGTGCCCTTAACTCGACGCCGATCACCGACACGGCGACCCTGCGATTCGGCAAGTACGGCCCCTACCTCGAGGTCGCCGACCCCGAGAACCCCGAGGCCAAGCCGCGCATCGTCAACGTGCCGGAAGACCTCGCGCCCGACGAGCTCACCTCCGCCAAGGCGCAGGAACTCATCGATGCGCCCGTCGCCGGCGATCGCGTGCTCGGGGAGAACCCCGAGAACGGCAAGATCATCGTCGTGAAGGACGGCCGCTTCGGCCCGTACGTGCAGGAGAACGACCCGGTGTCCGAAGACGCCGACGTCGACACCAGCACCGGTGAGGTCGTCGAGGCGCCCAAGCCCAAGCGGGGGGCGAAGAAGGTCGTGGCACCCAAGCCACGCACCGGTTCGCTGTTCCGTTCGATGTCGGTCGACACGATCGAGCTCGACACCGCGCTGCAGCTGCTCAACCTGCCGCGCGTCGTCGGCGCCGACCCGGAGTCGGGCGAGGAGATCACGGCGCAGAACGGCCGCTTCGGTCCGTACCTGAAGAAGGGCGCCGACTCGCGATCGCTCGAGAGCGAATCGCAGATCTTCGATGTCACGCTCGAGCAGGCGCTCGAGATCTACGCGCAGCCGAAGTACGGCGCGCGCCGCGCTTCGAGCGCGCTCGCCGAGTTCGAGGCCGACCCCGTCAGCGGCAAGCCGATCCGCATCCGCGACGGACGCTTCGGCGCCTACGTGACCGACGGTGAGACCAACGTGACCATCCCGCGCGGGCAGAAGGTCGAGGACATCACGTTCGAGATCGCCGTGCAGATGCTCGCCGACAAGCGCGCCAAGGGTCCGGCTCCAAAGCGTGGGGCGCGAGGCGCAGCCGCGAAGAAGGCCCCCGCCAAGAAGGCTCCCGCGAAGAAGCCTGCTGCCAAGAAGGCCCCTGCGAAGAAGGCTCCCGCGACGAAGACGGCAGCGGCCAAGGCGCCGAGCGACGCTGTGAAGTCCGCGGCTCGTTCCGCTGCGGCGAAGAAGGCTGCGGCCACTCGCGCAGCGAACGCTGCGGCGAAGGCAGCGCAGAAGGCGGACTCGTGACCTCAGGTCCGGGCGTGTGGATCACACTCGAAGGCGGCGACGGCTCGGGCAAGACCACGCAGTCGAACCTGCTGTCGGACTGGTTGCAGGATGCCGGGCACACCGTCGTCCGCACGCGTGAGCCCGGCGGCTCCGAGGTCGGGCAGCTGATCCGCGACATCGTGCTGCACCACCGCGGAGACATCGCGCCGCGCGCCGAGGCCCTGCTGTACGCGGCTGACCGCGCGCACCACGTGGCGACCGTGGTGCGGCCGGCGCTCGAGCGCGGTGAGGTCGTGCTGCAGGACCGCTATCTGGACTCCTCGGTCGCCTACCAGGGTGCCGGTCGTGTGCTGGATTCCACCGAGATCCGCAATCTGTCGCTCTGGGCGGCCGAGGGCGCTCTCCCCGATCTGACGGTGCTGCTCGACCTCGATCCGGCTGCTGCTCGCACCCGACTGGACTCAGCCGACAAGCCGTTCGACCGGCTCGAGGCCGAGAAGGCGGAGTTCCACGGGCGCGTCCGCGACGCATTTCTCGAGCTCGCCACCGCCGAGCCCGAGCGCTTCCTCGTGCTCGATGCTGCGGCATCCGTCGAAGAGATCTCGGATCTCATCCGGGTCCGCGTCGCCGCTCTGCTCGCTTCCCGCTGACGACGGTCGGCGGGTGGCCCTCCGGTCGCGAGCGGGCGTCGGTGCTCCCGATTAGGCTGAGGTCATGCCTCAGACTGTCGCCGCTCCGTTTCCGTGGGGCGATGTCTGGGGGCAGGATGCCGCTGTCGAGACGCTCCGCGATGCGGCTCGTGATCCCTCGGCGCTCTCCCATGCCTGGCTGATCACCGGGCCCCCCGGTTCCGGTCGCTCGACGCTCGCCTATGCGTTCGCCGCTGCATTGGTGGCGGATCGCCCTGATGACGAGGCCGCGATGCGCCAGGTGCTCGCCGGCACGCATCCCGACGTCACGGCGCTGCGCACCGACAAGGTCATCATCACGATCGCCGAGGCCCGGGCCCTGGTCGAACGCTCGTATTTCGCTCCCTCTGCCGGACGCTATCGCGTGATCGTGGTCGAGGATGCCGACCGCATGGTCGAGCGCACGTCGAACGTGCTGCTGAAAGCGCTGGAAGAGCCGCCGGAGCAGACCGTCTGGATCCTCTGCGCTCCGAGCGAGGCCGACCTGCTCCCCACGATCCGTTCGCGCGTCCGGTCCCTCCGCCTGCGCGAGCCCGACGTCGCCGATGTGGCGCGGCTGATCAGCCTGCGCACCGGCGTCGACGAGGCGGTGGCCGAGCAGGCCGCTCGGCACTCGCAGCGCCACATCGGCATGGCGCAGCGGCTCGCGACCGACGAGAGTGCACGTCGTCGGCGAGACGAGACGCTGCGCTCCGTGATCGCCGTTCGGGGCGTCGGTGACGCAGTCGAGGTCGCCGGCCGTATCATCCAGGCGGCGACGGAAGACGCGAAGGCCCTCACAGCCGAGCGAGATGCGCAGGAGCGGGCATCGTTGCTGCGCATGGTCGGCATCGCCGAGGGGCAGGCCGTGCCCCCTGCGCTGCGGTCGCAGCTCTCGGCGCTCGAGGACGACCAGAAGAAGCGCGCGACGCGGAGCCTGCGCGACGGCATCGATCGGGTGCTCACCGATCTGCAGTCGATGTTCCGCGACGTCATCATGCTGCAGTTCGGGCGCGACGACGAACTGATCAACCGTGAACTGCACGGTGAACTGAGCGCCCTCGCATCAGCCTGGCCCGAGACCCGTACTCTTGTCGTACTTGACCACCTTGCCGATACCCGGCAGTCGCTGGAGCGCAACGTCGCACCGCTGCTCGCCCTGGAGAGCTTGCTCGTGACCATCACGAGCGGGAGGACACCGTGAACAACCGATCGACATCCCGTCTCCACCGAGCCATCGCGGTCGTCGCGGGTCTCGCCGCCGCATCCGTCATGCTCTCGGGGTGTCTGTACGCGATGATCCCTGAGCAGACCGACCCGAAGCCCTCGGCGACGAACGCGCCCGATACCGACGGCGTCGACGCCGGCCTGCTGCCGTTCTACTCGCAGCAGCTCGTGTGGACCGCGTGCGGCACCGGTTTCGACTGCACCGACGTGACCGCTCCGCTCGACTGGGAGAACCCCGCCACCGGCGAGATCACGCTGTCGGTCGTCCGCCACCAGGCGGAGGGCACCGCGATCGGCTCGCTGCTGACGAACCCGGGTGGTCCCGGCGCGAGCGGCGTCGACCTCATCCTGAACAGCCTCGACTTCGCGGTTGGTGCCGACCTGATCGAGAACTACGACGTGATCGGGTTCGACCCTCGGGGCGTCGGCGACTCGACCGCTGTCACCTGTTACGACCCGGCGCAGATGGACGAGTACCTCTACGGCATCCCGGCAGCGCCGCGCGGTACCCCGGAGTGGGAGGCCGAGCTGCTCGCATCGCACAAGTCCTTCGCCGAGGCGTGCGACGCGAACAGCGGCGGCATCCTGCCGTACATCACGACGATCAACGCGGCCCGCGACATGGACCTGATCCGCGCGGTGCTCGGCGACACGCAGCTCAACTACCTGGGCTACTCCTACGGCACGTTCCTCGGTGCGACCTACGCCGAGCTCTACCCGGAGAAGGCGGGACGCCTGGTGCTCGACGGTGCGATCGATCCGTCGGTGCCCGGCCTCGAGGTCGGCGCGACGCAGGCCCTCGGATTCGAGTCGGCCCTGCGCGCATACATGCAGAACTGCCTCGACTCGGGCAGCTGCCCCTTCAACGGCACGGTGGATCAGGCCATGGCCGACCTCGGTGCGCTGCTCGCGAGCGCCGACCGCACCCCGCTGCAGAGCGGCGACGGGCGTCAGCTGGGCGCTGATTCGATGATGACCGGCATCATCGCGGCGCTCTACTCGGAAGACAGCTGGGACTACCTCACGCAGGGGCTGGACGAGGCACTGCAGGGCAACGCAGACACCATGTTCCTGCTCGCAGACTTCTACAACGGCCGCGAGGGCAACACCTACGCCGACAACTCCTCCGAGGCCTTCCGTGCCTACAACTGCATGGACTACCCGGTGGAAGACGACCCGGCCGCCGAAGCCGCGAGCCAGGCGAAGATCGCCGAGGGCGCACCGACCATCGCTCCGTACTGGAACGGTCCTGACTCCTGCTCCGTCTGGCCGTACCCGCCCACGGGCACGCGCGGCGAGATCAAGGCTGAGGGCGCAGGCCCCATCCTCGTGGTCGGCACGACGAACGACCCGGCGACGCCCTACGAGTGGTCCGAGGCGCTGGCCGACCAGCTGGAGGAGGGTGTGCTGATCACGCGCGTCGGCGAAGGCCACACCGGCTACAACAAGGGCAACAGCTGTGTCGACGAGGCCGTCGAGGCCTACCTCATCGATGACGTCGTGCCGGAAGACGGTCTCCGCTGCGAGTGACGACACGCGGGACGCACCGCTGAGGGGCGGCTCGATTCGCGAGCGGGAGCGAGACAGGGTAATATCGGTGATCGCGCCGGTTCGCCCGTCGCACGCCGCTTTAGCTCAGTCGGCAGAGCATCTCACTCGTAATGAGAAGGTCGTCAGTTCGATTCTGACAAGCGGCTCCGAAGGCCCCGGTTGTGAAGACAGCCGGGGCCTTTCCCGTTCCTCGGGGCTACGCTCGAACCATGAGCAGAGCGCTTCTCATCGTCGATGTGCAGAACGATTTCACCGAGGGCGGTGCGCTTGCGGTGACCGGTGGCGACGCCGTGGCATCCGCTGTCTCGTCCTTCCTGGTCGCGCATGCCGACGCCTACGACGTGATCGTCGCGTCGCGTGACTGGCACGATCCTGACGGTGACAACGGCGGCCATTTCGCCGAGACCCCGGACTACGTGGACAGCTGGCCGATCCACTGCGTCGCAGGGACGGATGGCGCCGACTACGACCCGCTGCTGGTGACGGATGCCGTGACGCATCACGTGCGCAAGGGTCAGGGCAGGCCCGCCTATTCGATGTTCGAGGGCGTGACGGATGCCGGCGACACGGTCGCGACGGTCCTCGCCGCCGCAGGGGTCATCGAGGCCGATGTCGTCGGCATCGCCACCGATCACTGCGTGCGTGCGACGGCGCTGGACGCGGTCGCGCACGGTGTGCGGGTGCGCATCCTCACGGATCTCATCGCCGGTGTCGCGCCGGAGCCGAGCGAGGCGGCGCTGGCCGAGCTCGCCCACGCCGGCGCCGAGTTGACCGACAGCACCCGCGCATGAGCGGCAGCGTGCTGCTGCTGCGCGCCGTGAACGTGAGCGGGCGCAACAGTGTGCCGATGGCGCGGCTCCGCGAAGTGCTGGCTGCCGACACCGAGCTGGCTGGCGTCTCGACGTACATCGCCAGCGGCAACATCATCTGCGACGAACCCGCCGACCCGGTTGCCGCCTGCGCGCGGGTGCGGATGCTGATCGCGAGGGAGTTCGACGTGGACACCCCGGTGATCCACCGGACCCACGCGCAGCTCGTGCGCTCGGAGGCGGCGCAGCCCTTCCCCGAGGGCGATGTGAAGTTCGTCCACGCGATGTTCCTCGAGGCCGCCCCGTCTGACGGCGCGGTCGAGCAGCTCGAGGAGCGATTGCGACCGGGCGAGCGGCTGGCGCTGCGTGGTGACGATCTGTGGATCGACCACGGCTCCGGCGGCGTGCATTCCACGAAGCTCACGAAGTCCGTGCTCGACCGTGCGCTCGGCGTCGCGGGGACGGCGCGAAACCTCCGCACCGTCCGCACGCTCATCGAGCTGACCGCCTAAGCGCCGCCCGCCTCGCCGATCTCGCGGCTGACTGCGCTCGGCGGGCGGTGCGGGTGCGTCTGCGAATCCAGGCGACGGATGCCGCAGTCCGCGCAGCGCACGTAGAGCAGTGTCCCCTCGCTCGTGCGGTGGCGTGACTCGATGAGCCAGGCATGCTCGTGCGGCAGTGCCTGCGTGGGGATGCGGGGGATCGGAAGCGTCTGCGGTGCGGTCATGTCTCCAAGCGTGATGTAATGCCCTTATGCATCTCAACCCTTACGGCGAGTACGCAGTCCTGCTGGCGGTATCGCTCGCCAATGACTGGCCCGTCGACCGGGCCGGCATCGAGGAGCGCACGCTCGACATGGGCATGACGATGACGTTCCCTCCGGCATCCGACGACCATGCGCAGATCCGCGCGGTGATCGACGACTGGCTCCGGATCGTCGATGAGCCGGACCACGATGCCCGGGCGCTGCTCCTGAACGCGCAGCTCGCGACCGCGGCGGCCTATCCGCGGCTCACGAATCACGACGGCGAGGGGTGGCACCTGCACTACCGAGACGACGTCGAGTCGCTGCCCTTCGTGCTGCGGGCGATCATCAGCCTCGGCACCTCGCTGCACCTCGTGACGCGAGGGATGAGCCGGCTCGGACGATGCGAGGCCTCACCCTGCACGAACGTGGTGGCAGACGTGACGCGCAATGGGCGGCAGCGGTTCTGCTCGGTGCGGTGCGCGAACCGTGCGGCCGTTCGTCGCCACCGCGCGCGCGTCTCGGCCTGAGCCCGAGACACCCTCCGGTCGCAGAAGAGGCCGCCTTCGCGCGTGCGAGGCGGCCTCATCTGCGACCGGAACCGGGTCGTCGGCGGAACGGCGTCAGGCGGTCTGGCCCGCGTGCTGTCCTTCGCCGATCTCCTCGATCAGTTTCGCGTTGAACGCGGGCAGGTCGTCGGGGGTGCGGCTGGAGACGAGGCCCTGGTCGACCACGACCTCCTCGTCCACCCAGGTGGCGCCGGCGTTGCGCAGATCGGTCGCGAGGCTGGGGTAGCTCGTGAGCGTGCGGTCCTCGACCACGTCGGCCTCGATGAGGATCCAGGCACCGTGGCAGATCACGCCGACCGGCTTGTGCTGCTCGAAGAATGCCTTCGCGAACGCGATCGAGTCCGTATCGAGGCGCAGGTGGTCGGCGTTCACGACGCCGCCGGGCAGGACCAGGGCTTCGAAGTCATCCGCCTTCGCTGTGGCTGCGGTGAGGTCGACCTTCTGCTCGTGACCGTTCTTCCCGGTGATCGCTGCGCCATCGGGGGCGACGAGCGTCGCGCTCGCGCCTGCTGCGGTCACGGCTTCCCAGGGGCTGGTCAGCTCGCTGTCCTCGAATCCGTCCGTCGCGAGAAACGCCACTCGGCTGTTGAGGTTCGTCATGATCCGTCCTTCCGTGGGGGAGTCGTCCGGGTTCTCCGGTACATCTCGACCATCGCGCAGGACGGCGGGGGAGTGAAGGGGGTGGCCGGATACCCGGACGGATGCTACGGGGGTGATCCCGGATGCGGTGGGCCCCGTGGGGCTCGAACCCACGACCCGCGGATTAAAAGTCCGATGCTCTGCCAACTGAGCTAGAGGCCCGCAAGACCAGTCTAGGGCGCACAGAAGGGGCCCCGGTGACAGTGTCACCGGGGCCCCTTCATGCCCTCCCTCAGGCCTCCCAACCTACGAGAGGGATGTGGGAGCCGAGAGTCCCTCCTCGGCAATCGCCGGGTGTCCCATTCCGGCTACCCGAGCTGCTTACGCAGCCGGGGGCATCAGCACCGAGTCGATCAGGTACACGGTTGCGTTGGCGGTCATGACGCCACCGCAGATGACGTTGGCGCTGTCGTTCACCATGATGCTGTCGCCGCTGCCGGAGACGGTGAGGTCTGCGCCCTGCACGGTGGTGTGCGTGCCGTCGATGTCATCCGGAGCGATCTGGCCGGGGACCACGTGGTACGTCAGGATCGAGCTCAGCGTCGCGCTGTCGGTCTTGAGTGCCTCGATGGTGGCGGGGTCGATCTTCGCGAATGCGTCGTCAACCGGTGCGAAGACGGTGAACTCGCTGCCGTTCAGCGTGTCGACGAGGTCGACGTCGGGGTTGAGCTGTCCGCTCACCGCAGCCGTCAGCGTCTTCAGGAGCGGGTTGTTGGAAGCGGCGACCGCGACCGGGTCAGCGGCCATGCCGGCGACCGAACCGGAGCCGTCCGGCACTGCCTCGGCGTATGCCGCGCAGCCGGGGCCGACGAGGTTCGCGGCCGGGTCCATCGTGTCAGGCGTCGACTCCGACGTCTCGGGTGCCATCGACGGTGCCGTCGACTCGTCGTCGCTCGCAGTGGAACCCATGGAACATGCGGAGAGCAGGAATGCGCTCGCCAGCGTGAGGGTAAGGGCTGCGGTGACCTTCTTCTTGGTGCTGAACATCTCGAACCTCCGGATGATTTTGCCTCGGCGTTTCCGTGGCGTTGACGGCTGTTCGGAGCCCGACTGACATCGGATGGGAGAAATCGCGAAGTTTTTTGAGATCCGTGGAAATCCGCGGAATCCGGGAGCCTCACGCCTGGGCCGGATGCAGCCGATCCCCGGGATATCGGTGGCGCTTCATGCGCGAGAATCGACGAGAAATGCGGCATGCTTAGAGGGATGGTCATCGATGGAATGGACGTGCCGGAGGACGGCACGGGAAGCGACGCGGTCGCAGACCTGCTCGTGCGCGTCGCCGCCGGTGATCAGCAGGCTTTCGCGGAGCTCTACGACACCCTCTCCTCCCGAGCGTTCGGACTCATCCTGCGCGTGCTCGTGAACCGCTCGCAGAGCGAAGAAGTCCTGCAGGAGGTTTTTCTCGAGATCTGGCAATCCGCCTCGCGCTTCGCTCCGAACAGAGGTCAAGGACGGACATGGGTGATGACCATCGCACATCGTCGGGCCGTGGATCGGGTGCGTGCATCGCAGTCGAGCGCAGACCGTGATGTGAAGGCTGGTCTCAGGGACATCGGAGTGGCGCATGACAGTGTCGCAGAGCAGGTGGAACTGGGCATCGACGGCGAGAAGGTCGTGGATGCACTCTCGGGTCTGCCTGAGGTGCAGCGCGAAGCGCTCGTCCTCGCGTATTACGGCGGCTACAGCCAGAACGAGATATCGGTGCTCGTCGGAGCACCGTTGGGAACGATCAAGACACGGATGAGAGACGGACTGACCCGTCTCCGCACAGCCATGGGGGTGACAGCATGAACGAAGCAGAGTTCGCAGAACTCGCGGCCGGCGCTGCCCTGAACGCGCTGTCGCCCGTCGAGGAGCGCCGCTTCCGCGACGCACTCGTCGCCCACCCCGAGTGGGCTGACCTCGTCGACGACGACGTGGAGACGGCAGGAGTGCTCGCCATGAACGCTGCGTCGGTTGCGCCCCCGGCTCACATCCGATCGGCACTGCTCGCGCAGATCGCCATCACCCCGCAGCATCCGGTCGATGACATCCCCGACTCGCCGAACGCAGGTCCGTTGAACGACGTGATCGTTCCGGAAGCCCTGCCGGCACTCGCGCGCAAGCCTCGCCGCTGGTCGCGGTCGCTGCTCGCCCTGGCCGCATGCCTCGCGCTCGTCGTCGGAGTCGGCATCGGTGCAGCGACGCTGAACACGTACTTGAACCGCCCGGCATCCGTCGTGGCGCTCGAGCAGATCCAGTCGGCGGACGACGCCCAGGAGGCGTCGGTGACGCTCGACGACGGCGGCACGGCCACTGCGCACTGGTCGGCATCCGTTGGCACTGCCGTGCTCGTGACCGACGGCATCCCCTCGGCCGCCGATGGCGAGACCTACGAACTCTGGTTCGTCCGTGGTGACGCGCCTGTGTCGGCGGGCGTGTTCGACACCGAGGGTGGCGACGCGACGGCGGTACTGGCCGGCGACATGCACGAAGGCGACGTGATCGCGGTCACGGTCGAGCAGGCTGGCGGCTCCCCATCGGGCGCCCCGACCTCCGACCCGTTCATCGTTATCCCCACGGCCTGAGCACTCGGACAGCCCGCGCGTCAGGATCGCGGGTAGCCTGGTTCGATGCCCGAGCAGCATCACCGCCCCGTCCACCGGCCATCGAGTTCCTTCGACAACATCGTCGGCTCGCATGACCCGGCCGAAGAGACGCGCATCGCGCACGCGACGGCATCGGCTCTGCTGACCAGGGTCCGCGCCGACGAGAGCGGTGTGAGCGCTGAGCGCCTCGTGGCCTTCACCGCCGAGCACGGCATCGACGAGATCGCCGAGCTGTGGTCCAAGGCGCTGCCGCACACGCTGCCCGGTGCGCTGTGGCGGCTCTACCTGCTGCAGCTGGCGATCCATTCCGACGCCCGCACGGCGGCGCTGCTGTACGAACGAGGGCGCATCGAGCTGCCGTCGGCGGATGCCGCGATCGCGGGAGCGCCGGTGCCGGTCAGCCCGGACGAGCTGGAGGTGCTGATCGATACGATCCTCCGCGGCGCCTTCCGCGGTGACTTCGCCGTCGCGCTCGAGCGTGCCGCAGCGTTCTGCCGCGTGCAGGCCTCGGGCGCCACGCATACGGCGGACGACTACGAGCCGACCGAACCGGAGCGAGCCAGCGAGCTGACCACGCGGGCGCTGCGGCTCAGCAGCTACGCGCAGGACCTCTCGGCCGCGTCGACGCTCTGGCGAGCCGGCACGCTCATCTGACGGCGAGCTCGGCATTCCGGCTCTGGCCGTGAGAGCTGGAGGCAGGAAAAGACCGGGCCGCAAAAACGCCTCTCGGCGGAAGGCCGCTCGCAGCGGCGAAAAATGGAGCCCGGGGTTATGCGGCCCGGCCACTCCATTGTAACGCGACGGCACGCTGGCTATTCCCGGCGTCTAGGCTCGGAGCATGACCCAGCGCTTCGCACTGATGATCGATCCGGTGGCCGCGGATGAGACCCGCGACGACTACGCGGACACCTTCACGCGAGTCGATGCCGCAGCTCCCGCCCTGAGTGTCGGCGAGCTGAGCACGCAGCGCGGCGACGGCGTCTTCGAGTCGATCGGCGTGATCGACGGGCACGCGCAGGAGGTCGTCCCGCACCTCGACCGCCTCGCCCACTCCGCGCAGCTGTGCGATCTGCCGGCGCCGAACGCGCAGCAGTGGCATCAGGCGATCGACCGGGCGGCAGCCGAGTGCGGGGAGGGTGAGGCGGTCATCAAGCTGATCCTCAGTCGCGGCGTCGAGCACGGTCCGACGCCGACCGCCTGGGTCACCGCCGCGCCCGCAGCGGACTTCTCCGAGGTGCGTCAGCGCGGCATCCGTGTCGTCACTCTCGACCGCGGGTATGACCTGGGCGCGGCAGAACGAGCCCCCTGGCTGCTGCTCGGGGCGAAGACCCTGTCGTACGCCGTGAACATGGCCGCGCTGCGCGAGGCGCACCGCAGAGGGGCCGACGACGCGATCTTCCTGTCGAGCGACGGGTTCGTGCTCGAAGCGCCGACGGCATCGCTCATCCTCCGCTTCGGCGACCGCTTCGTGACGCCGGCGCCGAACGGCGGCATTCTGCACGGCACGACGCAGCTCAGCATGTACGAGCACCTCGCGGCTCGCGGCTTCGAGACGGGATACGACCGCATCCCGGCATCCGACCTGCCCCGCGCGGATGCAGCGTGGCTCGTGTCGAGCGTGCGCCTCGCTGCGGCCATCACCGCGATCGACGGTCACGAGCTGCCCGTGGACCAGGCGCTCACCGACGAGCTCAACCAGTATCTGCTCTCTCCGCGCGACTGACGCACGACGGGCCCGGAGCCGAAGCCCCCAGCCCGTTCGCGGTGTTGCTCGGCTCAACCGAAGCGGCCGGAGACGTAGTCCTCTGTGGCCTGCACAGACGGCGTCGTGAAGATCGACGTGGTGTCGTCGTACTCGATGAGCTTGCCGGGCTTGCCGGTGCCGGCGATGTTGAAGAAGGCGGTGCGGTCCGAGACGCGCGACGCCTGCTGCATGTTGTGCGTCACGATGACGATCGTGTACTCGGTCTTGAGCTCGCCGATCAGCTCTTCGATCGCGTAGGTCGAGATCGGGTCGAGGGCCGAGCAGGGCTCGTCCATCAGGAGCACGTCGGGCGAGACCGCGATCGCACGCGCGATGCAGAGACGCTGCTGCTGGCCACCGGAGAGGCCGGAGCCCGGCTTCTCGAGACGGTCCTTGACCTCGTTCCAGAGGTTCGCGCCCTGGAGCGACTTCTCGACCAGCGCATCCGCGTCGGACTTCGAGATGCGCTTGTTGTTCAGCTTCACACCGGCGAGCACGTTCTCACGGATCGACATGGTGGGGAACGGGTTCGGACGCTGGAACACCATGCCGACCTGACGGCGCACCGTCACCGGGTCGACCGACGGACCGTAGAGGTCGTCGCCGTCGAGCAGCACCTTCCCCTCGACTCGTGCACCGGGGATGACCTCGTGCATGCGGTTCAGGGTGCGCAGGAACGTCGACTTGCCGCATCCGGACGGGCCGATGAAGGCGGTGACGCTGCGGGGCTCGATGTTGAGGGAGACGCCCTCCACCGCGAGGAAATCGCTGTAGTAGACGTTCAGGTCGTTGACTTCGATGCTCTTGGACACTGCAGTTCCTTGCTTCTCGGGTCTGCGGCTCAGCGGCCGGTCTTGGGTGCGAAGATCTTCGCGACGAGTCGCGCGACCAGGTTGAGCACCATGACGATGATGATGAGGGTGAGTGCAGCAGCCCAAGCACGTTCCACGTATGCCTCTGCGGGAATGCCCTGGTAGGCGTACTGCGAATAGGTGAACACCGGGAGGGTCTGCATGCGGCCGCTGAACAGGTTGTAGTTCATGGCGTCGGTGAATCCGGCGGTGAGCAGCAGCGGCGCGGTCTCGCCGATCACTCGCGAGATCGCGAGCATCACACCGGTCGTGATGCCGGCGATCGACGTCGGGAGCACCACCTTGACGATGGTCAGCCACTTCGGCACGCCGAGGGCGAACGCGGCTTCACGGAGCTCGTTCGGGACGAGACGGAGCATCTCCTCGCTGGAGCGCACGACCACCGGGATCATGAGCACCGCGAGGGCGACCGAACCGGCGATGCCCATCCTGACGCCTGGCCCGAAGATCAGCGCGAAGAGGGCGTAGGCGAAGAGACCAGCGACGATCGAGGGGATGCCGGTCATCACGTCGACCAGGAAGGTGATGGTGCGCGCCATCCGCCCGTTCTTGCCGTACTCGACCAGGTAGACGGCGGTCATCAGACCGATCGGGATCGAGATGACGGCGGCGGCGAGCGTGACGAGCAGCGTGCCGACGATGGCGTGCAGAGCCCCGCCGCCCTCGCCGAGCACTCCGCGCATCGACGAGGAGAAGAAGAGGCCGTCGAAGCGGGCGACACCCGTCGCGACCACGGTCACTGCGACCGAGACGAGTGGCACCATCGCGATCGCGAAGGCGACGGTGACGACGCCGGTCACGAGGCGGTCGACCGCCTTGCGCGACCCCTCGATGATCCGCGAGATGACGTAGATCAGGATGAGATAGACGACGGCACCGAGGATGACGGAGCCGGCGATGTTGAGTTCGGCGCCGGATGCCATCGCCTGCACGGCGAACGGTGCGGCACCCACCAGGAGGGCGACTCCGAGCAGTGCCCAGGGTGCCCAGCGCGGCAGGTGACCGGAGCTGAGGGAGACTGCAGGGCGCGATGCCGCAGCGGCACGCGACGTTTCGGGGGCGGTCACGGTCATGTCAGTTCGCTCCCGAGAATTCCTTGCGGCGGTTCACGAACCAGCGTGCGAGCGCGTTGACCGCGAACGTCACGACGAACAGGATCAGACCGGTCGCGATGAGGATGTTGATGTTGACCTGGTAGGCCTCCGGGAACGTCAGCGCGATGTTCGCGGCGATCGTCGAGGGGTTCGTGGAGGTGAGGAGCTCGAAGGTGACGGCTTTGCTGACCGAGAGAACCATCGCGACGGCCATGGTCTCGCCGAGTGCGCGGCCGAGGCCGAGCATCGACGCGGAGACGATGCCGGAGCGGCCGAACGGCAGGACGGCCATCCGCACCATCTCCCAGCGGGTGGCGCCGAGTGCGAGCGCCGCCTCTTCGTGGAGGACCGGGGTCTGCAGGAAGATCTCGCGGCAGATCGCCGTGATGATCGGCACCACCATGACGGCGAGCACCATGGCAGCCGTGAGGATCGTTCGGCCGGTCGGCGAGACGATACCGCCGAAGAACGGGATCCAGGAGGCGTTGGCGTTCAACCAGGCGTAGATCGGCTGCACGGCCGGTGCCAGCACGAGGATGCCCCAGAGGCCGAACACGACCGAGGGCACCGCCGCGAGCAGATCGACCACGTAACCGAGGCCCTGCGCGAGACGGCGCGGTGCGTAGTGCGTGATGAACAATGCCACGCCGAGTGACAGCGGCACGGCCAGGAGCAGCGCCAGGAACGCCGCCCAGACCGTTCCGAACAGCAGCGGCCCCACGTAGTCCCAGAAGTTGGTCTTCAGGAGCGAGGCGTCTTCGGCAGTCGCGGCGAAGGCCGGGATCGACTGCACGACGAGGAAGATCGCGACCGCGGCGAGCGTGATCATGATCATGGAACCGGCGGCGACCGCCGTGCCCGAGAACCAGATGTCGCCGGCGCGCTTCTTCGCGACGATGCGCGTTGACGCCGGCGCGGTCGTGGCTGTCATGGGAGCTGCTTCCTGCTCAGTGGAGATCGGTGGTCTGACGCGAGCAGACGGTCTCCGGGATGCCGCAGCATCCCGGAGACCGTCGTGAACTCACTTGATGAGGTCGATCGCAGCCTGAGCCTGCGTGCGCAGGTCGTCGGAGATCGGAGCGCTGCCGGCGTTGGATGCCGCGGCGTCCTGGCCCTCGGCGCTGATGGCCGTGGTGAAGAAGGCCTTGGTCAGCGCAGCGACGTTCTCGTCCTCGTACTCGGCGCAGCCGATGAGGTAGCTGACGAGGAGCACCGGGTAGGCGCCATCGGCGGTCGTCGTGCGGTCGATCGCGAACGCGAGGTCGCCCTCCGTGCGGCCGTCCTCGATCTTCGAGGCGTCGAGGGTGGCAGCAGCGCCCTCGGCGGAGTGTGCGACGAACGCGTCGCCGACCTTGACGTTGACGGCCGAGAAGTCGGCTGCCTGCGAGGAGTCGATGTAGCCGATGAGGCCCTGTCCGCCCTTGACGGCGTTGGCGACACCCGAGGTCTTCTCAGCGGACTCGCCGGCGAGGTCTGCCGGCCACTCCTCGACGCTGCCTGCGGTCCAGACGTCACCTGCGGTCTGTGCGAGGTAGTCGGTGAAGTTGCCGGTCGTGCCCGACTTGTCGGAGCGGTGGACGGGCGTGATCGCCAGGTCGGGAAGCGTCGCGTCGGGGTTGTCCTTGGCGATCGCGGGGTCGTTCCAGTTGGTGATCTTGCCGGCGAAGATCGACGCGATGGTCTCGGCGTCGAGGTTCAGCTCGTCCACGCCGTCCAGCGAGAACACGATGGCGATCGGGGAGATGTAGGCGGGGACCTCGACGAGGTCGGAGCCGTCGACGCAGGCACCGAAGCCGCCTGCCGCGATCTCGTCGGTCTTGAACGCGCGGTCGGAGCCGGCGAAGTTCACAGCGCCCTGCTGGAACGACTCGCGGCCGCCACCCGAGCCCTGCGGGTCGTACTCGACCTGTGCGTCGGGGTTGGTCTTCTGGAACTCGGCGGTCCATGCCTGGATGGCGACCTGCTGCGAGGAGGCGCCCGCGCCGACCAGCGAGCCGCTGACAGCGGCGGAGTCGGAGGTGGGGGCGTCGGAAGAACCGGTGCCGCCTTCGTTCGCGGCACAGCCGGCGAGAGCAAGAGCGGCGATGGCGCCGATGGCGCCGATGCGAGCGATTCGGGAGATCTTCACTGTGGATCCGTTCGATCGTGGATGGGGTTGAGGCCCGGTGCAGGGCACACAGTGACGCTATGCGCGGCGGTTAACGAGACTCTCCCGCGCAGGTGAACGGAAGGTGAACGACCGGCGACGCTCTGGGGGCGTGCCCAGGCGAGACAAGGCGTGGTCGCTGACCCGCGACTGAGGTGCTGCCCCACGATCGGGTCGCTGATCCACGACTGGGTCGCTGAGCCCGTCGAAGCGTCAGACCTTCGGGATGTGCGTCTCGATCGCGATGATCCCGGAGCCGGGGTTCGTCGCCGAGAGGTGCACGACCGAGAACGCTGCCGGTTCGAGATCGGCTGCGCTGCTCAGGTACGAGCCCTGGATCGTGCCGGTCGCGAGCGCGATCTCCGAGAGGAGTCCCGGCAGTACCGGGCCGTGGCTGCAGACGACGGCGGGCTTGAGCGAGCGCACGCGATGTCCGATGACCGAGCGGAGGTCGTCGGCGCCGTCCTCCCATGCATCCTGACTGATCCGCTCGGTCTCGACCAGCTTCCGGCCGATCGCCTTCGCGAGCGGACGGACGGTGGCGACGCAGCGCACGGCGTCGCTCGTGACGATCTTGCGGATGCCGAAGGCCTGCAGTGGGCCCACGATGGACTTCGCCTGCTTCTTCCCTCGTTCGGTGAGTGGTCTGCCGGCATCCGGGCCGTCCCACTCCGAGCGGGCGAGTGCCTTCGCATGCCGGAGCACGACCACCGGGAACGTGTGCAGCACGCCGTCGTCGACGAGGTTCGAGAAGAAGTCGATGATCTCGAGGTCGACGGGATAGCTGAGGCGGGCGCGCGCCTGCTTGACGCTCACCCATTCGAGCGCGGCGATCTCGCGATTCGGCACGAAGGTCGATTCGCGGATCGCATCCTCGGTGGCCTCGGCCGCCCAGTAGTGCACGACCTTCTGCTTTCGCGAGGCCATCACGTAGCGACTCACGCCGACGGGCACGCCGAGCGAGACGCGGATGCCGGTCTCCTCGTGCACCTCGCGGACCGCGGTCTCCGCGAGCATCTCACCCGGATCGACCTTGCCCTTGGGAAGCGTGATGTCTCGGTACTTGGTGCGATGGATCAGCAGGATCTTCAGCTTGCCCTCGACCAGGCGCCAGACGACAGCGCCTGCGGCGTAGACGGCCTTGTCGGTCCATCCTGCGCGAGGCGCCTCGGTCGTCTGCGCCGCGGTCATCGCACCGCCCGCGCGCGACGTCGTCGCTGGATCAACCCCATGGTCTTATCCTGCAGGTCGATGAGCGGGTTCCCATCGGCATCCTCGGCGTGGCGCTCCCAGACTCCGTCCGGGCCGAGATGCCACGACGTGGTTCCCGGGTCCATCGCGAGGTCGAAGAAGGCCTGCAGCTCCTGCAGATGCGCCGGGTCGGTCACCCGGACGAGGGCCTCGACACGTCGGTCGAGGTTGCGGTGCATCATGTCGGCACTGCCGATGTAGACCTGCGGGTCACCGCCGTTCTCGAAGGCGAAGATCCGGGAATGCTCGAGATATCGACCGAGGATGCTGCGCACGGTGATGTTGTCGCTGATGCCGTCGAGGTCGGTGCGCAGGCTGCAGATGCCCCGGACCCAGACCTCGACCTTCACACCGGCGACGCTCGCGCGATAGAGCGCGTCGATGATCTCCTCGTCGACCATCGAGTTCACCTTGATGCGGATGTGCGCGGGCTTGCCGGCCTCCGCGTTCTTGCGCTCGGCGTCGATCTGGCGCACCAGGCCCTTGCGCAGGTGGAGCGGAGCGACGAGCAGCCGCTTGAACTTCTTCTCGATCGCGTAGCCGCTGAGCTCGTTGAACAGGCGGGTGAGGTCCTTGCCGACCTGCGCATCGGCGGTGAACAGACCGAAGTCCTCGTAGATGCGGCTGGTCTTCGGGTTGTAGTTGCCGGTGCCGACGTGCGAGTAGTGCTGGAGCTTGCCGTCTTCCTCGCGGATCACGAGTGCGAGCTTGCAGTGCGTCTTCAGGCCGACCAGGCCGTAGACCACGTGCACACCGGCCTTCTCGAGCTTGCGCGCCCAGACGATGTTGTTCGCCTCGTCGAAGCGCGCCTTGACCTCGACCAGTGCGAGCACCTGCTTGCCGGACTCCGCCGCGTCGATCAGCGCCTGCACGATCGGGCTGTCGCCCGAGGTGCGGTACAGCGTCTGCTTGATGGCGAGCACATGCGGATCGCGCGCGGCCTGCTCCAGGAACGCCTGGACGCTGGTCGTGAACGACTCGTACGGGTGGTGCACCAGCACGTCGGCCTTGCGGATGGCCTTGAACATGTCGGCGCGGGTGCTGCTGTCGCCCGGCTGGAACGCCACGGCCGTCGTCGGCAGGTGCGGCGGGTAGCGGAGGTCGGGGCGATCGATGCGCGACAGCGCGAACAGCCCCCGCAGGTCGAGCGGGCCGGGGAGGCGGTAGACCTCCTGATCGGTGATGTCGAGCTCCTTCACGAGCAGCTCGAGCGTCACGTCGTCCATGTCGTCGGTGATCTCGAGGCGGATCGGCGGGCCGAAGCGGCGACGCAGCAGCTCGGCTTCGAGGGCCTGGATGAGGTTCTCGCTCTCGTCCTCCTCGATCTCGACGTCCTCGTTGCGGGTGAGGCGGAAGGCGTGATGGTCGAGCACCTCCATGCCAGGGAACAGATCGCCCAGGTGGTTGGCGATCAGCTCCTCCAGGCTGAGGTAGCGGACGATCGCGCTGGCGCCAGGCACCTCGACGAAGCGCGGCAGCATCGGGGGCACCTTCAGGCGCGCGAATTCCTGACGCCCGGTGCGGGCGTTGCGGATGCGGATCGCCAGGTTCAGCGAGAGGCCCGAGATGTAGGGGAACGGATGCGCCGGGTCCACCGCGAGCGGCATGAGCACCGGGAAGACCTGCGCCTGGAAGTACTCCGACAGCGCGGCGCGCTCGGGGTCGGTGAGCTCGGACCACTCGGTGATCTCGACGCCCGCGTCGGCGAGCGCCGGCCGCACCAGGGAGGTCCAGGCATCCGCGTGACGCAGCTGCAGGGCGTGAGCCTCGCGGGAGATGTCGGTGAGGGCATCTGCGGGGGAGCGTCCGATGTTGGTCGGCACAGCCAGCCCGGTCACGATGCGGCGCTTCAGTCCCGCGACGCGCACCATGAAGAACTCGTCGAGGTTGCTCGCGAAGATCGCCAGGAAGTTCGCCCGCTCGAGCTCCGGCAGCGATGCGTCCTCGGCGAGCTCGAGCACTCGCTGGTTGAACGCCAGCCAGCTGAGCTCGCGGTCGAGGTAGCGGTGGTCGGGAAGCAGGGCGTCCGGCGCCTCGACGGCATCGAAGTCGTCGTCTTCAGCGTCACCGAGGCCTGCGTCGGCGAGTGCGGGATCGATCATGGGGTACATCTAAGCACCGCCAGGTGTCGTGCGCGTGAACGGGGTCGTCGCGTCAGCGCGTTGCGACGACCGTCTCGTCGTCGTAGACGTTGAAGCGGTACCCGACGTTGCGCACGGTGCCGATGATCTGGTCGGCATCGCCGAGCTTCGCGCGCAGTCGCCGCACGTGCACGTCGACCGTACGGGTGCCGCCGAAGTAGTCGTAGCCCCACACCTCGCTGAGCAGCTGCTCACGGGTGAACACGCGGGACGGGTGCGTCGCCAGGAAATGCAGGAGCTGGAACTCCTTGTACGTCAGGTCGAGCGGCTTGCCGTGCAGCTTGGCCGAGTAGGACTGCTCGTCGATCGTGACGCCGGAGGCCTGGACGCGGGTCGGCGCGGCGACCTCGTCGCGCCGGGCGAGTGCGAGGCGGACGCGTGCGTCCGCCTCTGCGGGGCCTGCAATGGAGAGGAGCACATCGTCGATGCCCCAGTCGCCGGAGAGCGCGCTCATGCCGCCTTCCGTGACGACGAGCAGCAGGGGTGCGTCCTGGCCCGTGGCGCGCAGCAGGCGGCAGAGCGACTTCGCGCCGACGAGATCCTGACGGCCGTCGACGATCACGATGTCGTATTCGGGTGCGCTGACGAGCTGTGCCGGTTCGGCCGGGATCTGGCGCACGCGGTGGCTGAGCAGTTCGAGCGCGGGCAGCACCTGCTCCGAGATCGGAGCGTTCGTCAGAACCAGAATCTCGGCCACGCGCACTCCTCACCTGCATCGGGCGATGCCGTGGGGCCATGATACCGGCACCTGATGGGTCACAATGGAGTCATGTCGGAACCAGCCCTCGCACCGCGCAACGCCTTCGTCGGCGTGATCGCCGTCTGGGTCGTCGCCTTCCTCTCCAGCATCGCGGTCGGGATCTTCGTCCCTGAG
Source organism: Microbacterium sp. (assembly GCF_036823965.1). Lineage (GTDB taxonomy): Bacteria > Actinomycetota > Actinomycetes > Actinomycetales > Microbacteriaceae > Microbacterium. The sequence continues at coordinate 37,262 of NZ_DAITBE010000004.1, read as the reverse complement.
GAGTGGCGTGTGTCCTGGATGCTCGTCGCCTTCGGCGGCGTGATCCTGCTGTCGTTCGCCGTGCAGCTCTGGTACGGACGCACGCAGGGGTTCATCTTCCGCGTCGCTGGAAGCGTCACCGGAGCCCTGCTGTTGATGGGGATGATCTCGGTCGGATTCGGTCTGGCCGCGCTGATTCCTGCCTGACACCACCCCGCGGCGGGGTAATGTGGAGGGCATGGACATCATGGCACTCGAGATCTTCTTCATCGGTCTGCTTGGCCTGGCGAGCCTGGCGATCGTCTTCGTCTCGGCCGTGGTGCTGCGCAACCTCTTCCGCGGCCAGCGCTGAGCGCGATCGTGCTCGACCTGCCGACCGATCTCCCCGCCGACATCGTCCCGCTCTCGTGGCTGATCGGCGTCTGGGAGGGCACCGGTGTCATCGACTTCCCGGTCGGCGACGACCGCGTGCAAGGCGAGTTCGCACATCGTGTGAGCTTCAGCCATGACGGCGGCCCCTTCCTGAACTACTCCGCCACGGCGACGCTCCTCGGCGAGGAGGACGCAGTACCGCAGCAGCTGATCGCGGAGACCGGCTTCTGGCGGCTCGCCCGCCCAGCGACCGACACGGATGCCGGACCGGGACTGCTGCCTCCACTGGCAGCGCCGACCACGCGAACCGTCGATGACGTCGAGCTGCTTCGCTCCGAGAGCGGTGGCTTCCCGATCGAAGTCTCGATCGCGCACGCCGACGGGATGCTCGAGCTCTATCTCGGCGAGATCTCCGGGCCTCGAATCGACATCTCCACCGACGCCGTCGTCCGCGGCGCCGGGGCGAAGGAGTACGGCGCGGCGACGCGCCTCTACGGCCTGGTCGACGGGCACCTGCTCTGGGCGTGGGACATCGCCGCGCTCGGCACGCCGCTCCGTTCGCATGCTTCCGCACGTCTGGCGAAGGTCTGACGTGAGCGCCTTCTCGGGCATCCGTGGAGCCGTCGCCGACGAGCACGGGATCTCGCACTTCGGTGAGCCCTTCATCGAGCAGCGCCGCGTGGCGGCCGGCACCGCGTTCGTGCCGCTCGACGACCGCCGCGTGATCGAGGTCGCAGGCCCGGAACGGCTCAGCTGGCTGGACTCGATCACCTCGCAGTCCGTCGGACGTCTCGCCCCCGGTGAGAGCACCGAGCTGCTGGTGCTCGACCCCCAGGGTCGCGTCGAGCATGCGGCCGGCGTCCTCGACGACGGCGCATCGACCTGGCTGATCGCGGATGCGGCGGACGCCGAGGGCCTCGCGACCTGGCTGACCCGCATGAAGTTCCGCACCCAGGCGACGGTCGACCTGCGCCCGGAGTTCGCGCTCCTCGGCTTCGTGGACGGTGGTGCCGCTGCTGCGACCGTGACCGCGGCGGCACTCGCCCCGACCGGTGCGCCCCTCATCTGGGCTGATCCCTGGCAGCGCGTGTCGATCGGCGGGCACCAGTACGCCGAGGTCTCCGACCACCCCGGCGCAGCGCTCGCCTGGCGCGTCGGCATCGTGCCGGTCGATAAGCTGGATGCGCTCGCCGCATCCGTCGAGCCGGACGCGGTCGCAGGGCTGCTCGCCGCCGAGGCGCTTCGCGTCGCTGCGTGGCGGCCTCGGTGGGCCGCAGAGGTCGACGATCGGTCGCTGCCGCACGAGTCCGACTGGATCCGCAGCGCCGTGCACCTGAGCAAGGGCTGCTATCGCGGGCAGGAGACCGTCGCCAAGGTGCACAACCTCGGGCACCCGCCCCGCCGTCTCGCCGCACTGCAGCTCGACGGCAGTGAGGCAGTGCTTCCCGCCCCCGGCTCGCCCGTCTTCGTCGGTGACGACGAGGTCGGCCACATCACCTCGGTCGCCCGGCACCATGAGGACGGACCGATCGCGCTCGCGATCCTCGCACGTCGCACGCCGGTCGGCGATCTCGTGGTCCGCGACGACGGGATCGACATCGCGGCCGCCCAGCAGGTCATCGTGCCGGCGGATGCCGGTGCGACCGCCGACATCCCGCGGATCACCCGCCTGTCTCGGCGCCCAGCCGCTCCGGACCCCCGAGGCAGCAGCGCCGGACGCTGAGGCACTGGCCGCGTCGCAGCGCGGACCCTTCAGGGCAGCGGCGCCACGGCATCCCAGGGCACCGTCAGCTCGCCGAGCCGCCAGCGCGTGCGTCCGCCCTGGACCGGCCACCCCTGAGCGCGCAGCGCCGACACCGCGGCGAGGAACCGCTGCGTCGCACCGAACGTCGAGAGCGACGCGGCGCGCTCCCACTCGCGGTCGAGGTCGCTGAGGAGCGCGTGGATGCGCTCGCCCGGCACGTTCCGGTGGATCAGCGCCTTGGGCAGCCGCTCGGCGACGATGCTCGGCTGCGCGAGCTCCGTCAGGCGCAGCGAGATCGTGAAGCGCAGGGCACCGCCGTCCGCCCCGACGTCGATCCAGCTGGAGACACGGCCGATCTCATCGCAGGTGCCCTCGATCACCAGGCCGTCCGGCGCCAGCCGCGACGACATGGTGCGCCAGGCATCGGCGACGTCGGCCTCGTCGTACTGCCTGAGGACGTTCATCGCCCGGATCACCGCCGGTCGGCGCGCACCGGGGAGCGGCACCTCGAATCCGCCGCGGGCAAAGGACACGTGCAGCTCGGGGGAGAACGGAGTTCGTCCTGCCCGCACGTCGGCGAGCTGCTCGCTCGCGAGCGCCACGCGGGCCGGATCGATCTCGAGGCCGCGCACCTCGGCATCCGCACGCACGCCCTGCAGTCGTGTCGCGAGCTCGAACGCGGTCACGCCGCTGGCGCCGAAGCCGAGGTCGACGACCAGCGGGTCCGTCGCACGGAGGAAGGCGCGGCTCGCGGCGATCCAGCGGTCGTTGCGCCGCAGCCGGTTGGTGCCGGTCGTCCCTCGCGTCGGTCGACCGAGGGGAGATGACGCCATGCGTCAATCCTCCCAGCCCGCCGATGCGTTCAGTGACCGCCAGGGGAGCGAACGCGAGACCGACGCGGATAAACTGACGGCATGACTGCGACGCGCACCCTCATCCTGCTCCGCCACGGCCGGAGCGAGTGGAACGAACTGAACCTGTTCACCGGCTGGGTGGACGTCCGCCTGAACGAGCAGGGCATCACGGAGGCCCGCCGCGGCGGCGAGCTGCTGGCCGAGTCCGGACTGCTGCCGGATGTGCTGCACACCTCGCTGCTGAGCCGTGCGATCCAGACCGCGAACATCGCGCTCGACGCCGCCGACCGCCTGTGGATCCCCGTCACGCGCTCGTGGCGTCTGAACGAGCGTCACTACGGCGCGCTGCAGGGCAAGGACAAGGCGCAGACGCTCGAGGAGTTCGGCCCTGAGCAGTTCCAGCTGTGGCGCCGGTCGTTCGATGTGCCGCCGCCCGTGCTCGACGACGACAGCGAGTTCAGCCAGACACGCGACCCCCGCTACGCCGACATCGACGGCGAGGTGCCCCGCACCGAGTCCCTCAAGCTCGTGATCGACCGCCTGCTCCCGTACTGGGAGAGCGCGATCGTCCCCGACCTCGAAGCCGGCAAGACCGTGCTGGTCACCGCGCACGGCAACTCGCTCCGTGGACTCGTGAAGCACCTCGAGGGCATCAGCGACGACGACATCGCCGAGCTGAACATCCCCACCGGCATCCCGCTGGTGTACGAGCTCGACGAGAACAACGTGCCCACCGGTCCCGGCCGCTACCTCGACCCGGAGGCCGCAGCCGCCGGTGCCGCAGCGGTCGCAGCGCAGGGCAAGAAGTAAGCGGCGCAGCCGCTCATCGACGAAGCCCCTCCCGATCCATGCGGATCAGGAGGGGCTTCGTCATGCAGATGGGGCTTCCGCAGCGCGGATGGGTCAGGCGTGGCCGAGCTCCTGCTGCTGCTCGACCGCGAGGGCGATCTCGGCTTCGGAGACCTGCCAGTCACCGGTCGCGAGGTAGACCATCTTCTTGGCGACGGCGACCGCGTGGTCCGCGAAGCGCTCGTGGTACCGGCTCGCGAGCGTGGCGTCGACCGTCGCGGTCGCCTCGCCCTTCCAGTTGTCGCTGAGCACCTTCTCGAAGACGGTGGCATGCAGTTCGTCGACGTCGTCGTCCGCGTTGCGGATCGTGTCGGCGAAGCGCAGGTCGCCGGTGCGCAGCAGCTCGGACAGCGTGCGGGAGATCTCCACGTCGAGCTCGCCCATCTTGACGAAGGTGCCCTTGAGGCCCTTCGGGATGGCGCGCTCCGGGAAACGGAGGCGAGCGAGCTGCGCGATGTGCTCGGCCATGTCGCCCATGCGCTCGATCGACGCGCTCACGCGCAGCGCGGTGACGACGATGCGCAGGTCGCGGGCGACCGGCTGCTGGCGGGCGAGGATCTCGATCGCCTGCTCGTCGAGCGTGATGGCCAGTGCGTCGATCTTGGCGTCGTCGGCGATGACCTCCTCGGCCAGGGCGACGTCGCTGGTCGCGAACGCTCGCGTCGCCTTGTCGATCGCGACGGTGACGAGGTCCGCGATCTCCACGAGACGGGACTGCAGGTCCTCGAGGGACTGGTGGAAGACTTCGCGCATGGTGGGGCGCAACCTTTCATTCGGATCTCGACTGTGGTGTCAGCGCGAGACGGCTGGTCGTCCGCACGAGAGCAGGACTGCGCTCCGCACAGGCCCGATCAGATTGTGTGCTCCGAAGGTTAACGAACGGTGCCCAGCACGTGAATAGTACTTCTCGCGTTGCGCTGCACCCCTGAAAACGCGCCGGAACGCGGGTGAACGCACTCTACGCTGGAGTCATGACGTTGCCGCAGGTCGCGCTGATCGCTCTCGCCGCAGGCGTGTTGATCGGCGTCGGTCTCTCCCTCCTGCTGGTGTGGGCCTTCCGAGCGCGAGCGCGTGTCGAGCTGGAGACCTCCACCGTGGTTCCCGATGGCATCACCGATGTCCTCGACAGCATGGACGATGCGGCCTGTGTCGTCGACACCTCTGGGCTGGTGCTCGCCGCCTCGCAGGCGGCGACGCGGTTCGGTATCGACGTCGGCTCGACGCTCGACAACCCGGAGCTGCGGCTGCTCGTGCGCAGTGTCAGGGCCACGGGTGGCACCAAGACCGAATCGCTGCGCATCACCCGCGGTGGGGTCAGTCTCGATCCGCGCCTCGTCTCGGCGCGTGCGAGCGTGCTCGGAGCGCGGATGGCGTTGCTGATCATCCGCGACGTGACGGAGCAGGAGCGTCTCGACCAGATGCGCCGCGACTTCGTCGCGAACACGAGCCATGAGCTGAAGACGCCGGTCGGCGCGGTCAGCCTGCTCGCCGAGGCGATCGAGTCGGCTGCCGACGACCCGCCCCAGGTGCGGATCTTCGCCGCACGGATCTCCGCGGAGGCCGGACGCCTCGCCCAGCTCACCGGACGCATCATGAGCCTCTCCCGGCTGCAGGCCGAGGACGGCTTGACCGAGGTCAACGCGGTGTCGATCGATGAGGTGGTCGCGGCATCCATCGAGGCGCACGTCGTGCAGGCGGACTCCGCAGGCGTCGATCTCGCACGAGGCGGCGACCGCGGCGCCTGGGTGCGCGGCGACGCGCAGATCCTGATCGAGGCCGTGGGCAACCTCGTCGCCAACGCGATCGTCTACTCCCCGCGCGGCTCTCGCGTGGGCGTCGGCGTGAAGGCTGAGGACGGCGTCGTCGAGATCGCCGTGGCCGACCAGGGCATCGGCATCTCCGAATCCGACCGGGAGCGCATCTTCGAGCGGTTCTACCGCGCGGACGACGCCCGCTCCCGACGCACCGGCGGCACCGGACTCGGCCTGTCGATCGTGAAGCACGCCACCCAGCGGCACGGCGGCGAGGTGCGCCTGTGGTCGCGGCCGGGGCGCGGATCGACCTTCACCATCAGGCTTCCGCTGATCGACGCGCCCGAGCCCGTCGACGGCGGCAAGAAGAGCAAGAAGAAGCGCGCACGCAAGGAGGCCAAGGCGAAAGCGAAGGCCTCGGGCGGACGCGTACGAAACGGAGAAATCGCATGACACGCATCCTTCTCGTCGAGGACGAGCCCGACCTCGCCGACCCGCTCGCGTATCTGCTGCGGCGAGAGGGCTATGAGGTCGAGATCGCCGAGGACGGCCCTGGCGCGCTGACGGCGTTCCGGGATCGTGGCGCTGATATCGTCCTGCTCGACCTGATGCTGCCCGGTATGCCGGGCACCGAGGTGTGCCGGCAGATCCGCTCGACCTCGGCGGTGCCGATCATCATGCTGACGGCCAAGGACTCCGAGGTCGACATCGTCGTCGGGCTGGAGCTGGGCGCGGACGACTACATCACGAAGCCGTACTCCTCGCGGGAGCTGCTCGCCCGCATGCGGGCGGTGCTGCGTCGGGTGGTGCAGGCGGAGGGCGAGCTCGACGAGCGCGTGCTGGACGGCGGGCGCGTGTCGCTCGACATCGACCGGCACACGGTCTCGGTCGCCGGCTCCGTGATCAACATGCCGCTGAAGGAGTTCGAGCTGCTCGAGGTGCTGATGCGCAACTCCGGCCGAGTGCTCACCCGCGGTCAGCTGATCGACCGGGTGTGGGGGAGCGACTACTTCGGCGACACCAAGACCCTCGACGTGCACATCAAGCGCATCCGCTCGCGCATCGAGGAGAACCCGAGCGAGCCGGTGATGCTGGTCACCGTGCGCGGTCTGGGCTACCGCTTCGAAGGCTGAGAGCCAGGCCAGCACCGGAACGCAGAAGAGGCCGGCCCATCGCGGGCCGGCCTCTTCTGCGTGCAGGAGCTGGGGGATCAGTCGTCGCTGGGCACCAGGTCCGCGTAGTACGGGAGGGATCCGTCGAGCACCGGCACCTGCGTCTTGACGCCGAGCGCGTCGCCCGACTGGAAGTGCATCTCGATCGTCGCACCCGGCATGGTGTCGAGGCCGACGATGCGCAGCGGCTCCGCGTCCGCGCCGTAGCTGATTCGGTCGCCGGCTGGGACAGTCACCGTGAACGGATCCTCGACACCCGCGACCGCGATCGTCAGCGTCGCGCGCTCGTCGGTGGGGTTCACCACGGCGCCGATGAAGTTGCCGACGCTGCCGTCTTCGTTCGCGACGATGAAGGCGTTGCGGACGTCGAGGGGGCTCTCCGGGTCGAACACGTTGACGCCGTCGGAGGCGGAGTACTCGATCTTCGTCGCCTGCGGCGAGATGAACGTGCAGCCGGTCGCGCCGAGCAGGACGAGAGCGCTGATGGCGGCAGACGCAACAAGGCGCGATTTCACTGGTCCTCCTGGGGTCCGACGGAATATCCGCATCCATTCTACGGGTACGCGAGCGCCGTGACGGAGCGGCCGAGGCGCGAACCTTAGCGCATACGCCCTGTGGTATCCTTGAGGTTGCCGAAAGGACACGTTTTTATGCTTTTTGAGGTTGGCGAGACAGTCGTCTATCCGCACCATGGCGCCGCGACCATCATCGAGGTCAAGGAACGCATCATCAAGGGTGAGGCGAAGAAGTATCTGAAGCTGAACGTCACCCAGGGCGATCTCATCATCGAGGTCCCCGCAGAGAACGTCGACCTCGTCGGCGTTCGTGACGTGATCGGCAAGGAAGGCCTCGACCATGTGTTCGAGGTGCTTCGCGCACCGTTCACCGAGGAGCCGACCAACTGGTCGCGCCGGTACAAGGCGAACCTTGAGAAGCTCGCCTCCGGCGATGTCATCAAGGTCAGCGAGGTCGTCCGCGACCTCTGGCGCCGCGATCAGGACCGCGGGCTCTCCGCGGGAGAGAAGCGGATGCTGGCGAAGGCGCGTCAGATCCTCATCTCCGAGCTCGCGCTCGCTGAGAAGACCGACGAGGACAAGGCGGGCGCACTGCTCGACGAGGTCCTCGCGTCCTGAATCCGTCGTCGACCCGAGGGTCGTGACGAAGGGGCGGATGCTGCGGCGTCCGCCCCTTCGTCGTATCCGCGAGACGGTAGCGTGAGATCGTGACCATGCTCCCCGTTCCCGACACCGCGATCATCGTCGTCGCCGCCGGCTCAGGCACTCGCCTGGATGCCGGCGCGCCCAAGGCCTTCGTCGGCATCGACAGCCGGTCGATCCTGCGCCACGCGCTCGACGGCGTGTTCGCCGCCGCACCGGCGCAGGTGATCGTCGTCGCTCCCGCGGGCTTCGAGGGCGATGCCGAGACCGAACTCCGGGAGGCCGCCGGCGAGCGCATCGACCTCGGTCGTGTCGTGACCGGCGGTGAGACCCGGCAGCTGTCCGTGTCTGCCGGACTCGCGGCACTCTGGGGTGACGTGACGACCGTGCTCGTGCACGATGCCGCGAGGGCGCTCACGCCGCCGGCCCAGATCGATGCGGTGGCGCGGGCTGTGCTCGCGGACGCCGGTGTGATCCCGGCGCTCCCGGTGGTGGACACGCTGAAGCGGGTCGACGACGGCGTGATCATCGCCGCAGTCGATCGCTCCGAGCTCGCCGCGGCGCAGACGCCGCAGGGGTTCCCCCGTGGCCCGATGGAAGCGGCATACGCCGCAGCGTCGGACGCCGGCGTCGAGTACACCGACGATGCGGCGCTGTTCGCCGCGAACGGCGGACAGGTGCGGCACATCGAGGGCTCAGAGCGTGCGTTCAAGATCACGACTCCCGGAGACCTCGAGCGGGCGCGTCATCTGCTGGCGGATGCTGCTGCGCGGCCGCTCCCCGCAGCGCACCAGGCGACCGCAGGTCTCCCGGTGACCGCAGCGCCCCGGGTCGGCATCGGCACCGATGTGCATGCGTTCGGCGGCGAGGGCACGCTCTGGCTCGCGGGTCTCGAATGGCCGGGGGAGGCCCCGCTGTCCGGGCACTCCGACGGCGATGCGGTGGCCCACGCGATCGTCGATGCGCTGCTCGGCGCGGCCGGACTCGGCGACATCGGCGAGCACTTCGGCACCTCGCATCCGGAGTACGCGGGCGCCCATGCCACCGTGTTCCTGGCGCGCACACGGGAGCTGCTCGCCGAGGCAGGGTTCGCGATCGGCAATGTCTCGGCGCAGTTCCAGGGCAACCGTCCTCGATTCAGCGCGCGCCGGACCGAGGCCGAGCAGGTGCTCTCGGCGGCCCTCGGCGGTGCGCCGGTGTCGGTGACGGCGACGACCACCGACGGCCTCGGATTCCCCGGTCGGGGCGAGGGGATCTCGGTCACGGCGATCGCGACGGTGCTGCCGGAGGGACTTACTCAGGGCCACGTCACGCCGCCCCGGTAAGATTGAGCGGTGACACTCCGCCTCCACGACACCCGCACGCAGGATCTGCGTGACTTCGTGCCTCTCGACCCCGAGAACGTCACGATGTATGTGTGTGGACCCACGGTGCAGTCCGGCCCCCACATCGGGCACGTGCGAGCCGCGCTCAGCTTCGATCTGCTGCGCCGATGGCTCGAGCACCGCCACGGCAGGGTCACCTTCGTGCGGAATGTCACCGACATCGATGACAAGGTGCTGCAGAACGCGACCGACGTCGAGCCCTGGTGGGCCCTCGCCTACCGCATCGAGCAGGAGTTCACTGCGGCATATGCCGGCATCGGCATCCTTCCGCCGACCTACGAGCCCCGCGCGACGGCGTCGATCCCGCAGATGCAGGAGCTCATCGCGCTGTTGATCGAGCGCGGCCATGCCTACCCGGCGCCCGACGGTTCCGGCGACGTGTACTTCGACGTGCGCTCCTGGGCCGAGTACGGCGAGCTGACGCACCAATCGATCGATGCGATGGAGGCGGCCGAGGACGCCGATCCCCGCGGCAAGCGCAACCCGCAGGACTTCGCGCTCTGGAAGGGTGCCAAGTCCGATGAGCCGGCCGACGCGACCTGGGCATCCCCGTGGGGTCCCGGGCGACCCGGCTGGCACATCGAGTGCTCGGCGATGGCGAAGCGGTACCTCGGCGCAGAGTTCGACATCCACGGCGGCGGCCTCGACCTCCGATTCCCGCATCACGAGAACGAACTCGCGCAGTCGACTGCCGCGGGCGACGCGTTCGCCCGGCACTGGGTCCACAACGGACTGGTGACCGTGAACGGGCAGAAGATGTCGAAGTCCCTCGGCAACTTCACGCTCGCCGCAGACGTGCTCGCCGAGCGGAATCCGCTGGTCGTTCGCTACGCCCTCGCGGCAGCGCACTACCGGTCGAGTCTCGACCTCACAGCGTCGTCGTGGGACGAGGCGGATGCGGCGCTCGGTCGTATCGGCACGTTCATCGCCCGTGTGCGGCGCTCGCTCGCAGGTGCGCCCGACGAGTCGCGGATCGGTGAGATCCCTGACGACTTCGCGGCCGCGATGGACGATGACCTCGGCGTGCCGCAGGCGATCGCCGTGCTGCACGAGACCGTGCGGCGGGGGAACACCGCGATCGACGCCGGCGATGACGACACCGCGTGGGGCGCGTTCGTCCAGGTGGACGCCATGGCGAGGCTGCTCGGGTTCGATGAGCTCATGAGCACCGGCGGGGACGTCGCCGAGCACAGGACGCTGGACGCACTCGTCCAGGCGATGATCACGCAGCGCGCACAGGCGCGTGCGGACAAGGACTGGGCGGCGGCGGATCGCATTCGCGACGCGATCGCCGCCGCAGGAATCACGCTGGAGGACTCTCCAGCCGGAACTCATTGGAGCATTTGATGGCGAAGCCAGGCAACCCCTCAGCGGGCAAGGGCAAGAAGAAGGGCCCCAGCAAGGGCACCGGTGGACTCGGACGCAAGGCGCTCGAGGGCCGCGGACCGACCCCGAAGGCGGAGGATCGCGCGTGGCACCCCGCGGGGAAGCGCAAGGCAGCGGCCGAGCGCTACGCGGCATCCGGCGGCAAGGGCCGTCCTGGCGGGCAGCGGCAGACATCCGGCGGCAGCCCGAACCGCTCCGCACGCGCGAAGGACAACACGACCGAGACCGAGGTCGTCACCGGCCGCAACTCGGTGCTCGAGGCGCTTCGCGCCAAGATCCCCGCGACCGCGTTCTACATCGCGCAGCGCGTCGAGATGGACGACCGCGTCAAGGAGATGCTGTCGATCGCGACGCATCGCGGCATCCCGGTGATGGAGGTCACGCGCCAGGAGCTCGACCGCATGGCGGGCTTCGACGGCGTGCACCAGGGCGTCGCCATCAAGGTGCCGCCGTACGAGTACGCGCACCCGCAGGACCTGCTCGAGCAGGTCATCGACCGCGGCCAGGTGCCGCTCTTCGTCGCCCTCGACGGCATCACCGATCCCCGCAACCTCGGCGCCGTCATCCGTTCGGCCGCTGCGTTCGGTGGCCACGGCGTCATCCTGCCCCAGCGTCGTTCAGCCGGCGTGAACTCGGCCGTGTGGAAGACGAGCGCCGGCGCTGTCGCGCGGACCCCCGTGGCCCTCGCGACCAACCTCACGACGCTGCTCAAGGAGTTCAAGAAGCAGGGCGTCTTCATCCTCGGCCTCGCCGGTGACGGCGACGTCTCGCTCCCGGCCCTGCAGCTCGCCGACCGCCCGGTCGTCATCGTCGCAGGCTCCGAGGGCAAGGGTCTCTCGCGGCTGGTCCGCGACACCTGCGACCAGATCGTCTCGATCCCGATCTCCGCGGCCACCGAGTCGCTGAACGCCGGTATCGCCACCTCGGTCGCGCTGTACCAGGTCGCGAGCACTCGCGCCGGGAACTGACCCGCACCGCCCGCACGCTCCAACCGCTGACAAAGGAGAACCGCATGGCTCGCATCGTCGTCCTCGGAGGGACCGGCTACGCCGGTCGCCACATCGTCTCGGAGGCGGTGACCCGCGGTCACGGGGTGATCGCCGTCTCGCGGTCGGAGCCGAAGGATCCGGTCGCCGGTGCGGCCTACGTGCAGGGCTCAGTGCTCGACATCGACTCCATCGCTGCCACCTTCGAGGGTGCGGATGCCGTCGTCTCGGCGCTCTCGCCCCGCGGCGACATGGAGAACAGCGTCCTCGAGGCGCTCGGCACCATCGCCGAGCGCCTCACCGGCACCGAGACGCGCCTCGGCGTGATCGGCGGGGCCGGTGGCAGCCTCATCGCCCCCGGCGGTCCTCGGCTGTTCGATCAGGGCTTCCCCGAGGAGTACAAGCACGAGGCGCAGGTCGGCATCGACTCACTCGCCCTGCTGGAGGGATCGGATGCCGGTCTCGACTGGTTCTTCGTGCACCCGGCCGAGGTGTTCGGGCCCTGGGCCGAGGGAGAGCGCACCGGGAAGTACCGCGACGGCGGCGACGTGATCGTGCGCGACGCTGACGGGAAGTCGACCATCTCGGGCGCTGACTTCGCCATCGCGGTGGTCGACGAGATCGAGCAGGGCAACCACCACCGCGAGCGGTTCACCGTCGGGTACTAGACCAGATCGCGCCAGTCGACGGCGTCATCGTCGTCGTCCGCGAGTGACAGCGAACCCGTGATGACGGGAAGGCTCATGGTCTCGGTCGGCGGACCCATGATCGTGGCCTCGTCGCGACGGTGACGCAGCACCTCGTTGATGTAGCTCGTCAGCACCTCGGCGAGCGGCACGGAGCGACCGTGCGCCTGGGAGAGGTACCAGCGGTGCTCGAGCACCTGGTGGAAGACCTCCGCCGGCTCGAGCTTGGCGCGCAGCTCGTAGGGGATCGCCCGCACCACCGGCTCGAACACGCGGGTCAGCCATTCGTGCGCGTACATCTCCTCGTCAGCCCACTGCTTCGTCGACCGCGCGCGGAACTCGTCGAGGTCGTTCAGCAGGCGGCGGGCCTGGTTCTCCTCGACGTCGAGCCCGGTGAGGCGGATCAGGCGTCGCTGGTGATGTCCTGCGTCGACGACCTTCGGCTGGATCTCGACGACCGTTCCGTCGGCCGTGGTCGACATCGACATCTCATCGATGTCGAAGCCCAGCGCGTTCAGGCGCTCGACGCGCTCGGTGATCCGCCAGGTCTCTGCGGACGAGAACGACTCCTGAGCGGTGAGCTCCGCCCACAGCGAGCGGTACGACGAGACGATGCCGTCGGCGATCGCGATCGCGTCGACGCCGTGCTCGAGGCGGCCGCCGGCGGCGAGGTCCATGATCTCGCCGGCGATGTTCGTGCGCGCCAAGTCGAGGTCGTAGGAGCGCTGACCGTCGGTCAGCCCCTCCTCGTGCAGCTCGCCGGTCTCGGCATCCACCAGGTACGCGGCGAAGGCGCCGGCATCGCGGCGGAACAGGGTGTTCGAGAGCGAGACGTCGCCCCAGTAGAAGCCGACGTTGTGCAGGCGCACGAGCAGCAGCGCCAGGGCGTCGACGAGCCGCGTCGCCGTGTCGGGGCGCAGCACCCGCGTGAAGAGCGCGCGATACGGCATCGAGAAGCGCAGGTGCGAGGTGACGAGCGCGGCGGGGAGCGGTTCGCCGTCGGCATCCGTCCGTCCGGCGATCACCGCGACGCGGTCGACGCAGGGCACATCGAGGCGGGCGAGGTTGCCGAGCATGTCGTACTCGCGCTGTGCCATCTCGGCGGTGGTCTCCTTCACCGCGATGACGCGGCCGGAGAGGTCCGCGAAGCGGACGAGGTGACGGGAGAGACCTTTGGGCAGCGAGACGATGTGCTCGGACGGCCACTTCGCGAGCGTGGTGGACCAGGGGAGCGAGAGCAGCCCTGGGTCGACCTTGCTGGCGGTGATCCGCAGCGAATCCTGCATGGAGCTCCCTGGGTGCGTGGGTGGGGAAACACGAACGCGGCGCAGGCGACCGAAGTCAGCCTGCGCCGCGTGCGTCGAACCGATCAGGCGGAGACGACCGGCTTGTCGTTCAGGCGCTCGCCGGACTCGATGTCGAAGGCGTGCACGTGGCCGGCCGAGGCTGCGAGCGTGACGGTCTCGCCAGCGTTCGGGTGGTTGCGACCGTCGACGCGGGCGACGAGGTCGGCGCGCTTGCCGTTGATCTCGGTGTGGCCGTAGAGGTAGCCGTCGGCGCCGAGCTCCTCGACGAGGTCGACCGTGACCGAGAGGCCCTTGCCGTCGGCGGGGCCGACGACGATGTCCTCGGGGCGGACGCCGACCGTGACCTGCGAACCGTTCGCACGGCCCACGGTGTCGCGGTCGAGCGGGACGACCTCGGTGCCGAAGCGGATGCCGCCCTCGGCGAGGTCCGCCGAGAACAGGTTCATCGCGGGCGAGCCGATGAAGCCGGCGACGAAGACGTTGTTCGGCTTCTCGTACAGGTCGCGAGGCGAACCCACCTGCTGGAGCAGGCCGTCCTTGAGGACCGCGATGCGGTCGCCCATGGTGAGGGCCTCGGTCTGGTCGTGCGTGACGTAGACCGTGGTGACGCCGAGGCGACGCTGCAGCGATGCGATCTGCGTACGCGTCTGCACGCGGAGCTTCGCGTCGAGGTTCGACAGCGGCTCGTCCATGAGGAAGACCTGGGGCTGACGCACGATCGCGCGACCCATGGCGACACGCTGACGCTGACCACCCGAGAGGGCCTTCGGCTTGCGGGTCAGGTAGTCCTCGAGGTCGAGGAGCTTGGCGGCCTCGAGCACGCGGGTGGCGCGCTCTTCCTTGCCGATGCCGGCGATCTTGAGCGCGAAGCCCATGTTCTCGGCGACGGTCATGTGCGGGTACAGCGCGTAGTTCTGGAACACCATCGCGATGTCGCGGTCCTTCGGCGGCACGTCGGTGACGTCGCGGTCGCCGATGAGGATGCGGCCTGCGTTGACCTCTTCGAGGCCCGCGAGCATGCGGAGGGACGTGGACTTACCGCAACCGGAAGGACCGACGAGGACGAGGAACTCGCCGTCTCCGACCTCGAGGTTCAGCTTGTCGACGGCCGGGCGGGTTCCGCCGGGGTACAGGCGGGTGGCGTCATCGAATGTGACAGATGCCATGATGCTTCTCCTTCACCGGCAGGTACGTGCCGGACGATCCGTAGTGATGGAATCGGCGGAATGACCCGCCGCGACCCGACGTTGGGTCGGGATCAGTATGACACGAACAGTGGCACCTGGGTATTTCTCAGACTGACTGGTTAACATCGAACCCGGCCGCGTGTTCGCGGCGATCGTCGCCAGAGAGCGATGGTCGGGGCCAACCCGGACCCCCTGAGACTCAAGAGGAACGATGTCGAGCGACGAAACGCCGAACGTCCCCACACCTCGCAATTCTCGCGAGGCCGTGCGGGAGAAGGCACAGCAGGTGCACGCGCAGCAGTCCCGAGCGCGCATCATGCGACGGATCATCATCGGTGCGGTCGCCGTGATCGCGGTCGGTGCGATCGGCACCGCAGTGACCCTCGCCGTGTCGGCGCAGGTCTCGAAGCCGCAGTTGATGCCGAGCGGCATGGATGGGGATGGCGTCGTCGTCACCGACATCACCGCTGCGGCGAGTTCCGACGAGACGCTCGCGACACCGGATCCGGATGCCACGGACGCAGGTGCGGAGGAGGCCCAGCCCACGCCGGAGCCGACCGCCTCCGATCGAGTGGACATCCACATCTACGTCGACTACCTGTCGCCGGATGCCGGTGAGTTCGAGCGCGCGAACGCCCGCCAGCTCACCAACTGGATCAGCGAGGGTGCTGTGACCGTGAGCTACCACCCGGTCGCACTGCTCACTGCAAGCTCGAACGGCACGAAGTACTCGTTGCGCGCGGCAGCCGCGGCTGCGTGCGTCGCGACGCATTCGCCGGACAAGTTCTACGCGTTCAACCACGATCTGCTCGACGACCAGCCCAAGGTCGGCAGCGACGGGCTCTCCGACGTCGAGCTCGCGGATGTCGCCGGTGCGGTCGGCGTCGACAACGGCAAGGCCGTGCGCTCCTGCATCGAGAACTCCGACTACGTGACCTGGGCGAAGGATGCGACCACTCGTGCACTCGACGGTCCGCTCGCCGGATCCGACGACCTGGTGCTCACCTCGGCGCCGATGATCGTCGCCAACGGTGAGGCCTACGTCGGTGCCCTCGACGACCCGGCCGAGTTCTCGCAGTTCGTGCTGACCGTCGCGAGCGACGCGTACTACAAGACCTCGCCCACTCCGACTCCCGCGCCGAGCTCGGCGCCGACCGAGACCCCTGCTCCGTAAGTTCGGAGCGGGTCTCCGCCATCGGTAAGCTGGTGGCACCCGCCGACTTGGCGCAATTGGTAGCGCACCGTACTTGTAATACGGGGGTTGCAGGTTCAAGTCCTGTAGTCGGCACTGACGCGAGAGCACTGTCCTGAGCAATCTCCTGAGCGTCCCTGCAACACGCCGTCACGGGGGAATGCCTCTCGACCTGACTCCGTTGTCGAGAGCATGACTCGTATCGGAACCAGTGACCTCAACGTCTTCCCGCTCTCGCTCGGCGGCAACGTCTTCGGCTGGACGGCCGACCGCGACGCCTCGTTCGCCGTGCTCGACGCCTTCGCGGCCGGCGGTGGTGACTTCATCGACACCGCAGACTCCTACAGTGCCTGGATCCCGGGCAACTCTGGTGGCGAGAGCGAGACGATCATCGGCGAGTGGCTCGCTTCGCGCAAGCCGCAGGATGTCGTCGTCGCCACCAAGGTCAGCCAGCACCCCGACTTCAAGGGTCTCGCTGCCGCGAACGTCCGCAAGGCCGCCGAGGCGTCGCTTGCCAGGCTCGGCGTCGACGCCATCGACCTCTACTACGCGCACTTCGACGACGAGACGGTTCCGCTCGAGGAGACCGTCGGCGCGTTCGGACAACTCGTCACCGACGGACTCGTGAAGCACATCGCCGTCTCGAACTACACGGGCGAGCGCATCCGTGAGTGGATCGAGATCGCGAAGCGCACGGGCGTCGCACTGCCGGTCGCCGTGCAGCCGCACTACAACCTCGTGCACCGCAACGAGGTCGAGGAGACGATCATCCCGGTCGCCGAGGAATTCGGACTCGGACTGGTGCCGTACTACTCGCTCGCGAGTGGATTCCTGACCGGCAAGTACCGGTCCACGGATGCAGCGGGCCAGGAGTCGCCGCGTGCGCAGGGCGCAGCCAAGTACGCCACCGAGGCCGGACTGCGCATCATCGACGCGCTCGCGGAGATCGGGGATGCGCACGGTGCATCCATCGCCGCGACCTCCCTTGCGTGGCTCCGCGCGCAGCCGACCGTCGTCGCCCCGATCGCGAGCGCCCGCACCGTCGAGCAGGTGCCGGATCTGCTCGCCGGCGCTCGCCTCGAGCTCACCGCCGACGAGGTGCAGACGTTGAACCGCGTCTCTGCGTGGACCCCGGCGCAAGCCTGATCCGCTCCTGAGTTGCTGAGCCCGGTCGCGCGCCTGCACGCACCGGGCTCAGTCATGTCGGCTTCCGCTCAGTCCGTGTCGGTCGTGTCGTCACGCAGGTACGCGATGTGCGCCGCATGCCGAGTCAGATGGTTCGGCGACCGACGCACGAAGAGCCAGGCAACGACGAGCAGCGCGAACCAGATCGGCGTGACCAGCAGCGCGGTGAGCGTGTCGGGCTGCGTCGTGAGCGCCCACAGCACGAACACGAAGAACGCGAGCACGACGAACACCATGACCGTGCCGCCCGGCATCTTGAACGCGGAGCTCGCGGCCGTGTCCGGACGGTTGCGCCGGTACGACAGGTAGCTGCACAGGAAGATGGTCCACACGAACATGAAGCACACGGCGGAGACCGTGGTGACCATGTCGAACGCGGTCCCGATGTCCTCTCCCGCGTAGATCAGCACGATGCCGGAGAGCAGCAGGATGCACGACAGGAACAGTGCGTTCTGGGGCACCCGCCGCTTCGACAGCCGCGCGAACAGTCGAGGCGCGTCGCCGTCCTGCGCGAGGCCGAACACCATCCGCGAGGTGGAGTAGATGCCCGAGTTGGCGCTCGACATGGCCGACGTCAGCACGACCAGGTTCACGACGGTCGCGGCGATGCCGAGCCCGGCCAGGGCGAACATCGCGATGAACGGGCTCTCGCCGGCGACGTACTCGGTCCACGGCGTCACGGCCATCAGGATGATCAGCGCGCCGACGTAGAAGAGCAGGATGCGGATCGGGATCGCGTTGATCGCCTTCGGCAGGTTGCGCTTCGGGTCCTTGGTCTCGGCGGCTGCCGTGCCGACCAGTTCGACGCCGACGAATGCGAACACCGCGATCTGGAATCCGGCGACGAAGCCCATGAACCCGTGCGGGAACATGCCGCCGTGGTCCCAGAGGTTCGCGAAGCTCGCGGTGCCGGCATCGTGCTGGAACCCGGTGAAGATCATCACGAGACCGGTGATGATGAGCGCGACGATCGCGATGATCTTGATCAGCGCGAACCAGAACTCCATCTCGCCGAAGGCCGCAACGGTCGGGAGGTTCAGCGCGAGCAGGATCAGGATGACGGCGAGGCCGGGGATCCACAGCGGGATGCCGGGGATCAGCGCATCCGTGTACCCGGCGATCGCGATCACGTCAGCGACCCCCGTGACCACCCAGCAGAACCAGTAGGTCCAGCCGGTGAAGAACCCGGCCCACGGCCCGAGCAGGTCGCTCGCGAAGTCACTGAAGGACTTGTACTTCAGGTTCGACAGCAGCAGCTCGCCCATCGCCCGCATGACGAAGAAGAGCATGAACCCGATGATCATGTAGACGAAGATCACGGATGGGCCGGCGACTGAGATGGTCTTGCCGCTGCCCATGAACAGACCGGTGCCGATGGCCCCGCCGATCGCCAGCAGCTGGATGTGGCGATTGCTGAGCGCCCGGCGCAGATGCTGCTCGTCGCCCCCGGTCGTGTGATCGTCCGTCGTGGTGCGGCGTTCCTGGTCGTTGCTCGTCACGGTGGCCCCCTCGGTCATTGCACGTGCTGATGCAGGCTAGTCGAACCCTACGCAGCTGCACGAACCCAGGACCGTGGGTCGGGAACCTCGCCGCCTGTCAGCCGCCGAGAGGCAGCGGGCCGTCATCGACGAGGCCCAGTCGGTGCGCGAGGATCACGGCATGGATGCGGTCGCGCGCGCCGAGCTTGGCCAGGACGCGGCCGACGTGCGTCTTCACCGTCGACTCGCTGACGTACAGGGACTGCGCGATCTCGGCATTCGTGAGGCCCTTGGCGATCGCCAGGAACACGTCGCGCTCGCGGTCCGTCAGGTCGGCCGTCGCATCGGGTGCAGGGGCAGCCGTGTCGGCGGAGAGCAACGGGGTCACGCGTTCGAGCAGCATCCGAGTGATGCGAGGCGACAGTGCTGCGTCGCCGCGGTGCACCGCCCGCAGCGCCGCGATCATCTCGTCGCGCTGCACGTCCTTCAACAGGAAGCCGCTGGCACCGGCGCGGATGGCGCCGAACGCGTACTCGTCGAGATCGAAGGTCGTGAGCACGAGGACCCGGGTCTCCGGATGCTGCCGCACGATGGCGGCGGTGGCTGCGATGCCGTCGAGCCCCGGCATCCGGATGTCCATGAGCACCAGGTCGGGGCGCAGCGCTGATGCCTGGGCGATCGCCTCGTGTCCGTCGCCCGCCTCGCCGACGACGGTGATGTCGTCCTCGGCCTCCAGCACCAGACGGAAGCCGACACGGATGAGCTGCTGGTCGTCGACGAGCAGGACTCGGATCGGTTCGGTCATGACGGTTCCTCGGTTCGGGTCTGGGCGGTCGGGAGTTCTGCGGCCAGCATCCATCGCTCCTCGCCGGCCGGGCCGTACCGGATACTTCCCCGCACATGTGCGATCCGCTCGGAGAGTCCGCGCAGACCGAAACCGGGGGCGTCGACGGCGGCCACCGTGCCGTCGTTCACGACCTCGACGCGCACCGAATCCGGCTCGTGGATGATCCGCACGGCGATGGCGCTCGCAGCCGGCGCATGGCGCATCGCGTTCGTGACGCCCTCCTGCACGATCCTCGACACGGCATGCTCGATCGCGACCGGCAGCTCGCCGGCGCCGGTGACCGCGAGCGTCACCGGATACCCGGCCCGCTGCGCGCTCGACACGGACTCGTGCGGCGAGGGCGCAGCGATCGGTGCGAGGGGCGCGGAGTCGTCGGTCGAGCGCAGCACGCCGAGCATCGAGCGCATCTCGGTGAGCGCGGCTCGGGCAGTGGTCGCGCTGGCGGTCGAGGCGGCACGCGCCTGCTCGGGGTCGGCGGTGGCCGCTGCTCCCTCGGAGAGGGCGACGATCACGGTGAGCGAGTGCGAGACGATGTCGTGCATCTCCCTCGCGATGCGCGCCCGCTCGGCTGCTGCGGCGAGCTGCGCCTGCTGGTCGCGTTCGACGAGGAGTTGCCGCGAACGATCGATCACCGCAGCGATGTACCGCTTGCGTCCGCCGACGTTCACACCGATGAGCGTGCCGATCAGACCGAGGACGAGGGCGCTGACGACCGAGTTGAGGGCGATCTGCAGGTCGATCACGCCGGTCAAGGTGAGCAGCCCGGCGAACGCCGACAGCGCCGCGAGGGCGATCGCGTAGCTCTTCCAGGCCAGGGACGTCGAGCGGTAGACCGCGACCGCGTAGCAGGTCACCAGGATGATCGGTGTGCCCACCGGCAGATTGATGAACAGGAAGAGCGCTTCGACCACGAACGAGGCGATGAAGGGCAGGAGCGGGATGCGTCGTCGCCAGAGCAGCGCGACGCAGGTGCCGAGCACCGCGATGGGCAGCAACGCCCCGAGCACCGGAGTGAACGGCGGTGCGAGATCGGGGTCGATGCGGGTCGCCGGCGTGAGGGAGAGGAACAGGCAGACCAGGGCGATCAGCGCATCCGCGATTCGGGGATGCCGTGCCCAGAAGCGCCGGAACACGCCGGGGGGACGCGGAAGCCGCAGCGCCTCGTCCTCACGGATCGAGTCGCTGCGGCTGCGCGTGGTTCTCACTCGGCCGACTCTACGCGTCGCGACTGCGCAGCACGGTCCAGGCGGCGAGCATGCCGCCGACCACCCATGCGGCGAGCGTCAGAGCGGCGACCGGGCCCTCGAGGGCTGCGTTCTCCGGCAGGATCGCGCTCTGCGCCGCCGCGACCGGCAGGTAGTTCGCGGCATCCATGACCCACTTCCACGACTCGCCTGCGAACGAGAAGAAGTTCGTGACGATCGGAAGCACGAACAGCAGGCCGACCGTGGCGGCGATCGCGCCGGCTCCGGAGCGCAGGATGAAGCCGAAGGCGACGCCCAGCAGTGCGAAGACCGACATCGCGAGCGACGCCACGACGATCGGCAGGACGGATGCTGCGGGATCGGCCCAGTCGATGCTCTGATCGCGTCCTGCGACCACGGCGGAGACTGCGAGCGCTGCGGCGAAGAAGATCACCAGCGACGACACGAACAGGAACAGCGCGAGCACGACGGACTTCGCAGCGAGCACCATGCCGCGAGCCGGGACAGCGGCGAATGTCGAGCGGATCATGCCCGTCGAGTACTCGCCCGTCACGGAGATCGCGCCGATGATGCCGGCGAGCAGCATCGTGAACTGGATCGGCATCACGACGGCCTGGATCGGTTCGAAGCCCGGCATGTCGACCGCCTGGGCGATCAGTACGGCGATGCCGACGGTGAGCACGGCGACGACCCCGATCGACCACCAGGTCGAGCGCAGTGTCGAGAGCTTGATCCACTCGCCGCGGAGTGCGCGGACGAAGGTGAGTCGCTGCCCCGACGGTGAGCCGGTGCGGGTGCGGGTGAGGGGAGCTGCCTGGGTGGTCATGAGATCTCCTTGGTCCGGTACTCGACGGAGTCGCCGGTCAGGGCGAGGTAGGCGTCTTCCAGTGATCCGGTGGTCGGGGTGAGTTCGTGCAGCGGGATGCCGCGCGCTGCTGCGAGGTCGCCGATGCGTGCAGCCGGCAGTCCGACGATGTCGAGCAGATCGGGTGCGGAAGTCACGATCTCGACGTCCGGAGCACCGACGGCGGCAGCGAGATCGGCGGCACGGGGTGTGCGCACCCGCACCGTGTTCCTGGTCCAGGCCCGCACGAGCTCGTCGAGCGGGGCGTCGGCCAGCACCTGGCCGCGACCCATCACGATCACGTGGTCGGCCGTCTGCGCCATCTCGCTCATCAGGTGGCTGGACAGCAGCACGGTGCGACCTTCGGACGCCGCGTGGCGCACGAACTGGCGGACCCAGCGGACGCCCTCGGGGTCGAGTCCGTTGACCGGCTCGTCGAGGATCAGCGTGTGCGGATCGCCCAGCAGCGCGGAGGCGATGCCGAGGCGCTGGCCCATGCCGAGCGAGAACTTGCCCGCGCGCTTGCGAGCCACCGAGCCGATGCCGGCGAGGTCGATGACCTCGTCGACGCGCGACGCGGGGATGCCGTGCGTGGCGGCCATCGCGCGGAGGTGATTCCGCGCGGTGCGTCCTGTGTGCACGGCCTTCGCGTCGAGCAGCACGCCGACCTCGGTGAGCGGGGCGCGCAGCTTGCGGTATTCGTGGCCGCCGACGGTCGCGCGTCCTGACGTCGGCTTGTCGAGGCCGACGATCATGCGCATCGTGGTGGACTTGCCGGCGCCGTTCGGTCCGAGGAATCCGGTCACGGTTCCGGGCTGGATCGTGAACGACACGTCCTGGACGGCTGTCTTGTCTCCGAATCGCTTCGTGAGTCCCTCTGCTGTGATCATGTGCTCAACGCTACGGAGCGCAGCGGGGTCGCCACATCCTCCCTCGGTACCGTTCCCGCTGAGCGGGCGTCATCCTGCTGGCGGATGCCGCTGACCAGCGGGTCGAGATCAGACGGCCGGGCGCCCGAACGTCTCGGGGTCGACGGGGCGCTGCGCTCGGGGGAGCTTCTCGACGACCAGCAGGTACGACTCGGTCACCAGCTCGGTCACAAGGCCCTCTTCGAGCGATGCTCCGGGTTGCAGCGTGATCCAGTGCTTCTTGTTCATGTGGTACCCCGGGACGATGTCGGCGAAGGTCTCGCGGAGCGCGACCGCGTCATCCGGGTGCGACTTCAGCGTCACGCGTCCGGTGCCGTCCAGCGGCAGCAGCAGGAAGACGCGGCCGCGGACCTTGTACACGTCCCATTCCGGGCCGAACGGATTCTCCAGCTCGGAACCCGGCAGCTCATCCGCACGAGCGGCCGCGGCCGTCGTGAGCGCGCGCGCATCCATCCGTCAGAACAGCCGGTCGGCGCGCCTGTCGTCGCCGCGCGGCTTCACCTGCACGCGATCGTCGAGGTCCGCTGCCGCCAGGAGCGCCTCGTCGACGACCTCGCGCCCGGTCTCGGCCGTCAGCCACTCCTCGGCGAACGATGTCGGGATGAGCACCGGCATCCGATCGTGCACGCCGGCGAGGTGCGCCGGCGCGGGGCGCATCACGATCGAGTAGCAGGTGAACCAGGTGCCGTCGGCGGTCTTGCCGCGCTGGGTGACGGCGGCCATGCCGAACAGCGCGCCGTCGTCGACCAGGAACTCGTGCCACTGCCGTGACGGCTTCTGCATCTCGAACCAGCTCGTCGCCGGGACGATCGCTCGCGCCTTCGCGCCACCCGGTTTGTCCTGCAGGCGCTCGGAGCGCGTGTTGATGGACGGGAACTTCGCGGGCTCGCCGCCGACCAGGAAGCCCCACCACGCCGGTTCCAGCACAGGGGAGTCCTCGGGCTGCACGATCAGCGGATTCAGGTTGCGCAGGTTCTTGCCGGTCGGACGCAGCGTCTCGCCCTCGTTCCGCTCCGCCCACGTCCGCAGACCTTCCAGCACCGCCTCGTCTGCGGCATCGAGCAGCTCGGTGTCGGTGAATCGGGGATCGAGGCCGTAGCTCGCGCACATGCCGCCAGAGTAGTCCCGGCATCCGACATCGTGCTGACGGCGAAGCCCTGTCATCGGCTCGGGTAGGGTCGACAGGTGACCGAGACCCGCGTGCTCCCCGCCCCGGTCGCTCTCGGCGGAGCAGTCGCGATCGGCGTGATGACGGCGATCCAGGCTCGGATCAACGGTGTGCTCGGCGTGCGACTCGATGACGGCATCGTCGCCGGGTTCGTCTCGTTCAGCGTCGGACTGCTCGCCCTCATCGTGGTGGTCGCCGCGCTCCCGTCAGGGCGTCGCGGCGTCGGACGACTCTGGAGTGGCGTGCGCACCCGCGCGATCCCCGCGTGGATGCTGCTGGGCGGCGCCTGCGGCGCCCTGACCGTCTCGACCCAGGGGCTCACTGCCGGCATCCTCGGGGTGTCCCTCTTCACGGTCGGCGTGGTCGCAGGCCAGACACTGCACGGTCTCGTGCTCGACCGGATCGGGTTCGGTCCGGCCGGGGTCGTGGCTGTCACGCCTGGCCGGGTGCTGGGCGGACTGCTCGCGCTCGCCGCGGTCGGCATCTCGCTCAGCGGTGATGTGCTCGCCTCGGCGCCGTTGTGGATGCTGCTGCTGCCGTTCGCTGCCGGCGTCGGCATCGCGTGGCAGGCCGCCACCAACGGCCGTCTCGCGAAGCGCGTGCAGTCGCCGATCATCGCGACCCTGATGAGCTTCATCGCCGGGACCGTCGTGCTCGCACTCGCCGCGGCGATCAGTATCGCCATCACGGGGGCTCCTGGGGCGCTCCCCGCGGAGCCCTGGCTGTACCTCGGCGGATTCCTCGGCTTCGCCTACATCCTGCTCGGCGCGTTCATCGTGGCGCAGACCGGGGTCCTGCTGATGGGCCTCGGCTCCGTGCTCGGACAGCTCTCGGCATCCGTCGTGATCGACCTGCTCTGGCCGACCGCAACGGGGCCGGCAGTGTGGCAGATCGTCGGCATGGTCATCGTCGCCGTGGCATCCGTGCTGGTCGCAGTGCCCTGGCGACGACGCCGTTCAGGGTGACCTGATCGGCGCCCCACGGCGTCACATCGCGGAGTCGCTCTTCTTCTTGCTCTTCTTCGGCATGCGGGTGAGCAGCTTGCGGGCGTCGACAGCCTTCCGGCGGCCGGCCTTCTTGCCGGCGGGCTTCCCTCCGACGTAGAGCCAGCCGAGGAGGACCTCGTTCTTCTCCAGGCCGTGCGCCTTCGCGATGGCCTTCGAGCGGGTGTAGCGGCCGGTGCGCCAGAGGACGCCCCAGCCTGCCTCGTCGAGCAGCAGGCTCAGCGTGTGCGCGACGCCGGAGGCTACGGCCTCCTGCTCCCACTGCGGCACCTTCTCGCTCTTGCGGAAGCTCGCGACGACGGCGATCAGGAGCGGCGCCCTGAGCGGCTTGGTCGAGGGGGATCTGTCACCCTCTGCCTTCGCGATCGCGGCGCCGAGGGCTTCACGGTCGCTCCCGCGCAGCTCGATCAGCCGCCACGGGCGCAGCGAAGAGTGGTCAGCCACGCGTCCGGCGGCCGCCACGTACGTCAGCAGCGCCTCTCGTGAGGGAGCCGTGTCGTCGACCTTCGACCAGGACTGCCTGGCGCGAACCGCGTCGAGCGCGCTCACGAGGCGTCAGGCGTGAAGTTGAGCGCGATCGAGTTCATGCAGTAGCGGTCGCCGGTCGGCGTGCCGAATCCGTCGGGGAAGACGTGTCCGAGGTGCGAGCCGCAGTTCGCGCAGCGGACCTCAGTGCGCACCATGCCGAGCGTGGTGTCCTCGATGAGCTGCACCGCCTCAGGGCGGATGGACTCGTAGAAGCTCGGCCAGCCGCAGCCGGAGTCGAACTTCGTGCCGCTCTTGAACAGCTCGGCACCGCAGGCACCGCAGGTGTAGAGACCTGCGCGGCCTTCATCCAGCAGCTCGCCGGTCCAGGCCCGTTCGGTCGCCGCCTCTCGCAGCACTGCGTACTGGTCGGCACCGAGTTCCTCGCGCCATTCGTCGTCGGTCTTGTCCACGCTGTACGGCATGCATCCTCCTGAGTCCTCTCCATTGTCTCGCGTTCAGCGGGCGATGGCCGCAACAGATGAGAATGGAGGGATGAACGAGGCCGTGCAAGAGCGATACGCACGATTCGCGCGTCAGGAGGCCCCCGGACGGAGTGCCCTGTACGGCGAATGGGCGGACGGTGTCGCGGGGGATGCCGAGGTGCAGGACATCCTCGCTCGCATTCCCGAGACGCGCAGGCAGCCGCCATTGGTCTTCGCGGTGACGAGGCTGCTGGGCGTGCCGCTCGAGGGCTATCCGATGTGGCGGACCTTCGTGCTTGGACACGCTGACACGGTGGTGGCCGAGTGCCGCGATCGTGCGCTGCAGACCAACGAGCCGCTGCGACTCGCGCCGCTGCTGCCGGTCCTGTCCGAGATCGAGGGACCGATCGCGATGCTCGAGATCGGCGCATCCGGAGGGCTGTGCCTCTACCCCGATCGATACTCGTATCGGTTCCGCGGCGCGGACGGTGCGCTTCGCGCCGCGCTCGATCCGGAGGACGGCGCATCGTCGGTGGTGCTGGAGAGCACCGTGACCGGAGAGCTGCCGCCACTGCGTCTGCCCGATGTCGTCTGGCGTGCGGGTATCGACCTCGCCCCGTTGGACGCGCGCGACGAGCGGGATCGGCGCTGGTTGCGTGGACTGGTGTGGCCGGGGGAGACCGGTCGCGAGCAGCGGATCGACGCCGCCCTCGACATCGCGGCCGCCGATCCGCCGCACCTCGTCGCCGGTGACGCCCTCGACGAGCTGGCGGCGCTCGCCGCTGCGGCCCCGAGTGACGCGACGCTCGTGATCACGACACCGGGTGTGCTCGTGCACATTCCCCGCGCAGACAGGATCGAGCTGGTCGATCGCATCCGGGCACTGCAGGCACGATGGGTCACGATCGACCCGCCAGCGGTGCTCGATGTGTGGCAGCCGGCGGTGGATGCAGCGAGCTGGCCAGGCTTCGTCGTCGCGCTCGACGGGCAGGTGCGCGCTGCGGCCGATCCACTCGGGCGATCGTGGGAGTGGCGCGCGGCCGTCGCCGCCGACGCGTCCTAATCTGAAGCCATGCTCGGAGACCTCACGGAACGCGATCGCGCGATCCTCTCGATGGAGACGGCATGGCCGCGCCACAGCGGCGCGAAGGAAGAGGTCATCCGCGCCCAGCTCGGTATGAGCGCGGCACGGTACTACCAGCTGCTCGGCCGTCTGATCGAGTCGGAGTCTGCGCTCGAGTACGACCCGATGCTCGTGCGCCGGCTGCGCAGGATCCGGGACTCTCGGGCATACACGCGCAGCACGCGCACCCCCGGCTTCGTCGGCTGAGCCGTCGGGAGCGCGCGACCGGCCGAGCGCTCTTCGCGGTCTGCCAGGACTGTGCCGCTAGCATCGAGGGGTGTCCAAGCCCTCCCGTGATCGATTCGACGACGTCCCCCGCACCTCAGGCCGAGTCGGAGCACACCGTGCAGAGGCGCCGGGAATGAACGGCTGGGTCGTCCTCCTGTGGTCATTCGTCGCCGCCCTCGTGCTCATCATCGCCGGCATCTTCGGCTCGCTCGTGGTGATGGGGCGCATCACGCTGTTCCCTGAGACCGTCCCGACCTCCGCGCCGACCCCGGTGGAGACCGGAGTGGTCGACCCCGCGTTCTCGGTGCTGATCCTCAATGCGACGCCCGATGGCGGTCTCGACGAGCTGATGCGCGATCTCCTCATCAACAACGGCTGGGCCGCGGACACGGTGTTCGCGAGCGACAGCGAGAGCGCGGACTTCACCACGACGACGGTCTACTACGTGCAGGACGACGACGAGCTCGCGGCGATCGGTCTGGCCAATCTGATCGGCGGCGCCGACGTGCAGCAGAGCGACTTCTACGCGCAGATGAACGAGTCCGAGGTCGAGCAGCTCGTCGTGGTGATCGGCCTCGATCGGACATCGACTGCGCCCGAGGCGCCGGAAGACACACCGGCCTCCTGATCGGCGTCGCCGTGCGTCTGCCGCGGCTTGCACTCGGAGGGGTCGAGTGCCAGAATGGCGTTAGCACTCTCACACTCTGAGTGCTAAACCCAACGTCTACGTCCAGGAGGGACGAAAAAACTCATGGCAAAGATCATTGCTTTCGATGAGGAGGCCCGCCGCGGCCTCGAGCGCGGCCTGAACATCCTCGCCGACGCGGTCAAGGTGACCCTCGGCCCGCGTGGCCGCAACGTCGTGCTCGAGAAGAAGTGGGGCGCTCCCACGATCACGAACGACGGTGTGTCCATCGCCAAGGAGATCGAGCTCGACGACCCGTACGAGAAGATCGGCGCGGAGCTCGTCAAGGAGGTCGCCAAGAAGACCGACGACGTCGCCGGTGACGGCACCACGACCGCAACGGTCCTGGCTCAGGCGCTCGTCCGCGAAGGCCTGCGCAACGTCGCAGCCGGCGCCGACCCGATCTCGCTGAAGCGCGGCATCGAGAAGGCCGTCGCGGCCATCACCGAGGAGCTCCTCTCGAGCGCCAAGGAGATCGACTCCAAGGAGCAGATCGCCGCGACCGCTTCCATCTCGGCCGCTGACCCCGCGATCGGCGAGCTCATCGCCGAGGCGATCGACAAGGTCGGCAAGGAGGGTGTGGTCACCGTCGAGGAGTCCCAGACCTTCGGCACCGAGCTCGAGCTCACCGAGGGCATGCGCTTCGACAAGGGCTACCTGAACCCGTACTTCGTCACGGACCCCGACCGCCAGGAAGCCGTCTTCGAGGACGCGTACATCCTGATCGCGAACCAGAAGATCTCCAACATCAAGGACCTTCTGCCCATCGTCGACAAGGTGATCCAGGACGGCAAGGAGCTCGTCATCATCGCCGAGGACGTCGAGGGCGAGGCTCTCGCGACGCTCGTGCTCAACAAGCTCAAGGGCATCTTCAAGTCGGTCGCCGTCAAGGCTCCCGGCTTCGGCGACCGCCGCAAGGCGCAGCTGCAGGACATCGCGATCCTCACCGGTGGTCAGGTCATCACCGAAGAGGTCGGCCTGAAGCTCGAGAACGCCACGCTCGACCTGCTGGGTCGTGCGCGCAAGGTCATCGTCACCAAGGACGAGACCACGATCGTCGAGGGTGCAGGCGAGGCCGACCAGATCGAGGGTCGTGTCACGCAGATCCGTCGCGAGATCGAGAACACCGACAGCGACTACGACCGCGAGAAGCTGCAGGAGCGTCTGGCGAAGCTCGCCGGTGGCGTCGCCGTCATCAAGGCGGGCGCTGCGACCGAGGTCGAGCTCAAGGAGCGCAAGCACCGCATCGAGGACGCCGTCCGCAACGCGAAGGCAGCCGTCGAAGAGGGCATCGTTCCCGGTGGTGGCGTCGCGCTCATCCAGTCGGGCACGAAGGCTCTCGACGCCCTCACCCTCACGGGCGACGAGGCGACCGGTGCGAACATCGTCCGCGTCGCGATCGAGGCTCCGCTCAAGCAGATCGCGCTGAACGCCGGTCTCGAGCCGGGTGTCGTCGCGAACAAGGTCTCCGAGCTTCCTTCGGGCCAGGGCCTGAACGCTGCCACGGGCGAGTACGTCGACATGTTCGCCGCCGGCATCATCGACCCGGCCAAGGTGACCCGATCGGCACTGCAGAACGCGGCCTCGATCGCGGCGCTCTTCCTCACGACCGAGGTCGTCGTCGCCGACAAGCCCGAGAAGGCTTCGGCACCGATGGGTGACCCGTCTGGTGGCATGGACTTCTGATCCTCTCGGATCAGGGACCCAGCGCCCGCTGAACACAGAAACGCCCCGACTCCGGTCGGGGCGTTTCTGCGTTCGGGCCGGCGCAGCCGACCCGAACGCGAGCGCTCAGCGGAAGAGGCTCGCGGAGTACTGGTCGGCATCCGCGTACTGGGTCGCTGCAGACCCGAGGGAGCCGCCGATCGACTCCAGCGCCTGTTCGATGTGCAACTGTGCTCCGCGCCACTCCTCTGCACAGGCCTGGAACGCATTCGATGCGGTACCGACCCATGAGGACTGCAGCTGCGAGAGCTGGGCCATCAGGGTCGCTGACTCGCCCCGCATGCGCTCCATGGTGGCGCGGACGGCGCCGTGGGCGGCCAGGACGGCCTCGGTGTCGACGGTGAAGACAGACATGGGAAACTCCTTCTCGGTTGGAGCTTCGACGCTAGGCGCGCTGCGTCTGCGAGACGCCGGACCAGGGCCGCTGTGCTCACCGTCTGTGCGCAACACCGGCGCAGCACGCCCTGTGCGGGAGAGGTGGTCGGTCAGAGCTCCAGGCGCTCGATCGGCTGCGTGTCCTCGAGCAGGTGCTCAGGCGTCGCGCGCGAGGGTGCGAGTGGCAGGGTGACGGTGAAGGTCGCGCCGCCGCCCGGTGTCTCCGAGACCGCCACGCTGCCGTGCAGCGCCTTCATGATCGACGCCACGATCGCGAGCCCCAGACCCGAACCGCCGGTCTCCCTGGCGCGAGAGGTGTCAGCACGCCAGAAGCGCTCGAAGATCTGCTCGCGGATCTGCGGAGGGATGCCTTCGCCGTGATCCACGATCGCGATGCTCCCGGTGCCGCGCACGCGGTCGGAGTCGACCACGATCTCGATCGCACCATCCTCGGGCGAGAAGCGCCGAGCGTTGCCGAGCAGGTTGGTCACGACCTGGCGCACCTTGTTCTCCTCGCCCAGGACGATCGGAGGGGTGCGCACGGGGGTGTCCGCCGTCTCGGAGAAGTCAATCGCCGGCGGCTGCTCGGAGGTCTGGCGCGTCCGACGACGCAGCCGTCCCAGCGTGCCGCGGGTGAGGCCCCGTGGCATCGGCGCTTCGACGGTCTGCTTCGGGATGCTGCGGGTGGGCGCGGTGACCGACTCGTTCGTCAGGTCGATCACGGTGACGGTGCGCCCCGGAGCGGCAGCGCGGAGGTCGAGCGCGGCATCCCTGGCGATCGGCCTGAGGTCGAGCGAGACGATCTCCGGCTCGCGCTCCTCGTCGAGCCGCGCAAGGGCGAGCAGATCCTCCACCAGCACGCCCATGCGGATGGCTTCCTTCTCGATGCGCTCCATCGCGCGGGCGGTGTCCTCCTCGCCCTTGATCGCGCCCATCCGGTAGAGCTCGGCGTAGCCGCGCACGCTCACCAGCGGGGTGCGCAGTTCATGGCTCGCGTCGCCGATGAAGCGCCGCATGTGCGAGACGGTGCGATCACGCTGCGCGAGGGAACCATCGACCCGATCCAGCATCGTGTTGATCGCCGTGTTCAGGCGGCCGACCTCGGTGGTCGGCTCGAGGTCGGTGAGCCGCTGGCTGAAGTCTCCAGCCGCGATCGCCATCGCCGTCGACTCCACCTGGCCGAGGCGTCGGAACGTCAGGGTGACCAGCCCGCGGGTCAGGAGCGCCGCGATGAAGATCGTGATGAACGCGATCGTGATGTAGATGCTGAAGTACTGGCTGATCACGCGGTCGGCGGCGGCGACCGGCAGGGCCACCACCTGGATCTGCAGTGCGCCGCCATCGGCGGTCACCGTGGCGACAGCGGCGCGGAAGACCTTGCCGTCGGCGCCGAAGATGTCGAACACCTTGTCCTCGTTCGCCTGCGCCCGCTGCAGCGAGAACTCCGACTCGAAGACGGGCGGCGATGCCGTCGTGCTCCCGGCGGTCGCGAGCAGCGCGCCCTCGGCGTTGTAGATCGCGAAGAAGAAGTCCCTCGGCTGCTCTTCCTTGGGCGTGTAGGCGGTCGCGCCGTCCTCGGTGGTCGTGACGTCGAGGTACCGGTTCACGAGGTCGCTCGAGACGACGGCGGGCAGCTGCCCGTCGATGTTGGCGACCAGCGCAGACCGCAGCAGCGGCACCGTGCCGATACCGGCGATCAGCAGCCCCAGCGCGAGCAGTGCGACCGTGACACCGGTCACCTTCGCGCGAAGGCTGATCCGCCGCCACCAGCTGGTGACCGCATCCGGCTTGTGCGCCATGCGGTCCTCCAGGGTGCGGCGTCGTGCGGTGGGGCGAGCGTCAGGCCGACTTGCCGACCTTGAGCATGTACCCGAATCCGCGCTTGGTCTGGATCAGGGATTCCTCGGTGTGCGGATCGATCTTGCGGCGCAGGTAGGAGATGTAGCTCTCCACGATGCCGGCGTCGCCGTTGAAGTCGTACTCCCAGACGTGATCGAGGATCTGCGCCTTCGACAGCACGCGGTTGGGGTTGAGCATCAGGTAGCGGAGCAGCTTGAACTCGGTCGGGCTGAGCTCGATCTGCTCTTTGCCGACGTGCACGTCGTGCGTGTCCTGGTCCATCGCGAGCTCGCCGGCGCGGATGACCGACTCCTCGTCGGCCTGCATCGTGCGGCGCAGGATGGCCTGCGCGCGGGCGACGATCTCGTCGAGGCTGAACGGCTTGGTGACGTAGTCGTCGCCACCGGCGTTGAGCCCCTCGATCTTGTCGTCGGTGCCGTCCTTGGCGGTGAGGAAGAGGATCGGAGCCGTGAATCCGGCGCCACGGAGGCGCTTCGTGACACTGAAGCCGTTCATGTCGGGCAGCATCACGTCGAGGATGATGAGGTCCGGCTCCTCCTCGAGCACGGCGGAGATGGTGGCGGCGCCGTTGGCGACCGTCTTCACCTGGAACCCCGCGAAGCTGAGACCGGTGGAGAGCAGGTCACGGATGTTCGGCTCGTCGTCGACGACCAGGATGCGCGCAGCTGTCATGACCCCATTATGGTGACTCCACCCATGATGATGCTGACATCGCTCGGAATGGCGTGGTGTCCGCTGCCGGTTCGCCCCTCGCTCACAGGCGATTCCGCCAGGATCGAAGCATGAGCTCGAACGAGGACGACATCGCCGCCCCCGCATCCGCGACCGCTGAGAGCGGCGCACACGTCGAGGAGTTCGCCTACCACCGCCTGGCCCGGCTGCGACCGCGCTATCGCTGGTGGCGGATGCTTCTGACCGGGCTGCTGGGCGTCGCGTTCTTCGTCGTGCTCCTGCTGCTCCTGGTGGTGCCGCTCGGGATCGCCTCGGTGCTGATCCCGTCCTGGGGTGCAGAGCTGCAGGTGCTGCTGACGACCATGCAGTACTTCGATCTCGACCGCCCGTGGCTCCTCGTCGCGCTGGTGCTTCCGCTGATCCTGATGATCCCTGCGCTCCTGGCCGCGTCCCGGATCGTGGAGGGTCGAGGCGTCGGGCTCCTGTCGTCGGTGACCGGACGCCTGCGCATGGGCTGGCTCGGGAAGAGTCTGGGGCTCGCGCTGGCGGTCTTCGTCGCGTACTTCGCGGTGCTGCTCGGTCTGGCGGCGGCCACGGGCGACGCCGTCGTCGCGGACTTCTCGCACCCGCGACTGTGGGTCATGGTCGCGCTGGTGCTCGTGCTGATCCCGTTCCAGGCAGCCGCCGAGGAGTACGTGTTCCGCGGGTATCTCATGCAGCTGGTCGGCGGCTGGCTCCGGCATCCGGCGTTCGCGATCCTGCTTCCGGTGCCGCTGTTCGTGCTCGGCCACGGCTACGACGTCTGGGGAGCGGCGAGCGTCGGCGTCTTCGCGGTCGTCGCGGCCTGGTTGACCTGGCGTACCGGCGGCCTGGAGGCCGCGATCTCGCTGCACATCGTGAACAACGTGCTGATCTTCCTGCTGGGCTCGGTCGCCCTGGTCGATGCGAACGCGACCTCCGGCGCACCGATCGACCTGCTCGCCTCGACGGCCGCGATGGTCGTGTACGCGCTGCTCGCCGATCGCTGGGCGCAGCGACTCGGCATCGTGCGCGCGAGGGCTGTGGAGGCGTTCCCTGCGGCGGGCACCCATCTGCTGCCGGCGATGCTGCGCGGCTGAACGCCTCGCAGCACGGCCGGCGTCAGGCTGCTTCGAGGTCGTCCGCGTCGAGGATCGTGTAGCTGTATCCCTGCTCGGCGAGGAAGCGCTGGCGGTTCTGGGCGTAGTCCTGATCGATCGTGTCGCGAGCGATGAGCGTGTAGAAGCTCGCGGTGTGACCGGACTCCTTCGGACGAAGCAGGCGGCCGAGGCGCTGGGCCTCCTCCTGGCGTGATCCGAACGAACCGGACACCTGGATCGCGACCGATGCCTCCGGCAGGTCGATCGAGAAGTTCGCGACCTTCGACACGACGAGCAGCTCGATCTCGCCCTCGCGGAACTGGCGGTACAGCTCCTCGCGCTCGTCGATCGGGGTGGCACCGGTGATCTGCGGCGCGTTCAGCGCCTCCGACAGCGTCTCGAGCTGGTCGAGGTACTGCCCGATCACGAGGATGCGCTCACCGGGGTGCTTGGCGATCAGCTCCTTCACGGTGTCGACCTTCGCCGGAGCGGATGCCGCGAGCCGGTAGCGCTCATCATCCGTCGCAGCCGCGTACTCCAGCCGGTCCTCCGGCGGCAGATCGACACGCACCTCGTAGCAGGCGGCGGGGGAGATGAAGCCCTGCGCCTCGATCTGCTTCCAGGGCGCATCGAACCGCTTCGGCCCGATGAGGCTGAAGACGTCGCCCTCGCGGCCGTCCTCGCGCACGAGCGTCGCCGTCAGGCCGATGCGACGGCGGGCCTGCAGATCGGCGGTCAGCTTGAAGACCGGAGCGGGCAGGAGGTGCACCTCGTCGTACACGATGAGGCCCCAGTCGAGGGCGTCGAGCAGTGCGAGGTGGGCGTACTCGCCCTTCCGCTTGGCGGTGAGGATCTGGTAGGTCGCGATCGTGACCGGCTTGACCTCCTTGGCCTGACCCGAGTACTCGCCGATCTCCTCCGGCGTCAGGCTGGTGCGCTTGAGCAGCTCATCGCGCCACTGCCGTGCCGACACGGTGTTCGTGACGAGGATCAGCGTGGTGGTCTTGGTGGCGGCCATCGCGCCGGCGCCCACGATCGTCTTCCCCGCGCCGCAGGGGAGGACCACGACGCCGGAGCCGTCCTTCGAGAACGCGTCGACGGCATCCTGCTGGTAGGGGCGGATGTGCCAGCCGTCCTGCTCCGACAGCGTGATCTCGTGCGGCGTTCCGGGGGTGTAGCCGGCGAGGTCCTCTGCGGGCCAGCCGATCTTCAGCAGCTCCTGCTTGATCTGACCTCTCGCCCACGCATCGACGACGAAGGTCTCGGGAGACGGGTGGCCGATCAGCAGCGGCTGGATGCGCTTGTTGTTCGCAACCTGGGCGAGCACCGCCGGGTCGGAGGACCGCAGGATCAGCGTGCCCTCGTCGTCGCGCTCGATGACCAGGCGGCCATAGCGGTTGACGGTCTCACGCAGGTCGACCGCGACGGATGGCGGGACCGGGAAGCGCGACCAGCGGTCGAGGGTGCCGAGCATGTCCTCGGCGGTGTGGCCTGCTGCACGCGCGTTCCACAACCCCAGTCGGGTGATCCGGTAGGTGTGGATGTGCTCGGGGGCGCGTTCCAGCTCGGCGAAGATCGCCAGCTCGTGGCGGGCGCTCTCCGCATCGGAGTGGGCGACCTCGAGCAGCACGGTTCGATCGCTCTGGACGATCAGCGGTCCATCAGACATAGCTGTCCAGTTTACCGGGCGCTGCGGGACACGGCACTACGACGGGACGATCGTGGCGGAGCGGATGCTGGAGACCGGCAGCGTGCGCTCGACATCGGCGGCTCGATCCCGACCACGCAGCCGTCCGCCGCCGAGCCCTGTCGCCTCGAGCAGCAGTTCGCGGGTCGAGCCGTCGGGCATTCCGACGGTGACCTGCAGCACCGCCTTGGCGCGCACCGCGGCCTCGAGCTCGCGGTCCAGCCAGGCGGCGTCGGCGTCGGGTCCCTGCTGGGCCCGGAGCCGCGCGATCAGCGGGGCGAGCTCCGCTTCGGGCGAGGCAGTCAGCACCGGCTCCGGCACCGGGTGACGTTCCCCGACGAGCGTTCCGCCGTCCGGCCCGACGAGGGTCGCCGGGTATCGGGCATCCGCCAGCGCCCAGAAGACCGTGTCGCGGCCGACTCGCGTCGTCAGCGAGTCGACGTGCTTGGTCAGCGCGAGCGGTCGCAGGGTCTGATCGACCGACATGGCCTCGATCAGGTGCTGATCGGTGCTCTCGATGCGCGTGCGTCCTGTCTCATCGTCCGTCGAGACGCGCACCAGGCCGTGTCGCTGTGCTGCCTGTGACACGAGGTAGTTCAGCGGCTGGGGGATGCCGGTGAGCGAGAGACCGGTGAGGAACTCCAGGATCGACTCGGCGGTCTCGCCGCCGGCGAAGGCGCGGGTGACGGACTCGGTCGTGAACCGGTACGACGACGCCTGCGCCGCGGACTCTCGCGATGCCATGGTG
Organism: Microbacterium sp.; assembly: GCF_036823965.1. Lineage (GTDB taxonomy): Bacteria > Actinomycetota > Actinomycetes > Actinomycetales > Microbacteriaceae > Microbacterium. The sequence goes on along the minus strand of NZ_DAITBE010000004.1, from coordinate 1,424 downwards.
CGTAGGCGGACATCGAGGGGCGGCGCGAGCGGCCCAGGGGCGATCGCGGTGAGATCGTTCTGCAGGAAGATCCGGTCCACCTCGGTCGGCAGCAGCAGGGCGAGCGCAGTGGAATCCGCAGGCTCGCCGTTGCGCAGCGCGATGGACCACTCCGGTTCCGTGCCGCCCTCGGCGATGAGGCCGAGCAGCCGAGCGGATGCGATCAGCTGCTCGCTGCGCTCCGGCCAGGTCGGATCCCACGGATGCGCGTGCGGCCACTCCTGCGGGGCGATCCATCCGCCTGTCGCGCTGCGCACACCCCGCGGCAGTGCGTCGCGGAAGGCGGTCGCCAGCACCGACCAGCGGGCCGCGGCCGATGAACGCAGCCACTCCTCGGCGGTCGCGCTCGTGCGCAGCTTGCGGCCATCCGCCACCGCGAGGCCTGCGGCGATCGCGACCGTGACGAGCGGATCGACGAGCTCGGTCGGTATGCCCGACTCGCTGAGCTGGCGCTTCTCGCCGGCGCTGACTGCTCCACCGGCGAGCAGCGCGAAGGGGGAGTCGCGCGTGATGAGCAGCAGATCGGCGAGGATCGCGACGGTCGTGAAGGCCCGTTCCGCTGCGTGCGCTGCGGAAGCCTCCGGTGCCGGCTCGACGGCCGTGCTCCCGATCGACGGGACGGTGTCTCGCCCGGCGAGTGCCGTGAGCACCACCGGATGCGGTTCGCCATCCGGTCGCAGCAGTGCGATGGCTGTGAGCGCGTCGCGCTGCTCCCCGGCATCAGCGCCGTCTGCCGCGCGCAGCAGGCCTGCTGCCTCCGCGGCCGTGAGTGCGGGCAGCGCCCGCGCGACGGAGGCCGGATCGAGCAACGCCTCCGCAGCATCGAAGAAGTCGTGCCAGCCGGCATCCGGCCGAACCCGACGCGCCGAGAAGAGGTGCGCGAGTTCCTCATCGCTCGCCGCGGCCAGCCAATCGGCCAGCGGGCGTGCGGGAGTGGTCATGCCGATCTGCCTCAGGGTCGCGATGCCGCGCGACCTTTTCGGACGAAGCTCATCACGAGCAGGGCGATGATCATCACGAACGCGACGGGGAGACCCCAGAACGGAATGGCCGCGACGATCGGCCAGACGCCGCCGCCGAAGGCGTTCTGGTCCATGCCGACGGCAGTGCCGATGATGATCGCGAAGAAGCAGATCACCGAGGCCGCCGCGATTCCGAGCGCGGTGAACGCCAGGAATCGATCCAGGCGCCGGATGGGAACCTCCGGTTCGGAATTCTGCGTACTCATCCCTCACACCTTAGTCGCTCTCGCGCATCGGGTTCGGCGGGCCCACGACCGGTAGGCTGGGGGAGGACGCGTGCGAACGCGCCTTCTTTTCCGCACCGACTCAGCGAGGTTCTCCCATGCCCACCGGCAAGGTCAGGTTCTACGACGAAGACAAGGG
>NZ_DAITBE010000019.1:0-4843 GCF_036823965.1 Microbacterium sp. | reverse complement strand
ACGGCAAGGACCTCTCGCAGTACGGCTTCGACGACTACACGCGCATCAAGCACGTCATGAGCGCGCTGGACTGACGCGAGCCGGCAGCAGTCGGTCGACGGTCCGGGTCAGGTCACGTTCTTCGTGAGCCACGGCAGGGGGTCCACTGGGACGGTGTTGATGTGCACCTCGAAGTGCAGGCACGAGCCGAACACGTATCCGGTCGATCCGACGTCGCCGATGTACTGGCCGGCCTCGACGCAGTCCCCGACCTCGACCGCGCGACTCCCGTAGGTCATGTGCGAGTAGACGGTGCTCACGGCCTTCCCGTCGACGATGCTCTCGATCTGGATCGTCACGCCGTAGCCCTGGTAGCTCTCCGTCGACCGGGAGACGCAGCCCTTCATGGCCGCATTGATCGGCGTGCCGAGCGGGGCTGCGAAGTCCTGGCCGAGATGGGATCGGCCAGGACGCGAGGCTCCGAAACCATCGGTGAACGAGTACGTCCCGTCCGCCATCGGCATCACGATGCGGTCGGCCAGCGGGATCTCGATCGCGCTGCCGAGCGGCATGCCGGCGGCCACCGCAGCGGCGACGGCACGGGACTTGGTCTCTTTGATCTCCTCGGGCGTCGTCGCGGAGAATGCTCCGCGCGGCGCGATCTCCGCGCGGATCTCGTCGGTCGCCGTGTACGACTGCGCGTCGCCGTCCGCCGAGGTGGAGACGGCCGCTGCGGCGCTGGCTGCGGGAGTCTGATCGCCCAGCGGGCTGAGCCCGGGGAATGCCGCCCCGGTGATCAGGACGCCGACGGCGAGCGTGGCTCCGAGCGTCTTGACCTTCGCCCACTGACGCTTCGCCCGGCGCAACTGGACCCGTGAGGTCCGTGCGACCGGCAGTGCCGTGTTCGGAGTCCGGCGGGGCGTGATCGTCGGCGGCCGCTGCGGCGCCGGCATCGGTGCGTCGGGTGCGTCAGGTGTGTTCGCGGAACGGGGGCTCTGCTCGCTCGCGGACACGGAGCGTCGCAGATCACGGCGCAGGAGCGGTCGCTGCGAGTCGGAGACATCTGTGGCAGGTTCCGAATGCCCCTGAGCGGGCTCGGTTGGCAGGGAGTTCGTGACGGGTCCTTCCGGAGGGGGTGTACTCGGCAGTCGATCCCCCGGATGCCGCCGTTACCGTTCTGTAATCTAAGCGCTGGGTCGCGCGGGGTCAAATCGAGCGCCGCTCGTCATGCGCCCTGAGCCGACCTGACGCCGTCCGTCGGCCGCCAGCAGAATACTGGTTCGCCCGGCGATCGCCCATTATCGTGACCCACACGAACACTGGGGGTTCACATGTCCACGCCGACCTATTTCCGTCACGGACTGCGGAGGATGACCGGGCGGGATGCCGCTGAGGCGCACCGTGCCGCGACGCCACTGGAGCTGCTGTTCGATCTGACGTTCGTCGCCGCCTTCGGGGTCGCCGGCAATCAGCTGGCCTCGGCGATCGCGCACGGTGACATCGCGGCCGGCGTCGGCGGCTTCTGCTTCGCGATGGTCGCGATCGTGTGGGCCTGGATCAACTACTCGTGGTTCGCCTCGGCGTTCGACACCGATGACTGGCTGTTCCGCGTGCTGACGATGGTGCAGATGGCGGGTGTCGTGGTGCTCGCGATCGGTCTTCCGCAGGTGTTCGCCTCGCTCGAGCGCGGGCAGCCGGTTGCGAACGAGGTCATGGTCGCCGGCTACGTCGTGATGCGTGTCGCGGTGATCGCGCAGTGGTGGCGTGCTGCGCACGGCGACCCGAAGTATCGCGCCGTCGCCAAGACCTACGCGTTGGTCATCGGCATCGCCCAGGTGGGGTGGGTTGCACTGATCTTCCTCCCGCTGGATCCGTTCGGGTTCCTGACGGGCGCGATCGTCGTGTCGACGATCGACTGGGCCAGCCCGATCATCGCCGAGACGAAGGGCTTCCGCCATGGCGGTGGCGCCACCCCGTGGCATCCGCATCACATCGCGGAGCGATACTCGCTGCTCGCGATCATCGCCCTCGGGGAGACCGTGTTCGGCACCTTGGCCGCCGCGCAGTCGGTGACGGATGCCGAGGGGTGGTCGGTCTCGTCCATCGCGGTGATCGGTCTCGGGATCGTGATGGCCTTCGCGCTGTGGTGGGTGTACTTCATGGTGCCGAGCGCGCCGATCCTCGCGGTGCGCCGCTCGAAGGCGCTCGTGTGGGGATACGGCCACATCGCGCTGTTCGCCGCGATCGCAGCGGTGGGTGCCGGGCTGCACGTGATCGGCTACGTCTACGACGAGCGTGCCGACGTGAGCATCCTGACGGCGATCGCATCGATCGCGATCCCGGTGGTCGCGTTCATGGTCACGCTGTATCTGCTGCACGCGTGGCTCGTCTCGGAGTTCCCGAAGAACTCCCCGTTGCAGATCTCCGTGATCGCGCTGCCGGGCCTCGCGATCATCGGCGCTGCGCTCGGCTGGCCGCTCTGGGCGTGCCTGCTGATCGTCGTCAGCTCGCCGATACTGATCGTGCTGTCGTACGAGCTCGGTGCCTGGCGTGCGCTCGAGGCGCAGCTCGTTCGCGTGCTCGGGACCGCGCGGGTCGAAGCGCGATGAGGCCGCTCAGGGTACGAGGTGCTTGACCCTGCGGTGCTCGGCAAGGATGAGGTCGGGGCGCTCCTCGATCTTCGTCTTGCCGTCCGCTGCCCAGCCGTGGCGGGCGTAGAAGGTGTCGGCGCGGTCATTGCCGTCGAGCACCCAGAGGTGCGCGCGGGTGTGACCGGCGTCGGCCATCCGTCCTTCTGCCGAGGTCAGGAGGGCCGTGCCGACTCCCGCGGACCAGGACGTCGGATCGGCGTAGATGCCGTAGATCTCGCCGTCGGTGGTGTTCTCCTCGTCATCTCTCGAGGCGCCGAACGACACCCACCCGACGATCGTCTCGTCACGGAGGGCGACCAGTGTGCCGAGCGTGAGCGGATGGGGGTCGGAGAAGATCCCGCGCCAGCGCTCAGCGCGTTCGGTGACCGACAGGGCGTCGAGGAATGCCTGGTCGATGAGGCCTCGGTACGCCGCCTGCCATGAGCGCACGTGGATGCCGGCGACTGCCTCGGCGTCAGCGATGGTGGCGTCCCGAACAGTGTGCTGCGTCATGGATTCACTGTATTGGGGGCCGTTCACGGGTGCTGTGGCGTGAGCGGTGGGGTGAGCGAGCGGTGTCTGAATCGTATCCCGGAATATTGGTTTGGTCTGGGGTTTTCGGGGTGGGAATGTCGGTGGTCCTGGGTTGGATGGGGGTATGGACAGCACCGAGGAAACCCTGGAGCGGGTCGTCGCTGACCTGGATCGGGTGTTGTCCGGGGACGGGTTCGGTCTGTTGTCGGACGACGCGAAGATGCAGGTGTTGCGGCTCGCTGGTGAGGCGCAGCGGCGGTTGGATGCGGTGGTGGTGGAGACGGTGGCGTCGGTGCCCGCTCGTCCTTCGGGGTCGGGGGATCTGGCGTTCTGTGGGCAGTTCGGCTGCCGGACGATGAACGAGTTGTTGCAGCGGGTGCTGCGGGTGGACGCATACGGGGCAGGGCGGGTGGTGAAGGCCGCGTCATCGATCTTCCGGGAGGAGGATCTGTCGTCGGGTGGGTGGCAGACGGCCCGGTGGCCGCGCCTGCGGCAAGCACTGTTGGAGGGGACGATCGGGATCGCGGGGTTGTTGGCGGCGGTGGGTCCGGTCGATGAGGCGCAGCGGCGGGTGGGTGCGGTGCAGCGGTGGCGGGCGGATGCGCAGCTCGCGGCGCTCGCGCGCGGGCTGGTTGCGGTCGAGGATCCGGATGCGGCCGCCGATGGCGTCGCAGGTGACTCGGATGCTGCGGGTGCGCTGGAGGAGAGCGGGCCGCCGGCGACGCCGGAAGATCTGCGGGCGTATGCCCGGGTGATCATGGCGTATCTGGATCCGGATGGGGCGGAGCCGGCGGAGGAGATCGCGATGCGTGGACGCGGGATCCGGTTCGGGCGCGCCAAGCACGGCCTGGTCCCGATCCACGGGGACCTGCTCCCGGAGACCGCGGGCGCGTTGCAACGCCAGTTCGACGCCTACCTGAACCCGAAAGTCGACGGGCCGCCCCTGCCCGGGGTGCGATTCGTCGACAGCGAGAACGGCAGCGACGGTGGCAGCGACAGCGAGGGTGGCGGTGGCGGTGGCAGTGGCAGTGGTTGGTTCGGCGGTGGTCAGTCTGGCAGCGACGGTGCGAGCGACTGGTCCGGCAGCGATGAGCGGCAAAACAATGATGTGCTGCCGTCGGGGGATGCGGGTGGGATGGTCGACACCCGCACGCGTCCGCAGCAGCAGCACGACGCGTTCGCGGCGATCCTCGGGATCGCTGCGAGACACGACGACATGCCGAAGTTGGGTGGTGCGGCGCCGACGCTGATCGTGTCCGTCACGGCGGAGGACTACGCGACCGGGCGCGGGTGGGCGCATGTGGACGGCATCGACACCCCCGTCTCCGTCGCAACCGCACGGCACACCGCGTGCGGCGGGACGATCCAACGGGTCCTGTTCGACCCCGAAGGGCGCATCATCGGCATCGGCGTCACGGACCGGATCTTCACCACCCCGCAACGACGGGCGATCACCCTCCGCGACAAGGAATGCCTCATCCCCGGCTGCCACGTCCCCGCGTCATGGTGCGAGATCCACCACGTCCAAGAACACGCACGCGGCGGGCCCACCCATACCGATAACGGGGTCGCGTTGTGCTGGCATCACCACCGCACCCTCGACACGAGTGGGTGGGAGATCCGCATGGACAACGGCACACCCCACGTGCGCGGGCCCGCGTGGTGGGACCCCGCACGACGATGGCGAACCCCACAACCCG
>NZ_DAITBE010000003.1:333885-381346 GCF_036823965.1 Microbacterium sp. | reverse complement strand
AGCAGATCTACTGCCTCTACGGCTACGTCGCGAACTGCCACACGGCCAACGCGCGGCACCTGAACGACTTCACCGCGAGCGCGTACTGCCTGGTCGAGAACTGCCACGGCGACGGCGACGATCAGGGTCCGTTCGTCACGCACGGGCAGTATGAGCACGACCTCACCTACACCGGCAACTCGGGCCTCATGACCTTCGCCAACTCCGGCGCGGCCTGGGGCTCCGCGGCCAAGCGCATCACGGTGCGCAAGCACGTGTGCTCGTGGTTCGTCGCCAGAGTGCGCATCACCGACCTCACACTCGAAGACGTGCAGGTGATCGGCAAGCCATCGCTGGCCGGATCCGGGATGCTCTGGATCAACGCCGACGGTGCCCAGCTGCGCGGCTGCACGGCATCCGACACCCTCATCATCACGCAGCAGTCGGATGCCTCGGCGCGCCCGACCGTGATCGAGAGCTCGCACTTCACCTTCGTCGCGGCGGGCGGCGAGCTCACGAGCGCCGCGGTCACGACGCCGGTGACGTTCGTCGACACGGTGCTGAACGGCGTCGGCGGGCTGAAGATCACCGGGCCGGGCGCGGTGACGTTCCGCGGATCGACGCTGACCGCCGCCGACGATGCGGCGCCGATGGTGTCGTCGTCGGAGCGACTGCGGTTCGAGGGCTCCACGCTGCGCAACGCTCGGCTGGCTGCGGCTCGCGGCGAGCGGCAGGCCGTCGAGGTCGCCGGTTCAGATGTCGCGACGGTCGGCGGCACCGGTCTCGCGCGCACCGGCGCCGGCGAGCTGCACGTCACGCTGTCGGACAGCACGTTCCGGGCCGAGGGGTCGGCGACCCACGTCGCGATCAAGACCGGCGCCACGCACTACCGCGCCGTGGGCAACCGCTTCGAGGGAGGTGCGCTCGAACTCGCCGACGGTGCCTTCGGGGCGTCGTCGACGCTCGTCCACACCGCGAACGTCGAATCCGGCGTCACCCGCACGGCGTTCCCCGCCGAGGGCGACCGCGTCGTCGACACCGCGAACATCGCGGTCTGACATGCGTGCACGGTGGGGGCGCTTCGACAGGCTCAGCGACCCGGTCTCCGGGCGCTGGGTCCCTGAGCCCGAGTGGGTCCCTGAGCCCAGCTGGGTCCCTGAGCCTGTCGAAGGGCCCCTACAGCCCGACGAGCTCGGCGCTGCGCTGCCAGAGCGCCTCGGCGAGCGCGGCATCCTCGGCCTGCGGGTTGACCTTGCTGCTGAGCGTGCGCTCGTCGTAGTACGCGCCGGAGAACCAGGTCTCGTCGGGCGTCCCCTCGATGAACCAGCGCAGGATCGCGCCGCCCTCTTCGGTGCCGGTGAGCAGGAGACGACCGAGGAAGCTGCGGTAGATCACCCGCATGATGCTCGACGAGTCCGCCGCGAAGTTCGTGCGCACCGTGCCGGGGTGGAACGCGACCGAGCTCAGCCCGTCCGGGTGGAACTTCGTGTGCAGGCTCTTCGTGAAGAGCACGTTCGCGAGCTTCGCATCGCCGTACGCCTTGTTCGCGCTGTACTTCCTGCTGTTGTCGAGGTCGTCGACGTCGATGTGGCCGAAGAGCCGGTGGCCGACGCTCGAGGTGTTGATGACCGCTGCATCCGATGCCAGCAGCGTCGGCAGCAGCAGGTTCGTCAGCAGGAACGGCGCGAGGTGATTGACCTGGATGGTCTTCTCGAAGCCGTCGACCGTCGGCGTCCGATCGCCGAAGATGCCGCCGGCGTTGTTCGCCAGTACATCGATGCCGCCGTCGTCCACCGCGTCGATGAGCTTCGCCGCGAGCTCGCGCACGTCGTCGAGGCGGGCGAAGTCGGCGGTGAAGTACTCGGCGCCGGTCTCGTCGGCGACGGCCTTCGTCTTCTCCGGGGATCGACCGACGAGGATCAGTCGATCGCCGGATGCTGCGAGCTGTCGGGCGGCGGCAGCGCCGATCCCATCGGATGCTCCGGTGATGACGATCGTGCTCATGAGGGGTCTCCGTCCGTCGGGGTGATGCGTTCGACCGCGCGAGCGACATGCTCCGCGATCACCGTGCGCGCCCGCACGGGGTCGCCGCTGGCGATCGCGTCGACGATCTCCTGGTGGCTGCGCACGTGCTGCTCCTGCTCCTCGACGTCGAGTGCATCGTTCGCTGCGCGGATGAATCCGGCGATGCGGCCGCGCAGCTGCGAGCTGATCTCGTCGAGGAAGCGGTGCTCTGCCAGGTCTGCGAGCGTCTCATGGAACAGCCGGTCCTGCCGCAGCACCTCGTCGATGTCGCCGGGAGCGGCTGCGCCCATCGCGTCGACGACCGCGCCGAGTCGTGCCGCGGCATCCGCGTTCCACCGCTCCTGCACCCGGATCGCCATGAACTGCTCGAGCACGACGCGCAGGCTCGAGATCTGCTCGAGATCGGATGCGGTGAGCTCGGCGACCCGCGCTCCGCGCCGCGGCTCTCGCACGATCAGCCGTTCCTCCGCCAGGCGGGTCAGCGCCTCGCGCACCGGGATGTGGCTGACACCGAGGCGTTCGGCGAGCGTGCGCTCGACGAGCCGGTCGCCCGGTGCGAGCTCACCCGAATGGATCGCGGCGCGCAGTTCATCGGCCACCTGCTCGGCGACGTTCCGGTCTGACACGGTGCGCATGAGGATCCCTCTCCGAGCCGCCGGTCGAAGGACAGCAGGACCGTCACAGGCTCGCACCGATGCTATGGCATCCGTCACTGAGCGTCCTGACGCCACCGGTTTCGCGTCGGTGTCGCCCACCGGAGGAGAGGAACCCCGATGAGTCCGACCACGATCGGCGACCGCATCCGCGTGCCGCGCACCGCCGCGAGGATGGGAGTGGCCCGCCGCGACATCACGCCGCCCATCGGCATCCGCGCGAAGAACTGGGGACCAGCCGACTGGGAGCGGTCGGAGGGCGCGCATCGCCCGTTCGAGCTGACCGCGCTCGCCCTGATCGCCGGTGACGACCTGCCGCGCGTGCTGCTCGCGGTCGACGGCACGTGGTGGCGTCGCGTCGCCGACGAGCAGGGTGTGCGCGGCGCGATCCTCGACGGCCTCGGGCTCGACCCGGACCAGCTCATGCTCTCGCTCTCGCACACCCACGCCGGTGCCGTGCTCTGCGCGGCCGATGTGCAGCTGCCCGGCGGCGAACTGATCCCCGGATACCTGGAGGCGCTCGCCGCAGCCGGCATCGCCGCCGGCCGCGAGGCGCTCGACACCGCGCGGCCCGGACTGATCGAGTGGACCACCGGGCGCTGCGCGCTTGCCGCCGACCGAGAGCTCGATCTCGACGGGCGGGCGCTCGTCGGCTTCAGCCCGTCGGGCACGGCCGACGACACCGTCACGATCGGGCGGATCAGCGTCGACGGTGCGGTGCACGCGACGCTCGTGAACTACGCGTGCCACCCGACGACGCTCGCCTGGCAGCACCGCGAGGTGTCGCCGGACTACGTCGGCGCGATGCGCGAGCTCGTGGAGGCCGCGACGGATGCACCGTGCCTGTTCCTGCAGGGCGCGTCGGGCGAACTCGCGCCGCGTGAGCAGTACACCGGCGACGTCTCGGTCGCCGATCGGCACGGTCGATCGCTCGGGCACGCGGTGCTCGCCGCACTCGATGCCCTGCCGTCGCCTGGCGAGGAGCTGACGCTCGAGGGCGTCGTCGAGTCGGGGGCGCCGCTCGCGATCTGGGCCGGTCAGGCTGCCGATGGCGGGACGGAGGCCACCGCATCCCTCACCGGCGTCGAGCTGCCGCTGCGCGACCTGCCGACCCTCGACGAGCTCGCCGAGGAGTGGCAGGACATCGATCCGCGCTCCCGCGAGGAGCGCCTCGGCCGGGCCCGCAACCTCCGCGACGGCTACATCGACGGACCGACCGTGCGGCATCCGCTCTGGGCCTGGCGGCTCGGCGATGCCGTGATCGTGGGGCATCCCGGCGAGGCATACTCACGCCTGCAGACGGCCCTGCGGGCGCGCTTCCCCGAGACGCCGATCGTCGTGATGAACCTCACGAACGGCCCGGGCTTCGTCTACCTGCCCACCCGAGACGCCTACGACCGCGGCGCGTACCAGGCCTGGCAGACGCCGCTCGCGCCCGGCGCGCTCGAGCTGCTGATCGAGCATGCGATCCGCGTCGTCGCCGCCCTGCTCCGTCCCCTGAGTGAGCGAAGCGAGACGACGGGCGCACCCGAACCCACCCCGATTCAAGGAGAGCAATGATCAATCCCCTCGCCATCGTCACCGGAGGATCCGCCGGCATCGGCTGGGAGATCGGCCAGCGCCTCGCGGCAGACGGGTACACCGTCGTCGCGGCTGACCGTGTCCCCGGCCTCACGGCGGGCGAGAACCCGGCGGGCGTCCGCTGGCGTGAGCTCGACGTCACCGACCACGACGGCGTCGACCGGGTGTTCGGTGAGATCGAGGCCGAGTTCGGGCCGATCGAGGTGCTGGTGAACAACGCAGGCATCCAGCGGCACCGAGGCATCGAAGACCTCAGCTGGGACGAGTGGGCGGCCGTGGTCGACGTGAACCTGCACGGCGTCTTCTCGGCGCTGCAGGCAGCAGGGCGCCGGATGCTGGAGCGCGGCGACGGGCGGATCGTGAACATCTCGTCGATCTCCTCTCGAGGGTCAGCGGGTCGAGCGCCGTACGCCACGACCAAGGCGGCGGTGATCGGTCTCACCTCGACCGCCGGTGCCGAGTGGGCGTCGCGCGGCGTTCGGGTCAACGCGGTCGCGCCGGGGTACGTCGACACCGGCGTCTTCCGGCAGGGCGTCGAGGCGGGCACGCTGAGCCTCGACACGATCCTGTCCCGCATTCCGGCGAAGCGACTGGGCGATGCGAGCGAGATCGCCGCGGCGGTGAGCTTCCTGGTCTCGGATCAGTCCCGCTACATGAACGGGCAGACGCTCTACGTCGACGGCGGCTTCATGGTCGACTACGGCGTGCCGCTCGCGAGGAAGCCCGAATGACCGAGATCGTGCGCATCGACACGGCGACCGTGCAGCTGCCGCTCCCGGCGCCGCTGCACCTCGGCGCGATGACGGTGACCCGCCGCGAGTACACCGCGGTGCGGGTGACGGACGCCGACGGCGTCTCCGGGGTCGCGTACTGCCTGTCTCGCGAGGCGCCGATGGCCGAGATCGTCGAGCGTCTCGTGGCCGGCCACGCGATCGGTGCGGATGCGGATGATCCGGCAGCGACCTGGGAGCGGATGCTGCGCGGCAGCGCGATCGTGGGCCGTGTCGGCCTGGTGCGGCGCGCGATCGGGCTCGTCGACATCGCGCTGTGGGACATCGCCGCGCGCCGCGCCGGTGCGCCGCTGTGGACGATGCTCGGTACGGGCGATGCGCCGCGCGAGGCGATGCTCGTCGCCGCGTACCCCTCGGCATCTCGGCCTCCGAGAGCGGTCGCCGACGAGGTGCTCGCCCAGGCGACCGGCTGGACGCAGGTGAAGATCTCGCGCATGCCCGATCCGGCATATATGCGGGAGCTGCTCGCACTGCTCCGCGACGAGCTGCCCGCCGAGACCGGCCTGGTCGTCGATGTCGGCTTCGGCTGGCGCGACGCCGACGAGGCGCTGGCCGAGATCGCGCAGTGGGGCGAGCTGCAGCTGGCGTGGCTGGAGGATCCGCTGCTTCCCGAGGATGCGGCGGGATGCGCGCGTATCCGGCGGGAGAGCGGGCTGCGGGTCTCGGTCGGCGACGAGGTGACCGATCCGGCGGTGCTGAAAGCGCTCGTCGAGCACGATGCCGTCGACGTGCTGCGTCTCGACGTCGTCGCGATCGGCGGCGTGACGCCGGCGCGCGAACTGGTCTCCTGGGCATCCGAGCGTGGCGTGCCAGTCTCGGGTCACGTGTATCCGGAGGTCACCGCGCACCTCGGCATCGGTGTGGAGACGTTCGCCCGCGGCGCGAACCCGTACGATCCGGCGCCCTCGTTCATCGTCGGCGGTCCCTCGTTCGAGGGGCACGTGCGACCGAGGGATGCCGTGGGGCTCGGGTTCACGCTCGATCCGGCGGTCTTCGTCTTCGACTCGACCGAGAGGGACTGACATGACCACGATCGAGACGAGTGACCGCAGCGCCGTGGTGACCGGCAGTGGCAAAGGCATCGGGCGGGCCGTCGCCGAGCGGCTCACGGCTGACGGCTGGATCGTCGTCGGCCTCGAGCGCTCGCCGGGATCGGGCACGGTCGAGGACGGGGTCGTCGCCGAGGTCGTGCTGGGCGACGCCTCGGATCGCGCGACGCATGAGCGCGCGGCCGAGGCGGCTCGGGCTCGCGCGCCGCTCGCCGGGTGGGTGAACAACGCCGGCATCACGAAGCGCACGCCGCTGCACGAGCTCGACGAGAGGACGGTGCGCGAGATCCTCGACATCAACGGGTTCGGCTACCTCTGGGGATGCTCCGCCGCCGTCTCGGCGTTCATCGACCAGGGCGTGGCGGGCGCGATCGTGAACATCGGCTCGATCCACGGCCGTGCCGGCTTCGTCGACCACGCTGCCTACGAGTTCACCAAGGGCGGCATCGATGCGCTCACCCGCAGCGTGGCCGTGAGCTACGGCGGACTCGGCATCCGTGCCAACACCGTGGCACCGGGCGGCGTGCGCACCCCGCACCTGGAGGCGCAGATCGCCGCCGCGCCGGATCCCGAGGCCGAGGAGCGCGCGCTCAACGAGGGCCCGCCGATGGGGCGCATCGCCCGCGCCGAGGAGGTCGCCGCGCTCACGGCGTTCCTGCTGTCCGACGCGGCGCCGTACGTCTCCGGACAGTCGATCGCGGTCGACGGCGCGTGGACGGCATCCTTCGGCCGCATCGCGACCGACCCGGCGCTGCGGGAGCGCTTCGAACGGCGCTGATCGGGCTCGCACGTTCTGCAGGAGAAGACCCCGAACGAAGGCAGTTCTGCCCTGCGGGCTCCGCCATTCCGTGAGATCTCCCTCACCCTGCGCGGTCTGATCCCGACGGGGAGGGCAGGGCACGATCCCGGGCAGACGGCTCAGCGGAGGTACGCATCCACGAGCAGCGCTCCACGGATGGTGCGCAGTTCGTCGACGATGCGGGCGATGCCCTTGGCGCCGACCGAGGAGAGGGCGAGGTTGTGCGGACCGAGGGGAGCGAGCGTGCCGGTCCGGATCCGGATGACCTCCCACCCGGCCGCGCGCAGGGCGCGGTCCTTGCGCAGATCGGTGTCCTCGCGCTTGCCGACATGCTCCAGGCCGTGACGGCCGACCGTGTCGTACTCGAGCGCGACCCGCAGCTCCGGGAAGACGATGTCCGGCCAGACCTCGGTGTGGCGGAAGAACGGGCGCGACACCTTCACGGCGTTCACGGCCGCATCGAACTCGATGACCGCCCCGAGCTCCGCACGCAGGCGGCCTTCCGCAGCGGATGCCGGACGCGGTGCGCACTCGCTCACGAACGCGGTCCCTGTGGGGAGGTCCGGGGTCTTCGTGCAGAGCGGTGGTGCTGGGCGACGGGGCGTTCGCGGCAGTGCGCGGGCCTCGCCGAGCACCACCGGCTGCGGACGGGCGAGCGCCGAGCACTCCGGACACCATGCGGAACGGCGGCGCACCGGTCCAGGACGCTCGCGCTGCTCGGTCGGCGTCGCGGCGAATCGGTGGCCGACCGTGCACTCCCAGCAGAGCAGCACGTCGGCGGCGAGCGGGATCTGCGACAGGACGACGCCGCCGTTCAGCTCCGGGTGGTACTGCCGCACGAGTTCCGGATACGCGGCCCAGCCTGCGCGGTAGGTGCCCACCTCATACGGAATCGCGCGACGGCGGGAGAACTGCCGTCGCGCCCACCACTGCATCACCGGTTCCGGCACGCGCCGACCATACCTGTCGGCACAGACACCCGGTCGGCGACCGTCGGTGCCGAGCCCGGTGTCCCCGGTCCGTGCGACGATCCGCGTGTCGACAGGAGAACGGATGCGCGGGGAAGCGACGGTGCTGCACGCCGACCTCGATGCCTTCTACGCGTCGGTCGAGCAGCGCGATGCGCCGCAACTGCGCGGTCGACCCGTCATCGTGGGCGGCGGGGTCGTGCTGGCTGCGAGCTATGAGGCGAAGGCGCGAGGAGTGCGCACCGCCATGGGAGGCCGACGGGCGCTGGAGCTCTGCCCCGATGCCGTGGTCGTCCCACCACGCATGCACGCGTACTCCGCCGCGAGCAAGGACGTGTTCGCGATCTTCCGAGACACCACCCCGCTCGTCGAGGGCCTCTCGATCGACGAGGCGTTCCTCGAGGTCGGCGGTCTGCGACGGATCGCGGGCAGCCCGGAGCACATCGCGGCGCGGCTGCGCGAACGGGTTCGGGCGGAGGCCGGGCTCGCGATCTCGGTCGGCGTCGCGCGCACGAAGTTCCTCGCCAAGGTCGCCAGTGCGGTGAGCAAGCCCGACGGCCTGCTGGTCGTCGAGCCGGAGCGCGAGGAGGAGTTCCTGCGGCCCCTCCCGGTCGAGCGACTGTGGGGCGTGGGCGCGGTGACGGCCGAGAAGCTGCACCGCCACGGCATCCGCACGGTCGGAGAGCTCGCCGATCTCGAATCCGCGGCCGCCGAGCGGATGCTGGGCAAGGCCACCGGCGCTCACGTGCACGCCCTGGCGCGTCTGCGGGATCCGCGGCCGGTCGACACCACCCGACGACGGGGGTCCATCGGCTCGCAGCGCGCGCTCGGCAGTCGCCCCCGAACGGCCGACGAGCTCGATCTCATCCTCACGCAGATCGTCGATCGGCTCGCCCGCCGCCTCCGCGACGGCGATCGCGTCTGTCGCACCGTCGTGCTGCGGCTGCGCTTCGGCGACTTCGCCAAGGCCACCCGCTCCCGCTCGCTCCGCGCATCGACCGACCGCACCGCCATCCTGCTCACCGTCGCGCGCACGCTGCTTGCGGCGGCGCAGACCGAGATCAGCGCACGCGGGATCACCCTGATCGGCGTCTCGCTGTCGCAGCTCGACCGTGCCGAGCGCGTACAGCCCGAGCTGCCGATCGACTGGGGAGATGAGGCGCGCCTCGACACGGTGCTCGACACCCTGCGCGACCGCTACGGTGCGACCTCCGTCGCACGGGCGGCGCAGTTGGGGCGCGATCCGGGGTGGTCGTCGCCGATCCTGCCAGAACACGAGTGACGCGCGCCGGGTCGGCGCTGCACGCTTCGGTGTCTGCGGCGTGGGCGCGCCAGGCTCACGCGCTCGCCAGGCTCACGCGTCCCGAAGGAGAACGCTCGGAACGACGGATGCTTCTGGCTGGAGCATCCTTCATTCCGCGAGATCTCCTTCGATCCGGGCGAGGCCCGAAGCTCAGGCCTTGAGCATCGAGGCGCGCGCGATCAGACCGTCGATCACGTCGAAGGTCGCGATGGTCTCGGTCGCGACGCCGGCGTTGACGACCTGTTCCTGCGCGACGACCCAGCGGCTGCCGAACAGCACGGTGGCGTCGATCACGCACGAGAGTTCCGGGTTCTGCAGCCGCGGCTCGTAGAACGCCCGGATCGCCGTCGAGCCGACGACGGGTTCCTGCGCGACGCCGGTGATCACGGCATCGTCCGCATAGGTCGCGACGAAGGCGTCGAGGTCGTGCGCGTTGAACGCATCGAGCTGCGCCTGCACGGTGTCGAGGGCGGAGCGGTCAGTGGCGGTGCGGTCAGTCAATGCGAACTCCTCCGTTGACGTCGTAGGTGGCGCCGGTGATGAAGCCGGCGCGGGGCGACGCGAGCGAGGCGATGATCCAGGCGACGTCGGCGGGTTGCCCGAAGGCACCGAGCGGGATCGATGCCTCGAGCTTCTCGCGACCCTCGCCCTGCAGCTGGTCGGTGATCGCGCTCGCGACAGGACCGGGTGTCACGGCGTTGACGCGGATGCCCTCCGTCGCGAGGTGCCGGGCGAAACTGCGCGTGATGGCGAGCAGCGCGCCCTTGCTGGCCGCGTAGTGGATGCCGGTCTGCAGCGCGCCGACCTGTCCGGCGATCGAGGCGATGTTGACGACCGAACGGTCGCCCTCGGCGGCACGCAGCAGCGGCAGTGCGGCGCGGGTCAGGAAGAACGTGCCGCGCGCATTCGTCTCGAGGACGAGGTCCCACTCCTCGAAGTCGATGTCCTCATACGGCGTGTACGGGCAGACGCCGCCGTTGTTGACGAGCACGTGCAGCTCGCCCCAGGCGGATGTGAGCTCCGCGACGAGCGCGGCGATCGAGTCGGGCTCGCGCAGGTCGAGGCGAGACACATGCGCCTCGGCTGCGCCAGCTGCCCGGCACTCCTCGGCGACGCGAGCGGCTTCCGCTTCGCGTCCCGTATAGGTGAGCCAGAGGGCGGCACCCTCGCTGGCGAGTTCGAGTGCGGCGGCGGTTCCGATCCCGGAGCTGGCCCCTGTGATGAGCGCGCGGCGAACAGTCATGGCTCGATGCTATACCCATCTGCTATTTGCTATAGCATTTCTGACATGACCCAGCCCTTCATCCTCGTCAGCGACTGCGACCTGCCGGGAACCGTCATCGAAGACTCCCTGCGACAGGCCGGACTCCGCGCCGAGCGCGCGGCATCCGGCGGCATCGACGACCTCGCGGTGTTCGGCGCCGACGCCGAGGGTCTGGTCGTGCAGTGGGCGCAGATCACCGGTGCGGTGATGGATCGGATGCCGAAGCTCCGCATCATCAGCCGCGTCGGCATCGGCTACGACATGATCGATGTCGAGGCGGCGACCGCTCGTGGCATCGCCGTCGCCAACACCCCGAGCTATTGCACCGAAGAGGTCGCCTCGCACACGATCGCCATGATCATGACCCAGGCCCGCGGCCTTCCGGCGTACGACCGCGCCGTGCGCGCCGGCACCTGGAAGGCGGTCGACGCCCGGCCGCTCGCCGTGCGTCCATCGACCACCACCGTGTCGGTGCTCGGCTTCGGGCGCATCGGCTCGATCGTCGCCCGCGGATGCCGGGCGCTCGGGTTCCGGGTGCTCGTGGCCGACCCGTACGCCTCGGCAGCGGCGGTGCGCGATGCCGGATGCGAGCTCGTCGAGATCCCGGATGCCGTCGCCGACGCCGACATCCTCACGCTCCACGTGCCGCTGACCGATGCGACCCGTCATCTGATCGATGTCGCATCGCTCGCAACCATGCAGCAGGGCGCTGTCGTCGTGAACACCTGCCGAGGCCCGCTCATCGACGAGGAGGCGCTCGCCGCCTCCCTGCGCGCCGGACACCTCGGTGCTGCCGCCCTCGACGTCTTCGCGGGCGAACCCCTCGCTGCCGACTCGCCGCTGCGCGACCTCGATCAGGTGCTGCTCACCCCGCACGCCGCCTGGTACTCGCCCGAAGCCCTCGCGGATCTGCCGGTGCACGCGGCCGACAACATCATCCGATTCCTGGCCGGCGAATCCGTGTCGATCGTCAACCCGACCTTCGCCGACGCGCGCTGACCGGAAGGCACCCATGGAACTCCTGCGACTCGGCCCGATCGGTCACGAGCGTCCGTACGTCCGCGACGGCGGCAAGGTCTTCGCCCTCGCGCCCCTCACCGCCGACATCGACGGCGCCTTCCTCGCCGCCGACGGCATCGCCCGCGTTCGGGAGGCGCTGCAGCGCCGAGAGCTCGAAGCGACTGCGATGGAGGGCCTGCGCATCGGCGCCCCCATCGCCCGCCCGACCGCGGTGATCTGCATCGGACAGAACTACGCGGCGCACGCCGCCGAATCGGGAGCGGAGCCGCCGGAGCATCCGGTCGTGTTCTTCAAGCATCCGAACACGGTCGTCGGCCCCGACGATGTCGTGCTGCTGCCGCCAGGTGCCGAGAAGGTCGACTGGGAGGTCGAGCTCGCGATCGTGATCGGGAGGACCGCGCGATACCTCGCGTCGCCGGATGCCGCGCGCGAGGTGATCGCCGGATACACGATCTCGAACGACGTCTCCGAGCGGGCGTATCAACTCGAGGTGTCTGGCGGACAGTGGTCGAAGGGCAAGTGCTCCGAGACGTTCAACCCGCTCGGTCCCGTGCTCGTCCCGGCAGACGAGATCGACCCGCAGGCGCTGCGGCTGCGGTCGTTCGTGAACGGTGAGCCACGGCAGGACTCCTCGACGGCCGACATGATCTTCCCGGTGCTGCAGATCGTGCACGAGCTCAGCCAGTATCTGGTGCTCGAGCCGGGCGACGTGATCAACACCGGCACGCCGCAGGGCGTCGCGCTGTCAGGGCGCTTTCCGTACCTGCAGCACGGCGACGAGATGACCATCGAGATCGAGGGACTCGGGCGTCAGCGCCAGCGCACGGAGCGCGTGCACCTGGGCTGAGGTCGACCGGACAGGTGTCGCAGATGGCCGCCTCAGCCCACGCGATGCGGCCATTCGCGACCCCAGCCGCACGACGGCTCGGCGCGAGAAGGCCGGCTCAGCCCGCGAAGGGAAGCACCGGGATGCCGTGCACGCCGGGACGCACGGCGTACACCGAGCCGGCGTCGGTGCCGTGATCGGCGGCCAGTCCCTGTGCCGAGGTCGTGATGTAGAGCGTGCCCAGGTCGTCGTCGCCGAACGTGCAGGCGCTCACCTGCGGCACCGGCAGCTCGATCCTGGCGATGCGTTCGCCGGCGGCGTCGTACCCGTGCACGGCGCTGCCGCCCCAGAGTGCGACCCAGACGCTGCCGTCCGCGGCGACCGTGAGGCCGTCCGGCGAGCCCTGGTCCTCAGGGATCCGCGCGAACACGCGGCGGCCGCCGAGCTCACCCCGGTTCGTGTCGAACACGTCGATCCGATGCGCTGCGGTGTCGACGTAGTAGGCGCGCCGCCCGTCCGGCGAGAAGCCGATCCCGTTCGAGATGGTGGTCTTCGGCAGCACCGTGGTCACGGTGAGCTCGGCGTCGAGGCGCAGCAGCACCCCGGCGTCCGGCTCGGCCTCGTAGCCCATGGAGCCGGCGAGCAGGCGGCCGACCGGGTCGCAGCATCCGTCGTTCATGCGCACTGCGGGGTCGTCGAGCAGCGTCGTGACAGCGCGGAACTCCCCGTCCGGATCGTCGGCGAGGTGCAGCGTGCGCGCCCCGGCGGCGACGATGCCGCCACTTCGCCGCGGTCGCGCGAACGCGAGGTACTCGTCGTCGATGTGCTGCCGTCCGACACCGTCGGCGCGCAGCGTGAGCAGGTCGCCGGCGTCGCCGTCGACCCAGCGGAGTCCGCCCCACGCGGTCGACCACACCGGAGCCTCGGCGTGGTGCGCGACGGGACCGGTGACGTTCTCGGGCGTCATGCGCCTTCTCGCGGCTGGCGCAGCGGGTCGGCGATCGGCATCCGCTGCGGTTCCGGCGCGGGAGCAGCCGGCGGCTCCATCGGTGTGGCCGGGGCCGCGATCTCGCGGGCGACCTGCTTCTCGAGCACCGTGACGGCATCGTCCGAGAGCAGGATCAGCCCGTCGAGCTCTTCGCGCACGCGCTTGTACGCGACGTTCCGCTCGGCCTGGGTGGCCGACTCGTCGACCGCGACCTTCAGCAACTGCTGCGCACGGTCGAGCCGCTTGCGCTCCGGCTCGGTGAACGTCGAGTCGCGCAGGCGCCTGGCATCCTTCTCGGCGATCTCGAACGCGACCGCATAGTCGCCGACCGCCTGGAGGTACTCGCCGACCTGGGTATCGCTGACCTTGGCGTCGGTCGATGCGGGGCGTAGGGCATCGGCCTTCTTCTTCGCCCGCAGGAACGCGGCCGTCAGCGGCTGCCGGCCGTCGCTCATCGCGGGGAACGCGATCAGCTTCGCGACATCGAGCTCGTAGTCGAGCCAGCGGGCGGTGATCTCGTCGTGCTCGGTGAACAGGCGCCCGAGCAGGTCGTCGGAAGAGACCGATGCCGTGGTGTCGACGAACGACGGACCGCGCTGCTTCGCCTGGCGGGTGACGCCGCGCGCCTCGATCTCGGCGGTGCGCAGCTGGGTCTTCAGGCGGAGGGTCTCAAGGCGCCGCTCATGACGACGCTTCGCATTGCGTTCCCACGCCTTCGCGGCGCCGCCGGCCATTCCCATGAGCGGGAAGAGCAGCCACCAGTAGTTCCACCATTCCATGATGTGCACAGCCTACTTCTCGTTCTCCGCCGCGCGGTGTCGCTCTGGAACTCGGCATGCAGACGATCGACCGCGAAGAATGCCTTGCGTCGAAAACCTGAACAGTCTAGGTTTTCGTGCACGGGAGAGGATTCCCGGATGTCGCACGGATGCGACAGCGACTGACCCCACCGGCCAAAGGAGGCAGGGATGAGTGGTTCTGCAGCGGGGATGCCGTCTGGCATGACGACGGCGAGCGCGATCGCCCGTGAACATCATTGGTTCTCCGAGCCGACCGCGCCGGCGAAGAAGTCGTACGTCGTCTGGCTGATCATCGCCCAGTTCGTCTTCTTCGTCGCGCTGCTCGGACCGGCGATCGTCGGCATCGGCCTGAAGATCACCGATCTCCAGAACGCAGGGGCGATCGCCGACGGCGCCGCGGGGTTCAACACCGCATCGGCGATCCTCGGTGGCGTCGGCGCATTCTTCGCCACGGTGGCGAACGTCGTCTTCGGTCGTGTCTCCGACCGCACGACCAGCCGCTGGGGGCGTCGGCGCATCTGGATCGTCCTCGGCACGGTGGTCATGACCGTCGGCTTCGTGGTGATGGCGCTCGGCGACAGCCTGCTCGTGGCCACCATCGGCTGGGCGATCGCGCAGCTCGGCGCGAACGCGACGCTCGCGCCGTTCGTCGCGACCATCGCGGACCAGGTGCCCAAGTTCCAGCGCGGTTCGATCACCGCCGGGCTCGGCATCGCGCAGAACCTCGGCATCGTGGGAGGCGTCTACGTCGCAGGCTGGTTCTCCTTCAGCCTCTTCATCGTCTTCGTGATCCCTGCCATCCTCGCCATCCTGGTCATGGTCGTGTTCGCGATCGTGCTTCCCGACAGAGTCCTCCCGACGAGACCGCCGAGGATCAGCTTCAGAGAGATCCTCCAGACCGTGTGGGTCAGCCCCGTGGCGCACCCGGACTTCGCCCTCGCATGGTGGTCGCGATTCCTCATCACGTTCGCGAGCTTCGGCTTCACGACGTTCCGCTTCGCGTACATGGGCTTCCACCTCGGTGTTCCCGAGGAGGAGATCGGTCTGCTCATCGCCAACACCACGCTGGTGTACACCGGAGCCCTCGTCGTCACGGCCTGGATCGCGGGGAAGATCTCGGACAGGATCGGCAGGCGAAAGGTCTTCGTCTGGACGTCGACCGTGATCTTCGCCGCCGGGACCTTCGCCCTGATCTTCATCCAGGACGTGCCGTCGTACTACATCCTCGAGATCCTCCTCGGCGCGGCATACGGCATCTACGTCGGGGTCGACCTCGCGCTCGTCGTCGATGTGCTGCCGAATCCGGATGACTCCGGCAAGGACCTCGGCGTGTTCAACATCGCCAACGCGCTGCCGCAGACAGCAGCGCCGCTGGTCGGCGGCTTCGTCCTGGCGGCCACCGGCGGTGCGAGCGGAGCTGACTACTCCATCTGGTTCACGGTGTGCGCGGTCGCGGCCCTGATCGGAGCCGTGGTGATCCTGCCGATCAAGAGCGTGCGGTAGTCGGGCCGGCGAAGGCAGGGTGGCCCTGACGCCAGGCATCCAGCCGCAGCCGCGCCTCACCGGAATATCGGCACTCGTAGACTGACGTGATGACTCGCCGCGGACAGTATGCGAAAGGCGCAGCCAAGCGTGCCGAGATCCTCGACGCGGCGCTCGAGGTCGTGGCGGAACACGGATGCCGCAAGGCGTCGAACCGCGAGATCGCGGCGCGAGTCGGCCTGACCCAGGCCGGGCTCATGCACCATTTCGGCACCCGCGAGGAACTGTTCATCGAAGTACTCCGCGCCCGCGACCAGCGCGACCTCGAGCAGTTCTACGCTCCCCACCGCGGCTTCCAGGGACTCCTCGACGTCATCGCGCACAACGTCACGGTGCCGGGTCTCGTGCGCCTCTACGTCGAGTACTCCGCCGAGGCGACGATCGCGGGGCATCCGGCGCGGGCCTTCTTCGAGGAGCGCTTCGCGTGGGTGCGAGGTCTCCTCATCGAAGCGCTGCAGCAGGAGCAGATCGAGGAGCGGATGGGACCCGAGCTCGACCTCCCGTTCGTCGCCGATCTGGTGATCGCCGCCACCGACGGACTCCAGGTGCAGTGGCTGCTCGACCCGTCCATCGACATGACGGCGCGGCTGGCGCGCCTCTGGGAGGGCGTGCGGGCGTCGTCCTGGCCGACGATCCTCGCGTGAGGCGCGGGATTCCCCGGCTCTCCGGGCGGCCGCGCCGAGTCGGCGGCTTGATACGGTCGGGAGCATGACCGCTCTCGTGCTGAAGATCGTCCTCGTGGTGATCGCGCTGCTGTTCGTGGTGGTCATCGTCCGCTCGCTGTTCCTGCGGCCGAACAGCTCGGCGAAGCAGATCGTGCGCATCCGACTCCACAAGGCGGTCGGCATCGTGGCCGCGGCGCTGATCGCCCTCGGGCTGTTCGCGTCGGTCCTGGGGTTCGGCAGCGGCGACATGCGCGACCCGGTGCCGTTCCGCATCGCCTCCGTGGTGCTCGTCGTGGCCGGCCTGCTCGTGCTGCTGGCGTACCGCAACTGGTATCTCGAGCCGGGTCGCGACGCGATCGCGTTCCGCACGGTCTTCGGTGCCGAGCGGGTCATCCGCCATCGCGACATCGTCTCCCAGCGCAGCACCGTGCGACGCGGCAGGAGGATCCTCGCCGTGACCTCGTCGGACGGCACGAGGCTGCGCGTCGACGTGACGGCGCACGGGCTGTCGCAGTTCGCCGCCGCTGCCGAACGCGCAGCAGCGGCCCATCGCGCTCCCGCCCGCCCCTGAGTTCGATTCCTCTCGGGGCGGTCGTGCGGCAGGGGATGTCCAGAACGCATCGCCATTGCTATAGTCAACGTGATTGACTTGCTGGCTGGACACCGAGAGTTGGACGATGATGACCACACCCCGCACGACCCAGGTGCTGGACTGCGACGGCGTCGCGATCTCCGCCGAGGTGCGCGGATCAGGCTCGCCGGTGCTGCTGCTGCACGGCTACCCCGAGACGAAGGCGATGTGGCGCGAGGTCGGCGACGTGCTCGCCGAGGAGCACACCGTCGTCGCAGCCGACCTGCGCGGATACGGCGATTCCGCGAAACCTCGCGGCACGCACTACGCCAAGCGCGACATGGCCCGAGACCAGGTCGCGCTGATGCGACAGCTCGGGTTCCCGCGGTTCGCGGTGGTCGGGCACGACCGGGGTGGTCGGGTCGCGCACCGGATGGCGCTCGACCATGCGGATGCCGTGGCATCCCTCGCCGTGCTCGACATCGTGCCGACGCTGCACATGTTCGAGCACGTCGACCGGCCGATGGCGACCGCGTACTTCCACTGGTTCTTCCTCGCGAGGGACGACGGGATGCCGGAGGCGCTGATCGGCGCCGACCGCGAGAGCTGGCTGCGCAGCCGATTCACCGGACGGCGGCACGACGGCGATGCGCTGCCCGATGCCTACGACGAGTACCTCCGTTGCTTCGACATCGACACCGTGCACGCGTCCGGCGCCGACTACCGCGCCGCCGCCACGATCGACCTCGAGCACGATGCTTGCGATCGTGAGGCAGGTCGCACCGTGGACTGTCCGACGCTCGCACTCTGGGGTGCGCACAGCTATGTCGGCCGCAACTTCGACGTGCTCGCGACCTGGGCGCCGTACGCCCCCGACGTCACGGGAGCGGCGATCGACGCCGACCACTACCTCGCGGAAGAAGCGCCAGCGCCCACGGCATCCGCTCTCCGTGCCTTCCTCTCGCAGGTCGCCGCATGAGCGCCCGCGACCAGGCGGTCGAGCGTCTCGATCGGCTCGTCTCGATCGAGACGCCGACCGGGGATGCCGCCGGCCTCGCCGAGGCGCAGCGCCTGGTGTGCTCCTGGCTCGATCCGGTGATCGGCGAGCCCGGCATCATCGAGACCGTCGACGGCGTCGACCACCTGCGCTGGTCCGGGGGCGATGCGCCGTCGGTGCTGCTGCTCGGGCACCTCGACACCGTCTTCCCGACGGGCACGATCCGCGAGCGTCCGTTCCGGGTCGACGGCGACACCGCGACCGGGCCCGGCGTCTTCGACATGAAGGCCGGCATCGTGATCATGGCGGCGGCGCTGGCCCGTGCCGCCGACCCCGGCGGCGTCGCGGTGCTGCTGTCGAGCGACGAGGAGGTCGGCTCGCTCACCTCGCGCGCGCTCATCGAGCGGGAGGCCGCCCGTGCTGGGACCGTCCTCGTGCTCGAGCCGAGCCTCGACGGTGCCCTGAAGATCGCACGCCGCGGCGGCAGCATCTATCGCGTCGAGCTCACCGGCCGCGCGGCGCACGCAGGACTCGAACCCTGGAAGGGGCGCAGCGCCCTCACCGAGCTCGCGCACCATGTGCTGGCACTGCCCGAGCTGGCGGATCCCGACGCCGGCACCACCGTGAGCCCGACCGTCGCGAGCGCAGGCACGGTCACGAACGTCATCCCCGAGCATGCCGAGGTGCGCATCGACGTGCGCGCCTGGACCCTCGGCGAGCTCGAACGCATCGACGCCGAGATGCAGGGCCTGACCGCGCACACCGAGGGTGTCGCCGTCGAGGTCATCGGCGGCATCAACCGTCCGCCCATGGAGGCGAGCTCCTCGGCCGAGCTGCTCGACTGCGCCAGACGCGTCGCGGCCCGCCTCGGGCATCCGGAGGTCGAGGCGGTCTCGGCCGGCGGAGCCTCAGACGGCAACTTCACGGCCGCGGTCGGCGCTCGTACGCTCGACGGGCTCGGACCGCGCGGCGCCGGAGCGCATGCCGACCACGAGTGGGTGTCGGTGGACTCGATGATGGAGCGGATCGAGCTGCTCGCCGGGATGCTCGACGAGCTCGCGCTGGGCTGAGCTCAGGCGCCCGGCGCGTGCCGCTCGATGCTCTCCAGCAGCAGGTCGAGCGCGGTCTCCCAGGCGCGGGGATCGCGCACGCCGGGGAGGCTCTCGCCGGCCCAGGCGATCTCGGGGTGCTCGACCGGGTCGAGGCGGCGGTAGTCCATCTGCCAGGTCAGCTCATCGGCATCCTGCACGTCGGCGGGCAGTGCGGTGAGCGCGGCCTGGATGCTGGATGCCGAACGGATCAGCTGGCCCAGCGCGCGAGCGTACAGAGCCGCCTGCTCCGGTCCGTACCCGCCGCGGCGCAGCGCGCCGATCGAGAACTCCATCGAGGCGAAGTCGGTGGGGCGGCGCAGCGCCATCTGCAGTGCGAACTCGGGGTAGCGCATGTAGTGGTCGTGGATCAGGTGCGCCTGCGTGCGCAGGTCGGCCATCCAGTCGTCGGTCGCGACCATGCCACCGCTGTACGAGCGGGCGCGGAGCGTGTCGATCAGTGCGAGCAGCAGCTCGTCCTTGTCGCGGAAGTGGCGGTAGATCGAGGTCGGGTGCGCGCCGAGCTCTTTGCCGATGGACTGGAAGGTCAGTCGGTCCAGGCCCTCGCGTTCGACCACCCGGTCGGCGGCCGCGACGATGATGTCGCGGCTGAGCGAGTCGCGGGCTCGACGGGGCCGGGCGGCGCCCTTCGCGGATGCCGGCGCCTTCGCCGATGCCGTGGCCTTCCGAGTCGCCATCGAGCGCTCCGTTCACTGTCGTCACCGCGTGTCGCTCACGCAGAGATCACGGTACCTCACCGTCGTCACGCTGTCTGTCAGCGTCATCGACAATCTCCGGAACCTTGCCGCCGACCCTGTCGGAAGCAGCGTAGCCAATGTTATAGTCAACGCCATTGGCGATGATGAGGAGAGCGCGACGATGCTGCACACCCCGGAAGACTCCACGACGACGACGACGCTCGACGCGCGCTTCGCAGTGCCGTACCTCATGACCGTGCGGCCGTCGGCTGGCGCGAACGACCTCGCGCTCGTGGTCGAGAACCACCCCGAGGGCGCCCGAGGCCGCATCTGGCACGCGCCGGATGCCCCGGGGGAGCTGCTGCCGTTCGACGTGAGCACCGGCGCGATCGTCTCGCCCGATGGCCGCTGGGTCGTCGACCTCGATGACGGCGGCGGCTCCGAGGTCGGCGCCCTCGTCGCCATCTCGCCGGACGGCGCGGAGCGCGTCGAGCTCACGCCTGGACGCGAGCCGTACGTCCTCCGCGGACTCGAGTTCTCCTTCGACGGATCCGCCCTCGTCGCGACGGTCGTCGACGAGGAAGGCTTCCACATCCTGGTGATCCCCGCCGCTCCCTGGGGCGAGCCGAAGATCGTGTACTCCGACCCGATCGAGGCGTGGTTCGGCAAGCCGTCGGCCGACGCCTCCCTGGTCTCGATCGACACCACCGCCCACAACCCCGGCATCCGTCGCCCGCTGATCACGGTGGTGGATGTCGCGTCCGGTGACACCGTCGCCACGCTCGACGACCTGCCGGCCGGCCCGGTCCGCGCCGTGCGGTTCTCGTCGGTCCTCGGTGACGACCGACTGCTCCTGAACACCGAGCGGAGCGGCTTCTCGCGACCCGCGATCTGGCATCCGCGCACGGGCGAGCGCCAGGACTTCGACCTGCCGGAGCTCGCGGGAGAGGTGCTCGCCCTCGACTGGCACGTCCCGAGCGGCCGCGTCCTCGCGCTGCACGTCGACGGCGGCATCCACCGGCTGATCGAACTCGACGAGTCGGATGCCGCGGTGCGCACCGTGCTCGAGGGTGGCAGCTTCGCGGAGCCCGACATCGCGAATCTGCATCCCTACTACTGGACCTCGTACTTCGCGCCGGATGGCGCCGTGCGCGCGCTGCGCTCGAGCTGGGACGTGCCGCTGCGCGTGACCGAGGTCGCAGCCGACGGCACCGAGACGACGCTGATCGCCCCGGCCGCGGTGCCGACGGGGCATCCGCTCTCCTCCACCCTCGTCACGAGCGCCGACGGCACCAGGGTGCAGCTGTGGTCGGGGCGCCCGGCCGATCGTGAACCGCTCGGCACGATCCTCGAGATCCACGGCGGCCCCATGCTCGTGGCGGTGGACCACTACAACCCATCGGCCCAGGCCTGGCTCGACGCCGGCTTCGCCTACGCCTCGTTGAACTACCGCGGATCGGTGACCTTCGGTCGGGCGTTCCGCGAGGGCTTCTGGAACGCCGGCGGCGACCGCGAGATCGAAGACGTCTCAGCAGCGATCGCCTGGCTGCGCGAGCAGGGTCTCGCCGATCCGGCATCCACCTTCATCACCGGGGCGTCGTACGGCGGGCACATGACCCTGCTGAGCGTCGGGCGACTGCCGGAGCTCTTCGCGGGCGGGCTCGCGCACGTCGCCGTGGCCGACTGGTCGGTGACCATCGACGCCATGAACCCCGCAGTGCGCTCGGTCTGGAGCTCGTGGGTGCCGCCGGAGCTCGTCTCGCGCTTCTCGGCCATCACGTATCTCGACGAGGTGACGGCATCCGTCTGGATCAATCAGGGCTCGATCGACACCCGCACGCCGGTGATCGGCGTGCAGGGCTACGTCGACCGGCTGCGCGCTCGCGGCGGCGACGTCGTGCTCGACATCTTCACCGGCGGGCATGAGCCGACCGGCCTGAACGGGGCAGCGCACGACCAGCGTCGCATGCAGGAGCTCGCCCTCCGCACGCGTGCCGGCGAGCAGTGGGACGACACTGATCTCGCTCCTAGTCACGAACATTGACTAAAGTGCTTGCTATCTTTTCCGGTCAGCTCTAGAGTCAGACCACCACCCGCACCACAGCACCTCCTGCACTGTTCCCTCGTCGCACGCTCACTGGAGATCCGTCCATGTCGAAATCACTGCTTCGCACCGCTGTACCCTCTTCCCGCCGAGTCGTGATCGCCGCGCTCACCGCCGCAGCGCTGATCGGTTCGCTCGCTGCCTGCAGCCCCTCGTCCAGCACCCCCGACGCGAACGAGGAGGTCGCTGTCGTCGACGGCGGCGAGCTCGTGATCGGTGCGGAGCAGGAGCCCGACTGCACCGACTGGATCGCCACCTGCGGCGGATCGATCTGGGGAACCTGGATCATGCAGATCCCCACGCTCCCCGGTGTCTTCGAGACGCGCCAGGTCGACGACGAGTGGGTGCCGCAGCCCTCCGATCTCGTCACCGGCGAGCCGGAGACCGAGGTCGCAGACGACGGCACGCAGACCATCACGTACTCGATCAACCCCGACGCCGTGTGGTCGGACGGAGAGCCCATCACCTCGGCCGACTTCGAGTACACGGCGCTGCAGATCCGCGACGGCGACGACATCTTCGACAAGACCGGCTACGACCGCATCTCGGCGATCGACGCGAGCGACCCGAAGACCGTCACGGTCACGCTCGCCTCGGCATACGCAGGCTGGCGCACGCTGTTCAGCGTCTACGGCATCATGCCGGCGCACCTGCTCGAGGGGCAGGACAGAGCCGCGATCATGGCTGACGGCTACGAGTTCAGCGGCGGCCCCTGGAAGATCGAGAAGTGGACCCGCGGCACCTCGGTCACGCTCGTGCCGAACGAGAACTACTGGGGTGAGAAGCCGCACCTCGAGAAGGTGACCTTCCTCTTCCTCCCCGACACCACGGCCGCGTTCCAGGCGCTCAAGAGCGGCCAGGTCAACGTGCTCTACCCCTCACCGCAGCTCGATGCGCTCACGCAGATCGACGCCGGACTCCCCGGCATCAAGTCCCAGGTGGATGCCCGCACCGGCAACCTCGAGGCGATCTGGCTGAACAACGCCGCAGCACCCTTCGACTCGGTCGCGGTCCGTCAGGCACTGGCCTACTCGATCGACCGCGATGCGATCGTGAAGCGGCTGTTCGGCAGCCTCGGCATCGACACGGCGCAGCAGAGCTTCAACTCGCCGATCGTCTCGCCGTTCGCGGCCGACGACTTCTCGCAGTACTCGCTCGATCTCGACAAGGTCGACGAGCTGATGGAGGGCGACGGCTGGGCCAAGGACTCCGACGGGGTCTGGGCGAAGGCCGGCGAGACCGCGACGTTCTCGATCAAGACCCTCGCCGGCAACAAGCGCCGCGACCTCACGGTGCAGGTGCTGCAGTCGCAGCTCGCGGATGCCGGGTTCGAGATGACGATCGATCAGGTCACCCCTGCCGACCTGTTCGGCACGATCGCGCCGGAGGGTGACTTCCAGGCCGGCATCTGGACGCTGGTCGACACCTTCGCCGACCCGACGCTGAGCTCGACGTTCTCCTCGGTGAACATCCCGAGCGAGGCGAACGGCTTCTCCGGCATCAACTTCTACCGCACCTCGATCCCCGGTCTCGACGAGCTGCTCGGCCAGGTCGACAGCGAGATCGACCCGGATGCCCGCGCCGCAGCCTCGCACGAGGCGGATGCGCTGATCGCCGAGAACGTGCCATCGCTGCCGCTCGACGCAGTGCCGAACGTGCTGCTGTGGAGCGACACGGTCGGCGGGCCGCTGCAGATCAACCCGGTCGAGGGTCCGTTCTGGAACCTCGCCGAGTGGGGCCTGGCCGGCTGACCCCGAGCCCGACCCGATGACACGACACGAGGCGGCGACATGATCACCTTCATCACACGACGGGTGCTGTACTCGGTACCGGTGATCCTCGTCGCCTCGTTCGTGCTGTTCTGGGCGGTGCGTTCGACGTTCGACCCGCTCGCGAAGCTCCGCCAGGCGCACGATCCCGCCGTCATCGCACGAGAGATCGAACGCCTCGGCCTCGACCGCTCGGTGCCGGAGCAGTACTTCCTGTGGCTGCGATCACTCGTGGTCGGCGACTGGGGCGTGAGCACCCGCACCGGCACCCCGGTGCTGCCGTTGATCGGCGAGGCGCTCTGGCCCACGCTGCAGCTGGCGTTCTGGGGGCTGCTGGTCGCGATCCTGATCGCCGGCGGCATCAGCGTGTACTCGGCGGTCCGCCAGTACTCCTGGGGCGACAACCTGCTCACCGGTGCCTCGTACATCGGCATCGCGATGCCCGCGTTCTGGTTCGGACTCATCCTCATCCAGACCTTCGCGGTGTGGCCCAAGGAGCAGTTCGGGCTCAGCGAGCCGCCGCTGTTCTTCATCGGGCTGAACTCGCCAGGGCAGACCGGAGTGCTCGACTACATCCGGCACCTGATCCTGCCGGTGGCTGCGCTGATGATCGCCCTCGTCGCCTCGTGGAGCCGCTTCGGTCGTGCCGCGATGCTCGACGCCCTGACGAGCGACTACGTGCGCACTGCGAGGGCGAAGGGCGTGCCGCGGCGGCAGGTCATCTGGCGGCACGCGGTGCGCAACTCGCTCGCGCCGTTCGTGACCGTCGTGGCGCTCGACGCCGCGATCCTGATCGGCGGGCTCGTCGTCACCGAGCAGATCTTCGCGATCCCGGGGATGGGTCGGCTGTTCCTGCAGTCGCTCGTCGCTGGTGACGTGTTCGTGCTGCTGCCCTGGATGATCGTGGTCGCCGTGGCCGTCGTCGTCTGCAACCTGATCGCCGACATCGCCTATGCGGTGCTCGACCCGAGAGTGAGGCTGTCATGAGCGGTGCAGGCATCGCCGGGAGCGAGGAGCTGCTCGCCGAGCAGGATCCGCAGAAGGCTCCGACCAGGCAGCTCCTGCAGGGCTTCCTCCACCATCGGCTCGCGGTCACGAGCCTGATCGTGCTGGTGATCCTGCTGATCGCGTGCTTCGGTGCCGCGTGGATCGCGCCGTACCCGCAGGGGCAGCAGGATCTGCTCACCGGTCCGACGCCGCCATCGGGTGCGCACTGGCTCGGCACCGACGAGCTGGGTCGCGACTACCTGAGCGAGATCCTCTTCTCTGGGCAGATCTCGCTCGCGATCGGACTCGCGGTCGCCGTGCTCGCGACCGTCGTCGGCACCGCGCTCGGCGCGATCTCCGGCTACGTCGGTGGCTGGATCGGCGAGCTCATCATGCGCATCACCGACCTGTTCCTGATCGTCCCGGCGATCGCGCTGCTCGCGGTGATCCTGCAGGGGCTCGGCCCCTCGCCCACCACGATCGTGCTGGCGCTCACTGCCCTCGGCTGGACGTACATCGCCAGGGTCGTCCGTTCGCAGGTGCTGTCGCTGCGCGAGAAGGACTTCATCGATGCGGCCCGCGGCATCGGAGCATCCGGAGTGCGCATCGTGGTCTCGCACCTGCTGCCGAACCTCGCCGGTGTCATCGTGGTCGCGATGAGCCTCGCAGTGGCGTCCTCGATCATCGCGGAGTCCACCCTCAGCTTCCTCGGCTTCGGCGTGCAGCCGCCGCAGACCAGCTGGGGTTCGATGCTCAGCCAGGCCGCCGGCTACGTCGGCACCCCGCAGGTGTACCTGCTGTACTTCCCCGGCATCTTCATCCTGGTGACCGTGCTCTGCGTGAACTTCATCGGCGACGGCCTGCGCGACGCGCTCGACCCCCAGGGGAAGAACCTGTGAGCGCCGGGGAGATCCTGCTCGAGGTCGAGGACCTGTCGATCAGCTTCCCCACGGATGCCGGGCTCGCCCGGGCCGTCGAAGGCGTGTCGTTCGTGCTGCGCACCGGGGAGACCGTCGGGATCGTCGGCGAGTCCGGGTCGGGCAAATCGATGACCGCGATGGCGATCATGGGGCTGCTGCCGAGGTCTGCCGTCGTCACGGGATCGATCAGGTTCCGTGGCACGGAGCTCGTCGGGATGGCGGATGCCGCGCTGCGTGAGATCCGCGGCAAGGACATCGCCGTCGTGTTCCAGGATGCGCTCACCGCGCTGAACCCGGTCATGCGGGTCGGCGAGCAGTTGATCGAGGCCGTGCGCGTGCACCGACCCGACACCACGACGGCGGAGCGCAGGGCCAGGGCGATCGAGCTGCTCGACGTGGTCGGCATCCCCTCGCCGGAGCTGCGCGTCGACCGGTATCCGCACGAGTTCTCCGGCGGCATGCGGCAGCGCGTGATGATCGCGATGAGCATCGCGAACGAGCCCGATCTGCTGATCGCCGACGAGCCGACGACGGCACTCGACGTGACCGTGCAGGCGCAGGTGCTCGAGGTGCTCCGCGAGGTGCAGCGACGCACCGGCACGACCGTGCTGCTCATCACGCACGATCTCGGTGTCGTCGCCGGCACCGCCGACCGCGTCATGGTGATGTACGCGGGCGGGCTGGTCGAGACCTCCGACGTCGACCCCCTCTTCTACGAGACCGCGCACCCGTACACCGCAGGACTGCTGGCGTCGCTGCCGCGGATCGACCGGCGGGCCTCGCGCGAGGAGCGGCTGTACCAGATCGCCGGGCAGCCCCCGGTGGCGACGGCGTGGCCGAGCGGATGCCGCTTCGCCCCGCGCTGTGCGCACGCCGTGGCCGGACTCTGCGATGCCGTCGTGCCGCCGCCGATCGCGGTCGGTGAAGGGCATACGGCCGCCTGCGTGCGCGTCGACGAGTGGCAGAAGGAGGCGGTCCTGTGAACCAGCCCGTTGGGGACCAGCCGGTGCAGAGCACGAGCCTCACCGTGCGGAACCTCGTCAAGGAGTACCGCGTCGGCGGAGGACTGTTCGGTCGCACGCGTGACGTGGTGCAGGCGGTATCCGACGTGAGCCTGTCGATCGAGGGCGGGCAGACCTTCGGCCTCGTGGGCGAGAGCGGCTGCGGCAAGTCGTCGCTCGGTCGCAGTGTCGCCCGACTGCAGTCCAGCGACGGCGGCTCGATCCGGCTCGGCGACGACGACATCACCGGCGTCGAGGGCTCGC
This sequence comes from Microbacterium sp., assembly GCF_036823965.1. Classification (GTDB taxonomy): domain Bacteria; phylum Actinomycetota; class Actinomycetes; order Actinomycetales; family Microbacteriaceae; genus Microbacterium. Next base: position 354,694 of record NZ_DAITBE010000003.1, on the reverse strand, counting down.
GGTTGCGGTCGCTGCGTCGCCGCGTGCAGTTCGTGTTCCAGGATCCCTACGCCTCGCTCAACCCGCGGAAGTCCGTGCGGGCGACGCTCACCGAGCCGCTCGTGATCCACGGGCTGCACCGAGGGAACCACGAGCGCCGCGTCGAGGAGCTGCTCGCGCAGGTCGGGCTGAACCCGGCGCATGCCGACCGCTTCCCGCACGAGTTCTCCGGCGGGCAGCGACAGCGCCTCGGCATCGCGCGAGCGCTCGCCGTGGAGCCGGAGGTCATCGTGCTCGACGAGCCGGTCAGCGCGCTCGATGTCAGCGTGCAGGCCGGGGTGCTCAACCTGCTCGACGACCTGCAGCGCGACCTCGGGCTCACGTACCTCTTCATCGCGCACGACCTGTCGGTGGTGCGGCACCTCAGCGACCGGGTCGGCGTCATGTACCTCGGGAAGCTCGTCGAGGAAGGGCCGGTCGACGAGCTGTACGAACGGCCGCTGCATCCGTACACCCAGGCGCTGCTGTCGGCGATCCCGGTGCCGGACCCGCGGGCCGAGCGGGCGCGCGAGCGCATCGTGCTCACCGGCGACGTGCCGAGTCCGGTGTCGCCACCGAGCGGATGCCGGTTCCGCACCCGCTGCTGGAAGGCCACCGAGATCTGCGCCGAGGAGGTTCCCGCCCTGATCGACCACGGCGGCACCCATCTCGTCGCCTGCCATCACCCCGCAGAGCGCGCCGTCATCTGACGCTCGCGCGCCTCCGGTCGCAGTTCCGGCCGCTCGAACTCGCGGCGGGCGGCGGCAACTGCGACCGGAACACCGCAACCGGAAGGAAACCCCATGACGACCACCCACCGCATCGCCGTGATCGCCGGCGACGGCATCGGCACCGAGGTCATGCCGGAAGGCCTGCGGGTGCTGCATGCAGCGGCATCCCGATTCGACATCGCCCTGGAGTTCGAGGAGTTCGACTTCGCGAGTGCCGCGTACTGGCAGCAGCACGGGCGGATGCTGCCGGACGACTGGTTCGAGACGTTGCGCGGCTTCGACGCGATCTACTTCGGGGCCGTCGGCTGGCCCGACGTGGTGCCCGACCACGTGAGCCTGTGGGGGAGCCTGATCCAGTTCCGTCGCGCATTCGACCAGTACGTGAATCTGCGGCCGGTGCGGCTGATGCCCGGTGTCGTCTCGCCGCTCGCCGGCCGTGAGCCCGGCGACATCGACTTCTACGTCGTACGGGAGAACACCGAGGGGGAGTACTCCTCGATCGGCGGGCGGATGTTCGAGGGCACCGACCGGGAGTTCGTGCTGCAGGAGACCGTGATGACCCGCACCGGCGTCGACCGGGTGCTGCGGTACGCGTACGACCTGGCCCAGCGCCGGGAGGCGAAGCACCTCACGTCGGCGACCAAGAGCAACGGCATCTCGATCTCGATGCCGTACTGGGACGAGCGCGTGGCCGCCGTCGGGGCCGACTACCCGGACGTGCGGCAGGACCAGTTCCACATCGACATCCTCACGGCGAACTTCGTGCTGCATCCGGACTGGTTCGACGTGGTCGTGGCGAGCAACCTGTTCGGCGACATCCTGTCTGACCTCGGACCCGCCTGCACCGGTACGATCGGCATCGCCCCGAGCGCGAACATCAACCCGGACGGGCTGTTCCCGAGCTTGTTCGAGCCGGTGCACGGCTCGGCGCCCGACATCGCCGGACGCGGCATCGCGAACCCGATCGGGCAGATCTGGTGCGGGGCCATGATGCTCGAGCACCTCGGCCACCCCGAGGCCGGTGCCGCAGTGCTCGCCGCGATCGAAGACGTCCTCGCGAGCGGAGCGGATGCTGCGCCCTTCACCCCCGACCTCGGCGGCACCGCCACCACGGTCGAGCTGGGCACCGCGATCGCGGAGGCCGTCGCCGGCGGGCGGCGCCGCCTCAGCGCTTCGTGAGGTCCTGCGCGAACATCACGATGATGCCGCTCGGGCCGCGCAGGTACGTGAGCTTGTAGACGTCCTGATAGTTCGCGACGCCCCGCAGCGGGTGGTAGCCGTGGCGTGCTGCGATCGCGAGCGACTCGTCGATGTCGTCCACCGAGAAGGCGATGCGGTGCATCCCGATCTCGTTGGGCAGCGTCGGCTCGGTCTCGATCGCGTCGGGATGGATGTACTCGAACAGCTCGATCTGCCCGTGCCCGTCCGGCGTCTGCAGGACCGCGATCTTCGCATGGTTGCCGTCGAGGCCGACGGCTGTCGACGCCCATTCGCCGCTCACCTCGTCGCGGCCGAGCACGGTGAGCCCGATGTCGGTGAAGAACGAGATGGTTGCTTCGAGGTCACGCACGGCGATGCCGACGTTCTCCATCTTGATGGCCATGCGTTGGATGCTATCCCGCTCGGCGTTCGGTGTCAGCGGCGTGGCTGTTCAGCGCCCGAGCTTCTCGGCGCACGCGACGCAGTGCTCCGCGAACGGGCGTGCTTCGAGCCGGGCGGCCGGAATCGCCGTCCCGCATCGGGCGCAGACGCCGTAGGTGCCGGCATCCATCCGGGCGAGCGCATCGTCGACCTGCTGGAGTTCGGATGCCGCGGCCTCCGCGAGGCCGCTCAGACGCGACCACTCCGACGACAGCGTCACACCCTCGGGGTCGTGCTCGTCGTCGTCGTTCGCGCCCTCGCGATCGTGCATCAGCGCCGTCAGCGCCGCACCCGTCGATTCGACTCGAGCCGCCGCCTGCGTGCGCAGCTCCTGCAGCAGCTCGCGCGGATCGGTCGTCATGCCCACACTCTAGGCACGGCATCCGACATCCCGACAACGCCTACCAATCCCAGCGCAGCGCCACCATCCCCGGACCGAAGTTGAACTCGGCGTGCGAGGCGCAGTTGCCGTTCAGCGGCACGACGTGCGACCTGGGCTCTCCGTCGGTCTCGATCGTCACGGTGCATCGGCGCGGAAGATGGTCCGGGTCGAACACGGCGTACAGCATGATCTCCGCCTGACGCCGGGGCGCGACGATCGTGAACTCGTGCTCCTCCGGTGCATCCGCGCTCTCGATCGTCTCTCGTTCGGTCAGCGCGAGCGCCCCTTGCTGCAGCGGGGCATGCAGCTGCAGCGTCGCTCGGATCAGGTTCTGCTTCGGGTCGTCGACGATGTCGACGACCTCGCAGCCGATCGTGCCGGCGATCTCGGCCGGGTGGACGCCATCGTCGTTGAGCCCGTAGAAGATCGCGGCACGCTGCGCGCCGTCCTTCCGCGACTGCCAGAGCGTTCGGTTCACGGTGCGGGTGATGCGGCTCTCGGCATCGACGTGGATCCCGACGGCTCCCGATCGTTCGAGCAGCTCGGGAGGGCCTTCCGCCGTGATCCGGTTGCGGATCAGGTTGCTCAGCGTCGCGAAGGTCCGGTGCTCCGAGTGCCCGACGCGACGCGAGGGCCCGAGCGCGCCGGTGAGGGCACCGTCGTCGAGGAGCAGCAGCTGCTCCAGTTCCCGGATCACATCGAAGGATGTGTCCCGTTCCGGTCGGCGGATGCCGGACTGCCACTGCGACAGCGTCGAGACGCTGATCTCGTGCCCCCGAGCGCTCAGTCGCTGGCGCAGCATCCGCAGTGACACACCACGCAGCTTCACCGCCTCGCGCAGCGTCGACGCGAATTCAGGGAGCAGGACGACGGGTTCGTCGTCGGGGCCGTCCCGGCGCTCCTGATCGGAGTTCATTCGTCATCTCGAACGGGGAGCGGAGATCGCGGACTCAGCCGAGCTTCCGATCGCCGAGCAGGTCGCGGATCTGGATCAGGAGCTCCTGCTCGCTCGGCAGCGGCGGTGCCTCGTCCGCGCCGACCGCGCGCTGCTCCGCACGTTCTTTGAGCCGGTTCATCGGCAGCACGAAGACCAGGTACACCACGAGCGCGACCGCGAGGAAGTTGATCACGGCGCCGATGATCAGGCCGAAGGAGAACGTCGACTCGCCGCCGCCGAGAGTGGGGACGGTCAGCTGCAGGGCCTCATCCAGGCTCCCGGCCTTGAAGAACAGTCCGATGAGCGGATCGATGAGCGCATCGACGAGCACGGTGACGATCGCCGTGAACGCGGCACCGATGACCACCGCGACCGCGAGGTCGATGACATTGCCGCGGAGGATGAACTCCTTGAACCCAGTGATCATTGCCGTTTCCGTTCTCTGCATGGCGTGAGAGCGGGCACGGCGAAGGGCCGTTTCACCCCAGTCTCACGGTCGTCGGGCCACAGTGTCACGGCGGCGAAGATGCCCGCCTTCGAGTGCCGCCGGGCACGACCGTATCAAGGCCACGTTCACACCACACGGCTTGTCTGTGTGAACGAGAACGCCCGTTCAGCGGGCGCAGCAGCGTCCGCTCAGCGCCTTCGCGCGGCGGTGTTCAGCCGAGGATCAGATGGGGAGAAGCGCGATGACCGTCGCGCCGCCACCACCGAGGATGAGGGCGATGATGACGGTCCAGGCGACGATGCGGAGGCGCCGGTTGCGGCGCTCGCCGAGGTCGCCGTAGTCCTCGCTGGGCTCGGGTCGACTCGTCCGGTCCGGTCGGCCGGAGGGCTCGGGTCGGCTGAGCTCGCTCATCAGGCCACCGGCTCCGTGACGGTCGGCCCGAAGTACGACGGCAGCGTGGCGTTCGAGCGCTCGCGCAGCTCGGCGGCCGACACCGTGAAGACGTCCTGCACCTCGAGCTGCGGCTCGGTGTCGGTCACGCCGATGCGCGCCACCGGGTAGCCGCGACCCTCGCAGAGTCCGCGGAACTTCACGTCGTCCTCGCGGGGCACGGTCACCAGCACGCGGCCGGTCGATTCCGAGAAGAGGGCGGATGCGGCATCCACGCCATCGCGCTCGATGATCTCGTTCAGCCAGACGCGTGCGCCGATGCCGAAGCGCATGACGCCCTCGGCGAGTGACTGCGCGAGGCCGCCCTCGGAGAGGTCGTGCGCCGAGGAGATGAGCCACTCGTCACGCGCTGCGGAGAGCAGACCGGCGAGGCGCTTCTCGCCGGCGAGGTCGACCTTCGGGGGCAGCCCGCCGAGGTGGTCGTGCACGACCTCGGCCCACGCCGAACCGGAGAGCTCGGTCGCGGTGGTGCCGAGCAGGTAGATGTTCTGACCGATGTCCTGCCAGCCGGAGGGGATGCGGCGCGAGACGTCATCGATGATGCCGAGCACGCCGACGAGCGGGGTCGGGTGGATCGGCACGTCGCCGGTCTGGTTGTAGAACGAGACGTTGCCGCCGGTGACCGGGGTGCCGAGTTCGTAGCATCCGTCGGCCAGGCCGTCGACCGTCTGGCCGAACTGCCACATGACCTCGGGGTTCTCCGGCGAGCCGAAGTTCAGGCAGTCGGTGATCGCGGTCGGCACTGCGCCGGTGACGGCGACGTTGCGGTACGCCTCGGCCAGCGCGATCTGTGCGCCGGCGTACGGGTCGAGCTGGCTGTACCGGCCGTTGGCGTCGGTCGAGATCGCGAAGCCGAGGCCGGACTCCTCGTCCACACGGATCATGCCGGCGTCGTCGGGGAAGCTCAGCGCGGTGTTGCCGAGCACGTAGTAGTCGTACTGGTTCGTGATCCAGCTCGTGTCGGCCAGGTTCGGCGACGCGACCAGGTCGAGGAACTGCTCGCGCAGCGTCTCCGGGTCGTTCGAGCGGGGGAGGTTCTCCGCGGCATCCGCCTGCAGTGCGTCGATCCACGTCGGGTACGCGACCGGACGGTCGTAGACCGGGCCGTCGACCGCGACGGTCGAGGGATCGACGTCGACGATGCGCTCGCCCTGCCAGTCGATGATGAGGCGTCCGTCGCCGGTGACCTCGCCGAGCACGGAGGTCTCGACCTCCCACTTGTCGACGACGGCCATGAACGCGTCGAGCTTCTCGGGCGCGACGATCGCCATCATGCGCTCCTGCGACTCCGACATGAGGATCTCCTCGGCCGTGAGCGTGGGGTCGCGCAGCAGCACGTTGTCGAGTGAGACCTTCATGCCGCTGTTGCCGTTGGCCGCGAGCTCGCTGGTCGCGCAGGAGATGCCGGCGGCACCGAGGTCCTGGATGGCCTCGACGAGCTCGCCGCGGTACAGCTCGAGGCAGCACTCGATGAGCACCTTCTCGGCGAAGGGGTCGCCGACCTGCACAGCGGGGCGCTTGGTGGGGCCGGTGGAGTCGAAGGAGTCGGATGCGAGGATGCTGGCGCCGCCGATGCCGTCGCCACCCGTGCGGGCGCCGAAGAGCACGACCTTGTTGCCGACGCCGGTCGCGTTCGCGAGCTTGAGGTCTTCGTGACGCAGCACGCCGACCGCGAGCGCGTTCACGAGCGGGTTCGCCTGGTAGACCGAGTCGAAGACGGTCTCGCCGCCGATGTTCGGGAGCCCCAGGCAGTTGCCGTAGAAGCTGATGCCGCTCGTCACGCCGTGCACGACGCGAGCCGTGTCGGGGTGGTCGATCGCGCCGAAGCGCAGGGCGTCCATGACCGCGACCGGGCGCGCGCCCATCGAGATGATGTCGCGGACGATACCGCCGACGCCGGTCGCCGCACCCTGGAACGGCTCGATGAACGACGGGTGGTTGTGCGACTCGGCCTTGAAGGTGACGGCCCAGCCCTCGCCGACGTCGATGACGCCCGCGTTCTGGCCCATGCCCACCATCAGGCGTTCCTTCATCTCGTCTGAGACCTTCTGGCCGAAGCGGCGCAGGTAGTTCTTGCTGCTCTTGTACGAGCAGTGCTCGCTCCACATGACCGAGTACATCGCCAGCTCGCCCGAGGTGGGGCGGCGGCCGAGGATCTCGCGGATCCTCGCGTACTCGTCATCCTTGAGGCCGAGGGCGCCGTACGGCTGCTCCTTCTCGGGCGTCGCGGTCGCGTTCTCGACGGAGTCGGGAACGTGCTTGTGGACAGGTGCAGGGGCGGTGGTCACGCGCACTCCAAAGGAAGGGGCCGGCGGGGCGTGTCCAGTCTACCGGCGTGGGGTTCGGTGGTTCGCCCCGGTCCCTGAGCTCCGCCACCTGGGTCCCTGAGCCTCACAACTTGGGTGCCTGAGCCTGTCGAAGGGCCCGAACCCACTCCCACCGCCACAGAGGTGTCGCACCTGACCGCATCCGATGGGGTGTTGCGGCCACGTGCGACCCCTCCGCACACAGGCAGCACGGCCGGGGCCCGAAAATCGTGTCAACCCCCTCCTCACCCACGCCCTCGTCGCGGAGGGTGGAAGGGTGACGAAGGAGTACAGCATGACCGCAGGAGACATCGAGACGTTCCACCGCAATGGGATCTGGTTCAACCGGATCGTGGGGGAATCGCGCACGCTCGGTGCCAGCTTCATGACCGAGGACGAGGCCGTGAAAGTCGGTCGCGCCGCCTCGGTCGCCCGCCAGGTCGGGCACACCGTCCGCGAGGAGGAGGGGCCGTCAGGCACCGGGAACCTCCACGACTGGCATCCGCGTGATGTGATCGGCTGAGCCCGGTCGCCTGTCACGGGCGGACACGGGAAATGCGGGAGCGCGGCGGCATCCGTAGATTTGGTGGAGCCCCGCTGCGAAGGAGTTCCCCCGTGACTGAGATCCAGACGATGACCGCCGGCAGCCTGCCGAGCATGCAGGTGCTGACCCACGCGAACGCGCAGCGGTCGTCCGGCATCCGCCGCCGTCCCTGTCCCGGCATCGTCTGAGTCCTGCCATGGCCGAGTCCCTCCCCGCTCACCCGTTCGACGCCCGCACGCGGCTGCAGCTCGATCAGCCGCACAGTCGCAAGTGGAGTCTGCACCCAGGGCAGATCGGTGCATGGGTCGCCGAGATGGACTTCGGGGTCGCACCCGAGATCGCTGAGGCACTCGGTCGAGCGGTCGCCGACGAGAACCTCGGATACCTCTCGCCACCCGTCGCGGCTGAGCTCAGCGCGGCCACGGCCGACTGGATGCGCGACGAGTACGGCTGGGACGTCGACCCCGAGCGCGTGCACCACGTCGCGGATGTGATGGCGGCCCTCGGCGTCGCCGTGCGCGAGTACTCGCCTGAGGGATCGGCCGTGATCGTGCCGACCCCGGCATATATGCCGTTCCTGACATACCTTCCGTCGATCGGGCATCCGGTGATCGAGGTGCCGGGTGTCGAGGTCGACGGGCGCTGGCAGCACGACCTCGAGCGGATCGACGAGGCCTTCGCCGCCGGAGCGCGCACGCTCGTGCTGTGCAATCCGCAGAACCCGACCGGCACGATCGCCGGACGAGACGAGCTCGAGGCGATCGCGGAGATCGTCGAGCGGCACAACGGACGCGTCTTCGCGGATGAGATCCACGCGCCGCTGCGCTTCGACCGGGCGCCGTTCATCCCGTACGCCTCGATATCGGATGCCGCGGCCGGCCACACCGTCACCGGGACCAGCGCGTCGAAGGCGTGGAACATCGCCGGGCTCAAGACCGCGCAGCTGATCACCTCGAACGAGCCCGACCAGGAGCTGTACCGCCGGTTCGGCTTCGCAGTGCACCACGGCGCATCGACGCTCGGGGTCGTCGCCTCGACGGCCGCGTATCGCCATGGCAAGCCGTGGCTCGACGGCGTGATCGACTACCTCGACGGATCGCGGCGGCTGCTCGGCTCCCTCGTGGAGCAGCATCTGCCCGGCGCCGTCTACCGCGTGCCCGAGGCGACGTACATCGGCTGGATCGACACGAGCGCGCTCGGCATCGACGGCCCGCCTGCGGCGTTCTTCCGCGAGCAGGCCGAGGTCGTGCTCACCGAGGGGCGGCTGCTCGGCCGCGGGTCGGAGGAGTTCGTGCGGATCGTCTTCGCGACGCCGCGGCCGATCCTCGAGGAGGCGTTCGCCGCCATGGGCGATGTGCTGCGGAGGCGCGGGTAAGGCGGGAGGCTCTCGCTGCGTCGAGCGCCCGATTCCGGCATTCGGCGGCCAGCGCAAAGGAGAAGCGCACGCCCGGGGGGAGGACGTGCGCTTCGTATCCCCAGTCGGGGATGGTGACGGATGCCGCGTTCGGGCGCGGCATCCGTCGGGTCTATGAGGCGTCGATGCTGCGACGGCGACGCATCGCGACGACTGCGCCACCCGCCGAGAGGAGCATCAGACCCATCAGCACGCCGCCGATCGGGAATTCTCCCCCCGTCGAACTGAGCTGCTCGTCGTCAGGGTCGCCGACTCCGCCGGTGCCGGGCGTGGTGCCGCCGTCACCGGGAACGATCGCCGCGCCGACCGCAGCCGTGGCTGCGCTCGTGACCGATCCGGTGCGGAACCCTGCCAGCGATCCGGTCACCGTGACCGAGATGCGCGAACCGAGTGCGCTCGCCGGGATCGTGAACGTGGTCGCCGGGTCGGCGGCGCGAGCCGTGCTCACGACGGGCTCGCCGTCGATCGCCCACTCGTAGCTGAGCTCGGTGCCCTCGGGCCAGCCCTCGGAGCTCGCGGTCAGCGTCTCGCCGACGTTGGCCTTGCCCGAGATGGTCGGCGCCGTGGTCGGAGCGAGCACCGCCATGACGTTCGCCTCGGCGACGCAGGTGACGCAGGTGCCGCCCAGGGTGGCGACATCGGCGGTGACCGAGAACGCGCCGCCCGGTGCGTCATCGATCACGGTCGCACTGAAGATGAGGTCCGCGGCAGCGGCGGGAGCCGTGCCGACCGGAACGGTCCAGGTCAGCGTGCTCCCCTCGAGCGTGGCGCCGGCCGGCACGGCGTCGAGCGTGGCACGGGTCAGCAGCTGGCTCAGGTCGACGGTGATGACCGATGAGGCGAGCGGCACGAGTCCGGTGTTGGTCGCCGAGACCGTGTAGGTCACGGTGTCTCCGACCGCGAGCGGGTCGGCCGCGGCATCCGTCAGCGCGAGCGACAGCTTGTCGGGCCAGGCGGGCTTGCCCGGCTCGAGGATCCAGTCGTTCCAGAGCGCGGTGATGTCGCGGCCGGAGAGCTCCTCGGCGAGGGCCTTGAGGTCTGCGCCGGTGCGGCTCTGACCGGCGAAGCGGGTCTGCCATTCCTTGATCAGGGCGAAGAACGCGTCGTCGCCGATCGAGATCTTCAGTGCTTCCCAGAACTGGGCGCCGCGCGTGTAGGTCTGGTAGTCGTACAGGGCTGCCGAGTCGGTCTGCGCGCCGGGCGCGATGTCCCAGTTCGCACTCGTCGAGGCCGTGCGGTTCCACGAGCTGAAGTAGGTCTGCTCGGTGCTCGCGCCGCTGCCGAAGCCGGCCGCGCTGTTGTAGTGCGTCGGACCCCAGGTCGCCATGCCCTCGCCGATCCAGATGTCGGTCCAGGTGGTGGGGGCGACGTTGTCGCCGTACCACTGGTGCACGAGCTCGTGGATGAGCGTGTTGCCGTTCACCGAGCCAGCGCTCGGGAAGAACGAGCGGTCCTGCGTCTCGAGCGCGTAGTTCACGCCACTCGGCACGCTGTCGACGATCACGCCGGTGCTGTTGCCGGGGTAGGCGCCGTACATCGACTCGAGGTTGCGGGTGATGGTCTCGAGCTGCGTGACCCGGTTGCGGATCGTCGTCTTGTTGGCGTCGCTGAGCCCTGCGTCCATGAACGACCAGGAGGGGATGCTGCGGCCGTCCGTGAGCGTGATCGAGCCCTCGATCACGTCGAAGCGTCCGATCGCGATGACCGCGAGCTCGGAGGCCATCTGCTTGTTCTGTCGCCACACCCAGGTGGTGCGGTCGCCGTCGACCGTCTTCGACTGCAGCTCGCCGTTGCTGGCGACCGCTGCGTCACCCGTGACGCCCGTGGCGTTCGCGAGCACCGAAGGCGCGTCGACCGAGATCGTGTAGGTCGCCTTGTCTCCGGGGGTGTTGTTGTGCGGGAAGCCCGCCATCATGCCGATCGGCTGCCCGAGCAGGATCGCTCCGTCGTTCGTGCCGTTCCAGCCCTCGTAGCTGCCGTCGGCGTCGACATGACGCTCGGGGGTTCCGCTGTACGTGACCGCGACCGTGAACTCGCCCTCGACCGGAGTCGCCGGGGTGACGATGAGCTTGTACTTGATCGCGTCGGCGTCGATGTCGCGCTCCCAGGTGGCGGGAGTGCCGTTGACGGTGACCGCCGAGATGGTCATGCCCTCGAAGTCGAGTGAGAAGCTGCGCAGCGGCGAGAGCGCCCGCGCGGTCATCGTGGTCGTCGCCGTCGTGATGTCGCCGGTGATGAGGCCGCCGGCCACGCCGGTCGGGCTCCAGGCGAGCGAGACGTCGTAGTCGAGTGCGTCGTAGCCGCCGTTGCCGACGTTCGGGAACATCGCGTCGCCGGCGGTGCGGGGGCCGTCGATCGGGCCGTCGGCCGCGGCTGCCGGGACGGAGGTGACGAGCAGGGAACCGGCGAGCAGCGCGGTGACCGGGAGGGTCGCGAGCATTCGCCGACGGGCAGGGGAGGTCAGTCGGAGCATTGGTGCTTTCGGGGTAGGCATGGCGGGGCGGCCGGTCACGTCGTCGTGGTGCGGGGTGGGCTCGTGACCCTGGGGACACATATGAAACGTATGGAACAGATGTTTCCGCAATATATCGTGCCGCTCACGGTTCGGTTGCGGTCGGTTTTCTGCGGCTGGACCGGGGGAATTGTTCGACGCTGTCCAGCATCTGCCCGGTTCGATGGTCGGGTCGCTGCCGACCGGTGCGGGGTCGATTTCGTGTCTCCGGTCGGGAGAGCGGATGCATTGCCGGCCCGCACCGAGCGATCGCCCTCCTTGAGCACCCGGCCCTGGCGTGTGAGGATGACGACGACCCTCGCCCCCGTTGGAAGGAACCTCATGCAGCTTGCGATGATCGGACTCGGTCGGATGGGCGCGAACATCGTGCGTCGTCTGATGCGCGACGGGCACGAGTGCGTGGTCTATGACGTGAACGCGGATGCCGTGCAGGCTCTGGTCGCGGAGGGCGCCGTCGGCGCAGACAGCATGGCCGATCTGGCGTCGAAGCTCGAGGCGCCGCGGGCCGTGTGGATGATGGTGCCGGCATCGCTCACCGGTGCGGTCGCCGACGAGGTCGCCGGCGTGCTCGACGAGGGCGACATCCTGATTGACGGCGGCAACTCGAACTACCGCGACGATGTGCGGCGGGCGGCGGCGCTGCGCGAGCGCGGCATCCACTACGTCGACGTGGGGACCAGCGGCGGGGTGTTCGGTCTCGAGCGCGGCTACTGCCTGATGGTCGGCGGTCCGGATGCCGCAGTGCAGCGCATCGAACCGGTGCTGCGTACGATCGCGCCGGGCCCGGGCGAGATCGAGCGCACGCCCGGACGCACCGGCGACCTGACGAACGAGGAGCAGGGTTTCCTGCACTGCGGGCCGTCGGGTGCCGGACACTTCGTGAAGATGGTGCACAACGGCATCGAGTACGGCATCATGGCGTCGATCGCCGAGGGACTCAACCTGCTGCACAACGCGGATGCCGGGGTGCGCGAGGCCGAGCACTCCGCAGAGATCGCGCCGCTCGAGGAGCCCGAGTTCTACCAGTTCCCGATCGACACGGCGAAGGTCGCCGAGCTGTGGCGGCGCGGGTCGGTGATCTCGTCGTGGCTGCTCGACCTCACCGCCACCGCGTTGAACGACAACCCCACGCTCGACGGACTCGCTGGCCGCGTCTCCGACTCGGGTGAGGGGCGCTGGACGGTCAAGGCCGCCGTCGACGTGGGGGTGCCGGTTCCGGTGCTCGCCGCATCACTGTTCGAACGCTTCGCCTCGCGCGACGAAGACCGCTTCGCGAATCAGGTGCTGTCGGCGATGCGCCTGCAGTTCGGTGGGCACCAGGAGCTGCCGGCCGGCGACGTGCTCGAGGCGGGCGCGCGGAAGGCCGACTCCGCATGATCGGGAGGGGCCCGAGCGAGTGACGAACGACGAAGCGTGCGCGGGGAGCCCGCCTGTGGGACTCTGAGGTTCGGGGCGAGTCTGGGGAGACATCATGCGAGTACTGGCGTTCATCGGCGGACTGGTCGCGGTGACGGTGCTGTCGGCTGGCAGCGCTCTTCTGCTCGCGACGCAGGCGGAGGAGCGTGGCGAGTGGTTCCTGCTGTCGGGCCTCGCGATGACGTTGTTCTGGGTGCCTCCGCTCGTGCTGGCGAGTCTGCTCGCCTTCTGGGACTTCACGCGGTCCGCGGGCGCACGTCGTGCCTACCGGCGGACCCTGATCCTCATGGTGCTGATCCAGGTGATCGCGACGGTCCTGCTCAGTGCGTACGTCGTGCTGAGCCGTACGCCGTGGTGGGTGGTCGCCGCGTTCGTCGCCGTCGCGATCGGCCTGACGGCCGCCGCCGTGAAGATCGGCCCTGTGTTCCGGCGGACGGAGGGTCCATCGACGTTGCGCGCCGAGGGAGCGGTCTACACCCGCGCGGATCTGCGACGTGACGTTCGACGGATCGTCGTGACCGGCGTCGCGGGGCTGGTGGTGGGCGCGGTCGGGTTCGGCGCCCTGTTCCTGGTGCTCGACGACGGCGACGTACCGGTGTGGTGGATGATCGGTGCCGGGCTGTTCTGCGCGGTTCTGGCAGCGGGGGTCGCCGTGTCTTTCATCGTCTGGCGGCTCGCGCGGCAGCAACGTGACCTGCTCGACGGCGACGTCGAACGGGGCCGCACCATCGGGAAGGTCGTGATCCGCGGAAAGAAGATCGTGCTCTCCGCCGAGGACGAAGCCATCGCGCCGCGCTACGCCGCGATCTCCGCCGTCTCACAGGCGTACACGTTGGTGCAGCTCGCGACGCTGCTCGTGGCGATCGGGGGCTCGCAGCTCGCGCGGGTCATCGGCGACCCGACGGACACGTTCACACTCATCCTCGTGTGCGCCTACGTGCTCCTCTTCGTCGCACTCGTTCCGATGGCGGTGATCCAGCTCTGCCGCACCCGCACTTACGCCCGCGATCACGGTGAGCTCATCATCGAGCAGCGGGGAACGGTCGCTGCGCCCAGCGCCTGACGTGCGCCGCTCGCGGGGATCCCAGCGCTGCCGCATTCCCGAGCTGCGGGGTCGATAGAGCTCCCGAACTAGCCTGCTGCGGCGCTCTTCTGACCCGCCACTCCGGGGCAGCGTGCGTTTTCGACCCATCACCGCTCGGCCGGGCCGCCGGTGTTCCAGCCGTCGTGGAGCTCGCTGGTGTCGATCGTCGGGGTCGCGTCAGTGCTGGCGTGCTCCCTTGTCGTCTTCGTGGCGTACGTCCGTGGGAACGGCGGCACACCTCCGCGCGCGTCTGAATGATCGCACCGCGCTGGCCGATCGGTGGAACGAGTGCTACCGTCGAGGCGATCGTGATCCGAACGCAGGAGGTGAGACCCATGAACGCAGCATCCATCGTGGGCGCTCCCCCGCAGTGCACGATCTCGCGACACTCGTAGTCGCGACGGGAGCGCCGAACAGGCATTCGCGAAAGGCGACTCCCATGCACACTCACTCTTCTTCTCCTTCTTCTCAGCGCGCGCTGGTGCTCGGCGGCGGCGGATCGACCGGCAACGCCTGGTTGATCGGCATCGTCGCGGGACTGCTCGACGCCGGCGTCGACGTCACGGCCGCGGACCTCACGATCGGCACCTCCGCCGGTGCGACCGCAGCGGCGCAGCTGGCCGGTGCGAGCCCGGCGGACCTGTACGCGGCGACGCTCGTGCCGATTCCCCCGCGTCCCCGCCCGTCGAACCGTCCGGTCGTGGATCACATGGAACGGATGCACCGCCTCATCGCGGCGTCATCGGATGCCGCAGACCTGCGCCGCCGGCTCGGAGCGTCCGCGCTCGAGATGGCCGGCGCCGACGACCCGCGGCACGCGCAGTGGCGCGCGATGGTCGGCGCGCGGTTCGCGGTGCACACCTGGCCGGAGCGACGGATGCTGCTCACCGCCGTCGATGCCGAGACTGCCGAGCCGGTGGTGTTCGACCGCGACAGCAGCGTCGACCTGGTGGACGCGGTTGCCGCCAGCTGTAGCAGCGGCTTCGCGTACCGGATCGGTGGCCGCCGGTTCGTCGACGGCGGGTTCCGGCGCAATGAGAACGCCGACCTCGCCGCCGGGTACGGGCGGGTGCTGGTGCTGCCGCCGTTCGGAGGTCGCGCGCTCACGCCACCCGAGTGGGGGCTGCAGCTCGATGCGCAGGTCGCCGAGCTGCGTGCCGGCGGCAGCGAGGTGCTTGTCGTGAGCCCGGGCGATGAGACCGAGCATCTGTTCTTCGAGAACGCGATGGATGTGTCGCTGCGCGCGCCCGCTGCGCAGGCCGGGTATGAGCAGGGGCGTGCGGTGGCGGACGGGGTCGGGGAGTTCTGGGGCTGAGGTCACCGTGAGATGAAGAAGCGCCCCTGCCGTTCGGGTCGGCAGGGGCGCTCGTCGGTGCTGACGCCTACTGCACCGACCATCCGCCGTCTGAGGCGAGGATCGCACCGTTGATGTTCACGGCGTCGTCCGACAGCAGGAAGGTGATCGACGCGGCGAGGTGCTCGGCGGTGGCGACCGAGGGGATCGCCTGCTGGAACGGGCCGAGGCGTCCGGAGCCGTACTCCGACATGTTCGGGGGCATCGGGATGCCGGTGGCGACGCCGCCCGGTGCGACCGAGTTCACGCGGATGCCCTTCGGCCCGTACATGAACGCCGCCGACTTCGTGACGCCGATGATGCCGTGCTTGCTGGCCGTGTAGGCGTTGCCCGAGGCGTTGCCGCGCAGGCCCGCTTCGCTCGAGACGTTGAGGATCGAGCCGCGGCCGGCTGCCTCCATGATCGGGAGGACTGCGCGCATGAGCTTGAACGGCGCGGTGAGGTTGATCGCGATGACGCGGTCCCACACGGCATCCGTCGTCTCGCCCGCGGGGGAGAAGTCGTCGTTGATGCCGGCGACGTTCGCGAGGGCGTCGATGCGATCGCCCGCGGCGGCGAGCACGGCGTCGATCGCGTCCTGCTTGGTGAGGTCGCCCGGGACGACGGTGATGTCGGCGTCCGCGAGCTCGGCCTTGAGCGCGTCGAGCTTGTCGGCGGCGATGTCGCTGGCGATCACGCGTCCGCCTTCGCGGGCGATGCGGGATGCCGTGGCCTTGCCGATGCCGGATGCTGCGCCGGTGACGATCACGGTCTTGCCGGCGAAGCGTCCGGCGGTGGGTTGCTCGGTCCAGCCGCTTCCTTCTGCGTCATCCGTCGGAATCTCGCCGCCGTTGGCTGCGCGCACGAGGTCGTCGACGACGGACTGCGGCATGGCGCCCTGGCTCATCGCGACGAGCTGCTGCAGCGGCAGCCCGAGCACCGGAGTGAGCAGCTCGGGGTCGGCACCGGTCTGCTCGAACAGTCCGCGGATGATCGGCCCGCCAGTGGGGTCGTTCAGCCATTCGCCGATGGTGGAGTGTGCGGTGAGGGCCATGCTCGTTCTCCTTATTCGAGTTTCGCAACGGTGCGTCTACTTATATTCGAGTGTACGCCTGAGTACGCTCGGATGGTGCCCCGTCCTCGCAGTGAGAAAGCCCGCCAGTCCGTGCTGGAGGCGATGCGCGCTGCCCTGTCTGCCGGCGGGTACGAGGCCGTGACGATCGAGGGCCTCGCGGATGCCGCGGGGGTGTCGAAGCAGACGATCTACCGGTGGTGGCCGTCGAAGGCGGCGATCCTCGGGGAGGCGCTGCTCGAGGGATCGGTGCCTGGAGCGGATGCCGCCGTGCCCTTCTCTGATGATCTGGGTGCGGACCTGCGGGCGTGGTTCTCAGCGGTGTCGGCCGGGCTGGCGGATGCGGATGGCGTCGCCGTCGCGCGGGCGCTGATCGTGGTGACGGCGTCGGATCCGGAGTTGGGGCTGGAGCTGAACGAGAAGCTGGCTGCGCCGATTCGGGAGTGGGTCGCCGGGCGCATGGCGCTGGCGGTCGCTGCGGGGGATGTACGGGCGGACGTGGATGCTGCCGCCATCGCGGATCAGTTCATCGCGATGGCGAGCTATGCGGCGTTGTTGGGGCGGCCGTTGGATGCGGGGCGGGTGGATGCGACGGTTGGGGTCCTGTTGCGGGGGATTGTGGCTGGCTAGCTATCGGGCGGTGCGGAAGTCGCGGCAAGTCGCAACCGTCCCCGTATGGACTTTCCATGCTCCTAGTTGAAGCCCGCTTGCGCTGCTCGCCACGATTCTTCTTCCGCCGCAAAGCTTCCGCTGGGTCTCAGTCGGACGCGCGGGGTCGCAAGTAGGCACCGCTCCCGCCCTCTTCCCCGCTCTCGCGTGGATCGCCCGCTTGCGTGGCTCGGCTCGTTGCGCGCGCTTGATCGGCGCACCCGGCGATGCATTTCCTGTGCAACTCGCGAACGGACTCTTCGTGTCCCTGTTTGGGGGAGCTCGGGAGTCGTCTCGGCGGGTCCTCGAAGCCGCACCCAGAAAGGTGACCGGGCGGCCGTGCGCGATCATCTTGCGAGCGGCTACGCGAGACGAAGACGAGCATAGTTCCTGAGCAGGCTGTACCGGGTGGTGCCCGGGGAGGGGAAGTGCCACCCGAGGTCTCGGCCCGCCGACCCAGCAGTCTAGATTCTCGCAACAGCTCGAAGTCAGATGGGTTTAGTAGACTTGGCGATGATCGAGCGCGAACTTGTTACTGGGAGAATATGTCGAATCACGCGGTACCAACTTTCGCTCACAGCGCCGAGCAACACATGCTTGCGCCAGAGACTCGCACATCGGGCAGTGCGACGACATTTGCCGACAACATGAAGCTCCCGGTTCACAGGTGGTATCGCTACAGTGCTGGGTACTCATCTGAATGGGCTGCGAGTCTCGCACAGCATTGGGGTGCTGCGAGCGTCCTGGACCCCTTTGGTGGCTCGGGGACTACTGCGCTCGCCGCTCAAGAAGCGGGTATCGAGTCGATGAGCGTCGAAGTGCATCCAATGGTCGCTCGCATCGCTCGAGCGAAACTCGCGTGGGTGGAAGATCCCAATGAGTTTCGCGCTCGCGTGAAGGCTGTGCTTGCCGCAGCGGAGAATGGCGGCTCGGTCCAGGTGCCAGAGTCACCTCTTATCGCTAGATGTTTCCCGGACGCGGACGCGCTTCGTAATATTCTTCGAATCCGCGACGCTGTAGCTACGCAAGACCGAAAGGACGGCCCGTCAGAGCTGCTGTGGTTGGCATTCGTCTCAATCATCAGAGCGTGTTCTCCCGCAGGTACCGCGCAGTGGCAGTATGTTCTTCCAAACAAGACCAAAAGTCGCGTAGCGGAGCCATTCTCCGCCTTTCAAGCCGCAGGAGATCGATTCGCGTTCGACATGGAGACGCGCAGCGTTCTGCTGGGCGCCAATCCGGTGCCGGCTGCAGTCTTCAACGCTGATGCACGAACGCTCGCCCCCATCCCGGATGGCTGGGCTGACACGGTGATCACTTCACCGCCTTACGCGAATAACTACGATTACGCGGACACCCTTCGCCTTGAGCAGATCCTGCTTGGAGATATTGGGGGGTGGAGGGACCTCCGCCCCCTGCGCGATTCGTTGTTGAAGTCGGCTACCCAGAATGTTGGGCGGTGGGACGCTGAAGAAGCGTTGCAATCTTCGTTACTCTCGCCGATTATCGATGAATTTAGGCCTATCTACGAAGAGCTTCGCGAAGTTCGAAAAACGAGGGCCGGAAATAAGGCATATCATACGATGCTTGCCGGGTACTTTTTCGACAATGCAAAAGTGTTCCAGGCGCTGCGAACTAAAACAAAGCCAGGTGCAAAGATGTGTTACGTGGTGGGCGACTCCGCACCGTATGGGGTCCACGCTCCTGTTGAGCGCTGGCTCGGGGAGCTGGCGCGGGGCTCGGGATTCGAATCATGGTCCTTTACAAAGGTTCGAGACCGCAATAACAAATGGAAAAATCGAAAGCACACTCACCCGTTGCACGAGGGCTACCTCTGGATCGAAGGATAGTTCGAATGGCAAACTCACCGTCACATGCGCTTGGGCAGATCGTTGGATATGCGATGGAGCAGGCATTCTTTGAGATGCTGGTGCCGGCAGCAAATGAATTCTCTCTGTTTCTCGATCGTCAAGGTCCGCGCGCCGCGCGCGGCACCAAAAAGAAGGTCACTTGGACTGACGACCGCGGTAATAAACATGACCTTGATTTTGTGCTCGAGAGGGACGGTAGCGCTGGCGTTGTGGGTTTGCCGGCCGCCTTCATCGAAAGCGCATGGAGGCGCTACACTAAGCACTCGGTGAATAAAGCTGGAGAGATCGCCAACTCGTTGGTGCCCCTACGGCGGACTCATCGACACGAGCGCCCGTTCCTCGGGGCGATCGTCGCGGGGGAGTGGACTCAAGGCGGGGTCGCGCAAATGGAGTCTCAAGGTATTAGCGTTGTCCACCTTCCGCTTTCCACGTTGGTGGATGCTTTTGCGGTTGAGAACGTGGACCTAACTTTTGGGGAAGACACGGAGACCGAGTACCTTGCTGCGCAGGTATCCAAGTGGAATGACATCGGACCTGACGGCCGGACCAATATCATCGAGGCACTTCGTCGCGGCGCAGATTCTCAGTTCGAATTATTTGTGGAGAGACTCCGTGAGCACCTGTCTCGGAAAGTGCAGAGCGTAAGGATCCTCCCGCTGCGAGGCGCGACTCGCACTGCTGCGAGCGTTGCGGAAGCATTGTCAATCCTTTCTTCTTTGACGTCCGCGGAGTCCTCACCCGAAGATCTTGAGCTCCTTCGCATCGAGGTTCAGGTCCATTACTCCAACACCGACAAAATTGAAGCGTCATTTAGTGCGCTCTCAGAGGCTATCCTCTGGTTGGAACAAAATTACCTGGATAAGTGATTTCTGTGTGCCTCGTTGGTCCCAGTTGCTTCCGTTCCATAGGGGCCGGCTTTTTCGTCTAGCCGTCTAGCCGTCTAGCTGACGGAGTGAATTTGCCAGGGCTTGGTCAAACGGTAAGCCGGCGTAGTGTCGGCTCGTATATCGATGCCACCGAGAGGGATGCCGGGGGCCATCGCCCACTACGTAGATTGTCAATTTCAAGAAGTCGAGTTGCTGCCGGAGCCAGCTGACCTGAAATCTGTGAAGCTCGCGCGCCGCGCCGGTCGGTTCACTCACGCCATATCCGAGCAGCACGGCATCGGTTTCGGCGTTGGTAGCGCGGAGCACCCGCAATATCGGCGGTCTGGCCGATATCCACGGGCCCTGATGGGATCCGAGTAGTGAAATCTCACCAGTCCGATATGTTGGAAGTGGGAACAGATTTACTATTGTTGAGGAGGTGAGTCCTAGAGAAGTCTGTGCCTGTTCGATCCGTCTTCGACTTCGGTCACCGTTCGTAATGCCGGGAGGGTTAGCGAGCACCGCGACGAGATGCCCGGGTGCCGCAAAGTTCCGGCCAAGCGTTGGCTCTCGAACCATCTCCTGGGTCTTTTCTCGCTCTCGCTCCGGCAGTCGGGCACATGTGACCTCGCTGCAAGGCGCAGCATAGCTTCTTGCGGATGCTCGCTCGGGGATGACGTGAGGCGCCGTCGCGGCATTCTTCGCTCGCTCGTCCATCAGCATCATTCTCCTCGTGGTCAAGCTGCTTGTGAGTCTAGACGGATCTTGCCGCGGTGAGGTTAGGTCTGTCCTGATTGCTCGGCTAGATCCACTGCGCGCGTGCGGTCACGATCCGTGAACTCGCCAAGTGATCAATGGCCGCGGGCGAATATTATTGACCTGTAATTCGCGTCTGTGTCATCTACGGGCGCCAGGCAGGTCAGTTGTCCATGTGCTTTGCTCGACGCGATGGATTCTTCTAGCGACGTCACGAGAAAATTAACTTCGTCATCATGCGCAATGGCAAATTTTTCCGACTCTGATTGCGTTTCGACCCCTTTCTTGAAAAGCTGAAGATACAAATCTGTCGAGACGATCGCATGCGGCAAAGCATAACAATCAGGTGTGCTGGAAATTAGGTATAGGTACGAATATAGTTC
>NZ_DAITBE010000003.1:0-333785 GCF_036823965.1 Microbacterium sp. | reverse complement strand
GCAGGGTTCGCAGGGTTCGCAGGGTTCGCAGGGTTCGCAGGGTTCGCAGGGTTCGCAGGGTTCGTAGGGTTCGCAGTGATGAGTTTCGAGCGGAGACGCGAACTGGAGCGATGAATTCTCGCATAGCACCCGCCAAACGTGCTGCGCGGAGGTGCGTCCTCTTTCCAGACTTGATGCGCGAAGGGGGCGCTCGGAGACTAACAGGCCGACTACCGCCCCGCCCGCACCCGCAGCCCGAACGCCACCACCGCCAGCGCGATGACAACCACCCCGTACCCGACACAGACCGCCTCGAGCCCGACGACCCCGACCAGCGCCCCCGCGACAACCGCCGGCACACCGAACGCGAGATACGCCAGCACATACAGAACCGCGAACGTATCCGCCCGCTGCGTCGCCGGGATCCGCGGCGCCAGCGACGCGACCACGCCCGAGAACGCCGTGCCGAAGCCCATGCCGGTGACCGCGGCGGCGACGAGATAGAACGGCAGCGATTCCACGCCGAGCGCGATCAGCGACAGCAGCGTTCCGATCGCGAGGGCCGCGGTGCCGAACAGGACCGAGGTCCGTGCAGCCACACGCCGCAGCAGGAACGCCGTCACTGCGCCGACTCCGGCGAGCAGCACCACGCCGAGCCCCTGCCACACGTGCGCCTCGCCGCCGAGCTCCCCCCGCACGATGTTCGCGCCGAGGGAGAGGAAGAGTCCGCCGGTCGCCCAGCCCGCGATCACGGCGGGAGCCCCGCGCCAGAAGTCCGCCCGAATCGCAGAAGGGATCGACAGGCGGAAGCTCAGCGACGCCCACACGCCTGGCTTGCGCGGCGCGGTCTCGGGGATCACGAAGAACAGCACCGCGAGCACGATATACGCGGAACTCAGCGGCGCAAATACGTCGAGCAGCGCCTCGTCGCTTGCGTCGAGCATCACGCCGGACGCGAGCGCGCCGAGCGCGAGTCCGATGCCGGGGCTCAGCGCGTTCCACAGCGCTGCGACGCCCGGGCGCCCCTCCGGCGCGAAGTCGAGCACTGTCGCCGACAGCGCCGAGATCAGCAGCCCACTCGCGACGCCCTGCAGGATGCGTGCGAGGAACAGCAGCGCGACGGCATCCGCGTGCCAGAAGAGGAGCATGCTGCCGGCGAGCATGAGGAATCCGGCGATCGCGACCGGACGGCGTCCGATGTGGTCCGAGAGCGATCCGGCGGTGAGGAGCGTGAGCAGCAGCGCCACCGCGTAGACCGCGAACACGGCGCTGATCACGATCGCGTCGAACCCGATCTCCTGCGCGAGCACCGGGTAGAACGGCGACGGCGCACTCGCCCCGGCCATCATCAGGATCTGCGCCACGATCGCGAGAACGAAGCCGAAGCGGCGGCGTTGGGTCCCCGAGCGCGTCGAACGCTCCGAACTGGATCCCTGAGCCCGTCGAAGTGCGATCGGCGCGGTACTGGTCATGACGGCTCCTCAATCGTTCGAGAATCATCGAACTATCGGAGCGTACTCGCTATCCGGCAATTGTTCAACTATTCTCGAACTATGCCTGGCGACCTTCCGCACCCGGAGCGCTCCGAGATCCAGCTCACGGACGTGCTCTTCGCGCTCAGCGACCCCGAGCGCCTCGCGATCACGCGCCAGCTCGCCGACGGCCCGCTCGACATGGCCGCCTGCCATGCCACCGACCCGAACCTCCCGAAGTCGACCAAGTCGCACTTCATGAAGGTGCTGCGCGAGGCCGGCGTCATCCGCAATGAGGCCAACGGACGACGACGGATGCTGACGCTCCGCCGCGATGACCTCGACGCGCTGTTCCCCGGGCTGCTGGAGTCAGTGCTGCGGGAGTAGGCGGTCGCAGACGATGAATGTCGCCCGGTTCCGCTATCGTCTGGATGAATGCGTGTTCAGTGATAGATGGAGTGGCCGTGGAGTTTGCAGAGCGTCTTGATTCCCTTGCGACCAAGGTGAAGAACCAAGCGACCGCGATCGGGACCGAAGAGGCGACGAAGAATGCCTTCGTGATGCCGTTCATCTCAACGATCCTCGGCTATGACGTCTTCGATCCGATCGAGGTCGTTCCAGAGTTCACCGCCGACGTGGGGACCAAGAAGGGCGAGAAGATCGACTACGCCATCATGCGTGATGGTGAGGTTCAGATTCTCATCGAGTGCAAGCCGTCGATGGGGTCCCTCAAGATCGAGCATGCGTCGCAGCTCTACCGGTACTTCGCTGTGACGAATGCGCGCATTGCAGTCCTGACGAACGGCGTGGCATGGCACTTCTACACCGATCTTGACGCTCCGAACCGCATGGACGCCAAGCCGTTCCTCGTTCTCGATCTGCTCGACATCGACGAGACGTTGATCTCTGAAATCCAGAAGCTCAGCAAGGAGAGCTTCGACCTCGACTCGATCATCAGTGCGGCCGAAGAGTTGAAGTACATCGGCGCACTCAAGCGTGAGATCTCGAGTCAGTTCCGTGAGCCGACGGATGAATGGATCAAGTTCTTCGCGACGCGTGTCTACGAGGGCTCGTACACACAGAAGGTTCGCCAGCAGTTCACGACGCTCGTGAGCAAGGCAGCCCAGCAGTTCCTAACGGAACGAGTGAACGACCGCCTCAAGACGGCTCTCGGAGTGGGCGGCATTACAGCTACCGCTGATGCACCCCCTGCTGCGACGAGCGCAGAAGTTGTTGCCGCAGATCTCGACCGCGACACAGAAATCGAGACAACTCTGGAAGAGCTCGAGGGCTACCAGATCGTGAAGGCCATCGCGTGTGGAGAGGTGAAGCCGCACCGGGTGACGCACCGTGACGCGAAGAGCTACTTCGCCGTGCTGCTCGACGATAACAACCGTAAGCCGATCGCGCGCCTGCACTTCAACGGTAAGCAGAAGTACCTGGGCCTTCTCGATGAGGAGAAAGTGGAGACACGCTTCCCGATCGACGAGCTAGACGAGATCTACGCGCACGCCGACGGCATCCGTACCGCTGTTCAGCGATACAAGGACTGATCCCAGGTTATGCCCGGCGCCATCCACGCCCATGTCGTTGACGGGACGCGACTCCAGGTTGAGGTGATCTCGGACCAGGGGGCGTCATTGACGCTTGTTGGCGAGCTCACCGATGTATCTCCCACTGTTGCACAAGGAGGGGTGCTTGAAACCAATCCCGCACTCCTAAGCAACATGTGGGCATATGCGAAAACCTGGTATGCCGCCCGCATGACTTCGAACGAGGATGCGCTGGGACTCGCTAACCCAGAAGCGCAGAAAGCGGCTCTCAAGCAGGCCGAGGAGAATCGGCGAACGGCGCAGAAACGAGCGGACGCGTACGCCGGAACAGCGCAATGGATTGCGGATGTGGCAGACGACGTCTCTCTGCTGGACGTCGTGCATGGGTGGTGTTCGTCTTGCTATCTCGTGAACGAACATCGGAAGTCGAACCGGCCGGTGGGGCAAATCCCGGTCTATGTATGTCAGGGGTGCGGATCGCCAACGCTGCCTTGCGTCGCGATCGGATGTGACAATCTTGCGGTGCGCGACCGTGGAGCGATTCGACTGCCGCAGTTCTGCGCTGAGCATCGACATGACATTCCGGGCTTCGAGAAGTCGCAGGGGACGTACGGCGACCTGCATGACTACGAAGAGTTCCTCCAGTACGAAAAGCCCGACCTGGACAAGGCCTCGAAGATCGTTGCTGGGAGCGTGGTCGCGCTCGGGGTAGCGGTGCCACTTGCTCTGCTCGCCGCGCCGGCAATCGGTGGGGCGATCGGCTCGCTTGGCTTGTTCGGCGGGTTCTCTGGAGCTGCGGCCAGCGCACACGGTCTCGCACTACTCGGCGGTGGAAGTCTGGCTGCTGGCGGGCTCGGGATGGCGGGCGGTACCGCGGTGGTGACAGCCGTGGGCGCTGCTGTCGGGGGTGCTCTCGGTGCCTCTGTGTCGAACGCTTACCTCCGCGAAGACAGGTCATTCAGCATCGATCTCCTGCGTCCCGGGAATGGCGGTGTTCCCGTGGTCTTCGCGAGCGGCTTCCTGACTGAAGGGAAGGGGGAGAAGTGGGGCGGTTGGAAGTCGATCATCAACGAGCGGTATCCCGACTCTCCCGTTTACCGTGTCCGGTGGGGCGCGAAGGAGCTCCGCGACTTTGGCATCCTTGGCGCCGGCGCCATGGGCAAGGCTGGCGGAGTTGCTGCGGCGAAGGTGGCGGCCGCTGCCGGGACCAAGGCCGGCGCAAGGTTCCTCGGAAATGTGGTCGGCCCCGCGATGATCGCTACTGATCTCGCAAAGAACCCCTGGCATGTTGCCAAGAGCAGGGCCGACAAAACCGGTGTTGTCGTTGGAGACCTCTTGGCTCGGACTGATGCTGAGTCTTATGTGCTCATCGGGCACAGCCTTGGTGCGCGAGTGATGGTCGTTGCAGCGGAGACGCTCGGGACCAAGCCCGACGGCCCGAGGATTCAGTCTGCACATCTTCTTGGCGCGGCGATCGGTGCAAAGAGTAATTGGGATGCGCTCACTGCCGGCGTGGATAGCGGTGTCTATTGCTATCACTCGGGCACCGACAACGTGTTGAAGTACGTCTATCGGGCTGCCCAAGCTGGCGAGACTGCTGCCGGCCTCGTTGGGTTCACACCGATCGCCACCAAGCTACAGAACATCGATGTCTCGGCTTCAGTGAAGACCCATTTCGACTACCTCGATAACGTCCACCTCTTGTAGCACGTGCGCGCGGCAAGCCGATCGACGCAAGCGGTGTGAGCTCAGCGGCCCGCGCTTCGACAAGCTCAGCGACCCAAAGGCTGCAGCTCAGCGCCCCAACCGCGCCTACCCCTTCCGTCGGCTTCCCGCGGACCGCGGCGGGTTCGCCCGCAGGTGCGCACTCACCTGCGTGAGCACGCGCGCCAGGCCGTCGACGTCATCCGCCCCGAGCGAGTCGAACAGCAGGCTCTTCACGGTCTCGATATGCCCGGGGAAGACCTGCGCCAGCACCCCGCGCCCCTCGGCGGTGATCGCGACGATGGTGCTGCGTTCGTCCTCCGGTGAGGGAGTGCGCGTGACCAGCCCGCGCTGTTCGAGCAGCTGCGCCTGATACGTGAGGCCGCTGCGGCTGTAGACGACGCCGTCGGCGAGGTCGGTCATGCGCTGGCTGCCGTCCGGAGCATCCCCGAGCCGCGCGAGCAGCTGGAACTGCACGTAGCTGAGCTGCCCGGCATCCTTCAGCTGCTTCTCGACCGAGTGCCGCAGCAGGCTGCTCACCTCCGTGAACGCGAAGTAGGCCGAGAGCTCGGTCGGCGACAGGCGAGGGGGTGTGCTCATTCGTCCAGTATACGTGTTGCTTCGAATTCGAAGCAGTGCTACTGTCACCTATTGCTTCGAATTCGAAGCACCTGACGAAGGAGAGAATCATGAAGGCAGTGCAGTTCCACGAAGTGGGCGGACCCGAGGTGCTCCAGTACGACGAAGTCGAGCAGCCGACGCCCGGCGCCGGACAGGTGCGGTTGCGCGTCGCGGCATCCGCGTTCAATGCGGCGGACAACGGCATGCGGGCGGGCTTCCTGCCGATCCCGGTGACGCTGCCGCACGTTCCCGGCTACGACGTCTCCGGCACGGTGGATGCTGTCGGTGAGGGCGTCGACGGATTCGCGGTCGGCGATGCGGTGATCGGCTTCCTGCCCATGGGTGAGGACGGCGGCGCGGCCGAATACGTCGTCGCCCCGGCGGATGCCCTGGTGGCTGCGCCGACCAGTGTCGAGCTCGCGGATGCCGCGGCGCTCCCCTCTGTCGCGCTCACCGCTCGCCAGGCGCTCTTCGACGACGGCGACTTGCAGGCGGGGCAGCGCGTGCTCATCGTCGGAGCCGGCGGCGTCGTGGGGAAGTACGCGATCGCCCTCGCAGCTCGGGCCGGCGCGCACGTCATCGCGACCGCGAGCCCCCGGAGTGCGGATGCAGTGCGCGCAGCCGGAGCGCACGAGATCATCGACCACACCGAGGCATCCGTCCTCGATGCGGTGTCGGAGCCAGTCGACATGCTCCTCAACCTCGCCCCGATCGAGCCGGAGGCGTTCACAGCACTGGTGCGCCTGGTCCGTGACGGGGGAGTCGTGGTGAGCACGACCGCGTGGATGCCGGCACCGGACGACGCCGATCGCGGCGTGCGGTCCGTGGTCGTGTTCGTCCGGAGCGATGCCGCCAAACTGCGCGAGCTCGTCTCGCTCGTCGACAGCGGAGACCTGCACCTCGAGGTCACGCGGCGCATCCCGCTGACCGAACTGCCGGCGCTCCATGCCGAGGCGGCCGCCGGACGCATCGCCGGCAAGGTCGTCGTCGTGCCGTGATGCATGACGACCGGATGCGGGAGGCGAGCAGATCACGACCGTGAGGTTGGCGGTACTTCTCCCACCCGCATCCCGGCAGCTCCGCCCGTCGTCGGCTCGTGGTCGCGACGCGGGCGATCTACGCGGGTGCGTCCGACTCCCACCGGAGCAGATCACCCGGCTGGCACTCGAGCGCCTCGCAGAGCGCATCCAACGTCGTGAACCGCACGGCCTTCGCCCGGCCGTTCTTCAGCACCGCGAGGTTCGTCGGCGTGATGCCGATCCGCTCTGCCAGCTCTCCGACGCTCATCTTGCGACGGGCCATCATCACGTCGATGTCGACGACGACCGCCATCAGATCACCTCGTTGTCGAGCTCGGACCGCAGCGTCCGCGCCTCGGTATCGCGCTCGATCGCCTGGCGCAGCAGCGCCTTCATCACGCCGACCAGCAGCGCCATCCCGCACAGCACCACCCCGGCTCCGCCGATCAGCGCGACGACACCCGGCGCGATCTCTCCGGGAGCGAGTACCGCCGCGAGCACGAAGGTCAGCGCCGCAGCGACCAGGATCGCCCCGATGATCACGTTCGCGAACCGGAACGACGACTCCGCGAAGATCGAACCCCGGCGCACCCGGGTCAGCAGCATCCATACGCACACCGCGAACACCTGCATCGTCGCGACCCCGCCGATCACGATCCCGACGATCAGGATCCGCCCCCACAGCTCGCCCTCGGCGAGATCCAGCCAGAGCAGCGGCGCGATCAACGCCTGCACTGCCACCGACCCCACCAGGGCCAGCGCGATCACGACCCGCAGCACAACGATCGTCACATTCCCCATAGCTGGCACCTTCCATCGAACAACAACAGGAATCTATCGTTTATCGTTCGATTCGGGCAAGCGGGCGTACATCTGTAACCGCGAAGCCATTGCCGCCAACGGAGAGTGAGTGTACAGTCACTCATATGTCCACCACGCGAAGCTCGATCCTCTCCACGGCCGATGCGCGACGACCCCTCGTCGCCTCCGCCGCGCTGGCCGAGTTCGCCCGTGGCGGGTATCACGGCACCACGGTGGCCGACGTCGCCCGCGCGGCCAAGATCTCGCCGGCCTACGTCTTCAAGCTCTACTCGGGCAAGGAGGCCCTGTTCATCGCCGCACTCGAGGCGTGCTTCGACGCGATCATCGCAGCGCTCGAAGAGGGTGCGGTTGCCGCCACCGAACAGACCGCCGACAGCATCCTCGACGCGATGGGCGACGCCTACGCGCACCTCATCTCGGACCGAGCCCTGCTGATGCTGCAGGTGCACGCGCAGTCGGTCGCCGACATTCCCGAGGTCGGCGCGGCCCTCCGGGCGGGACTCGGTCGCGTGACGACCTTCGCCCAGTCCCGCTCCGGCGGCAGCGACGAAGCGGTGCAGCAGTTCATCGCCTACGGCCAGCTCTGCCACCTCATCGTCACCACCCAGCTCGATGGGCGCCCGGAGCGCTGGGCCGCGCTGCTGACCAGGGGGATCAGTCACCCCGATTGAACCGGGGCAGGAAGGCGATCACTTCTTCATGCCCACAAGAGTGAGTGAGTAATCACTCATCCATCATCGAAAGGATCCACCATGACCACGCTCACCCAGGCCGCACCGCGAACCGCACCGCGCAGCACGCGCCGCTGGCTCGCCCTCAGCATCCTCGCCCTCGCCCAGTTCCTGGTCGTGCTCGATGCCTCGATCGTCAACATCGCGCTCCCCGTGCTCGGGCGCCGGCTCGGCATGGACACCCTCGCCCTCGCCTGGGTCATCACCGCGTACGTCCTCGCGTTCGGCGGCCTCCTGCTGCTCGGTGGACGCCTCGCCGACCGCTACGGCCACCGCCGCGTGTTCCTGATCGGCACTGCCGGGTTCGTCGCGGCATCCGCCCTCGCCGGCCTCTCGATCTCGAGTGAGATGCTGCTCGCGGCCCGCGCGCTGCAGGGGGTATCGGCCGCACTGCTCGCCCCGGCCGCACTCGCGCTGCTCACCCAGCTCTTCCCCGACGGCGCCGAGCGCACCAAGGCCCTCGGCGTGTGGGGAGCTGTCGCCGGCATCGGATCTGCAGCGGGCGTCCTGCTCGGCGGAGTGCTCACTGCGACCCTCGGCTGGCAGTCGGTCTTCTTCGTGAACGTGCCGGTCGGCGCGATCGTGCTCATCGCGATCCCGCTGCTCATCACCCGCGACGGCATCCGCGCCCAGGGGCGACTCGATGCCGTCGGCGCCATCACGGTGACCGCAGCCCTCGTCGCGCTGGTCGGAGCGTTCAGCGCGGTCGAGCAGCTCGGCTTCCTGCATCCGCTGCCACTCGTCCTGTTCGTCGCCGCGATCGCTCTCGGGATCGCATTCGTCGTGATCGAGCGCCGCAGCCCCGCACCGCTCATGCCGCTGTCTGTCTTCCGCAACCGCAACCTCGCGCTCGGCAACGTCGTGATGCTGCTCGGCGGTGCGGCGATGGTCGCACTCTTCTTCGCCCTCTCGGTCTTCATGCAGGCCGTGCTCGGCTACGACGCGCTCGCCGCCGGCCTCACACAGCTTCCGCTCGCCGGGGCGCTCGTGCTCGTCGCAGGCGCAGTGCCCTCGGTGATCGCGCGCCTCGGCAGTCGTCCGGTGCTGATCGGCTCACTGCTCGTGCTGGCCGGTGGGCTGATCTGGCTCGCACTCGCCCCGTCGGATGCCGTGTTCCTCATCCACCTGCTCGGGCCGACCCTCCTGATCGGTGTCGGCCTCGGCGGCGCATTCGTCGCGACGACGCAGCTCGCGGTCGAGGGCGTCGACGGCGGCGAGGCCGGACTCGCGGGCGGTCTCATCAACACGAGTCAGCAGATCGGCGGCGCGGTCGGGCTCGCGGTGCTCGGCACGATCGCCGGATTGCGAACGGCTGCGCTCGAGGCCGGCGGCGCGTCGACGGCGGATGCCCTCACCGGCGGCTTCGCCTGGCTCTTCGTCGGCGCCGCAGTGCTCGCCGTCGTCGGGGCGGGCATCGTCGCGATCTGGCGGCGCTGAGGAGCATCCGCTCCGTGCCCTCGCGCGGCCTGTGCGCCTCCGTCGGCCGGACTCTCGGAGTTCGGCAGCCGGAAGCGCACACGGCCGAGCCGGATGCCGAGTCGGATGCCGGATGCCGGATGCCGAGTCGGATGCCGGACGTCGAACCGGCTCAGCGGAAGTACGACGCCCCGTTGAGGTCGAGCACGGTGCCCGATGCCCACACGGCGCCGGGGGAGGTCAGGTATGCGACGGCATCCGCCACCTCCTCGGGAGTGCCGACGCGACCGAACGGGCTCTGGCCCCTCACGCGCTCGCCCGAGTCGCCCGACAGCAGCCCGGACTGCCGCTCGGTCGAGATCACGCCTGGCGCGACCGAGGCCACCGCGATGCCGTGCGGAGCCAGCGCGAGCGCCATCGACTGCCCGAACGCCTGCAGTCCGGCCTTCGTCGCGGCGTACGCGGGATGGTCCGGCTCGCCGCGGAAGGCCCCGCGAGAGCCGACGTTCACGATCGCCCCACCCTCGCCGCGTGCGATCATGTGCTGCGCCACCAGCAGCGTCACGTTCGAGGCGCCGAGCAGATTGACCTGCACCATCTGCGCCCACGCCGCCTGCCACGACTCGAACGACGTCGAGTCCGCGCGATGCGCATTGTCGGCATTCGGCGCCACTGCAGCATTGTTCACGAGGATGTCGAGCGACCCGAGCGCAGCCACCGCCTCATCGACGACGCGCTGCGCCTCCGCCGGCGAACCGATGTCGCCGCCC
The DNA here is from genome assembly GCF_036823965.1 of Microbacterium sp. GTDB lineage: Bacteria > Actinomycetota > Actinomycetes > Actinomycetales > Microbacteriaceae > Microbacterium. Next base: position 323,698 of record NZ_DAITBE010000003.1, on the reverse strand, counting down.
ACCACTGCGTGCCCCGACCCGTCCAGTGACGCGAGCGTCTCCTCAGCGGCAGCACGATCGCTCGCGTAGTGCACCACGACGCGATCACCGCGACGCGCGAGCGTCTGCGCGATCGCTCGACCGATGCCGCGCGAGCTTCCGGTCACCAGGGCGTGGGGCATCCGAGGAACTCCTTCGAGACGAAGCGGTTACGACGCGACCCGCGCGACACCAGGCGCACGCACCGGCTCGATCTCGGCCCACACGCTGTCGAGCGAGATGCCGAGCACATCCGCGATCGCGGCGATCGTCGAGAAGGCAGGAGTCGCCACGCGACCGGACTCGATCTTGCGAAGCGTCTCCGGCGAGACACCGGCATCGAGCGCGACGGCCAGCATCGACCGTTCGCCGCGCGCACGCCGCAGCAATGCACCGAGGCGCTCGCCGCGCTCGAGCTCGGCGGCAGTCAGCGGCATCCGGACCATCATGATGCCCATACTAATCCCGGGATAGTATTACCGGGATAGTTATTGGATGCCACGGAGAGAACCATGATCGAGATCCTCACCCCCGACGAACTGGCCAGAGCGAAGGACGCCGGCGCGCTCGTCGGCACCATCCTGCACACCCTGAAGGAGCGTGCGGTCGTCGGCGTGAACCTGCTCGACATCGACCGTTGGGCGCAGCAGATGATCACGGATGCGGGTGCCGAATCCTGCTACGTCGACTACGCGCCGTCGTTCGGGCGCGGACCCTTCGGTCACTACATCTGCACCGCCGTGAACGACGCCGTGCTGCACGGTCTGCCGCATGACTACACGCTCGCCGACGGCGACCTGCTCACCCTCGACCTCGCCGTCACGCTCCGCGGCATCTCGGCCGACGCGGCGATCAGCTTCATCGTGGGCGAGACGCAGGCGCCGGAGGATCTCGCCCTGATCGAGACGACCGAGCGAGCGCTCGCCGCAGCCATCGCCGCCGTGAAGCCCGGCGCGCGCATCGGCGACCTCTCCCGCGCGATCGGCACGGTGCTGCGCCAGGCCGGCTATCCGATCAACATGGAGTTCGGCGGCCACGGCATCGGCTCGACCATGCACCAGGACCCGCACGTCGCGAACGACGGACGACCCGGCCGCGGCTACATCCTGCGCCCCGGCCTGCTGCTCGCGCTCGAGCCCTGGGTCATGGCCGACACCGACGAACTGGTCACGGATGACGACGGGTGGACGCTCCGCAGCGCGACCGGGTGCCGCACCGCCCACACCGAGCACACGATCGCGGTGACCGAGACGGGCGCGGAGATCCTGACGCTGCCGCGCTGATCCCCGCGGGAGTGTCGCGTCGCTTCGGACTTCTGCCGAACTTCGGAGCCGCCGGGCGGCATCCGTCCGAAGTTCCGCAGAAATCCGAGATGCGGCGTGGGTTGGAGTGTGGGCACGGCCCGCTCCCGGCGCTGGCATGTGGTGGTGGGAGCTGAGGCCGATGATCCGCGGAAACTCCCACCTGACTCTCGGGTTAACGATATATCGTTGAGTATCGTTCACCACAGACCCAGGAGGTCATCATGAACAACGCATTCCCCTTCGGTGGCACCGGCAGCAACGACGGCGCCAACAACCTCGGCAACCTCTTCGGAGGCGCGAACGGTCCCGCCGGCGCGATCTACGACATCGTGGAACAGTTCCGGAAGAGCTTCGACCAGCAGCGCCCGAGCGGCGGCTCCCGCATGGCCCGCGGCGACGTGCGCACCGCAGTGCTCTCGCTGCTCGCCGAGCAGCCCATGCACGGCTACCAGATCATCAACGAGATCGCCGAGCGCAGCGGTGGATCCTGGAAGCCCAGCGCGGGATCGGTCTACCCGACCCTGCAGCTGCTGGCCGACGAGGGCCTCATCGCCGCCGAGGAGCAGAACGGTCGCAAGACCTACTCGCTCACCGAGGCCGGCCGTGCCGTCGCCGCGGAGTCGTCCGAGACGAAGGCCCCGTGGGAGCCGACCGCCGGCAAGGACGGTCACCGCAACGACCCGCGGTTCAGCGCGCTGCCCAAGGCCGGGGTCGACCTCGCCGGCGCAGCCGCACAGGTCGGACGCACCGGATCGCCCGAGCAGGTGCAGAGCGCGATCGACGTGCTCGACGACGCGCGCCGTAAGCTCTACTCGATCCTCGCTCAGGACTGATCGGACTCACGAAGAAGGACCAGCAGATGACGGATGCCGCGGCGCAGGGCGCCCATCGCGCCCGATACCGACGCATCCTGGCGTTCGCCTCGCGCGAGCTCGCCAAGATCTGGTGGTTCGAACTGGTGCTTCCGCGCCTCGGACTCAGTTCGATCGCCGAGCGCACGCGTGGACCGCGCATGCAGAAGTTCGCACGCCGGTTCCACGCGCTCGCGATCGAGCTCGGCGGTCTGATGATCAAGGTCGGCCAGTTCATGTCGTCTCGCCTCGACGTGCTGCCGCCCGAGATCACAGCCGAGCTCGAGGGGCTGCAGGACGAGGTTCCCGCCGTCCCGTACGCTGCGATCCGCGCCGCCGCCGAGGCCGAACTCGGACTCCCGCTCGACCGCGCCTACGCCTGGTTCGACGAGACCCCGGTGGCGGCGGCATCCCTCGGTCAGGCGCATCGCGCCAGGCTCTCGGCGATCGACGCGGCAGACACCGGGCTCGGCAACGTCATCGTGAAGGTGCAGCGACCGGGCATCGACGAGATCGTCGCGGTCGACCTCGCCGCGCTCCGCCGGGTCGCGAAGTGGCTCACGCGCGTGCGGCTGGTGGCCGACCGCGTCGATGCGCCTGGACTCGTCGAGGAGTTCGCCGAGACCAGCCTCGAGGAGATCGACTACCTGCACGAGGCAGCCAGCGCCGAGCGGTTCCGCGAGAACTTCGCCGACGACCCGCGCGTCGACACTCCGGAGATCGTCTGGGAGCGGTCGACCCGACGCGTGCTCACATTGTCGGACGTCACCGCGATCAAGATCAACGACATCGAGGCGCTGCACGCGGCCGGCATCGACCCGGCGGAGGTGGCCGAGGTGTTCGCCGAGGTCATGTTCGACCAGGTGTTCACACACAGCTTCGTGCATGCCGACCCGCACCCGGGGAACATCTTCGTGACGCCGGTATCGGGCCCTTCGTCCTTCGACAGGCTCAGGAACCCAGGCTCGGCGACCCGGGCGGATGCCGGTGCAGGGGGCCGGGCGGATGCCGGCCAGACGGCCCGAACGGCAGGGAACCAGACCCGGAACTTCCGCCTGACATTCATCGACTTCGGCATGATGGCCGAGGTGCCGGACAGCCTGCGAGACGGCCTGCGCACCCTGCTGATCGCGGTCGCAGGACGCGACAGTCGTGGACTCGTCGCCGCGGCGCAGGAGATCGGCGTGCTGCTGCCGTCCGCCGACACCGCCGAGCTCGAACGCGCGCTCACCGCCCTGTTCGCGCGCTTCGGCGGCATGGGCTTCGCCGAGCTCAGCAAGGTCGACCCGCGGGAGTTCCGCGACTTCGCGGACGAGTTCGGCGACATGGTCCGCTCGCTCCCGCTGCAGCTGCCCGAGAACATGCTGCTGCTCATCCGCGCGGTCTCGCTGACCTCGGGCATGTGCAGCGGGCTCGACCCGTCGTTCAACGTGTGGGATGCCGCCGAGCCCTACGCCGGCCGTCTGCTCCGCGCCGAGACCGGCAACGTCGTGCAGGCCTTCGCGTCCCGCGCCATGGACACCGCCGGTGTCACGATGCGTCTCCCGCAGCGCATCGACAACGTCATCACCCGCATCGACGACGGCTCCGTCTCGTTCGACACTTCACGCCTCGAGCGTCGGCTCGACCGCCTGGAGGGGCTCGCCCGCCGCATCGGCTCCGGCGTGCTGTTCGCCGCGATGCTCGTCGGCGGCGCACTGCTCGTGCCGACGATCCCGCCGCTCGGCGTCACCCTCATCTGCGTCTCGGCGCTGCCGCTGCTGCACGCCGTGTTCGCCGGCGTCGGCCGCCGCGGGCCCCGCTGAACGGGGCCCTTCGACAGGCTCAGGGACCCAGGGGCAGGGCCCTTCGACAGGCTCGGGGACCCGGCGGACTCAGGGCGCCACCGTCTCTGCATCCACCGGCTCCTCCTTCGGCTTCACCTTCTGCACGCCCTCAGCCGTCGCCGTGATCTTCGCCGCCATGCCCGCGAAGATGAAGCCGTGGAACGGCAGCACGGCCAGCCAGTACAGGCGCCCGCTGAGTCCGCTCGGGAAGAACACCGCCCGCTGCTCGTAGCGCGCACCTGATCCGTCCGGGATCGCGCGCAGCTCGAGCCATGCAGCGCCCGGCACCTTCATCTCGGCGCGCAGCCGCAGCAGGTTCCCCTCGTCGGACGTCTCGACGGCCTCGACCCGCCAGAAGTCGATCGCATCGCCGACCCGAGCGGCGCTGCGGCTGCGGCGACCGCGCTGCAGCCCGACGCCGCCCACGAGGCGGTCCATCCACCCGCGAATGGTCCACAGCCAGCGCGACGAGTACCAGCCGTTGTCGCCGCCGATGCCCAGCAGCACGCTCCACAGCTTGTCGACGGATGCCGTCGTCTTCAGCGCCCGCTTGTCGGTGAACACGGTGCGGCCGGCCCAATCAGGGTCGCTCGGCAGCGGGTCGCTCGGCGCACCAGAGACCTCGGCGTCCTGCCAGCTCGTCTCGATCGTGTCGGCGTCGAGGCGCCCGAGTGCGAGCGCGACGGCTCGGCGGTACGGGGTGAGCCCGTCCTCCGGCTGTGGGATCAGCTCGTCGACCGAGTGATCCTTCACGACGCACTCGTTCTGCAGCGAGGCGACGAGTGGGCGCGCGATCGATCGCGGCACCGGCGTCACCAAGTTCACCCAATGCGAGGCGAGGCCAGGCGTCAGCACGGGCAGCGCGGCGATCGCCCGCTGCGGCAGCCCGGCCTCGAGGGCGTAGCCGTTCATCATCTGGCCGTAGCGCAGCACGTCTGGGCCGCCGATGTCGACCGCGCGATTCACGTCGGCGTCGACCCGGGCAGCGCCCAGCAGGTAGTGCAGCACGTCGCGCACGGCGATGGGCTGGATGCGGTTGCGCACCCACTTCGGCGCCGGCATGTACGGCAGCACGTCGGTGAGGTGGCGGATCATCTCGAACGACGCCGAGCCCGAGCCGATCACGACGCCTGCCTGCAGCACGAGCGTCGGCACCCCGGATTCGAGGAACGTCTCGCCGACCTGCACGCGCGAGCGCAGATGCGGCGACAGCTTCGCGTCATCAGGGTGCAGCCCGCCCAGGTAGACGAGGCGGTGCACGCCGGCTGACTTCGCGGCCTCGGCCACGGTGTTCGCGGCACGCTCGTCGCTCTCCTCGAAGCCCTTGCCCGCCGACATCGAGTGGATCAGGTAGTACACGACATCGACGTCATCCATGGCCTCGGCCACGGCCTCCGCCTCATCCGCCGATCCCTCGACGATCTCGCACTCCGACCCCCAGGGGAAGGAAGCCGCGCGCGCCGCATCGCGCGCCAGCACGCGCACGCGATACCCGGCGTTGAGCAGCCGAGGGGTGAGGCGGCCGCCGATGTAGCCGGTGGCACCGAGCACGAGCGCGCGCGGGGCGCTGCCGTCGTCGCGCGGGATGGCGCGCAGTGCTTCTTCGCGGCCGGTGGGCTGGGTGAGGTCGGTCATGGGTCGAGCGTAGGCCGGGGCACCATCGGGGGATACGGGGTTGCGTTCGGGGGTGTGCGCGGGTAGCACATCGGCGCGGCTCGCCCGTCTGCGCCGCGTGGTCGCGAGCATGCCCGATGCCCCGTACGATCGTTGCTATGACTACCGCCGAATCGATTCGACGATCCACGCCCGACCGGGCGACGCGTCGCGCGCGCATCGCCGTCTCGGCACTGTTCCTGACGAACGGCGCCCTGTTCGCGAACATCCTGCCGCGGTACCCCGAGATCAAGTCGGCGCTCGGCCTCGACAACGTCGGCTACGGTCTCGCGATCGCCGCCTTCCCCGCCGGAGCGATCGCCGCCGGACTCCTCGCCGCGGTGCTGATCCGTCGATTCGGCTCCGGACGCATGGCCGTGTTCGGTACCGTGTTCACCGCGCTCGGTCTGCTGGCAGCGGCGCTCGCTCCGTCGGGAGTGCTGTTCGCCGTCGCGCTGCTCGTCGGCGGAGCATCCGATGCCATCACCGATGTCGCGCAGAACGCCCACGGGCTGCGGGTGCAGCGCCGGTACGGGCGTTCGATCATCAACGGCTTCCACGCGATCTGGTCGATCGGCGCCGTGCTCGGCGGTGGCATGGCGGCTGCCGCGATCGCGCTGCAGCTGCCGCTCGGCGTGCACCTCGGCATCTCGACCGCGGTGTTCGCGGTCGTCGCCCTGATCGCGCTGCGGTTCTGCCTGCCCGGCCGCGACGATGACGACGCGGAGGCGGATGCCGAAGCCACCGCCGAGCCCGCAGAACTGAAGAGCGCGCTGCGCCGCGCAGTGAGTCCTCGTCTCGTGATGATCCTGATCGCGCTGACGCTCATCGCGATGGCCGGCGCCGTCGCCGAGGATGCCGGCAACTCGTGGGCCACGCTCTACCTCGGCGAGTCGCTCGGCGCCGCTGCCGCGATCGCCCCGCTCGGCTTCATCGCCCTGGTCGGCGCGCAGTTCATCGGGCGGATGCTCGGCGACGGCATGACCGATCGCTTCGGGCAGCGCGCGGTCGCCCGCGTCGGCGGCCTGATCGCCGCCGTCGGCATGACGCTCGCGCTCATCTTCCCGAGCGTGCCGGGCACGATCGCCGGATTCGCGGCGGTCGGCTTCGGCATCGCGACGCTGATCCCGGCAGCGATGCATGCGGCGGACGAGCTGCCTGGACTGCGCCCCGGCGTCGGCCTCACGATCGTGTCGTGGCTGCTGCGGCTCGGCTTCCTGCTGTCGCCGCCGTTCGTCGGCTTCATCGCCGAGACCGCGAGCCTCCGTGCAGGACTCATCGTCGCCCCCGCCGCGGCCCTCGTCGCGGTGCTGCTCGCCGGCGTGCTCGAGGGGCGCCGCCCGAAGGCGTAGCCGTCGGCATCCTGCACCGCATCCGCTACCGGCATCCGCTCGGCATCCGCCCGGCATCCAGAACCGTCCTCCTGCACCGTCGCCCACGCGTGCGATATGCAGGAAGATGTTCATGATGCAGGGCGGATGCCGCGATTCCTCCCTGCATCCCGCACATCTTCCTGCACGACGAACCGGGCGCGTCACCAGCAGGCGACAGGCCGGATGCCGCCGCTCACTCCGTATACGTATTCAGAACGAATAGATTCCTCAAACATAGGCTTCCCTAAGTCGACTGCATACGTATACCATCAGCGTCATGGGACACATGAAGCATCGGGCTATGCCGGTACTCGCACTCGCAGCAGTGGGCATGATCGCCCTCACCAGCTGCGGGGCCGGGACCCGCACCGACAACGAGAACGCGACAACGGTGTCGTGCGACTACACCGCTCCTGAGGGCAAGACCACGGTCAACGTCCTCGCCTACAATTCCTCCGCCATCGACCCCTTCACAGACACCATGGTCAAGAGCTGCTCGACCGATGATGTGACGCTGAAGCACGACCCGATCGACTTCGGCGGGCAGGTGACCAAGACCACGGCCACACTGTCCGGCGACACCGGCACCTACGACATCATCGAGACCTACGGATTCGTCATCCCCGGTTTCGGCGAAGAGGAGAAGCTCGTTCCGCTGAACGACCTCTGGGACAAGTACGCCGACGACTACGGCCTCGGCGAGATCAGCCAGTCCATGGTCGAGGGCATGTCCTACGACGGCGACATCTACGCGATCCCGATGCAGGCGCAGATGTTCGTGATGGCCTACCGCACCGACATCTTCGACGACCTCGGCCTCGAGGTCCCCACCACCTTCGACGAGATGATCACCGCGGCAGACGCCATCAAGGGCGCAGGGCTCATGGACTACCCGATCGCGCTGCCGTGGCTCGCCACCGCCGACGTCACGACCGGGTTCGAGGGAGCGATGAACTCCGTCGGCGCCGACTTCGTCACCGCAGACGGCAAGGTCACGCTCGACGGACCCGAGGCCAAGCAGGCCGTCGAGGCGATGCTCTCGCTCAAGCCCTACATGGACCCGCAGGTCACCACCTTCGACCAGCCCAAGGTGCAGCAGCAGATGTTCAACGGCACGGCCGCCATGTCGATCATGTTCTCCGGCCGCATGTTCGACCTGACGCTTCCCGCCAACTCCAAGCTGTCCGACTCGTTCGGATTCGCCGGCGCACCGAAGATCTCGGACGACGCCCAGTACTCCTACAACCGCCTGTCGATCGACGGCTGGTCCATCCCCTTCAACACCAAGCTCGACCATGACATGCTCTTCCAGATGATGGCCTCCGCCGTCAGCGAGGATGCCTCGACGGCATCCGTCCCCGCCGCCTACCCGGCTCGCGAGGGAATGGTGACGGAGAAGAACTCTCCCTACGGCGCAGCGGCGAACGACTCGATCGCCAGCGCAATGCCGCCCATCGTGTCTCCGGTCATCGCCGACATCACGAACGAGATCCGGCCGATCCTGGTCTCGATCCTCAACGGCCAGGTGTCCGTCGACGACGGACTCGCCCAGATGCAGGCAGCCGGCGAGAAGGTCGCCGGCTGACCGAGGACCGACCGTCCATGACTGTGGCCTGAGCGCGAGTTCAGGCCACAGTCCGTCCAAGGGAGGACGCATATGAAGGCACGCGAATTCTGGCTGCTCTTCGCGCCGAGCCTGCTGGTGATGGGTGCACTCCTCGTGCTCCCGCTGGTGCGCACGGTGCAGTGGAGCTTCGAGCAGGTCCGCTACGGCACACCCGGCACCTTCATCGGGCTGGAGAATTTCACCGACGCGTTGACGGATCCGCGATTCCACAAGGCGGTGCTCTTCACCGTCGCCGTCACGATCGTCACCACGGCGATCCTGCTGGTGTTCGGCTACATCATCGCCACCGGCATCAACCGCATCACCACATCACGACCGCTCGTCCTCGGCATCATGCTCGTCTCGTACGTGCTGCCGAACCTCGTCGGGGCGGTCGCCTTCTCGTGGCTCTTCGACGACAACTTCGGCGGCGTCGTGAACCGCCTGATCGGCTTCTTCGGCGGATCGCAGGTGCTCTGGTTCACCGACCAGGTGCCGAACGCGATCCTCGTGATCGCCAACACCGTCTGGCACATGCTCCCGTTCGCGATGCTCATCATCCTGGCCGGACTCCAGGGCGTGCCGAACGAGCTGAAGGAAGCCGCGAAGATCGACGGCGCCAACGGCATCCAGACGCACCTGAACGTGATCATCCCGACGATCCGTGGCGTGCTCGGCTTCGTGACGCTGATCACGATCATGGACGTGCTGCGCATGTTCGACAACCTGATCCCGTTGTCGCCGCAGGCGCAGAACATCGGGAACGAGTCGATCATGCTCTACGTCTACTCCGTCGCATTCGCCGACGGCGCCGAGAACCTCGGCCTCGGCAGTGCGATCAACGTGCTCACCATCATCCTGATCCTCATCATGCTGATCCCGTTCATCCGGGGCATCTTCAAGGAAGCGAAGGCCGAACGATGAGTCTCACCTCCGCAGAACTCTCGACGAGGGCCATCGTCACCAAGGGCGCACCGAAGCGCCGCCGCCGCGGTCCCAACCGTCCGCCGGTGATCACGGGTCTCCTGCTCGCCATCCTCTGCGTCGTCGTGCTGAGCCCCTTCATCTGGATGACCCTCTCGGTGACCAAGCCCACCGACGTCGCGTTCTCCAACCCTCCGGTGCTCTGGGACTACCAGCCCACACTGCAGGCGTTCGTCGACCTCTGGCAGACCACGTACTTCGCCGACTACCTGGTGAACACCGTGGTCGTCGCCGTCGTGTCGACCGTGATCGCGCTGGCCATCGGCATTCCCGCGGCCTACGCGCTGTCGCGGTTCCCGAGCTACGTCTCCGCGCTGCTGCTCGTGCTCGCACTGATCTTCCGTGCGCTGCCGCGTTTCGCGGTGGTGCTGCCGATGTACGACATCAGTCGGGCGCTCGGCATCTACGACACGACGTTCGCTCTGGCGATCGCCCTGGTCGCGATCAATCAGCCGTTCACGATCTGGCTGCTGCGCAACTTCTTCGCCGACATCCCCAAGGAGCTCGACGAGGCCGCCATGATCGACGGATGCACCAGGATCGGGATGCTGCGACGCGTTATGATCCCGCTGATGGGCCCCGGTATCCTCACCGCCGGCATCTTCGTCTTCCTGTTCGCGTTCCAGGAGTACCTCACGGCACTCGTGCTCACCGACACCTCGTCGAAGACGGTGCCGGTGTTCATCGCCACCCAGCTCGGGCAGACCCTGCCGATGCTGCAACAGGCGGGGGCCGCGTCGATGCTGCTGACGATCCCGGTGTTCGTGATCGCGTTCATCGCCCAGAAGTATCTCGTCGCGGGCCTCAGCGACGGTGCAGTGAAGGGCTGACGATGCCACCGCTGGTGCTGCTCGCCGGCATGAACTGCACGCACGACCTGTGGGCGGATGCCGGGCTCGGTCCCGTCATCCGCCCCACCCTCGACCTGCCGGACATCGACGAGCAGGTCGATGCGCTGCGCGCCGAACTGCCGGATCGCTTCGTGCTCGTCGGGCATTCGCTCGGCGCGATCGTGGCGATGGCGCTTGCGGTTGCGGCTCCCGAGCGGCTGGCCGGACTCTGCCTGGTGTCGACGAACGCGAAGGTGCCGACCGAGGCGCAGCGCGAGGGCTGGCGCGGCTGGATCGACGAGCTCGATCGAGGGACGGATGCTCGCACGCTGCAGTCCCGCATCCTGCCGTCGCTGCTCGGGGCGACCGTCGTACGCGAGCGACCCGATCTGGTCGAGCGGACGCTCGCGATGGGTGATGCCACCGGCGGCCTGCGCCTGCGGGCGCAGCTGCACCTGCAGCTCAGCCGACGCGACCTGCTCGCGGTGCTGCCCGCCGTGCCGACGCCGACCCTGGTCGTGTCGGGGCTCGACGACGTGATCTGTCCTCCGCACTTCCACACCGAGATCGTGCAGCAGCTGCCCGATGCCAGGCTCGTGACGCTCGACGCCGGGCACCTGTTGCCGATCGAGCGCCCGCAGGCCTTCGGCGCGCTGCTGCGGTCGTGGCAGACGCAGCTCGCGGATGCCGCCGCCGGCGCTGCACGGCGCTGAGCCTGCCTTCAGCACGCGCGTTCTGAAGGAGATCTCCCGGAATGACGGACGGATGCTGCGGATGCATCCTGCATCGCGGGAGATCTCCTTCGTTGCGTGCGCCGATGCGTGATCGGATGCACGCCGGCGGCGCCGCGGCGACTCAACGAGCGGGGTGCGCCAGATCCGTCAGGTGCGCGAGCAGCGACGAGGCCAGGTTGTAGACGACGAGGTCGGCGCCGGCGGCGAAGGATGCGTCGGCTGCCGCCCGAGTGCCGACGATGTCCATGCGCAGCGACCCCGCCGCCGCCAGAGCGGTGTGCACCGCGGCGATCGCGTCGGGCACAGCGCTGTCGTCCGGGCCTGAGCTCGCGGCGAGATCCGCCGGACCGACCATGATGCCGTCGAGCCGAGGCGTCGCGACGATCTCCCCGACGTTCGCCACACCCAGCGGCGACTCGATCATGCCGAGCACCAGCGTGTGCTCGAGCCACCAGTCGCGGTGCACTGCCGGATCGACCTGGCCGAACCCGCCGGCGCGACTGTACGTCGCGAAGCCGCGGCTGCCGACCGGCGGGTACAGCGAGGCGTCGACGAGTTCCGCAGCATCCGCCGCCGTGTCGAGATGCGGAGCGAGGATGCCCTCCGCGCCCTGGTCGAGCACCCGAAGGATCTGCGCGCGGTCGCCCTCGCCGACGCGCACGATCACGGGCACCCCGTGCACCGCGGCGACCGCCAGGTGCTGACGCAGTGCGACGACGTCGGCCGGCCCGTGCTCGCAGTCGATCAGCACGAAGTCGAACCCGGCGACGGCGAGCATCTCGACGAGCTCCTCCGACGGCATCCGCAGCAGTGCGCCGATCAGCTTCTCGCCCTCGTTCGCGCGCTCGCGCAGCGAGGCTCGACCGCGCGGCATCACGCCACCATCCCGGCCGAGAGGTCGACGTCGGCGCCGCACATGCCGGGCATCCCGAGCATCGCGACGACGGCGCTGCCGACCTCGGCCTCGGTGACCATGCGTCCGAGCGCCGCGCGCGAGACGAAGGCCTGCTCCGCGTCGCCGATGCTCGACCCGGAGCGCTCGGCCTCGAGCCGGAAGTTCCGCTCCATCCTGGGGCCGGCGACCGGACCAGGCGAGAGCGAGTTCACTCGAACCCCCGACGGTCCGACCTCGAACGCGAGCGTCGAGGTGAGGCCGATCACGGCCATCTTCGACGCGCAGTACGGCGTGCGATGCGCGAGCGGCCGCTTGCCCGAGACCGAGGCGACGTTGATCACATCGCCGTCGCCCCGCGCGATCATGCCGGGCAGCAGCGCCTTGCAGAGCAGGAAGGTGCCGCGCACGTTCACGTCGAACACCTCGTCCCAGTCGTCCACGTCGATGTCGGTGAGTGCCGCGACCGGGCCGGGAATGCCGGCGTTGTTCACGAGGATCGACACCTCCGTGTCACCGAGCGCTTCGCGGAGGGCGTCGACGGATGCCGCATCCGACACGTCGCACGAGAGTCCGCGCGCCCTCGACCCGAGCTCCGCCGCGACCGCGGCGAGCTTGCGCTCATCGCGGCCGACCAGGATGACGTCAGCGCCGGCGGCGTGCAGCGACCGGGCGATGGCCGCCCCGAGTCCGCTGCCGCCGCCGGTGATCACGGCACTGCGACCCGTGAGGTCGGTCATCGCGACTCCGCGCCGACCGCGTGGCTCTCCTCGATCCAGGCGAACTCCGTGCCGGCGTGACGCCAGGCGCGCGCATCGCCGGAGCGAGCGTGCCCCTCGAACAGCTCGACGCGAGCCGCACGGCCGCAGACGGCGCCGAGCTCGGCGGACGACTGGGTGTTCTGCACCTCCTGGTACGTCACGGTGCGCAGGTACTTGCCGACCCAGAGTCCTCCCGTGTAACGGGCGGCGCCGAGCGTCGGCAGCACGTGGTTGGTCCCGATGACCTTGTCGCCGTAGGAGACGCAGGTGTTCTCGCCGAGGAACAGCGCACCGTAGTCGTGCATCTTCGTGAGCGCCTCACGCGGGTTCTCGGTGAAGATCTGCACATGCTCGAAGGCGAAACCGTCCGCGATCCGGTATGCCTCGTCGAGGTCGTCGGCCACGATCACCTGGCCCCAGTCGCGCCATGCCGGTCCGGCGTAGTCGCGCGTCGGCATCCCGGGGAGGATCTTCTCGATCCAGTCCATGACCTCCTCCGCGAGCTGCTGCGAGGTGGTCACGAGCACCGCGGGCGAGTCGGGGCCGTGCTCGGCCTGCGAGAGCAGATCGACCGCCGTGAAGAAGGGGTCGGCGTGCTCGTCCGCGACGATCAGGATCTCGGTCGGTCCCGCGAACAGGTCGATGCCCACCTCGCCGAACAGCTGACGCTTCGCCTCGGCGACATAGGCGTTGCCTGGACCGGCGATCATGTTGACCGGCTCGATCGAGTCGGTGCCGACGGCCATCGCCGCGACGGCCTGCACGCCGCCGAGGAGGTAGATCTCGTCGGCGCCGGCCATCTTCATGGCGGCGATCGTGGCGGCGGGGATCTCGCCGCGGATCGGCGGGGTGCACGCGACGACGCGGGGGACGCCCGCGACCTTGGCGGTGATGATCGTCATGTGCGCGGATGCCGTGAGCGGGTACTTGCCGCCGGGGATGTACGCGCCGGCTGCCTGCACCGGGACGTGCTTCTGACCGAGGAAGACGCCGGGGAGCGTCTCGACCTCGATGTCGACGAGGGAGTCGCGCTGCGCCTGGGCGAAGCGGCGCACCTGCGACTGCACGAACTCGATGTCGGTGATGACCTGCTCGGGGAGGGTGCCGATGATCTCGGTGATCTCGTCCTCGGTGAGCCGGTACGAGTCGCGGCTCCAGTTGTCGAACTGCTCGGCGTACCGCCGGACGGCGGCGTCGCCGTTCTCGCGGATGTCGCCGATGATCGTCCGAACTCGCTCGGCGACATCCTGCTGAGCGGTGTCCGCGAACGTCTTCGTCGGCGCGGTCTTCAGATGCAGGGGCATGGCCCGTCCTTTCATTGCATACGTATGTGCTGATTATGACCGCGTATGCATTCCGTCGTCAAGGGCAGTAGAATCCCTGGAATCGAGGGGGAGGCGTCAGATGGTCGTCACGAGTCGTGATGTGGCGCGGTTGGCCGGGGTCTCCCAGCCGACGGTGTCGCGTGCCCTGAGAGACGACTCGCGCGTCTCCGAGGCCACCAAGCTCCGGGTCCGCGAAGCCGCCCAGCTGCTGGGCTACGTGCCGAGCGAGGCGGGTCGTGCGCTGTCATCCGGCCGCACCAGGCGCATCGGACTGCTGCTGACCGACCTCGACAACCAGTTCTACTCGCACATCATCGCGCCGGTGCACCGTGAGCTCGAGGCGCTCGGCTATCAGCTGATGCTGCACACGGAGTCGGCGGACAACGGCACGATCGTCGAGCGCCTGCTCGCGAACGGCCTCGACGGCGTCATCCTCGCGACCACGACGGTCGACTCGGTCGCGCCGCTGCGCTTGAAGGACCGCGGGCTGCCGTTCGTGTACTTCAACCGCACCGGTGCGCTGGTGGATGCGGATGCCACGGTCGTCGACCCCGCTCCGGGGTATGCGGAGGCCGTTCGCCGAGCCGTCGAGCTGGGCCACCGCCATATCGGTGCCGTGCTCGGCCCGAGCAACACCAGTACCGCGCAGAGCCGGGAGACCGCGCTGCGTGCCGCCCTGGTCGCGAACGGACTGACGCTGAGCGAGAGCGACACCCGTCGGGTGCCGTACGGTGCAGCCGAGGGTGAGGCCGCGGCATCCGAGCTGCTGACGGTCGACGATCGCCCGACCCTGCTGTTCTGCGGCAATGACGTCGTGGCGTACGGCGCTCTGAACGCCGCGCACCGCGCCGGGCTCCGCGTGCCGGAGGATCTGTCGATCATCGGCTTCGACGATCTGCCGGAGGCCGCCTGGCCCATCATCGATCTCGCGACCGTCGGCTACGACATCGCCGGGATGGCGCGGGCCGCAGCCGACCTCATCGTGCGGCGCATCGAGAACCCGGACGCCGAGCGCGAGAGCACCCGCTTCGAATCCGCGTTCGTGCCGCGGCGCACCCTGACGGCCGCTCCCACCGGCTGAGCGCTCACCTCGGGGAATGATCACCGTGTGCGCTGAGCTGACTCTTGCGTCGTGTTGTGCATACGCATACACTGGCGACAACGAAGCCTGCGATCACCGATGAACCGCAGACTCTGATCTCGAAGGAGTGAAACGCGTGTCTCTCGACCCGGTCGCCTATCTGCCGTACAAGGACCCCGACGACTTCATCCGTGAAGTCACCGACCTCATCTGGGTCGACCGGTCGATCCACTACATCCGTGAGAACTACGAGCCGGACTCGATCGTGCACGGCGGTCTCGGCACCTCCTCGAACCGCGACGAGGTCATCGAGGGATCGCTCATGCGGATCTCGGCGACCCCCGACCGCACCGGCCAGGCCGAGGACGTGATCTGGGAGCAGCGCGGCGACGACGCGTTCCTCAGCTCGCACCTCGTGCTCTCCGGCCACCTGCAGACCTCGGAGTTCAGCCGCACGATCGCCAACTGCCTCTACCGCCGCGGCCGCATGGTCGAGGAGTGGGTCGTCCGCGACACGCTCGCCGGCCCCCTCGCCCGTGGTGAAGATCTCGACGAGGTCGCGAAGGCGCAGACCTTCCGCGGCTTCTCCGGCTCCTGGAACGAGCCGGCCCCGGCCGATCCGATCGCGAAGGGCGACTCGGGCGTGCGTCCCGACGAGTACCGCTCCGAGGTCGAGACCGTGATCGACCTGATCGCGACCGTCTGGAACGACCGCGACCTGCAGAAGGTCGAGAAGTTCTTCGAGCGCGACCTCGTGCTCCTGACGGTCGGCAACCGCCTCGTCATCCGTCCGGAGGGGTACCGTCGGGCGCTGCTGCGCTTCCTCGAGTCGTTCCCCGGCGGACAGTTCGAGATCCGCGACATCCAGACCAACTACGACGTGCGGTACGCGGGCCTCCGCGTCGCCGTCGTGTGGAAGTTCGTCGGCGACTACAACGGCGTCCCGAACTACGGACCCCTCACCGGCAAGCCGGTCGACGTGCTCGGCATCTCGCAGTTCACGTTCCACAACGGCGCCCTCGTCAAGGAGGTCCGCCTGTGGGACGACATCGCCCTTCGGGCTCAGATCCAAGGCCAGCGAGGCGACGAGCCCGTCGCATTCGCCAACATCTACTGATCACCCGCTGATCGACAAGGAGAAGAAGCAATGAGTAACGCCATCGTCGACCAGGCCGACGTCATCGTCGACGCGAACGAGGTTGAGCGCCGGACCATCCGCCGCACCGACTGGGTGCCCTGCAACTCGGCATTCATCGACTGCCGGACGCCCGGGTCCGACCGCAAGGAGAACTACGCCTTCATCGGCGCAGGGGTCTCGCAGAACGCGAACCAGTACGTGAACCTCGAGGAGAACCACGGGTTCAACACGGGCGCGGCCGGCATGCCGAACGGCATCTCGAACAACCTGCACCTGCACTTCACTGCCGAGGTCTTCATCAACCTCGGCGGCGAGTTCCGCCTCCGCTGGGGCGTGGACGGCAAGCAGGGCGAGTACATCAGCCATGACGGCGACATCGTCACCATCCCGACCTGGATCTTCCGCGGGTTCACGAACGAGGGGCCGGATGAGGGCATCCTCTACACGGTGCTCGGTCGAGACGACAACGGCGGCATCATCTGGGGACCGTCGGTCCTGCGCGAGGCGGAGTCGTACGGCCTGCACCTCACCGCCGACAACCAGCTGATCGACACCGTCGCCGGTGACGTGCTGCCCGACGACGTCGCGCTGATCACGCCGATGAAGCAGCACTACATCGACGAGCTCACCACGTACACCGTCGAGGACATGCGTTCGCGCGTGATCCAGCCCGGTGACCGCAGGTACTCCGCCGCCGCACTGCTGTGCGCTGCGGTCGAGGGCGGACGCGTCGAGCTCGCCACCGCGATCGGCTACGGCATGTCGGAGAACCGCCGTCAGGTGCCGAACGTGCACGAGCCCCACTCCTTCAACCTCGCGTGGGTGAAGGCCGAACCCGGCCAGGGTGTGCTGCGTCACCGCCATGACAAGACGCAGGCGCTGCTGTTCAAGACCGGTCGCTGGGAGGTCACGCTGAACGATGACTCGACCACGACAGTGAACCTCGGCCCCGGCGACGCCTTCTCGGTGCCGGAGGGAGCATGGCGCTCGTACACCTGCGTCGAGGGCGACGAGAGCGGCACCGGCACGGTGCTCGTGATCAACGGCGGCGACGACCGCGTCTACCTCGAGTGGGCACCGGAGGTCGTCGAGGCGGCAGCCGCGGCCGACTGGACGATCGACCCCAACGGATACCTCGCACCGCTCGGAGTGATGGTCACCGCCACTGAAGATGACTGAGAACGAAGGGGCGCGAGGGGCCGACGGCTCCTCGCGCTCCGGCGTCTCCGGCATCAGGGCCATCGCCCTCTCGCCGGAGATCGTGCTCGGCGACGTCGACGGCAACCTCGCCCGCATCCGCGACGCCGTCTCGGCTGCCGCGCGCCGACAGGCGCAGCTGATCGTGCTGCCCGAGCTCGCCACGAGCGGGTACGTGTTCGCCGATCGCGACGAGGCACTGCATGCTTCGATCGCCGCCGACGATACCCGCTGGGCCGCCGTGCAGGAGGTCATCCCCGAGGATGCAGTGGTCGTGGTCGGCTATGCCGAACGGGCGGGAGAGCGTCTGTTCAATACCGCCGCCGTGCTCACCCGCATCGCGCGCCTGGCCGACTACCGGAAGTCGCACCTATGGGGCGCGGAGACGCTCATGTTCGATCGAGGCCCTGAAGCCGGCCTCGTGGTCGACACCTCCTTCGGGCGCCTCGGCGTGGCCCTCTGCTACGACAACGAGTTCCCCGAAGTGCCCCGCAGGCTCGCGCTCGCCGGGGCCGACGTGCTGGCGCTGCCGGTCAACTGGCCGCTCGTGCCGCGTCCAGAGGGCGAGCATGCGCCGGAGTTGATCCAGGCCATGGCCGCGGCTCGCTCCTCGCGGCTGCCGGTCGTGATCGCCGACCGCTGGGGATCCGAGCGCGGCGTCGACTGGACCGACGGCACCGCGATCATCGATGAGCAGGGATGGATCGTCGCGTTCCGGGCCGTGATGGGCGCCACCGCGGTGCTGTCGCTCGCGGCCGTGCGCGAGAAGTCGCTGCCGCCGCACAACCACCTCTTCGACGACCGTCGGGCCGAGCTGTACTGAGCTCGTCGGCCGGACGCGCTGTCGGGAGGCTCGCTGTCAGGAGGTGCGCGGTCCGGAGGCGCGCTGCCGGGAGGAGAACCCGGCCTCGGGCTGAGCGTCCGGCCCCCTGGCTCCTCCCGCGGGTGTGAAGTCCGCCCAACGCGGGGGATCAGGCCCGAGCCCGGGCGGCTCAGTCGAGCGGCGTGCGGCCCTGATGCTCGGGGAGGCGTTCGCGCAGCATCCGCTCCGCGAGCTCGGCGAGTCGCCGGGTCGCCGGCGACAGCAGCATCCCCTCGCGCTGCACGAGCGCGATCGTGTCGTGCATCGGCTCGGCGAACGGGAAGGTGCGGATGCCGGCGGGAAACCCCTCGGACTCCGCGATCGACCGAGAGACGATCGTGGCGGCCGTGCCGGCGGCGACCAGATCGAGTGCGGTCTCGACGTGCTCGACCTCGACCGCCGGCTCGATCGACAGTCCGCGCAGGCGCGCTCGTTCGAGCAGCTGGCGGCGGGTGGGGTCGTCCCAGCCGGCGAATGCGTCGTAGAGCACGAGCTTCGCCCCGGCGACCTCGTCGATCGTGACCGCGCCATCCTTCGACCCTCGCGTCGCCGAGGCGTAGAGCACCTCGTCGCGGAACAGCGGGCGCACCTCGAGGCCGTCCTCGTCGACCGGCAGCACCAGCAGCCCCGCCTCCAGCTCCCCGTTCGCGATCGAGCGGGCGACATGCGCCGAGTTGATGCCGACGAGCCGCAGCCGCACGTTCGGATGCCGGTGGTGGAACGTCTCGGCGAGATCGGCGAGCGCGTAGTAGGCCGCGTTGCGCAGCACGCCGAAGGTGCAGGTGCCGCGGTCGAGCGAGGTTAGCGCCTGGATCGTGTCGATCCCGTTCTGCACCGCGCTGACGGCCTGCGTCGCGTGGGGGCGCAGTTCGACGGCTGCCTCCGTCGGCACGAGGCGGCGGCTGCCGCGGGTGAACAGGGTGACGCCGAGTTCGCGTTCGAGGCGCGCGACCAGTTCGGAGACCGAGGCCTGCGTCATGTCGAGATGCGCGGCCGCAGCGGTGAACGAGCCGTGCTCGAGGGCCGCCAGGAACGCGGTCAGCTGGGTGATGGTCACAGCCAATGGTAAACCCGATGTTATGTCACGTATCATCAGGCTTGTCGGATGGATGCAGCCGATCTAGCCTTCCTGCATGCGTTACTCCTCAGCAGTGCTCGCCCGCCTCGACGGCGCGTTCCACCACCTCAAGACCCCGCTCATCGACGCACCGGCCGCACAGCGCGATCCGGCCGTGATCGAGACCGTCACCACGATGCTCGCCGACATCCGCGAGCGTGGCCTGGACGCCGTGCTCGACTACGCCCGAACGCTCGACAACTACCAGGGCGCCGACATCGAGCTCACCGCCGAGCAGATCGCCAGCAGTGGCGACCGGCTCGCTCCCGACCTCCGCGCAGCGATCGAGCTCGGTGCCGAACGGACGCAGGCCTTCGCCCGCGCGTCGCGCGAGCACCTCACCGACTTCGAGACCGAGTTCGTGCCCGGCATCGTCACCGGCGCGAGGTACATCCCGGTCGCCCGCGTCGGCGCGTACCTGCCCGCCGGACGCTTCCCGCTCACCGCGAGCGCGTTCATGACGGTCGGCGTCGCGAAGGCCGCCGGCGTGCCGACCGTGATCGCGTGCACTCCTCCGCAGCCGGACGGCGGCGCGAACGACGCCGTGGTCTACGCCGCGCACCTGTCGGGTGTCGACCGGGTGTTCGTGATCGGTGGCGTGCAGGCGCTCGCAGCGATGGCCTACGGGCTGCTCGGCGAACTGCCGGTCGACATGCTCGTCGGCGCGGGCAACGCGTTCGTCGCCGAGGCCAAGAGGCAGCTGTTCGGCACGGTCGCGATCGACCTGCTGGCGGGTCCCAGTGAGGTCGCCGTGATCTCGGACGAGACCGCCGACCCCGAGCTCGTCGCCGCCGACCTGCTCGGGCAGGCCGAGCACGGCCCGAACTCTCCTGCGGCGCTGGTCACGACGTCGGAGGAGCACGGTCGTGCCGTGATCGCCGCGATCGATCGGCAGCTCGAGACCCTCGCGACCGCGGAGATCGCCGGGGCGGCGTGGCGGGACTACGGCGTCGTCACGGTCGCGAAGGACCGCGAGACCGCCGCCGCGCTCATGGACGACCTCGCGCCAGAGCACCTCGAGCTGCTCACCGCGGATGACGACTGGTACCACTCGACGCTGCGCAACTACGGCTCGATCTTCCTCGGACCGTGGAGCACGGTCGCGTACTCCGACAAGGGCATGGCCGGCACGAACCACGTGCTGCCGACCGCCGGCGGCGCGAAGCACAGCGCCGGGCTGTCGGTCTCGCGGTTCCTGAAGCCGCTGACGTATCAGCGCATCACGCGCGAGGCGACGCCAGAGCTCGCGAACGCCGTGCAGGTGATCTCGGACTCAGAGGGCATGGCCGCGCACAGCGCCACCGCGACCCTGCGCCTCGCCGCCTTCGAGTAGCCCCGCGGCATCCGGCATCCGGCATCCGGCATCCGGCATCCGGCATCCGGCACGCGGCATCCGGCATCCTGTGCCGAGGGGCCCCTCTGCGTGCGAACGGCCCCTTTGAGTACGTACTCAAAGGGGCCGTTCGCACAGAAGGGGGCCGCTCGTCGCGGGGCGGACGGCCGCGGATGCTGCGACTCAGGGAGCCGTGTAGCCGCCGTCGACGAGGTGGTAGCTGCCGGTGATGAAGCTGGCGGCGTCGCTCGCGAGGAACGCGATCAGGTTCGCGACCTCGTCGGCCTGGCCGAGGCGTCCGATCGGGTGCTTGCTGACGAGGAACTCGCGCGCTGCGGCATCCATCGTGGCGAGCAGTGGGGTGTCGATGAAGCCGGGGCCCACCGAGTTCACGCGCACGCCCTGCGCCGAGTACTCGAGCGCTGCGGACTTCGTCATGCCGACCACCGCGTGCTTCGCGGCGACGTATGCGGGCGAGTTCGCGAAGCCCACGCTGCCGAGGATCGACGCGATGTTGACGACCGAGCCGCCGCCGTTCGCGAGGATCGAGGGGATCTGCGCCTTCATGTTGCGGAACACCGCGTTGAGGTTGATCGAGATGACCTTGTCCCACGCGTCGTCCGGGTATTCGGCGGTGGGGGCGGATGCTCCGCCGATGCCGGCGTTGTTCACGCCGATGCGCAGGGGTGCGAGGGTGTTCGCGAGTTCGACGGAGGTTGCGATCCACGCCACGTCGGTCGCGTCGCCGACGGATGCCTCGGCGACGCCGCCTGCTGCGCGGATCTCGTCGACGACGGCCTGCGCATGCTCGGCGTTCAGGTCGTTCACGACGACGGATGCGCCGTTCTGCGCGAGCAGAAGCGCGGTCGAGCGGCCGATTCCGCTGCCTGCTCCCGTCACGATCGCTGAGCGGTTCGAGACGTCGTACTGAGCCACGAGTGACTCCACTTCCGGGCGGTCGCGGTGCCGGGAGATCTTCTCGGACGGTCCGTCCTTCCTTCCACCCTACGCCCGGAATGGGGAGATGGATTCACGTGGATGGATCATCCGGAACGCATCCCCAGAACTTTTTTGTGACGAATCACGCGGTCGGCCCGTCTTACCTGTGAGCGACGTCATCGCTCCCGGTCGAGGCCCAACGGGGCCAGGGCCGGTCATCAGAAGTGATAGGACTCGTCATGGCAACGCAGGACCAGAACACCGCCCCCGCAACTCCCGCCGAGAAGGGGCTGCCCGACACCGCCGCAGCCACGAAGCAGGCGGCGCCCGCCCCGCGCGTGGACCGCTCCGCCTCGTTCTCGTCGACGCGGATCCCCACTGACGTCGACGCCGCCGGAACGACGACGATCGCCGAAGGCGTGGTGGCAAAGGTCGCCGGTATCGCCGCTCGTGAGGTCGCCGGTGTCTACGCACTCGGTGGCGGTGGAGCACGCGCCTTCGGCGCCATCCGCGACGTGATCAACGCCACGGACCTCGCTCAGGGCGTCAAGGTCGAGGTCGGCGAGACCCAGGCCGCCGCTGACCTGACGATCGTGGTCGAGTACCCGGCCCCGATCCAGGACGTCGCCAACAACGTCCGCGCTGCCGTCGCCGGTGCGATCACCCGCCTCGTCGGACTCGAGGTCGTCGAGGTCAACGTCGAGGTCAACGACGTGCACGTGCCCGGCCAGGACAACAACCAGGACGGCGAGGAGTCGCGAGTCTCATGACCCCCACCACCACTGGCGCCCTGATCGGCGCACTCCTCGCCCTCGCGGCCCTGCTGTTCGGTTTCTGGGGATTCGTCCTCATGGCGCTCTTCGCAGGGATCGGTGCGATCGTCGGTCGCATCGTGTCCGGGAAGCTCGACGTCCGCGGACTCGCTGACGTCATCACCGGGCGGCGTACCTCCTGATGCGCACCGACCAGAGCGTGCTCGTCGGTGGCGGCCCGTCTGCGGCCGCCACCGGCGGGGAATCCGTCCCGGGCCGCGTCGACGTGAAGGAACGCGTCTATCGCACGGTCGTGGAGCAGGCATCCGCGACTCTGATCGGCGTCTCCAGAAGCGACGTGAAGGTCGACGTCATCGAACGCGGCGCAGGGCTCGCCCTGCGGATCTCCACACCGCTGCCCGTCCCGGATCTCAGCGACACCGCCGAGATCTCCCGTACCGTCCCGGTGCTCGAGCAGGCGAGTGCGCTGCAGGAACAGTTGCAGCAGCGTCTCACCGGCCTCCTCGGTCGAGACGTGACCCGCGTCGCCATCACCATCACCGGCGCCATCATCCCTGAACGGAGACGAGTGCGATGAGCACCCCTGCACTGCGTCGCGTCATCCGACGCGAGACCCATTCACCGCGCACCGTCGCGATGTTCGTCGCGGTCGTCCTCCTCATCCTCGCCCTCGCCTACATCGGTCTGGAGATCGTGCTGAGCCTCGCCGCTCAGCCCGCGCTCCTGCTCGGTCCGGCGGCGGCAGCGGGATGGCTGGTCGGTCTGCCGACCCAGCCGGCGGGCCTCGTCATCGCCGGCAGCATCGTGCTGGCCGTGATCGGGCTGATCTTCATCTGGCTGGCCGTCACCCCTGGCCGACTGTCGAAGCACGCACTCGAGGCCGGCGACCGTGCGGTCGTCGTCGACAACGGTGTGATCGCGAGCGCCCTCGCCCAGCACATCGCCGATGAGACCGGCATTCCCAGGGATGACATCACCGTCGGCGTCGGACACCGCAGCGTCGACGTCACGATGCGCCCCGGTGCCGGCATCCCGCTCGACCAGGCGACCGTGCAGTCGGTCGTCGAGCAGGAGCTGCAGACGTACCGCCTCACCAGGAGCATCCGCACCCGCGTTCGGATCGAACGCGCGATGGAGAAGGACGACGACCTATGAACGCCACGAACCGCGCACTGAACCGTGTGCTGCTGCTCATCATCGGGCTGCTGTTCCTCGGGCTCGGCGCCGTCGGCATCCTCATCATGAGCTGGCCGACCGCAGCCGACGTCTGGTCGGCAGCCGGCAAGGACTCCGAGTCGTGGCTCGACCAGGCGATCGGCGCGAGCGCGATCGCCGGCGGGTCCGCATCGTGGATCGGCATCGGGGCGGTGGCGGCGATCGTCGTGGTCATCATCCTCCTGATCCTCGCCCTCACCAGCGTCTCCGGCCGTCGCTCGCGCACGGCCCTGCGCTCCTCCGGATCGCAGAACACGCTCGGGCGGGTCACGGTCACCGAGTCGTTCGTGTCGGATGCCGTGAAGAACTCGTTGGACGGACGTGACGAGATCCTCTCGACCCACGTCACCGCCAATGACGTCCGCAACGAGCCGGTGCTGCATGTCTCGGTCACGCCGCGGCAGAACACCGACCCGCGCGAGCTCGTCGATCACCTCGACCGACTGCTGACCAACCTCGCCACCCTCACGGGACGCGACACCGCCGCATACGTCTCGATTCACACCGGACTTCGAGCGCGGCTCGCGCACGACCAGCGTCGCCTCTCCTGAGCCGACCTGGACCTCGACCAGCAAGGAGCATCATGCGGAACAAGATCATCGTCATCGGAATCATCGCATTCGTCGCATTCGCCGTGGGTGCTCGCGCGTCGAGAGTCCAGGTCAACCAGGGCGAGTCCGTCCGTCACCAGCTGGTGCGGATGTGGAATGACCCGAAGCAGCGCAAGCGCCGACGCAAGGCAGCGGAGAAGGCGGCCAAGCGAGTACGCCGCGGGATCGAGAAGGCCCGCCGCTGAGCGGACCACAAGACGTATCGTCGGCCGGGGCCGGCCCGACGATGCGACGGCGGAGCGGTTCCGCCGTCAGGGATTCACCATCACGAAGGGAACCATCATGGGACTGGACGACAAGAACAAGAACGCAGCGCAGGACATCGCGGGCAAGGCGAAGGAAGCCATCGGCAACGTCACCGACAACGACAAGCTCGTCGCCGAGGGCAAGGCCGACCAGGCGAAGTCCGACGTCAAGCAGGCCGGCGAGAACGTCAAGGACGCGTTCAAGAACTGACTGCACGGGATGCAGGGGCGGGGTCGAATTCGACCTCGCCCCTTTGCGTGCCCGGACGGAGATGATCCCCGGTATGCTCCGGGCATGCAGCGTGGATTCCGGCAGGTCGATGTGTTCGGTGAGACCCCCGGGACGGGGAACCCCGTCGCCGTCGTGCTCGATGCGGAAGGGCTCGATGACGACGAACTGCGCCGGTTCTCGGTGTGGACGAACCTCTCCGAGTGCACCTTCGTGCTGCCACCGACGGATCCGGGGGCGGACTACCGTGTGCGCATCTTCAATCTGAGCACCGAGCTCCCGTTCGCAGGGCACCCCACGCTCGGAACCACGCGGGCCTGGCTGGATGCCGGCGGTGTTCCGTCCGCCCCCGGCACGGTGGTGCAGCAGTGCCCCGCCGGCCTGATCCCCGTGCGCGTCGACGGGGATCGGCTCGCCTTCGCCTCCCCGCCCCGAACCCGGTCAGGGCCGGTGGCGCCGGAGCTCGTCAGGGAGCTGGTCGAACTCCTCGGGATCGGTCCGGAGCAGGTCGTCGACGCCGAGTGGCTCGACAACGGTCCGGGCTGGGTCGGCCTCATGCTCGACAGCGCGGAGACGGTCCTCACCCTCCGTCCCGATGTGTCAGCGCATCCGGGGCGCTGGTACATCGGCGTGATCGGACCCCATCCGCAGGGGGCCGAGGCTGCGTTCGAGCTGCGCGCCTTCTTCACCGACGGCTCCGAGCCGCTGCGCGAGGATCCGGTGACCGGAAGCCTGAACGCGGCTGCGGCGGAGTGGTTGCTCGCGAGCGGCCGCGCCGACGCGCCGTACCTCGCCGCGCAGGGCACTGCCATCGGACGTCGGGGACGGATCCGGATCAGTCGTGAGGCCGAGCAGGTGTGGGTCGGCGGCCGTGCAGATGTGATCATCTCGGGATTCGTCGAGCTCTGTTGACTTTGGCCTTGCCGAGAGTGTGAACACTGCTTTGTTAGCGTTTCGCTGCTGGCACTACGACTGGGCGTGACTGAGGCACCTCGTTCGCCTCTCGTCCTCGTCGGCGGCGCGATGGAGCGCGCGGATCGGTCCAAGGTTCGCCATCACGGACTCGCCCTCGATCGCCCTCACGATCGAGGAGCCGGGTGCACGGGCCTTTCTCTCCCTCCTCCGGGAAGAGGCATCGCCTCGGGCCCGTGCAGGACAGGGGTGGATCATCGGGTGATCCACCCCTGTCCGTTCGTCGGCGGGCCGCTGACAGTGAGGCGTGCCCGCGCGCCGGCGCCCTCGCGCCCTCGTCAAGATCACTCGGTCGGCGGCGTCGCACGCTCATGTGTCTACTCTTCAGCGCCAGAGGTGTGAACGCGCGCCTCCTACGATCAATCCCGTATTGCAGCGCTCTGCCGTGGGTGGTCGAGCGTCGTGTTCTGAGTCGTATGCCGAATGGCGTGCCGCTCTGCAGATCATGCGCCGCTGGTGCGGGGGAGGAACGTCCGATGGGGAGCTCGGTGTGATGAGGCGCGGTTCGGTATCGCCGAGGCGTCGGCTCCGCACTGCGACGGGTCGTCTCCGGCGCATTGCGGCGACGATCGTCGCCGGAGCGCTCATCGGCAGTGCGCTCGTCGCGCTGCCTGCCACTGTCGGACCCGCCCCTGAGCCGGCGTCGGCGACGTTCGACTTCAGTTGTCGAAGCGCGGAGGGGTACGCGTACTTCGTCAACACGAACAGCCAGTCGGTCTCGATCGTCTACACCGGCACTGACTCCAACATCCGCAACATTCCGCTGGGCGGAGGCGCACCCTACGGCATCACCGCGACCCCGGACGGGTCGCAGATCTACGTCGCCGGCGGGCCGACCGGAGTCTCGGTCATCAACGCCGACACGTTCGCCGTGACGAACATCAGCCACTCCAGCTTCTCCACTCCGGTGGGCGCGTGGGCGTCACCCGACGGCACCAGGATCTTCATCTCCAACTACACGTCCAATACCGTGTCGGTGATCAGCACTGCGACGAACACCGTGACGAGCGTGATCAACCTCGGTGGCACGACGGCCATTTCCCCTGGATACATGGACGCGAGCGGCAACCTCCTCTTCGTGGGTCGGCTCACCTCGCAGGCGAGCCCCGGCGTGGTGTCGGTCATCGACATGACGACGGGGGCACTCGTCCGCACGATCGCGCAGGCGAACGGCGGACTGGATTCGGCGCACTCGATCGCGGTGAACGGCACCTATATCGCCACCGCAGCGCAGACCGGCGTCGTGGAGATCCGCAATCAGTCGGCGCCCTCTGCCCTCGCGCGGACGATCACGATGCCGTCGGGCGGGGGCTCGATCCACGGCATCTCCTTCGTGAACGGCACGAACTATCTCGTCGTCGGCACCGGCAGCAACGCCGTCCATGTCTACGACGCGACGACCGGAGCGCTGCTGCGGACGTTCACGCCGGGGAACCTCTCCGTCCGGACCGTGGTGGTCTCCCCCATCGTCAACGGGGACGGGACGAGAGACATCTTCCTTTCCACCACGAACGGCTCTGCCTCGAATGGCGGCCTCGACCGTGCCATCGGCGGGTATCGCGGTCAGCAACGACGTCGGCGGTGGACAGGTAGCGGAGGCGGCGCGTTGCCTCAATCTCTGTAGCAAGGGAAGAACGGCTTCAGCTCCGGAATAGCGTGACGTCCTCGCTTCAGCAGTCCTGAAGGTGGCCGAGAGTTGAGCGGACTACCTGCTACGAGAAGAGCTGACGAAGCGCGTCGAGGTCTCCAGAATCGACCACCTTCTGGACCGCGTCGATGGTCTCCTGATTGGTGAACATGACCTTCAACGTGTCGTTCCAGATCGCCCGCACCCTGTCCACGTCACCGGCATCAACGGCAGCTCCGGCAGACTCGATCGCCTGCTGATAGGGAATCTGCTGGAAGCCAGCAGGCGCGTCATACGGACTGTAGTACGGCACCGAGGGGCTGTTGGGGTCGGGGGTGAGCCAGAGCACCTGGCCCGGCTGGATCACGCGCACGTGATTCATCTCGCCGAGGGTCGGCCACGCGCAGAGCCGTTCAGCGATCACAGCCTCGACATCCCCGGGCTCAACGGTATAGGCCAAGGGGGTGCCGTCCTCATCAACTGTCACCTCACCTTTCGCGAACTCACGGGCCCCGAGATCTCGGAGAGTCCCCTGTCGCTCCCAATACAAACCACCCCCGTCGCCATAGACCTGAGACGCGCCGGAGCACGTTTCCGGCTCGGTCGACTCCGGCGTCGGCGTAGCGTCGGTGTCAGCCGTGAGAGCGGAATCGTTCGACGTCTGAACTGCCGCTGGTGCTGTGGCGGTGCACCCGGCCAGCGCGGCAGCCGCTAGAGCGAGCGCGGCGAGAGTTGTGCCGAGTTTGGCCTTCTGCGACATGACGCTCCTGGATCCAGGTGACTACTAGCCCACTGGGTGGCAGCTGGCTTAGTCACCCAGGAGTGAGAGAAGGCTCTCAGCCCCCAACATCCGCGGCAGCGAAACCGCCGAACTACACCGCGATGGTCTACAGCGATGGGTCAACCGGAGCCCCATCGCTCCTGCATCCTCTGCTGCTATCGGTCCTCCTCAGGCCGTCATGGTTGTAGGTCGTCAGCGCTCCGTGATACACGGTGTCATCTCAACCGGCCCATATGTCACGCAAAGCATGTTTGTGTCACCTCGACGCGTTCCCAACAATTCGAGGGTTGACATGGAATCGGATCAGTTCTAACGTACAACCAAATGGTTGCACAAAGAGAACTGAGCGAAGCGGAGGTCGACCGTGTGTTCCACGCACTGGCGACGTCGACCCGGCGCGACATCCTGCGCCGGACGATCGAGCGGGAGCAGTCCGTCTCGACCCTCGCCTCCGAATACGAGATGTCGTTCGCAGCGGTGCAGAAGCACGTGGCCGTGCTCGAAGCCGCGGACCTCATCGTCAAGCGCGCCGAGGGACGCGAGCGGCTCGTCCGCGCGAACCCCGAGATGATCGCCCGCGCCAGGGCGCTCCTCGCCCGATACGAAGAGCTGTGGCGGTCGCGCATCGCCCGGCTCGACGACCTGCTCGCCGGCCCTTCGACAAGCTCAGGGACCCACTCGGGCTCAGGGACCCACTCGGGCTCAGGGACCCAAGCGGAGTCAGGGACCCGGCCGACGAACGACGACACCACCGATCCACGCACTGAACAAGGAGACTGACCATGCCTGTCACCGACGTCATCACCGACACCGACAACCTCACCATGACGGTCATCGCCGACCTGGCCGCACCCGTCGAGCGCGTGTGGAACGCCTACACCGATCCGCAGCAGCTCGAGCGCTTCTGGGGTCCTCCCGGATGGCCGGCCACATTCACGAAGTGGGATCACACGGTGGGCGGCCGGGCCGACTACACCATGAACGGACCCCGCGGGGAGAAGGCATCGGGCACATGGGAGTTCCTCGAGATCGACGGCCCGCGCACGTTCACCGTGCTCGACGCGTTCGCCGATGAGGACGGAAACCCGAACCCTGATCTGCCCTCGATGCGGATGACATTCACGTTCGCACCGTCCGAAACCGGCACGCGCATGGTCAACACGAGCTACTTCGCGTCGCTCGAGGCGCTCGAGCAGGTCGTCGCCATGGGCGCCGTCGAAGGCACGAAGCTCGCTATGAGCCAGCTCGACGCCGTGCTGCAGGACCTGCGGGACTACGCGCAGGGCAAGGGCACGAACGTCGAACTCCTCGATGACATGCATGTCCGGATCACGCGCCTCGTCGAGGGTCCGCGCGAGCTGGTCTGGCGCGCCCACAACGAGCCGGAGCTCATGCAGCAGTGGCTGCTCGGCCCCGACGGCTGGGAGATGACGGAATGCATCGTCGCCGCCGAGGTCGGTCAGTCATACCGGAACTCCTGGGCGCCGGTCGGTGACACCGAGGGTCAGCCGTTCGGCTTCGAGGGTGAGGCGCTGCTGATCGACGCCCCGCGACGGTCGGTCACGACCGAGCGGATGATCGGCATGCCGATCGAGACGCTGAACGACCTGAACCTGTACGAGGAGGACGGTGCGACCCTGATCACGCTGTTCATCGAGTACCCCGACAAGGAGACGCGCGACATGATCCTCGCCACCGGCATGGCCGACGGCATGGAGACCTCGTACGCCCGCCTCGAGCGCGAGCTGCTCACGGTCTGAACATCGGACTCGCTGCAGGTCGTTCACACCTCAGCCAGAATCGGCCGGCCCCATCGGAACCGGCCGATTCTGCGCGCGGAGGCAGCGTTCTTGCTGGATCGTGCACACCGGGCTGTCGGGCACCGGACCCCGGGGCGGGATACAGTGGCGGGACGATGAGGATCACTCGCCGCACTCTGCTTCTGGGCGCCGGCGCCGGGGCTGTCTCGGTGCTGCTCGCGTCGTGCACCCCTGAACCGACGCCTGGGCCTTCGCCGACGCCCACCCCGACGCGAACGCCGAACCCCGAGGGTGGCGTCCCCGTACCTGCCGGGACCGTGCGCAGCACCTGGAGCAGCGATCCCTTCGCCAGGGGAGCCGCGAGCTTCACTCCGGTCGGTGTGATCGCCGGCACCCGCGCTGCGCTCGCGACCCCGGTCGACGATCGCCTCTTCTTCGCAGGCGAGGCCACGGACGAGGACGAGCCCGGCACGATGCGCGGCGCGATCCGCTCGGGCGAGCGCGTCGTCGACGAGATCCGCGACCTGGCTGACCGCGGCGAGCGGATCGCCGTGGTCGGAGCCGGCCTCGCCGGAGCGACCGCCGCCGCCCAGCTCGTCTCCGCGGGTATGGAGGTCACCGTCTTCGAGGGCCGCGACCGCGTGGGCGGACGCGTGCACTCGGTCTCCGACGACTCCTGGCCGATGCCCGTGCAGCTCGGCGCCTGGCTGTTCGGCGACGCGGATGCCGACCTGCTCGACCGCCTGAGTGGCACTGACGTCGGCATCGTCGACCTCGCCGGTGCGCAGTGGCTCTCGCCCGAGGGTGAGATCGACCCCGTCAGCGAGGAGCCGCTGCAGGCTGCGATCACCGCAGCGCAGGCTGCACCGGAGGACGCCACGCTCGCCGACGCCCTGACGGCTGCCGGCGGGGACCCTGCCGACCCGGCGACCGCCGCCCTGCTCTCGTTCCTCGCCACGCATGCGGGTGCGGATGCGGATCAGCTCTCCAGCTGGTTCCCGCCGGCACTCGCCTTCGGCGAGCAGAAGGGAGCCCGTGACGCGCTCGCACCGTTCGTCGAGCAGGCCCTCGACGGCGTCAAGGTCGGCCTGTCCTCGCCCGTCGCCGGACTCGCCTACGACGACACCGGCGTCAGCGTGCGGCTCGGAACCGGTGAGGCACTGTCGTTCGACCGCGTCGTGCTGACCGTGCCGCTCGGTGTGCTGCAGCAGCGCGGCATCGACTTCGACCCGCCGCTGCCGTTCGCGAACCGGGGCGCCATCACCGCGCTCGGGATGGGCGCGATCGAGACGATCTGGCTGCGGTTCGACGAGCCCTTCGGCGAATCGGATGCTGCACTCTGGCACACGGTTGGGGGCGACGCGCTGATCCGCACGTGGGTGAATCTGCGCCCTGCCACCGGTGAGAATGTGCTCGTGGGCATCGTCGGCGGTGCCGCGGCTGAGGAGTTCGCCGAGCTCGACGACGCGGATGCGGTCGAGGCCGCGCTCGCGTCGCTGACGCCCTACGCCTGAGTCGCGCCGACGCGGGATCGCTCGTGGCCGCTCGCCGGTGCGGCATCCGTCTTCCGCGCATGCTGCTCCTGCCGCAGCCACTTCGGCTCCGGCATCCGACTGATCCCGACCAGCGCTGTCGCGACCACCGCGAAGGTCGCTAGCGCGATGCCGGACGAGGTCAGGAACTCCGCCGGTCCGCTCACCTGCCGAGGGTCGAGGAAGTAGTAGGGGTACCAACCGATCAGCGGGCCTCGGACCATCGTGAACGCGCCCCAGAGCAGGGGATAGGCGAGAGTCGCCGGGATCACGCGCCACGGCACGCGGCGATGCCCCGGTGCGAGCGCCCAGGCGATCACGGTGCACGCCGGCAGCCAGAAGTGCAGCACCTGATCCGACCACGGCACGTCGATGCGGATGCCGCGAAGCCCCGCCTGCCATACGAGCAACGCGAACACGAGTCCGGCGGTGATCGTCCAGGTCAGCACCATCGCGAGCGCGACCGTGAGCCAGCGCGGATCGCGGTCGCGCCGCAGCGCGATGACACCTGCGGCGATCAGCAGCCCGACGAAGAGGATGTTCGACTGGTTCGTCAGATACGCGAAGAAGTTCTGGCTCGCGATCGTGTTCGACGCGAGTCCCCAGGCCAGACGGTGGATCAGGGCGACGAGGCACAGTGCGGCCGCGCTGAGGCGGAGCAGACCGAAGACGGTACGCGCCTTCACCGTCGCATCGCCGTCCATTCCATCAGCCGAGTCTACGGACGCATGCTCGGCGTCGGCGTCAGCTTCGGGGGCGCGGTCGGCCTCAGCGGCGTGCGCTCCGTGTCGACCACAGTGCGAGCGCGACGAGCACGGGCTGGAAGAACAGCCGCACGAAGCGCTTCATCTCGGTGTCGAGTCCGAAGCCGTCGCGATGGTGCATCCACTGGGCGAGGTTGCCGGGGAACACCGCCACGAAGAACAGTGCGGCGATCGTGCCGACCGTGCGTCGCCGGCGCTTCGCGAACAGGAGAGCGGAGCCGAGGCCGATCTCGACGGCGCCGGACGCGAGCACGGTCACATCGGGATCGAGCGGCACCGACTCCGGCACCTGCGCCTGGAACTCGCGGCGGGCGAATGTGAGGTGCGAGACACCGGCGAACACCAGGGCTGAGCCCAGGAAGACGCGGCCGATCGTGCGTGCGGCAGAAGACATGGTGCGAGTGTACGCGCGGTGGGCATGCCCGTTGGCAGGAGAACTCGCCGGATGCAGGACCGTTCGTCGGCGATTCGTCCTGCAGGTCGCCATCGGTCCTGCAGGTCGCGCGGGGGCTCGGGTTCAGATCAGGCGGCGGAGCGCCTCTTCGAGCGAGACGCCCTGCGCCTCGGCGAGGTCGCGCAGGCGAGCGAGTTCATCGCCGGAGAGGGCGAGCCGCAGTTCGACGCGCTCCTCGGATGCCGGGGAGTCGAGACCGTCGAGCAGATCGGAGGGGTCGGCCCAGAGTTGCGCGGATTGCGCTGCGGCGCGCTGCGGGGCGGGTGCGGCCGGTGCGGATGCTGGCGCAGGGGCGGATGCTTCGGCCGGCGCCGACGAAGGGGCGGGTGCGGCGGCATCCGTCCCTCCCAGGGTGAATCCGGGTCCGCGTCGCGGCTCCTGCTTGTTCTTGTATGCGGTTGCGGCGGCGTTGGCGCGCTCATCGGCGGCCTCGTTCAGGTCGTCGCCCGCGTGCCCCTTGACCCAGGAGAACTCGACGGTGCGCCCGCGCATGGCCTCGTCGATGCCCTCGAGGAGGTCGCGGTTCAGCACGGGGCCACCGTCGGACTTGCGCCAGCCGCGGCGCTTCCACCCCGGCATCCACTTCGTCACCGAGTCGATCACGTAGCGGCTGTCGCACCAGATGTGCAGCTTGTCGTCCGACACCGCCGTGGCCTTGAGCAGCTCGAGCACGGCCTGCAGCTCGCCCTGGTTGTTCGTGCCGTGCGGCGATCCGCCGGCAGCCCAGTTGTCGTCGTCGATGTACCAGGCCCAGCCGTTGGGGCCGGGGTTGCCCAGTGCGGAGCCGTCTGCGGCGGCGGTGATCGTCATCCCTCAACCGTAGCCGCGGCAAGGCGCCGCACCCGACCCGGGCGCCCCGTCAACCGGGCGCCCGGGCATTCGCGTCGTTCACCCGCCGCACCTATGGTGGACGGATGTCTTCCGGATTCGAATGGGACTCCTGGCTCGGCACGGTGGCGGCGATCGCCATCTCGATCGTCAGTGCGGCTGCGGCGCTCGTGCTGCTTGCGCTGATCTCCGCGCTCGTCAGTCGCCGTCTGGCGTGGGTGCGCGACTTCGCCCGACGAGATCGCAACGCGATGATCGCGACGACCGTCGTCGTCGCGCTCTGGATCGCCTGCTCGGTCACCGAGCCCGCCGCGCAGACCTGGTGGCCGGCGGCCTCTCGACTCTTCCTGATCGCGACGATCATCACCGGATCCTGGCTGCTCGCGGCATCCGTCTCGTTCGGGTTCGAGCGCCTGATCGCCCGCGAGGAGACCGTGCTCGTCGGTCCGGAGGCACGCCGCCGTCGCACCCAGCTGCTCGTGATCCACCGGCTCGTGCTGGTGACGATCGGGGTGCTGGCCCTCGGTACCGTGCTGTTCACGTTCCCCGAGATGCGGGCCGTCGGCACGAGCCTGCTCGCCTCGGCCGGCATCGTGAGCATCATCGCCGGTCTCGCGGCGCAGTCGATCCTCGGCAACCTCATCGCGGGCGTGCAGGTCGCGTTCACAGATGCGATCCGCGTCGGCGACGTGGTCGTGGTCGAGGGCGAGTGGGGCAGGATCGGCGAGATCAACCTGTCGTACGTGGTGGTCTACATCTGGGACGAGCGGCGTCTGGTCGTGCCGTGCAGCTACTTCACGACCACGCCGATCGAGACCTGGACCCGTCGCTCCGACAAGATCCTCGGCACGGTCTTCATGGACTTGGACTGGCGGGTGCCGATGGACGCACTGCGCGCGGAGTTCCGGCGGATCGTCGAGGCGTCATCGGCGTGGGACGGACGCTCGTCGAGCGCGCTCGTGACCGATGCGCAGGGCGGCTTCGTCACCGTGCGATTCGTGATGTCGTCGAAGGACTCCGACGATCAGTGGGCGTTGCGGTGCGAGGTGCGCGAGAAGATCATGGCCTGGCTGCAGCGTGAGCATCCTGAGGCGCTGCCGCGCACGCGCGTCGACCTCGGATCCGGTACGACGGCGGAGTGAACCGCGTCAGTCCTCGGGATCCTCGGGCTCGCGGTCCTCAGCTGCGACAGCGGCGGGGGCCGGCGGGGCGACCGGGAAGACGATCGAGCTGATCGCGTCACCCGAGCCGAGTCCCAGCGCGAGCGGGTCGACCACCGGCGCCGTGCTGAGCACCTCCGCCTCGGAGCGCTCGAGCGGTTCGGAGGGCAGCGTCCACTGAT
The DNA here is from genome assembly GCF_036823965.1 of Microbacterium sp. Lineage (GTDB taxonomy): Bacteria > Actinomycetota > Actinomycetes > Actinomycetales > Microbacteriaceae > Microbacterium. Next base: position 288,741 of record NZ_DAITBE010000003.1, on the reverse strand, counting down.
TCTCTTCTTCTTCGGGGCGATGCTGGAACAATCCCATGGGCTCCATTGTGACCCCGTGCCCGCGGGGTCAGGCACGATTCACACGGAATTGATCGGATGCCGGGTCAGGTCGCCGGTCTCGACGCGTCGCGCACGGCCTGCACCAGTGCGAGCCACGGTCCATCGAGCGCCGAGTCCGGCAGCTCGCGTTCGCGGCGCTCGGAGGGAGTGCGAACACGGATGCTCCACACGAAGCGGTCGGCGCCGGTCGCTGCATCCGTGTCGTCGTCCCACGGGCAGCTCTCGATGAGCGTGATCCACTGATCGGCGGCCGCGGGCTCGGCCTCGACCCGCCAGCGACGACGGATGCCGGCGATGCCGCCGGTGCGCACCACCGCGATGATGACGTCTGCGTCAGTCGGTGGAGGGGACTCGCTCATCGTCATAGACTCCCACGGTCGTCCACGCGCGTCGAGCGGCTGTTCCCGTGGCGGTGTCGATCGCGGATGCGGCGGCGACCGTCGCGTCGGCGAACTCGGTGAACGTGGCGGTGCTCGAGAGTCCGCCGGTCAGCGCGCGGTACCAGACGGTTCCCGCGCCCTCCCAGGCGTTGCCGCCGAGGTCGATCGCGAACAGTGCGAACGCCCGGTTCGGGATGCCGGAGTTGATGTGCACGCCGCCGTTGTCTTCCGTCGTGCGGACGAAGTCGCTCATGTGGGCCGGCTGCGGATCCTTGCCGAGTTCGTCGTCGTCATAGGCAGTGCCCGGCTCGATCATCGAGCGGAGCGCCGCACCCTGCACGGCATCCGTGAAGATCTCGGCGCCGATCAGCCACGTGGCCTGGGCAGCGGTCTGGCCCAGCAGGTACTGCTCGGTGAGTGCACCGAACACGTCGGCGATCGACTCGTTCAGTGCACCGGGCTGCCCCTGGTACTCGAGGTTCGCGGTGTGCTGCACGACGCCGTGCGCGAGCTCGTGACCGATCACGGTCGTCGACGCCGTGAAGTGCTGGAAGACCTCGCCGTCGCCGTCGCCGAACACCATGCGCTCGCCGTCCCAGAAGGCGTTGTCGTAGTCGACGCCGTAGTGCACGGTCGCATCGAGCGGGGCGCCGGCATCGTCGAGCGAGTTGCGGCCGAACGCCGTGAGCAGCAGTTCGAACGTCGCGCCGAGGCCGTCGAACGCCTGGTTCACTGCCTCGTCGGCGACCGGGGCGTCGTCTTCGCCGCGCACCACGACACCCGGCAGCGTCTGCGTGTTCGCCGCGTCGCTGATCGTGCGGTTCGGGGCATCGGAGAGCTGCGCCACGAGGTCGCCGTTCTCATCGATCGAGAGGTCGAGGCGCGCCCGGAACGGCGGACGACCTGCGGTCAGGGTCTGTCGCGCGGCCGCCGCTGCCTTCGGGAACCGACCCGACTCGGCGAGACGCGCGAGCAGATACGAGGGGACGACTCCGCGGTGTTCTCCGAATGCGCTGCTCATGATGAGACCCTACGCCGGGGTGCCGACGTTCGGAGACGGCCGCGGCCGGGTGCACCTCCGCTGCGGCGCGAGCATCATCGAGTTGATTCTGAGAATCATTATCAATAAGGTGTGAAACCTATGAGATCTTCTCGACTCCGCCTCCTTCCGCTCCATGCCGGGCTGCTCGTCGCCGTGCTCGGGATCACCTCCTGCGCATCGGAGACTCGACCCGCCCCCGCAGCAGATGCGACGGCCGACGCCCACGACGTCGGTGCCGGCGACGCCGCCGAGGTCTCGGCTCCAGCGCTCGCACTGGTGATCGCGGATGCCGACGGCGCCCTCACCCTGCTCGACCTCGAGACCGAGGAGCGCACGGCGTTGGCCGAGCAGAGCACCGGCATCGAGCGCATCGACAGTGACGGCCGCCTGGTCTTCGTCGCCCACGATTCGACCGTCGACGTGATCGACACCGCGCGATGGACCGTGCCGCACGGCGATCACACGCACTCCTTCCGGGGCGACGCCGACCGGATCGGCTCGATCGACGGCCTCGGGGGCCAGGCCCACGCCGGCGAGCAGTCCGCGACCGTGCAGTTCGACGGCGAGGTCGTGGTCCTCCCGCACGAAGACCTCTCGCTCGAGCACGCCGCCCGCCTCGACATCACGGCGGATGGACCGGTGCTCGCCTTCGCCGGGCATCTGCTCGTGCCGAGCGCCGGCACGATCGAGGTGCGCGACGGCTCGGGCGATCCCATCACCGGATCCGGTGTGCCGTGCGCCGACGCCTCGGATGTCGACATCACTCGCGTCGGCGCGGTCTTCACGTGCGCCGACGGAGCCGTGCTGTTCACCCGCGAGGTCGGCGGCGTCGTCAGGGGCGAGCGCATCCCCGCCCCTGCCGGTGCAGCGGCAGCCGCCGAGCTCGCCGGTCGGACCGGCCGCCCGGACCTCGCCGGAGTCGCCGGGGACCGGGGAGCCTGGCTGCTCGACGTGCGCCAGCGCACCTGGACGCTCCTTCCCTCCGAGATGCCGCTGCTCCGCGCGGTCGCGGTCGGAGACGACGAGAGTCGAACGATCGCGGTGGATGCCGAGGGCCGCGCCCTGATCATCGGCGAGGACGCCGCGGTGCTCGGCCGCACCGAGCCGCTCGTCGCAGCATCCATCGCCGACCCGGCATCCGTCGACCGCCTGCAGCTGATCGTCGACGCGCGGCATGCGTATCTGAGCGACCCCGCCGCCGGAGCCGTGTACGAGCTCGACCACACCGACGACCTCCGGCTCGCCCGCACCTTCACCGACCTCGACCCCTGGTTCGTGCAGCAGGTCGGCTGACCCAGACCTCGACGGAGCATCCGTCGCGCGCATCCGCGCACCCTCACCCATGAAGAGAGAGAACCCGATGAAGACACCTGCACGCAGCCGCCTCGCGGTCGGCGCGATCGGCGCATTCGCCGTCGTCGCGCTCGCCGGATGCGCGACCGCCACGCCCCCGGCATCCGACAGTTCCGACGCTCCAGCGGATCACGCAGCGCACGAGGGAGACACCCGCGTCGCGATCAGCTACGAGGGCGGGGTGCTCGTGCTCGACGGCGAGACCCTCGACGAGATCGACCAGGTCGAGCTCGACGGCTTCCTGCGTGTGAACGGCGCAGGCGACCACGACGGGCACGTGTTCGTCACCGCGGCCGACGGCTTCCATCTGCTCGACACCGGACTCGCGAGCGACACGGTCGAGTTCACCGGCGAGGTGTTCGAGGCCACGGCCGCCGGCCACGTCACTCCGCACGAGGGGCGCACCGCGCTGTTCGACGACGGCACCGGCGACGTGCGTGTGTTCGACACGGATGCGGTCGGCACCGGTGCGCTGCCCGAGTACGACACGATCACCTCGGAGGCCGCGCACCACGGCGTCGCGATCGAGCTGTCGGACGGCACCACGCTCTCGACGATCGGCACCTCGGATGCCCGTACCGGGGTCCGGCTGCTCGATGCGTCCGGCGCCGAGATCACCCGCAACGAGGAGTGCCCGAGCGTGCACGGCGAAGGCGCCCTGAAGGGCGAGGTCGTGATGTTCGGCTGCGAGGACGGCGTGCTGCTGTTCGCAGACGGGGCGTTCACGAAGCTCGACGCCCCCGATGCCTACGGCCGCTCGGGCAACGCCTACGTGACCGAGACGAGCCCGATCGCGGTCGCCGACTACAACGCCGACCCCGACTCCGAGGGGTACCTGCTCTCGCAGCTCGCCCTGATCGACACCGACGCGCAGACGCTGTCGGTCGTCGACCTGCCAGAGGGCGTCGAGTACACGTGGCGCGGCGTCGGCCGTGACGCGCACGACGACATCATCGTGCTGGGTTCAGACGGCACGCTGAACGTGCTCGACGAGACCGGCGCCGTGCAGGAGTCGTGGAACGTGATCGAGCCGTGGGAGAGCCCGAGCGAGTGGCAGCAGCCGCACCCCGGCCTGCGGGTCGTCGGCGATCTCGCCTACGTGACCGAGCCCGCGAGCAACCGCATCCTCGCGGTCGACCTGCACTCCGGCGAGGTGGTCGCTGACACGACCCTCGACGTCGTGCCGAACGAGTTCGTGGTGGTCGGCGCCGCCGGGCACTGAGCTCGGGGAGGGCGGGTCGGGAGCATCCGGCCCGCCCTCCATCGCGTCCGGGCGTCACGACGCACGGACTGCGTCACGATCAGCGGACGTTCGGCCCGAATGCGTCCGCGAAACGTGAACGGGGCCGCAGATCGTGACGGTGCCGGCCGGCGGGCGGGGCGGTGGCCGGGCAGAAGAAGGGCGGCGGATGCCGGTTCAGTCGGGCTGGATGCTCAGCACCGTGGTCCGGATGCCGTCGGACTCGTACTGCACCGGCATCCCCGGATGCGCGATCGAGAACCAGAACACCCCGTCGTCGGTGTCGTACCGTCGGCAGGTCAGCTCGCCGAGCGGTGACGACAGCGACACCGTCGACACGCTCGTCGTCGCTGCGTCGAACGCGGCGTGACCCTGCAGCTCCGCCCAGGTCACCCGGTTCGACACGACCTCCTTCGGATCGGCGGCGGCCCAGCGGTCGAGCGTCGCGCCTTCGGCATCCGTCTCCTTGAAATGGTTGACGTGCTCGCCGAGCGGGCCGTCCGGCCCCTCGAGGAGCAGCCTGATCGTCGTGCCGCGCCCGGTGGCGTCGCGGATCTCGTCGGCGGTGAACGGCGTCGGCAGGAGTCCTGGGCCGAGCAGGTGCGGGTCGGGAATGGTCATGAGGACAGTCTGCGCGTCGTTGCTCCGGTGCGGGGGCTCGGTCCCGAGCGCGCGACGACAGCCGCTCCGCACCGAACCCCCAGGACACTCGCGTAAAATCGGGACAATGACCGACGCACCTGGACCCTTCGACGAGCTCAGGGACCCAGGAGACGACATCCAGGACCCGCGAGACGAGTCCGCTGATCCCGCCGACCCGGGTCCTGGCGTCGACCCCGAAGACCTCGCGACCACCCTGCGAGTGCTGTCGGAGCTGCACCGGATCGACAACGAGCACCCGGACTTCGTCGCCGTCCGCCATGCGACCGCGGCGATGTTCAAGGCAGTGAAGCGCGTTCGGCGCAAGGAGATCCGCGATGCGATCGCCGAAGCAGACAGGGCCGTCGTCGCCCGCACAGCCACCGGCGCACCCGACCGCATCGACGACGAGACGCGCGGCCACGATCTCGCGACGAGTGTCGTCGACGCCCCGATCGCGGGCGAGCTGCTGAAACCGCGCAACTGCTACATCTGCAAGCAGCCGTACACGCAGGTCGACGCGTTCTACCACCAGCTCTGCCCCGACTGCGCCCGCTTCAGCCACGGCAAGCGCAACGCCCGCACCGACCTCACCGGCAAGCGCGCGCTGCTCACCGGCGGCCGCGCGAAGATCGGCATGCACATCGCCCTGCGGCTGCTGCGCGACGGCGCGCACACCACGATCACGACACGCTTCCCTCGCGATGCCGTGCGCCGCTTCTCGGCGCTGCCCGACTCGGCCGACTGGCTGCACCGGCTCCGAGTCGTCGGCATCGATCTGCGCGACCCTGCGCAGGTGATCGGTCTCGCCGACTCGGTCGCAGCGCAGGGGCCGCTCGACATCCTGATCAACAACGCGGCGCAGACCGTTCGCCGCTCGCCCGGTTCGTATTCGCTGCTGGCGGATGCCGAACTGCAGCCGCTCCCGGACGGCCCGCTGCCCGAGATGGAGACCTTCGGGCACACCGTCGACCCGCACCCGCAGGCGCTGCAGGCCTCGGTCGACTCGCACCCGCTGCTGTCGGTCGCCGCGCTCGGCGGCACGGTCGCCGAGCAGGGCGGCCAGGCGCTGACGGCCGAAGACCTCGCGCGCCTCGCGATGGCGCCGGGATCGTCGTCGCTGCAGAAGCATGCCGACGGCACCGCGATCGATGCGGGCGGCCTCGTGCCGGACGTCAATACGGTGAACAGCTGGGTGCAGTCGATCGACCAGGTCGACCCGCTCGAGATGCTCGAGGTGCAGCTCGCGAACACGACGGCGCCGTTCCTGCTGATCAGCCGCTTGCGGGCATCGATGGCGGCATCCGATTCCCGCCGCAAGTACGTCGTGAACGTCTCAGCGATGGAGGGGCAGTTCTCGCGGCGCTACAAGGGGCCGGGCCACCCGCACACGAACATGGCGAAGGCCGCGCTGAACATGCTCACCCGCACCAGCGCGGGCGAGATGCTCGAGACCGACGGCATCCTGATGACGGCCGTCGACACCGGTTGGATCACCGACGAGCGTCCGCACTACACGAAGGTGCGCCTGGCCGAGGAGGGGTTCCACGCTCCGCTCGACCTGGTCGACGGAGCCGCCCGTGTGTACGACCCGATCGTGCGCGGCGAGGCAGGGGAAGACGTGCAGGGTGTGTTCCTGAAGGACTACGAGCCCAGCCCCTGGTGAGTCGCTGCGCGGCTCGGTGCTGCGCCGATTGCAGGAGGTTTCGCCGGATGCAGGGCGGTGCGCCGGCGATTCGTCCTGCAACTCGCACTTCTCCCTGCAGGTCGCGCGGCTCGGTGGCTCAGGCGATCGGATGCCGTGGCCGTGCCGCCCGCATGATGACGCCGATGATCGCCAGCGTCAGCCCGAGGATGCCGACGAACGCGGCACCCGCGATGTCGAAGAGCCCCTGGGTCGGGCCGACCGTGAACTGCGCATCGTCGACAGGGCCGTCGCAGCTGAGGGTCGTCGTGCCGAGGGTCGCGCTGACGAAGCTGCCTTGCGCATCCCATGCCCTGGGCACGAGCAGGCCCTGCTGCGTCATGTCGGGGCGCAGGCGCAGCTCACTGCCGTCGGCGAGCGTGCCGGTGCAGTCGATCGCACCCCACTGGTCCGAGGGTGTGACGTAGATCGCGTGGTCGCCCGCTGCGAGCTCGACCTCCATGGTGTCGCCGAAGTCGGCGGGAGGGGCCAGCCGGAAGCCGGGGCTGAAGGCGAGGAACGCCGACGTCGCGAGCGCGAGGATGCCGATCGCCAAAAGGATCCACCAGGCGCGACGCGGGCGCAGCTCGCTCATCGAGTCGGCCTCTCGAGGTTGACGGACGCCCAGGCGCCGAGCTGATCGAGGATCGGCAGCAGCCCCTGTCCGCTCTCGGTGAGCGCGTACGACACCGTCACCGGAGGGCCGGCATCGACCGTGCGGGCGACGAGCCCGGCGTCCGCGAGTTCGGCGAGCCGATCGGAGAGCACGGTGTCGCTGATGCCTGCGACCGCGCGGCGCAGTGCGACGAACGTCGATGGGCCGCCGCCGAGCGACGACACGATCATCCCGTTCCAGCGCTTGCCGAGCACACTGAACGCCAGCGTGACGGCCGCGTCGCACTGGTGCAGTTCGTGCTCCACCTCGGGCATGCGTCCATCATAGTCGTGCTACGTTAACCGTTGTCGCTAAGAAAAACCTAGCGACTACGAAAACGAGAGGTTCGTCATGTCCCTGTTCCGCCTGGATGCCAGCATCCTGCCCGCGTCGTCCGCCAGTCGTGCACTCGCCGACCTCGTCGAAGCCGAGTGGACGGCATCCCACCCCGACTCGACCGTCACCCGACGCGACGTGGCCGCAGACCCGGTGCCCGCGACCGCCTGGACCGACGCCGTGACCTCCGGCTTCATGGACGCCGCGCAGCGCACCGAGCGCCAGAACGAGGCCCGCGCGCTGGCCACGACGTTCGCCGACGAGCTCATCGGCGCCGATGCGCTGCTCTTCGCCGTACCGCTGTACAACTACGGCGTCTCGCAGCACTTCAAGACCTGGTTCGACCTCGCCTACACCGACGAGCGCATCAACCCGACCGGCACCGCACTGCAGGGCAAGCCGGCGACGCTGGTCACCGTGCTCGGTGGCAACTACGCCGCGGGCACTCCGAAGGAGGGCTGGGACCACTCGACCGGATGGCTGCGCCGCGTGCTCGAGGATGTCTGGGGCCTCGACCTGCGCGTCGTGCAGCGTCCGTTCACGCTGGTCGGCGTGAATCCGGCGCTCGACGCCTTCACCGACACCGCGCGCGAGCTCAAGGAGACCGCCGAGACGGATGCCGTCACCTACGGCCGTGAGATCGCGGCGCTGCGAGGCACCGAGGTCGCCTGACCCGGGGCATCCGGCTCGGTGATGTGCACCTCGCTCGGCCGACCTCGCGGTCTTCGGCCGTTCGAAGCGCACATCACCGAGCCGCGCGCTCAGCGGTCTGCGACGCGGTTACCCGATCAGCGTGAGGAACAGCCGCACCGACAGCGCCAGGACCGCGAGCAGGCCGATGACGCCGGCCGCGTTCTGCCACCAGGTGTTGCGCATGTCGCCCATGAGCTTCACGCGGTTGGCCATGATGATGATGAGTGCCGCGAGCACAGGAGCCACGAAGACGGTCAGCGCCTGAGCGATCACGATCAGCTGCACCGGCGACTCCTGGAAGATCACCGTCACGGCGATGCCGAAGACGAGGATGCCGGCGCTCACGAGCTTCGCGGTCAGCGAGCTCGACGACGCTCCTCGCCCGAGGCCGTCTGACAGCATGGTGCCGCCCGCGGTGGCGTTCGCGATCATCGACGAGAACGCGGCGCCGAAGAATCCGAGTGCGAAGACGGTCGAGCCGACCGGCCCGGCCAGCGGCTCGAAGATCCCGGCGAGGGCCACGACGGTGGGTGCCGCCTCTCCTGTCTGGCCGAGGACGGATGCCGCGACCACGATCACCAGAGCGGTCATGATGCCGGGCGCGACGATGCCCGGGATCGTGTCGACGATCGTGACGTCGCGGTAGTCCGCCTCGGTGCGACCGCGCTCCTTCGTGCCGTAGGCCGTGTAGAACGCCGCGTTGATGGAGAAGTTGGCGCCGACGAGGGCGACGATCAGCAGCCACGCACCGCCCGGGAACGTCGGCAGGAGTCCGGCCCCTGCTGCCGCCCAATCCGGGTTGGAGATGAACGCCGAGGCGATGAACGCGATCGCCATGAGCGCGACGATGACGATGAGTACCTTCTCGACGACGCGGTAGACGTTGCGGAGCAGCAGGAGCGCTGCCACCGCTGCGGTGCAGATGACGGTCCACATGATCGGGCTGCCGCCGAAGAGCATCGACAGGCCGAGGCCGGACCCGACCGCGTTGCCGACCGAGAAGCACAGCGTGATGAGGAAGACGCCGATCCCGGCGAGGACGCCGACCCAGCCGCCGAGATGCTCCTTGATCGAGGAGATGAGCGATGTCGGCGACTTGATGCCGAGACGCACCGCCATGTCGGTGAGGAAGATCATCAGGATCGTGGAGACCACGATCACCCAGATGAGTGCGTACTGGTATCCGCTTCCCGCCTGCACGGCGGTCGTGAGGTTGCCGGGGCCGAACTGCCAGGCGCCGGCGACGAACGCCGGACCGATGAGGGCCAGGTGCTGCCAGAACGGGCGACGCTGCTTGCGTGAGGTGACGATGTTCTTCATCGTCTCAGTCGAGACCCGCCCGTATCCAGTACCGGGTGTCGTCGAGGCGTGACGGGCGGTGGTGCGTTCGTTCATGATCGTGTCCTTCGAGTCGTCGTTGACTGCATGTGTCGCCGCGGGGGCGGAAGGAGAAGGAGGGAGGGCCGTCTCGGGTGACGGCCCTCCCTCTGGGTCACGCGGGGACGGTGACCGTGCCGAGGCCGGCCAATGCGAACGCGGCGGCGATCTCGGCATCCGCTCCGTCCGGCAGGGGCAGCAGCGGGGTGCGGACGGTGGCGTGATCGAGGATGCCGCGCTGGACGAGGCCCCACTTCAATGCCACGGTGCCCTCCATGTGCGAGCCGCGGTGGTAGACGTTCTGCGTCACGGGCAGCAGGCGCTCGTGGATCGCGTGGGCGGCTTCGTAGTCGCGAGCCTTGCCCGCGGCGATGAGCTCGATGAGGGGCTCGGGAGCGATGTTGCCGTAGCCGACGAGCAGGCCGTCGACGTCGAACATGGTCGGGAGCAGGTACTCGTCGTGGCACGACAGGATCTGCAGTTCCGGGTAGGCGGCTCGCAGCGCGGGGATCTCGGTGTACCAGCGGCGCATGTTGCGGACGCCGTTCTTCGTCGCGAACACGCCATCCTGGCCGGCGATCTCGAGCTGGGTGTCGAGGTCGTACGTCGCCTTGGTGTTGTCCGGGTACTGGAACAGGATGAGCGGCAGGCCGGACTCCTCGTAGATCTCGCGATAACGCGACTGCGGGGCGCCCTGCTGGTAGCCGAACCGCAGCCAGCCGTGCGAGGGGTAGACGAGTCCGGCGGTCGCACCGGCATCCACGGCGGCCTTCGCCTCGAGGGCCGCCGTCTTGTTGCCCTCCTTGGTGATGCCGGCGATCACGGGGATTCGGCCGTCGGTCGAGGCGACGAAAGCGCGGATGACGTCGAGCTGCTCCTCCTCGGTGAGGAACGTGCCCTCTCCGGCGTGGCCGAGCACGACCAGGCTCTTGACGCCGTCGATCGAGCCGAGCCAGGAACCGAGGCGCTGGATCGCGTCGTAGTCGACTGCGCCGTCCTCGGTGAAGGGGGTGACGGGGGCGGGGTTGAGGCCGCGGAGGTCGAGGGTCATGATCGGTCCTTTCCTTGGAGCTTCTTCGCTGGTTTCTCGTCTTCGAGACTTGGGAACGTTTGCAGGAACGTTTGCAGGAACGATTGCAAGTATGCTCGGAGGTGCCGGGGGTTGTCAACACTCGGATCCGGAGTCAGTCGAGGGGGATGCCGTGGACGAGCAGCAGGAGCGCCACATCGTCACGCTGAAAGATGTCGCAGCGGCGTCCGGCGTCAGCATCTCCACCGTCAGCCGGGTGCTCGACGATCGCACCCCGCCGTCGCGCTCCGAGACCGCCGAGCGTGTGCGGCGGATCGCGGATGATCTCGGCTATCGGCGCAACATGTTCGCCTCGGGGCTGCGACGCGGGGCGACCGGCACGATCGGCGTCCTCGTGCCGAGGCTCACCGACCACGTCATGGCGCTGATGTTCGAGGCGATCGAGCGCACCGCCCGCGCCCGCGGCTCCTTCGCCGTGGTCGCGACCTGTGGCGATGATCCTGCAGAGGAGCGACGGGCGACCGAGACGCTGCTCGACCGGAACGTCGACGGGCTCGTCCTCGCGACGGCGCGTCTCGACGACACGCTTCCGGCCTCCCTCCGCGAGCGGGGCGTGCCGCATGTCCTGGCGCTGCGAACCGATGGCGTGAGCCCATCCGCACTCGGCGACGACGAGGCGGGCGGATACTTCGCCACGCGGCATCTGGTCGACCTCGGACACCGGGAGATCGCCGTCATCACCGGCCCCTGGTTCACCTCCAGCGCGCGCGATCGCCTCGCCGGTGCGCGCAGGGCGCTCGCCGAGGCGGGGATCGAGCTGCCGGAGGAGCGTGTGATCTCGACCGGCTACGGCATCGAATCGGGCCATGTCGCCGGGCGCTCGCTGCTGGACGACACGGCATCCCCGCCGACCGCGATCTTCGCGGCGAACGACAACCTCGCGATCGGCGTGGTGGCCGCGGCATCCGCTGCCGGACTCACCGTCGGACGCGATCTCTCGGTCGTCGGGTACAACGACATCCCCCTCGCAGCCATGCTGCCGGTGCCGCTCACGTCGGTGCGCACCGCGTTCGACCAGATCGCCGCGAGTGCGCTCGACCTGCTGGGCAGTACCGATGGCGCGGTGACGCGCGCGCTGCCGACGCTGATCCCGCGTGCATCGACGGCGGCCGCGACTCGCTGACGCAGCGCGCCTACGGTCCGGAGACCGGATACGGATGCGGCAGCCACACCGTCACGATCAGTCCGCCGTCGAGCCTGGGCGTCAGCACGAGCGAGCCGCCGTGCGCCCTGGTGATGCGCTCCGCGATCGCGAGTCCGAGGCCGACTCCGGCGTGATCATCGCTGCGGGTGCGTTCGACACCCCGCCGGAACGGCTCGACCAGCGTCGCCACGAGATGTGCGGGGACGACCGGCCCGGTGTTCTCGACCACGAGCGCCAGGGCCTGCGGCTGCACGTGCGTGCGAACAGCGACCTGGCCGCCGAACGGCAGGTTGTGCACGATCGCGTTGAGCACGAGATTCGTCGCCAGCTGCTGCAGCAGTGCCGTCGAGCCGAGGGTGAGGGCCGCAACACCTGACACCTCGACGGTCACGCCGCGGCGATCGGCGAGCGGCAGCAGCGCCTCGACTGCCTCTTCCGCGAGCAGCGACAGGTCGACGGACTCGCGGGTGAACGACCGGCGCTCGGCACGGCTGAGCAGCAACAGTGCTTCGGTGAGCTCGATCGCCCTGGCATTGACCTCCTGCAGGCGCGAGATCAGCGCGTCCACGTCGCGGGCGGGGTCGGTGCGGGCGACCTCGAGCAGCGCCTGCGAGGTCGCGAGCGGCGTCCGGAGTTCGTGCGACGCGTTGGCCGCGAACCGCTGCTGCTCGGCGACCTGCGCCTCGAGCTGCTCGAGCATCGAGTCGAAGACATCGGCGAGATCGCGGAACTCGTCGCGAGGGCCCTCCAGGGCCACGCGATGCGAGAGCGAGCCCTCGGCGGCGAGCTGCGCAGCCGCCCCGATCCGGTCGAGTGGCGCGAGCATCCGCCCGGCGAGGATCCAGCCGCCGGCGAGCCCGATCGCCAGGAGGACGAGCATGACGGTGGCGGCGACCGGCACGAACGCACGCAGCAGGTCGGAGCGGTTGGGCACGAAGATGTCGGCGACGATCTGCACGTCCGGCACGTACCGCAGCAGGAACAGTCCGACGGCCGCGAGCAGCAGGATGCCGGACACGACCACGATGCCCGCGTAGCTCAGCGTCAGCTTGAGGCGGGCGCTCATCCCGCGACGCCTAGGCATCGGCATCCGTCTCGATGCGGTAGCCGACGCCGGGCACGGTGAGGATCATCCACGGCTCGCCCAGCCGCTTGCGCAGCGACGACACCGTGATGCGCACGGCATTGGTGAACGGGTCGGCGTTCTCGTCCCATGCGCGCTCGAGCAGCTCCTCGGCGCTGACGACCCCGCCGTCGGCCTCGACCAGCACCTCCAGCACCGCGAACTGCTTGCGGGTGAGCGCGACGTACCGCTCATCACGGTAGACCTCGCGGCGGAACGGGTCGAGCCGGAGCCCCGCGACCTCGAGCACGGGAGGGCGCGAACGCTGCCGCCGTCGATCGAGGGCGCGCAGACGCAGCACCAGCTCGCGCAGCTCGAAGGGCTTCGTGAGGTAGTCGTCGGCGCCGATCTCGAACCCCGAGGCCTTGTCGTCGAGCCGGTCGGCCGCTGTGAGCATGAGGATCGGGATGCCGCTGCCGGATGCCACGATCCACCGCGCGATCTCGTCGCCGTTCGGGCCGGGGACGTCGCGGTCGAGCACGGCCAGGTCGTATGCGTTGATGCCGAGCAGTTCGAGCGCGGTGTCTCCATCGTTCGCGATGTCGGCGGCGATCGCCTCGAGGCGCAGCCCATCGCGAACCGCCTCGGCGAGGTAGGGCTCGTCCTCGACGATCAGCACACGCATGGCTGTGATCCTACGCACCCGCGCATATCGGGAGCGTATGGAAAACGGCATACGTCCCGGCAACAGCCGGACGGCTGCACTGGAGGCATGAACACCATCAGCATCCCCCGTGCCCGGCGGACGCATCACGTCAGACGCCTCGTCGTCGTCGCCGTGCTGCTCGCCGTGGCAGTGATCGTCGCACTCGCCGTGCAGCAGTCCCTCTCCGCCGCCTCAGCGGCCGGCTTCTCGGGACACCAGGCGCCTCCCGGAGGCCCGACCGGAGAGATCGGCGGGTCCGTGCTCGCGCCGAGCGAGGCGGACGGCGTGATCCGCGACGGCGACCAGCCGACCGTGTTCGACACCGATCGGGTGGCGGTCGGCAACCTCGACCCTGCGCTGCTCGAAGCGCTGCAGCGGGCGGCGACGGATGCACAGGCTGACGGCATCGTGCTGCTGGTCAACAGCGGCTGGCGGTCGCCGGCGCTGCAGGAGCGGATGCTGCAGGACGCGGTCGTGCAGTACGGCTCGGAGGACGAGGCATCGCGCTGGGTCGCGAGCGCCGCGACCTCAGCACACGTCTCGGGCGACGCGGTCGACCTCGGCCCGCTGCCGACGCTCGACTGGCTCGCCCAGCGCGGAGCGCGATACGGCCTCTGCCAGATCTACGGCAATGAGTCGTGGCACTACGAACTGCAATCGGACGCCGTGGACGACGGCTGCCCCGAGATGTACGCGGACCCCACCGAAGACCCGAGGATGCAGCGATGACCGGGGTGCTCGAGCAATCGCGCGTGACGCTCTCACGGCTGCAGGCCCCGACGCTCTCGACGCTGCCGGATGCGGTCGCCGCGAATGTGCGCCGGGTGCAGGCGGTCACGGATGCCCGCATCATGGCGGTCGTGAAGGCCGACGGCTACGGGCACGGGTCGCTCACGGTGGCGGAGTCGGCGATCGCTGCGGGTGCGACGTGGCTCGGCGTGACGGACGTCGCCGAGGCGGTTGCGCTGCGCGAAGCGGGCGTCGATGTGCCGATCCTGTCGTGGCTGAACCCTGCCGGGGCCGATGCGCGCGTGGCCGCGAGGAACCGAATCGATATCGCTGTGGGCTCGGTCGACGAGCTGCGCGAGCTCGTCGCGGATGCGGTCGAGCCGGTGCGGGTGCATCTCCATGTCGATACCGGCATGTGTCGAGGCGGCGTCTCTGTCGGCGACTGGCGCGAGCTGCTCGAGGTCGCTCGTGCCGCCGCCGAGCGGATCGATGTGGTCGGGGTGATGGGCCATCTGCCGAGGGCGGATGAGGGCGATCCCGCGGCGAACGGCCCGGCCGTGCTGCGGATGCGGCAGGCGCGGGATGCCGCGCTGCGAGCGGGCTTCGGTCCGGTGCTGGTGCATCTGGCGGCGACGTCCGGCGCGCTCACCGATCCGGCGACGCACTTCGGGATGGTGCGAATCGGCGCCGGGCTCGTCGGGATCGACCCATCGGAGAGCGTGGCGCTGACCGGGGCGTCGCGGTTCACGGCATCCGTCGTGCAGAGCTCGTTCGTGCCTCGCGGGACGGCGATCGGGTACGGGGGAGCGTTCATCACGGAACAGGCGACGCACCTCGCCGTGATCGGCGTCGGGTACGCCGACGGCATCCCGCGCGAGCTGTCGGGGGGAGCGGGGGTCGAGATCGAGGGGAGGCGGCATCCGATCGTCGGCCGGGTCTCGATGGATCAGATCGTGGTCGACACCGGTGGGGTCGAGGTGCCGCGGGGGGCGACCGCGACCGTGTTCGGGCCGGACGGCGGGGCGGTGCCGTCGGTGCAGGAGTGGGCCAGGTGGGCGGGGACGATCCCGCACACGATCGTGACCGGCATCGGCACCCGCGTGCAGCGGAGCATCGCATGATGACACGTGTGCTGGTGATCGGCGGCGGACAGAACGCCGAGCACGACGTCTCGCTCGCATCCGCCTCGGCGGTCGCCGCGGCACTGCGGATGGGCGACCACGAGGTGCGATGCGTGACGATCGACCGCGACGGCATCTGGCGGGCCGACGGCTCCCCTCCCGGCGACACTCCTGTGACGTCGCTCACGCAGGCGCTGCCGCTGCTCGCCTGGGCCGAGGTCGTCTTCCCTGCCGTGCATGGCGCGCTCGGTGAGGACGGCGCGCTCGCTGCACTGTGCGCGCTCGCAGGGGTGCGGGTGGTCGGGTCGGAGCTGCGGGCCGGTGCCATCGGCATGGACAAGTGGGCCACCAAGCTGGTGGCGGATGCCGTGGGGCTGCGCACTGCGAGGGGGCGGCTCGTCGCGGCATCCGACATCGGCGACGTCGAGTTCGACGGCCCGGTCGTCGTGAAGCCGGTGTCTGCCGGATCGAGCTACGGCGTGAGCCTCGTGCGGGAAGAGGGGGCGCTGCTCACGGCGCTCAGGACCGCGGCGCGGTTCGACTCCCGGATCCTGGTGGAGGAGGTCGTGCGGGGGCGCGAGATCGATGTGGCCGTGCTGCGCGAGGCCGGCGGCATCCGGTGGGCGGCGCCTCCGCTCGAGATCCACGCGACCGGCCTGTTCGACACCGCAACGAAGTACGACGGCACTGCCCGCTTCGAGGTGCCTGCGTCGCTGGATGCCGCCGAGGCCTCGGCGCTGAAGCGGGCGGCGATCGCCGTGTTCGACGCGCTCGGCTGCGCCGGCGTGGCGCGGATGGACTTCTTCCTCACGGATGCAGGGCCGGTGCTCAACGAGGTCAACACGATGCCTGGCCTGACCGCTGCCTCGCAGGTACCGCGGATGTTCGCGGCCGCAGGGGTCGAGTACGGCGAGCTCGTGGCGCGGATGGTGCGGGCGGCACTGCGGGGGTGATCCGGCCGACGTCGGCTACAGCCGGTCGACTCCGGTCACGGTGACGACGGCCTCGCCGGCCTCATCGGAGGCTGCGAGGTCGATCGTCGCCGAGATCCCCCAGTCGTGGTCGCCGGCCGGGTCGTCGAAGATCTGGCGGGCGGTCCACACGGCGCTGCCCTGCTCGAGGATCAGGAGCTTCGAGCTGCGCGCATCCGCGCCCGTGAGGATCTCGTCGTGGTCGGCGTAGTAGCCGTCGAGCGCGTCGGACCAGGCATCCGCGCCGAAGTCCGGATCGAGCTCGGCCAACGTGGTCACGTCCTCGCGTGCCGCGAGCTGCACACGGCGGAACAGCTCGTTGCGGACCAGGGTGCGGAACGCCCTGACGTTGCTCGTGAGTCGCTTCGGTGCCGGCGGCACGATCGGCTCATCCGTGCCGTGCGCAGGGACCACGCCGTTGACCAGCTCCTCCCACTCGTCGAGCAGGCTCGAGTCGACCTGGCGCACCAGCTCGCCGAGCCACTCGATGAGGTCGCGCAGATCCTCGTTCTTCAGCTCGTCCGGGATCGTCTGCGAGGCCGCGCGGTAGGCGTCCGAGAGGTAGCGCAGCACGACGCCCTCGGAGCGCGCGATCTTGTAGTACGCGACATATTCCCCGAACGACATGGCTCGCTCGTACATGTCGCGCACGACCGATTTCGGATGCAGCTCGAAGTCGCGGATCCACGGCTGCGCGGCGCTGAACGTCTCGAAGGCAGCGGTCAGCAGTTCGTCGAGCGGCTTCGGATACGTGACCTGTTCGACGAGCTCCATGCGCTCGTCGTACTCGATCCCCTCGGCTTTCATGGCGCCGATCGCCTCGCCGCGCGCGAGGAACTCCTGCTGACCGAGCACGGCGCGCGGATCATCGAGGGTGGACTCGACGATCGAGATGATGTCGAGATGGTACTGACCTGTCCCGACGCCGACCTGGGCCTCTGAGCCTGTCGAAGGCTCGGGGTCGAGCAGCTCGAACGCCGCCAGGGCGAACGGCGACAGCGGCTGGTTCAGTGCGAAGTTCGGCTGCAGGTCGACCGTCAGACGGATGCCCGTCGACCCACCCTGGGTCGCTGAACCCGTCGAAGCGTCGAACGTCTCGACGATGCCCGATTCGCGCAGGGTGCGGAAGATGCCGATGGCGCGGATCGCCAGCTCGCGCTGCCGCTTCCGCGACTCGTGGTTGTCGTAGACGAGAGAACGCATGTTCCCGAACACGTCACCGCCGCGCGCGATCACGTTGAGCATCATCGAGCTCGTGATCTGCATGTGCGAGGTCAGGGTCTCGGGCGTCGCGTCGATGAGCTTGCGGAACGACGGTTCGCCCCACGACACGAATCCGTCCGGCGCCTTCTTGCGGACGATCTTCCGCTTCTTCTTCGGATCGTCGCCGGCCTTCTTGACCGCAGCGACGTTCTCGCTCTCGTGCTCCGGCGCCTGCGCGACGACGGTGCCCGCGGTGTCGAAGCCTGCGCGTCCTGCACGGCCGGCGATCTGGTGGAACTCACGCGCGTTCAGCTGGCGCATCCGCGTGCCGTCGAACTTCGTGAGCGCGGTCAGCAGCACGGTGCGGATCGGCACGTTGATGCCGACGCCGAGGGTGTCGGTGCCGCAGATCACTCGGAGGAGCCCGCGCTGCGCCAGCTGCTCGACCAGGCGGCGGTACTTCGGGAGCATCCCGGCGTGGTGCACGCCGATGCCGGCGCGCAGGAAGCGCGAGAGTGTCTTGCCGAACGCGGTGGTGAAGCGGAACTCGGCGATCAGCGCAGCGATCTGGTCGCGCTGCTCTCGCGTTGCGACCTTCGAGCTCGAGAGGGCCTGTGCCCGCTCCATCGCCGCGGCCTGCGAGAAGTGCACGATGTAGATCGGCGCCTGGCCGGTGCTCAGCAGGTCGTCGATCGTCTCGTGGATGGGCGTCTGCTCGTAGAAGAAGTGCAGCGGGACCGGACGCTCGACGCCGGTCACGGTCGCCGTGTGCCGGCCGGTGCGACGGCTCAGATCCGCCGCGAGCTCGGTCACGTCGCCGAGGGTCGCCGACATCAGGATGAACTGCGCCTGCGGCAGCTCGAGCAGCGGCACCTGCCACGCCCACCCGCGGTCGGGATCCGCGTAGAAGTGGAACTCGTCCATCACGACCTGGCCGACAGCGGCGTCTGTGCCCTGTCGGAGCGCGAGGTTCGCGAGGATCTCGGCCGTGCAGCAGATGATCGGCGCATCCGCGTTGACCGAGGAGTCGCCGGTGATCATGCCGACGTTCGCGGCGCCGAAGATGTCGACGAGCGCGAAGAACTTCTCGCTCACCAGGGCCTTGATCGGCGCGGTGTAGTAGCTGCGGCGTCCGGACTGGAGTGCGGCGAAGTGCGCACCGACCGCGACGAGCGACTTGCCGGTGCCCGTGGGCGTCGACAGGATCAGGTTGTTGCCTGAGACGATCTCGATGATCGCCTCGTCCTGCGCAGGGTAGAGGCGGATGTCGGTCGACTCGACCCACTCGGCGAACGCCAGGTAGAGCGCATCCGCATCGGATCCGTCGGGGATGGTGGCGTCGAGGAGCGATGGCATGGTCTCTCGATCATCCCTCATCCCGCCGCCGGCTCACACCGCGGTCGCGGCCCGGAGCGCGATGCGGATCATGTCGCCGAAGGTCTGCTCCCGCTCCTGCGCCGTGGTCTCCTCGCCGGTGATGATGTGGTCGGACACCGTGCAGATCGCGAGCGCACGCCGACCGTGGTACGCGGCGAGCGTGTAGAGGCCGGCCGCTTCCATCTCGACGCCGAGCACCCCGTGCTGCACGAACGGCTCGGTGAGCTCAGGCCGGGTGCTGTAGAACTGGTCGCTCGACAGCAGCAGACCGACGTGCACGGCGGATGCCGGCGGCTCGGCCTCGCTCGCCTCGACCGCAGCGCGCAGCAGCGGGAAGTCGGCGACCGGCGCATAGTCCAGTCCGTTGAAGCGCACCCGGTTGATGCCGGAGTCGGTGCAGGCACCGTTCGCGATGATGATGTCGCGCACCGCGAGCTTCTCGGTCAGCGCGCCGCATGAGCCGACGCGCACGATCGTCTCGACACCGTAGGAGTCGAACAGCTCGTTCGCGTAGATCGCCATCGACGGCTGTCCCATGCCGGAGCCCTGCACCGAGACGCGGTGGCCCTGCCAGGTGCCGGTGAAGCCCAGCATCCCGCGTGTCTCGGAGTACAGCTCCGCGTCGTCGAGGAGGGTCTCGGCGATCCACTTCGCCCGCAGCGGGTCGCCGGGGAACAGGACGATGGGGGCGATCCGGCCGGGTGCTGCTGCGATGTGCGTGCTCATCCCCTCAGGCTAGTCAGCCCTCGAGGCGGCGCACCATCTCGCCGATCCACAGCGGCGCGAACGGCGAGGTGCAGCCGGGTGCCGTCGGGTAGTCGGCGAGCACCTGCAGGCGATCACCGATCTCGAGCGCGCGCTGACGCAGGGGCGGGTGATGGATGCCGATCTGCGCGAGCGTCTCGTTCATCGACCACTGCAGGCGGCTCGGAGCATCCTTCATGTCGCGCTCGATCAGGTCGAGCAGGTGGTCGAGGTCGAGCCCCTGCGGGGTCTTGGCGACGCGCACCGAGGTGAGCGACCATGCGGCGGCCGCGACCGTCGGGTCGGCATCGTCGAACCAGCGCAGCCGCAGCTCTTCCGCCAGCGGTGTCTTCTTCGCGAGATAGTTCACGAACCAGTCGTTCACCTTCGGCGGTCGGGTCTCACGGAGCATCGCGTCGAGCTCGTCGGCGGTGAAGCCGCGCGGCGTGGAGATGAGGATCGCGAGCAGTCGGGCGGCCGTCTCGCCGGTGCCCCACAGCTCCTGCGCGAGCGGCTGGTCGGTCTTGATCTGCTTCGCGAGCGCTCGCATGCGGCTGAGGTTGATGCCGTGGTCGTCGCCGCGCTTCTCGTTCGCCGCACGCATCTTCGGGTCCTCGAGGGCGGCGAGCTCACCGAGCGCCTCCGCCAGCGTCATGTCGGCCATGCCCCCAGGGTAATCCTCCTGCCCCGCGCGCCGCCGCTCCGGTGCCGACCCACCCCCTTGTGCGCGAGCCACCCCCGTATCGACGTCCACAAAGGGGTGGCTCGCACACAAGGGGGTGGCTCGGCGCGGGAAGGGAGAGGATGCAGACGGGCTCAGTCCTCGTCGAGCAGCTCGCCGCGGATGCGGCGGAGGTCCTCCATGAGCGAGCCGATCAGGATCCAGTGCTGCGACGACGGCGGGCGGATCACGAGCGGCGCCGTCAACGCCGGGATGGCCGAGGTGAGCGCCTCCGGCTCCGGCGTCACATCGGCGATCTGCACGGCCAGCCGCACGTCGTGCCCTGCGCGCCGCAGCTGCTCGGCGATCGCGACGACCGCTGGCTCCTCGCCGATCGAGTCGTCGTAGTGGTCGAAGTAGGCGCGTGTCATCCCGATCGTCTGCGTGACGATCGGCGAGAGCCGGTCCAGCAGCGCGCGCATCTCCTTCAGATCGTCGCGGTGCACGGAGCGCCGTGGGTTCAGCGTGAGCGATTCCTCGCCGGTCGCGATCGTCGCCTCGGCGGCATCCTTCATCGGACGAAGCAGCCGCACCTCGACCATGAGCTCCTGCAGGCGTGCCGGCGTCTGCGGTTCCGGGAGCGCCGCTGCGAGCCGGTCGAGGCTGGCGGCGAGCTCAGCGCCGAGCAGCCCGAGGTCACGTCGAGCGGGTGCGACGAGCACCGGCGGCACGATCAGCGCGTTCACGATGATGCCGATCACCACGCCGATGAGCGTCTCGCCGATCCGGGCGATGGCGTACTCGGGGCTGTTCGAGCCGAGGGCGAGCACGAGCATCGCCGAGATCGCGACCTGGTTGCCGGTGCCGGGCGTCGCGCGGAACACCCAGGCCAGGAGCATCGCCACGACGATCGCGAGCAGCACGATCCAGCTCGGTGAGCCGAGCAGCAGCCCGAGCGCGACGGCGATCACCACACCCGCGATCACGCCGATGCTGCGCTCGAGCGCCTTCGAGAGGGACTGGTTCACGCTCGGCTGCACGACCAGCAGCGCCGCGATGGCCGCGAACACCGGGAGCTGTCCTGGGAACACGAGCCCCGCGATCAGCCACGCGGCGATGGTCGCGGCGGCGGACTTCACCACCTGCAGGAGGGAGGAGCGCTGGGAGGCGCGGATCGCGGTGGGGATGCGCATGCTCCCAACGGTAGTCCCGTCGCGTCGGCGGGATCTGAGGCGGTGCCGCTCGGAAGATAGGGCATCCGTCCGATGTCGGAGGGGGACCTCAGAGCGGAGTGTGGGGACATCGCACTTCACCGAGGAGCCATCATGTTCGAGCACCCGTATTCCAGCTATCAGGTCACCGAGTTCGACCAGGCGCGGATCGCCCGCGCAGCCGAGCGTCGTCGCGTGCTGATCGAGCGCGCCGACCAGATCGTGCCGCGTCCGGAAGGAGCACTGCGGCGGATGCTGCGGCGGCTGCTCGGGTCGCGCCGTTCGGCTGGAGCGGATGCCGCAGCTGAGCGCCGCGCACCGCAGCCGTGCGAGCCGATCCCGGCTCGGTGAGCATCGCTGTCGCCGCGCAGAACGGCACCGCCGACCGAGACGCTGAGCGCGCCCCGGATGTCGCAGGGGAGTGGGACCATGAATCCATGCACTCCTTCGCACCGAGCCAGGCCATGGTCGGTCGCGATGCCGATCTCGCGGTCGTGCGTCGGGCGTTCGAGGGCGCCGCTGAGGGCACGCCGACCGCGCTGCTCGTCGAGGGGGAAGCGGGCATCGGCAAGTCGCGGCTGCTGCGTGAGTTCGGTGCGGAGGTCTCCGCACGCGCCGACGTGCACGTCGGGTGGTGCCTCGACCTCGGCGCTGCGCGCACGCCGTACGGCCCGCTGACCGGCATCCTGCGCTCGCTCGTCGCGCGGATGGGCGTCGACGAGGCGAGGACCGCCGTCGGCGTCGGCACCGAGGCACTCGGCATGCTGCTGCCCGAGCTGGTGTCCGCGCCGGCCGAGCGCGAGCTCACCAGCCCCGAACGACTCCGCGACGCGATCGCCACGCTGATCGAGGCCGCAGCTGCGCGTGCTCCACAGGTGCTGATCGTGGAAGACCTGCACTGGGCCGACGAGTCGACGCTCGCGATCCTCTCCTTCCTGTTGCGCACGCTCACTCGCGGCCGCGTGCTGGTGCTCCTCAGCTGCCGCTCCGACGACGTCCGCCGCGGCGATGCGGTCAGCCGGTTCATCGCCGAGGCGACCAGGGCGCGGCTGCTCGACCGTCTCGATCTGCAGCGCCTCGACGCCGACGCCGTGCGCGCACTGGCCGAGCAGATCACCGGTCACCCGCTCAGCTCCGCCGCCCTGGAGCGCGTGCGTGAGCGCGCCGAGGGCGTGCCGTTCTTCGTCGAGGAGATCGCCGGGTGCACCGCGGGTCCGCTCCCAGACGGGCTGCGCGACATCCTGCTCGCGCGATTCGACCGGCTCGGCGACGACGCCAGGCGGGTGGTGCAGGTGGCCTCCGGCGCCGAGCGCCCGCTCTCGCATCCCCTGCTCACGCGGCTCACCGGCATGGACGAGGTGCGGCTCGACGAGGCGCTGCGCGAGGCCGCAGGCAGCGGCATCCTGGTGGTCGTCGATGACCTGTACCGATTCCGTCACGCGCTGCTCCGCGAGGCCGTGCACGCTGACCTCCTGCCCGGCGAACGCTCGCGACTGCACCGGTCGTATGCCGAGACGCTCGAAGCCCGGTGCGAGGGCACCGAGAGTGCCGATGCGGCAGCGCTCGCGTATCACTGGCAGCTCGCGCAGGACGACCGCCGCGCGCTGATCGCCGCGGTCGAGGCGATGCGACACGCGAAGGCGCGCTACGCCTTCGGCAGTGCGGCGCGATTCGGCGAGCTCGCGCTCGAGCTCTGGGTGCAGGTGTCGGATGCCGCGGATGCCGCCGGCCTCACCCGTCTCGAGCTGCTCCATCAGCTCGGATCGATCCTGCGGAACGCGGGAGACGGAGAGCGGGCGCTGGCGGTGTCGAACCTCGCGCTCGATGACGTCGACCCGGAGGTCGTCGACCCGCGGCTGCACGCCCGGCTGCTCCGCAACAAGGCGCTGTATCTGGTGAACCTGGGACGGGCGGGGGCGATCCCGCTGCTGCAGCAGGCGCTCACGATCGTCGAGGCGGATGTCGGCGATGAGTCCCTTCGCGCAGAGCTGCTGAACCAGCTGGCGAGCCGACGCATGATCGCCGGCGACCGCGAGGATGCCATCCGGATCGCGGATCAGGCGGCCGAGATCGCCGAGCGCGCGGGGTCGAATGATCAGCTGTCGGTCGCCGCGAACGTCCGCGGCGGCTCGCGCGCGCACCTCGGTGACGTCGAGGGCGGGATCCGGGAATACGCGCTCGCCAGGGACCTCGCCACCGGATCCACCGCGGAGATGCGCTACCGCGTGAACTACTCGGATCTGCTCGGCTTGCTCGGCCGGTACCAGGAGGCGCTCGAGCTCGCCGAAGAAGGGCTGGCGAGGGCGCGCGAACTCGGCGTGGAGCGCACCTCGGGGTCGATCATGGCGCAGAACATGGTGGTGCCCCTCCTCGAACGCGGCGAGATCGATCGGGTCGAGGAGATGCTGGCGCGCGACTTCATGCAGGGCACGCTGCGGGTGTTCCGCATGTACGTGACCATGACGCGAGTACGGGTGCTCGCTTGGCGTGGGCGCTCCGACGACGCGGCCGAGGCGATGCGCGAATGGCTCCCGGCGTTCGAGGAGACCGGGGCGGTCGAGCGGCAGGTCTGGTACGACCGCGTCGTGATGACGGTCGCGGTGGCCGAGAGCGCCGGCGACCTCCGTGGAGCGCTCGCCGCGATCCTGGCGATGCTCGATGACGACGGGCCGGTGCTCCTGCATCAGCGGCGACTGCTGCTGCAGGCCGGAGCGATCATCGCCGAGCTCCGTGCGGCGGGCGACGACGTCGGTGCTGCGACGCGCGCCGTCGCCGAGGCATGGGCGGGGCAGTCGGAGCAGCTGCGCGGCGACGCCTGGTCGACGATCCTCGATGCGCTGCTCGAACCGACCGCCGCGGGCATCGATGCGGCGATCGCGCTGACCGACGGTGACGACGTGCCGGTGATCTTCCGGGTCGTGACCAGATTGGAGCGAGCACGGATGCTCGTGCACGACGGTGATCGGGGAACCGCCGTGACTGTCCTCGCCGACGCCGAGCGGATCGCCGACGAGCTCGGCCACGTGCAGCTGCAGGGTGATGTGGCCGCGTTCGCGACCGCGGCGGGCCTGCGAGCCGAGGCAGCGGACGAGTCGGCGCTCCTCACCGCCCGCGAGCGCCAGGTGCTTGCGCTGATCGCCGAGGGATTGAGCAACAGGCAGATCGGCGAGCGCCTGTTCATCAGTGTCAAGACCGTGAGCGTGCAT
Source organism: Microbacterium sp. (assembly GCF_036823965.1). Classification (GTDB taxonomy): domain Bacteria; phylum Actinomycetota; class Actinomycetes; order Actinomycetales; family Microbacteriaceae; genus Microbacterium. Next base: position 264,056 of record NZ_DAITBE010000003.1, on the reverse strand, counting down.
GTCTCGGCCGTGCTGCGCAAGCTCGGCGTCGGCACCAGGACCGAAGCCGCGCTCGCGGCCCGATCGTTCGAGGCTGCAGGAGTCGCGCACGGGCGCTGATCTGGTGTGCCGGCACTGGCCGATTCAGGCTCGACCGGGACGCCGGAGTGCAGGCGTGGTACGGTTGGCACAGTGCCCCATTCCGGGGGCGTCATTCATCACCGGCCCGCGAACGCTTGCTGCGACGTGTGTGGCCCGACATCTGGATCCGAATTCTGCGCCGATCGGTTCGGCACGGATCCCCTTCACAATCTCGACGCCTTCCCTTGGAAGTCGTCTTCACACGTATCCGCCGGATCTTCCGGCGCGATGCACAGGCCGTGTACAACAGCGGCTAGATCAACAGAAAGAAGAAAGCACATGGCCTCTGGCACTGTGAAATGGTTCAACGCGGAAAAGGGCTTCGGCTTCATCGCTCCCGATGACGGCTCGGACGACCTCTTCGCCCACTACTCGGCCATCACTGGCTCGGGCTTCAAGGAGCTCCGCGAGAACCAGAAGGTCGAATTCGACGCTGAGCGTGGCCCCAAGGGCATGCAGGCTGCGAACATCCGCCCGCTCTGAGCGCGCACTGAACGTCCGGAAGCCGGTCGGATCCCTCGTGGATCCGGCCGGCTTCTGCGTTCCCCGGCGATCGCCCCGCCGCCGCATTCGTCGTCACGATCGGACGCCCTGAATTGAGGTTCGCCTAACTTCGGGTTAGATTAGGCCAGGCTTACCAAAGCCAGACGCCCCTCCGCGTCATCACCCCCCAACCTCTCCGAAGGGAATGCCTGTGCGCACCTCTCGACTTCTTGCCGCTGCCGGCACCGCCGCAGTGCTGGCACTGAGCCTCGCCGCCTGCGCGACGCCGGCTGCCGATGACTCCTCGGACGCCGGCAGCAACCCGGCATCCGATGACGCCTTCCCCGTCACGATCGAGCACGTCTACGGTGAGACCACCATCACCGAGAAGCCCGAGCGCGTCGCCACCATCGCGTGGGCGAACCACGAGGTGCCGCTGGCCCTCGGCATCGTGCCGGTCGGCATGAGCAAGGCGACCTGGGGCGACGACGACGACAACGGCATCCTGCCCTGGGTCGAGGAGAAGCTCGACGAGCTGGGCGGCGACACCCCCGTGCTGTTCGACGAGACCGACGGCATCGACTACGAGGCAGTCGCCGACACCGAGCCCGACGTCATCCTCGCCTCGTACTCCGGCCTGACGCAGGAGGAGTACGACACGCTCTCCAAGATCGCGCCGGTCGTCGCCTACCCCGAGGTCGCCTGGGGCACGCCGGTCGACGAGATGATCGAGATGAACTCGAAGGCCCTCGGCCTCGAGGACGAGGGCGAGGCCCTCATCGAAGACCTGCATGCCGATGCGGATGCCGCGCTCGAGGCGAACAGCGTGCTGAAGGACAAGAAGGTCCTGTTCTCGTACATCGACCCGACCGACCTCAGCCAGGTCGGCTACTACACGGCGATCGACACGCGTCCCGGCTACATCCACGAGCTCGGGCTGCCGTTCCCCTCGATCGTCGAGGAGAACGCCGACAGTGACCAGTTCTACCTGACGGTCAGCTCGGAAGAGGCGGCGAAGTTCGACGACGTCGACCTGTTCATCACCTACGGCGACGAATCGATCATCCCGCTGCTGCAGGCTGACCCGCTGCTGTCGAAGATCCCGGCAATCGCCGAGGGCCGCATCGCGGTGCTGCCCGATGCCTCGCCGATCGCGGCATCCGCGAACCCGTCGCCGCTGTCGATCCCATGGGGTCTCGACGACTACCTCGCCATCCTGGCGGCTCCGCTCGCGCAGTAATCCCACGTCCGCATCAGCGGAGTGAGCACTCAGTGACCTCAGCAACAGCCATCGCGCCGGGCGCCGCAGATCTGCGGCGCCCGGCGCTGGTGCGCACATCCTGGCTCCTCGTCGGGGTCGCGCTCCTGCTCGTCCTCAGCATCCTGTCGATCTCGTTCGGCGTGCGCGCCGTCTCGTTCGACGACATCATCGCGGCGCTCACCGGCCACACCGACACGATCGAGCAGGCCGCGATCGTCAAGCGCATCCCGCGCACGGTGCTGGCCCTGCTCGTCGGCGCCGCGCTCGCGCTCTCGGGCGCGACCATGCAGGCAGTGACCCGCAACCCGGTGGCCGACCCAGGCATCCTCGGCGTCTCGAACGGCGCCTCACTCGCCGTCGTGCTCGGCATCGCGTTCTTCGGGCTCACGAACCCGTACGGGCAGATGGCGTTCGCGATCGCGGGAGCCGCCGTCGCCGCGGCCTTCGTCTACACGGTCGGCTCGCTCGGCCGAGGTGGCGCCACGCCGCTCAAGCTCGCGCTCGCGGGAGCGGCGACCTCCGCCGCGTTCGCCTCGCTCATCAGCGCCATCATGCTGCCGCGGGTCGACCTGCTGCAGACGTTCCAGTCCTGGCAGATCGGTGGCGTCGGCGGCGCCGAGTGGCCGCGCATCGCGCTCACCGCTCCGGTGCTCGCGCTCGGCGCGCTCATCTGCTTCCTCTGCTCGCGCGGCATGAACTCGCTCGCCCTCGGCGACGACATGGCGAAGGGGCTCGGTGAGCACGTGTTCCGCACGAGGCTGCTGTCGGCCCTCGGTGCCGTGATCCTCGCCGGTGCCGCGACCGCGATCGCGGGTCCGATCGGCTTCGTCGGACTCGTCATCCCGCACATCTGCCGGATGCTGATCGGCACTGACCACCGGTGGCTGCTGCCGTTCTCGGCCATCGCCGGTGCGGCGCTGCTGACCGCCAGCGACATCGTCGGCCGCGTGATCGCCCCCTCGTCCGAGGAGATCCAGGTCGGCATCATCACGGCGATCATCGGTGCCCCGTTCTTCATCTGGATCGTCCGTCGTCAGAAGGTGCGTGAGCTGTGAGCACGACCGAGCACACCCTCGACCGACCGCAGCAGTCGGCATCCGACCGCGTCGCCGGCATCATCGCCGGTCGCAGAGCGCGTCACCGCCGCCATGCGGTCGCGACGGTCGTCCTCGGCATCCTGCTGTTCGCGCTGTTCGCGGTCGCCCTCATGGTCGGCAACACGTTCTACACGCCGGACGAGGTCATTCGCGTGCTGCTCGGTCAGACGGTGCCGGGTGCGTCGTTCACGGTCGGCGACCTGCGGCTGCCGCGTGCGATCCTCGCGATCCTCACCGGTATCGGCTTCGGCATCGCGGGCGTCTCGTTCCAGACACTGCTGCGCAACCCGCTCGCCTCGCCCGACATCATCGGCATCTCGAGCGGTGCCGGCGCAGCGGCGGTGTTCGGCATCATCGTGCTGTCGCTCAACGGCCCTGTGGTCTCGATCTTCGCGCTCGGCGGTGCCGTCGTCACGGCGCTGGTGATCTACCTGCTCTCGATCAAGGGCGGCTTCGCGGGCACGCGGCTGATCCTGATCGGCATCGGGATCGCGGCCATGCTGCAGAGCCTCATCTCGTACATGCTGTCGCGCGCCGCGAACTGGGACATCCAGACGGCGATGCAATGGCTCACCGGCAGTCTGAACAACGCGTCATGGGAGCGGGTGCTGCCGATGGCGATCGCCGCTGCGGTCATCGTCCCGCTCATGCTCACGCAGGGCCGCGCGCTCGGTGCGCTGCAGCTCGGCGACGACTCGGCATCCGGCCTCGGCGTGCGCGTCAACGTCACGCGCCTGCTGTTCATCCTCGGCGCGGTCGCCCTGCTCGCCTTCGCGACGGCCGCCGCCGGCCCTATCGCGTTCGTCGCGTTCATGGCCGGGCCCATCGCCGCCCGCATCACCGGACCGGGCGCGAACCTGCTGCTGCCCAGCGCGTTCGTCGGCGCGGTGCTCGTGCTCGGCGGCGACCTGATCGCCCAGTTCGCGCTCGGCACCCGTTACCCGGTCGGCGTCGTCACCGGCGTGCTCGGCGCCCCGTATCTGATCTACCTGCTCATCCGCACCAACCGTTCGGGAGGATCGCTATGACGGTCTCGCACAGCCTGTCGGCCGAAGGGGTTACCCTCTCCTACGGCGACCGCACCATCATCGACACGCTCGACCTGCAGATCACTCCGGGCAAGATCACGACGATCGTCGGAGCCAACGGATGCGGCAAGTCGACGCTGCTGCGTTCGCTCGCGCGTCTGCTCTCACCCAGTGCGGGGCAGGTCGTGCTCGACGGCAAGTCGGTGCATGCCCGCCCGACCAAGGAGGTCGCGCGGATCCTCGGGCTGCTGCCGCAGTCGCCGCTCGCTCCCGAGGGCATCGCGGTCGCCGATCTGGTGGGTCGCGGACGGCACCCGCACCAGAAGACGCTCGCCCGCTGGAGCGCGCACGACTACGAGGTCGTGGCTGACGCGCTCGACGCCACCGGCATCACGGATCTCGCCGATCGCAGCGTCGACGAGCTCTCCGGCGGTCAGCGGCAGCGCGTCTGGATCGCGATGGCGCTGGCACAGGAGACCGACATCCTGCTGCTCGACGAGCCCACCACGTTCCTCGATGTCGCGCATCAGGTCGAGGTCCTCGATCTGCTCACCGACCTCAGCGTCTCGCGCGGCACCACGATCGTGATGGTGCTGCACGACCTCAACCTGGCGGCCCGCTACGCCGACGAGCTCGTGGCGATGAAGGAGGGTCGCGTGCACGCGACCGGCGCTCCGCAGGACGTCGTGACGGCGCAGCTCGTCGAAGAGGTCTTCGGCCTCGCCAATCAGATCACCATCGACCCGGTCTCCGGCAAGCCGATGGTCACACCAATCGGGAGGCACCATGTCCGCTGAGACCACCACCACCGAGCGTCCGACCTACGTGCTCGGCCGCGCCGAGGTGCGCGCCGTCACGCGCGTCTCGCCGAACTTCGTGCGGGTGACCTTCGGCGGCGACGAGCTCGAGGAGTTCGCCACGCCAGGCGCGGTCTTCGACGCGCGCATCAAGCTGATCTTCCCGCCGGCGTCCGGCATCCTGCCTCCGCTGAACCGCGACACGCACGACTGGTGGGGCTCGTATCTCGCGGTGCCGGAGGAGGAGCGCGGTTCGATGCGCACCTACTCGATCCGCGACCTGCGGGTGACGGATGCCGGCACCGAGGTCGATGTCGACTTCGTGCTGCACCTGGCGCCCGGGCTGACCGGCCCTGCGTCGCGCTGGGCGAGCACGGCAGAGGTCGGCACGGAACTCTTCCTGATCGGACCGCGCCGCGGCGCGACCGACCACGGCGGCGCCGAGTACGCGCCGGGTGCTGCACCATCGGTCGTGCTGGTCGGCGACGAGACCGCGGCCCCGGCGATCGCCCGCATCCTCGAGGACGCCGAACGTGACCTGCGCGGCACGGCCTTCATCGAGGTGCCCTCCGCCGACGACATCCTGTCGATCGACGCCCCGGCCGGCGTCGACGTGCACTGGCTCGCGCGCGACGAGGATCAGGCGCACGGTGCGCAGCTGATCCCCGCGGTGCTGTCGCACCTGGGCGATGCGCACACGAACATCGAGGTGCGCGATGTCGAGGGCGAGGACCTGCTGTGGGAGACCCCGGACTACTCGGGCCTCGGCGAGGACATCGCCGCGAACGATGCTCCGGCCGACCGCTACTTCTGGATCGCCGGCGAGAGCGGCGTCGTGACCACGCTGCGTCGCCACCTCGTGAAGGACCTCGGGATCGACCGCTCGCAGGTCGCGTTCATGGGCTACTGGCGCCGCGGCGTCGCGATGCGCGGCTGAGGCGGGCGCCCCGGGCCTTGAGGGCTCGCGTCTCGAAGGAGATCGCACGGAAGGAAGGCCTGAATCCGGCATCCGGTCCTTCATTCCGTGCGATCTCCTTCACCGCATGAGCCGGATGCATCCGGTTCGGCCGTGGATATCCACGTCGACTGGCCACCATGCACCGGTGGCGCGCGGAGGCGCCGCGTCGTAGCATCCCAGTGGAATCGTTCGACGGCGAAAGGGCCTCCGATGACACAGCACACGCTCGCGCTCCCTGAGGTCGATCTCGTCTACGACGTGCACGGGCCGTTGCCGACGGCGGATGGCCGCCCGCCGCTCGTGATGATCGGTCAGCCGATGGATGCGAGCGGATTCCAGGCGCAGGTGCGGCTGTTCGAGGATCGCACCGTCGTGACGTACGACCCGCGTGGCCTCGGTCGCAGCACCCGCAAAGACGGCGGCGTCGCGAACGACCCCGAGGTCCAGGCCGAGGACGTCCACGCGGTCATCGAGGCACTCGGCGTCGGGCGGGTCGACATGCTCGCCAGCAGCGGCGGCGCGGTGACCGCGCTCGCCCTGGTCACGGCGCACCCGAACGACGTCGCGACACTGGTCGCACACGAGCCGCCGATCGACAGTGTGCTGCCCGACGCTGACGCGGTGCATCGAGCCCGAATCGCCTACACGCAGGCGTATCAGGACAGGGGGTGGGGCGCCGGAATGGCGGCGTTCGTCGCGATGACCTCGTGGGAGGGCGAAGTCACCGACGAGTTCCTCGCCCAGCCTGCCCCTGACCCGGCCGCGTTCGGGATGCCGACCGACGACGACGGTACGCGCGGCGATCCGCTGCTGTCGGAGCGATCCTGGGCGGTGCCGCTCTATGAGCCGGACATCGAGGCGCTGAATGCGGCGCCGACCCGGATCGTGGTCGCGGTCGGCGAGGAGTCGCTGCAGGTGTACACCGGGCGCACCGCGACTGCTCTCGCCGAGCGGCTCGGCCAGCAGGCCACGGTCTTCCCCAGTCACCACGGCGGCTTCATGGGCGGCGAGTTCGGCTATGCCGGCCAGCCCGAGGCCTTCGCCGTCAAGCTCCGCGAGGTGCTGGACCAGGCGTGAGCCCGAGTCACCCGGAGCGGCGCTGACGCGGTCGCGGAGCTGCAGCGCGCTACGCGCTGTCGCGCACGATGAGCTCGGTGTCGAGGATCACCGAGCGGGGAGATGCTCCGGCGATCACCTCGAGCAGCACCGAGACCATCTGCGCGCTGATCTGCTCCCACGGCTGGCGCATGGTCGTGATCGGCGGTTCGTGCGTGGCGGCGAGGCCGGAGTCGTCGAAGCCGGCGACCGCGATGTCCTCAGGAACGCGGAGTCCCGCACGCCGGATCGCGGCGATCGCGCCGGCAGCCATGCGGTCGGATGCCGCGAACACCGCATCGACATCGTGCTGGAGCATCCGGGTCATCGCGGCCTGGCCGGACTCGAAGGAGTAGTCGCCGACCTCGACGAGCGTCTCGTCGAACAGGTCGCCGAGCTGCTCGCGGAACCCGACGAGCCGGTATCGCCCACCAGGGGTGTCGTCGGGCCCTGCGATCATGCCGATGCGGGTGTGCCCGTGTGCTGCGAGGTGGGCGGCCATGGTCTTCGCCGAGGCGATCTCGTCGACGGAGATGGTCGACAGGTCGCGTTCATGCCCGAGCGGGATGCCGCAGCACACGGTCGGGATGCCGACCTCGATCAGCTGGTCGAGCAGCGGCTCGGACTCGTGCGAGGAGATCAGCATGACGCCGTCGACGTGCCCGGCGCTGAGGAACTGCGCGACGCTCGAGCGCTCGGCGGCTGTGCCGGCGACGAGCAGCACGAGCGTCATGGAGCGCTGCGCGAGCGCCTCGGCCGCGCCGCGGAGCAGGAGTGCGAAGGTCGGGTCGTCGAACAGCAGCTGCTGCGGCTCGGTGAGCAGGAAGGCGAGCGACCCCGCGCGGCCCGTCGCGAGGCTGCGGGCGTGGTGGTTGGCGGTATAGCCGGTGGCGAGGATCGCATCCTCCACGGCCTGCCTGGCGTCGGGGGACACCCAGTGCCCGCCGTTGATCACGCGGGAGACCGTGCTGCGGGACACGCCTGCCTGCGCCGCGATCTGGCGGATCGTCGGCTTGCGCTTCGTGCTGGCGTCACTCATCGGAGTGACTCTATCGACAGGATCCCGTCCAGCGGTAGTCGAAACTGGGACCGGTCTCAGTTCGGTAACGGCGGTTGTGCACCGCGCCGGTCCTGAGGTAGAACTGAGACCGGTCCCAGTCCACATCCATGTGACAACCTGAGACCGGTCCCAGTCGCTTGCGACGAAGACCCGCACCACAACCGCACCGACCCGATGGAGTGCCGATGACCGTCCCTCACGCCTGGCCAGACCTGGGTGGAATCGCCTATGGCGGCGACTACAACCCCGAGCAGTGGTCCCGCGAGACCTGGGATGAGGACGTCGTCCTGATGCGCGAAGCCGGGGTCACCCTGGTGAGCGTCGGCATCTTCTCGTGGGCGCTGATCGAGACCGCCGAGGGCGAGTTCGACTTCACCTGGCTCGACGAGCTGCTCGACCTGCTGCACGCGAACGGCATCGCAGCAGACCTCGGCACCCCCACCGCCTCGCCGCCGGCCTGGTTCTTCGCGAACCACCCGGACGCGCACGTGATCGACCGCGATGGGCGCACCATGGGCTTCGGCTCGCGCGGCATGGCCTCGCACTCGGCTCCCGCGTACCGCGAGGCGATCGTCAGGATCGCGGATGCGCTCGCCGCACGGTATGCGCAGCATCCTGCGGTCGTGCTCTGGCACGTGCACAACGAGTACGGCGTCCCGGTCGGCGAGGACTACTCCCCGAGCGCGGTCGCTGCTTTCCGGAGCTGGCTGCAGGAGAAGTACGGCTCGCTCGACGCGCTCAACAGCGCCTGGGGCACTGCGTTCTGGGGACAGCACTACACCGCGTGGGAGCATGTGGGTGCGCCGGCGATCGCCCCGAGCGTGGTGAACCCGGCGCAGCGCCTCGACTTCGCGCGTTTCACGGACCACCAGCTGCGCGCCTGCTTCGTCGCCGAGCGCGACGCGATCCGCGCCCACGCCGCGCAGCCCATCACCACGAACTTCATGGCGAACCAGAGCTGGACCACGGACTTGTGGGCCTGGGGCCGCGAGGTCGACATCGTCTCGGACGACCACTACCTCTGGGCCGCCGACGAGGACGCGCACATCGGCCTCGCGATCGCGGCCGACCTCAGCCGCTCGGTCGGCGGCGGCAAGCCGTGGATCCTCATGGAGCATTCCACTTCGGCGGTGAACTGGCAGCCCCGCAACATCGCGAAGCGTCGTGGCGAGATGGCGCGCAACTCGTTCACCCACCTCGGTCGCGGTGCCGACGGCATCCTGTTCTTCCAGTGGCGTGCCGGACGCTCGGGTGCCGAGAAGTTCCACTCCGCGATGCTGCCGCACGCCGGAACCGACTCGCGGGTGTTCCGCGAGGTCACCGCGCTCGGCGCAGACCTCGGACGCCTGGCCGAGCTGCAGGGCAGCACGGTGCGGTCCGAGGTCGCGATCCTCTGGGACTTCGAGTCGTTCTGGGCGCAGGACCTCGAGTGGCGCCCGACCGAGGACCTCACGCACGCCGCGCAGGTGCGTCGCTTCTACGAGCAGCTCTGGCGCGATGGCATCACGGTGGACTTCGCGCTGCCCGGTCAGGACCTCTCCGGCTACCGGCTCGTGGTCGCGCCAGCGCAGTACCTGCTGAGCATCGCGGATGCCGCCAACCTGACCTCCTACGTCGCCGACGGCGGCACGCTGCTGGTGTCGTTCTTCTCGGCGATCGTCGATGAGCACGACGCGGTGCACGAGGGCGGCTTCGTCGCTCCCCTGCGCGATGCGCTCGGCCTCACGGTCGAGGAGTTCCTGCCGCTCCGCGAGGGCGAGAGCCACGGCCTCGACTGGGCGGGGAACGAACGCGTCGTCGCCGACGTATGGCAGGAGGACATCGCGCTCGAGGGCGCAGAGGTCGTCGCACGCTTCGCCGGCGGACCGGGCGAGGGCGAGGCCGCGATCACCCGGCACTCGCACGGCACGGGAACCGGCTGGTACGTCGGCACACGGCTGGACGCTGCGGGCATGCGCGCGCTGCTGCACGCCGTGTACATCGACGCGGGCGTCGCAGCGACGGATGCCCCGGATGGACTCGAGGTCATCACGCGGCACGGCGCCGAGGCGGTCTACCGCATCGCCGTGAACCACCGTGATGACGACGTCGAGCTCGAGGCCACCGGCACCGAGCTCCTCACCGGCGCCGAGCTGTCGGGCGCACTGACCATCGCGGCCGGCGGCGTCGCCGTCATCCGCACCACCTGACCCACCCGTCTGGCCCTTCGACAGGCTCAGGGACCCAGGAATGAGTGGCTGAGCCCGTCGAAGCCCAGGGACTGGCTCAGGGGCCGACAACCGAACAACAGCACCACACACCACCGGTCGCGATGACGCGAAGCGCATCGTCGACCACGAAGAGAGGAACACGCATGCGCAAGCACATCGGAGTCGGCGCACTCGCGCTGGTCGCGGCCGTCGTCCTGGCAGGCTGCTCCGCCGGAGCATCCGACAACGGCGACGACGCCACATCGGGCGACGGCGCTGAACTGGTCATCTGGACGGATGCCGAGCGCGAAGCCGCGATCACATCCGTCGCCACGGCCTTCGAGGAGGAGACGGGGGCGAAGGTCACGCTCGTGCAGAAGAACTTCGAAGACCTCCGCAACGACTTCATCGCCCAGGTGCCGACCGGCGAGGGTCCGGACATCACGGTCGGCGCGCACGACTGGCTCGGCGCGCTCGTCGCCGCCGGTGTCGTCGACACGATCGACCTCGGCGATAAGGCATCGGAGTTCGAGCAGGTCTCGCTCGACGCGATGACCTACGACGGTCAGCTGTACGCGCTGCCGTACTCGCTCGAGACGATCGCGCTGGTGCAGAACGTCGACCTCGTCGGCGCGGAGGCCCCGGCCACGTGGGACGACATGATCGCGAAGGGGCTGGCTGCCGGCACCGAGCGTCCGTTCGTCATCAACACCGCCGGCGAGACCGGTGACGGCTACACGATGTACGGGCTGCAGACCTCGTTCGGCGCACCCGTCTTCGTACAGGACGACACCGGCTCGTACACGAGCGAGGTCGGCATGGGCGGCGCACCCGGTGAGGCCTTCGCGGCCTGGCTCGGAGCGAACGGCTCGAACGGCACCGGCTACATCTCGACCACGATCGACTACGACATCAACAACGAGCTGTTCGCCTCCGGCAAGGCGCCGTACACGATCCAGGGCCCGTGGGCGATCAGCGCCTTCGAGGGCGTCAACGTCGCGGTGAACCCGATCCCGTCCGCCGGTGGCCAGGCCGCCGCTCCCTTCGTCGGCGTGCAGGGCTTCTACCTGTCGAGCAAGAGCAAGAACGCGCTCCTCGCCCAGGAGTTCCTCGTGAACTACCTCGGCACGGAAGACGCGCAGCGCGCGCTGTACGAGGCCGACCCGCGCATCCCCGCCTGGTCGACGCTCGCCGAAGAGGTCTCGTCCGACCCGATCACGGCCGGCTTCGTGGCATCCGCCCAGGGCGGCGTACCGATGCCGTCCATCCCCGAGATGGGCTCGGTCTGGGACCTCTGGAATGCAGCGCAGGTGCAGATCATCAACGGCTCCGACCCCGCGTCGACGTGGAACACCATGGTCACCGACCTCGAGACGACGCTCGCCGGTTGACCTTCGCCGGATGGGGTGCTTCGAACGAGGCGCCCCATCCGCGCTCCTCAGACAGGACGCACACATGACGATCCAGGCACCGCCGACGCAGACGCCGTCACCGCGCCTCACACCCACGCGCGAATCCCACGCCCGCCGCTTCCGCGGCCTCGGCTGGGGCTTCCTCATCAAGCTCGCCCTGATGGCGTTGGTCAACGCCTTCGGGGTCATGACCGCCATCTCGGCATGGAGCGCCCAGTCCTGGGTCGTCCTCGGGGTCGTCGTGCTGCTGGTCGTGATCGCCGACTGGGTGTACTTCACTCGCCGCGCGCTGCCGCTGAAGTACCTGATGCCAGGACTGATCTTCCTGCTCGTCTTCCAGGTCTTCATCTTCGGCTACACGGCCTACATCGCCTTCACGAACTACGGCACCGGCCACGTCGGCACGCAGGAGCAGGCCGTCGAGGCCGCGCTCATCCAGGGCGAGCGCCGCGTCGAGGGCTCGGCCGACTATCCGCTGTCGATCGTGCAGCGCGGCGACGAGCTCGGCTTCGCGATCGTCGATGAAGACGGCGATGTGCGCGTCGGCTCGGCGGACGAGCCGCTGTCGGCGGCATCCGGTGCCGAGATCGGCACCACCGGCGCCCCCGGCGAGGTGCCGGGCTGGACCGTCGTGCCCCGAGCCACCGTCCTCACGGACGCCTCGCTCGGCGAGACGATCAAGAACCTGCGCGTACCGGTCTCCGACGACCCGAACGACGGCTCGATCCGCACGAGAGAGGGCTCGACCGGTTCGGTCTACGAGCCGACACTCGTGTGGGATGCCGACGCACAGACCATCACCGACACGCAGAACGGCACGGTCTACACCGCCACCGAGCTCGGCGCATTCGTCGCGGAGGACGGCACGGCGCTCCCGACCGGGTGGTCCGTCAACGTCGGCTTCGCGAACTTCCTGAAGCTGTTCACCGACTCCTCCCTCGCCGGCACCCTCTTGAGCGTGACGGTGTGGACCTTCGCGTTCGCGATCCTCTCGGTCGTGCTGAGCTTCGCCGTCGGACTCGGCCTCGCGATCGTCTACAACGACCCGAGGGTCAAGGGGCGTCGCTTCCTGCGAGCGCTGTTCATCCTCCCGTACGCCTTCCCGGCATTCATGGCCGCGCTGCTGTTCCGCGGCATGTTCAACGCCGAGTTCGGCATCATCAACGACCTGTTCTTCTTCGGCTCGCAGATCAACTGGCTCGGGGACCCGTGGCTCACCCGTGGTGCGGTGATCTTCGTGAACGTGTGGCTCAGCTATCCGTACTGGTTCCTGGTCTGCACCGGTGCGCTGCAGTCGCTCCCCGGTGACACGCTGGAGGCCGCCGAGATCGACGGTGCCAACAAGTTCCAGCGGTTCCGTTCGATCGTGCTGCCGCTGCTGCTGGTGTCGACCGCGCCGCTGCTGATCGCGTCGTTCGCGGTGGCGTTCAACAACTTCACCGTGATCTACACCTTCAACAACGGCGGGCCCGCGATCGCCGGGGCCCCCTACGCGCTCGGCTCGACCGACATCCTCGTCTCCGCCATCTACGACGTCTCCGGCGTCTCGGGCGGTGCAGCCGACTACGGCCTGGCGAGTGCGCTGTCGATCGTCGCCTTCATCGTGGTCGGTCTCATCTCAGCGCTGAGCTTCCGACAGACCCGCAAGCTCGAGGAGTACCAGTGATGAGTGAGACAAGAGTCATCGTGACCGGTTCGTCGCAGCGGACGGATGCCGCCAGGGCCGGCGCGCGTCGTCGCCGCTGGTGGAGCGAGGTGGGCTGGAAGTACATCCTCGCCGCTGTCGTGCTGTTCTTCGCCGCCTTCCCCCTCGTCTACGTGCTGTCGGCGTCCTTGAACCCGAACGGCAGCCTCGCGGCATCCGGTTCGCTGTTCAGCGCGCTGGACCCGGCGAACTACATCGCGCTCGGCGAATCCCGCTACTGGGTGTGGTTCGGCAACACGCTGCTCATCGGCGGGGTCACCGCGATCGGCTCGGTGCTGATGGGGGCCTGCGGCGCCTACGCGTTCTCACGGTTCCGGTTCAGCGGACGCCGAGCGAGCCTGACGACCCTGCTCGTGCTGCAGATGTTCCCGCAGGCGCTCGCGTTCATCGCGATCTTCCTGATGCTGCAGACCATCGGCGAGGTGGTGCCGGCGCTCGGCATCAATTCGAAGATCGCTCTGATCTGCGTGTACCTCGGCGGAGCCCTCGGGGCGAACACCTTCCTGATGTACGGGTTCTTCAACACGATCCCGGTCGAGATCGACGAGTCGGCGAAGATCGACGGCGCGACCCACGCGCAGATCTTCTGGCGGCTCATCATGCCGCTCGTGGTGCCGATCCTCGCGGTCGTCGCGCTGCTGGCGTTCCTCGCCGCCTTCGGCGACTTCATCCTGTCGAAGATCATCCTCACGTCCGAGGACAACTGGACGCTCGCCGTCGGCATGTACCAGTGGGTGTCGAACCAGTTGGCATCGCGCTGGGGGCTCTTCGCCGCCGGCGTGGTGGTCGCCGCCGTCCCGGTCCTCGCGCTGTTCTTCTCGCTGCAGAAGTACATCGTCGGCGGCCTCACCCAGGGGTCCGTCAAGGGCTGACCCCTGGCCCCGAGCCTGTCGAAGGGCCCGATGAACTGGGTCCCTGAGCCTGTCGAAGGGCCCGCCACCGTTTCCACCTCTCGAAAGGCCGTCATGCACCGTCGCACGCGTTCTCTCCTCTCCACCGCCCTCGCCGCGGTCACCGTGTTCGCCCTCGTCGGCGTCGCGGCGCCGGCGACGGGCGCCGCACCAGCGGCATCCGCAGTCCGCCCGGCCGCAGCCGAGCCGGTCGACGCCACGATCACCGTCCCCCGCGTCGAGAACCTGCCGGACGACTTCATCGGCGGCGTCGATGTCTCATCGGTGCTGTCGCTCGAGGCCTCAGGGGTGGTGTTCCGCGATCAGGACGGCACCCCCGGCGACCTGTTCGAGATCCTCGCCGGCGCGGGTGTCACCGACGTGCGTGTGCGCGTCTGGAACGATCCCTTCGATGCGAACGGCAACGGCTACGGCGGCGGTGACGTCGACGTCGACCGGGCGATCGAGATCTCGGAGCGGGCGACGGCTGCCGGACTCGGGGTGCTCGTCGACTTCCACTACTCCGATTTCTGGGCCGACCCGGCCAAGCAGCAGGCGCCCAAGGCATGGGAAGGGATGACCGCCGACGAGGTCGCCACCGAGGTCGGTGTCTTCACACGCGACGCCGTGCAGCGTCTGGTCGCCGCAGGGGTCGACCTGCGGATGGTGCAGATCGGCAACGAGACGAACAACGGCGTCGCCGGCGTCACCGGCTGGGACGGCATGGCGAAGGTGTTCTCCGCCGGCTCGGCCGCGGTGCGGGCCGAGGCTCCTGACACGCTCGTCGCTCTGCACTTCACGAACCCCGAGCGGGCGGGGTTCTATGCGAACGTCGCGGCGCAGCTCGATCGGCGAGGCGTCGACTACGACGTGTTCGCCTCGTCGTACTACCCGTTCTGGCACGGGACGCCGGCGAACCTCACCGCCGTGCTGACGCAGATCGCCGACACCTACGGCAAGAAGGTCATGGTCGCCGAGACCTCGTGGGCGTTCACGCTCGACGACGGCGACGGGCACGGCAACGTGATCGACCTGCCGAGCGAGGCCACGCAGTATCCGGTCAGCGTGCAGGGCCAGGCGGATGCCGTGCGGGCCGTCGTGCAGGCGGTCGCCGACGTGGGCGATGCCGGGATCGGCGTGTACTACTGGGAGCCCGCGTGGCTGCCGGTCGGTCCTCCGTCGCAGCTCGACGCGAACAGGGCGCTGTGGGAGCGCGACGGATCGGGCTGGGCCTCGAGCTTCGCCGGCGAGTACGAGCCGGAGGATGCCGGCCATTGGTACGGCGGCTCGGCGTGGGACAACCAGGCGCTGTTCGGCTTCGACGGCACGGCATCGGACGCGCTGAACATCTTCTCGTACGTTCGCACAGGCGCTGCGGCGCCCCGTGTGGTCGAGGCGGTGCAGCCGGTCGCGCTGCAGCTCACCGAGGGTGACGACATCGGCCTGCCCGGCGAGGTCACGGTGCGCTACAACGACGGCAGCACCGAGCAGCAGGCGGTCACGTGGTCGGATGCCGCGCAGTACATCGAGGGGATCGGGTCGTACTCGGTCGCCGGCGTCACGGCGGCGGGTCTCGCGGCATCCGCCACCGTCACGATCTCGGCACGGAACTTCCTGCGGAACCCCGGCTTCGAGACCGCCGACACGAGCATGTGGAAGGCGAGCGGCACCGGACTCACGCTGCGCGCCTGGGACGACCCGCGCAGCGGCGCGAACTCGGCGCACTTCTACTCGGCATCCGCGTACTCGTTCGAGCTCGCGCAGACGGTGTCGGATCTGCCGGCCGGGTCGTACATCGCCAGGGCATCGTTGCAGGGCGACGGTGAGGGCACCGACGGTCGAGCGACCCTTGCGCTGTCGACGCCCGCCGCGACGGGAGCGCCGGCGGCCTTCGCATTCGACGGCTGGCGGGTCTGGTCGACGCCGGTGACCGAGGCAGTGCAGGTCGCTGACGGCGGCACCGCGACCGTGCGGGTCACGGGCAGCCTTCCCGCGGGGGCGTGGGGAACGCTCGACGACTTCGAGCTGGTGCGGGCGCCCGGGGTCGGCGCCGACACGACCGAGCTGCGTTCGCAGCGCGATGCCGCAGCGGCCGTGGATCCGGCGCAGTACGTCGAGGAGTCGACGACAGCCCTCGCCGCGGCGATCGCGCGGGCCGACATCGTGCTCGCGGCGACCGCGCCGGGCGAGGATGCGGTGGCCGGAGCGATCGCGGCGCTGAAGACCGCGCTCGATGCCCTGGTGCTGCGCGACGCGGCGACCGCTGCGCCGGCCCGCGGTGTGCTGTCGCACGACAACGGCCACGACACCGGGTTGCTCGACGGCGACTTCGCCGTGACGATGCACCTCTGGTGGGGTCAGAACGCCACCACGCTGCGCGTGTTCGAGAACGGCACGCTGATCTCGACCGTGCCGCTGGACTACGGCGGCACCGCGGCGCAGGCCGCGCGGATCACGGTGAGCGGCAAGACGAACGGCAGCTACGTGTACACGGGTGAGCTCGTGAACTCTCGTGGCACGACGGCGGTGCAGCCGGTCACGGTGACCGTGAAGGATGCCGCGCCGGGCGTACCGGTGCTGTCGCACGACAACTGGGATCGCGACGGGAGCTACACCGTGACGGCGAACCTCTGGTGGGGCACGAACGCGACCTCGTACCGGGTGTTCGAGAACGGCGTGCTGCTGACGCAGGGAGCACTCGAGGCGAAGACGCCGAATGCGCAGCGCGTGGCGGTGCCGGTCACCGGTCGTCCCACCGGGACGCACATCTACCGAGTCGAGTTCGTGAACGCCGCCGGTGTCACCGCGAGTCAGCCCGTGGCGGTCACGGTCGGGCGCTGAGCTGCGGCATCCGATCGCCCTTCGGAGAACTGCGGCATCTCGGATCGATCCGCACTGGATGATCCGAGATGCCGCAGAACTCCGAGATCCGGATGCCGCCGCAGGGGCTTACTTGCTGAGGAAGCTCTTCAGCGCGGCGTTGACCTCATCCGCGTGCGTCCAGAGCAGACCGTGCGGTGCACCCTCGACCTCGACGTACTCCGCCGCGGGGACCGCCTGGTGGAAGCGGCGCGCGGTGGCGTCGATCGGGAGGATGTTGTCCTTCGTGCCGTGCAGGATCAGCGTGGGCTTCGCGGCAGCCGCCACGGCCTCGACGTCGGCGCGGAAGTCCTCGATCCACGACGAGACGACGGCGTAGGCGGCGACGGGGGCGCTGCCGATCGCGACGTTCCAGCTGCCGGTGACGGCCTCCTGGCTGATGCGCGAGCCGAGGTTCTCGTCGAGGTTGTAGAAGTCGTTGTAGAACTGCGTGAACCACGCGAAGCGGTCGCCCTTGGCTGCTGCCTCGATGCCGTCGAAGACATCCTGCGGCACACCCTCCGGGTTGTCGTCGCGCTGCACGAGGAAGGGCTCGAGCGACGCGAGGAAGGCGAGCTTCGCGACGCGCTCGTGACCGTACTTCGAGACGTAGCGCGCGAGCTCTCCGGTACCCATCGAGAAGCCGACGAGCACGACGTCGCGCAGGTCGAGGGTCTCGAGCACGGTGTTGAGGTCGGCGGCGAAGGTGTCGTAGTCGTAGCCCTCGTTCACCTTCGACGATCCGCCGAAGCCACGGCGGTCGTAGGTGATGACGCGGTAGCCCTGGGCCAGGAGCTCGCGGGTCTGGCGTTCCCAGCTGTGTCCGTCGAGCGGGTAACCGTGGATCAGGACGACGGGCTGGCCGGCTCCCTGGTCTTCGTAGTAGAGCTCGATCGGGGCGCTGTTCTCGTTTCCGACGGTGATGTAACCCATGATCCTGATCCTTCCGGTTCCAACGAGAACGATCGTTCTCGACTGATGTCTCCAACATAGAGAACGCTCGTTCTCATGTCAAGTACACTGGGATCATGAACGAGGAAACGGTGCGTGAACAGATCCTTGCGGCGGCTGATGAGCTGTACTACCGCAAGGGCTACGCCGCCGTCGGCATGGACGAGCTGCGCGCCGCGGCGGGCGTGTCGCTTCGCCGTCTCTACGCGCTGTTCCCCGCGAAGACCGACATCGTGATTGCGGTGCTCGCCCGAAAGCACGCCGAGTGGGAGACCGCACTGGCTGCGGCGGTGGCTGATGCCGGCCCCGACCCGCGGGCGCGACTGCTCGCCGTCTACGGCTACCTCGAGGACTGGTTCTGCACCGACGACTTCCGTGGTTGCGCGTTCATCAACGCCTTCGGCGAGCTCGGCGGCACGAACAGCGAGGTCGCCCGCATCGTGCGCGAGCACAAGGCGTCCTTCCAGCGGTACATGACCGGACTCGTCGCCGAGATCGGCGCACCGATCGCACTCGGCGCCCAGTTGTCGATCCTGGCCGAGGGGGCACAGAGCACCGCCGCGATCTCGGCCGACCCGCAGGTCGCCGTGCAGGCGCGCGACGCGGCCGAGGTGCTGATCGACGCTGCGATCGCCGCGTGAGGCCCCGTCTCCGCGCTTCCCGAATCCTAGAGTTCATCAAGTAGCTAACCAAGCTAGCGAGTTCGTGCTAGCGTCGCATGCATGGACACCCGGACGCAGGACATCGCCCGCCAGACCGTGATCATCGCATCGGCATCCTTCATGCTGATCGCCGCAGCCGTCGGCTCCGGTGCCTTCGGCGGCACCTCTGTGAGCGAGCTGCAGGACGGTGCGCTCTCGGCGCAGGGCTCGTATCTCGCCCCGGCCGGCCCGGCGTTCTCGATCTGGTCGCTGATCTACATCGGGCTGATCGCGTACACGGTGTGGCAGGCGCTGCCGGCGCAGCGGGCGGATGAGCGTCAGCGCGGTGTCGGCGGATGGGTCGCCGCCACGATGGTGCTGAACGGGCTCTGGCTGGTGACGGCGCAGTTCCTGACGCTGCCGCTGACCGTGCTCATGATCGCGGTGCTGCTCGCTGTCCTCGCTCGCGTGATCGTGCTCCTCAACCGCGTCCCGGCGAAGAACCTCGCCGATCGCATCGTGACCGACGGCGCGAACGGCCTGCACTTCGGCTGGGTCACGATCGCGACCGTCGCGAACATCAGCGCCTGGTTCACGCAGATCGCCCCCGAGAGCTGGGCGGCGCAGGCCGAGGTCTGGGCCGTCGTCGTGCTCATCGCCGTACTGGTGATCGGCGTCGCCAGTGCGTGGTTCACCGGCCGCATCGCCCCGGCCCTCGCGACCTCGTGGGGTCTCGCCTGGCTCGCCGTCGGTCGCCTGACCGATCAGCCGGAGAGCACCGTCACCGCCGTCGTCGCGATCATCGTCGCTGTCGCGCTGGTCGCCGCCGGCGTCGTCGCGGTGCTGCGTCGTCGCCGGGTCGCCGCGTAGGCGGCCCCTTCGACAGGCCCAGGACCCCAGCGCGTCTGCCGCTCAGAGTGCCGGCCGACCCGGCCCCTTTGCAGCCAACCGGCCTCTTGCAGACGTTCGCAAAGGGCCGGCTCGCACCCAAAGGGGTGGCTCGGCAGGGTCGCTGCGCCTGTCGAAGCGCCGACGTCAGACGACGAGCCGGTAGCCCATCCCCGGCTCGGTGAGCAGATGCACTGGCGCACCAGGCTCCTGCTCGAGCTTCTTGCGCAGCTGCGACATGTACAGCCGCAGGTAGCCCGAGTCCGCCACCTGCTCGCTGCCCCAGATCTCCTTCAGCAGATCCTGGCGGGTCACGAGGGCGCCGGGATGCCGCGACAGGTGCTCCAGCATCCGCCATTCCGTGGGCGTGAGGTGCACGCGCGAGGCGCCGCGCGTCACGGTCTTGGTCACGAGGTCGACCACCACATCGCCGAACGCGACGGTCGACTCGCCGCCGGTCGGCATCGCCCGACGCGAGAGGGCGCGCAGGCGCGCGAGCAGTTCATCGACCTGGAAGGGCTTCGTGACGAAGTCGTCGGCACCGGCATCGAGGGCGTCGACCTTGTCGGCGGACCCGGTGCGCCCGGACACGACGATGATCGGCACGCTCGTCCAGCCCCGCAGCGCCTGGATGACCTCGATGCCGTCGAGCCGCGGCATCCCCAGGTCGAGCATGATCAGATCGGGATGCGTCTGCGCAGCGACCGCGATCGCAGCGGCGCCGTCCGGCGCGACCACGACCTCGTAGCCGTGAGCCGACAGGGTGATCCGCAGCGCCCGCACCATCTGCGGGTCGTCGTCGGCGATGAGGAGCTTCACTCCGTCTCCTCCATTGGTTCCTGAGCGTGTCGAAGGGGTGCGACTCCCGCGAGCGGCAGCGAGATGACCATCGTGAGGCCGCCGCCTGGCGTGTCCTCGGGTGTCAGGCTACCGCCCATGCCCTCCGCGAACCCGCGCGACAGGGCCAGGCCGAGACCGAGTCCTGTGGTGTTGTCGGTGTCGCCGAAGCGCTGGAACGGCTGGAAGATGCTGTCGCGGCGCTCTGCCGGCACACCCTGTCCGCGGTCGGCGATGCGGATCTCGGCGCGCTCGCCGAGGGCGCTGGTCGAGATCAGCACGCGCGAGCCGTCCGGCGCGTACCGGTGCGCGTTCGCGAGCACGTTCACCAGCACTCGCTGCAGCAGCACGGCGTCGGCCTGCAGCAGCGGCAGGTTCGGGTCGAGCGAGAGGTCGACGTCTGCAGGACCGAGGCCGAGCTCGTCCACGGCTGCGAGGATCGGGCCGGTCGCATCCATCGGCGCGGACGACACCGCGAGCACGCCGGCCTGCACCCGGCTCACATCGAGCAGATCGGTGACGAGCGTCGACAGCGTCGCGAGGCTCTCGTCTGCCGTCGCGAGCAGCTCGGCCCGGTCTTCGGGGGAGAGCTCGTGCGCACCGCGCAGGCCGCCGATCGCCGCGACGGCCGAGGCGAGCGGACGCCGCAGATCGTGGCTCAGCGCCGACAGCAGTGCGCTGCGCACCTGGTCGGTCTCGGCGAGCGCTGCGACCTCCTTGGCGGTCTCTCGCAGGTCGGTGTGCTCGATCGCGGCGGAGAGCTGCGCGACGATCGCGTCGAGCAGCCGACGCGCGGGGGCGTCGAGCGAGTCCCCGTGCAGTTCGAGCATCGCGCGGGGCGTGCCGTCAGAGCCCACCGGGATGCTGGTGGCGCGCCCGTCGGCGAGCGGCTCGCCGTCGCACGCCAGCACCTCCCCGGTCGGCGAGAGCAGACGAACGCCGCTCAGACCGAACGCTTCGCGGGTGCGGCTGACCAGCGCGAGGACGGCGTTGTCTCCGCGGAGCACGTTGCCTGCCACGGCGGCGAGCAGCTCGGCTTCCGCGGTCGCGCGCTTGGCGGTGCGTGCGCGGCGGGCGGCCTGGTCGACGATCAGGCTCACCAGGATCGCGATCACGACGTACAGGACGAGTGCGAGGACGTGCAGGGGGTGCGCGATCGTGATCGTGAAGAGGGGTGCGACGAACAGCAGGTCGAGCGTGATGCCGGACAGCACGGCCGCGAAGACGGCAGGGCGGATGCCGCCGATCAGTGCCACGACGACGACGAGCAGCTGGTACGCGAGCACCTCGGAGGTGATGGACTCCGGGCTCCGGAACGTGAACATCAGCCAGGACAGCAGCGGGCCGAACACCACCGCGACCGCGAAGCCGAGCACCTGCCGCCGCCAGCCGAGCGCACCGCCGGTGATCCGAGGGAGCGCGACTCGACCACCCGCCGCCGCGTGCGTGACGATGTGCACGTCGATGTCGCCGGAGCGGCGGATGACCTCGGAGCCGATGCCCGGTCCGGTCAGCGCGGCCATGAGTCGACCGCGGCGGCTGACGCCGATCACGAGCTGCGTGGCATCGGCGCCCTGGGCGAACTCGACGAGGGTGCCGGGGATGTCGTCGCCGATGATCTGGTGATAGCTGCCGCCGAGCGACTCCACGAGCGCACGCTGCGCCGCCAGCGCACCTGGCGTCTCGTCTCTGAGGCCGTCCTGCGTCGAGATGTGCACCGCGAGCAGCTCGCCGCCGGCGGACCGAGCGGCGATGCGGGCGCCGCGGCGCAGCAGGGTCTCGCCCTCCGGGCCGCCGGTGAGCGCCACCACGACGCGTTCGCGGGCCTGCCACGCGCCCTCGATGCCGTGATCGGCGCGGTAGCTGCGCAGCGCGCTGTCGACCTCATCGGCCAGCCACAGCAGTGCGAGCTCGCGAAGCGCGGTGAGGTTGCCGAGCCGGAAGTAGTTCGATAGGGCCGCGTCGATGCGCTCCGCCGGATACACGACGCCGGCAGAGAGTCGATCCCGCAGCGACTGGGGTGCCAGGTCGACGACCTCGATCTCGTCGGCGGCGCGGACCACGGCATCCGGGATCGTCTCCTGCTGCGCGATGCCGGTGATCTTCTCGACCACCGCGTTGAGTGACTCGACGTGCTGCACGTTCACGGTCGTGATGACGTCGATGCCGGCGTCGAGGAGCGCATCGACGTCCTGCCAGCGCTTCGGATGCCGCGAGCCGGGGATGTTCGTGTGGGCGAGCTCGTCGACCAGGGCGATCTCGGGGCGCCGGGCGAGCACGGCATCGAGGTCGAGTTCGGTCAGGGGGACTCCGCGGTGCACGTCGGTGCGGCGGGGGATCTCCGGAAGGCCGACCGTCTGGGCGAGGGTCGCCGCACGGTCGTGCGTCTCGACGACGGCGATCACGACGTCGCGACCCTCCTCGAGCAGGCGGCGTCCCTCGACGAGCATCTCGTACGTCTTGCCGACGCCGGGCGCCGCGCCGAGGAGGACGCGGAGCCGGCCCCGTCGCTCTCGTGTCATGCGCCCTCCAGCTCATCCAGCGCGAGATTGAGTTCGGCGACGTTGATGCGTTCCTCGCCGAGGAATCCCAGATCCCGCCCTTGAATCCTAGACTCCACGAGCGTTCGCACCTCCTGCTCCGAGAGGCCGCGAGCGTCGGCCACACGCGGCACCTGCAGCAGGGCGTAGGCGACGCTGATGTGCGGGTCGAGTCCGGAACCGGATGCCGTGACGGCGTCCGCCGGGACGTCGTCCGGGGAGACGTCCTCGCGCTCGGCGATCGCCGCCCTGCGTTCCTGTATCGCGGCGATCAGGTCGGCGTTCTCCGGGCCGAGGTTGCTGCCGCTGGAGCCGGCGCCGTCATAGCCGTCGCCGGCCGCCGAGGGACGCGACTGGAAGTACTCGGGCAGCGCTTCCCCGTCGGCATCCGTGAAGGACTGGCCGATGAGGGCGCTGCCCGTGTCGTCGGCGAGCGGCGAGCCGTTCGCCTGCCATGGCAGCAACAGCTGACCGATGCCGGTGACGAGCAGCGTGTACAGGACGCCGAGGACGAGCGTGAGCACGAGCATCGCGCGGACGGCGACGCCGGTCGTGCGGAGGGCGGTGCGGGTGGAGGACATGAGGACCTTTCAGAACGTGTGCGGGCCCTTCGAGAGGCGCAGCGACCCAGTCGGCCGGCTGAGCCTGTCGAAGCGTCAGAAACCGGGGATGAGGCTGACGACGAGGTCGATCAGCTTGATGCCGATGAACGGGGCGATCACGCCGCCGAGCCCGTAGATCAACAGGTTGCGCTGCAGGATCTGGCTCGCGCTCGCCGGCCGGTACGCGACGCCGCGGAGCGCGAGAGGGATGAGGAAGACGATCACGATCGCGTTGAAGATGATCGCGCTGGTGACGGCGGATGCCGGGGAGTGCAGCTGCATCACGTTGAGTACCGCGAGTCCTGGGAAGACGCCCATGAACATCGCCGGGATGATCGCGAAGTACTTCGCGATGTCGTTCGCGAGCGAGAACGTGGTGAGCGCTCCGCGCGTGATGAGCAGTTGCTTGCCGATGCGGACGATGTCGATCAGCTTGGTCGGGTCCGAGTCGAGGTCGACCATGTTGCCGGCCTCCTTCGCGGCCGAGGTGCCGGTGTTCATCGCGACGCCGACATCCGCCTGGGCGAGCGCCGGGGCGTCGTTCGTGCCGTCGCCGGTCATGGCGACGAGGCGTCCGCCCTCCTGCTCCCGTCGGATCAGCTCGAGCTTCTGCTCCGGTGTCGCCTCGGCGAGATAGTCGTCGACACCGGCCTCGGCCGCGATCGCCTTCGCCGTGAGCGGGTTGTCGCCGGTGATCATGACGGTGCGGATGCCCATGCTGCGCAGCTCGTCGAAGCGCTCGCGCAGGCCGTCCTTCACGATGTCCTTCAGGTGCACGACGCCGAGGATGCGGCCGTCCTGGAGGTCGGAGCCCGGGGCCTTCACCGCGACGACGAGCGGCGTGCCGCCGCTCTCCGCGACGGCATCCGTCCTGCTCGTGAGCTCGGCATCCGTCGGCATCCCCAGCCACGCCTGCACGGCGGAGCCTGCGCCCTTGCGGATCTGCGTTCCGTCCGCGAGGTCGAGCCCGCTCATGCGGGTCTGCGCTGTGAACGGCACGACGACGGCATCCGCCGGCAGCTCGACCTGGATGCCGCGCGCGGTCGCGAGTTCGACGATCGACGCGCCCTCGGGGGTGGGATCGGCGAGCGACGACAACGCCGCAGTGCGGAGGAGCTCATCCGGGTCGATCCCGGGCATCCGCAGCACTTCGTGCGCCCGGCGGTTGCCGTAGGTGATCGTGCCTGTCTTGTCGAGCAGGAGGGTGGTGACGTCTCCGGCTGCCTCGACCGCACGCCCCGACATCGCGAGCACGTTGCGCTGCACGAGGCGGTCCATGCCGGCGATGCCGATCGCCGAGAGGAGGGCCCCGATCGTGGTCGGGATCAGGCAGACGAGCAGCGCGATCAGGACCGGGATGCTGACGGGGGACGCCGCGTACGACGCGATCGGGTTGAGCGCCAGCACGACGATCACGAAGACGATCGACAGGCTCGCGAGCAGGATGTTCAGCGCGATCTCGTTCGGCGTGCGCTGGCGGCTCGCGCCCTCGACGAGCGCGATCATCCGGTCGACGAAGGTCTCACCCGGCTTCGAGGTGATGCGCACCAGGATGCGGTCGGACAGCACTCTGGTGCCACCGGTGACAGCGCTGCGGTCGCCGCCGGACTCGCGGATGACCGGGGCGC
This sequence comes from Microbacterium sp., assembly GCF_036823965.1. Lineage (GTDB taxonomy): Bacteria > Actinomycetota > Actinomycetes > Actinomycetales > Microbacteriaceae > Microbacterium. Next base: position 239,015 of record NZ_DAITBE010000003.1, on the reverse strand, counting down.
TCTCACCCGTGATCGCCGACTCGTCGACCGTCGCGATGCCCGCGATGATGTCGCCGTCACCCGGGATCAGGTCGCCCGCCTCGACGAGCACGACGTCATCGCGCTGCAGCTCGGCCGAGGAGACCTCGACGGTCTCGACAGCCTGGAACCGGTCATCCCGGGTCCCTGAGTCGCCACCCCGGGTCCCTGAGTCGCCACCTCGGGTCCCTGAGCCTGTCGAAGGGCCGACCACCCGTCGTGCCATCGTGCTCGTGCGGGTCTTGCGGAGCGTCGCCGCCTGCGCCTTGCCGCGGCCTTCGGCCACCGACTCCGCGAGGTTCGCGAACAGCACGGTGAGCCACAGCCACACCGCGATGCCGGCCGTGAACGGCGCGGGGACCGGTGTGCCGCCGGACTCGCCCGGGCCGCCGAGGAACGGCTCGGCGATCGCGAGCACGGTCGTGAAGGCCGCGCCGACCCAGACCAGCAGCATCACGGGGTTGCGCAGGAGCGTCGCCGGGTTGAGCTTGCGCAGCGCGCCCGGCATCGCCTGGGCGAGCGCGGCCCACCCGAAGGTGCTCGGCTTCTCCTGCTGCGCCTCTGTCGTCTCGCTCGGCTCGCTCAGGAGCCGCTGTGTCGATTCGGTGTTGATGGTCATGGTCAGACGAGTCCTTCGGCGAGCGGGCCCAGAGTGAGCACCGGGAAATAGGTGAGCGCGGTGACGATGACCGTCACGGCGAGGAGCAGGCCGACGAACTGCGGCCGGTGGGTGGGGAGTGTGCCCGACGTGGTCGGGATCCGCTCCTGCGCCGCGAAGGAGCCGGCGAGCGCCAGCACCAGCACGATCGGGATGAACCGGCCGAGCAGCATCGCGATCCCCAGAGCGGTGTTGAACCACGGGGTGTTCGCGGTGAGGCCGGCGAAGGCAGAGCCGTTGTTGTTCGCGGCCGAGGTGAACGCGTAGAGCACCTCGCTCATGCCGTGCACGCCGGCGTTCAGGATGCTGGTCGACTCGACGTCGGCCCGGATGCCGGGGATCGCGAAGCTCAGTGCCGTTCCGCCCAGCACGAGCGCCGGGACCACCAGGATGTACAGGCTCGCGAGCTTGATCTCCCGCGGACCGATCCGCTTGCCGAGGTATTCGGGGGTGCGGCCGACCAGGAGTCCGCCGACGAACACCGCGATGATCGCGAGCACGAGCATCCCGTAGAGGCCGGACCCGACGCCGCCGGGTGCGACCTCGCCGAGCATCATGTTCAGCATCGGCATCATGCCGCCGAGTGCCGTGTACGAGTCGTGCATGGAGTTCACCGCGCCGGTGGAGGTGAGGGTGCTGGCGCTGCCGAACAGGGTCGAGCCCAGGATGCCGAAGCGCACCTCCTTGCCCTCCATCGCGGCGCCGGCCAACTCGGGGGCAGTGCCGCGGCCGGCCAGCTCGAGTGCGGAGAGGGCGAACGTCGAGATCAGGAAGATCGTGCCCATCACGGCCGCGATCGCTGAGCCCTGTCGATGGTCGCCGACCATCCGGCCGAACGTCCGGGGGAGGGCGAACGGGATGACGAGGATCAGCAGGACCTGCAGCAGGTTGGTCCAGCCCGACGGGTTCTCGAACGGGTGCGCGGAGTTCGCGTTGAAGAAGCCGCCGCCGTTCGTGCCGAGCAGCTTGATCGCCTCCTGCGAGGCCACAGGACCACCGGGGATCGTCTGCGTTCCGCCCGAGACGGTGGTGACGTCTGTGAACCCGGCGAAGTTCTGGATCACGCCGCCCGCGAGCAGTGCCACCGCGCTGATCAGGGCGATCGGCAGGAGCAGGCGTCCGAGTCCTCGGAACAGGTCGACCCAGAAGTTGCCGATCGTCGTGGAGCCGCGGCGGGCGAGCCCACGGATCAACGCGATCGCGACGGTGAGGCCGACCGCGGCCGACACGAAGTTCTGCACTGTGAGGCCGGCGAGCTGCACGACGTAGCCCATGGTCTGCTCCGGCGAGTACGACTGCCAGTTGGTGTTGGCGACGAAGGATGCCGCGGTGTTGAACGCGAGTCCCTCCGGCACCGCGGGGAGCCCGAGCGACTCCGGGAGGAAGGCCTGCAGCCGCTGCAGCGCGTAGACGAGGATGAGGCCGGTGACCGAGAACACCAGCACGCTGCGTGCATAGGCGCGCCAGGTCTGCTCGGAGCGCGGGTCGACGCCGATCAGGCGGTAGATGCCGCGTTCGACGCGCAGGTCGCGGCCGGACGTGTAGACGTGGGCGATGTAGTCGCCGAGCGGGCGATAGAGGAGCACGAGCACGACGACGACCGCCGTGAGCTGCAGGACGCCGAACCAGATCTCGGAGGTCATCAGAACCTCTCCGGTGCGACGAGGGCGACCACGAGGTAGACGATGGCGGCCAGCGCGAGGGCGGCGGCGATGATGCTGAAGACGATCACAGCTTCTCCACCCCCGTCGCGATCAGCGAGACGAGGGCGAACAGCGCGAGGGTCAGCGCGAGGTAGATGATGTCGAGCACGGATCCGATACAACTCCGCCGAGGGATCCGAGACGTCGATCCTCACGGTTCCCCTACGCGTCCTCGCCGAACCCATGCGGATCACTCACGGCATCCGCTCGGGTTCCGGTCGCCGGTGCCCTCACGCCGCAGCATCCTCCGCCATTCCGGTCGCAGTTGCCGCCGCCCGGAGGGCCGGGGAACGGCACGAAGTGCGACCGGAACGCGGGCCGGCCCCGCGAACTGCGACCGGAACACGGCGAGGCGACGCGAACTGCGACCGGAGCAGGCCGCGGTGGATCTATGCTCGCGGAGTGGGCGCGACGCGACGGCGGATCGGGACGGGGACGTGGATCGTCCTCGCGCTCATCGTCGTCGCCGCGGTCTGCGTGATCAGTGGGCTGCTGCCGACCCCGGATCCCGGTGCGCTCGGGCTGCGCACGGCCCCGGTGCTCGGCTTCGTCGTGGCGATCACGATCGTCGCCGAGCTCGCCCGCGAGGCCGCCGTGTTCGACGTGCTCGCGCAGCGACTCGCCGGGTGGGGGCGCGGCCGCGTGGTCGCGCTCTGGGCCTCGGTCGTCGCGCTCGCGGTCGTGAGCACGGTCTTCCTCTCCCTCGACACGACGGCCGTGATCGTGACCCCCGTCGTGGTCGTGCTGGCGCAGAGCATCGGCGTCTCCCCGCTGCCGTTCGCGCTCGCCACGGTGTGGCTGGCGAACACGGCATCCCTCGCCCTGCCCGTGTCCAACCTGACGAACCTGCTCGCAGCCCCGGCGATCGGCGCCGAGCCGGCTGCGTTCCTCGCGCTGAGCTGGGCGCCGACACTGGTCGGCGTGCTGATCCCGGTCGCGATCCTCACGATCGTGCACCGCCGCACGCTGTTCGGCTCGTACCGGGTGCCGCCGCCAGGTGCGGCATCCGACCGCAGCCTCTTCTGGGGTGCCGCCGGAGTGCTGATCGTGCTGCTCCCGCTGCTCACGGTGACGCACGAGGTCTGGATCCCCGCCACGGCCGCCGCCGTGGTCATGCTCGTGCTCTTCGCCGTGCGTCGACGACACGTGCTGCGACTGTCGCTCGTGCCGTGGCAGGCGCTCGGGCTCGCTGCCGCCCTGTTCGTGCTGGTCGAGACCGCGCACGCCAACGGCATCCTCGACTTCCTCCTGTCGTTCGCATCCGGCGGGAATGACCCCGGCGAACTGCTGCGGCTCGCTGCGGTGGGCGCCCTCACGGCGAACGGCGTGAACAACCTTCCGGCGTACCTGATCCTCGAGCCGGCCGCCGGCGACCCGGTCGCGCTGATGGCGCTGCTGATCGGCGTGAACCTCGGTCCGCTCGTCACGCCCTGGGCATCACTGGCGACCCTGCTGTGGCATCACCGGATCGTGGCGCTCGGCGTCGAGATCCGCTGGGGGCGCTTCATGCTCTGGGGGCTCGTCGTGGCGGTGCCGACCGTGCTGGTCGCCACGCTCGCGCTCATCCTCGTCGCGGGCTGAGCGGCGGCTGCACCTTGCCGGGAGGTGTCGCACCCGGCCGCATCCCGGACCAGGAAGAGGCCATTCGCGACACCGAGTCCGCTGCGCCGCCTCGCCCGCCGCGAACACGCAGCTGAGCTGCCGCGAGGGCAGAGGAAAGGGCAGCGGCCCAAGTACGGGGGATACTGGGGAAAGTGCGGCACAGATGGGGGTGGTGCCGCGGTGGGCCGCTGCCCTATGACCTCGACGGTACGCAACTTCGCGACGTTCCCGTGAAATTTCAGTCTCTGATGTGTGGTGCGAGGCAGGGCGACCGGCATAAAGTGTGGCCGTGGACGACGCCAGCGACTCCCTGCCGATCCGCCCTCGGCAGCTGATCAGAGACCAGGTCTTCGCGACCCTGGCCGAGGAGATCGTCTCAGGACGGATGCAGCCGCTCGAGGAGATCCGCGACCAGGACCTGCAGGCGGAGTACGGCATCTCGCGTACGCCGATCCGTGAGGCGCTCACGCGTCTCGCCGACATCGGCCTGATCGAGGTCAGCACGAATCGTTTCACGCGCGTCGCCCCCGTCGACCTCTTCGCGCAGGCGGATCGTGTCGAGACGGCGGCCGCGATGGTCTCGTACTGCGCCGTCATCGGCATCCCGAGGTACACCGACGAGCAGATCGCCGCGCTCGACGCCAGGATCGACGAGCTCCTCGCCTTCGACATGACCTACGCCGGCAGCCGCGAGATCCGAGCGCACTGGTACGCGTTCTGGGGCTCGATGGTGATCGCGACCGGCAACCGCACGATGGTCGACATCCTCGACGGACAGCTCGCGCTCCATCTGACGCGCACCATCCCCACGGAGCGCACGCCGCAGGACATCGCCGACTACCTGCGGGTGGCGCTCGAAGAACTTCGCGCTCTGCTGCATCGGCGCGATGCGGTCGCGGCCAGGACGCTCATCGAGGACGTCTTCCGACGGACGTCGATCGACCCGCTCCGCGAGGCCGCCGAGGCCGCTGCAGCTGCGCGGTGACACGCGGGTGGCAGGATGATCCCATGACGGATGCCGCACAGGTCGAGTCGCTGAAGTCCACCCGCCTGCTGCGCAGCACCGAGACCGGTGCGCCGATCGTCATCTCCCGAGCCGACGACGTCGTCGACACGTTGGCGTCCGCGATCGAGTCGGGAGAGTTGAGCCCGGGTGATCCGCTCTCGGTGTCGACGCTGACGCAGCGCCTGAACGTGTCCGCCGCGACCGTGCGTGGGGCGCTGGGCGTGCTCGACGGGATGCATCTGATCGAGCACCGGATGAACCGCACCTCCGTCGTGATCACCCCGACCCCCGCGTGGTTCGTCGCGGTCGCCTCCGAGTGCGCAGGGCTGTCGGTCAGCGCCGTCGACCTCGGCATCGCGAACGCGACAGACGAGCAGGTCGCCGAGTTCGTGACCAGGGCAGACGCGGTCCGCGCGTTCTGGGAGACCGATGAACACGACCAGATCGTGGGTGCTGAGGGCTTCTGGGACCTGATCGACCTGCTCGCCGTGTTCTCCCGCAACCAGTACCTGAGCGCGCTGCATGCCTCCAAGCGCACGGCGCTGGTGTTCGGCATCCACACGCTCAGCAAGCCCCGCAACCCGACGATGCTGGTGTCGGTGATCGACGCGCTCGTGCTGGCCGTGCGCTCGCGCGACCGGCTCGAGGCGACCGACATCATCCGTGACCTCTACACGTTCGTGATCGACGGCATCACCGAGCGCTGACCATCGCCCCGGAGGTGTCGCAGCTGGCCGCATCCCGGAGTGAATGGCGGCCATTCGCGACCCCTCAGAGATGCTGCAGCCCGGCGGACGGGAGTCAGCTCGCCGGGATGCCGGCGAGGAACGTCCGCACGTCCTGCGCGATCTCCGACGAGAGCGTGTGGTGCAGGTAGTGGCTGCCCGGCAGTTCGATGAGCGTGCCGTGGTCCACGCTCGCGGCCTGCGCCTCGTGCAGCGACAGCCAGCCCTCGACGTCGGCATCCTCGGTCGCCACGAGCAGGAGCAGCGGGAGGGATGCCGGGAACGTCGCACCGCTGACCGCGGCGAAGTTCGCGGGAGTGCGATCCATCTCGTCGACCAGGGTCGGCGCGGCCGCGTTCCGGTTCGTCAGCAAGGCCATCTGCGCCTTCGTCGCCTCGTCGTAGGGGAGGCCGGCGTACGGATCCTCGGCGACCCCGGAGAGGATGCGGGTGATGCCGAGGTTCCCGAGCGTGACGATCACGGAGGTCGGGATCGCCTCGTCGGATCCTGGCTGGTCGGGCACGCTGCTGTCGATGCCGACGAAGGCCGTGACCTCGTCCTGGTAGACCGCCGTGTAGGTCAGCGCGTAGATGCCGGAGATCGAATGCCCCATCAGCGTGTAGCGGTCGACGCCGAGCTGCTGCAGCGCCGCATGGATCTCGCCGGTGATGTTCTCGGCGGTGCGGGGCACGTCGGTCTGGTCGCTGAGTCCGGTGCCGAACGGCTCGACCGCGACCACGCGGTAGGTGTCGTCGAGCGCGGCGATCAGCGGCTGGAAGTCGAGCGCCGGCGCTGCGGTGCCGAGACCGGGCAGCAGCACGATCGTCTCGTCACCGGTGCCGCTCACCAGGACGTTCATCTCCTTGCCGTCGACCGACACCTTCTCGCCGTACGGGGTGATGTCGCCGGCTTCGACGTTCGTGGCGACGACGTTCACGATGCTGGTTGCGGCCAGGGCCAGGACGGGCACCGCCACGATGGCGCCGATGGTGGTGAGGGCGATTCGCCAGGGCTTGCGCATTGTTCTCTTTCTCGAGCGGCGGGTCGGGTTCCGCGTCTGGACTCCAGTCCATCCGACCCGCGCATCTCGAGGAAGTGTCGCCCCGTCACCACTGCCGGTGACATGTGTCACGAGGTGGTGACGCGCCCAGGCGACTACTCCTTCGGCGGCCCGGCCGGTCGGTGCGCCCGCCGGCCGTTCACGACCACCGGACGTCCTGCGCGCTCCTGGCCCGGCAGCGGACGAGAGCGCCGACCGTAGATGAGCTCGGACGAGTCGAGCAGCCATGGCACCAGCGTGATCGAGACGCCGTGGATCAGCATCAGCTGGTTGGCCATGCGGCGCGCGCGACGGTTGTGCAGGAACGACTCCCACCAGTGCCCGACGATGTACTGCGGCAGGTACACGGTCACGACCGAGGAGCCGTGCTTCGCGCGGTACTGCTTGATGAACTGCGCGACGGGCTGCGCGAACGATCGGTACGGCGACTCGACGATCACGAGCGGGATCGGCATCAGGTGGTCGGCCCACTGCTGCTGCAGCTCGGTCGCGGCATCCGCATCGACCGCGACGTGCACCGCGATCGTCTTGCCGTGCTTGGCGGCGACCGCGTAGTCGACGGCCTTCACCACCGGCTTCTGCAGGCGGCTGACCATCACCAGGGCGACATCGCCGGTCGCGCCGAAGCGGGTGGTGTCGTCGATCGCGATCTCGTGGTCGACGTCTCGGTAGTACCGCTTCACGCCGAGCATCAGGAACGCGAGGATCGGGATCGCGAAGAACACCAGATAGGCGCCGTGCGTGAACTTCGTGATGGTGACGATCAGCAGCACGAGCACGGTCATGACCGCGCCCATGGAGTTGATGACGAGTCCGACCTTCGCCGAACGACGATCGGATGCCGAGGCGCCATCCACCCCGGAGCCAGCCGTGTCCTCGGCCGGCCCTCGCAGCACCCGCCGCCAGTGCCGCACCATGCCGATCTGTCCGAGCGAGAACGACACGAAGACGCCGATGATGTACAGCTGGATCAGGGTCGTCAGCCGTGCCTGGAAGACCACGAGCACGATCATCGCGCCGATGCCGAGCAGGATCATGCCGTTCGAGAACACGAGCCGGTCGCCGCGGGTGTTCAGCGATTTCGGGGCGTAGCCGTCGCGAGCGAGCACGGCACCGAGCAGCGGGAATCCGTTGAACGCCGTGTTCGCGGCGAGCAGCAGCACGCACGCGGTGGCCGCCTGTACGACGAAGAACAGGACGCTGCCGCCGCCGAACGTGGCGCTCGCGATCTGGGCCATCAGGCTGGGCTGCGGAGTCGTGCAGTCGAAGCCGACGAGGTCGCAGGGGTTCTCGGCGTAGTGCACGCCGGTGATCAGCGCGAGCGCGGTCAGGCCGGCGAACAGGCAGGCCGCGATCGACCCCATCAGCACGAGCGTGGACTGCGCGTTGCGAACCTTCGGGGCGCGGAACGCCGGCACGCCGTTCGACACGGCCTCGACGCCGGTGAGGGCGGAGCATCCGCTCGAGAAGGCACGGAGGATGAGCAGGATGACGGCTGCCTGGCTGAGGTTCTCTGCCTGCACCGAGAAGTCCGCGCTGGATGCCATCGGGGCGTCGCCGAGGAAGGTGCGGATCAGGCCGGTGACGATCATGAGGCCGACCGACGCGATGAAGACGTAGGTGGGGATCGCGAAGACCAGCGATGCCTCGCGCACGCCGCGCAGGTTCACGATGATGATGAGGATGACGAAGCCGACGGCGAGCTCGACCCGGAACGGATCGAGTCCTGGCAGCGCGGAGATGATGTTGTCGACGCCGGATGCCACGGAGACGGCGACCGTCAGCACGTAGTCGACGAGCAGCGCGGCCGCGACGATCACGCCGGGGATCTCGCCGAGGTTCTTCGATGCCACCTCGTAGTCGCCACCGCCGGAGGGGTAGGCCTTGATCAGCTGGCGGTAGCTGAGCACCACGACGACCAGCAGCACGATGACCGCCGCGGCGACCAGTGGCGTGAACGACAGGAACGTGAGTCCGCCGATCAGCAGGATCATCACGAGTTCCTGCGGCGCATACGCGACCGAGCTCAGCGCGTCGGAGGCGAAGATCGGCAGGGCCATCCGCTTGGGGAGCAGCTGGTCGTCGACCTGCTGGCTCGTGAGCGGGTCGCCGATCAGGATTCGCTTGGCGAACGGGGCTTCCGCGCCGTCTCGGTTTTCTTCTGACACGTCCGGCGACACTACCCCCACCGACGGCTTCCTCACGCGATCCTTACGGAATCCCTACACCCAGTCGGCTCGGCCCTCACGGAATCCTCACGGCTCTTCCGTCGGCGCTGTCACGATTCGCGGGCATTGTCACGATCAGCGGACGAATCGCGACGATCGGTCCGCTGATCGTGACAGTGTCCGCAGATCGTGACGACGGATGCCGCATTCTGACGCATCGAGGATCCACAGCGATTTCCGATCACGAACCCGTACCGTCGATGACATGACGACCCTTCAGGTCACCGAAGACTCCATCCGCAAGACACGCGAACTGCGTGACGAGTTCCAGCGTTTCCTGCGCGAATACGAGTTCGGGATGCGCGAGGTCGAGACGAAGATCTCGATCCTGCGCGACGAGTTCACGCACGACCACGCGTACAACCCGATCGAGCACGTGAAGAGTCGGCTGAAGACGCCGGACAGCATCGTGGAGAAGATCGCCCGCAAGGGCATCGACGAACCCGACTTCGATCGCATCCGCGCCGAGATCACCGACATCGCCGGCGTGCGCGTGACCTGCAGCTTCGTCGCCGACGTCTACCAGCTCTTCGACCTGCTCACGCAGCAGGACGACGTGACCGTCCGTGTGGTGAAGGACTACATCGCGGAGCCGAAGGACAACGGCTACAAGAGCCTGCACGCGATCATCGAGGTGCCGGTGTTCCTCTCGACCGGCGCGTTGTCGGTGCCCGTCGAGGTGCAGTTCCGCACCATCGCGATGGACTTCTGGGCCAGCCTCGAGCACAAGATCTACTACAAGTTCTCGAACCAGGTGCCGTCGCACCTCGTCGACAGCCTGACGGATGCCGCGGCGGCCGCCGCCGAGCTCGACACCCGCATGGAGCGCCTGCACCGCGAGGCTCACGGCGTGCCGCGCAGGCAGCTCGCTCCGCCGCCGCCCCCTCGCATCGTCGGGGTCTGACCACCCCTGCGGGTGCGCCATCTTGCGAGGGCGCCGCAGCCCTGGGAGCATCGGCAGGTGGTGAGAACGCAGGAAGCCGTGCCCGTGGAGGCCGATCGCGGCGTCGACGAACTCGCGGGCGTCGACGAGCTCGCTGGTGTCGACCGTGGGCGGCAGGTCTGCGAGTGCGACCACGGTGATGACGAGGGCTACCAGCCGTGCGGACGCACGGCGAAGTGGCGCGTGACGGTCGACTGCGTCTGCGGGGAAGGTCACCCGCGCCGGGTCGAGATCCTGTGCTCGCGGTGCATGCGCACGCTGCGTCAGATCCAGGGCCGCGAGGCCATCACCGTGCGTCGCCTCTGACCGAGGCGCGGCGACGCCGGGAAAGCTCGTCACATCCGATCGGGCCTCGTCTCCGAACAAGGGGTGAGCACACCGCACCGGTGTGGGAGGAGACGACCATGGCGCAGCGCAGCAGTGGCAAACGATTCATCGCGTGGGCAGCCCTCGCCGGCCTGATCGGCGGTGCCGTCTTCCTCGCCACCGCTGAGGTCTTCGCGCTGGTGTTCGCCCGCGCGGCCAGTCCCATCCTCGCGGTCGGCGGATTCGTGATCGACATCGTGCCGCAGCCGTTCAAGGAGTTCGCGATCGCGACCTTCGGCGAGTACGACAAGATCGCCCTCCTCGCGGGACTCGGTCTGGCCGTGGTCATCGCCTCGGCGATCGCCGGCATCCTGCAGCTGATTCGACCGCCGCTCGGTGTGATCGCGCTCATCATCGCCGGGGCGCTCTCGACCGCGGCGATCGTGACCCGTGCCGGTGTCCAGCCGCTCGCGTTCCTGCCGCCGGTGCTCGGCACCCTGGCCGGATCGTTCATCCTCGTGCTCCTCATCCGCCGTCTGCGCGCATGGCGCGACTCGGTGCTTCCTGCCAAGGCGTCGAGCGGCACGCAGGCCGCTGTCGAGAAGACGGATGCCGCGGCAACGCCGCCGATCACGAAGCCGACCGCCACCGAGGCCGCGAACGCCACGAGCTCGAAGGCCGAGACCGCTGACGGCAAGCCCGCCGCCGCGGGCATCGACCGTCGCCGCTTCTTCGTGCTCACGGCGATCGCCGGAGCATCCGCTGTCATCGTCGGCGTCGCCTCACGCGCGGTCAGCATGACGGTCTCCTCGGTCGAGTCGATCCGCGACGCCCTGAAGATCCCGTCGCCGCGCAGCACGGTCACGATCCCCGAGGGCGCTGAGCTCGACATCCCGGGTCTCAGCAAGCTGTTCACGCCGAACAAGGACTTCTACCGCGTCGACACCGCGCTCACCGTCCCGTCGATCGACCCCGAGACCTGGCGTCTCGTGATCGACGGCATGGTCGATCAGCGCGTGGAGATGAGCTTCCAGGACATTCTCGACATGGGGCTCGACGAGTACGCGATCACCCTGACCTGCGTCTCGAACGAGGTCGGCGGCGAGCTCGTCGGCAACGCGAAGTGGCTCGGTGTGCCGCTGCGCGACGTGCTGAAGAAGGCCGGTGTGAAGTCCGGCGCCGACATGGTGCTCTCGAAGAGCGTCGACGGCTACACCGCCAGCACGCCGCTCTCGGCGCTGACCGACGACAACCTCGACGCGATCCTCGCTGTGGCCATGAACGGCGAGCCGCTGCCGCTCGAGCACGGCTTCCCGGTGCGCATGGTCGTTCCCGGTCTGTACGGCTACGTCTCGGCGACCAAGTGGCTCACCGAGCTCAAAGTCACGACCTTCGCCGCCGACGAGGCCTACTGGACTCCGCGTGGATACAGCGCAGAGGCACCGATCAAGTTCGCCTCGCGCGTCGACACTCCGAAGATCGGCGAAGCCGTCGCTGCGGGGAAGATTCCGATCGCGGGAGTCGCCTGGGCGCAGTCCGTCGGCATCAAGAGCGTCGAGGTCAGCATCGACAACGGCGACTGGGTGCCTGCGACGCTCTCGGCGCCGATCAACGACGACACCTGGGTGCAGTGGTTCATGGAGTGGGATGCCACCCCGGGAACGCACTACGTGGCCGTGCGCGCGATCAACAAGAACGGCGACCTGCAGATCGAGGAGCGCGCGCCGATCGCGCCCGATGGCTCCTCCGGGTGGCAGCGTTCGCTGGTCCGCGTCAACTGAGCCGGTGCGGCGTCTGACCCCACCGCATAGGGTGGGGTCATGACGTCGCTCCCCGCGTGTGTGATCACCGTCTCCGACCGGTCGTTCGCCGGTGAGCGAGAGGACCGAGGAGGGCCGATCGCGGTCGGGCTGCTGCGGGATGCCGGCTGGCATTGCCCGGATGCCGAGATCATCCCCGACGGTGCGGACTCCGTGTCAGACGCACTGCGACGGGCGGCGGCACGTGGCGTGCGATTGATCCTGACGACCGGCGGTACCGGCGTCAGCCCGCGCGACCAGACGCCGGAGGGAACCCGTCCGGTGATCACGCGCGAAGTGCCCGGCATCGCCGAGGAGCTGCGACGCAGCGGTCTCGCCGACACCCCGCTGTCGGTGCTGTCACGGGGCCTCGCCGGCATCATCGACCCCCAGGGCGCCCTCGTCGTGAACCTCCCCGGTTCGACGCGCGCCGTGGCATCCGGAGTTCCCATCGTGCTCGGCGTCGCCGCGCACATCATCGATCAGGTAGCGGGCGGAGACCACACATGAACGACGTACGGATCGCAGCGGTCAGCGAAGAGCGCCTCGACCTCGACGTGCACCTGCGGGCGGTGGAGGATCCTCGACTCGGCGCGGTCACGACGTTCGTCGGACGCGTGCGCGACAACGACCCAGACGCCGCGACCCCGGTGATCGGGCTGGAGTACAGCGGGCACCCCGACGCCGAGGCGACCCTGCGGACGATCGCCCAGACGGCGGGCGCGAGCGCCGACGCGCCGGCGCTCGTCGCCGTGAGTCACCGGATCGGTCACCTGGACGTCGGCGATGCGGCCGTGATCATCGCGGTCGCGTCCGAGCACCGTGCCGAGGCCTTCGAGGTCTGCCGCGCGGTCATCGAGGCGATCAAGAGCGACCTCCCCGTGTGGAAGCGCCAGCTCGAATCCGATGGTTCCACGTCGTGGAAGGGCATCGGGGGCTGAGCGACCTGCTGCGCGGGGTCAGCCGCCGGCGAAGGGCGGCAGCACGTCGATGAGCTGCACGCCGTCGAGCGGACGATCGGCGTCGGCGCGGACGCCGTCCACCATCACGGCGCAGCGGGGCAGGATGTCGACGAGTGCGGGATGCTCCGCGACGATCGCCGCTCGCAGGTCGAGGAGCGTGAGCTCGCTGCGCTCCTCCGCATCGGTGCCTGCAGCCTCGGCCGCTGCGGCGAAGTAGCGCACGCGCATCATCGGGCGTCCTCGGGAGCGATCTCGCCCTGACGCACCCAGTCGCCGGAGCGTCCGCCCGACTTCGCGACGATCCGCACGTCTTCGATCACGACGGCGCGGTCGATGCCCTTGATCATGTCGACGATGGCCAGCGCGGTCACCGACACCGCGGTGAGCGCCTCCATCTCGACGCCAGTGCGGTCGGCGGTGCCGACGGTCGCCTCCACGTGCACGCCGTCGTCGACGATGTCGAGCTCGACGCTCGCGCGGTGCACACCGATCACATGGGCCAGGGGTAGGAGCGATGGGGTGGCCTTCGCGGCCTGGATGCCGGCGATGCGGGCGACCGCGATCACGTCGCCCTTCGGCGCGGTGCCATCACGGAGCGCGGCGATCACCTCGGCGCTGCAGCGGACGAAGCCGCGGGCGGTCGCCGTGCGGACGGTCGGCTGCTTCGACGTCACGTCGACCATGTGCGCGTGGCCGGCGGCGTCGAGATGCGTGAAACTCATCCCACCAGCATGACATCGATCACGTCGCCCACGGCGACGGCCTCGACCTCCGCCGGCACGATCGCGAAGGCGTGCGCACGGGCGAGGCCGCCGGCCAGGTGCGAGCCTGATCCGCCGGCGGTGGCCGGCCGTACGGTGCGGGCCGCGAGGTCGACGATGGCCGGGAGGTACTGCCGCCGGCCGGGGGGCGTGGTCCATGCGGCGTCCGCGGTGAACGAGGCTCGAGGACGGTGGATGCCGGTGCGTCCCTGCATCGCGAGCAGTGCAGGGCGAACGAACACCTCGAACGAGACGGCGACGCTCACCGGGTTCCCCGGGAGGCCGAAGACGAGCGCGCCGGAGGCCAGCACGCCGAAGGCCTGGGGCTTGCCCGGCTGCATCGCGACCGCGGCGAACTCGACCTCGCCGCCGCCGTCGAAGGCCCCGCGCACCGGCTCGTAGGCACCGGCGCTGACACCGCCGGTGAACACGATGACGTCTGCCCCGAGGGCTGTGGCCTCGGCGGTGACGGCGCGCACGGCATCCGCCTCATCCACGACGCGCGCGACCAGGACGAGCTCGGCATCGGCATCCGCGACCAGCTGCTCCAGCAGCGGACCGTTCGAGTCGGGAATGCGGCCGCGCTCTGGGGCATCGCCGGGGGCGAGCAGCTCGCTGCCCGTCGACACCACGGCGACCCGAGGCGCACGCGTCACCGTGACCTCGGCGATGCCGGCGGCGACGGCGGCCGCGATCTGGAAGGCTCCGAGGCGCTCGCCCGCGAGCACGACCTCGTCTCCCGCGTGCAGATCGGCACCCCGGCGCCGCACGAAGACCCCTGGTTTGGCCGGTGCGCGCAGCACCTGCACCTCGCCGAGGGAATCGGCGAGCCCGCCGGCGGTGTCCTCGAAGGGCACGATCACGTCGGCATCCGTCGGGGTCGGCGAACCGGTCATGATGCGGGCGGCCTCGCCCTGGCCGAGTGCCGGATCGGTCGCGACACCGGCTGGGAGGTCGGCGATCACTCGCAGGGTGACCGGATGCTCTTCGGATGCGCCGGCGACATCCGCTTCGCGCACCGCGAAGCCGTCCATCGCCGAGTTGTCGAAGAGGGGGATGTCGTGGGCGGCGGTCGCCGGATCGGCGAGCGTGCGTCCCGCAGCATCCCGGATCGCACGCGTCTCGGCCTCGAGCACCTGCACAGCCTCGAGCACTCGCGTGAGCTGCTCCTCGACCGTCCGGCGGGCGCTCATGCGGACACCGCCGATGCCGGCGCCGCGGCAGCCGGCCGGATCACGATCTCGTGCTGCCGGCCGGTGCGTGCGTCGATCATCGCCAGACGGCCGAGCAGCGGTTCGCCCGCGCCGGTGATGAGCTTGATCGCCTCGCCGGCCAGCATCCCGCCGACCTGCACGCACAGCGCCCCGAGCACGCCGACCTGCGCGCAGCTCGGCGGCTCACCCTCGGTGCCCAGCGGGAAGAGGTCGGTGAGCACCACGGGGTCTCCTGCTGTCGGTCGGGACCAGAACACCGTGGCCTGGGCGTGCCACTCCTGCACGGCGCCCCACACGAGCGGCTGCCCGAGCGACTCGGTCGCCGCGGCCACGTCGCGGCGGGTGGCGAAGGAGTCGCTCGTGTCGACCACGAGATCGGCGCCGGCGAGCAGACGCTCGGCGTTGGCGGCGTCGAGGCGTTCGGCGATCCGGGTCACGGCGGTCTGCGGGGCGAGCGCGATGATCGCGCGAGCCGCGGACTCGGTCTTGCGCGTGCCGATGTCGTCGACGCGGTGCGCGAGCTGGCGCTGCAGGTTCGTGAGCTCGACGACGTCGTCATCGATCACGGTGATCGCGCCGACACCGGCAGCCGCGAGCGCGAGCAGCACCGGTGAGCCGAGGCCGCCGGCGCCGACGACGGCGACGTGCGCGGCGTTCAGGCGGCGCTGGCCTTCCTCTCCGATGCCGGCGAGCACCGCATGCCGAGCGGTGCGGACGAGTTCGGTCGGCTCCAGGGCCGGCGCCGGATCGACGAGAGGATGCATGGCTTCAGCGTATGCCCGGCGCACCCTCTTCCGCCCGGTCGCGGCATCCGTTATCGTGACTCGCCAACCGGCCTGGTCGGGCCACGAAAGGGGCGCTGACATGCGCACACTCATCGCTGTGGAGTTCACGTCACTGGACGGGATCATGCAAGCGCCCGGCAGGCCCGATGAGGACACGTCCGGCGGGTTCGATCGGGGTGGCTGGGCGGCGGACCACATGGCGCACGATCCCGAGGCCGGGGCGGCGGCCATGGCGGGCAGCGGTGCGACGGAGGGCATGGTCTTCGGTCGACGGACGTACGGCGACCTCGTCGGGCACTGGCTCTCGACATCGGAGCCGAATCCGTTCACCGACGTGCTGCGGGCGACGCCGAAGTTCGTCGCCAGCAGGAACCCCGCGGCGGATCTGCCGTATCCGAACAGCGAGCTCGTCGCCGGAGAAGCCGTCGACACGATCGCGCGGATCAAGGCGGAAGGCGATGGCGAACTGGTCATGCTCGGGAGCGCGACCCTGCTGCACAGCCTGCAGGGAGCCGACCTGATCGACGGGTACATCCTCACGATCCTCCCGGTGACGGTGGGCAGCGGGAAGCGTCTCTTCGTCGACGGCACCGTCCCTGCGACGCTGACGCTCGCCCGATCCGTGGTCACCCGGCAGGGCGCGATCGTCGCGGAGTACCGCCGCGCGTGAGCGGACGGCGCCTCAGCCCGCGGCATCCAGCAGCGAACCGAGCTCGGACGGGTGCGTGAGCCGCCACCACTCCGAGGGCTGGTCGATGCTCCCCTCGATCTTCACCGGAGCGGTGACGGTGTTCGGGCCGGCGGTCCAGGTGATGCTCCCGACGACCGTGCCGTCCGTGTAGGTCGGCGGGGTCGCGATGTCCATGGTCGCGACGATCGGCGTATCCGACCAGGTGAAGATCGACGCGGTCTGACCGACGACGAGGCGGGCGCTCGAGCCCCATGGCGTCGAGATCGTGCCGACCTCCTGGTCTGCTGTCGCGACGGCGACCTGGTGGAAACCGCTGCGGATGCTGTGCAACGTGTCGATCACGGTTGCGTTGACCGACTCGCGTGACACACCTCCGAGCACGACGCCGGTCACCGTGAGCGGCTCAGCGGCACCGACGTCGAGCGTCGCGGTGTACAGCAGGCTGGAGGTGCCCTCGCCCAGGGTGCCGGTCTTCAATCCCGTGATCCCGGCGGTGCCGAGGAGGCCGTTGGTGTTGTACAGCTGGCCGGCTCCTGGGAGCGAGATCGACGGGGTCGCGACGATCTGCGCGATCGCCGGATGCGCGGCGGCGAGCTTCCCGATCGTCAGGAGGTCGGCAGGGGTGCTCGTGTTGCGCGGGCTGATGCCGGTGGGCTCGGTGATCGTGGTGCCGGTCAGGCCGTGCGCGGCGAGCCAGTCGCGGGTCGCACCGAGGAAGGCGTTCTGGGACCCGAAGATCCGGGACGACAGCGCCTCGGCGTAGTTGCTCGCCGAGGGGATCAGCATGGCGGCCAGGGCATCATGCAGTGACATCGAGGTGCCGGTGGGCATGGGAGCGATGGTCGCCCCCTGCACGTAGTACCTGTCGTAGAGGTCGTGATCGGCTTTGGTGAAGGTGATCGTCGGGCCGGGGTCATCGGCTGAGGTGAGGGGTGCCTTGTCGAGGATGACGAGTGCCGTGACGAGTTTGGTGATGCTCGCGATGGGGAGGGGGTCGCCGGTGCCGCTCGACGACCAGATCCCACTCGCGCCCTCGCCCAGGTACGCGTCTGCGCCGGCGACGCTGATCGCCGACGCACCTGAAAGGGGAGCTGCGATGGCAGCGGCTTCGACGGTCGGCACCTGCGGTGCACGGGCGGTCACCTCGGGCTGGTCCACCGGGGCCGTGAGCGCCCATCCGATGTACCCGCCGACCGCGGCCAGCAGCAGGACGACACAGATGGCGGCGATGATGAGTCCCCGACGTCTGCGTGCGCTGCGCACCTCCGGGTCGATTCGATCGCGAGCGCGCGTGAACTCCTGCTCATGGGTCAGCAGCTCAGCGAACTCGGACAGCTCGTCCGTCGGTTGATCCGGTCTCGCCATCCAGGTCCCCCACGGTCGCGTCTGGTCTGAGCATCACCGTAGCGTCGATGCCGGTCCGCGGGGAGAGGCAGGCATGGAGCGTCGCAGTTGCGGCGGATTCGATCGCAGGCATCCGCATCTGCGGTAGTCTCGCGAGTATGCAGACCTATCGGATCTCTCGCGCGGCAGAGCTGCTCGGGGTGAGCGACGACACCGTGCGTCGCTGGATCGATCAGGGGCATCTCCCGGTCACGGATGCCGTGCCGGCAGAGATCCCCGGCGATGCACTCGCCGCCCGCGCGATCGCGCTCGCCGCAGAGGCGAAGGCCGCGGACGACATCCTCTCCAGCGCGCGCAACCGCTTCGTCGGGATCGTCACCAGGGTGCAGATCGACGGGCTGATGGCGCAGGTCGACCTGCAGGCGGGTCCGCACCGCGTCGTCTCGTTGATGTCGGCCGAGGCGGCCCGCGAGCTGCACCTCGAGGTCGGCTCGCTCGCCACTGCATCCGTCAAGGCGACCCAGGTCGTCGTCGAAGTTCCGAAGGGCTGACCATGAACCGCACGATCCGCCGATCCGCCACCGCGCTCCTCGCCGTCGCCGTCCTCGCCCTCACCGGGTGTGCCGGTGCGGCCGGATCCGCACCATCGCCGTCCGCGGCGACCGAGACCGCCGCGGAGAGCACCCTGACCGGCGAGCTCACGGTCTACGCGGCTGCCTCGCTCTCCGGCGCTTTCGACGAGATCGGTGCTGCGTTCACCGACGAGAACCCGGACGTGCAGTTCAGCGGGGTCTACGACGGCTCCTCGACGCTCGTCACGCAGGTCCTCGAGGGCGCTCCCGCCGACGTGTTCGCCTCCGCCGACGAGGCGAACATGGAGAAGGCGACGGATGCCGCGATCGACCCCGAGCTGTTCGCCTCGAACACGCTCGTGATCGCGGTCCCTGCAGGCAACCCGGGCGACGTGAAGACGCTCGCGGACCTGGCAGGCGTCACCACGGTGCTCTGCGCCCCCGAGGTGCCGTGCGGCGCGGCCTCCGCGAAGCTCCTCACCGCCGCCGCTGTCACGGTCGAGCCGGCGAGCCTCGAGCAGAACGTGACCGCAGTGCTCACGAAGGTCGCGGCCGGCGAAGCGGATGCCGGACTCGTCTACGCCACCGACGTGATCGGTCGTGACGACGTCGAGGTGATCGTTCCCGAGAACGCCGATGACGTCGTGAACCACTACCCGATCGCCGCGCTCACCGACGCCCGCAACCCTGACGCCGCAGCAGCCTTCGTCGAATTCGTGCTCTCTGACGCCGGTCAGAAGATCCTGGCGGACTTCGGCTTCGGGAAGCCATGAGCTCGGGCGGACGCGGCTACGCCCCGCGTGCGCTCGCGATCCCGGCCCTGATCGGGCTCGCGTTCCTGATCCTGCCGCTCACGGCGCTCGTCGCGCGCGTGCAGTGGTCGACGTTCATCGCCGATGTGACGAGCGAGGCGGCGCTGTCTGCGCTCGCACTCTCACTCGGCACCGGTCTCATCGCGACGCTGCTGTGCATCGTGGTCGGTGTGCCGCTGGCGCTGTACATCGCGCGGTCGGGGCCACGGCTCGCGGCTGTGCTTCGAGCGGCGGTCACCGTGCCGCTCGTGCTGCCGCCCATGGTCGGCGGCGTCGCGCTGCTCTACCTGTTCGGCCGCGCCGGCTGGTTCGGCGGACTCGGGCTGTCGTTCAGCACCCCGGCGGTCGTGCTCGCGCAGACCTTCGTCGCGCTGCCGTTCCTCGTGCTCGCGGTCGAGGGGGCTGTGCGAACCTCTGGCGTCGACTACGAGCGCACGGCCGCAGCGCTCGGCGCAGGACGCTGGACGATCCTCCGGCGCATCACACTGCCCCTCGCAGCTCCCGGCATCGTGGCCGGTGTCGTGCTGTGCTTCGCTCGTGCGATCGGCGAGTTCGGTGCCACGGCGCTCTTCGCCGGCAACCGTCCGGGCGTCACCCAGACCA
Source organism: Microbacterium sp. (assembly GCF_036823965.1). Classification (GTDB taxonomy): domain Bacteria; phylum Actinomycetota; class Actinomycetes; order Actinomycetales; family Microbacteriaceae; genus Microbacterium. The sequence continues at coordinate 219,223 of NZ_DAITBE010000003.1, read as the reverse complement.
TGCCGCTCGCGATCTACACGGCCTTCAACGGGGCAGGTGTGACGCAGGGCGCGGCCGTCGCCCTCGCGCTGCTCCTGCTCGCCACCGCGATCGCCGTGCTGCTGCTCGTGCGCGGCTGGCGCCCGGGAGCTGCGCGATGAGCGGCGGGCTGCATGCCCAGGTCGTCGTGGAGCGCGAGCACTTCGCGGTCGACGTGACGGTCGAGGTCGCGCCAGGTGAGACCCTCGCCGTGATGGGACCCAGCGGTGCCGGCAAGTCGACGCTGCTGCAGGCGCTGGCCGGACTCGAACCGCTGACCGCCGGGGAGATCACGATCGACGGACGCGTCGTCGATCGGGTCACCGCGCCGCGGGTGCAGACCCCGCCGATGGGCCGCGGCATCGTGCTGCTCGGACAGGACGCCAGGCTCTTCCCGCATCTGTCCGTGCGCGAGAACGTCGCCTTCGGCCCCCGTGCCGCCGGCGTCGATGCCAGGGCGGCGCGCGACGCGGCAGACGAGTGGCTCGTGCGCGTCGGCCTTCCGGGATCGGGGGATCGGATGCCGCGCGAGCTCTCCGGCGGAGAGGGGCAGCGCGTCGCGATCGCTCGCGCACTCGCCGCGTCGCCCCGTGCGGTGCTGCTCGATGAGCCGCTCGTGGCGCTCGACCCGGCGACGGCAGGAGAGATCCGACGGATGCTCCGCGACCAGCTCGCCGGCACGACGACCGGTGTCCCGGTCACGACGATCGCGGTCACGCATGACGCGGCGGATGCCGTCGCGCTCGCCGAGCGGCTGCTGATCGTGGAGTCTGGTCGCGTCACGCAGCGCGGACCCGTGCGCGAGGTGCTTGCGGCACCGGCATCCGCGTTCGTCGCCTCGATCGCCGGCGTCAACCGGGCCGTCGGGGTCGCCGACGCTGGAGCCTGGCGAAGCGGAGCGGTTCTGCTGCACAGCTCTGATGCGGCATCTCGCGCCCTGGCTGCGAAGGGCGGCGCTGCGCTGGCCGCGGTGTTCCGGCCGGCAGACGTGCACATCGTGTCTGCGGACACCCCGGACGCGTGGCGCACCCGGATCGTCCGGCTCGAGGCCACGCTCGCCGGCATCCGAGTGCATACCGAGGTGAGCCGGGTCGACGTCTCGCTGTCGGACGCCGCCGCGTTCGCGCCGGGCGACGAGCTGCACCTGCGAGTCGACCCCGCCGATGTGCGGTTCGTGCCGGTGGACGCTTAGTCGGGCTGCGCGCTGTTCTCGATCAGATGCAGCTGGCTGCCCTCCGGGTCGACGAGGAACCCCACCCGCTGACCCCACGGCTGCATGGCGACCGGATGCAGCCGCGGGAACCCGACGGTCTTCTCGACGACGCCCGTGCCGGCGATCTGTCGGTACAGCGAATCGACGTCATCGACGCGGATGCTGCACATGAAGGAGCTCATGGCCGGCACGTGCTCGGGGAAGAGGAAGAACTCCAGGACCAGGTCGCCCCGGTGCATGATCAGCCAGCCGTCGTCGCGGTGGTCGAGCTCGAATCCGAACCCGCCGTAGAACGCGATCGTGTCGTCGAAGTCGCGAGACGGCAGATTCGGCACTGCGTGATCGGTCATGCGGCGAGCCTACTCATGGGGCGCTCTGGTGCGTCGGTCGCTGGACTCGTCCCGGTGCCGTCGCGCCGGTGGGGTGTCGCATCGGACCGCGTCAGGTGCCGCGAGGCGGCCGTCCGCGACACCGCCGTCACGGCACGGTGCAGGCCCCAGTGAGCCAGGTCGACGCTCAGGCGCGGTCGTGCAGCGTGACGTGATAGCCGTCGGGGTCGGCGAAGGTGAAGGTGCGGCCGAAGGGGCCGTCGATCGGAGCCGCGACGATGGTGTGTCCGTCGGCGACGAGGGCGTCGTGGATCTCCTGCACATCGGTGGCGTGCAGCCAGATCGCGGCGCCGATGCCCGGCCGGTCGGCGGAGGCGAGGTCGGTGCCGGGCACGATGTCGCGCAGCGCGAAGGCGATGGGCTCGGTCTGGAAGACGACGGCGTGCGGCGGGCCGGCCGGCGAGCGGACCAGGCCGAGGTACTGCTCGTAGAACGCCTGCGACGCGTCGAGATCGCTGGCCTGGAGGGAGATGAAATCGGGACCGGTGACGGGCATGGTGTGACTCCTGTTCTTGTGTCAGTTTTCTGACACGCATCAATCTATGTCAGAATACTGACATGAGTCAAGACGGAGATCGCATCGACCTCGAGACGTCACTCGGCTATCTGCTCAAAGAGGCGTCGAGTGCGCTTCGCGCCGCGATGGAAGACGTGCTCCGCCCGCTCGGGATGACCGTCACCCACTACTCCTGTCTGGAACTGCTCGCGCAGCGGCCAGGGCTGTCGAACTCGGAGCTCGCCCGAGGCACGTTCGTGACGAGGCAGTCGATGAACGTGCTGCTGCAGGCGTTGGAGCGCGACGGCTCGGTGACGCGCCCCGCTGAGGCCGCGGTCGGGAAGGTGCTGCCCGCGCAGCTCACGCCACTGGGCCGGCAGCGGCGCGAGGCTGCGAGCGCGGCGGTCCGTTCGGTCGAGGTCAGGATGCTGGCGGGGATGACCGAGCAGGAGCAGGCGGGCGCGCTGAAGATCCTCCGCAGCATGATCCACTCGCTGCGCGTCGAGCCATAGTCCGGTCCGCGCGAACGCTGGCAATATGCCGGTCGTCGTGGTCTGGCGACCCGGGCCGCCGACCTGCGGGTTAGTCTCGGAGGATGACGGGCAGCGAGGAGACGCCATGACGGCCGTACCGGTCGTGATCGGTGCGCGCGCGCCGCACCCAGCCCCGTCTCCCGCCGACACCAGCGCCCTGGTCGACACGCACGGCCGCGTGCACAGAGACCTGCGCATCTCGCTCACCGACCGATGCTCGCTGCGCTGCACGTACTGCATGCCGGAGCAGGGCAATGAGTGGCTCGCCCGCACCAGCATCCTGTCCACCGACGAGCTCGTCGAGGTCGCCCAGGTGGCAGCGTCGCTCGGCATCCGGACCTTCCGCCTGACCGGCGGGGAGCCGCTGCTGCGCGCGGACATCGTCGACGTCGTGCGCCGCGTCTCGCAGATCGAGGGTGCAGACGGGCCGGTCGAGGTCGCGATGACGACGAACGGCATCACGCTCGCGAAGAAGCTTCCGGAGCTGATCGACGCGGGGCTCACCCGTCTGAACATCAGTATCGACACGGTCGACCGTCAGCGCTTCGCCGATCTCACCAGGCGCGACCGGCTCGACGACGTGCTCGAGGGCATCGCGGCGGCCGCGGCATCCGAACTCCGACCGCTCAAACTCAATGCGGTCGCCATGCGCGGGGTGAACGACGACGAGCTCGTCGACCTCGTGGCGTTCGCGATGGACGTGGGCGCGCAGCTGCGGTTCATCGAGCAGATGCCGCTCGACGCCGGGCACACGTGGGACCGCACGACGATGGTGACGCGCGAGGAGATCCTCGACTCGCTCGGCGAGCGCTGGGACCTCGAGCCGGTGCCGGGGCGCGGCGGAGCGCCGGCCGAGAAGTGGCGCATCGACGGCGGCCCGCACGAGGTCGGCGTGATCGCCTCGGTCACCGCGCCGTTCTGCGGTGCGTGCGATCGCCTGCGGCTGACCGCCGACGGTCAGCTGCGCAACTGCCTGTTCTCGAACGCCGAGTACGACCTCATCGGGGTGCTGCGCGGCGAGGGGTCGATGCCGGGTGAACGCTCCGACGGGATCGCCGACATGCTGCGGTCCTGCGTGCACGGCAAGCTGCCGGGGCACGCGATCAACGATCCCTCGTTCCTGCAGCCGGCGCGCGGGATGAACGCGATCGGCGGCTGAGCCGCGCGATCAGCCCAGGAACTCCCGAGCCGCCGCCGACAGCGCTGTGACGCCGACCTCGATGGTCGGGTGGATCTCGGGCGCGAAGTACGGTGAGTGATTCGTCGGGATGTCCTTGTCGAGCGTGCCGGCCGCCATCGACGCGGCGAACTTCGCGGGGTCGACGCCGCCCCAGAACCAGAACACCAGGGGAGCTCCGGTGTCGCGAGCGAACCACGAGACGTCCTCGCTGCCGGTGAACATGCCGGGGTCGACCACCGCGGCCTCGCCGAGTGCGCGCTGCAGGGCGGAGGTCACGCGGGCCGTCGCCTCGTCGTCGTTGATGGTCGGCGGGAGCGTGTGGTCGGTGCGGATCTCGGGCTCGCGCTCCGCACCGGATGCCGCGGCCTCGGCCCGGACGATGCGCTCGACGCTCGCGAGCACCTTGGCTCTGCCCTCGTCGTTCGGGTAGCGCAGGCTGAGCTCGAGCTTCGCCTCGGCCGGGATGATGTTGTTCTTGAGGCCGGCGTGGATGGAACCGACGGTCACGACGGCGACGTCGCGCGGGTCGACCTCGCGGGAGGCGATCGTCTGCAGACGCATGACGGTCGCCGCGGCCATCACGATCGGGTCGATCGTGGAGTGCGGGCGCGAACCGTGCCCGCCGCGGCCGTGCAGCGTGACGGTGAGTCCGTCCGACGCCGCCATCTGCGTGCCGGGTCGGACCCCGATCGTGCCTGCGGGCAGCGGGGTGACGTGCTGGCCGAGCACGATGTCGGGGTGCGGCACGAGGTCGCGCAGGCCGTCGTCGAGCATCGCGCGGGAGCCTGCGCCGTACTCCTCGGCGGGCTGGATCAGCACGACCAGCGTGCCCGACCAGTCGGCGCGCTCCGCGACGAGCTTCTCGACCGCGCCGATCATGGCGGTCACGTGCATGTCGTGCCCGCACGCGTGCATGACGGGCACCGTGTTGCCACCCGGGTCGATGCCGGTGGCGGTGCTCGCATACGCGAGGCCGGTCTGCTCGCCGACGGGGAGTGCATCCATATCGGCCCGCACCCAGACCACCGGGCCCTCGCCGTTGACGAGCGTGCCCACGACGCCGGTCACGCCGACACCCTCGTGCACCTCGAGTCCCAGATCACGCAGGTGCGCGGCGGCGATGCCGGCGGTACGGGTCTCCTGGAACGAGAGCTCGGGGTGCTGGTGCAGGTCGATGTAGAGCGCTTCGAGATCGATCGTCATGTCCCGAGCCTATCCGCGCCCGTCGCGGATGAGGAGGGATGCTCTGTGCCGACCCGGCCCCGTGCGTGCGACCCGGCCCCTTGCGTCGCGAGAGAAGGGGGTGGCTCGCACAGAAGGGGAATGCTCGGCAGGGTGGCGGGGCGGGGTCAGGCCGGGTGGACGTAGGTGGGGAGCGGCGGGCCTGGATGCAGCACGGCGTTCACGATCGCCTGGATCGCGAACTCACTGGCGGTGCCGAGCTCGACGATCTCCGGATGCAGCAGCCACTGCAGCTGCAGGCCGTCCATGACGGCGAGGATGCTGGCCGCGGCATCCGCGATCGTGTCGGGCGCCGTCACGCCCTCCTGCGCGCAGAGCTCGTGGAAGGCGGCGGTGACCTCGCGGCGGAGGGTCGTGTAGCGGTCCTCGAAGTACTCGCGTCCTGGGTGATCGTCCGTGACGGACTCGGACGACAGCACGGTGTACGCCTGCACGATGCCGGGTCGCAGCTCGTTCGCGAAGGCCGTGCGCACGAGGTGCAGGAACAGCTGCGGGCCGTCGGGGATGTGCTTCTCGGCGAGCTCGGCGACGTCGGCCTGATCGCGGTAGGCGAGCACCTCGAGCAGCAGCTTCTGCTTCGATCCGAAGTGGTGCAGCACGCCGGCGTGCGTGATGCCGACCTGCTCGGCGACGTCGGCGAGCGTGCCGTTGGTCGAGCCCTTGTTGCCGAAGATCTCGACCGCGGCCTTCAGGATCTGCTCGCGCTTCGCGCGGGTCGCCGGGCGCACACGAGTGGTCTCGGTGTCTTCGCTCATCGTGGCCCTCCCTTCGATCGTCGCTGCGCTTGCCATCCTACTTACCAGTCGGTAACCTCACGTAAGCTTACTTTCTCGACAGTAAGCAAATCACACCCAGTCCCGGATCCCCGTCCGGAAGCGACGCAGCACAATGACCCGTGCCCAAGGAGAAGCAATGAAGCTCAGAACATCTCTGATCGCCGCCACGGCGATCACCGCCCTCGGCGTCTCGGCCCTCGCCGGATGCTCTGCCGGCGGTTCGAACGAGAGCGGTGGCGATGCCGCCGCACTCACGATCGCGAAGCCGGACGGCGCGATCACGACCGAGTCGAACAACCCGTACGTCGGCGACTCCGCGGCGTCGAAGTACGGCTACGGCAAGGTCATCTTCGAGTCGCTCGGCCTCGTCAACCAGACCGGTGACCGCGGCGTGACGCCGTGGCTCGCCGAGAGCATCGAGTGGAACGACGACTACACGGCCCTGACGGTCGTGCCGCGCAAGGACGTTACCTGGAGCGACGGCGAGCCGTTCACCGCCGACGACATCGTCTACACCTACGAGCTGGTCTCCACCCCCGCGCTCGACACCGCCGGCCTGAAGTTCGAGGGTGCAGAGGTCGACGGCGACGCCGTGACGCTGAAGTTCGGCGAATCGAAGTACGTCAACCAGGCCCGTGTGCTGCACGTCCCGATCGTGCCGAAGCACATCTGGGAGAACCTCGACGAGCCGGCCACGAACCCCGTCAAGGGCGACGACCTCGTCGGCACCGGCCCCTACGCGCTCTCCAACTGGTCGACCGAGTCGGTCACCCTCGAGGCTCGCGACGACTACTGGGGCGGCGAGCTCGCCGTGCCGGAGCTGCACTACGTCTCCTACGGCGACAACACCGCGCTGACCACTGCGCTCGCGCAGGGCGAAGCCGACTGGGCGCAGGCATTCATCCCGCAGATCCAGGAGCAGTTCCTCGACGCCGACACCGAGCACAACAAGTTCTGGGCGGCTCCGACCACCGGCTCCGCAACGCTGTTCATGAATCTGCAGCAGAAGCCCTTCGACGACCCGGCCTTCCGTCAGGCGCTCGCCTGGGTGATCGACCGCGACGCCTACGTCGACATCGCCCGCGAGGGTGCCAGCGAACCGGTCTGGTCCGTCACCGGTCTCTCCTCGATCCTCGAGGACGAGATCCAGCCGGAGTTCAAGGACGAGAACTACTCGGTCGACGCCGAGAAGGCGCGCGACCTGCTCACCACCGCCGGGTACACGTGGAAGGACGACGCGCTCGTCGATCCCGACGGCACCCCGGTGTCGTTCACGCTCTCAGTGCCATCCGGCTGGAGCGACTGGAACACCGCACAGGAGCTGATCGCGGAAGACGTGAACGAGGCCATCGGCGCCGAGGTCAAGATCGACATGCCCGACTGGGGCGGCTGGCAGGGTCCTCGCGACGAGGGCACGTTCTCGGCCATCATCCACTGGCTCGAGGACAGCGGCACGGCCTACGGCCTCTACACGTCGACCATGGACCCGCGCTGGATCTCGCCGGAGGGCATCGCCGGCTTCAACTTCGGCCGCTTCGAGGACCCGGCGGCGACCGAGGCCCTGAACGCCTACGCGAACGCCTCCTCGGACGAGCAGCGCACCGCGTCGCTCGACACCCTGCAGAAGATCTTCGTCGACCAGGTGCCGGCGATCCCGCTGGGCGCGCACCCGCTGCTGGGTGAGTTCAACACCCGCAACTACGTGGGATGGCCGTCGGAGGAGGACCCGTACGCATCCGCTGACCCGACGCAGCAGAACATCGTGCAGATCCTCACGAAGCTGAAGCCCGCCGAGTAAGCACCACTCGGGGAGGCCCGGTCGGCCTCGACACGCTCAGCCACCCGTTCCCGGGTCTCTGGGCCTGTCGAGGGGCCGGACCTCCCCCACCAGGCCGACGAAGGACACCCCCATGCCAGATCCCCTGCTCACCGTGCGCGACTTCTCGGTCGTGTACGACGTCGATCCGCCGGTCGAGGCGGTGAAGAACGTGACCATCGAGCTGCAGCGAGGCGAGATCCTCGGCCTCGCCGGCGAGAGCGGATGCGGCAAGACGACGCTCGCCTACGGCGTGCAGCGCCTGCTGCGCGCTCCTGCCGTGATCACCGGAGGAGACGTCACCTTCCACGATGCATCCGGCGTCGACATCGACATCAACGCGCTCGACGTCGACGCGATGCAGCGCTTCCGCTGGGACAAGGTCTCGATGGTGTTCCAGGGCGCGATGAACGCGCTGAACCCCGTCGCCACGATCGGCTCGCAGCTGGAGGACGTGTTCGAGATCCACCGTCCGGAGATGAACCGCAAGCAGCGGCGGGCCGAGGCTGAGGAGCTGCTCGAGATCGTCAAGGTCGGTCGCCAGCGCACCCGGTCGTTCCCGCACGAGCTCTCCGGCGGCATGCGACAGCGCGTGATGATCGCGATGGCGCTCGCGCTGCGCCCGCAGCTCATGGTGATGGACGAGCCGACCACCGCCCTCGACGTCCTGGTGCAACGGGAGATCCTCAAGCAGATCTCGCAGCTGCGGCACGAGTTCGGCTTCTCGGTGATCTTCATCACGCACGACCTCCCGCTGCTGCTGGAGATCAGCGACCGGATCGCGATCATGCGCGAGGGCGAGATCGTCGAGCTCGCCACCGCCGAGCAGATCTGGACGAGCCCGCAGCAGGAGTACACCAAGACGCTGCTGTCGTCGTTCCCCCGACTGACCGGTGCCAGAGGAGTGCTGACGCGATGACCACCCTCGAATTCAGGAACGTCGCCAAGACGTACAACGTGCGCGGCGCCGGGCAGCTCAAGGCGCTCGACGACGTCAGCTTCACGCTGCACTCGGGTCAGACGATCGGCCTGGTCGGGCAGTCCGGCAGCGGCAAGTCCACGATCGCGAAGATCCTCACCCAGCTCGAGACCCCGACGAGCGGTCAGGTGCTGCTCGACGGCACGCCGATCCCCCGGCGGGGCAAGGGGCTGCGGAAGTACCGGCAGCAGTTGCGCATGGTCTTCCAGGATCCGTTCGCCTCGCTGAACCCGTACCACTCCATCCGGTACCACCTGGAGCGGCCGATCCGCCTCGACGACGTCGTTCCCAAGAAGGACACCGAGGACGAGGTCCGGCGCCTGCTGGATCGCGTTCGGCTGGACGCGGATGCCGTGATCGACCGCCGTCCGCATGAGCTCTCCGGCGGGCAGCGCCAGCGCGTCGCGATCGCCCGCGCCCTCGCATCCCGCCCTTCGCTGCTCGTCGCCGACGAGCCGGTGTCGATGCTCGACGTCTCGATCCGGCTCGGCGTGCTGAATCTGCTCGCCGATCTGCAGCGCGAAGAGGGACTCGGTGTGCTCTACATCACCCACGACCTCGCCACCGCTCGCCACTTCAGCGACGAGATCATGGTGCTGAACCAGGGGCGTGTCGTCGAATACGGACCGGCCGACGACGTCATCCTCAACCCGCAGGACCCGTACACGCGCGAGCTGCGCGCAGCATCACCCGATCCGGAGAAGCACTTCGCTGCGTCGTCCGGTTCGATCTCGAACGGAGGTGCACTGTGAGCACCGCATTCCCTCAGCTCGACGACGACGACCTCGTGCAGCGCGATGCGCTCGAGGTCGGCACGACCGCGACGACCGCCGAACGTGGCCACCGGCGGGTGCCCTGGCGCTTCTTCGCCGGACGCGCCGGCTTCTACCTGTTCACGCTGTGGGCGGCCATCACGATCAATTTCTTCCTGCCCCGCTTCATGAAGGGCGACGCGGTCAGCTCGTACCTCGCCCGCAACCGCAACGTCAGTCCCGAGGCTGCCGAGTCCCTGCGCATCCTGCTCGGCGTCGACACCGACAAGTCGGTCTGGCAGCAGTACATCGACTACTGGGCGATGCTGTTCCGCGGCGACCTCGGCATCTCGACCCTGCACGGCCTCCGGCCCGTGGTCGAGGTGCTCTCCGCCGCCCTGCCGTGGACGCTCGGCCTGGTCGGCATCGCCACGATCATCTCGTTCCTGATCGGCACGGTCGGCGGCGCGATCGTCGGCTGGCGCCGCGGGAGCAAGCTCGACGCGCTCATCCCGATCACGACCTTCTTCAACACGATCCCCTACTTCTGGCTCGGCCTGATCGCGATCGCGATCTTCTCGTCGACCCTGAAGTGGTTCCCCTCCTCGCACGCCTATGACAAGGGGCAGTCGCCGGAGTGGAGCTTCGACTTCATCGGCCAGGTCATCATGCACGGCACGCTGCCGGCGCTGACGATCATCATCGCCTCGCTGGGCGGCTGGATGCTCGGCATGCGCAACATGATGCTGACGGTCCTCGACGAGGACTACATCACGGTCGCGCAGGCGAAGGGGATGCCGAACAGGCGCGTGCTCTGGGCCTACGCCGCCCGCAACGCGGTGCTGCCGCAGATCCAGAGCTTCGCACTCTCGATCGGCTTCATCGTCGGCGGCACGATCGTCATGGAGATGGTGTTCAGCTACCCGGGCGTCGGCAAGCTGCTGCTCGACGCCACCAACGCCAAGGACTACGCGCTCATGCAGGGCGTGTTCCTGGTGATCACGCTCTCGGTGCTCGTGGCCAACATCCTCGCGGATGTCGTCTACGCCTACCTCGACCCGCGCACGCGCCAGACGGAGGCCTGAGATGACCGTTCCCACCACCACCGGCAGCGCTGCCCCTGACGGGTCGCCCGTCGTCTCCGGGATGCCGGAGACCGCGACGCTGCGCACACCGGCATCCACCCCGCCGGAGCGGAAGACGTTCTGGACGCAGCTCGTGCAGGCGTTCGCGATGTTCCGCAACCCGAAGTCGATCGCCGGGCTCATCATCCTCGGGGCGTTCGTGCTCGTCGCGATCCTGGCCCCGTGGCTCTCGCCGTATGGTCCGACGCAGAAGGATCGAGGGGCGCTCCGGCAGCCGCCGTCGTTCGAGCACTGGCTCGGCACCACGCACATGGGCGAGGACGTGCTGAGCCAGCTCATCTACGGCACCCAGGGCGTGATCGTCGTCGGCTTCCTCTCGGCGCTGATCGCCACGGTCATCGCGATCACGGTGGGTGTGATCTCCGGCTACGTGCGCGGCTGGAAGAGCGAGTCGCTCTCGGCGCTGACCAATGTGTTCCTGGTGATCCCCGGCATCCCGCTGATCATCATCGTGGCCTCGCAGTTCGAGAACCCGCCGCTGATCGTGATCGCCGCGGTGCTCGGACTCACCGGGTGGGCCTGGGGTGCGCGCGTGCTGCGCGCCCAGACGATGTCGCTGCGCAATCGCGACTTCATCCAAGCCGCACGGGCGAACGGCGAGCCGCTCCGCCGCATCATCACGGTCGAGATGCTGCCGAACCTGATGGCGCTGATCGCCTCGAGCTTCGTCGGCACCGTGACCGCCGCCGTGCTCGGCCTGACCACGCTGGCCTTCATCGGCGTGATCCCGGTGAGTAACCTGAACTGGGGCACGATCCTCTTCTGGGCGCAGCAGAACGGCGCCTTCCCACGACTGTGGTGGTGGTACGTCCCCGCAGGACTCTGCATCGCGATCATCGGCGTCGCACTCTCCCTCATCAACTTCGGGATCGACGAGTACGTCAACCCGAGGCTGCGGTCCGCCGGCGAGCGGGCGAGGGCCATGAAGAAGAAGGGACTGAACGTGAACGACGCCGTCACCGCGGTGCGCACGGTCCCGCTGCCGCCGAAGAGCGACCCGCCGACGCGCACCCGAACCGACACGACGACCGATACGACACAGAACGCCGAGTGATGACCTCTCAGACCCTGACCACGGTCCTTCCCTACCAGGACCCCGCCCTCTCGATCCCGGAGCGCGTCGCCGACCTCCTCGGCCGCATGACGGTCGAGGAGAAGGTCGGGCAGATGCTGCAGCTCGACGCGCGCGACGACCTCGACGACCACATCGCCCGTCGTCACGCCGGGTCGATCCTGCACACCTCGCCGGAGCGCATCCTCCGCGCGAACGAGCTCACGGCGCAGACGCGTCTGCGCATCCCGCTGCTGGTCGCCGAGGACTGCATCCACGGACACTCGTTCTGGCCAGGCGCCACGATCTACCCGACCCAGCTCGGGATGGCCGCATCGTGGGATGCCGAGCTGGTCGAGCGCGTGGCCAGGGCGACCGCCGAGGAGGTCGCCGTCACCGGCATCCACTGGACGTTCTCACCGGTGCTGTGCATCGCCCGCGATCTGCGCTGGGGCCGTGTCGACGAGACCTTCGGCGAGGACCCGTTCCTGATCGGCGAGATGGCCTCGGCGATGGTGCGCGGCTACCAGGGCGACGGGCTCGACGACCCCACCGCGATCCTGGCGACCGCGAAGCACTTCGCCGGGTACTCCGAGACGCAGGGCGGACGCGATGCGAGCGAGGCCGACATCTCGCGGCGCAAGCTGCGCTCGTGGTTCCTGCCGCCGTTCGAGCGCGTCGCGCGTGAGGGCTGCCGCACGTTCATGCTCGGCTACCAGACCACCGACGGCGTGCCGATCACGACGAACGACTGGCTGCTCAGCGATGTGCTGCGCGGCGAGTGGGGCTACACCGGCACGCTCATCACCGACTGGGACAACGTCGGCCGCATGGTGTGGGAGCAGCGGATCCAGCCCGACATCACGCACGCGGCCACGGCTGCCGTCCGTGCCGGCAACGACATGATCATGACAACGCCCTCGTTCTTCGAGGGGGCGCTCGACGCCGTCTCGAAGGGGTTGCTCGCGGAGGACGCGTTCGACGCGGCCGCCGCTCGCATCCTCACGCTGAAGTTCGAGCTGGGACTGTTCGAGAACCCGCGTCTGCCCGGGACGGAACTGGATGCCGTGGTCGGCAGCGCCGCCCACGCGGAACTGAACCTCGACATCGCGCGTCGTTCGCTCGTGCTGCTCGAGAACGACGGCACGCTGCCGCTCGATGCCGCAGCTCCCGTGAAGGTCGCCGTGGTCGGGCCGCTCGCGGACGACGCGCAGACGCAGCTCGGCGACTGGGCGGGCGGGTCCGGTCAGGCCGGGTGGCTCGACGGGCAGCCGCGCGAGATGATCACGACCGTGCTCGACGGCCTGCAGGCGATCGACGGCTGGTCGATCGCGCACGCTCGCGGTGCCGACATCCTGACCCTCGAGGCCGACCCGCAGGGCGCGCTGTTCCCGGACGGGCAGCCCCGCCCGCCGGTGGTGAAGCCGTGCGCGCCGGACGAGGCGCTGATCGCGGAGGCCGTCGCAGCGGCGGAGAACGCCGATGTCGTGGTGGCCGTCGTGGGCGACCGCATCGAGCTCGTCGGCGAGGGCCGCTCGACCGCGACCCTCGAACTGATCGGCGGCCAGATCGCGCTGCTCGACGCCGTGATCGCGACCGGCACGCCGGTGGTTGTGGTGCTGCTCGCGTCGAAGCCGCTCGTGCTGCCGGCATCCGTCTCCCCGGCTGCAGCCGTCATCTGGGCCGCGAGCCCCGGCATGCAGGGTGGGCGCGCGCTCGCCGAGATCATCTCGGGTGCCGTCGAGCCCTCCGGCCGGCTGCCGATCTCGTTCGCCCGCCACGTGGGTCAGCAGCCGACGTACTACAACCAGATCCGCGGACAGCATGGCGACCGCTACGCCGACCTCACGCAGTCGCCCGCCTGGGCCTTCGGCGAGGGACGGTCGTACACGACCGTCGAGTACTCGGACCTCTCGGTGGAGCGGTCGGTGCTGGGCCGCGACGACGTGGTCGTGGGACACGTGACCGTGACGAACACGGGTGACCGGCCGGCGCGCGAGACCGTGCAGGTCTACGTGCGGGATGCTGTGACGAGCGTCAGCTGGACCGATCGCGAGCTCAAGGCGTACCGGCAGGTCGACGTCGAGCCCGGCGAATCCGTGCGCGTGCGCGTGGAGGTGCCCGTGAACGACTGCTCGATCGTGGATGCCGCCGGCGACCGCATCGTCGAGCCCGGGACGTTCGAGCTGCTGGTGGGCCCGTCGTCGCGCGAGCAGTCGCTGCTCGCGGCATCCTTCGACGTCGCCTGACCTCCCTGCCTGCCCTTCCCTGCCCTGCCCTGCCGAGCCACCCCCTTCTGTGCGAGCCACCCCTTTGTGGGCGCATACAAGGGGGTGGCTCGCACACACAGGGGTGGTTCGGCAGGGCGGGGGGTGCCGCGGAGATGAAGCTGTATGACGCTCACGGCGCCGCGGCTCCTGGAACGGCTTAGCGTGAGAGGTATGACTGCTGACGCCCGCGTGTACGTGATCCACGAGAACGCCGAATGGTTCCCGCCGTTCGCCGCGGCCTTCGACGCCGAGGGCGTGCCGGCCCAGGAGTGGCTGCTCACCGACGGGTCGATCGACCTGAACGCGGAGCCGCCGGCCGGTGTCTTCTGGTCACGCCTGAGCGCCTCGGCGCACACGCGCGATCACGGCGACTCGAAGGAGTACGGCCGTGCCGTCCTGCGCTGGCTCGAGGCAGCCGGTCGCACGGTCGTGAACGGCAGCCCGGTGCTCGAGCTCGAGGTGAGCAAGGCCGCCCAGCACGCGGCGCTGCAGCGCGCCGGCATCGTCGTGCCCCGCACCGTCGCCGTCTTCGGCACTGCGGCACTCAAGGAGCGGGCCCGCGAGTTCACCGCTCCCTTCATCAGCAAGCACAACCAGGGCGGCAAGGGCCTCGGCGTCCGCCGCCACGACAGCCACGATGAATTCGACGCCTGGGTCGACGGCCCCGAGTTCGAGGCATCGCCCGACGGCATCACGCTGCTGCAGGAGAACCTGTTCGCAGCGGCGCCCTTCGTCACGCGCGTCGAGTTCGCCGGCGGTGAGTTCGTCTACGCCGTGCGGGTCGACACGAGCGCAGGCAGCTTCGAGCTGTGCCCGGCCGAGGCGTGCGCGCTGCCCGGTGCCGACGGGGTCGAGCCCGAGCCGCTGTTCCGCATCCGCGACGAGATCACGGCGGAGCATCCGCTCGTCCAGCAGTACCGCTCCTTCCTGCAGGACGCCGGGATCACGGTCGCAGGCATCGAGTTCATCGAGACCGTCGACGGCCGACTGGTCACCTACGACGTCAACACGAACACGAACTACAACCCGGACGTCGAGGCAGGGGCCGCGGTCTCCGGGCCGGGCACGATCGCCCGGTTCCTCGGCGGGCTGCTGGCCCGCGAGACGGAGCCGGTCGCGGTCTGAGTCGTTGGCGGTCTGAGTCGTTGGCGGTCTGAGTCGTTCGCGGTCTGAGTCGTTCGCGGTCTGAGTCGTTCGCGGCCGCCGCTCCGCCGCTCTGCCACATCGCGGACTCGGCCGTCCGCCGCACCCGTCGTTCCATCGGCATGGAGAAGTCACGGATGCAGGGAGAAACCGGCCGTTCGTCCCTGCATCCGTGACGACTCCCTGCACCGTGCACGCTTGACGGGCAGCAGAAGCCCGACGATCGGGCCGCAGAGGCCGGTCCTCCCGCCCTGGCCGGTCCTCCCGCCCTGGCCGCCTATCGCCCGCTGCCGGTGATCACGCCCTCCTTGACGTACCGCTGCGCCGCGAGCACCAGCACGAGCGCTGGCAGACTGGCGATCAGGGATGCCGCCATGGTCGCCGCCCAGGTGTTCAGGTTCGAGTTCGCGAGCGCGTAGATGAACACCGTCACCGGGTACATGTCGGTCTTGGTGACCAGCGTGAGCCCGAACAGCAGGTCGCCCCACGAGAACAGGAACGTGAAGACGCCTGCCGTGATGATCGCGTTGCGTGACAGCGGTACGACGACGCGCCACAGCGCCCCGAGCGGACCGAGCCCGTCGAGGGTCGCCGCCTCGATCACCTCGGTGTCGAGGCGCAGCATGAACGAGCGGAGCAGGATGATCGCGAACGGGATGCCGGCGGTGGAGTTCGCCAGGATGAGCCCGATGTAGCTGTTGAGCACGCCCCAGGTGTTGAACATCGCATAGAACGAGTTCGCCAGCACGATGCTCGGGATCATCTGCGCCAGCAGCAGCAGGACGAGTCCGAGGCTCACCGCGCGCGAACGCAGCCGGCTCAGGGCGTACGCGGCCGGCACGGCCACGATCAGCGTGAGCAGCACCGAGCCGAACGCCGTGATCAGGCTGACCCGCAATCCCTCGAGGCCGCCGTTCTCGAAGGCATCGACGTAGCCGTCGATGGCGGCCTTCGAGGGGAACCATGCGGTGTCGGTCGAGTTCGCGCCGGGCTGGAGGGACGCCGAGACCATCCAGTACACGGGGAACAGGTAGACGATCAGGATCGCGACGGTGAGGATCGTCCAGAACCAGCCGCGTGGGCGGCGTCGGGCGTGCGGGGTCATCGCTCGGCACGCTCCCGCCGCGCCGACAGCCAGGTGTAGACGATCGCGAAGCCGAGGCTGATGACCAGCAGCAGCATCCCGTAGGCACCGGCCTGTCCGAACTCGAAGGTCGTGAACGCCGCCCGGTACGACAGCACGCCGAGCGTCATGGTGCTGTTGGCCGGGCCGCCCTGCGTGAGCGCGAGCACGAGGTCGACGATGAGCAGGTTGAACACCACACTCATCACGACCAGCACCGAGATCACCGGCCAGATGCTCGGGATGATGATGTGCCACAGCCGCTTGCCGGCACCGGCGCCGTCGAGCGAGGCCGCTTCGAGGTGCTCGGCCGGCACCTGCTTGAGCGCAGCGGCGAGGATCGTCGACCAGTACGGCAGGCTCGCCCACACGGCCACGATGATCACGCAGGCGAGCGCGGTCGTCGGGTCGGCCAGCCACGCGTTGCTCGGCAGCCCGAGGGTGCGGAGGATGTCGTTGATCGCGCCGTCACCGGCGAGCAGCGACTTCCAGATCGTCGCGACCACGACCGCCGGCAGCAGCCACGGGATCAGGATGAGCGCGGGGAGCCAGCGGCTGCCGGGGAAGCGCCGTGTGAACAGCAGCGCGAGTCCGAGCCCGATCACGAGCTCTGCGCTGACGGCGACCACGGTGATCGTGAGCGTGTTCACGATCGCGATGCCGGTCGCGTCGGCGCGGAAGATGTCGAGGAAGTTCTGGAACCCGACGAACGGGGCCTCGCCGGTGATGAAGGTGCCGGTCGTGAAGTCGGTCGTGCTCATGAACACGCCGTACCCGAGCGGGAACAGGAAGAACACGGCGAAGAACAGGATCGCCGGGACGAGGAACGCCCACAGCTCCACGTTCCGCCGCCGGACGAGGGTCAGGCCGAAGCGGCCGGAGACGGTGGTCTCCGGCCGCTTCGGCGCCGCTGTGACTGCGGTCATCAGCCCTGGTCGGCCTTGCTCAACGCTTCCTCGGCGCTCACGCCGTTGACGGTCGCGTTCTGCAGCGCGTCGACGTACTTCTGCTGCAGGGCGTTCCATTCGGTGCCGAGGGATGCCGGGTTGAAGGCGTTCTCGACGGGGGTGACAAAGGCCTCTGCCGCCGGCACCTCGGAGACGAACGCGTCCTGCGCTGAGGTCAGCGCCGGCACGTAGCCGCCCTGCACCGCGGTGTCGATCTGGTTCTCTTCCGCTGTGCGGCACTCGACGAGCGCTGCCGCCGCCTTCTCGCGCTTCTCGTCGGCCTGCACGGCGACGCCGTAACCGTAGCCGAGGAGTCCGACGCTGCTGGTGTCAGCGCTGGTGGCCGCCGGGATCGGGAAGGTGCCGTACTCGAAGCCGAGGCTCGTGTCGACGAGGTTCCAGGGGCCGGAGACCGTGATCGCGGCCTTGCCGGACTTCCACTGGTCGATGCCGTCCCAGCCCCAGTTCACGAACTCCTTCGACAGGCTGCCGTCGGCGACGAGGGTCTTGTAGAGGTCGATCGCGGCGGCCGCACCGTCGCTGGTCACCTCGGCGGGGTCGCCACCGGCGCTGAGCAGGAACGGCAGGAAGTACGAGGAGGTCGAGCCGTCACCGGCGATGCCAGGCAGCGCGATGCCGTAGTGCTCGGCGTTCGTGGTGGCCTTGGCCGCAGCGATGAGCTCGTCGAAGGTGGTGGGGAGCTCGGTGATGCCGGCCGCGTCGAAGATCTCCTTGTTGTAGAAGACCGAGTAGTCCTCGACCTGCACCGGGAGCGCGAAGAGCGTGCCGTCGTACTGGCCGAGGTCGGCGACCGAGTCGGCGAGGCCGTCGGTGGTCAGTCCCAGCTCGCCGAGGTCGGCGAGCACGCCCTGCGCCGCCAGCTGCGGCAGCTGCGTGTCGGTGTTCAGCAGCGCGACATCGGGCAGCGACTTCGAGCTCGCGGCCTGCAGCAGGCTGGTCGTGTAGTCACCGGACAGCGTCTGCACGTCGACCGTGATGCCGAGATCTGCGGCGCACTGCTCGAAGTACTCCTTCTGCAGCGTCTGGTACGGGTCGAAGTCGATGTTGTTCCAGACGGTCAGCTCGACGCCCTCGAAGCCGGCGTCGCCGTCGGATTCGGCCGGTGCGGTCGAGCCGGCGCAGCCGGCGAGGAGGATGACGGTCGCGAGTCCGGCGGAGGCGGAGAGAGCGACGCGGGACGGGCGCGTTCGGAGGATGCTCATGAGGGCGGGGGGTCCTTAGCTCGACCGGGCTGTGACCGATCGTCGGGAGAAGGGCGGCGGATGCCGTGGCATGAGTCTCGTGGACGCGCGCCCGGGCGTGTTCGTTCGCGGAAACATGACGAAATGATCTGACGCACATCGTCGTAATGAGACGCGCGGCTAGCATCGGTGGATGACGGCTCAGCGCATTCTCTTCATCGGCGGCAGCGGCGTGATCAGCGCGGCCTCGGTCACCAGGGCGGTCGCGCTCGGGCACCAGGTCACGGTCCTCAACCGCGGGCGGTCGCACGAGCGTCCGCTGCCCGACTCGGTCGAGGTTCTCCAGGCCGATGTGCATGACGATGCGGCGGTGCGCAGCGTGCTGGGGGACCGGGAGTTCGACGTCGTCGCCCAGTTCACCGCGTTCACGCCGGCGCACGTGCAAGCCGACATCGATCGGTTCGCCGGCCGCGTCGGGCAGTACGTGTTCATCAGCTCCGCCGCGGCCTACCAGAAGCCGCCGCTGCGATACCCGATCACGGAGTCGACCCCGCTGCGCAACCCGTTCTCGGCGTACGCGAGAGACAAGATCGCATGCGAAGACCTGCTCACGGCTGCGTATCGCGAGCACGCCTTCCCGGTGACCGTGGTGCGCCCGTCGCACACCTACGACCACACCCGGCTGCCGACGCTCGGGCAGTGGAACGACATCGCCAGGATGCGCGAGGGGCGGCCGGTCGTCGTGCACGGCGACGGCACGACACCGTGGACGATCACGCACACCACCGACTTCGCCGTCGGGTTCGTCGGACTGTTCGGACGGCGCGATGTCATCGGCGACACGTTCCACATCACCGGCGATCACGCCCCGACCTGGGACCAGATCACCACCTGGCTCGGGGAGGCAGCCGGCGTGCAGGCCGACCTCGTGCACGTGCCGTCGGAAGTGATCGCGCGCGTCAAGCCGGAATGGTCAGCCGACCTGTTCGGCGACCGGATGCACCCGATGGTGTTCGACAACACGAAGATCCGCACCCTCATCCCTGAGTTCCGCCCCATCGTGCCGTTCTGGATCGGCGCGCAGGAGATCATCGCCCACCACGATGCGACGCCGGCGCTGCAGGTCGTCGATGCGCAGCTCGACGCGGACCTGGATCGGATGATCGCGGCCGTCCGCGGGTGACGTCGCTTCGACGGGCTCAGCGACCCAGTCGGGCCTCGCCTCTGCGTCCCTGAGCCCGCCTTGGGTCCCTGAGCGTGTCGAAGGGTGGCGGCGTCAGCGCCGCCGAGCGCCGGCGGGGTGGTCGGCGCCGAGCACATCGGAGCCGTCGGTGCGCAGCCGCGAGCGAAGCGTGCCAGAGTCGGGGAACCCGCCGAACAGTCCGCGCTCGCGCAGCTTCGGCGCGAGCAGCTCGCTGAAGTCGTCGAGCGTGCCAGGGGAGAGGAACTGGTGCAGCAGGAAGCCGTCGACCCCGGACTCGTCGACGAACTCCTCGATGTTCGCCGCGACCTCATCCGGCGTGCCGATGTAGCGGTCGTCGGCGAAGGCCGTCACCGAGGCGAACCGCGCCCGCACATCGCCAGCGGTGAGCGGCGGAGCATCCGTCCTCGTCTCCTTCGTCTGCGTGTGCGTGGTGCTCTGCTTGGCGATCGGCTCGTCGTCGGCATAGGTGCTGAAGTCGATGCCGCTCCACCCCGCGTACGCGGCGAGCTGGGCGTCGGCGTTATAGTGCGCCTGGTAGCCGTCGAGCTTCTCCTGCACCTCGACGCGGGTGCGGGCGATCACCGGGTTCATGCCGACCACGGCGCGGATCTGCTCCGGGTCGCGACCGAGCTCGGCCGCACGGGCACGGATGCCGGCGAGCCCCGCCTTGATCGCCTGCGGGTCGGAGTCGCCGACGAAGATGAGCTCGGCGTGCCTGGCGGCGAACTCGCGGCCGCGTGGCGACCAGCCGGCCTGGATCAGGTAGGGCGTGCGCTGCGGCGAGGGGATGCTGAGGTGCGGACCGGCGACCGTGAAGTGCGTGCCCTCGTGGTCGATCCGGTGCACCTTCGAGGGGTCGGCGAACAGACGCTGCGCTCTGCTGCCGACGAAGGCGCCCGGCTCCCAGCTGCGCTCCCACAGGTCGTAGACGACCTCGAGGAACTCGTCTGCGCGGTCGTACCGGCTGTCGTGCGCCATCACGTCGAGCCCGAAGTTCGCGGCGGCACCGGGGAGGTACGAGGTGACGATGTTCCAGGCGATACGGCCGGCGGTGAGGTGGTCGAGCGTGCTGAAGCGGCGCGCGTGCGCGAAGGGGTGCTCATAGGTGGTCGACACGGTCGCGCCGAAGGCGATGCGCTCGGTGACGGCGGCCAGTGCGGGGATGTGCATGAGCGGATCGTGCGCCGGCAGCTCGACACCCCACTCCAGGGCAGTCGCGGCGCCACCTCGATAGGTGTCGTACAGCCCGAGCACGTCGCCGAAGAAGAACAGGTCGAAGCCGGCATCCTCCGCCCGTCGTCCGAGGTCGAGCCAGTACTTCAGCGAGGTCGCGCCGAGTCGCTCGTCGGCCGGGTGCGTCCACAGGCTCACGGCGCCGGAGCCGTTGCCCACGCACGCCTGCTCGTAGAGCCCGTACATCAGGGGACGTCGTTCGCTCATCGGTTCGCTCCGTTCGTGAGGGCGGTGGTCCACAGCGTGCGTCCGTCGACGATGGTGGCGACCGCCGCCGGGGCATTCTCGACGAGTTCGGCCAGGGCGTCGCGCGGGTCTGCCGAGGCGACGTCGAACACCGCGAGGTCGGCTCGCGCGTCGGCGGCGAGGAAGCCGCTCGGTGCTGGGCCGCTGCCGAGACCGAGTCCGAGCGCGCGGGCACCGCCGGCCGTGGCCGCGTGCAGCAGTCTGGCGTGCAGGTCGTCGCCCGTGTACCCCTGCGCCTGGGCCAGGCGGTGCAGCTCGGCGACGTCGTCGAGCACGTGCAGCGACGGCGACGACGACAGCGAATCGGTGCCGACGCCGATCGGGTTGCCCTCATGCAGGTACGCGGCGATCGGCGGCGCGTCCAGTCCGATCACGGCATTCGACCGCGGGCACAGCGCCACCGAGACGCCGCGTTCGCGCAGGAGCGCGCGGTCGTCGGCGTCGACGTAGATGCCGTGCGCGAGGTGCGAGTGCGGGGTGAGCACGCCGACCGTGTCGAGGTAGTGCACGACGCCGCTGCCGGAGCCGTTGCCCGAGAGCAGCTGCATGTCGGAGTGCCCGAGCCCGCGCCAGCGATCGGCCAGCGGACCGGTGCCGAAGCGGGCAAA
Source organism: Microbacterium sp. (assembly GCF_036823965.1). Classification (GTDB taxonomy): domain Bacteria; phylum Actinomycetota; class Actinomycetes; order Actinomycetales; family Microbacteriaceae; genus Microbacterium. The sequence goes on along the minus strand of NZ_DAITBE010000003.1, from coordinate 197,657 downwards.
CTCGTCTTCGGATGCCGACTCGGCGGCGTGGATGTGCAGGCGGACGCCCTGCTCCTCGGCGAGCTGCTGCAGGGAGCGGAACACGTCGGTGTCGAGCGAGTAGATCGCGTGCGGCGACAATCCGGTCGCGGGTGGCGACGGCAGTGCCTCGAGCTGGGCGAGTACCCGATCGCGGCCGTCGAGCTCCCAGGCGGCGCGCTTCCAGCCGAACACCTCCCAGAACACGATGCCGTGCAGGCCGGCGTCGTGCACCGCGCTGCCGGCTGCCGGGTCGGTGACGATCTCGGCGACCGCAGTGGTGCCGCCCTCGAGCGACAGCCGGACGCCCTCGGCTGCCGAGGCCGCCCAGTCGTGCTCGACGCGATAGCCCCGCTCGAAGGCCAGCGCCCAGGTCTCGAAGCTCGGATACGAGCCGCGGCCGACCTCGGCCATGTCGGTGTACTGCAGGTGGGTGTGCGCGTTCACGAGCCCTGGCGTGAGGGCACCGTCCCACTCATGGCGCTCGCCGACGGCATCGCCGAGTTCGGCGGTCAGGACGTCGTGCGTCCCCACGGCGACGATGCGGCCATCGCGCACGGCGACGGCGCCGTCGGCGATCGGCGGGGTGGCGACGGGGAGCACGGTGCGCGCGCGGTGGAGGGTGATGCTGCTCATGCGGATCCGGTCTGTTCGGGTTCGACGGGTCGGGTGCTGACTGGTCGAGGGTCAGGGGGTGATGTCGCGCGGGCGCCACGACGTCAGGTAGTCGCGCTGCTCGGTCGAGACGGTATCCAGTCCGCCGCCGAAGGCGCGCAGCGCGAGCGCCGCGACGCGGTCGTCGGCCGCGGCGGGCAGGATGTGCACGGTCGGCGTGAGGGTGCCGCGCGATGCGAGCAGGTGGTCGACCGCCGCGAGCTGCACGCCGAACGACAGGTCCATCACCTGGATCGGGTTGCCCTCTGCCGCGCTCACATTGATGCAGTGGCCGTCGTCGAGCACGCGGATGCTGCGCCCGTTCGACAGCCGCAGCATCGAGACGGCGCCGACCCGCGAGGTCTCCACTGCACCGGCCTCGCGGGCGTGCAGCAGCGAGATCTCCTGGAACGCGCCGCCGCCGACCGCGACGGCAGCGCCGTCCGGCAGGCGTTCGAGGTGCTCGAGCGCCACGGTGTGGGCGATCCCGGTCGTCGAGATGAGCACGTCGGCGTGGGCCGCGGCATCCGACAGCGTCTCGACCGCGTAGCCGGCGAACGCCGCCTGCAACGCTGCGACCGGATCGACCTCGGCGACCGTGACGTGCGCGCCGAGCGCCGCCGCGTGCCTGGCGATGCCGCTGCCGACGCGGCCGAAGCCGGCGACCACGACCTCGGTGCCGGCCCAGGGCCGGTCGAGCAGGTCGGCGATCGCCAGCACGACGGACTGGCCGGTGCCGTGCGCGTTGTCGAACAGCGACTTCGTGCGGGCGTCGTTCGCGGCGACGATCGGGATGCGCAGCTCGCCGAGTCGCGCCATGGTGCGCAGCGGGCGGACGCCGCTCGTGGTCTGCTCGGTCGCACCGGCCATCGCGGGCAGGATGCCTGGACGCTCGGTGTGCGCGAGCCGGATCGTCGCCGCACCGTCGTCGACGATCACCTCGGGGTGGTGGTCGAGGAGTGCGAGCACGTTGTCGCGGTCGTCCGTCTCGGAGGCGTTCCGCTGCGCGTAGGTGGGGATGCCGGCGCGCACGAGGGCCGCGGCCACCGCGTCGTCGGTGTCGCGCCCGACGCACGACACCGCGACATCGGCGCCTGCCTCGGCGAGCAGCAGGGCGACCGTCGCGGTCTTCGGCTCCAGCACGTCGGAGACGGCGATGCGGATGCCGCGGACGCGCCCCGACTCCGCGAGCTCGGCGGCGATCGCGGTCGTCGCAGGCATGAACTCCCGCGCCCAGGCGATGCGCTCAGCGCCCTCGCGCCAGAGCCTCGGGTCGGCGATCCGCCCGGTCATGAGAGCTCCAGCTCGGCGAGCGCGCTGTCTGCGTCATCGGTGTGCGCCCGCAGGATCGACAGCGCGACGAGCAGATCGGCGATGCGGCCGGGGCCGCCGTCGGCCGCCGTGAACGACTCCGGCGGGTCCACGAGCCAGGAGCGGGGAGCGAGGCGCTGCACGAACGGACGCACGGTCTCGCCGGATGCCGGGATGAGCCCCGTCCCGTCGAGCGACGCGTCGATCGCGACCCCCGACCGGGCTGCCGGATCGACGCGAGCGTGTCCTTCGCCGGTCGTGATCAGGAGGTCGGCAGCAGGCAGGGAACCGGATGCCGTCAAGGTGCGAGTGCCCGCGAGGTGCGCCCGCAGTCGCGCGACGGGGGCGTCGATCGCGCGGATGATCCGGGAGCCGCCGGCGGAGAGCGAGGCGGCGATCGTCTCGGCGATCTGCCCGTCGCCGACCACGAGCGCGGTCGCTGCGGGGAGCACCAGGTTCGTGCGTCCGGCGAGGGCGCGGACGACCTGCTCGGAGCGAGCGTGCGCGAGCAGCGCGGAGAACGCCTGCCCGTCGCGCGGGTCGGGCGCGGTGTCGTCTGCGACGACCGTCACGTTCCAGAACGTGCTCGCCGCATCAGCCACGACAGCGGGCAGCCCGGGGAAGCGCCAGCCGATCGTACGAGGCTCGGTCGAGGGGTGCGCGGATGCCGCGGCGGCGGCGAGCGGGAAGCCGGCGGGCGGAGCATCCGCGGCTCGCGAGGGGACTGCGATCACGCTGGTGACGCTACGCGCTCGCGCTCACGGGATGCCGGTCTGTGACCTCTCATGACGCCCGGGCGCGCGCGAGACGCACGCGTTGTCTAGCGTCGGGGCAATGAGCCACGGCATCCCTCCCGAATCCGTCCCGCACGAGGTGCTCGAGCCGGTGTACGACTGGACCGACTTCGGCTTCGACACCCGCCAGGTGCACGCCGGCGAGTTCGACGAGCCCGCGTACGGCTCGCGCACCGCGCCGATCTACCTGAGCGCCGCGTTCCGCTTCGACTCGTTCGACGAGAGCACCCGTCGCTTCGGTGGCGAGGACGGGCAGATCTACTCGCGCAACCTCAACCCGACGAACGGCGTCGCCGAGCGGCGCATCGCCGCACTCGAGGGCGGCGTCGGCGCGATCGTGGTGGGGTCAGGGCAGGCCGCGATCAGCGCGGCGATCCTCTCGATCGTCGGCAACGGCGACCGATTCGTGTCGACCGCGAGCATCTACAGCGGCACCCGCATCCTGTTCGGCCGGTCGTTCGCGCGCTTCGGCGTCGGCGTCGACTACGTGTGGGACCCAACCGACGAGGCCGAGTGGGAGGCCGCGATCGGGCCGGACACCAAGGCGATCTTCACCGAGACGATCCCGAACCCGAAGAACGACGTGGTCGACATCGCCGCGGTCGCCCGCATCGCCGAGCGTCACGGCATCCCGCTCATCGTCGACAACACGATCGGCACGCCCTACCTCGTCCGCCCGATCGAGCAGGGTGCGCACATCGTGGTGCACTCCGGCACGAAGTTCCTCACCGGACACGGCGCCGCGATCTCGGGCATCGTCGTCGACGGCGGCACCTTCGACTGGGCGGGCAGCCCGCGCGACTTCTCGGGCATCACGGCATCCCCGGCTCCCGGTGTGCCATCCGCCCTCGAGGCGCACGGCCCTCGTGCGTACGAGCAGTTCGTTCGCGGCGGCATCGTGAACGACCTCGGACCGGCGCTCTCGCCGTTCCACGCGTTCCTCCTGCAGCAGGGCATCGAGACGCTGTCGCTGCGGATGGAGCGGCACGTCTCGAACTCCAGAGCGATCGCCGAGTTCCTGGCGCAGCATCCGGCCGTCGAATACGTCGACTACGCCGGACTCCCGGGGCATCCGCAGCACGAGGTCGCGCAGCGCACCCTCGACGGACGCTCCGGATCGGTCTTCGCCGTCACGGTGCGCGGCGGTCGTGCCGGCGCCGAGGTGTTCATCGATAGCCTGCGCGTGTTCAGCCGCATGACGAACATCGGCGACGTGCGCTCGATGGCACTGCACCCGGCGACCACCACGCATCTCTCCTTCACGCCGGAGCTGCGCGCGCAGCTCGGCATCGACGACGGGCTGGTTCGCCTCTCGGTCGGCATCGAGACCGTCGCCGATCTCATCGCCGACCTCGACAGTGCGCTCGCCGCGGTCACCGCGCACCTCGACGGCGCTGCAGGCACGGAGGCGGCGTCATGACCGCCCGCAGCCAGTGGACCGGCGTCGCCACCCGCGAGGAGCACGCGCACTGGCGGCAGGTCGCGCAGGACGTCGCGGCCGAGCTCGCTGTCGACGTGCTGGAGCGCGAGAGGGCCGGCGCCGTGCCACGGGCGGAGTCCGCGCTGCTGCAGCGCTCAGGGCTCACGACACTGCTCGACCCCGCAGAGTTCGGCGGCGGCGGCGGACACTGGTCGTCGGCGTTCATCGCGGTGCGCGAGATCGCCAGGGTGGATGCCGGCATCGCCCAGCTGCTCGGCTACCACTACGCGAACTCGGCCACGATCGCGCTGGTCGCAGATGCCGCCGATCGCGAGGACTGGTTCCGACGCAGCATCCGGAGCACCTGGCTGTGGGGCGACTCGGTCAATCCGGTCGACCCGACGCTGAGCCTCACACCAGACGGCGACGGCTTCCGCCTCGTCGGCACCAAGCGCTTCTCGACGGGGTCCTCGGTCGGCGATGTGATCCTCGTGAACGCCGTGGTCGACTCGGGTCCGGATGCCGGACGCTTCGCGTTCCTGGTGCTGCCGGCCGGACACCCGGGCGTCGAGGTGCAGGACGACTGGGACTTCCTCGGGCAGCGCCTCTCGGCGAGCAACACCGTTCGCTTCGACGACGTGCCCGTCGGCCCAGAGCACCTGCTCGGCTACGGCACCGACGAGTGGTTCCAGGCGCTGCTCACCCCGGCGGTGCAGCTCATGTTCGGCAACCTCTACCTCGGCATTGCGCAGGGTGCGCTCGACCAGGCACGCGCGCTGACGAACGCGCGGCCGAACGCATGGTTCCTGAGCTCGGCCGAGAAGTACCGCGACGACCCCTTCGTGCAGCGCCTCTACGGTGAGCTCGTGGCGCAGGTCGCCGCGATCGAGGCCCTCGCCGACCGGGTGAACGAGGAGTACGACGCAGTCGTCGCGCGCGGCGCCGAGGTCGACGAGCGGGCGCGCGGCGACATCGCGATCCGGGTCGCGCAGCTCAAGGTCGTCTCGAGCGACACGGCCGTCGACGTCGCGAACCGCGTGTTCGAGGCGACGGGGTCGAGCTCGACCGCAGCCAAGCACGGGCTCGATGCGCACTGGCGCAACGTCCGCACGCACTCGCTGCACGACCCGATCGACTACAAGAAGCTCGAGGTCGGAGCGGACTTCCTGCTCGGCACGAGGCAGCCGCTCTCGCTCTACACCTGACCCGGGCGCCGCAGCGCCGGTTCCGGTCGCGGTTCCTGCCGCCTCTCGGGGCCTGGGGCGGCGTCGACTGCGACCGGAGCCGCAGCGGGTGCTGGGACGGCTGCGTCGACGGGCTCAGCACCCCAGGGGGCGCCTGAGCTGGGTCCCTGAGCCTGTCGAAGGGGCCGCAGGGTCAGCGGGCTTCGAGCTCGTGCAGCCGGGTCCAGAAGTGGTGCAGGCCGTGCTCGGTGAGGGTGCTGGAGGCGCCGAGGGTCTCGAACAGGGCGCGCACGGCCTCACGCGCCAGCGGAGCGAGGCCAGCGGCGATCAGCTCGGCGTCCTCGACGGATGCTGCGCCTGACGCTGCCCGCTGCACCAGCGAGTCGGCGGCGGCGGATGCCACGGCCGAGCGCGCTGCGGCATCCGCGAGCACCCGGAGGAACTGCGGATCGTCGGCCGCCCGCTCGGTGTTGCCGTGCTGCTGCCGACGCGTGCGCGCCGCGGTCTGCGCCACACCCGTCTCGGTGACCTCGGCGATCAGCTCGGCGTGATCCAGCACCAGGCCGAGCGCCCGTGCTCCGGCGCCGTCGTTCCACGGAGCGCCGAGCGCGGCGGCGCGCGAACGGACTGGCGTGACGGGAGCGGTGTCGACGGGCATGATTCTCCTCGGCGCGGACGCGCGGAATACGGGTCCGTGCGGATCGGGTGCGGAAGCTCCGACTGTACCGAACAGCATCCGATCCTGCCGTCATGCGCGTTCACATGGGCGCCCGCACCGAGTGACGCTGGCTACGCTGAAGAGCATGACCTCCCGTCCGTTCGGCTCCCTCGATTGGGCGCGGAGAACCCCCGGCATCCCCGAGCTCCTCGACCAGATCCGTCAGGCGAGCATCGCCGATGCCCCTGAGCTCCCGAAGAGCTTCTTCACCCGCCTCGCCGCTGCCGGTTTCGGCCGCATCCGTGTCCCGGTCGCCGAGGGCGGACTCGGCGGCGATGTGCTCGACCTGCTCGACGCGATCGTCGCGATCGCCGCGGCAGACTCGAATCTCGCGCAGAGCTGGCGCACCCACGTGCTCGCGACCGAGCGGCACGTGAAGGCGCCCGCCGGACCGCTGCGCGACCGGTGGATCGCCAGGGTCGCCGCCGGCGAGATCATCGGCGGGGGGTGGACCGAGGCAGACGGCTCGGGCCCGAGCGTCTTCACCACGCGCCTCTCGACCGAGAGCGGAGCGCCGACACTGACCGGCCGCAAGTTCTACTCGACCGGCAGCCGGTACGCCGACTGGCTCGAGTACAGCGCGGTCGATGATGCGGGTGAGCTCGTGATCGCAGCCCTGCGCACGACCGCTCCCGGTGTCACCCTGCTCGACGACTGGACCGGGTTCGGACAGCGCGCCACCGCCAGCGGCACGACCGTGCTCGACGGCGCTCCGGTCGACCCGGACGACGTCGCGCCGTTCGACACGCAGCACCTCGGCACTCCCGGGTGGCAGCAGCTCATCCTGCTCGCGGTGCTCGTCGGCATCGGCGAGGCCACGCGCGCCGCCGCTGCCGACCTCGTCGCACGCATCGACCGCGCCCACGGCGGATCGCCGATCCTGGTGCTCGAGGGGTACGGCCGCATCAGTGCGCTCGCCGCCTCGTCGCACGCCTCGCTCGGCCAGATCGGGCGTCTGAGCGAGATCGCGCACCAGGCGATCATCGCGGGGGATGCGGATGCCGCCGAGCTCGCCGACGACGCGGTCAACGCCGTGTTCCAGGCGCAGGCCGTGATCGTGGAGCAGACCATCGAGGCCGCCGACCGGCTGATGACGCTGCCCTCGTTCCTCGACGACAACGCCGAGGCCGCCGACCTGCGGAGCACGCTGCGGCTCGACCGCTTCTGGCGGAACGCCCAGACCCTCTCGACGCACAACCCGGTGCTGCACCGGCTCCGTGCGATCGCAGACCGGGAGCTGTACGCGCTCGACCGGATCGCCGAGCCAGGAGAACGGGCCGCCGCCGTCCAGAAGGCGATCGCCGACGGCATCCGTCCGCTGACCGTCCTCCGTGTCGATCCGGCGCTCGCCGCCAGGCTCACGGCAGACCCGCGCGCCCTCGACCAGGTCGCCGCGGCGTTCCGCGACCGCGAGCCGGCACTGTTCCAGTTCGATGAGCGGCCCGGCGCCCACTTCGACGCCGCCGTCGCGATCGCGACGCTGCTGCACCGGCTGCCCACCGCCTGGTTCGCGATCGGCACGGCCGATCTCACCGTCACCGGGCACCCGTACAACCTGGCGCGCCGCATCGCCTCGCTCGAGCAGCTCTCGGGAGGGCGCACGGCCTGGGTGCTCGACGACGGCGCCACCGAGGACGGTTTCGTCGAGAGTGAATCCGAGCGCGACCGCATCCGCGTCGTGCAGCAGCTGCTGCGCAGCTGGCCGCTCGAGAGCATCGCCGCCGATGCGTCGGCCGAGCACTTCTCGCAGGTCGAGCGCATCCGCCGCATCAACGCCGAGGGTGCGTTTCCGACCGCCGGGCCGCTGAACGTGCCGAGCAGCCCGCAGCAGCTTCCCGTCACGGTGTCGTCGCGGCGCTTCGACGACGTGCACCGCTTCGTCGACCTGCTCGTGCGCGGCGACGCCTGGGTGCTGCCGTACGCTGACGCCGCCGGTCACGTGCTCGCCGCTGGACACGTGGTCGCCGATGTCGACGGACTGCTCGCGATCGCGGCATCCCTTCCGGCCGCCGAGACCACCACCCCGCAGACCCTGCGCGCGCGACTGCAGCTCCCCGTGCCGGCACTGTACGAGCTGCCGGGAGCATCCGCCCGCTTCGAGCGCGGCAGCGACACGGAGGCATCATGACCGACGACCAGCGACTGCTCACGGTCAACATCAACGTGCTCGGCGTCGGGCAGCGTCCAGCCGCCTGGCGTGCGCCCGACATCCGTCCCGATGCGATCGTCGACCTCGCGCACTGGCAGGAGGTCGCCCGCATCGCGGAGCGCGGCCTGGTCGACGCGATCTTCCTCGCCGACCGTCCGGCGATCACCGATCCGCGCAGCCGTCCGGTGCAGTACCTCGACCCCGGCGTGCTCGTGCCGGCCATGGCCGCGGCCACCGAGCACCTCGGCTTCGTCGCGACGGCCTCGACCACACTGAACGAGCCGGTCGAGCTCGCCCGGCGCCTCTGGGCGCTGCACACCGCGACCGGCGGACGCTTCGCCTGGAACGCGGTGACCAGCTGGGACCCGGAGGCCGTGCGCAACTTCGGCATCTCCGAGCTGCCGGAGCGCGCGGTGCGATACGCCCGTGCCGAGGAGTTCGTGACGGTGGTCAAGCGCCTGTGGGAGACCGCCGGCACTGCCGATCTGGTCGAGCACGACGGCTCGTTCTCGGTGCGTGCAGGGCTCGAGATGGAGCACCTCGTGGCTGACCGTCCGGCGATCGTCCAGGCCGGCGGATCGGAGCCCGGCTGGCGTCTGGCAGGCCTCGTCGCCGATGGCGTCTACTCGGTCGACCACGACCCGGCATCAGCTGCCGAGCACCGGCAGAAGATCCGCGGCTATGCGGTCGAAGCCGGACGATCGGCCGATGACGTGCGGGTGTTCCCCGGGCTCGCCGTCGTGATCGGCAGCACCGAGCAGGAGGCCTGGGATCGCTTCGATCACTGGGAGCACCTGGCGCCGGCGACGTACAGTCTCAACGAGCTGTCGAAGGCGCTCGGCGCGGACTTCTCGGGCCTCGACATCGACGAGCAGGTTCCCGAGCAGCTGCTGCTCGACGCGGAGCAGCAGGATGCCGGGTGGTCGACCGCCTACCGACGCGTGCTCGTCGAGCGGATCCGCGCAGAGCGCCCGACCGTGCGACGCCTGCTGCGCGACTTCGGCGGCTACGGCCAGCGGTTCCTCGCCGGGACGCCCGAGCAGATCGCCGACACCATGGAGGCCTGGTTCCGCAGCGGTTCAGCCGACGGCTTCAACATCATGCTCGACCTGTTCCCCTCCGGGCTGACCGACTTCGTCGATCAGGTCGTGCCCGAGCTGCAGCGCCGCGGCATCTTCCGTCGCGAGTACGGCCAGGGCGGCATCCTGGAGCGCTTCCGCCGACCCTGAGCTCGGTGGCGTCGGGCCCCTCGACAGGCTCAGGGGGCCGCGCCCGGCTGGGTCGCTGGGCCTGTCGAAGCGTCGAACCTCAGACCTGATCGAGCCGGCCGGCGCCGGCGAACGCAGGAGAGCCGGACGCGAACGGCACGGATGCACCGAGCCCGAACGCGGCGCGTGCGCCGGCAGACGTGGCATCGTCGCGCTCGACGGCACCTTCGCCCCACACCGGCACCGCGCTCGCGTCGAGCACCAGGTCGATGCCGCGGGCCACGGCTCCGGATGCGGCAAGCAGCACCGTCACCGGCTTGTCCGCCAGGTCGACCGGCACCGTGATCGGTCCGCCGATCGCGGGGAACACCGGGTCGGCGATCCGCAGGATGCGGGAGTCGTCCACGTAGACGCCGGCATCGGCATCCCCGATGATCGCGTCGAGCGGCCAGGACTCGAACAGCCCGGCGATGAGGGCGAGCACCGATGCGTCACCGCCGGCGAGGCCGATGCGCCGCGCGTGGAGGTTCGACAGGGTCGCGACGTTCCGAGCCAGATTGATCGGATGCTGCCGCGCACCGATGATCGGCACCACCACGACCCGCCTGGTGACCGCCAGCAGCGCACCCGCCGCGGCCGTCCGATCGGGGGCGACCCCGTCGAGGTCGCCGAGCAGCAGCACGTCGGCCGCGGCATCCAGTTCGGCGCCGAGTGCCGCGCGCGAGTCGCGCCCGGCACCCGAGCGCACCGCGAAGTCAGCGAGCGTGGCGTCGTCGACGCGCAGGATCCGGGTCATCGGCGTGCACCTCTCATCCAGGCCGTGAACGGTTCGTCGCCGCGCTCCACGAGCAGGCCGCGGGCGCGCAGCACCGGCGTGACGTGCTCCGCGAACTCGCGCAGCCCCCACGGGTTGGTGTCGAACAGCAGGTTGAAGCCGTCGGCTGCTCCGGCATCCACCCAGTCCGTCATGATGTCGACCAGGCGCTCGGGTGATCCGACGAACAGCTGGTGTCCGAAGCCGGCGAAGTAGCGCAGCAGTTCGCGCACCGTGAGGTTGCCGGCAGCGCCGTACGCGGCGATCGCCTTGCGGAACCCGATCGGGGCTGCGGAAGGGTCACCCGACAGGCGGGTGATCTCCTCCTCGGCCGGCGCATCGAGGTCGAGGCGTGAGCCGTCGATGCCGAACATGGCCGTGAAGCGCTTGAGCACATAGCCGTCAGGGCTGCGCTCGTGGATGACCGAGAAGCGGCGCTCGGCCTCCTCCTCGGTCGAGCCGACGACGAGATGGATGCCCGGCAGCACGAGCGGCGCGGGGCGGCCGAGTGCAGCGGCGCGCTCGCGGAGGTCCGCGGCGTTGGCGGCCGCGGTCTCCTTCACGGTCTCGGCGGCGAACACGGCTTCGGCGCTCTCGGCGGCCAGCTGGCGTCCGCGCGGCGAGCCGCCCGCCTGCACGATGAGCGGTGCGACGTCGGGCAGCAGCGCCCGGATCACCGGGTCGACGCCGAGGTCGGAGCGCGCGATGCGCTCGCCGAACAGCTCGCCCGTGTGGTGGTAGTCGGTGTCGTCCCGGACGGCGGCGATGAAGGCGCTGTACGCCTCGACGAACTCCTCGGCACGGGCGTAGCGCTCCTCGCGGCCGGGGTCCGCCTCGTACCCGAAGTCGGTGATCGCGTTACCGGTGATGCCCGTGACGACGTTCCAGCCGAAGCGCGACCCGCTGAATGCGCTGACCGAGAGCAGGCGGCGCGCGAGCTCGACCGGATCGTTCGAGCTCGACGAGACGGTCGAGATGATGCCGAGGTGCTCGGTCTCGGCGGCGACCGTCGCCAGTGCGGCAAGCGGCTCGAGCAGGCGGCTCGGACGGATCGCCGGGTTCGATGCGAGGCCAGGGGTGTCGGCGAGGAAGATCGCGTGGATGCCGGCGTCCTCGGCCGTGCGAGCAGCGTCGCGCCAGAAGTCCGCACCGAACACCCGGAGCGGGTCTTCACCCGGCGCGCGCCAGGCGCCGGCATCCGTGCCGTAGTCGTAGACGTTCGCGCCGAGCACGAGGGGACGGGTCATCGGGCTGCCTCCGTTGCATCGGTGCCGGTCGCGCTGCGATTCGTGCCGAGCCGGCCGGTGCCGACGTACCAGATCTCCGGCAGGTCGGCGTCGAGCAGGGCGCGCTCGCCGAGCGCCTTGGCCTTCAGGTGCACCGGGTTGTGGTTGCTGAGGGTGCGGGCGTTGCGCCAGTGCCGGTCGAGCGCGAGGCGGCCGTCGACGAGCGAGCCGCCGCCGAGGTCGAACACGCTCTGCGCCGCCTGCAGCACGAGCGACGGCACGAGCACCTGGGCGCGGGTCACTGCGAGATGCCCGTCGCCGGTCTGCTCCTCGAGTGGACGGTCGAGGTCCGCCCCGAGCAGCGCGGCAGCCGCGCGCACCGAGGCGACGATGCCCTGGGCGAGGGCGTCGAGCGTCCCGATGCGTTCCTGCAGCTGCGGGTCCTCGGCGGGGATCGCGGTCGATGCGTGGCTGAAGGTGCGGGTGCGCGACCGCAGCCAGGCGATCGCGTCGTCGCGGGTGCGCAGCGCGATGCCGGCGAGCGTCGCGAGATGCGTGAGCTGCAGCACGGCGTCGAGGTTGCCGAGGCGGTCGGTGCGCGAGCCCTCGCCGACGCGCAGGCGGTCAGGGTCGACGACGACGTCGGTGAACTCGACGGTCCCGGAGGTGGTCAGGCGCTGCCCGACGCCGTCCCAGTCGTCGTGCAGCACGACGCCGTCGGCATCCGCCCGCACGAGCGCCACCAGGTGGCGGCCGTCCTCATCCGAGACGAGCACCGAGATCCAGTCGGCATAGCCGGTGCCGGTCGCGTAGGCCTTGCGACCGTTCAGGCGGAGGATGCCGTCGGCATCCGTCCGCAGTGTCGTGCCGACCGTGCCGATCGCGTTCTCGCCGCTCTCGGTGGTCGCACCGGCGTACACGCGCCCGGCCGCGATCTCCGCGGCCGCCGGGTCGTTCTCGCCGCGCGCGATCGCCCTGGCCGCGCGGTCGCTGGTCGTGAAGTGGGTGCGGAGGCTCTGCGTCACGTTCGAGTCGGCACGGGCCAGGAGGATCTGCAGGTCGACCAGTTGCGGGTACGTCAGCCCGGCGCCGCCGGCGCGGACCGGGAGTCGAGCGGCGGTCAGGCCGAGCGCTGCGAGCTCGCGCACGTCGGCCCGCAGCCCGCGGTCGGGGTCGCCGTCGTGGTCCCGCGCCGGTGCCGCGGCCGCGATCCGGGCGATGACCTCATCGATCTCGGCGGCGTTCGCCAGGGCGTACCCCGCATCGGCGACCGAGGTGAACGCGAGCAGATCCTCCGGCATCCCTCAGCCCTGCCCGCCCGCGGAGCCTGCGGCGCCCGAGTTCGGCCAGTTCGCGGGTGCCGTGCGACCGGCGGCGTCGAGCGCCGGCCGGGTGCGCCCGTAGGCGAGCGCGTGCACGAAGCGCCGACGGAACTGCGTCAGGTCGAACGACGTGATCGCGCGGGTCGACGGCCCCTCCGGGGTGCCCCAGACCAGCGGCAGCCCTTCGGCGGTGAGCGCGACGCGCGTCGCGAGCGAGCCGGCGGCTGGCGTGAAGTCGACCGGTCCCTCGACCCAGCCGGTCACGATCTCCGGACGGTGCAGGATGACCGAGGCCAGCCCGTCGTGCGCCGCCGAGATCCGGCGTCCCCACTTGTACTGGTAGAAGTCGTTGTACGCGTCGAGGATCGTGCCGGCGAACTGCGCGGACGGCAGGTCGGAGTCGAGCAGCGTCGCGGTCACGTGCTCCTCGAGCAGCGCCTGCGAGGTGACGTTCACGCCGACCATGATCACGTTGCCGCGGTTGACGGCGCCGAACACCCGCTCTGCGGCAGCGCGGTCGTTGTGCGTGTTCGCATCGGTGACCGTGGGGGTGCCGGCTGCCGGGTAGGGTCCCGCGCCGCCCATGATGACGACCGAGCGGAACTTCAGGAACAGCTCGGGGTCCTGTTCGAGCGCGAGCGCGATGTTGGTGAGCGGACCGAGCGGGTGCAGGTCGATCCGACCGGGGTACTCGTTCGCGATCCGCACCAGGTAGTCGGCGGCCGACTCCGCCTCGAGCTTCGGCTCAGGTCGCACCAGGCCGCGGTCGCCGAGGCCGTCGTGCCCGTGCACGAACCACGCGATCGACGCGTCGCCGTCGAGCGGCGCATCCGCTCCGCCGTAGATCGGGATGCCGGGAGCATCCGCCACGTCGAGCACGGCGGCGACGTTGCGGGCGGAGTCCTCGACCGAGCAGTTGCCGTAGATCGTCGTGATGCCGACGATCTCGACGTCGGGCTGCGCGAGCAGGTACAGCAGCGAGTGGGCGTCGTCGATGCCGGTGTCGGTGTCGACGACGATCCACTGCTTCTCGGGGGCGAAGGCAGGCGAAGGCATGGTTCTCTCCGTCGTCCGGATCAGTGCTGGTGCTCGTGCGCGGGTTCGGCGAGCTTGAACGCCAGCCGGCCGTGCGCGAATCCGCCGCCGGCACGGATCGCGGTCGCGACCCAGGCCGCCTCGGCGAGCTCTGCCTCGTCGGCGCCGGCTGCGACGGCCTTCTGCGAGTGCGCGTCGATGCAGTACACGCACTGCGTCGTGATGCCGACGGCGAGGGCGATCAGCTCGCGGTACTTCAGCGGGATCGCGCGCGCCTCGTCGGGTGCGAACACCGCGCTGTCGAATGCGGCGAAGGCGGCGAGGATGTCGGGGGTGTGCTGCTTGTAGACCTTCGTGTAGGTCTTGTCTGCCTCGCTGTCGAAGTATGCGCTCATGCTCTGCTCTCTCATCTGTCTCGGATGCCGGCGGTGCTCCCGACGCGGATGCCTGGCGCGGTGGCGCGACGGCACGACGAAGGGAGCAGGGGTCTACCGCGACGCTATGACCCCCGGCATCCGACCGCATCTCGGAGCGCAACATGCGGTCATGCGACGACTCAGTCCTCGTCTTCTCCGCGAAGACGCTGCGGGCCGACGCCCTGGTTCGCCAGTTCGTCGTCCGGGTTGAGCAGTCCGCAGGCCTTCATCGACAGGCAGCCGCAGCCGATGCATCCGGTCAGTTCGCGCTCGAGCCGCTCGATCCCCTCGCGGCGCTTCTCGAGCTCGCGCTTCCACCGGCGCGATGCGCGCTGCCAGTCGGCATGCGTCGGCGTCTCGGTGAGCGGCACGTCGGCGAATGCGCTCTGCACGTCGGCGAGCGGGATGCCGAGCCGCTTGGCGACCGAGATGAGCGAGACCCGGCGCAGCATGTGCCGCGGGTAGCGCCGTTGATTGCCGGGGGTGCGGGTCGAGGCGATCAGACCGAGGTTCTCGTAGAAGTGCAGAGCGGATGCCGCCACGCCGGTGCGGCGGGTCATCTCGCCGATCGTGAGGAACTCGTCGGCGGTGTGCAGGTGCGTTCCCTCGCCCGGGTCGGCGGTCGGTTCAGCGGTCATGGTGGTCCACCCCGATTTCGTCGGATTTGCCCTCAAGCGTACTTGAGGTTTTACGGTAGAGGTATCCCGAGGAAAGCCGCCAGATGACCTATGTGATCGCCCTGCCCTGTGTCGACGTGAAGGATCGTGCGTGCATCGACGAGTGTCCCGTCGACTGCATCTACGAGGGAGAGCGCTCGCTCTACATCCACCCGGACGAATGCGTGGACTGCGGAGCCTGCGAACCCGTCTGCCCCGTCGAGGCCATCTTCTACGAGGACGACCTGCCCGACGAGTGGCAGGACTATTACACGGCCAACGTCGAGTTCTTCGCCGAGCTCGGCTCGCCGGGCGGCGCCGCCAAGGTCGGCATGTACTCGTTCGATCACCCGTTCGTCGCGGCGCTGCCGCCGCAGGAGGGTGCCGAATGAGCGCGCTCGCACCCCGCGTCGCGATCGTCGGGGCAGGACCGGCGGGCATCTACGCGGCCGACATCCTGCTCGGCCTCGCGCCCACCGCGGAGATCGACCTCTTCGAGAAGCTGCCGGCGCCGTACGGGCTGGTCAGATACGGGGTCGCACCGGATCATCCGCGGATCCGCAAGATCACGGATGCCCTGCATGAGGTGCTCAGCGATCCGCGGATCCGACTGCGCTGCAATGTCGAGATCGGCGCCGACATCACGATCGACGAGCTCCGCGCGGTGTACGACGGGGTGATCATCGCCACCGGGGCCGACCTCGACGTGCGCCTCGACATCCCCGGCATCGACCTGCCTGGCTCGTTCGGGGCGGCCGACTTCGTCGCCTGGTATGACGGGCACCCTGATGTGCCGAGGCACTGGCCGCTGGCGGCGGAGTCCGTCGCCGTGCTGGGCGCGGGCAACGTGGCGCTCGACGTCACCCGGATCCTCGCCAAGCACGCGTCGGCCCTCACGCACACCGACACCCCCGATCACGTCCTCGAATCGCTCGAGGCCAGTCCGCTGCGCGACGTGCACCTGTTCGCGCGCCGTGGTCCGGCCGATCTGCGGTTCTCGGCGCTCGAGCTCCGGGAGCTCGCCGAACAGCACGATGTCGACGTCATCGTCGATCCCGACGAGGTCGCGCTGGATGCGCACGCCGAGCGCATGATCGCGCAGTTCTCTCAGCGCCGGATCATCGTGCGGACGCTCACGGAGTGGGCCGCGCGCGATCGGAGCATCCGGACGGCCTCGCGACGGGTGCATCTGCACCTGCGCCAGCGCCCGGTTCGCGTGCTCGGCGACGGCGGCGTGACCGGCATCGAGATGGAGCGCACCGCGTCTGACGAGCTGGGCCGCATGGTCGGCACCGGCGAGTTGCTGCGCTACGACGTCGGCGCCGTGTACCGCGCGATCGGGTACCGGTCGACGCCGGTGCCGGGCGTGCCGTTCGACGCCGAGAACGGCGTCGTGCCGCAGGTGGAGGGGCGGGTGCTCGGCGAAGGCGGAACCCCGATCCCGCGGCTGTACGCGACCGGCTGGATCAAACGCGGTCCGGTCGGTCTGATCGGCTCGACGAAATCGGATGCGGCGCAGACGGTGAAGCACGTGGTCGACGATCTCGACGCCGCCGATGTTTCGGAACGCGACGCCGACCCGATCGCACACCTCGTCGATGCGGTAGACCTGGACGGGTGGCTGCGGATCGACGCCGCCGAACGCGGCGCCGGTGCGGAACGCGGCCGTGAGCGCACGAAGATCGTCGACCGGGCCGAGATGCTCTCGCACGCCGGGCGGAATCACATGACGGAGGCAGGACGATGACCGAGAAGCCCGTGCCGAGTGCGGTCGGAGAAGGACTCAAAGCGGCATTCCGCACCCATCCCGCCGGAGTCGCGATCATCACGGCATCCACCCCGGACGGACCGGTCGGCCTCACCGCGTCGAGCGTCGCATCGGTGTCGGTCGATCCGGCCGCGATCGTGTTCTCGGTCACGCGGGCGACCGGCTCGGCCGGGGCGCTCCTCTCGGCCTCGAGCTTCGTCGTGCACCTGATCGACGACGAGCACTCCGAGCTCGCGCAGAGCTTCGCCACGAGCGGGGCAGAGCGCTTCACGCCGAGTCAGGGATGGACGGCGCTCGAGACCGGCGAGCCGCACCTGGCCTCCGCTCGTGCCGCCCTGCGCTGCCGAGCGCTGCAGACCGTGCCCGTCGGCGCATCCACCGTCGTGATCGCCGAGGTGCTCGACGTCATCTCGGGCCCGCAGGGCCGTCCCCTCGTCTACCTGGATCGCCGCTTCCACACCCTGGCATCCGACTACACCATCTGAGCTCCGAACCTCTGAGATCCGCACCACCGAAAGGAACACGCATGTCAACGCTGTACACGCTCCCCGAACTGCCCTACGACTACTCGGCGCTCGAGCCGCACATCTCCGGCAAGATCATGGAGCTGCACCACTCCAAGCACCACCAGGCCTACGTGACGGGCGCGAACACCGCGCTCGAGCAGCTGGCCACGGCACGCAGCGCCGGCGACCTCGCCAACGTGAACAAGCTCGAGAAGGACCTCGCGTTCAACCTCGGCGGCCACATCAACCACTCGGTGTTCTGGCAGAACCTCTCGCCCGAGGGCGGCGGAGCACCCGAGGGCGAGCTCGAGTCGGCGCTCGTGGACGCCTTCGGCTCGATCGACGCCTTCCGCGCCCACTTCACCGCCACTGCGCTCGGTGTGCAGGGCTCCGGCTGGGCCGTGCTCGCCTGGGACAGCGTCGGTGCCCGCCCGGTGATCTTCCAGCTGTTCGACCAGCAGGGCAATGCGCCGCTCGGCGTCATCCCGCTGCTGCAGCTCGACGTCTGGGAGCACGCCTACTACCTCGACTACCTCAACGTGCGCGCCGATTACGTCAAGGCGTTCTGGAACCTCGTGAACTGGCCCGACGTGCAGCGCCGCTTCGAGGCAGCCCGCACCGCGACGCAGGGACTGATCACCGCTCCGTGATCCGGGTCAGCGGAGCGATCTGAATCCGCGACGTCAATGACCGCCGTCGAGCGTGCCGGAGAGCCTCCGGTGCAGCTCGGCGGCGGTGTCGTTGAGGCCGCGGATCTCGACCGTCGTGCCGCGCTGCTCGTACTTCGTGACGACGGCGTCGAGCGCCGCGACCGTCGACGCGTCCCAGATGTGCGAGCCGCTCATGTCGATCACGACGTGCGCAGGGTCGACCGCGTACTCGAACTGCGTCGTGAGGTCGTTGCTCGACGCGAAGAAGAGCTCGCCGTCGACCGTGTACAACGCGCGCTCGTCGTCGAGCGTGCGCGTGACGGTCGCGAAGTGCGCCACCCGTCTCGCGAACATGACCATCGCCGCGATCACGCCGAGCACGACGCCGATCGCGAGGTTGTGCGTCCAGACGGTCGCGATCACCGTGATCAGCATCACGGCGGTCTCGCTCTTCGGCATCCGCCGCAGTGTCGCCGGACGGATGCTGTGCCAGTCGAAGGTCGCGAAGCAGACCAGGAACATCACGGCGACCAGCGCCGCCATCGGGATGACAGCGACGACGTCGCCGAGCGCGAGCACCAGGATCAGCAGGAAGACGCCGGCGAGGAACGTCGAGATGCGGGTGCGTGCCCCTGACGCCTTGACGTTGATCATGGTCTGCCCGATCATCGCGCAGCCGCCCATGCCGCCGAACGCGCCGGAGAGGATGTTCGCGACGCCCTGGCCCCAGGCCTCGCGGGTCTTGTGGGAGTGCGTGTCGGTGATGTCGTCGACGAGCTTGGCGGTCATCAGCGACTCGAGCAGTCCGACCACGGCCATCGCGAGTGCGAACGGTGCGATGATCGCGAGCGTCTCGACCGTGAACGGCACATCGGGGATGAACAGCGACGGCAGGCTCTGGGGCAGCTCACCCTGGTCGCCGACCGTCGGCACGCTCCAGCCGAAGACCGCGACCGCCGCCGTGAGCAGCACGATCGTGACGAGCGGAGCCGGCACGACCTTCGTGATCCGCGGCATCAGGACCAGGATGACGAGGCCGACCGCGACCAGCGGGTACACGAGCCACGGCACGTCGAACAGCTGCGGAAGCTGGGCGATGAAGATCAGGATCGCCAGCGCGTTCACGAAGCCGACCATGACCGATCGGGGGATGAAGCGCATGAGCTTGGCGACGCCGAGCAGCGCCAGCACGATCTGGATCACGCCGCCCAGCAGCACGGTCGCGATCAGGTAGTCCACGCCGTACTCGCGCACGACCGGGGCGATCACGAGCGCGACGGCGCCGGTCGCCGCGGTGATCATGGCCGGGCGTCCGCCGACGAAGGCGATCGCGACGGCCATGATGAACGACGAGAAGAGCCCGACGCGGGGATCGACCCCCGCGATCAGCGAGAAGGCGATGGCCTCGGGGATCAGCGCCAGGGCGACGACGAGCCCGGCGAGCACCTCGCGGGTCAGCAGACGAGGGCTCCGCAGCGCCTGCAGCACGGTCGGTTCGATGCGGTAGCGCGAGGCGCTGTCGCGTGGGGGCGTGACCGCGGTCATGGGTCCTCCTGGAGGGCGTGCGATCGCAGGCCGTCGGGCGCGGGCGCGGAGGACGGTGCGGAGCAGAGGGGGAGTGGCGGAGCGAGCGCTCTCAGTCCGAGAGTACCCGCCCGGTCGACCCGCGCACCGTCAGCTCGAACGGCAGCGGCGACGGCGCCGGGGCGGTATCCGCTCCGCTGAGCTGGCGGATCACGGCATCCGCTGCCCGCTCCCCCTGCCCGAGCGGGAACTGATCGACCGTGGTCAGGCCGAAGAACGCGCCGAGCTCGTGGCCGTCGACGCCGATGATCGACAGGTTCTCGGGCACACGGAGGCCCCGCTCGCGGGCGGCCAGGATCGCGCCGATCGCCATCTCATCGGATGCCGCGAAGATCGCCGTCGCACCCGGCATCCGAGTGAGGATCCGCGCGGCCGCCCGGTGCCCGCCCTCGACCGTGAAGTCGGCGAGCTCGATCAGGGCCGGGTCCTGCGCGATGCCCGCCGCGGCCAGCGCCCGCTCGAAGCCGGCGCGTCGCCGACTCGGCACGCGGAAGCCGGTGTCGAACGCCGGACTCGCGCTGATGTGGGCGATGTCGCGGTGGCCGAGCGAGATGAGATGCGTCGTCGCCAGCTGAGCGACGGCCTCCTCATCGACCGTGAGCGTCTCGAGGCGCGGATGCGGTCCGCCGATCGCGACCACCGGCATCCCGAGGTCGAGCAGCCGTTGCGTCTCGTCGTCGTCCAGCTTGATCGACACCGCGATCACGGCATCCACCCGCTGTCGCCGCAGGAACGTGTCGAAGACCTCGCGACGCACGTCCTGATCGCTCGTGATGTTGTACAGCGTGATGTCGTAGCCCTGGCGCATCGCGGCTGCCGAGACGCCCGAGAGTACCGCGCTGAAGAACCAGCGGTCCAGGAACGGCACGATCACGCCGATGTTGCGGGTGCGTCCTGAGGCCAGGCTCGATGCCCGAGACGACACCACATAGCCGAGGGCGGATGCGGCGGCCAGCACTCGTTCGCGGGCGGATGCCGAGACCTGACCCCGACCACTCAGCGCGCGCGAGACGGTCGCCGTCGAGACCCCGGCGAGCCGGGCGACCTCATCGATGCTCGTCATGTCGTCGCTCCGTCTGCGCTCGTACCGGTCCGTCCGTGTTCCGTCCCTCCGCGTTCCGGTCCTTCCTCCGCGTTCCGGTCGCGATTCCTGCCGCCCGTCAGCGCGACACGCGGCAGCAATCGCGACCGGAACCGAGGTGCATCAGCCCTGGGTGTACCAGACCGCCGTGTCGACCGGCAGCGCGGTGCCGTCGAACGGCTGGGTGCGCACCAGGATCGTCGCATCGGCCGGGAGCTCGAGCGGCGTCGAGCCGAGGTTGGCGACCACGTGCACGTCGCCACGGCGGAACGCCACGGCATCCGATCCGGCGTCCTCCCAGATCAGCGAGCCGCTGCCGAACCCGTGGGCGCGGCGCTCGGCGAGCAGCTCCTTGTAGAGCGACAGCGTCGAGTTCGGGTCGCTCTCTTCGACATCGCGGGCGTAGGTCGCCCAATCGGCCGGCTGCGGCAGCCACGAGCGGCCGGTGTCGTTGAACCCGAAGGCATCGCCTTCTGCGGTCCACGGCAGCGGCACGCGGCAGCCGTCGCGGCCGTAGCGCTCGCCGTGCGTGCGGAACCAGGTGGGGTCCTGACGGAACGCATCCGGGATCTCCATCGCCTCCGGCAGTCCGAGCTCCTCGCCCTGGTACAGGTACGACGAGCCGGGGAGGGCCAGCATCAGCGTCGTGGCCGCGCGTGCACGGGCCAGGCCGATCGCGGCATCCGGCTTGTCGGGGGTGTTCGGGCCGATGCCCTCACCCTGCGGGTTGTCGGCCGTCAGCGCGAGACGGGTGGCGTGCCGCACGACGTCGTGGTTCGAGAGCACCCAGGTGCTGGGGGCTCCGACCTCGCCGAAGGCATCGAGCGACTCTCGGATCACGTCGCCGAGCTCCTTCGCGTCCCACGCCGTCTGCAGGTACGGGAAGTTGAACGTCTGATGCATCTCGTCCGGGCGCACCCAGAGCGCGGTCTTCTTCAGCGTGGGCAGCCAGGCCTCGCCGCAGAGGGCACGGTCGCCGTCGTACTCCGCGAGCACCTCGTGCCAGTCCCGGTAGATGTCATGCACGGCTTCCTGTCCCCAGTAGGGGACGTTCGCCTCGGCGCCGCCCATGGAGTCGGCGTCCGCCGGGGGCGTGTAGTCGGGCAGGCCATCGGCCTTGATCATGCCGTGCGCGACGTCGACGCGGAAGCCGTCGACCCCGCGGTCGAGCCAGAAGCGCAGGATGGAGCGGAACTCCTCGCGCACCTCTTCGTTGTTCCAGTCGAAGTCGGGCTGCGTGGGGTCGAAGATGTGCAGGTACCACTGGCCGGGCGTGCCGTCGGCTTCGGTGATGCGCTCCCACATGCCGCCGCCGAACACGGACTCCCAGTTGTTCGGGGGCAGCTCGCCGTTCTCGCCCTTGCCGTCGCGGAAGATGTACCGCGCGCGCTCGGGGCTGCCAGGGGCCGCCTTCAGCGCTGCCTGGAACCAGGCGTGCTGCGAGGAGGAGTGATTCGGCACCAGGTCGACGACGACGCGGATGCCGCGGGCGTGCGCCTCGGCGAGCATCTCGTCGAAGTCGGCGAGCGTGCCGAACAGCGGGTCGACGTCGCGGTAGTCGGCGACGTCGTAGCCGGCGTCGTGCTGCGGGCTGGTCATGAACGGGCTGAGCCAGATCGCGTCGACGCCGAGGTCCTGCAGCGAGTCGAGGCGGCTCGTGACACCCGGCAGATCGCCGATGCCGTCGCCCGACGCATCCGCGAAGGAACGGGGGTAGATCTGGTAGATGACGGCGCTGCGCCACCACTCGGAACCGGGCGCTGCGATCTGCTCAAGCTGGGTCATGCGACCAGGCTAGTGCAAGCGCTTGCAGCCACGCCAGCGCAGGGGTCGAATCGGTTCGATTCGGCATCCGTCTTCTGTGCCGAGCGGCCCCCTTGTGTGCGAGCGGCCCCCGTATGTGCAGCACCCAAGGGGGTGGCTCGCACACAAGGGGGCCGGTCGGTGAGGGGCGGGGAGTAGCCTGACGGCATCCGATTCGAGGAGGCAATGATGGTTCCCGAGATCAACTACTGGGCTGTGCTGCTGGCCACTGCGTCGAGCATGGTGGTCGGCTCGATCTGGTACACGCCGAAGGTCTTCGGCACCCGCTGGTCCAAGCTCGCGAACGTCGACATGGACCGGCCTGCGGCCACCGCGACCTGGGCGATCGTCACGACCGTGATCGTCAGCTTCATCACGGCGTGGGTGCTGGCAGGCGCAGCCGCCATCTCCTGGCACTTCTACGGGGGCTCGTTCTTCTGGGGCGCCATCGTCACCGCTGTCACCCTGTGGGCCGGATTCACGGCCGCGCGCTTCATCACCCACGACGCCTTCGAGGGCCGCTCGACCAAACTGACCACGCTGAACATCGCGCACGAGCTCGTGACGGTCGTGGTCATGGCCGTGCTGATCGGGGTCTGGCCGCCGGCGCTCGGGTAGCCACCCCACGAACGACGGACCGGAGGTCGGATGCTGCGAGCTGCAGCATCCGACCTCCGGTGTGTCGAGACCCCGAAGGGCGGGGCTCCGGTCAGGGAGTCGGCATGCCGCCGTTCACGTTGAGCGTCTCGCCGATCACGTAGCTCGACTCGGCGGATGCCAGGAAGACGTACGCCGGTGCGAGCTCGGCGGGCTGCCCCATACGCCCGAGCGGAGTGTCCTCGCCGAACTCCGGGAGCTTCTCCTGCGGCTGACCGTCGCTCGGCTGCAGGGGCGTCCAGATCGGGCCAGGGGCGACCGCGTTCACGCGGATGCCCTTCGGTGCGAGCTGGTCGGCGAGCCCCTTCGTGAAGGCGTTGATGGTCGCCTTCGTCGAGGCGTAGTCGACGAGGATGCCGGACGGCGAGTACGCCTGGATCGACGTGGTGTTGATGATCGCCGAGCCTGCGGGCAGGTGCGGCAGCGCGGCCTTCGTGATCCAGAACATCGCGTAGACGTTGGTCTTGAAGGTGTCGTCGAACTGCTCGTCCGTGATGTCGGACAGCGACTCCTGGTAGATCTGCTTGCCGCCGTTGTTGACGAGGATGTCGAGGCCGCCGAGTGCCGACACGGCGTCGGCCACGAGCGAGCGGCAGTAGTCCGCGTCCCGCAGATCGCCGGGCAGCGTCGCGACCGTCGCGCCTGCGTCGCGGAGGATGCCGGCGATGCGGCTCGCGTCCTCCTCTTCCTCCGGGAGGTAGGAGATCGCGACGTCTGCACCCTCGCGGGCGAAGGCGATCGCGGTCGCCGCGCCGATGCCGGAGTCGCCGCCGGTGATGAGCGCCTTGCGGCCCTTCAGGCGGCCGGTGCCGCGGTAGCTCTCCTCGCCGAGGTCGGCCGCGGGGGCCAGGGCGGCGTCGAGGCCGGGCTCCGGCATGTGCTGCTTCTCGGGGGAGATGTCCGAGTAGAGCTCGGCGGGGTTCGTGAAGGTGTACTGGTCACGGGACATGGGGTGTCCTTTCCTTGTTTCCGGTGGGTCTGTCAGGTCTGAGGGGAGCGGTCATCGATCGCCGAGCAGCTCGGCCGGCACGATGTCGCGGATGGTCATGGCAGCGGTGAGGAAGCCGAGGTGGCTGAGCGCCTGCGGGGTGTTGCCCCAGGCGGTGCCGTCGTCGGCGTCGATCATCTCGGCGTAGATGCCGACGTCGTTCGCGAGCGCGATGAGCTCGTCCATCCGCTCGATCGCCTCCTCGTGCCGGCCGACGCAGGCGAGGGCTTCGGCGCGCCAGAACGCGCACGCCACGAAGGTCTTCTCCTCGGCGGCGGCACCGCTGTACCGATACATCAGGCTGCCGGCACCGAGCTCGTCGGCCAGGGCGTCGATCGTGCTCGACATCCGCTCGCCGCGGTCGAATCCGCTCGGGGCGTGCAGCAGCACGGAGGCATCGAGCTCGTCAGACCCGGCGAAGAACACGTAGGCGGCGCGGTCCTGCGACCAGCAGTGCTCCTCGATCCAGAGACGGATGCGGTCGCGCTCGGCCCGCCAGCGGTCAGCGCTCCCTGGAATCGCACCGGACTCCGCGAGCGCGACGGCGTCGTCGAGCGCCTTCCAGCAGCCCATCTTCGACGACGTGTAGTGCCGCAGCTCCGGCAGCTCCCACATGCCGGAATCCGGATTGCGCCACAGATCGCACGTTCGATCCGCGATGCCGGCGAGCATCCGTGCCGTCTCGACGTCGAGCACGTTGCCGGCGTCGACGTAGGTACGGCAGATCGCGATCAGGTCGCCGTAGACCCCCAGCTGCAGCTGGCCGTTGGCCGGGTTGCCCGTCACGACCGGGCCGATGCCGCGCCACCCGTCGACGTCGTGCTCGTCCGGCTCCGGCACGAGGTCGCCGTCGAGGGTGTACATCACGTGCAGCTCGGGGCCGTGGTCGCGGATCGTGCGCAGCATCCACGACAGCGCCGCATGGGTCTCCTCGCGCAGCCCGAACCGGACCAGTGCGTGCGTCGTGTACGCAAGGTCGCGCACCCAGGCGTAGCGGTAGTCCCAGTTCTTGCCGCCGTCCGGCGACTCCGGCAGCGACGTGGTCGCCGCCGCCGCGATCGCGCCGGAGGGGCTGTGGATCAGCTGCTTGAGGGTCAGCGCGCTGCGCTGGACGTGCGCCTGCCACGGGCCGTCGTACGAGAACACGGCCGACCAGTGCTGCCAGCTCTCGATGGTCCGGTCGATGCCGTCGTCGATGTTGTGCGGGGCGGGAAGATGCAGCGGTTCATCGTGCGTCGCCGCGAGGGCGAGGAGGTGGCGGGAGCCGGCGGATGCCGTGAATCCGCCGGTGAGCTGCGGTCCGCTCGGGCCGTCGTCGACGGGCGGATTCGGTCCGTGCTCGAATCCGACCACCACGAACGCGGTGCTGCCGCTCCGAACGATGTCACCGTGCTGGGTGCTCTCGATCCAGGGTGCCGCGGTCTGCAGCGAGGTCCCCGGCTGCACGCGCCAGCGCATCGCGACCTCGCCCTGCACGCCGTCGATGCGTCGTGCGAGCTCGGCCCACGGCAGTCGTCCGGCGACACCCGACACGAGCGCGTCCGTCACCCGCACGGTGCCGGCCGCTGTGGTGAACGTCGTCTCGAGCACGTTCGTCTCGGGGAGGTACCGGCGCTCGCTGCGGAACTCCTCGGTCGGCTGCAGCTCGATGCATCCGCCGGTCTCCTCGTCGAGCAGTCGGGCGAACACGGGCAGGTCCGTCAGCCCCGGGAGCGGCAGCCAGTCGATGCATCCGTCGGTGCCGATCAGCGCGACGGTCCGCCCATCGCCGATCGGCGCGTACGACGCCAGCGGGCGGAACGGGGGAGCGGCGGGCATGACGCCATGGTGCGGCCGCGCAGGGCACGGCACAAACGCCTTGCACCTGACGAATGTCGTTGCTATACGCGAGGACGGCGCGGATGCTCCGAGGTTCCCGCTTCCCGGATGGCACCCGAACGTGCCAAGATCGTCTCGCGACCCCCCAGATCGCGCGCAGCCCCACCAGTCATCGAGGGATCCCCCATGCCCGCAGCTTCTCGACGCTCGGCGTCAGCAGCGGTCGCCGGTGCGCTCGTGCTCGCTGTCGTCCTCGCGGGGGCTGTCTCCTCGGCGCTGGTCGCCACAGCATCCGATGACCCCGGAGCAGACACCGGCACCCCCGATCCGACGCTGTCGGTCGCCCTCGCCTACGAGTTCCTGGATGCCCGCGTCGACGAGTTCTGCGACGGGGACGGACGCTGCCTGCCGCGAAGCTACGAGGGCGGGTTCTTCACGACCCCGAGCTGGGACTTCACGCCGTCGTTCGTGTACGACGATGCGCTCGTGGTGATCGCGTACACCGCACGCGGGCGTCCCGACGACATCCGCCGGGCGCAGGCGGTCGGCGACACGCTGCTCTTCGTGCAGGCCGAGGATCCGATCGGCGACGGGCGGGTGCGCACCTCGTACGAGCCGCACGGGATCCGCCAGGGCCGCGTCGAGATCACAGGACCCGGCACGTTCACCGGCAACCAGGCATGGGTCGGCATGGCGCTCACCCGTCTCTTCCACGCCACCGGGGAGACGAAGTACCTCGAAGGCGCACTCGACATCGCGCGGTGGATCCAGACGAACACTGCCGACATGACGCGCGCGCCATACGGCTACATGGGAGGGCAGCTCGAGGACGGCACCTCGCTCGTCTGGAAGTCGACCGAGCACAACGCAGACATCGCCGGATTCTTCACCCAGCTCGCACAGGTCTCCGGCGACCCCGTCTGGTCGGACCGAGCAGCCGTCGCCGCCGCGTTCGTCACCGCGATGCAGGCGGCAGACGGGCACGTCGACACCGGCACGCTCCTCGACGGCAGCACCACCAACGTGTATCCGGTGCCGCTCGACGCGCAGACATGGAGCTCGCTCGCCACGGGCGATCCGCGCTACGGCACGGCCGTCGACTGGACGCTCGCGAATCTCATCGCGAACGACGGCCAGTATCAGGGCCCGTCGATCAGTCACGTCGACGTCTCGAAGGTCTGGTTCGAGGGAGCGGGGCACCTGGCGCTGGCGCTGCGGCTGCGCGACGGCGTCGACGATGCCGCGCGCGCTGACGCCCTGCTCGACAGCATCCGCCTCGCGCAGCGTGATGCGCCGAACGGCGACGGCAAGGGGATCGTGGCGACGTCGACCGATGGGCTCGACTCCGGGTTCGGCGACCTGTACTACGCGAGCCTGCACTCCGGCACGACCGCCTGGTATCTGCTCGCCGCCGCCGGAGACAACCCCTTCACGCTGCCATCCCCCTGACCCCCGCGCGCCCGCGCCCGCGCCCAGCCCGCCGAGCGGCCCCTTTGGCGCCGGCCCACCCCCTTCGCGACGCATTCAAAGGGGTGGCTCGCACGCAAAGGGGTGGGTCGACCGTGCTTGCGGCGGCGGCAGACGCAGGGGGAGGGGAGGGGGGAGGCTGGCGTCAGGCGGCGACGCGGGCGACCGCGGCGATCGCGCTCGCGAAGAAGCCGAGACCGTCGATGCCGCTGCGCATGGCGAGCGAGGTGTCCGGGCCGAAGCCGGCCTCTGCGGCGTGCTCGGGGTGCGGCATCAGACCGACCACGTTGCCCGCCTCGTTCGTGAGTCCGGCGATGTCGCGCAGCGAGCCGTTCGGGTTCACGCCCGCGTAGCGGAAGGCGACCAGGCCCTCGCCCTCCAGACGGTCGAGCGTCTCGTCGTCGGCGATGTAGCCGCCGTCGCCGTTCTTCAGCGGGATCACGATCTCCTGGCCGGTGCGGAACGTGTTCGTCCACGCGGTGTCGGAGTTCTCGACCGTGAGGCGCTGGTCGCGGCGCACGAAGTGCTGGTGGTCGTTGCGGATCAGGCCGCCGGGCAGCAGGTGCGCCTCGACGAGCATCTGGAAGCCGTTGCAGATGCCGAGGATGGGCATGCCCTTCGCCGCGGCGTCCTTGACCTCGCTCATGATCGGCGACAGCGCGGCGATCGCACCGGCGCGCAGATAGTCGCCGTAGCTGAAGCCGCCGGGAAGAACGAGCGCGTCGACACCCTCGAGGTCGTGCGAGCCGTGCCACAGGGCGACGGGCTCTGCGCCGGCGATGCGCACCGCGCGCTGCGCGTCGCGGTCGTCGAGCGAACCGGGGAACGTGACGACCCCGATGCGTGCGGTCATTCGACGACCTCGATGCCGACGACGTCCTCGATCACGGAGTTGGAGAGCACCTCGTCGGCGATGCGCTTGGCCTCGGCGAGCAGCTCGTCGGTGACCTCGCCCTCGACGGTGAGCTCGAAGCGCTTGCCGATGCGGACATCGGTGAAGCCCTCGACGCCCAGACGGGCGAACGCGCCGGAGACGGCCTTCCCCTGCGGGTCGAGCAGTTCGGACTTGGGCATGACGTCGACGACGATGGTGGGCATTCTGATCCTCTTGGCGGCCGCAGGACGCAGCTCTCGGTCGTTGAGCGACGAGCGCGGCGAGGAGTCGAAACGCCGGAAGTCGCGGGAAGGCTGGCGCGCCAAGTCTACCGGGCCGTGACTGCCTCCCACGTCGGTGCTACTCGGCGTGGAACACCGTGTGCAGATCGCCGATCAGGTCGCGACCGCCGAGGCCGTCGATCTCGAACAGGACGGAGATGCCGATCACGTGACTGCCGAGCTGTTCGACGATCTGACGCCCGGCGGCGAGGGTGCCGCCGGTGGCCAGCACGTCGTCGATCAGCAGCACGCGCGACCCTGCCGGCAGATCGTCGTGCATCTCGATCGTGGCGGTGCCGTACTCGAGTGCGTAGTCGACGGATGCCGCAGGCCGAGGCAGCTTGCCGGCCTTGCGGATCGGGATGAGCCCGACACCTGCTGCGATCGCCGCGGCTCCGGCGAGGATGAAGCCGCGCGCCTCGATGCCTGCGACCACGTCGAACTGTCCGGCGAAGGGCTCGAGGATGGCGTCGGTGGTGGCCTTGAGCGCCTCGGCGTCTGCGAGCAGCGGCGTGATGTCGCGGAAGACGATGCCGGGTTCCGGGTAGTCCGGGACGTTGCGGATCAGCGATGCGGCGCGGAGGAGGGCGGGGGAGAGTTCGGCTTCGGGCACCGAGCAAGGCTACCCGCTCTCCGCGAGACGGCAGGTTCGCCGCATCCGCTCCGCATCCGCTCCGCATCCGCTTGACACGCGTGGGAGCGCTCCCATAGAGTGGCGAACCAGCCGTGGGAGCGCTCCCACGGTTCCCGAGAGCACCACCCACCGCACGACCCCCACAAAGGAGTGAACCGTGAACACCCGCGCCCGCAATCGCATCCTCACCACAGCCGCCGTGGCATCCGTCGCAGCCCTGGCCCTCGCCGGCTGCTCGGCCGGCAACGGCGATGCAGCCGAAGGAGACGCCGACGCAGACGTGACGCTGACCGTCACCACGTTCGGCACCTTCGGCTACGAAGACCTCTACACGGAGTACGAGAAGCTCCACCCGAACGTGAAGATCGAGGCGACGAACATCGACACCGGCGGCAACGCCCGCACCGATGCCTTCACCAAGATCGCCGCCGGCTCAGGACTCAGCGACATCGTCGCGATCGAGGAAGGCTGGCTCGGCGCCGTCATGGACGTCTCAGACACCTTCGTCGACCTGCGCGACTACGGCATCGAAGACCGCAAGGCCGACTGGGTCGACTGGAAGTACGGTCAGGCGACGGATGCCGAAGGTCGCGTGATCGGCTACGGCACCGACATCGGCCCGAGCGGCATCTGCTACAACGGCGCGGCCTTCGAGGCCGCAGGTCTGCCGAGCGATCGCGAGTCGGTCGCCGAGCTGCTGACCGGCGACTGGGACACCTACTTCCAGGTCGGTGCCGACTACACCGCCAAGACCGGCAAAGCCTGGTACGACCACTCCGGCTTCGTGTGGAACGCCATGGTCAACCAGCTCGACGAGGGCTACTACACGGCTGACGGCGAGCTGAACGTCGAGGGCAACGCCGAGCTCAAGGAGCGCTTCGAACAGCTCGGCGCCGCGACCGAGGGCGGCCAGTCCGCAGCGCAGACGGCCTGGGACTGGAACGGCGGCAAGTCGTTCGTCGACGGCACCTTCGCGACCTTCGTCTGCCCCGGCTGGATGCTCGGCGTCGTGCAGGGCCAGGTCGAGGCCGGTGGCGGCGACGCATCGACCGGCTGGGACTTCGCCGATGTCTTCCCCGGAGGCGCGGCCAACTGGGGCGGCGCGTTCCTGTCGATCCCGGAGACCTCGCAGCACAAGGAAGCCGCTGCGGCACTCGCCGACTGGCTGACGCAGCCCGAGCAGCAGGTCGAGCAGTCCGCCGCGGCCGGCAACTTCCCGTCGACCGTGAAGGCGCAGGAGACGCTGGCATCGGATGCCACGCCGAACGCGTTCTTCAACGACGCCCCCACGGGCGCGATCCTCGCCGAGCGCGCGAAGGGCGTCGTGGCGCAGTTCAAGGGCGCGGACGACTCCGTCATCCAGGAGAACGTCTTCGGCCCGGCCCTCAGCAGCCTCGACCGCGGTGAGACCGACACCAAGGGCGCCTGGGATCAGGCCATCCAGCTGCTGAACGACCTCGTCGGCTGATCCTCACTACTGGGTTGCTGAGCCTGTCGGAGCACCACCGGACCCTTCGACAGGCTCAGGGACCCACCCATGGGGCCACCCGAGCTCACGGACCCGCGCGCTCAGGGACCCACCCATGGCCACCCGAGCTCACGGACCCACCCGAGCTCTGGAACCCACACTCGCGTCAAACAAGGACGACTCATGACCCTCACAGCGGAACGCCGCGAGACGGCATCCCGACACACGCCGGATGCTGTGCCGAAGCGGCCATGGCGGCACCGGCTGTCGCGGTTCGACCAGCACGCCTCGCCGTACTTCTACATCTCTCCGTTCTTCCTGCTGTTCGGCCTCGTCGGGCTGTTCCCGCTGCTGTACACGGTCTGGGTGGCCGTGCACGAGTGGGATCTGCTGAAGGGCCAGGAGGGCTTCGTCGGGCTCGACAACTTCGTCAAGATCCTGAATGACGCGATGTTCTGGAACTCGATCGGCAACACGCTCAGCATCTTCCTGCTGTCGGCGATCCCGCAGCTCGCGGTGGCACTCGTCATCGCGTACCTGCTCGACCGCGGCCTGCGTGCTCCCACGTTCTGGCGCATGAGCGTGCTCATCCCGTTCGTGGTGACCCCGGTCGCCGTGGCCATCATCTTCTCGAGCATCTTCAACGAGGCCGACGGTCTCGCCAACAACCTGCTGAACCTGATCGGCATCGCCGACCAGGAGTGGAAGCACAACACCGCGCTGTCGCACCTCGCGATCGCGATCATGGTGAACTTCCGCTGGACCGGGTACAACGCCCTGATCCTGCTCGCCGCGATGCAGGCGGTGCCGCGCGATCTGTACGAGTCCGCCGCGCTCGACGGCGCCGGCTCCGCCCGCAGGTTCTTCTCCATCACGATCCCCACGATCCGGCCGACCCTGATCTTCGTCATCATCACCGCCACGATCGGCGGGCTGCAGATCTTCGCCGAGCCGCGCCTGTTCGACGTCTCGACCGCCGGCGGCATCGGCGGCAGCGACCGGCAATTCCAGACCACGGTGCTGTTCCTCTGGGAGCTCGCCTTCTTCCGGCGGAACCTGGGCGAAGCATCCGCCGTCGCGATCCTGCTGTTCCTGCTGATCGTCGGCATCGGCGTGATCAACTTCCTGATCTCCCGACGGATCTCGACGGGTGACGCCCCGAAGAACCGCGCAGCGCGCCGCCGAGCTCGCACCACCGCGCCCAGCACCACGACCGAGAAGGAGAGCGCACGATGACTGCGACCCAGGCGCTCAGCGTGCCCGAGAAGATCCGCCGCCGTCGCGGCGCGACCGGTGGCACCGCCGGTATCGGCAGCCGTCCCGGCTTCCTCACCTATGGGCTGCTCGCCGCCTTCATCATCGGCAGCGTCTACCCGTTGTGGTGGTCGGTCGTGGTCGCCAGCGGCACGAACGCCACCCGCGGCGAGACGCTGCCCCTGGTACCGGGCGGCAACTTCTTCGTGAACGCCGCGAAGGTGCTCGACGCCATCCCGTTCTGGCTCGCCCTCGGCAACTCGTTCCTGATCTCCGGCATCATCACGATCTCGGTCGTGACCTTCTCGACGCTCGCCGGCTACGCCTTCGCGAAGCTGCGGTTCAAGGGTCGTGACGGGCTGATGATCTTCGTGATCGCGACCATGGCGATCCCGACGCAGCTGGGCATCATCCCGCTGTTCATGCTGATGCGCGAGCTCGGCTGGACCGGCTCGATCGGCGCCGTGATCGTGCCGACGCTGGTCACCGCGTTCGGCGTCTTCTTCATGCGGCAGTACCTGGTCGACGTGATCCCCGACGAGCTGATCGAGGCCGCGCGCATGGACGGCGCGAACCAGTTCCGCACGTTCCTCACCGTCGGCATCCCCGCCGCTCGTCCGGCCATGGCGATCCTCGGGCTGTTCACCTTCATGACCGCGTGGACCGACTACCTCTGGCCGCTGATCGTGCTCTCCCCGCAGAATCCGACGCTGCAGACGGCGCTCAGCCAGCTGCAGTCCGGCTACTACATCGACTACTCCATCGTGCTCGCCGGTGCCGTGCTCGCGACCCTCCCGCTCCTCGTGCTCTTCGTGGTCGCGGGGCGGCAGCTGGTCAGTGGCATCATGGCTGGCGCGGTGAAAGGATGACCCCTATGACCCGTGCTTTCCCCGAGAACTTCCTGTTCGGCGCCGCGACAGCGGCCTATCAGATCGAGGGGGCGGCATTCGAGGACGGACGCACGGCGTCGATCTGGGACGCGTTCTCCCGGGTGCCGGGTGCGGTCATCAACGGCGACAACGGCGACGTCGCCTGCGACCACTATCACCGGTATGCCGACGACATCGCGCTGATGACGCAGCTGGGCCTGCAGACCTACCGATTCTCGACCTCGTGGTCGCGCGTCCGGCCGGACGGCGGAGCCGTGAATGCGAAGGGCGTCGACTTCTACGAGCGCCTGGTCGACGGGCTGCTGGATGCCGACATCCTGCCGTGGCTGACGCTGTACCACTGGGACATGCCGCAGGCGCTGCAGGAGCAGGGCGGCTGGACGAACCGCGACACCGTCGGCCGCTTCCTCGAGTACGCCGGCACCATGCACGACGCACTGGGCGACCGGGTGAACGTGTGGACCACGCTGAACGAGCCGTGGTGCTCGTCGTTCCTCTCGTACACGGGCGGGGAGCACGCGCCGGGGCACACGAGCATCGAGGAGGGGCTGCTCGCCTCGCACCATCTGCTGCTCGCGCACGGCGAGACCGTCCGCGAACTGCGCGGGCGCGACGCCGGCCTGAACCTCGGCATCACCCTCAACCACACGGTCGCCGACGCCGCGGACCCGGATGACCCGGCCGATGTCGACGCCGCCCGCCGGATCGACGGGCAGTTCAACCGCTGGTTCCTCGACCCCATCTACCGCGGTGCCTATCCGGCCGACATCGTCGAGGACATCAGGGCGGTGGATGCCGAGGCCGTCGCCGCATTCGAGGCGGCAATCCACGACGGCGACCTCGCGACAATCGCGCAGCACATCGACACGCAGGGCGTGAACTACTACCACGGCGACCTCGTCTCGGGCACGGCGCCCGCGGAGTCAGCGGTCGAGAGCGTGCCGGACACCGAGCGGAAGGTGCGCAGCCCGTATCCCTCGTTCGAGCACATCCACAACGTCGAGCGCGGCCTCCCTCGCACGGCCCAGAACTGGGAGGTGCAGCCAGAGGGGCTCACCAGGCTGCTCGAGCGCATCTGGACCGAGTACGCGCAGCCGGCTGGCACCGTGCTCTCGATGACCGAGAACGGCGCGGCGTACGACGATGTCGAGGTGCTGGAGGACGGCGAGACGCGGGTGCACGACGCCGAGCGCACCGAGTTCCTCCGCCTGCACCTCGAGGCGGTGCTGGATGCCGTGGAGGCCGGCGTCGACGTGCGCGGCTATTTCTACTGGTCGATGTTCGACAACTACGAGTGGGCCTGGGGCTACGACAAGCGCTTCGGCATCGTGCGCGTCGACTACGACACCCAGGAGCGGAGCGTGAAGGACTCCGGCCGGGAGTACGCTCGCATCATCGCCGCACGCAGCATCTGATCGCGGCGGGGCGGGCGGAGCATCCGAGCCGTCGTCGGACTTGAAGGAGAGCCGTGCCGTCACGAGCGACCATCGAAGAGGTGGCGTCCACCGCCGGGGTGTCCCGGTCGACTGTGTCTCGCGTGGTGAACGGGTCGACTGCGGTCAGCCCAGAGGCACTCGTCGCGGTGCGCGCGGCGATCGAGCAGCTCAACTACGTGCCCAACCGCGCGGCGCGCTCCCTGGCATCCAATCAGACCCAGGCGATCGCGCTGATCGTGCCGGAGGACACCACCCGGTTCTTCGGCGACCCCTTCTTCGCGGCGATCGTCGCGGGCATCACCGGCGCGCTGCGCACCTCGGACTACCTGCTGAACCTGCTGATCGCGAGCGACGACCCCGGCGACAAGATGTCGAGCTTCGTGCTCAACGGCGGCGTCGACGGCGCGCTGATCGTGTCGCATCACATGAGTGACGCGTTCATCGACCGGATCGCCGACGCGGTTCCCGTGGTCTACGGCGGCCGGCCGGTGCGGCAGCGCGAGGACGACTACGTGGTCGACGTCGACAACGTCTGGAGCGCACACCAGGCCACCCGCCGCCTGATCGACATCGGCCGTACCCGGATCGCCACGATCTCGGGGACCCCGACGATGGTCTCCTCGGTCGACCGGGTGCAGGGCTTCCGCAGCGCGCTCGCCGAGGCGGGGCTGCGGCCGTTCGCCGAGGAGGCCGGTGACTACAGCGAATCCAGCGGAGCGGATGCCGCGCGCCGCATCCTCGCCGCCGGGCGTCCCGATGCGATCTTCGTCGCGAGCGACCTGATGGCCCGCGGTGCCCTCACGGTGCTGCGCAGCGCCGGTGTGCGCGTGCCGGAGGACATCGCGCTGGTCGGCTTCGACGACTCCTCGGTGGCGACGTCGACGGATCCGCAGCTCACGACCATGCGTCAGCCGATGTATGCGCAGGGGGAGTCGATGGCGCGGGTGCTGCTCGCGCGTCTCGGCGGCGGGGATCCGCCGCACACGACGATCCTGCCGACCGAGCTCGTGGTGCGCGCCTCGGCCTGACTGCTCGCCTCGGCTTTCCGAGGTGAACACGGGTGCGGGCTTGACGCCCCTCCAGGACAAGCCCGCACCCGTGAGACTGCGGGGTGCAGCCCGTCATCCGGAAGTCGGTCTCCGTTGCGAGCTGCTCTCTGTCCACCCATAGATTGAATGAGTGTTCAGTGAGTAATCTATATGGCGGGGGAACCGAACCGGAAGCCGAACGGCTGAACCAGGAGGTGAGACCCGTGGCGCGATCCGACGAGCAGAACCGTCTCGCTCGCGAGCGCGCTCGCGAGAACATCCTGCAGGCGGCGATCGAGGTCTTCAGCGAACGGGGTGTCTCCGGGGCGAGCGTCGCCGAGATCACCCGCCGTGCCGGTGTCGCCCAGGGGTTGGTGAGCTATCACTTCGGCGGCAAGGAGCAGCTGATCGTCGCGGTCATCGATGCGTGGTTCGACGCGCTGTTCAGCATCCCCGAGGTGTCCGGCGCAGCTGACGACCGTCTGGCCGGCATCATCGACGGCGTGCTGATGGCGACCGGCTACGCGCTGCCGGTGCAGAAGGTCGTGCTCGCGATGCAGCAGCAGCCGGCGACGCACCGCCTGTACGCCGAGGCGGAGGACCGGTTCCACGAGCGGGCGATCCAGTCGGAGGAATCCGTGCGAGACATCTTCCGCGCGCGCGGCGCCGTCGATCCCGAGCTCGAGGAGATCATGCTGCGCGGCACGCTCGAGGGCGTCCTCCTGAAGTTCGCTGTCTACGGCGACACGTTCCCGCTGGAGGATGCGCGCCGCTGGATGTACCGGCTCTACGGCATCCCAGCTCCCGAGACTCCGCTGCCGCTCGAGCTCCCGCCGCGCCAGGTGCCGCTGCGCCTGCGAGCATCCGGTGCGGTGCGCGATCCGCAGCGCTGAGGGGCGCTGACCGTCATGGGCGCGGCGTCAGGCGTGGCCCATGCGGGCGAACGCGCCGAGCACGCTGCGCTCGGATGCCGTGAGGTAGCGCTCCAGCTCATCGGCCGCGGCCTCGGGACCGCGTTCGAGCAGCGCCGTGAGCACGGCCCTGTTGCGACGGACGAACGGCTCGTGCAGTGACTTCGGCTGGTCGATCTCGAGGAACACGAGCCGCAGCTCGGCGGCGACGTCACGATAGGTGCGGGCGAGGCGCGCACTGTCCGCGAGCGCGACGATCGCATCGTGGAAGGCCATGTTCGCGCTGCCGATGCGCCGCCAGTCCTCGTGCGGCAGCTGCTCCTCCGCTTCGGCGAGCGCGTCGCGCATGAGCTGCACCGCCGGGTGCTCGGGCTCGGACTGGCGCAGCGCGGCGCACTCGATCACGCGACGGGCGCGATAGATGTCGATCACGTCGGCGATGGTCGGCGATGCGACGGAGACCCCCCGGTGCGGGATGTGCTCGACGAGGCCCTGCTCGGCGAGTACGCGGAAGGCCTCGCGCAACGTGTTGCGCGATACGTCGAACTGCTCGGCGAGAGCCGACTCCGACAGCCGCGACCCGGGCGCGAAGTCCCCGTCGATGATGCGCTGACGGAGCACGTCGGCGAGCACGCCCTGCTGGTTCATGCCTTCATCGTAGGTGCCGGAGCGCGCGGATCGTCCACGGATTCCCCGCATGAATCACACGAAAGCAACCTTGTTGTAGCACGGCGGAAACAATCTTGTTGAACAATCATGAACTATCCGTTCTACACTGGGTGCCAACCGACACCCACCAACGACGATGGGAATCCCCCTATGACCGAGCAGTCACCCACCGCCCTCTCCCCGGAGGACGAAGTCCGCCTCGCTGCCGTCAAGAAGCGCGCAGGACGCAGCGCCGTCATCGGCGCGATCTTCCTCATGGCCACCAGCGCCATCGGCCCCGGCTTCATCACGCAGACCGCGACCTTCACGGCGACGATGGGTGCGGCGTTCGCGTTCGCGATCCTCATCTCGATCCTCGTCGACATCGCGGTGCAGTTGAACGTGTGGCGCATGATCACGTCTTCCGGCAAGCGCGCCGGCGAACTCGCCAACAGCGCCATCCCCTTCTCCGGCCACCTCATCGCACTGCTCGTCGTGATCGGCGGCCTCGCCTTCAACATCGGCAACATCGCCGGTGGCGGGCTCGGCCTCAACGCGCTCCTCGGCATCGATGCGAAGCTCGGCGGCGTCCTCACCGCGGCGCTCGCGATCATCATCTTCCTGGTGAAGAAGGCCGGTCCCGTCATGGACATCGTCCTGGTGATCCTCGGTGTCGGGATGATCGTGATGACCGTGGTGGTGGCGGTCATCGCCCAGCCCCCGATCGGCGAGGCGCTGCGCCAGACGTTCGTGCCGGACGAGCTGAACTTCGCCACGATCACCACGATCGTCGGCGGCACCGTCGGTGGATACATCACGTACTCCGGCGCGCACCGCTACCTCGACTCCGGGCACACCGGCCCTGAGCAGGCCGGCCCCGTGATGCGGGCTGCGGCCAACGGCATCCTCGTCACCGGCGTCATGCGCTACGTGCTGTTCCTCGCCGTGCTCGGCGTCGTCGCCTCCGGTGTCACGCTCGACCTCTCCGGTCAGGGCGCGAACCCCGCTGGTCAGGCCTTCGGTGCGGTGCTCGGCGATGCAGGTCTCCGCATCTTCGGCGCGATCTTCTGGGCCGCCGCGATCAGCTCGGTCATCGGTGCGGCGTACACCTCGGCGACGTTCCTCTCCACCTACACGAAGAAGCTCGCCGGAGGCTGGCCGCTGCAGCTCGCGACCGTGGCGTTCATCGTCGTCTCGCTGATCGTGTACCTGTCGATCGGCACCGCGCCCGCCGCGATCCTCGTCTTCGTCGGCGGCTTCAACGGACTGATCCTGCCGATCGGACTCACCGTGTTCATGTACATCGGCTGGTTCCGTCGCGACCTCCTCGGGTCGAAGAAGTACCCGATGTGGCTGCTCATCGCCGGCACGCTCGTGACCGCGCTGACCTGGTACATGGGCGCCGTCTCGATCGGCCCCATCTTCGCCTTCCTCGGAATCGGAGCGTGATCGCATGACATCCATCGACCTGAACTCGGACCTCGGCGAGAACGTCGCCGACCGGATCGTGAGCGACGACGAGAGCATGCTGCGCCTCGTCGCGAGCGCGAACGTGTCGTGCGGCTTCCATGCAGGGAGCCCGGAGGGCATCCGCGAGACGCTCGCAGCAGCAGTGCAGGGCGGCGTCGTGATCGGCGCGCACCCCGGCTACCGCGACTACGAGAACTTCGGACGCACGAAGGTCGACATCGACTCCGCCACGCTCCAGGCGCAGGTCGAGTACCAGCTCGGGGCGCTCATGGGTCTCGCTGCCGCGGTCGGCGGGCGGGTCGCCTACGTCAAGCCGCACGGCGCGCTGTACAACACGATCGCCCGCGACGAGCGACAGTCGAACGACGTCGTGGCCGCGATCCGCGCGATCGATCCCAGCCTCGTGCTGCTCGGCCTCGCCGGCGGCGTCGTGCTCGATGTCGCCGAGCGAGCGGGGCTGGCAACCGCGGCCGAGGCCTTCGCCGACCGCGCCTACCAGCCGGACGGGCAGCTCGTGTCGCGCACCGAGCCGGGATCCGTGCTGCACGACCCGGCCGAGGTCGCGGAGCGGATGGTCCGCCTCGCCGCCCACGGCGTGATCCGCGCGATCGACGGCACCGATGTGCCGGTGGTGGCCCAGTCGATCTGCGTGCACGGCGACAGCCCGGGCTCTGTCGCGATGGCCGCTGAGACAAAGCGGATGCTCCAGGCCGAGGGCATCACGATCGCCCCGTTCGTGCGGGTGTGACATGACGGTGCTCGCCACGTTCATCACCGACGTGCCGGATGCGGAGTACCCGGTCTGATGCGAATCCTCACGGCATCCGATCGTGCCCTGCTCGTCGAGGCAGCCGATCTCGATGAAGCCATGCGGCTGAACCTCGCGTGGGACGGCCTGCCCGGCGTCGTCGAGCGCATCCCCGGTGCCAGGACGGTGCTCGTGCGCTTCGATCCGCTTCAGGTCTCCGCTGCTGATCTCGCGGGTGTGCTGGCCTCGACCGAGGTGGGCGGCGGTGAGCTGCCGCGCGCCGGCGAGGCTGTGGTGCCGGTGCACTACGACGGCGAGGACCTCGATGAGGCGGCGTCGTTGCTCGGCGTCTCGGCGGATGAGCTCGTGAACCGGCATCTCGCCGCCGACTGGCGGGTCGCGTTCTCGGGCTTCGCCCCGGGGTTCGGCTATGTCGTGAGCGGCGATCCCCTCTTCGA
Source organism: Microbacterium sp. (assembly GCF_036823965.1). GTDB lineage: Bacteria > Actinomycetota > Actinomycetes > Actinomycetales > Microbacteriaceae > Microbacterium. Next base: position 158,310 of record NZ_DAITBE010000003.1, on the reverse strand, counting down.
CGTACCGCGTCGCTCCTCGCCGCGAACCCGCGTGCCGGCCGGATCGGTGGCGTTGGCCGGGCAGTTCACCGGGGTGTATCCGCGCGAGAGCCCAGGCGGGTGGCAGCTCATCGGCCGCACGGATGCCGTGATGTGGGACATCGACCGCGACCCGCCGGCACTGCTCGCACCCGGCGCGACCGTGCGGTTCGAACGGGTGCGTGCCCAGGCTCGGCTGGGCGAGAGCGGACATGTGCAGACGCAGCCCCCGCGTGCCGGCGACGGCGTGAGCCTGCACGCGGATGCTGCCGTCGAGGTCGTCCGCTCCTCGCTGCAGCTGCTCGTGCAGGACGCAGGGCGCCCTGGCTACGCCGCGCTCGGGGTCTCGGCATCCGGAGCAGCCGATCGGCGAGCGATGCGCGACGCGAACCGTGCCGTGGGCAATGCCGCGTCCGCTGCCGTGCTGGAGAGCGTCGGCGGAGCCGTCCTGCGGTTCCGCGGCGCAGGCGTCGCGGCGGTCGCCGGCGCACTCGGCTCGCTCAGCCTGACCGAAGCAGACGGCACGGTTCGCTCCGTCGCGCACGGCGAACCGTTCGCGACGGTCGACGGCGACGAGCTCGCCCTCGGCCATCCCGAGCGCGGGCTGCGATACGTCATCGCCGTGCGCGGTGGATTCGACGCCGACACCGCACTCGGCAGCCGAGCGGGCGACACCCTCGCCGGGCTCGGACCGGAGGCGCTCGCGGTCGGCGCGGTCATCCCCGTCGGAGTCGCCGCGACGAAACCGGTCGAGCCCGATCCCGTGCCTCGAGACCTTCCCGCACCCGGTGATGTCGTCGAGCTCGAGATCACCCTCGGCCCCCGCGACGACTGGTTCACCGCCGCCGCGCTGGGGGCGCTCACCGACCAGGAATGGACAGTGACCCCCCGTTCGGATCGCGTCGGCATCCGCCTGCAGGGAGAGGTGCCGCTCGAGCGCTCCGTCGGCGGCGAGCTGCCCAGCGAGGGCGCCGTCACCGGCGCGATCCAGGTGCCGCCGGACGGTCAGCCGGTGCTGTTCCTCCCCGATCATCCGCTCACCGGCGGGTACCCCATCATCGGTGCGCTCACGGATCGCAGCCTCGACCTCGCAGGTCAGCTGGCTCCTGGCGTCCGTCTTCGTCTCATCGTCAAGGAGAACTCATGATCAAGGTGCTGATCGCGAATCGCGGCGAGATCGCCGTGCGCGTCATCCGCGCGTGCGCGGAAGCAGGGTACGCGTCGATCGCGGTGTCCGCGGATCAGGATGCCGATGCGCTGCACGTGCGTCTTGCGGATGAGGCGGTCGGGCTGGGCGGGGACACCGCAGCGACGACGTATCTGTCGATCGATGCGCTGCTCGCAGCTGCCGAGCAGACCGGTGCGGATGCCGTGCATCCCGGCTATGGATTCCTCTCGGAGAGCGCTGCGTTCGCGCGAGCGGTCGAGGGGGCGGGGCTCATCTGGATCGGTCCGTCGCCCGAGAGCATCGACGCGCTCGGCGACAAGATGACCGCGCGGCGCATCGCGCAGCGGGTCGGCGCACCGCTTGCCGCCGGCACCGATGAGCCGCTGGCCGGCCCGGACGAGGCGGTGGCGTTCGCGGAGCAGCACGGCCTCCCGATCGCGATCAAGGCCGCGTTCGGCGGTGGCGGACGAGGGCTCAAGGTCGTTCGGGAACTGTCCGAGGTCGCCGCTGCCTTCGACGCGGCCACGCGCGAGGCGATCGCCGCCTTCGGTCGCGGTGAGTGCTTCGTGGAGCGGTTCCTCGAGAGCCCGCGGCACATCGAGGTGCAGGTGCTCGGCGACGGGCTCGGCGGCATCGTCGTCGTCGGCGACCGCGACTGCTCCATGCAGCGCCGGAACCAGAAGCTCATCGAAGAGGCGCCGGCGCCCGGGCTGTCGACCGAGCAGCGGTCGCTGATCCACGAGGCGGCGCGGTCGATCTGTGCAGAGGTGCAGTACCGCGGCGCGGGCACGGTCGAGTTCCTGCTCGCCGCCGACGGCACGATCTCGTTCCTCGAGGTCAACACGCGGCTCCAGGTGGAGCATCCGGTCACCGAGGAGGTCACCGGGGTCGACCTGGTGCGGGAGCAGTTCCGCATCGCGTTCGGTGAGGGCATGTCGCTCGCTGAGACGCCGACACCGACCGGGCACGCGTTCGAGTTCCGGATCAACGCGGAGGACCCGGGCCGCGGATTCCTCCCGAGCCCCGGCCGAGTCGAGACGCTGCGCATCCCAGGTGGCCCTGGGGTGCGCTGGGACAGCGGCATCGAAGCGGGCGACGCCGTGCAGCCTGCCTTCGACTCCATGATCGCCAAGCTCATCGTGCACGCCGAGTCGCGTGATGCGGCGCTCGTGCGCGCTCGGCGGGCCCTGCGCGAACTCTCGGTCGAGGGCCCGGCGACCGTGATCCCGTTCGACCGGCTCGCGATCGATGACCCGGCGTTCGCCACCGAGACCTTCGCGGTGCACACGCAGTGGATCGAGAGCGCCCTGCTGCCGACGCTGGAGCCGCAGCTGCGACCGGCTGCGGTGCCGGATGCCGCGCTGCAGCGGTTCCCGGTGGAGATCGACGGTCGCCGGGTCGTGCTCGGTCTGCCTGCGGCCCTGCTCGCGGGTCTCGGCCAGGGCGGTGGGGGTGCTGCGGCGACGCCTCCGGCCGACCCGACCGAGCTGCGCTCACCTGCTCCGGGCACGCTCGTCCGCTGGCTCGTCGATGACGGTGCACAGGTGGCCGAGGGCGATCCGGTCGCGGTGCTCGACGCGATGAAGATGGAGACGTCTGTCGCCGCCCATCGCTCCGGCACGCTGTCGCGGAGGGCCGAGCTCTCTGCATCCGTCCCGGCCGACGGCGTGCTCGCCGTCATCGACTAGGCGCATGTCCGGCTTCTGAAACGCAGAGATCCCGGATGCCTCGGGCGAGGCATCCGGGATCAGCTGGTCATGCGCGACGAGCGTTGCGTGTGGGCGCCGGATCAGGCCGGGTCGCCGCCGAGCGGGCCGACCGCCTCGAGCGGCTTGGGGTCGTCTGCGCCGGTCTTGCGGGCACGGGCGATCAGATTGCCCAGGTGGTAGATCAACAGGGCCGCGACCGTGCCGAGCACGATGCCGCCGAACGCGAAGTCGCCGAGCTGCATCGAGAAGCCGGCGATGCCGATCACGAGCGAGACCGCGGCCGTGTACTGGTTCACCGGGCGTGAGAAGTCCACGCGGCTGTCGACCCAGATCTTGATGCCGATGATGCCGATCAGGCCGTAGAGCGCGGTGGTCGCGCCGCCCAGCACGCCGGCTGGGATCGAGTTGAAGACCTCGCCGACCTTGGGCGAGAATGCGAGCAGAATCGCGAACAGGCCGGCGACCCAGTACACGGCCGTCGAGTACACGCGGGTCGCCGCCATGACGCCGATGTTCTCGCCGTAGGTGGTCGTGCCCGAGCCGCCGAAGCCACCGGCGAGCGTCGTCGCGACACCGTCGGCGATCAGGGCGCGGCCCGTGTGCTTGTTGATCGACGGGTCCTCGGTCATGCTGGCGACGCCGCGCACGTGGCCGACGTTCTCGGCGACCAGCACCAGGACGACCGGCAGGAACATCGCGATGGTCGACCAGGTGCCGGGCTCCACGAAGTCCGGGAGGTGGAACTCGGGCAGGCCGATCCACGGGGCGTCGGCGATGAGCTCGGCCGGCGTCTTGCCGCCGCGCAGAGCGTTCGGCGCGTCGAACGAGCCGGTGAACGCGGCATAGATGAATCCGACCGCGACGCCGAGGAAGATCGAGATGCGGCCGAGGAAGCCGCGGAACAGCACCGCGAATACGATGATCGCGACGAGCGTGATGGTCGCGGTGACGGGGTCGATCTGGAAGTTGTTCCACGCCGTCGGGGCGAGGTTGAAGCCGATCAGCGCGACGATCGCGCCGGCGACCACCGGTGGCATCAGGGCGTCGACCCAGCGGAGCCCGGCGAACTGCACGACCAGACCGACGATCGTGAGCAGGATGCCGACGGCGACCACGCCGGCGAGCGCCGAGCCCATGTTGCCGGCGGCGACGGCGGCCGTGATCGGCGCGATGAACGCGAAGGAGGAGCCGAGGTAGCTGGGCAGGCGGTTCTTCGTGATGAGCAGGAAGAGGATCGTGCCGATACCGCTGAACAGCAGCGTGGTCGAGACGGGGAAGCCCGTCAGCGTCGGCACCAGGAACGTCGCGCCGAACATCGCGACGACATGCTGCGCGCCGATGGCGATCGTGGCGGGCCAGTTCAGGCGCTCTTCGGGCGTGACGACGGCGCCGGCTTCGACCGTGCGGCCGTTTCCGTGGATCTTCCACAGGGGCATGCGTGCTCCTCAGGTTTTCGGGGGAGGGAGAGGGGAGTGCTGGAGCAACACTACCGATTCCTGAATGTTCCCTGGGTGCCTCGACCTGCGTCGGGGCGTCGAACGGCCGGCGCGCGCTCACCCTGCATGGCGTTGTGCGGGATGCAGGGAGAATCGACCCGATTCTCCCTGCCGGTCGAACATCTCCCTGCAGCTCGCTCGGGGCAACGGTGGATGCCGAGGGCGACGGTGGATGCCGCGGTCGACGCCGGATGCCGCGGGTCAGACCCCGAGGCGGCCGAGGAGCTCGCGGTACCGGTCGGCCGTGCGGTCGACGATGTCCTCGGGGAGCAGCGGCGGCTCGCCCTGCTTGTCCCAGTTCGCGGCGAGCCAGTCGCGCACGATCTGCTTGTCGAAGCTGGCCATCCGCTCGCTCGGCGTCGTGCCGGTGCGCCACGCCTCGGCATCCCAGTACCGCGACGAGTCGCTCGTGAGCACCTCGTCGGCCAGGCGCAGCGTGCCGTCGGCATCCGTCCCGAACTCGAACTTCGTGTCGGCGAGGATGAGGCCCTGCTCCTCGGCGATCGCGGCGGCACGGGAGTAGATCGCGAGCGAGGCCTCGCGCAGCTCGTGCGCCCGCTCGGCCCCGACGAGCTCGACCGTCTGCTCGAAGGTGATGTTCTCGTCGTGCTCGCCCATCGGCGCCTTGTAGGCGGGCGTGAACAGCGGCTCGGGCAGGCGGTCGCCGTTCTGCAGGCCGGCGGGAAGCGGGATGCCGCACACCGTGCCGCTCTCCTGGTACTCGGCCCAGCCCGACCCAGTGATGTACCCGCGGACGACGCACTCGATCGGCAGCATCTCGAGCGACTGCGCGAGCATGGCGCGGTCCTCGACGGAGGCCGGGATGTCGCCATCGGCGAGATGGTTCGGCACGTCGTCGAGCTGTGCGAACCACCAGCGGCTCAGCGCGGTGAGCACGGCGCCCTTCTTCGGGATGCCGGGGGAGAGCACGAAGTCGAACGCGCTGACCCGGTCGCTCGCGACGACGAGGATGCGGGTGTCGCCCGGGTCCTCCGAGGCGTACAGGTCGCGGACCTTGCCCGAGTAGATGTGCCGCCAGCCGGGGATGCTCTGTGCTGATCCTTCTGAAGGTGTGCTCACCCGCCCATTATCCCGGTGATCCGCTCGGCATCGTCTCCGCATGTCCTCGCGGCTGAATCAACCACACCGGACCACTTGATCGGATGCCGGAACGGGCGTATAGTCCACGTGGACTAATTGAGATGGAGTAGGTGATGAAAGACCCCGTGGACACGCTCACGCCGATGGGCGTGATGGTGCTCGCACTGCTGCGCGAGAGCGACATGCACCCGTACGAGATGGTGCGGCTGCTGCGTGCGCGCCACGACGACCGGCTGCTCACGATCACCAACGGCACGCTCTACCACACGGTCTCGCGCCTGCAGAAGACGGGCCTGCTCGACGAGGTCGGCATCGACCGCGAAGGCAACCGTCCTGAGCGCACCACCTACACGCTGACGGATGCCGGACGCAGCGCTGTCGTCGCCTGGGTGCAGCGCGAGCTGCCGCGCGTCGATCGTCCGGCCGAGTTCCGCATCGCGCTCGCCGAGTCGCACAACCTCGAACGCGACGACGTGGTCGAGCTGCTCGGCGACCGCCGTACCGCGCTCGTGGAGGAGCACGCGATGCATCGCGACGGACTCGTCAAGGCGCACGCCAAGGGCGTCCCCGCCCAGGTGCTCGTCGAGATCGAGCGCCAGGAGGTGCTGCTCGAGGCCGAGCTGCGCTGGCTCGACGCATTCCTCACCAGGCTCGACGGCGACGAACTCCCCTGGGGGCCGTCGGCGTTCACCGACTCAGACCGCTATCTCGCTCAGCGAAAGGCTGCACAGCAATGACCGAATCACGCCAGGCGACGGGACCCGACACGGGCACGTTCGCCGCGGGGCAGCGCCCCAAGAGCCCATGGCCCGCCCTGTGGGCGCTCGTCATCGGCTTCTTCATGATCCTCGTCGACACCACGATCGTCTCGGTCGCGAATCCGGCGATCAAGGCCGCACTCGACCCGAACACGAACAACCTCGACAACGTCGTGTGGGTCACGAGCGCCTACCTGCTCACCTACGCTGTGCCGCTGCTCATCACGGGCCGCCTCGGTGACCGCTTCGGACCGAAGAACATCTACCTCATCGGTCTCGCGATCTTCACGCTCGCCTCCCTCTGGTGCGGGCTGTCGAGCTCGCTCGAAGGCCTGATCGCGGCACGTGCCGTGCAGGGTCTCGGCGCGGCGTTCATGACGCCGCAGACCATGGCCGTCATCACCCGGACGTTCCCGCCGAACCGACGCGGTGCGGCCATGGGTCTCTGGGGTGCCACGGCCGGCGTCGCGACCCTGGTCGGACCGCTGCTCGGCGGCGTCCTGGTCGACGGCCTCGGCTGGGAATGGATCTTCTTCGTGAACCTGCCCGTCGGCGTGATCGCCTTCATCGCAGCGTGGATCCTCGTGCCGAAGCTGCAGACGCATCCGCATCGCTTCGACATCCTCGGTGTCGTGCTGAGCGCCGTCGCGATCTTCCTCGTGGTCTTCGGCCTGCAGGAGGGCGAGAAGTACGACTGGGGTGTCATCTGGGGCCCGATCTCGGTGTGGGGCCTGATCATCGCCGGACTCGTCCTGCTCGCGGTGTTCATCCTGCAGCAGTGGAAGACGAAGAGCGAGGCCCTCGTGCCGCTCGAGCTCTTCCGCGACCGCAACTTCTCCGGCGCGAACATCGCGATCGCCACGGTCGGCTTCGCGGTGACGAGCATGTCGCTGCCGCTGATGTTCTTCCTGCAGATCGCTCGTGGGCTCACCCCCACCCAGGCTGCGCTGCTGATGATCCCGATGGCCGTGTTCTCGGGCGTTCTCGCACCGCTCGCCGGCAAGATCCTCGACCGCACCGACCCGCGGCTCATCCTCATCCCCGGCCTGATCTTCTTCTCCATCGCGCTGCTCTGGTACTCGTCGCTGGTGAACATGGACAGCGAGATCTGGATGTTCCTGTTCCCGTCCGCGCTCCTCGGCATCGGCAGTGCCGGCATGTGGGGTCCGCTCGCGACCACGGCGACACGGATGCTCCCGATGCGCCAGGCCGGCGCCGGAGCGGGCATCTACAACACCACCCGGACGATCGGCTCGGTGGTCGGATCGGCATCGATCGCGACGTTCATGCAGGCGCGCCTCGAGGCCAACCTTCCGGGGATGGACGACGCCGCAGGCTCGATCGGCTCGGGCGGATCACTGCCCGCTGCCGTCGCCGACGGCTTCTCGGCGGCGATGTCGCAGGCCATCCTGCTGCCGGCCAGTGTGATCGTGATCGGGCTCATCGCCTCGCTGTTCCTGCGTGGCGCTCCGAAGGCCCCGCAGCCGGAGGCATCCGCGCCGTCTGCGCCGGTTCCCACTCCGGCCGAGTGACCCGCGCGACACCGCCCCCTGTTCCCTCCGGTGCAGGGGGCGGTGTCGTGTCCGGCATCAGCGTGTCCTTTTGCGACTCCGACGACGATCTGGTGTGCTGTCGTGATGACGACGGAACTCCTGCGCCCGACCAGCCGCCTGCTCGACAGCTGGGCAGCCGCTGTCGCCGAGTTCGGTGACGGGCACATCGACGGGTCCGGTCTCCAGTCGCCGGTCACGCCGGATCGGGCGACGCTCGACGCGCTCGTCGCCGAGTCCATCACGCTCGCGGACACGACCGTCGCGCCGCCGGAGGGACGGGTCCACAACGACCTGTACTGGATCGTCGACGAGGGCGAGGTCGTCGGCTTCCTCTCGTTCCGGCACGCGCTGAACGACTATCTGCGCGAGGTCGGCGGTCACATCGGCTACGCGGTCCGGGCATCGCGACGGCGTCAGGGGTATGCATCCGCAGCGCTCGCTCTCGCCCTCGACCGCGCGAGAGAGATCGGTCTCGACCGCGTGCTCGTGACGTGCGACGACGACAACGAGGGGTCGGCGCGCACGATCGAGGGCGCCGGCGGCGTGCTGCAGGATGTCCGGGATCAGTCCGAGAAGGGGCACCCGATGCTGCGGCGCTACTGGATCACGCTCTAGCCGAACGGCTTCCGCAGCGGCGGTGTCAGCGGCAACCGGCATTCCGGACTGCGTCCAAGTGTTGACTAGGGTGGTTTCTCGGCGCCCGTCCGGTCGTCACCGCCGATCGAGGAGCATCCGTCGTGATCCGAAATCCCTCTTCCGCGGCCGGGAGGCTGCGCCGACTCGGTCGTACAGCCACGGCCACGGTGTTGACGGCCTTCGTCGCCATCGGAGCGCTGCTCGGCGGCGCCACTGCGGCGAACGCCGAGACCGAGACGTACGTGATCGGCACCGACACGACCTTCGCGCCGTTCGAGTTCACGAACGCCGACGGCGAGCTCGTCGGCATCGACATGGACCTGCTCCGTGCGATCGCGAAGGATCAGGGCTTCGAGGTCGAGATCCGTCAGCTCGGATTCGACGCGGCCCTGCAGGCCCTGCAGTCGAACCAGGTGGACGCCGTCATGGCGGGCATGTCGATCACCGACGAGCGCAAGCAGGCCTTCGACTTCAGCGACCCGTACTTCACCAGCGGCATCCAGCTCGGCGTGCTCGAGGCAAGCGACATCCAGTCGCTCGACGACCTCGACGGCAAGACCGTCGCGGTCAAGACCGGCACCCAGGGGCAGACCTTCGCCGAGGAGAACGAGGACGAGTACGGCTTCCGTGTCACGCCGTACAGCGACACCACCGACATGGTGGATGCCGTCAAGGCCGGCCAGGCGGTCGGCTACTTCGAGGACTTCCCGGTGCTCGCCTACGGCATCCAGCAGGGGTCGGGCTTCCGCCTGGTCGGTGAGCCGGAACTCGGCGGCGAGTACGGCTTCGCGGTCAACAAGGGGATGAACCCCGAGCTGCTCTCGATGTTCAACGAGGGACTCGCGAACCTCCAGGACTCCGGCGAGTACGACGAGATCGTCGACACCTACCTCAGCGCCGACGAGACCAGCGCGCAGCCGACCGACATCATCTCGGTCGCCGTGAAGTACTGGCCGGCCCTGATGAGCGGTCTCTGGCTCACGATCCTGGCGACACTCGTCGCACTCGTCGCCTCCTTCATCCTGGGCATCGTGTTCGGCTTCGGACGCATCTCGAAGTTCCTGCCGTTCCGCTGGCTCGCCACCGCGTACGTCTACGTCTTCCGCGGCACCCCGATCCTGGTGCAGGCGTTCTTCGTGTTCTTCGCCATCCCGCAGCTGTTCCCGGGTCTGCAGTTCAACCCGTTCGTGGCCGGTGCGATCACGCTCTCGCTCAACACGGGTGCGTACATGACCGAGATCATCCGCGGCGGCATCCAGGCGGTCGATCCCGGCCAGGCCGAGGCATCGCGCTCGCTCGGCCTCGGCCACTGGAAGACCATGCAGAAGGTCGTCCTGCCGCAGGCGTTCCGCATCATGATCCCGTCGTTCGTGAACCAGGGCATCATCACCCTGAAGGACACGTCGCTGATCAGCGTCATCGGCCTCGCGGAGCTCACCTTCGCCTCGCGTCAGATCATCGCCTCGACGTACCTGTCGGCGCAGGTGCTGACGATCGTCGCCATCATCTACTTCGTCGTGATCACGCTGCTGACGCTGCTCGCGAACCGCCTGGAGAGGACGTTCAACGCATGAGCAAGATCGCCGTGCAGGATCTGCACAAGTCGTTCGGAAGCAACCAGGTGCTCAAGGGCATCGACCTCACGGTGGATGACGGCGAGGTCGTCGCGGTCATCGGCCCGTCGGGCTCCGGCAAGTCGACGCTGCTGCGCTGCCTGAACAAGCTCGAGGAGCCCACCTCCGGCAAGGTCGTCATCGACGGCGTCGACCTCACCGACAAGAGCGTCAAGCTCGACGAGGTGCGCCAGCGCATCGGCATGGTCTTTCAGCACTTCAACCTGTTCCCGCACATGACCGTGCTCGAGAACATCACGCTGGCTCCGATCGAGCTCGGCCGGTTCTCGAAGGCTGAGGCCCGGGAGCGGGCGATGTCGCTGCTCGAGCGCGTGGGGCTGCAGGAGAAGGCGGATGCCAAGCCGGCATCCCTCTCCGGCGGACAGAAGCAGCGTGTGGCCATCGCGCGCGCACTCGCGATGGATCCCGAGATCATGCTGTTCGACGAGGCCACCAGCGCGCTCGACCCGGAGATGGTCGGCGAGGTGCTGCAGGTCATCCGCGACCTGGCATCGGCCGGCATGACGATGGTGCTCGTGACGCACGAGATGGGCTTCGCCCGCGAGGTGTCCGACCGCACGGTCTTCATGGACGGCGGCGTGGTCGTCGAGGAGGCGGCTCCGGCCGACCTGTTCGGCGCCCCCAAGAACGAGCGCCTGAAGGACTTCCTCTCGAAGGTGCTCTGACGCTCTTGCCTGCTGCCGCTTCGTGCCGAGCGGCCCCTCTGTGTGCGAACGGCCCCCTTGAGTGCAGCACTCACGGGGGCCGTTCGCATGAAAAGGGGCCGCTCGGCACAAGCGGAGGCGGGAATTACTCCGCGACGCGGGCGGCGATGTCGGTGCGGTACTGCGACCCGTCGAGGGTGATGCGCGAGATCGCGTCGTACGCGCGGTCGCGAGCGGTGCGGAAATCGGATGCCACGGCGACGACGTTCAGCACGCGGCCACCCGTCGCGATGAGCGATCCGCCGGGTGCGTCGGGCGCGGCGGTCGCGGCGTGCACGATGCGAACGCTCTCGACCGACGCGGCATCCGCCAGCCCCTCGATCGGACGACCGGTCTGCGGCGCCTCGGGGTAGCCCTCGCTCGCCAGCACCACGGTGATGGCGACGTCATCGCTGAACTCGGGCTCCGGCTGGTCTTCGAGGGTGCCGGATGCGGCGGCGAACAGCAGCTCCGACAGCGGCGTGACCAGGCGCGGCAGCACGATCTGCGTCTCGGGGTCGCCGAAGCGCGCGTTGAACTCGATCACGCGCACGCCGGCGGGCGTGAGGATGAGGCCCGCGTAGAGCAGGCCGATGAACGGGGTGCCCTCGGCGTCGAGCTGACGGATCACCGGCAGCGCGACGTCGCGCGTGACCAGGGCTGTGAACTCCTGCTCGCTGCCGAACTGCTCGGCGAGCCAGGGGAGCGGCGAGTACGCGCCCATGCCGCCGGTGTTGGGGCCGGCGTCGCCGTCGAGCGCGCGCTTGAAGTCCTGCGCCGGGCTGAGCGCCCGAACGGTGTCGCCGTCGCTGAGGAAGAACAACGAGACCTCGGGGCCGGAGAGGAACTCCTCGACCAGCACCGGCCCGGTGGGCAGATACTGCTCGGCATGTGCGAGCGCCTCGGCGCGGTCGGAGGTGACGATGACGCCCTTGCCGGCCGCCAGACCATCGGCCTTCACGACGTGCGGGGCGCCGAGCTCGTCGAACGCGGCCTCGACCTCGGCGACCGTGGTCGCGCGTGCGGCGCGGCCGGTCGGCACGCCGGCCTCGTCCATGATGCGCTTGGCGAAGGACTTCGATCCCTCGAGCTGCGCTGCGGCCTTGCCGGGACCGAACACCGGGATACCGCGGGCTCGCAGCGCGTCGGCGACGCCCGCGACCAGCGGGGCCTCCGGGCCGATCACGACGAGGTCGATCGCGTGCTCGTTGGCGAAGTCGGTCACCGCGCCGCCGTCGAGCGGGTCGAGCGACACGGGGGTGGCATCCTGTGCGATGCCGGCGTTGCCCGGAGCGACGAAGATCTCGTGCTCCGTCTGCTCTGCCCGCAGAGCGAGGATGATCGCGTGCTCACGGGCACCGGAACCGAGGACGAGAATCTTCACCCGTCCAGACTACCGAGGGTCCCGCTCCGGATTTCCGCCTCGGATCCCTGAGCGTCCGCCCCCTGGGTCCCTGAGCGTCCGCCCCCTGGGTCCCTGAGCCTGTCGAAGGGCCCGACCCGTGCGGCTCGCTTCAGACGGGCCGTTCGTCGTCGACGTTCCACGGCACGGTCCAGCCGGCGGCGTCGAACAGCCCGCTCAGCACCATGGCCGTGAACCCCCACACGATCGTGCCGTCGACATCGAACGCCGGAGCGCGGAACGTGCGATCCCCGAAGGCTCGCACCGACGTGTATCGGGTGGCCGGGTCGAGCAGCTGGGCGACCGGCACGCGGAACACCTCGACGGTCTCGGCATGGTCGACCGCTGCGACACGCGACGGCGTGCGCCACCAGCCGAGCACCGGCGTCACACGGTGATTGCTCGCGGCGAGCGGGATCTCGGGCAGCGTCGCGAGCACCTCGACACCGGCGGGGTCGAGTCCGGTCTCCTCCTCCGCTTCGCGCAGCGCGGTGGCCGCGGCATCCGCGTCGCCCGGCTCGGTGCGGCCGCCGGGGAACGACACCTGCCCGGGATGCGAGGAGAGCGTCGGTGCTCGGCGCTGCAGCAGCACGTCGAGGTCGCGGGCGACCGCGGCATCCCACGTCGGCGCAGGCATGCAGTCGAGCACGCCGAACAGGATCAGCACGGCGGCGTCGTGCGCGCTCTCCGGGTCGAGGAGGGCGGGGAACGGGCCACCCCAGGACTGGCCGGACGCTGCAGCGAGCAGCTCGGCGCGTGCGCCTTCCGGATGCTGCGTGCTCATGCTCCGAGCCTATGCCTGCCGCGTGCGTCGGGCGTCGGGCGGCGGCGTACCCTGATTCCCATGGCTCGCAAGATCGACATCATCGACGGACGCACGGCGCTCGACGCCGTCCGACGAGCGGATGCCGATGGCTCGAAGCCACCGCGGACGGCGCTCGCGACCGCGGTGCGGTACCTGCTGCAGCTGCTCGATGAGAAGGCGCCGGGCAACAGCGTCGAGGTACGGGTGCCGCCCTTCGGCGCGGTGCAGGTCATCCAGGGCCCGCGACACACGCGCGGCACGCCGCCGAACGTGGTCGAGATGGATGCCGAGACCTGGATCGCGGTCGCGACGGGCGAGGAGCACTGGGCGGATGCCGCGGCATCCGGTCGTATCCATGCCTCCGGCACGCGGGCCGACCTCCTGGACGTGCTGCCGCTGCGCCCATGAGCGGGCGCGGTGCTGTCTCCGGTGCCGAGTAGCGTGACAGTGACGAGACGAAGGGACTGCTGTGGGCAAGCGCAAGACACCGGAACAGATCGCCGATGAGGAACGCCGGTACGAGCTGGCTCGCGGTGCGCGCACGCCCGAGGAGTTCGAAGCACTCGTGTTCGACCCCAATCAGGCGATCCGCGCGGCGGCCGCGCACAATCCGGCGGCGGATGCGGCCTCGCTCTCGCAGTTCGCTCATGACCGGTTCTGGGGCGTGCGCATCGAGGTCGCGAATCATCCGAACACCACGAGGGGCGTCCTCCTCGAGCTGCTCGAACCTGATCCGCGCAAGCGCGGCGTCGTGCACCACGAGGCCATGGAGCGGCTGCTCGCCGAGGGCGTCCGCTTCGACGACGACGGGCGGCCGGTCTCGTGAGCTACGTCGTCGACGACGCGCTCGACCGCATCGACACCGACATGGTGTGGGGAGCCCTGCGTGACGTCTACTGGGCGAAGTGGCGCAGCCGCGACGACATCGAGGCGCAGATCCGCGATGCCTGGCGGGTGATCGGCGTCTACGAGGAGCAGACCGGCGAGCAGGTCGGCTTCGCCCGCGCGGTGTCGGACGGCCTCGGCTTCGCCTATCTCGCCGACGTCATCGTGGTCGAGGCGCATCGCGGCAATGGGCTGGGCAAGCGGATCGTGCAGGCCATGATCGATGACGGCCCCGGTGCGCACTTCCGCTGGACGCTCTTCACGAGCGATGCGCACGGCCTCTACGAGCAGTTCGGATTCGCGGTTCCTGACCGCACGGCGCTGGTCCGCCCGGCCGCTTCCCTTCCGGTGCATCCGACCCAGGCTCCGTCGACGCGCTAGGCCTGCGTACCCGCGGTCGGCTCGGTCGGCTCGGTCGGGTCGGTCGGTCGACGGGTCGGCTCGGTGCCCCGCTCAGCGCCGTATTCGCCCTGCATGGAGATGTTCGGGATGCAGGGAGGATCGGGCGGATCCTCCCTGCATACGTGACTTCTCCCTGCATCATGAACGCGCGTCGCGGAGTCGCGGCGAGGAGCCACGGTGCAAGGCGTGCCCGTCTCAGCGCCGCGCGGCCACCAGCGGCACGCCCGTGCTCGGGTGCGGGAAGACGTCGACCGGCTGGCCGTAGACGGCCTCGATCCGCTCGGCGGTGAGGACCTCTGCCGCGGTGCCGGATGCCGCGACGCGGCCGCCGTCGAGCAGGGTGACCCGGTCGGCGTGCGCGAGGGCCGCGTTCAGGTCGTGCAGCACGATCGCGACGGCGATCCCGGCATCCGCCTGTGCCCTGATCAGCCGCATGACATCCTCGTGGTGCTTCAGGTCGAGCGCGGCGGTCGGTTCGTCGAGCAGCAGGATGCCGGTGCGCTGCGCGAGCACGCGAGCCAGGGCGACGCGGGCTCGCTCGCCGCCGGAGAGCGATGTCACCGATCGATCGGCGAGCGGCAGCACCTCGGTCGCCGCCATGGCTGCCGCCACGATCTCATCGTCATCGTCGGCAGCGCCGGTGCGCGCCCAGGGCGCGCGACCCATCCGCACGACCTGCTCGGCGCTGAACGGGAACGAGACGGCGTTCTCCTGCAGCAGCACCGCGCGCGCACGCGCCAGCTCCTGCGGTCGGATCCCCGTGATGGGCGTTCCGTCGAGGGCGACCGACCCGGCGTGCGGAGACACGTCGCCCGCGAGCACGCCGAAGAGCGTCGACTTGCCGGCGCCGTTGGGTCCGACCAGTGCGTGGATCTCGCCCGCGCTGACCTCGATCGAAGCCGCGTCGAGGATCGCGCGGGTGCCGCCGACACGGACCGTGATGCCGCTCGCGCGGAGCCGGGCGCTCATGCCCAGCCACCCGAGCGGCGCCGGGTGCGCACCAGCAGCCAGAGGAAGAACGGCCCGCCGACGAGCGAGGTGATCATGCCGATCGGCAGGTCGGCCAGTGGCACGGCGGTGCGTGCGACGAGGTCGGCCACGGCGATCAGGAGCGCGCCGCCGATGGCCGAGGCGATCATGAGCGGCAGGTGCGCCGGTCCGATGATCATGCGCATCAGGTGCGGCACGACGAGCCCTGCGAAGCCGATGATCCCGGCGAACGCGACAGCCGCGCACACCAGCACCGCGACCGTGACGATCACGACCATCCGGAGCAGCTCGACGTTGACGCCGAGGTGGCGGGCAGTGCGCTCGCCGAGGGCGAAGAGGTCGAGCTGCGGCGACACGATGAGTGCGACGACCACGCCGATCGCGACGAGCGGCGCAACCAGGCCGACGTTCGCCCAGAGCGCCCCGTTGAGCGAGCCGAGCTGCCAGAACACGATCTGCTCGCGCGTCGAGGTGGTACCGAGGAACGTGAGGAATGCCATGCCGGCGCCGGCGATCGCATTGATCGCGATGCCGGTCAGGAGCAGCGTGACGACCTCGGTGCGTCCGCCGGAGCGACTGATGAAGTACACGGCGAGCACCGCGACGAGGCCGCCGAGGAACGCGAACGCGGGCGTCGTCCACATGCCGAAGGAGGCGAGCCCCAGCGTGATGCTCGCGGCGGCGCCGAGGGCGGCTCCCGAGGAGACGCCGACGACCCCTGCATCCGCCAGCGGGTTCCCGAAGATCGCCTGCATGAGCACGCCGGACACCGCGAGCGCGGCGCCGACGAGCAGACCGAGCACGAGGCGGGGGAGTCGGAGGTTGTAGATCACGCCGTAGTCGGTCGCCGAGGTGGGCGCCCAGGCGGTGTCGATCCCGATGCCGCGCAGCAGCACGCCGATCAGGTCGGTCGGGGAGAGCGAGTACTGCCCGCTCGTGATCGACACGATGCAGGTGACGACGAGCGCGGCGAGCAGCCCGATCGTGACGAGGGTGAAGCGCAGCCCCCGATGCGTCGACGGGGTGCTGGTGACGACTTCGCCGCTCACTTCGCGGGCTCTGGCGCGTAGAGCGCGCGGGCCAGCGCGCCGATCACGTCGGCTGAGCGCGGCCCGAAGCTGAGGATCTCGCTGTCAGCCATGTCGATCACGCGGCGGTTGGCTCCGGCCGGCGTCTCGGCGATCGCCGGGATCCGCTCGATGAGTCCGTCGATGCCGTCGACCGATTCGAGTCCGTCGGTCATCATCACGAGCACGTCAGGGCGGGCGGCGACGAGCGCCTCGGCAGTCATCGGCTTCATGCCCTCCCAGCCGATCTCGGCGGCGACGTCGACGCCGCCCACCGCGTCGATCAGGGAGTCCGCCCCGGAGTCCTCGCCGAAGATGTAGTAGATGTTCGCGTTGCCGCGCACGTAGAGGAACAGCATCCGCGCACGGTCCTCGACATCGGCGGGAACGACCGCGCCGATCTCGGCCTGCGCTGCCGCGAGGTCGGTGTCGAGCCGCTCGATCAGGGCCTGCCCTCGGGTCGGCACGCCGAGCGCGGTGGCGATCTCGGTCACCAGTTCGTCGGTGGTGTCGAGGCGGCGGTCGCTGGAGATGACGACGACGGTGATGCCGGCATCCCGAAGCTGCTGCCGGATCTCCTTCGGGCCGATCGTGGTGTCGGTCAGGATCACGGTGGGCGCGAGTTCGAGGATCGCCTCGGCGTTCAGCGTGTGGCCGGTCTTGGTCACGACGGGCAGGTCTTCGGTGCCGGCGAACATGGTCGAGGCATCGCGGCCGACGACCTGATCGCCGAGTCCGAGCGCGAACACGGTCGAGGCGATGGTGCCGGAGATGTCGATCGGCAGGATGCGGTCGACGTCGGTGATCGCGATCTCGCGGTCTTCGCTGTCGGTCACGGTGACGGGCAGCTTCGGAGCGGTGTCGTCGTCGACCGGGTCGATCGCATGGTCGGAGAGGCAGGCGGTCGAGCCGCCGGTCACGGCGCGCACGTCGTCGACGAGGTCCAGCTCCGCGAGGGGGACGGATGCCTGCGGGCAGCTGTCGACGGCTTCGGATGCCGGCGGTGCGGCGGTCGCGCCCGGCCCAGCGCACCCGGCGAGACCGAGCGCGAGAGCGGCGGCGAGAAGGACGACGGGAACGCGGCGCATTAGGCAAGGCTAGCCTAAAACTTGACGCGCTCTCCTCCACCCCCCTACGCTCAGGAATGAAGCTTGCTGAGGTAAGCCTAACCAAAACCCTACCCCTCGCCCGACTGCATTGCGGCACCGCCGGCGCGCGTGCTCTTCCGCGTGCCCGGAGCCGTGGAGAACCGTGAACGCCACAGCCACAGCACCCACAGGGAGCGCCCGCATACGCGTGCTGCTCGCCGCCCTCATCTCCTTCGTCCTGATCGCGGCCGGTGCCGTGATCGCTCCGCCGGCACACGCGGCAGGCGCGACCGTGAACGCAACCGTCACCTCGGCGAGCACCTCCGGTGTCACCGTGCAGGTCGCAGCATCCGGTCTCCCCGATGTCGCGAGCGTCTACGCGGCGCTCATCGTGAAGGGTACGGAGAGCGGACTCTCCGGGGGTGGCGGCTACGCGGCATTCGCGATTCCGTTCCCCGCTGTCTCGGCCGGTGCGAGCTCCTTCACGCTGACCGCCCCGGTCGACAAGCTCGACCGCACGCAGGCGTACGAGGTGCTCATCTGGCAGCAGCACTCGAACCCCGACAGCTCGACGATCTACGGTCGTGGCGACGTCAGCATCTCGGGCGGACAGTGGGATGCCGTGTTCGGCACCGAGACGCCTGATCCTGGCACCGATCCGGGGACCGACCCCGGCACGGATCCCGGTACGGATCCCGGCACCGATCCCGGCACCGACCCCGGTACGGATCCCGGCACCGACCCCGGTACGGATCCGGGGACTGACCCCGGTACCGGCCCGACCGTCCCCGACAATGCCGCGATCGAGGTCTTCCTCTCCGACGGCACCACGCCGGCAGCCGGCGCGTCGCTGAAGGCAGGCGACACCATCGTCGTGAAGGGAACCGGCTACGACCCGGCCGCGAATGTCGGCGGCCGCGGCGTGCCGATCCCCTCGACCCTCCCGCAGGGCACCTACGTCGTCTTCGGCAACTTCGCGTCCGCATGGCAGCCCTCCGCAGGAGCAGCATCCAGCACCCGCTCCGTCGGCTCGCAGGCCTGGGGCCTCGCCGAGAGCGTGCTGGACCAGGTGCCGTCGCAGTACCAGGACACGATCCGCTCGCAGTGGGTCGACATCGCAGCGGACGGCTCGTTCTCGGCCACGCTGACGCTGAAGGACACGAAGGCGACCCCCGGCACCTACGGCGTCTACACCTACGGCGCCGGCGGCGTGGTGAACGCCGACCAGGAGCGCAGCGTCGCCCTGAACTACAGCGTGGCGCCCAAGATCACGGTGACCTCGGCTGTCTCCACGCCGACCCCCGGCATCACCGCGACGGTGAAGGGCACGGACTTCGGCACCGCGGCAGGCGTCTACGCGGCCGTGATCGAGACCGGCACCGAGGCGAACGTGACCTCGGGTGGTGGCTTCCTGGCGATGCAGTACGTGCGCGGCATCTCGGGCGGCGCGTTCAGCGTCGACCTGACCGCAGCCGCCGCATCGCTCGACCGGAGCAAGACCTATGAGGTGATCGTGTGGACGCAGCACACGCTGCCGAATGCCGACACGATCCTGGTGCGCTCGGCGGTCGCGATCAGCGACGCCGACTGGGACGTCATCGCGCCTGAGCCGGCGGATGCGTCGATCTCGGTGTTCCTCGCCGACGGCACCACCCCCGCGGAGGGCGTCGCGCTGAAGGCCGGCGACACGGTCGTCGTGAAGGGCAGCGGCTACGACCCGACGGCGAACGTCGGCGGACGCGGCGTGCCGATCCCCTCGAACCTCCCGCAGGGCACGTACGTCGTGTTCGGCAACTTCGGCTCCGCCTGGCAGCCCTCGACCGGTGCGGCGAGCTCGACGCGTTCGGTCGGCGCGCAGGTCTGGGCGCTCTCGGAGGGCGTGCTGAACCAGGTGCCGGCGCAGTACCAGGGCGCGATCCGCGCGCAGTGGGTCGACATCGCGGCTGACGGCACGTTCGAAGCCACGCTGACACTGAAGGACACGCCGGCCACGCCTGGCACCTACGGGGTGTACACCTACGGCGCCGGCGGCGTCACGAACGCGGATCAGGAGCGCAGCGTCGCCCTGAACTACGGCCTCACCCCGTTCGTCACCGCTGCAGTCACGGCCGCCACCGCGGCCGACGGCCTGATCGTCACCGCGGCCGGGACGAAGCTCGGCGACATCGCCGGCGCATATGTCGCGCTGATCGAGCAGGGCACCGAGTCGGACGTGACAACCGGTGGTGGCTTCCTGGCGATGCAGTACGTGCGCGGCATCTCGGGCGGCGCCTTCAGCGTCGACCTGACCGCAGCGGCCGACTCGCTCGACCGCACGAAGGACTACGAGGTGATCGTGTGGAAGCAGCACACGATGCCGACCGCAGACACGATCTACGCCCGCAGCTCCGTCACGATCAGCGACGCGCAGTGGGACGCCCTGATCCCGGCACCGGCGGCATCCGTCTCGACCACCGTGAAGACGGCGACGGCGGCCGATGGCCTGACGCTCGCCACCTCGGGAGCGAATCTCGGTGACATCACCGGCGCGTACGTCGCGCTGATCGAGCAGGGCACCGAGGCGGATGTGACCGCGGGTGGTGGCTTCCTGGCGATGCAGTACGTGCGCGGCATCTCGGGTGGCGCCTTCAGCGTCGACCTGACCGCGGCAGCGAACACCCTCGACAGGACGAAGACCTACGAGGTCATCGTCTGGCAGCAGCACACCCTGCCGACGGCTGACACGATCTTCGCGCGTTCGACCGTGAAGATCAGCGACGCGCAGTGGAAGTCGCTGCTCGGCGAAGTCACCTCCCCGGTGGTCAAGAACACGGTGAAGACGGCGACCGCCGCTGAGGGGCTGACGGTCACATCGACCGCCGCGCAGCTGGGCGACGTGCCAGGTGCGTACGTCGCGCTGATCGAGGCCGGCACGGAGGGCAGCGTCACGGCCGGTGGCGGCTTCCTCGCGATGCAGTGGGTGCAGAACGTCACGCTCGAGGCGTTCACGATCGACCTGAACACGGCTGCCTCCACGCTCGATCGCACCAAGACGTACGAGGTGATCGTCTGGAAGCAGCACTCGCTGCCCACCGCCGACACCCTCCTCGCACGCTCGACAGTCACGATCACCGAGGCGCAGTGGGATGACCTCATGGGCACGAAGCCCGAGACGCCGAACCCGCCGGTCACGCCCCCCGGCGCAGCGGTACCCGGTGGCTCGTTGCGCTGGGCGATCTCGACGTCGTTCTCGAACTACGTGACGGGTCAGATCGCCAAGGGCGCGATCGACGTCTCGAACGGTGCGACCCGCTCGGGCGGACAGTTCCAGTTCGGCCAGACGGTCGGCGGCGACTACAACGCCGCGACCGGCGTCGGCAGCGTCGTGTACCGCGGCTCGGTGCGCTTCACCGGCCACGCCGGCGTGCTCGACGTCACGGTCTCGAACCCGCAGATCAGCATCAGCGCTGCGGGCGCGGCGACCCTGTTCGTCACCCACGGCGGAGCGCAGGTGGCCTTCGCCACGCTCGATCTCTCCAGGGCGTCGAAGACCACGGCCAACGGCGCGGTCACCTACAGCGCCGCGCCGGCGACGCTGACGGCCGACGGGCGCAACCGCGTGCTGTCCGGCTTCTCGACGACGCTCGACCCGGTGTCGTTCACGATCGGCTCCGTCGCTGCGGCGCCGTCCGGCACGACCGGAACCGTGGCGGCCGCTGCGGTGAAGGCCAAGGCGACCCTCCCGGCGACCCCGCCGGCGAGCACCGGGATCCGGATCGATGACGAGAACCTCGCAGCGCTCCAGTCCGGGCAGTCCGCGACGTTCTCGGCATCCGGATTCCAGCCGAACGAGGCCGACATCAAGGTCGTCGTGTACTCGACGCCCGTGCTGCTCGACACGGTGACGGCGGATGCCGCCGGCAACGCGACCTGGACGGGCACGCTGCCGGCGAGCCTCGAGGACGGCGCGCACACGCTCACCCTGCAGGGCTCGGTGTCCCGTGGCCTCGAGTTCACGCTGACGCGTGCTGCCGCCGTGATCGGTGCCTGCACGGTCGAGGGCGCCTCGCTCAAGTGGGGCTACAAGGAGTCGTTCCGCACCTACATCGAGGGCATCGCGAAGGGCGGCTGGACGCTGACCGACGTCGCCTACGAGTACCCCGACTACGTGTGGGCGAACGGCAGCGGATCGTTCGACGACGAGACCCTCACCGGTCTTGTGACGTACGGCGGCAGCATCAACTTCACGGGCCACGACGGCGCGCTGAACACGACGCTCGCCAACGCCAGGGTCGAGCTGGCCGGCAGCACCGGCTACCTGGTGTTCGACGTGACCGGCACCACGCAGGACGGCGCGAGCGTCGACCAGCCGGGTGTCCGTCTCGCGGAGTTCGCCGTGGGGGACGCCGCAGTCGTCGACGGCGTGCTGTCGCTCGACGCGATCCCGACGTCGCTCACCGAGGCAGGCGCGGCCGCCTTCGGCACTTATGCCGCCGGTGAGGCGCTCGACCCGGTGACCGCGGTGATCCCGGTGAACACGGAGTGCGGCGTCGCCGCTCCGGCCGATGACGAGGAGACGGAGTCCGAGGCCACCACTGCGGTGACCGCGATCTCCGAGCCCGTCGACTCCGAGGGTGCACCCGTGTGGCCGTGGATCGTCGGCGGCCTGGTCGTCGTCGCGCTCGCCGCAGCGGGTGGCGTGCTCATCGCCCGTCGGAACACGAAGGACGAGACCGCCGAGGTGACGACCGAGGTCTGATCACAAGCCGAACGGCCCTCCCCGCGGCGGACGCGGGGAGGGCCGTTCTTCGTCTTGCGTCCAACATGCGTGCGACGTGCAGGGAGATGTGCCGGATGCAGGAGGATTCCTCGGCGTTTCATCCTGCGGTTCGCACATCTCCCTGCACGTCGCGCGCCGATGCCGCCGTTCTGGGTTGCTGGGCCCCGCCCGCTGGGTTGCCGAGCCCCGCCCGCTGGGTTGCTGAGCCTGTCGAAGCACGGGTACTGGGCCACAGGGAACGGTGGGACAATGGATGCATGTCCTCCACCGATTCCCACCAGACCGTCGAAGCGACCGTGCGCCACGTGCCGCGGTACGGCGTGCTGATGACGATCGGTGGCGTGCTGGGCGTCATTGCCGCGGCGATCCTCACCTTCACCGGCAGCTTCGAGGAGTCGCAGGCGCTCGACGTCGTCTACCCGGCGGGTCAGGTCTTCGGCTTCCTGCTGCTGTGGACCGCGCCGATCGGCATCGCCCTCGGCGGTATCGCGGGGCTCGTCATGGAGCGCCTCGCGCGTCGCCACGACCGCGTCGTGCGCGTCGACCGCGAGACGATCATCGAAGCCGACTGACGCAGGCCGGCTCGGCGATCAGGCCAGCTCGGCCCTCAGGCCAGCTCGGCGATCACCGGCCGGATCGCGCCGTCGAACGCGACCACGTCGCGCCGCAGCCCGTCGGTGACGGCGACCGTCAGCGCCCCGATCCACCAGATGCCGCGCTGCGAGAACGGCAGCACCTGCACGTTCAGCTCGAACGAGTGGGCTCGCCGCCCGATGTCCCGCTCGAACTCCGCGATCGCGCTGGCGTAGGCGCGGTAGGCGTCGCCTCCACGGTTGCTCTTGATCGAGCTGAGGTATCGGTCGTGCGCGGCCCTGGCGTAGCGCAGTGCGGATTCCGCCTGCGGCACGATCGCCTCGGTGAGCGCTTCCGCGCCGGTCGCCGGCAGCGCGACGAGCGTGTCGAACCCCTCGATCAGCTCCAGCGGCACCTCGGAGCGGTGGGCTCGCGGCTCGACCGTCATGTCCCAGTACTCGCGCCACTGCGCCTCGAGCTCAGGGGAGGCGTCCACGGCATCCGGCGCCCTGACCGGCAGCTCGCGCAGACTCGGCAGATCCTCGGGCACGCGGATGCCGAGCGCTTGGCGCAGCGCGAGCGCGACGAGAACGGGAACGCTCGCGTCTTCGCGGATGAGCCACTGCGGCTTGTCGGCCATGGCCCCATCGTAGGGCGCTGAGGCTCCGGCATCCGAGACCTGTCGCACGGATTCCCATGAGCTCTTCGGGCGGTAGGCTGTTCAGGTGGCTGCCTCCCCCACCAATCCCTATTCCGAAGCCGGCGTCGATACCGCTGCAGGCGATCTCGCCGTCGAGCTGATGAAGTCTTCCGTGCGCGCGACGCACGGCCCTGAAGTGCTCGGCGGTGTCGGCGGATTCGCCGGCCTGTTCGATGCCAGCGCGCTGCGCGACTTCCGTCGCCCGCTGCTCGCGACCAGCACGGACGGCGTCGGCACGAAGGTCGCGATCGCGCAGGCCATCGACAAGCACGACACGATCGGCCAGGACCTGGTCGGCATGGTCGTCGACGACATCGTCGTGGTGGGTGCGAAGCCGCTCTTCATGACCGACTACATCGCCTGCGGCAAGGTCGTCCCGCAGCGCATCGCCGACATCGTCCGCGGCATCGCCGAGGCGTGCTCCGCGACCGGCACCGCGCTGGTCGGCGGCGAGACCGCCGAGCACCCGGGGCTGCTCGGACCGCGCGACTACGACGTGGCGGGAGCGGCGACCGGCGTGGTCGAGGCCGATGCCATCCTCGGCGCGGACCGCGTGCAGGACGGGGATGCCGTGATCGCGGTCTCGTCCAGCGGACTGCACTCCAACGGCTACTCGCTCGTGCGCCACATCATCACGAACGCCGGCATCGGCTACGGCGACAACGCGGCCGACTTCGGCTCGACCTGGGGCGAGGCGCTCCTCGAGCCCACCCGCCTGTACACGCTGCCGTTGCTGCGCCTGATCGACGCGCTCGGCCCTTCGACAGGCTCAGGGACCCAGGGCGGGAGCTCAGGGACCCAGGGCGGGACCGGCGCGGTCCATGCGCTCAGCCACGTCACCGGCGGCGGCATCGCCGCGAACCTCGCGCGCGTGCTCCCGCAGGGCAGCTGGGCCGAGGTCGACCGCAGCACGTGGTCGCCGAGCCCGATCTTCCGGGTGCTCAGCGACATCGCCGGATCCACGCTCGAGTCCGCCGAGGGCACCTGGAACCTCGGCATCGGCTTCCTCGCGGTGATCGCGGCGGACAAGAAGGATGCCGCGATCGCGGCGCTGAACGCGGAGGGCATGCCGTCGTGGCAGGTCGGCACCGTCGGTTTCGGCGCGCGTCCGGCCGGAGAGTTCGAACAGGGCGCCAAGGGCGTCGACGGCGGAGCGGTTCGCCTCGTCGGAGCATACGCGGACGGAGCGAAGTAATCCCCCATGTGCGGCATCGTCGGAATGGTGGGGGCAGCCCCGGTCAATCAGGACATCTACGACGCACTCCTGCTGCTGCAGCATCGCGGCCAGGATGCGACGGGCATCGCGACGGCGGAGTCGAACGGGGTGATGCACAACGCCAAGGCGCAGGGCATGGTCCGCGAGGCGTTCCGCACCCGCGACATGCGAGCGCTGCTCGGCAATGTGGGCCTCGGCCACGTGCGCTACGCCACGAAGGGCACCGCTTCGAATGAAGAGGAGATGCAGCCCTTCTACGTGAACGCGCCGTACGGCATCATCCTCATCCACAACGGCAACCTCACCAACACGCGTGAGCTGACGGCCGAGATGGCGAAGCGCGACCGCCGCCACCTGAACTCCTCCAGCGACACCGAGCTGCTGCTGAACGTGCTCGCCGGCGAGCTGCAGAACACCACCTCGACCGTCGACCTCGACCCCGAGCGGGTGTTCGAGGCCGTCGCCCGCACGCACGAGCGCATCGAGGGCGCCTACGCCGTGATCGCCGTGATCGCCGGCTACGGCCTGCTCGCGTTCCGCGATCCCTTCGGCATCCGTCCGCTGATCCTCGGCCGTCGCCCGTCGACGGTCGCCGGCGCCGAGGGCAAGGACGAGTGGGTCGTCGCGAGCGAGTCGCTCGTGCTCGAGAACGGCGACTACGAGGTCGTGCGCGAGGTCGAGCCCGGTGAGGCGATCTTCATCACCACCGAGGGCGAGCTGTACTCGAAGCAGTGCTCAGAGGCCGCGCAGCTGGCGCCGTGCGCGTTCGAGTACGTCTACCTGGCCCGCCCCGACTCTGTCATGAACGGCATCTCGGTGTACGAGTCCCGCCTGCGCATGGGCGACCGTCTCGCCGACACCATCGCGAAGCACGTGCCGATGGACAAGATCGACGTCGTGATGCCGATCCCCGACTCCTCGCGCCCCGCAGCGATGGAGGTCGCCCGCAAGCTCGGCATCGAGTACCGCGAAGGCTTCTACAAGAACCGTTACGTCGGCCGCACCTTCATCATGCCCGGCCAGGCGGTGCGCAAGAAGAGCGTTCGGCAGAAGCTCAACGCCATGTCGACGGAGTTCCAGGGCAAGAACGTGCTGCTGATCGACGACTCGATCGTGCGCGGCACGACGTCGAAGGAGATCATCCAGATGGCCAGGGATGCCGGTGCCACGTCGGTGACCTTCGCCTCGGCTGCGCCGCCGGTCCGCCACCCGCACGTCTACGGCATCAACATGCCGTCGCGGCAGGAGCTCATCGCGCACGGCCGCACGATCCCCGAGATCGCCGAGGTGCTCGGCTGCGACCACCTCGTCTACCAGGAGGTCGAAGACCTGAAGGCGGCGATCACGGAGGGCTCGGCGATCACCGATCTCGACATGAGCTGCTTCGACGGCCGGTACGTCACCGGCACGGTCTCAGACGAGTACCTCGCCTGGGTCGAGGGCTCGCAGACGTCATGACGACGCCCGCCCGCCCGCTCTGGGAGGGGCGAACCCTCGCACTCGTGGGGATCGTGCTCGTCGCGTTCTCCCTGCGCTCCGCAGTCGCGTCGCTGTCCCCGGTGATCGATCACGTCGCGGAGGACTTCACGGTCTCGTCGGTCGTGGTCGGACTGATCGGCGCAGCCCCGCCGGTGTGCTTCGCGGTGTTCGGCCTGCTCACCCCGCTGTTCGAGCGCCGCTTCGGCCTGGAGCGCGTCGCTGTCACGGCCATCGCCCTGATGGCGGCCGGGATGCTGCTGCGCGGGTTCGCGGTCGACTCGGTCACGCTGCTCGCCGCGACCGCGCTCGTGTTCGCCGGCGTCGGCTCGGGCAACGTCCTGCTGCCGCCCCTCGTGAAGAAGTACTTCCCCGACCGCATCGGCGTCATGATGACGGTCTACTCGACCACGCTGGCGATCTCGACCTTCCTGCCGCCGCTGGTGGCCGTGCCGGTCGCCGATTCGCTCGGCTGGCGGGTGTCGCTCGGCATGTGGGGCATCGTCGCTGCGATCTCCCTGGTGCCGTGGCTGACGCTGCTGATCCGCGAGCGGTCGGCCCCCGTGACCGCACCGGCCGAGAACGTGGCGATCGATCCGACCGACGGTCGGCATGACGTGCAGGATGCGGTTGCCGTCGCGACCGGTCCGATCTCGACCGCTCCGGCGAACCCTCGATACTTCGCCCGCCTCTGGCGGCTGCCGCTCGCCTGGGCGCTGGCGCTCGTCTTCGGCACCTCGTCGACCATGGCCTACGTCTCGTTCGCCTGGTTGCCGACGCTGCTCGTCGACATCGGCGGCGTCACTCCGGCGACCGCCGGACTGCTGCTGTCGCTGTTCGCGCTGATCGGCCTGCCCTGCTCCATGATCGTGCCGATCATGGTCGTGCGGTTCCAGGCGACCCGTCCGCTGTTCTTCATCGCGGTCGGCGGCGGCCTGGTCGGTCTCCTCGGGCTGCTGCTCGTGCCGTCCGCTGCGCTGCCGCTGTGGGTGAGCTTCTTCGGGCTCACGGCCATCATGTTCCCGCTGAGCCTCGTGCTGCTCAGCATCCGCGCACGCACTCCGGAGAGCGCCGTCGCGCTGAGCGGCTTCGTGCAGAGCATCGGCTACGCGATCGCGGCGGTCTTCCCGCTGCTCGTCGGCCTGCTGCATGACACGACCGCCGGGTGGCAGGTGCCGCTCATCGTGATCGCCGGAGTGCTGATCGTCTCGATCCCCGCAGGCATCGTCGCTGGCCGTCGGCGCACGATCGAAGACGAGTGGGAGCGTCGCCACGGTCGCTGGTGACCGATCGGTTCAGCGGAATCGGACGAGTCCGCTGCGGGCTGCGCGGATGAGGATCTGCACGCGGTTGTTGACCTCCCACTTGGTCATGATGTTGCTCAGATGCGTCTTCACGGTGCTCTCGGAGACATGGATGGCGCGGGCGATCTCGGCATTCGAGCGACCGAGGGCCAGGTGCGTGACGATCTCCCGCTCGCGCTCGGAGAGCTGCTGGCCGGCTGCGAGTTCGTCTCTCGGCGTCGGCGCCCCGTCCTGAGCACTCTCGATCAGGCGGGCGGTGATCGCCGGCGACAGGGCTGCGGCGCCGGCGTGCACCAGACGGACCGCTTCGACGATCGCCTCGGGCTCGGCATCCTTCAGCAGATAGCCGGCGGCCCCGGCTCGGAGCATCGGCAGGATCATCTCGACCGTGCCGAAGGTGGTGATCGCCAGCACTCGGGTCGTCGGCGCGCTTGCGGCGATCTCGGTGGCGGCCTCCACGCCGCCCATGCGGGGCATCTGCATGTCGAGGAGGACGACATCAGGGCTCAGCTCCTGCACCAGAGCCACGCCGGCGACCCCGTCGACGGCTTCCCCCACGACGTCGATGTCGTGGGCGTCCTCGAGGAACACGGTCAGTGCTCGGCGGACGAGCTTGTCGTCATCGACGATGGCCACACGGATTCGTCCCACGCCTGGATCCTATCGTCGGCAGCTGGGGGTCCCGCCGCCGACCGCGTGCTGCGTCGTCTCCAGACCGAACGTACCGGCGAGAACGGCCCGAAAGACTATGGCGCCGTCCCTCGGATACCGGAAGTGTGAGCGGTGCACCGAAGAGATAATCGACGATATGAGCAAAATGCGGTCTGTCCTCGTGCCTCAGAGCACCTCGCGCGGATTCGACGCGGCCGCGCCGCTGAACACCGCCGAGCGAATCGTCCTGCTCGTCGTCGTCGCGGCGGCGATCATCGCGACCGTGCTCTCGGTCGCTCTCGGTGGCGAGCCGATCTCGTCCCTCGTCATCCTCGATGTGGCGATCACGGCGATCTTCGCGGTCTTCCTCATCTCTCCGCCGCTCGCCGTGGCGCTGCTCGCTCTGGCGATGGTCGTCGCGTTCCTCTCCGGCTACGACGGTCCGGCATTCGCGGCGCTCTCCGTCGCCACGGCCGTGGTCGTCCGGATGTGCTCGATGCGGGTGATCGTCGGCTTCACGGGACTGCTCTTGGTCGCTGCGGCCGCGATCGCGATCGTTCGGCCGTCGAAGCCGGTCGAGGTCGGCGTCGGACTGCTCGTCGCGGTGATCGCCGGCGCCGGTGGCTTCCTGCTCCGTTCGGCGCGGGGTCGTGAGCAGCGACTGGCAGCGGCCGCCAAGGAGCAGGCCGCCGTGATGGACCAGGTGCGTCGTGATGAGCGCCTGCTCATCGCCGACGAGCTGCACGACGTCATCGCTCACGATCTGACGGTGATCGCGATGCAGACTCGGGTGATGGAGCGCCAGCGCGATCCCGAGCTGCTCGCGCAGACCCAGCGCGAGATCGGCGACGCGGCTCGACGCGCGCTCCGGGACATCCGCCGGCTCATCGCACCGGGGCACGGCGAGGCGCAGCCGGAGCGGATCGACGACTTCGAGACGACCCTCGCGGAGATGGAGACGACGCTGCGCGCAGCGGGATACGCCCCGGACGTGACTGCAGACCTGTCGCAGCCGCTGCCCCGGCTGGTGGATGCCGCACTCGCACGCGTGCTGCGTGAGAGCACCACGAACATCATCAAGCACGGACGGGTGGGCCCGGTGCGCATCCAGGTGGGAGCGGATGCGCAGTCGGCCCGCCTGCGGGTCAGCAACGACTACAGCGTTCCCCGGGTTCGTACCGGCCTGCCGTCCGGAGGATTCGGCTCCACGCGGCTGGCGGAGCGGGTCGACGTGCTCGGAGGCGAGTTCATCCAGGCGACCGAGGGCGATGCATGGGTCGTGCGGGCGACGCTGCCGCTGGCCTGAGCGCGGTCAGCGAGCGCTGCGGGGTGGCGCGGTCGACGAGCGCACGATGAGCTGCGGATCCGTCGACGGGACATCGCCCACGGGCTCATGTCCTTCGATCTGGGCGATGACCCGCAATGCGGCGGCTCGTCCCATCGACTCGAAGGGCTGACGAACGGTGGTGAGTGCAGGCGAGGCGTAGGCGGCGAGGGCGATGTCGTCGACGCTGACCACGGAGACGTCCTCCGGCACATTCCGACCTGCTTCGTGCAGCGCGCGGATCAGGCCGAACGCCATCTCGTCGCTCGAGACGAAGACGGCGGTGACCTCGGGGATCGCGGCGATCGTGCGGCCGGCGCGGTAGCCGGACTCCGGCGTCCAGTCGGCCGGGATCACCGGCGGCGGCGTGATGCCGCGGTCGCGCAGCGTCTGCTCCCAGGCTTCGCTGCGCTGCTGGGTCTCGGTCCAGTAGTCGTCACCGGACACATGCCACACAGTTGCGTGGCCGAGATCGAGCAGGTGCTCGACGGCGAGTCGGGCGATCGCCCCCTGGTCGACGGCGAGCGGGGCATCCTCGTCGAGCGAGACGCGCTCGCTGCGCGTCGCCGGGGTGCGATCCATCCGCATCCGCATCGCCGGGCTGTCGAGCTCGACAGGCACGCCGAGGATGATGCCTTCCGCGCCCTGTCGCTCCAACCGGTCGAAGGCCTCCAGGAACGCCTCGTTCGAGGCATGATCCGCCACTGCTGCCGTCGACACCGTGTAGCCGTTCGCGGCGGCGGTCTGCTGGATGCCGACGCCGAGGGCAGCAGAGGAGTAGCGGTCGGTGGAGACCACGATCACGCCGAGCACGCGCGTGCGCCCCGAGGCGAGGGATGCCGCGGCGGCGTGCACCCGATACCCGAGCTCATCGACGGCGGCGAGGACGCGTCTCGCGGTGTCGGCGCGCACGTTGTCCTGCCCAGACATGACCCTGGAGACGGTCTGCGTCGAGACGCCGGCGAGCTTGGCGACGTCGACCTGGCTCGGAGAGCGGTCTTCCTGATGGCGGCGTGGTGACATGTGCCAATGGTAGCGATCAATCGCCGGAATATCAGTAACTGCGACGGGTTGCGATGCGATAATGTGAACGCAAACACTCGTCTTTGGAGCGCTATGTCCAACCTTCTCGCCGCCGTCGTCGACGGCCCGACCGCGAACGCCGCCACCTCGGCATCCGCGGACCTCGCTCTCGACTCCGCGCTGTCCTGGCGTGACGGCGAGATCATCCGCGAGGGTGCGCCGCACCGCATCCTGTCCGGGGCGATCCACTATTTCCGCGTCCACCCCGATCAGTGGGAGGACCGCCTGCGACGCCTCGCCGCGATGGGCGCGAACACGGTCGACACCTACATCGCGTGGAACTTCCACGAGCGCACGGAGGGCGACGCGCGGTTCGACGGCTGGCGCGACATCGAGCGCTTCATCCGCATCGCGGGGGAGGTCGGTCTCGATGTGTTCGTGCGTCCGAGTCCCTACATCTGCGCCGAGTGGTCGAACGGCGGCATCCCCTTCTGGCTCTCCGGTCGGGTGGATGCGCTGCGCACGAGCGACCCCGCCTTCCTCGCGGCGGTGGATGCCTGGTACGACCGGCTCATTCCGCTCCTCGTCCCGCTGCAGGCGGCGCACGGGGGATCGATCGTGGCGGTCCAGGTGGAGAACGAGTACGGGTCCTTCGGCAGCGACCATGCCTACCTCGCACACCTGCGAGACGGGCTGCGGTCGCGCGGCATCGTCGAGATGCTCACGACCGCCGACGGCATCACCGCCGACATGATCGAGCACGGCAGCGTGCCCGGCGCGATGACGACGTTCACGTTCGGCACCGGAGTCGCAGATGCCGTCGAGCTGCGCCGAGAGGGCGAGGCGCTGATGTGCAGCGAGCTCTGGGGTGGCTGGTTCGATCACTGGGGCGAGCGGCACCACGTCCGCTCGGCCACCAGCATGGGCGGCACCGTTGGCGAACTGCTGGCGCAGGGTGGCTCCGTGAGCCTCTACATGGCCCACGGCGGCACCAACTTCGGCCTGTGGAACGGTGCGAACCACGACGACGTGCTGCAGCCGACCGTGACGAGCTACGACTCCGACGCCCCGATCGGCGAGGACGGCACGCTGAACCCGAAGTTCCACGCGCTGCGCGAGCTGTTCGCACCGTTCCATGCCGGGGCGCTGCCGGATGTGCCCGCAGTGCCTCGTCGACAGGCGGCAGCATCCGCTGTCCTGGCACCGAGCCGATCCCTCCTGGAGCTCGTGCGCTCGCTCCCTGCCGTCGGCGAGCAGACGCCCGGTCCGCAGACGTTCGAGCGCCTCGGCGCCGAGGACGGCCTCGTCGCCTACGAGTCTCCCGTCGTCTTCTCCGCCGGCACGACGCTGACCATCGACGGGTTGCACGATCGCGCCTCGGTCTTCCTCGACGACGAGCGGCTCGGCACGCTCGACCGCGACGGCGAGACGTCGCTCGCGATGCCCGAGTCCGGCGGGCGGGGGCTGCTCACGATCGTGGTCGAGAGCCTCGGCCGGATCAACTACGGCCCCCGGACCGGCGAGGGGAAGGGCATCATGGGCTCGGTCATGATCGGCCGGCGGTTCGTGCATGGCTGGACGCACCGGATCGTCCCGCAGACGGCTCCGGATGCCGCGCCCGGCATGGTCTCGTCCGATGGCGTCGCGGTCGCGCGGATCGAGGTCGCCGAAGCACTCGATGCCTGGCTCGCCGTTCCCGGTGGCTCGAAGGGGATGGTCTGGCTGAACGGGTTCCTGCTCGGCCGCTATTGGAAGGTCGGTCCGCAGGAGACCCTCTATGCGCCTGCGCCGCTGTGGCGCGAGGGCTGGAACGAGGTCGTCGTGCTCGAGACGGACGCGCTCGGCAGCACGGTCGAGATTCGCGAGCAGCCGTCGTTCGGGCCGCCGGAGGAGTTCATCGGCTCCTGATCCGCCGGTCGTTCGGAGGCCGTCCCGCATCACTCGCGGGGCGGCCTTCCGTGCGCTGCGTGAGCATGCGTGCGAGTATGTTAGCGCTAGCTCCATGAAAAGGGTTGAAAAATCGGCGCATGCACCTCTAGAGTGATAGCGCAAACATTGATTCATCGATGACTCACTCAGGGCGCATCGGAGCGTCTCCTCTCCGAGCACCTCCCGTTCGAGAGGCAAGACGTGTCGAATCCTTCCCGATCATCCCGCGCGACGCGCACCGTCAGCTCCCTGCTGACGACCGCGCTCGTCTTCGGCGGTGCAGCTGTGCAAGCGGTGCCAGCGCAGGCAGCCGACCTGATCCCCGTCCCGAAGTCCGAGTACCGTCTGTCCGCCGTGTCGAGCGAGTCCGACCCCTATCCGGCCCCGCCCGCACTCGACGGCACCGCGCTCGGCGCCTTCGATGGCGACTTCTCCACGCAGTGGGTCTCGCGGTACACCGTGCCGGCCCCTGCCCCGCATTGGCTCTCGATCGACCTGCAGCGCTCGATCTCGATCAAGGCGCTCGACTACTCCGGCAAGAAGGGGCAGCGCATCGACGCGAAGCACGTCGAGGTGTACGTCACCGATGACGCTGCCGTCGCGACCACGTCTCCGAAGGACGGCGGCTGGGGCACAGCCGTGAGCACCGCGACGCTGCATGCGCCGGCGGCCGACGATGAGAAGCAGCGCATCGAACTCGCCACGGCGACGACAGGACGCTACGTCGCCTTCCTGATCATCGACGCCCAGGACCCGGCGGGCAACGGCGGCGGCGCAGGCGAGATCGAGGTCCTCTCCGACGCAGCCCTCCCGCCGATCGTCACCGACCCCGGCAACCCTCCGGCCGGCGACACCGTGCAGATCGAGAACGGCGGCACCACGGCGACCGTCTCCCGGACCTTCCCGCAGATCGTCGGCTACACGGTGGACGGCACGGCCATCGGCGGCCAGCGCACCTCGGGTGGCACCTGGGCGGTCAACGGCACCTCGTACACCGCCGAGACCACGGCCACGACAACGGCATCCGGCATCGACTACATCTCGGCGCTGGACGGCATCGACGTCACGGTGCGAAGCCGGATCCAGGTCTCGGACGACGGCACGGTCGGCTTCGAGGTCACCGGCGTGGAGGGCGCAGCATCGGTCAACACGCTCGGCCTTCCGGACAACGCATTCCTGTCGACCAGCGCTGCCGATGCCGGTTCGGTGCTCGATCGCACCGTGATCAGTCCTGACAGCACGAAGAACGCCGATGAGCACATCGCGCTGACCGCATCGACCGCGACCGGGCAGAAGGGCGCGTCCTTCGCGTTCCTCGGCACCGGCGAGGTCATCGGCAGCGTGATCACGAACGCGACGACGCAGGCTTCCGGGGGCACCGCGTCGTGGAACAGCCGCCTGACCACGCGGGTGACGGAGGCAGGCGGACGCACTGCAGAGATCGGCTCGAACTCCTGGCTCATCCACCCGACCACCGCGGTCGACAGCCGCGTGACGACCTACGAGCTGCCGAAGGTGACCGTGCTGTTCGCGGGCGACCGCAACGGCGACGACGTCGTCGACTGGCAGGATGCCGCCATCCGCTACCGCGAGATCGACACGCCGCGCCTCGGCGCAGACCGGGTCGCCGAGCGCGTCGTGAGCCGCATCCCGTTCAACTTCGCCTCGAGCGCGACCAACTACTTCGACCTCACGCTCGACAACACCAGGCGCATCGCCAACCAGACCGACGGACTCGGCCAGTGGGTGCTCAACAAGGGCTACGGCAGCGAGGGCCACGACTCCGCGAACACCGACTACGGCGACAACTTCAACGAGCGCGCCGGTGGGGTCACCGACCTGAACACGCTCGTCGATGAGGGCGCCAAGCTCAACGCCGACATGAGCGTGCACGTCAACGCCACCGAGATGTACCCGCAGGCGAACGCCTTCGACTCGGCGATCATCGACGGCGCTGCGCCCTACAAGCCGGGCTGGAACTGGCTGGACCAGTCGTACTACATCGACCAGCAGGCGGACCTCGGCTCCGGCCGCGTGCTCGACCGCTTCCAGCAGTTGCGCGACGAGGTGCCCGGCCTCAGCGGCGTCTACATCGACGTCTACTACTCGAACGGGTGGGTCGCCGAGGAGCTCGCCGACGAGCTGCACGGCATGGGCCTCGAGGTCGCGACCGAGTGGGGCGACAAGTTCGTCGACAACACGGTCTGGTCGCACTGGCCGAACGATCTCAGCTACGGCGGGGTGACGAACAAGGGCATCAACTCGACCATGGTGCGGTTCATCCAGAACGGCCAGGCCGACATCTGGAACGATGACGCTCTGCTCGGCCAGCAGCGGCTGGTCGACGCCGAGGGGTGGGTCGGCAACCAGAACTGGGACGGCTTCATCGACAACGTCTGGACCCAGAGCCTGCCGACCAAGTTCCTCCAGCACTTCGATCTGCTCACGTATGCGGCCGGTGCGAAGGCCACGCTGACCGACGACGTCGAGGTCGCGATCGATGCGGGAACACGCGTGATCACGATGGACGGCGCCACGGTGCTCCGCGGTGACTCGTACCTGCTGCCCTGGCAGTCGCTCGACTCCAACGCCGACGCCGGTTCGCCGGTCGACGCCGACAAGATGTACTTCTACTCGGCATCCGGCGGCGAGAAGACCTTCGGCCTCACGGATGCCTTCAGCGCGAACACCACGTTCGACGTGTTCGAGCTGGGCGACCAGGGCCGCGTCAAGGTCGGTACTGCGAACGCGGCCGACGGCACGCTCACGCTGACCGGCGACAAGGGCGTCTCCTACGTGGTCGTGCCGCAGGGCGGGGCGCAGCGCGCCGCGGTCGAGTACCACGACGCCGGTCTGGATGACCCGGGGTTCAACGCCGGATCGCTCGATGTCTGGCACCCCGAAGGCGATGTCTCGCTCGAGCGGACCGACCTCGGTGCGAAGAAGAACGAGTCCCGCGGCGACAACATCGCCGTGCTCGGCGCCGGCGAGTCGTCGATCGGCCAGACCGTCACCGGGCTCGAGCCGGGGCAGCGGTACTCGTTCTCCGCGCAGGTGCAGATCGATCCGACCGCGACCCGACACGTCAGCGTCGCGGTCGACACCGGAGGCGGAACGGTCGACAGCACATGGAACCTCTCACCGACCTCGAACTACATGCGTGCCGACTCGAAGGCCGGTCAGCACTATCAGCGCGGTTCGGTGTCGTTCCTCGCGCCGGCATCCGGCGAGGTCGACGTGTCGATCAGGGCCGCGGCCGGTGAGGCGAAGGTGCGCGTCGACAACGCGCGCATCATGCTCGACACCACCGCTGCGACGGTCGCCGGCGCGGTCTACTCGAACGACTTCGAGGGCAACCAGGCGGGCTGGGGACCGTTCGTGAAGGGCGACGCCAACGGCATCGACGATCCCCGCACGAGCATCTCGCGCCGGCACGATCCGTACGCGAGCAGCGAGTGGCGCAACACGGCTGCCCCGTTCGCCCCCGGCGGCGCACTGGCAGGTCTCGCGACCGATTCGACGTTGACGGGCGACCACTCCCTGATGTCGCACTCCGAGAACAACGGCGTCGTGTACCGCACCGATCCGACGCTCGTGCCGCTGCAGGCAGGGCACACGTACCGGATCGGGTTCGACTACCAGGTCGGTGCGAGCGGCGCGTACCGCTGGCTCAGCGGCACCGACGTCGTGTCGGGCGGTGAGGTCACCTCGACCACGCTCAGCCGCACGCCCATCGATCAGGCCCTGGAGACCACTGCGTTCAGTCAGGACGTGGTCGTCGGATGCGGCGACTACACCTGGGTCGGTCTGGAGCGGGCAGGGGGACCGGACGTCGACTTCGTGCTCGACGATTTCACCGTGACGGATCTGGGAGCGACCACCGGCGGCACGCCGTGCGCGACCGTGTCCGGTGAGAGCGCGGTGCTGAACCCCGGCGGTCAGGCGAGCTTCACGACGACGTTCACGAACAGCGAGGATCTCGCGGTCGAGAACATCGGCGTGCAGCTCGAGCTGCCTGACGGCTACACGGTCGAGGTCGCTGAGGGCTCGTCGAACCTGTTCGCATCGGTCGCACCGGGGGAGAGCGCCGACACCACCTGGCTGATCACCGCTCCGGCAGAGGCAGCGGGCACATCGGTCGGCATCGGCATCTCGGCGACGTACCTCGCCGACTGCGATGCGCGGACGGTGAGCGCGGTGCAGCAGGCCGCCGTGGCGTCGCGAGCACGGATCCCGAACGCGCAGATCACGGCATCCGCCAGTTCGGAGGAGGTCGATGGCGAGGACGGCGCAGCCGCGAACATGCTCGACGGCGACGCCGGCAGCTTCTGGCACAGTCGATGGAGTGCGAACGCGACCTCGTATCCGCATGTGCTGACCTTCGATCTCGGCGCAGCAGAGCAGGTCGACGGAGTCTCGTACCTGCGCCGCGGCGCCAACCAGAACGGTCCGATCAAGGGGTATCAGGTGGCCGTCTCGACCGACGGTGCGACGTTCACCGACGTGACCTCGGGCGAGTGGAAGAACGTCGCCGAGTGGCAGGACGTGAACTTCGACGAGACCACGGCCCGATACATCCGCATCACGGCAACCTCATCGATCTCGGGGACCCAGTTCGCCGCGGTCGCCGAGATGGCGGTCTACGGCTCCTCAGCACCGAACGAGGGGCACGCTCCGAAGGCGCGGCCGGCGGACGACCTGAGCGAGTGCACCCCGGCCACCGACCCGAAGCTGAGCCTCGGTGCGGACTCGGTCCGGGCCGGGGAGACCGTCGAGGCAAGACTGACGGGCTTCGCGCCGGAGTCGACGGTGTCGATCTGGCTCGACGAGGTGCGACTGGCGGATGCGCCGGTCGATGCCGACGGGAGCGTCACGACGCCAGTGCTGATCCCGGTGGACACGACCGTCGGCACGCACCGCATCACGGTGCAGGATGCCGCGGGCACCGAGCTCGCGGGTGCCGAGGTGCAGGTGAAGAAGGCCAAGCCAGTGGACGCACCGACCGTGGTCGCCGCGGTGGGCGCCGTGCAGGCCGGCGGCTCGGTGGGCGTGCAGCTGCGCGGGTTCGAGGCTGGAGCGCTCGTGCAGCTCTGGCTGCATTCCGAGCCGGTCAAGGTCGGCGAGGTCGTGGTGTCGGACAGCGGTGAGGCGTCCGCCACCATCACGATCCCCGCCGGGACTGCAGCCGGTGCGCACTCGATCGTGGCGACGGATGCCGTTGGCGCCGAGCTGGCGCGGACGGGACTCTCGGTCACTGCTGCACCCGCGTCTGCGGGCGGCGGCGACCTTGCGACGACGGGCGCCGACGGTGTGCTCTGGTCGACCGTCGGCATCTCGGCGCTGGTGCTCATCACCCTCGGTGCGCTGCTGTGGACGCGCCGTCGGCGGATGAGCTGATCGTGCGCTGACCGGCTCGGACGAAGCGGCCCGGAGGTCTTCCTCCGGGCCGCTTCGCGGTGTCGCGCCGTGTGCTCGACTCGTGGGTGGGGAAGCGGCGGCAGATCGCTGCGCTCGAGTCCGAGGAGGCGGAGCTGCTGGTGCAGCAGATCGCGATCCACGATGCCGGTCCCGACATCGCTCGCGAACCGGCGGGACGCAACACCGGCTGGAGCCGGCTCTTCCTCGACGCGACCTGCCGGTCCCATCACACGCTGAAGCATCCCGATGCGCCCGAGGTGCATCGATGGACTGCGCAACAGCGACAGGACGGCACGATCACCTGGTTCAGTCCGCTGGGACGCGGGTATCCGGATCCGCCCTCGCGGTGCGTGATGTTCGTCTGACCTGCCCGATGAGCCTTTGCCCGATGAGCCCTTGCCCGATGAGCCTTTGCCCGCTCAGCCCTTGACCGCTCCAGCCGCCAGTCCGGAGCGCCAGTAGCGCTGCAGCGTGAAGAACAGCAGGATCAGCGGGATCACGCCCAGCAGGGCGCCGAGCATGACCGCGCCCTTGTCGGGCGAGAAGTAGCTCATCATGCCGTACAACCCGAGTGTGACCGGCTTGAGATCCTGGCTCGAGATCATCATGAGCGGCAACAGGAAGTTGTTCCATGTCGCCACGAAGATGAACAGGAAGATCGTCACCATCGCCGGACCCAGCAGGCGCAGGACGATCGTGAAGAAGATCCGCCCCTCACCGGCGCCGTCGATACGTGCGGCCTCCAGCAGTTCGGTCGGCACCGAGGACTGCGCGTAGACCATGCCGAGGAAGACGCCGAACGGTGAGACCGCTGAGGGGATGATGATCGCCCAGACCGTGTTCGTCAGGCCCAGCGCGTGGAACTCGATGTAGAGCGGCACCGTGAGCAGCGCGACCGGGAGCAGGAGCCCTGCCATGATCACGCCGACCGCGATCTTCTTGCCGGGGAAGGCGAACTTCGCGATCGCGTAGCCGGCCATCACGGCGAACAGGGTGCCGATCACGCCCGCGCTGACTGAGTAGAACAGCGAGTTGCCGACCCAGCGCCAGAACAGACCCTGCGTCCAGCCCATCAGGCTGTCGTAGTTCGCGCCGAGGTTCCAATCGGCGAACCAGAAGCCGAAGGTCGACGTGAGATCGGTGTTGTTCTTGGTCGAGGCGACGATGAGCCAGTAGACGGGCACGAGGAAGTAGAGGGTCGCCACGACGAGGGCGATGATGCCGAACACGCGGGCGAGCGGGCCGGGGGCGATCGACGGCGGTGGTGCGTCGGCGGCCTGCGGGCGGCGAGTGCGTCGACGTCCGGGAGACGGAGCGGTGGTGAGGAGGCGTGTGGTGGTCATGCGTCGCCCTTTCGGCGCTGGAGCAGCGCGTAGACGATCGCGAGCAGGCCCGCGATGAGTGCCATGAGCAGGGAGTAGGCGGATGCCGGGCCGCTGCCGGAGGGGGAGAGCTCCCCCATCATGGAGTTGTAGGTGAGCATCATCGGGGTGAAGTCCTTGCCCATCCAGGAGTTCGCCGATTCCATGATGACCGGCTCGTTGAACAGCTGGATCGTGCCGATGATCGACAGCAGCACGGCGAGCAGGGCCGCCCCGCGCACGAGCGGGACCTTGATGCGCATCGCCACCTGGAAGCCGGATGCTCCGTCGAGGCGGGCCGCCTCGTACAGATCGCGCGGCACGGCCTGCAGCGCGGAGAGGAAGATCAGCATGTTGTAGCCCGTGTAGGTCCACGTGGTCATGTTGGCCATCGAGAACAGGATCGTCTGCGGCGACATGAGGTCGGTGCCCTCGGGGAGGTACGGCAGGAACGGCGACACCTGGGGTGTGTAGAGGTACAGCCACATCATCGCCGCGATGATGCCGGGGACCGCGTACGGGAGGAAGAACGCGAGACGGAACAGGGCGGGGCGGCGAACGATGAACGAGTCGAGGAGCAGGGCGAGGGCGAGGGCCATCACCGTCATCAGCGGGATCTGCAGCGCGGCGAAAGCCACGACGCGTCCCATGCCCGACCAGAATGCGCCGTTGCCGATCGCCGCGGCGAAGTTGTCGAGGCCGACGAAGGCGTCCACCAGCTCGCCGCCGCCGTAGAGCCCATCGCCGGAGGGCACCTGGGCGAAGAACGCGGAGCGCACCGAGACGATGATCGGCACGAGGAACACGACGGCGAAGAGCACGGCGAACGGCGCCATGAACAGCCAGCCGGTCACCCCCTCGCGGCGGTTCCCTGAGCCTCGGCGGATGCGCCGGATCGGGGTGTGCGGGTCCGGCAGCGCTGCCGACGGCCGCGTCTCGGT
The DNA here is from genome assembly GCF_036823965.1 of Microbacterium sp. Taxonomy (GTDB): domain Bacteria; phylum Actinomycetota; class Actinomycetes; order Actinomycetales; family Microbacteriaceae; genus Microbacterium. The sequence goes on along the minus strand of NZ_DAITBE010000003.1, from coordinate 118,240 downwards.
CACAGTGACCATGGTGTCGCCTCTCGATTCATGACGACGGCGGAGCGCACCGTCTGTGCGTGCGCTCCGCCGTCGATCATCCGATGATGCCGTCTCGGCAGGTCACTCCGCGACCGGGAGGCCGAGGTCCTTCAGGGAGGTGACCGCGGTGTCCTGCGCGGTCGTGAAGACGTCCGCGACCGTCGCGGTGCCGGCGACCGCCGCGGCTGCCGTCTCGTTCATCTTCGACAGCGTCGAGAAGCCAGGGGCGTAGGGGAAGTCGGGGTTGAGGTTCTCGGTCGCGGTGGCGAGCTCGGCGAGCACATCCTGGTCGCCGAACTGACGCAGCATCTTCTCCGGCGTCTCGACGCTGCCCTTCGCGGCGACGACGAGTCCCTGCGACGCGAGATCGTCGACCTGCGTGTTGAACCAGTCGTTGAACTCCATCGCTTCGGCTGGGTGCTCGCAGCCCTTCATGACCGAGATGCCCGAGCCGCCGTCGGGGCCGCTCAGCGCGCCGGCGCCGAAGTCGGGAAGCTGCGCGACGCGCCACTGCCCCTCCGCAGGAGTGCCGTCGAGCGAGTCGAGCAGGAATCCGGCCTCCCAGGCGGCGCCGATGTGTCCGATCAGGCTGCCGTCGTTCAGGGCTGCCGTGAACCCCTCGCCCCAGCGCTCGGTGGCCAGCGTCTGCTTGCTGTCCAGGAGCCCCTGCCAGAAGCCGGCGACGCGCTCCGCGCCGTCTCCCTCGGCGTCGACCTTCCACTCGTCGCCCTCGGTGCTGAACCAGGTGTCGCCGGCGGCGGCGGCCTGACCGGCGAGCCAGTTCTGCGCCTCGTCCGGCGTGAACGCCGTGACGTACTTGCCTGCGGCCGTGGCAGCGGCGGAATCGGCCGTGAGGTCATCGAGGGTGGTCGGCACGTCGAGTCCGAGGGCGGTGAACTCGGCCTCGTTGTAGAAGTACACCAGGGGGCCGGTGTCGGTCGGCAGACCGACGATCGCATCGCCGACCTTCATGCCGCTGAACGCGCCGGCCGAGAAGTGGTCCTCGTACTTCTTCGCCTCGGGGGCGACATCCTGCAGCAGCCCCTTGACGAACAGCTGCGGAACCTCGGCGTACCCGGTCTGTGCGAGGCAGGGGCCGTTGCCGGCCTTGATGTCGGTCTCGAGCTTCAGGATCATGTCGCTCGACTTGCCGTCGAACTTCGTGGCCTTCACCTGGATGTCCGGGTGGTCGGCGTTCCAGCGCTTGACGATGTCGTCGACCTTGGTCATCCCGTCGCCGTCGGGGAGGCGGTGAACGTACTCGATCGTGATCGGGTCGCCGCCGGCGCTGCCGGAGTCGGTGTCGCCGGACGAGCAGGCGGCGAGGCCGAAGGCCGATACGGCACCGACGGCGACGATCGCGGCGGTGCGTGTGAAGCGAGGGGTGATTGCCATGCTGTTCTCCTCTTCGAGGTCAGGTTCTGCGGATCTTCCCGGATGAGGGGTGGCGTTGCGGCGCCGTCGATCACATGCACATCAAATCAGAAAATGTTTGCGTTCACAAGCGCGTGATTCAGATGATTCAAGCAGGCCTGATAGCCTCCGACGGGAGCGCTGACATCGAGCAGGGACGACACGTTCGATCGCCGTTCGATCGTCGCGAGCGATCTCAGCGTGCGTGCAGTTCGTCGCCGACGCGGATGACGCCGGCCGGTGCGGTGCCCTGATCGTCGGCCCATCCCGGCAGCAGCAGCCGGCCCAGGGTCGGCTCGTCCTGCGCGAGTGCTCCGGTGAGGGTGGTGAGCACCTTCGCGTCGCGGATCCCGGTGTCCGGATTCGCGTGCGTCGCCAGGCAGCGCACGATCGGGCCAGCGGCGCGGAAGGTCATGTCGCCGATGCGCACCTCGCTCGACCAGTCGAGCTCCTCCCACGCATCGACCCCGTCGATCACGACGTTCGAGCGGAAGCGGCGGTCGTCGATGCGCAGTTCCAGTGCGTCGCCGAGCGCATCCACGCTGGCCCGGCTGTGCACCGAGACGTAGCCCTGCGGTCGATCCTGGAACTGCGAGGTCTCGCCGTCGCCGACGAGCACGAGGGGAAGTCGCCCGGGGCGGCCGAGCTTCTTCGCCTCGGGCGTCGCGAGCACGAACTCGGTGATCGCGTCGGTCAGCGCCGCACGGCCATCGACGTCGAGCCCGGCCTCGACCAGCACGTCGCCGCCCTGCTCGATCCGGATCCGTCTGGATGCGTCGTCATAGCTCGTGCGGAGCGCGGCCAGCGCGGGGAAGTCCTGCAGTGCGAGGCCCTTGGCCTTCGGCCAGTAGTCCAGGCCGTCGCGGTCCTCCGGGGTGGCGGCATCCGCGAATCGGAATGCGAGCACGCGATCTCCGGCGACCCTGCCGTCGGCCTGCACGATCAGCGCATCGACGGATTCGGGCGTGAGGCCCTTGATCGGGTGGCGGTAGAGGGAGACGACGCGGGCCATGAGGAGATCCTCTCAGGTGGGCGCCCAGCATCCGGGCACGACGAAACCCCCGTAGGTCGTACGGGGGAGACGTCGAACAGAAAGCGGTCAGGCCTTCTCTAGTTCGTCCTCGTCTTCGTCGGCATAGTCATCAGCCCACTTGTCGACGTAGGCGTCTTCGTCGGTCGGATGACCCAATTCGCGCTCGAGAGCGGAATAGTTCACCGACGGACTGTACGCCTTGAGTTCGCGGGCGATCTTTGTGTGTTTCGCCTTCTGACGGCCACGGCCCATGCGCGAGACCCCCTCACGAGTTAAGCTGCGGGCGGCAAAAGCCCGAGGCATCACGACACCGGCGCGCAGCCGGTAAGAGTAGCATTCAGAATAGCACGCGGGTAAGACCCTCTGGCTGACGCCAGGCTGGTGAAGGGAACGATCTTCATGACCGAGAACACCTCCACTCCGTCCGACGAGGCTGCACAGAACGCAGCGCTGCAGAAAGCGGTGATCGTCGGCCTGCAGCCGGAACAGAATCAGCGCGTCCTCGAGGAGGCGCTGCGGTTCTCCCGACTGCTCGATGTGCCGCTCGTCGTCGCCCACGTCGACGTCACGCGCTTCGTGACCTACGAGGATCCGGACGGATACGTGCACTCCGCGCCGATCGACATCAACTTCGACGCCGGTGCGGCCGAGTTCGAAGCCGTGCAGTCCGCCGCCGCCGCGGTGCTCGACCCGGCCGGGATCACCTGGACGGCTCGCCAACTCGTCGGCGATCCGGCGCTGGCGATCAAGCAGCTCGCGAACAAGCTCGACGCCCAGCTCATCGTGGTCGGCACCCGCAAGCGAGGGATCGGCGAGTCGATCCGCGAGTTCTTCACCGGATCGGTCGCAGCGCGCCTGACGCACCGGCAGCACCGCTCGGTGCTCGTCGTGCCGCTCGGCGAGTCGGTGCCCGATTCGCAGAAGGAGATCTGGCCCGAGTAGTCGTCGGGAGCTCCTGGAACGACGACGCCCCCTCGGACTCGGCTGAGTACGAGGGGGCGTCTGTGATGGGGCGGGTCAGGAGGACGCGAGGGCTCTCGTCACGGCGTGCGCCGCGGCATCGAGTCCGTCCTCCAGCTCGGAGACGACGGATGCCGGCAGGGCGCCGCCCTTCGCCACATGCGTCCGGATGTCGGTGCGCACCCTGGCACGGAACGCGTTGATGATGGCATCCGCCCGGTGCAGCTCTTCGCGACTGGTGACGCGGACGTCGTCGCTCGCCGCGCGCGGTCGGCTTTTCGCAGCAGCGCGCTCATCGTGCTCCGCCGAGGCGAGATCGGCCCGCAGGCTCTTCATCGCGTCCTTCACGCTCTGGCGCACCTCGTTCGCGATCAGACGAACCGAGTCGGCGAGACCGGACTCGATGCCGGCCAGGTCGCCCTCGCGTGCTGCGAGCTCTTCACGACCTGCGTCGGTGATGGAGTAGATCGTGGTGCGGCCGTCGACGGTCTTCGAGACCAGGCCCTCCTCCTCGAGCTTCGCGAGCCGCGGGTAGATCGTGCCGGCGCTCGGCGTGTAGGTGCCGCCGGTGCGGTCGGTCAGCGACTGGATGATGCCGTAGCCGTGCTGCGGCGCCTCGGCGAGCAGCGACAGGAGGTAGAGCCGCAGGTCGCCGTGCGAGAACACTGCGGGGCTCATGCTTCCTCCCACTCCGCGTCGTTCGTGATCGACTCGGGAGCCCGGCGCAGCACCGTGACGCCGCCGGAGACGGAGTTCGCGCGCAGATCGACGAAGCGACCGGCGAGCTCGCCCTTCGTGCCCGTGTAGTTGCTCGGACCGGAGGAGTTGCGCTCGATGCCGTCGATCAGCAGGCGGCCGGTGAGCGAGCGGATGACGTAGTTCGCAGCGAGGGACTCGTCGAGGCGCACCGTGGTGCCGCCGGAGACCGAGTTCACGGTGATGGAGTTCACGTCGCCCGCGGCATCGACCAGTGTGGCGCCCGAGACGATGTCGACCGTGGCCTTGCGGACAGCACCGGTCACGGCCACATCTCCCGAGACGCTGTTCGCGCTGATCGAGCCGGTCAGTCCGCGCACCTGCACGTCGCCGGACACCGAGTTCACGGTGAGGTCGCCGATCAGGGTGTCGACGATGATGTCGCCGGACACCGTGTTCAGCCGGGTGTCGTTGCGGAGGCCGGAGACGAGGGCGCCGGCGCTGACGACGCCGAGGTTCAGCGCGATGGAGCGGGGGACGGCGACGCTCACCTCTGCACGGGGGCCGCCGGAGCCGAAGTTGCGGAACACCTCGAGGAAGTTGTCCCAGCCCAGCTGCGGGTGATCGATCTCGACCTCGCCGTCGTGGGCCTCCACGCGGAGGTCTTTGGTGGTGACGCCGTGCACCTCGATGCGGATGCCGGGTTCGTCATGGGCGATGATGTCGACCTGTCCTCCGACGAGACCGACCTTGAGCCGGGTCGCGGATGCGATGTCGATGACGCGTTCTTCGCCGGGGGCGATGAGCCACTTCTCGGTCATGTCTGCTTCTCCTGTGTCGTGGATCACGATATATCGTGTGTTGGAAGAGTAACACGATATATCTCGATGGTGTCAAGGGGGTGCTGGGAATCCGCAGGAGCAGCCCGCCACTCGATGGTGGCGGGCGCCTCCTGGTCGGGACTGTCCGGCTCAGTTCGGAGGTGCGACGTACTGCACCACCCTCGTCACGGCGTTGTTCGACAGGTTCGATTCGCTGGTGCCTGCCGGCGCGACCAGGGTGACGACCAGCGGTGCGAGGTCGCCGAAGAATGTCGAGCTGTTGATCGTGGCGAAGAACGGCTGGATCGGGACCGTCGTCCCATCGGCGGGGATCGCGATCGGCAGCGAGAACGTCACGGTCCGCGTGTTCCCGGCGATTTCGGAGGTGAGCTCGGTCGCCGGCTCGCCCTGCATCGACACCATCACGTCGTCGAGCAGACGGACATCGAAGCTCACGACCAGCGTCGTCCCCGGTGTGGCGCTCGGACCGAAGGTGGTGGCGTCGAAGGAGTACGGGACCGTCACGTCGAAGGCCAGCGTTCCCTCCGGATTCGTCACGATGATCCTGTCGCCGAACGGCTGCGCTGTGAGCTCGAGATCGATCACCGTGCTCGCGGCGGCGAGCGGTGCGGACATCGCGACGGCGACGACAGGCAGCGACCAGGCGGAGGCCCTGAGGATCGTCCGGCGGCTCGGGTGGATCGGCGTCGAGCGGGTGGTTTCGGGCATGCGAGTGCTCCTCCGGGTGAGATGGCGTAGCGACTCCTCCGGGAGTCCCACCCAGGGTAGGTGAGAGAGATGATGGTTGACCTTGACGCAGCGTCAACTTCTACAGTCGAGATATCGACAACGGAACGGAGGATGCCGATGGAGCGGAAGGACTGGTCGATCCAGGAGATCGCGCGACTCGCTGGGACCACGAGCCGCACGCTGCGTCACTACGACGACATCGGGCTGCTGCCGCCGTCGCGCATCGCGTCGAACGGCTACCGGCACTACGACGCCTCGGCGCTCGTGCGCCTGCAGCGCATCCTGCTGCTGCGGGAGCTCGGCCTCGGACTGCCGCAGGTGGCGGAGGTGCTCGGCCCTTCGACAGGCTCAGGGACCAACGGTGCGGGCTCAGGGACCAACGGTGCGGGCTCAGGGACCCACGGCGCGGATGAGGCATCCGCGCTCGAGACGCACCTCGCGCTGCTGCGCGAGGAGCAGGCCCGGCTGGCGCGGCAGATCGCGGCGGTCGAATCCACCATCCATGCAATGAGAGGAGGTGAAGAACTCATGGCAGAGCACATGTTCGACGGCTTCGACCACACCCGGTACAAGGAGGAGGTCGAGGATCGTTGGGGCAGGAAGGCGTACGCCGACAGTGACCGCTGGTGGCGGGGGATGACGGACGCCGAGCGCGCCGAGTGGCAGCAGCACGTGTCCGATCTCGCACGCGACTGGATCGCTGCGGCGGAGCGGGGCATCGATCCGGCGTCCGACGATGCGCAGGACCTCGCTCGACGCCACGTCGAGTGGCTGGCCGGTGTGCCGGGCACACCGGCCGCTGCCCCTGGCGGCGACGTCAAGGGGTACGTGACCGGACTCGGCGAGATGTACGTCGCGGATCCGCGCTTCGGCGCGAACTATGCGACGTCCGACGGCGGAACCCGTGGCGCGGAGTTCGTCCGCGACGCGCTCCGCATCTATGCGGAAGCCACCCTGTAGCGTCCCGCCCCATCCGCCGAGCGGCCCCCTTGCGTGCGAGCCACCCCCTTGTGGCCGTACCCAACGGGGCCGCTCGCACGCAAGGGGGTCGCTCGGCATCCGGAGGTCGGGCGTAGGGTCAGGGCATGAGGCAGCGACCACGGCGGACGAACGCAGCGCCGCTGTTCGCCGCCGCAGCCATCGCGTACGGTGCGAACGCAGCGCTCGGCACCGCAGTGGCGACGAAGACGATCGACACGCGGAACTTCCGCTGGGTGCACCACGCCCTCTACATCGCGACCTGCGTCACGACCGCCGCGGCGATCAGCGCCGCGGTCTGGGCTCGCCCCCGATCCGCGAGCCGACGCGCTGCGCTCGCGCTGCTGCCGGCCACCGCCCCGCTCGCGGCCATCCCCTACCTCGGCAGTCATACCGCGCGGCATCCGCTGGTCGCGCTCGCCGCAGCCCCGTTCATCGTCGCCGGCCTCGCCTGCTCGCGGCGTCCCTCCGACCGGAAGTGATCACATGAAACTGCTCGACGCCATCCGCCGCCGTAAGACCACGAACGGCCCGTTCCTGCCCGATCCCGTCTCGGAGGAGCATCAGCGGGTGCTGCTCGAGGCAGCCGGGCGGGCACCCTCGCAGTTGAACAGCCAGCCGTGGCGCTTCGTCGTGATCGAGAGCCGCGAGACGATCGACCGGATCGCGAGCATCTCGGGCGAGAGCATGACCGAGGCGATGTCGAACGGCACGTTCTTCGAGCGGTACAAGCCGTACTTCCGGTTCAGCCAGGCCGAGATGGACGAGAAGCGGAACGGGATGCTGTTCGACAAGCTCCCCGCGGCACTTCGCCCGTTCACGAGCCAGGTGTTCACGAAGCGAGGGCAGACGCTCATGAACACCTTCGGCGTGCCCAAGACACTCGGCGCCGAGAACCGCAAGCTCGTCGCCGGCTCGCCGCTGCTGCTCGGCGTGATGCTCGACCGCAGCGAGTACCGTCCTGGACAGCTGTCGTCGTTCTACTCTGTGTTCAGCATGGGCGCCGCGATGGAGAACATCTGGCTCACCACCGTCGAGCTCGGCATGGGCATCCAGTTCATCTCCTTCCCGATGGAGGTGCCCGGTCGCTGGGACGAGATCGTCCGCCTCCTGCACGTGCCGGACGACCTCGAGCTGATGGCCGTCTACCGGCTGGGCTACCTGCCGCCGGAGCAGCGCCGACCGGCGATCGACTGGTCGAGCAGCCAGCGTCGGCTGGCCTCGCAGTACGTCTTCCGCGAGAGCTGCGAGACACCGCAGCAGGGGTGGGACGCTCCGCCGGCAGGCGTCTGACCTCAGCGCCGACCGGTGCGCGGCAGCTGCGGCAGGTCTTTGAGCGCCGGGCCCTCGATCCTGGTGCCGTCGGGTTCGAAGCGCGAGGCGTGCAGCGGGCAGTCCCAGGTGCAGTCCGCATCGTTCCAGGCCAGCACGCCGCCGAGATGGGGACACACGGCGCTCACCGCGCGCGTGACGCCGTCGACCGTGGAGACGCCGACCGGCAGACCGGCGCGATTCGCGACCACGCCCTCGCCCTCGGCCGGCTGAGCGATCGGCACGGTGCGCGACTCGGCATCCGCCCATCCTTCGACAGCCGCCTTGCCGACCTTCGCGCCCTCCGTCGCGCCGCGTCCGAGGTCGGCCGCGACGGTGAGGCGCGTCGAGATCTTCATCATCCATCTGGGCCGGTCGCGGTAGCTCGTCCCGAGGATCTCGTCGGTCAGTCGTCGGGCAGCGGCCGGCGCGTTCGACAGCCCCCACTTCGCGTAGCCGGTGGCGAATCGGATCCGGCCGAGACCGCGGGGCAGGGCGCCAACGAACGGGATGAGGTTGTGCGACTCGTAGTCCTGCGCGGACCAGCGGTGCGTCTCCTCGGCATCCGGGAAGTGCCGGCGAGTCCAGGTGACGAGGTCCTCGATCGCGGCGGCCTCGGAGTCGGAGCGGCCGACCGGATGCCCGTTGCCGCCGACGACGAGCTGCGCCGTGCCGACGGGGCCGTCAGCGGCCGACACCGGACGGATCGATCTGGTCGGGTCATCGACCGAGAGGAAGGTCGTGTCGAGCACCTCGCCGGGCACGCGGAACGAGACGCAGTACGACCGCAGACCTCGGGTCTTCGCGAAGTACAGGCCCCGATCGAGGATCGGGGCACCGGTCGCCAGCACGATGTGGTCGGCTGACATGGGGCCGGCGTCCGTGTCGACGTGGGCAGAGGGCAGTGCATGGGCGCCGGTGACGCGGATGCCGGTGTGCAGCGTCCCGCCCGAGGCGAGCAGATCCGCTGCCAGCGCCCGCGCGACGAGCGCCGGATCGATCATGACCTGGTCGTCGAGCGCGACGGCACCTGCCACCGGGAACGGCAGGGTCGACAGCTCGCTGGTGGCCAGGATCCGTGTCGGCAGCCCGGCTTCGCGCGCCGCCGCGTGCTGTGCGCGCACGGTGTCGACGCCGCTGCGCCCCTGCGCGTAGGAGTGATCCGTGCGGCGGGTGTACGAGACGCCAGCGGCGTCGGCGAAGGCGAGCAGCCAGTCCATGCCGTCACGGTTCGCGTCGACGTAGGCGCGCACGAGCTCGGCCGGGTGGTGCCGACGGATCTCGGCGAGGCGCTTGCCCTGCAGGAGTGAGAGCTTGCCCGTGTTCCCGCCGGTCGCGAGCTCCGCGACGGCACCGGACTCGATCACCGCGACGTCGAGACCGGCGCGGGAGAGCATGACCGCGGTGGTCAGTCCCGTGATGCCGGCTCCGACGATGACGACGTCGTGGTGCGCATCCGCCTCGAAGGGCGAGCCGGCGGGCATGGTCGTGTCGGTCTTCCAGAGGGGCAGCATGTGGTCAGTGAACGCCCGCGAGCGTCAGGCACCCAGCGCCTTGACATTCGGGGGTCGGGCTGTCATCGGCGACTACAGTGGCGATCGTGAACCTCCGCCGCATCCTGCTCGTCGCGCTCGGCGGCACGGTCGGCACCGCCGCCAGGCTCGCGCTCGGGCTCCTGCTGCCGGAGCAGGGCGGGTTCCCGACGGCGGTGCTGCTCGCGAACGTCGTCGGGGCGTTCCTGATCGGCGTCCTGGCGGCACGACCCTTCGGCAGGCTCAGGGACTCAGCGGCGGCCGAGGTGCGACTCCTGATCGGCACCGGCATGCTGGGCGGCTTCACCACCTACAGCTCCTTCATGACGGGAACGCTCGCGCTGTGGGCGGATGCTCCGATCGTGGCCGTCGCTTACGGCCTCGGCTCGCTCGTGCTCGGCCTCGGCGCCGCCGCGCTCGGTCTCCGGCTCGGTCGACCGCACAGTGCGGGGGATGCCGCATGAGCCCGCTGCTGTTCCTCGCCGCCGCGCTCGCCGGGGGTGCGGGCGCCGTGCTCAGGTATCTCGCCGATCTCGGGGTCGCCCGGCTCGCAGGACGCCGCTTCCCCTGGGGTGTCTTCCTCGTGAACCTCACCGGTTCCTTCGCCCTCGGACTCGTGACGGCTGCCCTCCCCGATCAGGCGTTCGTGCTCGGCGCCGGGCTCCTCGGCGGCTACACGACCTTCAGCACGGCGATGCTCGACACGGTCGCGCTCTGGCGCGACGGCGAGGGCAGATCGGCGGCGTTCAACGCGATCGGGATGCTGGCGTCGGGACTCGCCGCGGCAGGACTCGGTCTCGCGCTGGGCACCGCGCTCGTCTGACCGGGAAGCGCGACCTCTCCTGCTCCCAGCATCCTCCCACCGAGGAAATGTACAAATGTACATGTACAGATGTCCTGGGGGTGAGCATGGCGGAAGCAACGCGTCGCCGACGTGACCCCGAGGCACGTCGGCGAGAGATCGCCGCCGCCGCAGCCGAGCTGATCGTCGAGGTCGGCGCCGACGCGATCACGCACCGCCTCGTCGCCGCCCGTGCCGGCGTGCCGCTCGGCTCGACCACGCGGTACTACGACACGCTCGACGACCTGCGCACCGCAGCATTCGGGGTGCTCGCCGACGAGGTCGACGCGCGCCTCGAGGGCATCCGCCGCATCGTCGAGGAGCGCGGCGCCAGCCCTGCCGTGCTCGCGGGCCTCATCGCCGACAGCCTCGACGATGCCAGGACCGTGCAGGCCGACCGCGCCGTCGTGACTGCCGCAGTGCACGATCCGCGCCTCCGAGAGCTCGCCCGCCACCTCTCCGAACAGCTCGTCGCGATGCTGGAGCCGAGCTACGGCGCCGACCGCGCGACCGCTGCCATGATCTTCATCGACGGTGTGATGTGGAACGCGCAGATCCGCGACGCGACGCTCGATCGCCCCTTCATCGAAACCGTGCTCACCAGAATCCTCGGCATGCCCGAGACTGATACCAACCCCGGTCGCATCGTCGCGTCCTCCGCACCCTGAACCGAGGAATCCGCTGTGTCGAATCTCGCAGTCCTGAGCCTGAAGAACCGGGCGCTCATCGCCCTCATCACCATCGTCGCCGCGGTGTTCGGCGGCCTGGCGCTGACCAACCTCAAGCAGGAGCTCATCCCCTCGCTCGAGCTCCCCAACCTCATGGTGATGACCACGTACCCCGGCGCATCGCCCGAGGTCGTGGAGAACGACGTGTCGACGCCGGTCGAGTCGGCGATCCAGGGCGTGCCCGGGCTCGAGGGCACGACAGCCACCAGCACGACGAACGCCTCGATCGTGCAGGCGACCTTCGCCTACGGGACGAACCTCGCAACGGCTGAGCAGAAGATCCAGCAGGCGCTCAACCGCATCTCGAGTCAGCTGCCCGAGGATGTCAGCCCGCAGGTGCTCGCGGTCTCGATCGACGACTTCCCGGTGATCCAGGTCGCCGTCACCGGATTCGAGGACGCAGACAACGCGCAGGCGGAGCTGCAGAGCGTCGCGATCCCCGACCTCGAGGATGTCGACGGCGTCAACGCCGCGCAGATCATCGGTGGCGTGGGACAGCGCATCAGCATCACGCCCGACGTCGCGAAGCTCGCGGCCGAGGGTGCCAGCACGCAGGAGATCAGCTCGGCGCTGCAGCAGAACGGCACGCTCTTCCCCGGCGGCGACATCACCGCCGACGGCCAGACCCTCACCGTGCAGACCGGCGCGAAGCTCGCATCCGTCGAGGAGATCGCTGCGCTCCCGCTCGTCGGCACCGCGGTGACCATCGGCGATGTGGCGACCGTCGTCCAGGAGTCCGACCCGATCAGCTCGATCTCGCGCGTCGACGGCAAGGACGCGCTCTCCATCTCGATCACGAAGCTCCCGGCCGCGAACACCGTCGAGGTGTCGCAGGGCGTGATCGCCGCACTCGACGAGATCGGCAAGGCGTTCCCGGACGCCGAGTTCACGATCATCTTCGATCAGGCGCCATTCATCCAGCAGTCGATCGAGAGCCTCGCGACCGAGGGACTGCTGGGCCTCGCGTTCGCGGTGATCGTGATCCTCGTCTTCCTGCTCTCGATCCGCTCCACCCTGGTGACGGCGATCTCGATCCCGACCTCGGTGCTCATCACCTTCATCGGGCTGCAGGCCTTCGGCTACTCGCTGAACATCCTGACGCTCGGTGCGCTCACGATCGCGATCGGACGAGTGGTGGACGACTCCATCGTCGTGATCGAGAACATCAAACGGCACTACGTCGGCGATGCCGACAAGGGCGATGCGATCAGGCTCGCCGTGCGCGAGGTCGCGATGGCCGTCACGGCATCCACGATCACGACCGTCGCGGTGTTCCTCCCGATCGTGTTCGTCGGCGACATGGTCGGCGAGCTGTTCCGGCCGTTCGCCGTGACCGTCGCGATCGCGATGGTCGCCTCGCTGCTCGTCTCGCTCACGATCGTGCCGGTGCTCGCGTACTGGTTCCTGCGCCCCGGCAAGCCGCTGCTCGACGAGCAGGGCGTCGCGATCGACCCGGAGCACCAGGACGCTCCGCCGACCAAGCTCCAGCGCGCGTACCGGCCGATCCTCGGCTGGACGCTCAAGCACTCCGGCATCACCGTGATCATCGCGATCGTGGTGCTGGGCGGCACGCTCGCGGCGGCGCCGCTGATGAAGGTCAACTTCCTCGGAGACTCCGGCCAGAACACGATGACGGTCACGCAGGACCTCGGCCCGACCGCGAGCCTGCAGGCCAAGTCGGATGCCGCGGTCAGCGTCGAGGACGCCCTGCTCGACATCGACGGCATCGAGCACGTGCAGGCCTCGATCGGGTCGAGCGGCTCCGCCCTGCGCGACGCGTTCTCGGGCGGCGCCGGCATCACCTACTCGGTGCTGACCGACGGCGACGCCGATCAGGAGAAGCTGCGCGCAGACGTGCAGAAGGCCATCGACGGACTCGGCGACGAGGTGGGCGACGTCTCCGTCGCCGCATCCGCCAGCTTCGGGTCGAGCGACATCGAGATCTCGGTCTCGGCTCCGAACGCAGACGACCTGCAGACCGCGACGACCGCCGTCGTCGACGAGCTCGACGGCCGCGACGGCGTCGGTCAGGTGACCGACAACCTGGCCGCATCGCTGCCGTACATCGCCGTCGTGGTCGACCGCGAGGCAGCCGCCCAGCGCGGACTCTCCGAGGTCGCGGTCGGGTCGATCGTCTCGAACACGATGCGTCCGCAGCAGCTCGGCTCCGTCGAGATCGACGACACCGCGCTGACCGTGTACCTCGTCGCACCCGAGCCGCCGACCACGGTCGACGCGCTCAAGCAGCTCACGATCCCGACGCCGCTCGGCGTCGTGCAGCTGCAGGACATCGCGACGGTCGAGCAGCGCAACGGCCCCACCTCGATCACCACCGAGCAGGGACGCCGCACGTCGACGATCACGGTGCCCCCGGCATCCGACAACCTGGCCACCGCGACGGCATCGGTCAACACCGCGCTCGAGGCGGTCGACCTGCCGGACGGTGCGTCGGCCGAGGTCGGCGGTGTCGCGTCGCAGCAGGCCGACTCGTTCTCGCAGCTCGGTCTCGCGATGCTCGCCGCGATCCTGATCGTGTACGTCGTGATGGTCGCGACCTTCAAGTCGCTGCGTCAGCCGCTGCTGCTGCTCATCTCGGTGCCGTTCGCGGCGACGGGCGCGATCCTGCTGCAGGTCGTCACCGGTGTGCCGCTCGGCGTGGCCTCGCTGATCGGTGTGCTGATGCTCATCGGCATCGTGGTCACGAACGCGATCGTGCTGATCGACCTCGTCAACCAGTATCGGGAGAAGGGGCTGTCGACCGCCGATGCGGTGCGGGCCGGTGGTGAGAAGCGACTGCGTCCGATCCTGATGACCGCCCTCGCGACGATCTTCGCGCTCACCCCGATGGCGCTCGGCATCACCGGGCACGGAGGCTTCATCTCGCAGCCGCTCGCGATCGTCGTGATCGGCGGACTGATCTCCTCGACCGTGCTGACGCTGATCGTGCTGCCGACCCTCTACAACCTGGTCGAGGGCGCGAAGGAACGCCGCCGGGCGCGCAAGGGTCTGGATGCCGATGGTCGGACGCCGGTGCTCGTCGGGGCGGATGCCGCGGCGTCCGTCGACTCGAGTGCCGCTGACTCGAGTGCCTCAGACGCCCACGCGCTCACGCGTCGGGAGCTGCGCGAGCGCGGCGAGTAGTCGCCGACCGCCGCTTCATCGACGAGACCCCGCCCTGCAGTCAGCAGGGCGGGGTCTCTCGGTGCAGGGGCGCGCATCGCTCAGGCGAAGGTGATGCCCCACTGCAGGGTCCAGGTCTCGTCGGATGCGAGGCGGCGGATGCCGAGCCCGCTGTTCAGCGCGTCGGCCGGCGCCGTCATCGGCTCGATCGCGACCGCGAGCGACTGACCCGGGTACTTCGGCGTGGTGTACACCTGCACGAAGTCGAAGCCCTCGCCCTGCCACAGCGTCAGGCGGCGTCCGTCCGGTGCGGTCAGCGTGTGTCGCACGAGCCCGTCGGCATCGCGAGCGAGGCCGGTGAACCCGGTGTCGAGCTCGACGTCGCCGAGGCGCACGCCCTCACGGAGCGCGGCATCCGCCGGACGGGTGCCGGTCGGCAGCATCCGCTCGTCCGTCTCGAAGGCGGTCTCGGCCGGCACCTGCAGCACCAGCTCGTGCGGATCGACATCGCCGATCGTGACGAAGGGGTGCGTGCCGAGGGCGACGGGCGCCGGCTCGGCAGAGCGGTTGGTCAGCGAGTGCGTGACCTGCACGCCGTCGGCGGTCAGCGTGTAGGTGACGGAGGTCTCGACCAGGTACGGGTAGCCGGTCTGCGGCACGATCGTCGCGCGGAGCACTGCGGCCGTCTCGGTCTGGGCGACCTCGTAGGCGGTGAAGCGAAGCAGTCCGTGGCTGGCGTTGTGGAACTTCGGCTCCGTGACCGCGAGCCGGCGGGTGGTGCCTGCATCGTCCCACTCGCCGTCGCGCACCCGGTTCGGCCATGGCGTGAGCACGACGCCGGAGCACGAGGGGGTCGGTGCGTCCTCGGGATACGGCGGGACGAGGTCGACACCGCCGATGCGCAGGGAGCGGAGCGAAGCGCCGACCTGCGCGATCTGCGCGGTGACGTCGCCGAGCTGCAGGACGATCTGGGTGCCGGTGGGGGAGACGGAAATCACTCCATCAGCGTAGGGGTCTGGGTGCTCTCTCAGGCGCGTCGGCTACACTTGTGTGGTCGGCTTCGGACACCCGCGCAAGGCGCGGACGTTTTATGTGTGTGAAGTGTGAGTCCAGGGGCCGATGGTGAGCGTCCATCGACGCACATGAACCATCACATGAATGGCCCCCGGCTCCTCCCAACCGGCCCCCTGAGCGTTGCTCATGGTGCGCGCGCGTGCGCGCAGTGCTGTTCTCGTGCGAGAAACGAAAGCAGATACTTCCATGCCGAAGAGCAAGAAGCCCCAGGGCGGCCGCCCCGCCCGCAATTTCGAGCCGCGATACGGCGCGAACAAGACCTCCTTCCACGATCGTCACCACGGCGCTCCGTCTCGCGACGGCGCCCGCGACGAGCGCGGCGGACGCGCGGATGCCGGTGACCGCCGCTCCGCTCCCGCGGCCGGCGGTTACGACCGTCGTCCCGGCAGCCGCAGCGCGAGCCACCGCGGCTACCGCCCGGCCGAAGCCGAGTCCGGTGCACCCAAGCAGCGCTGGAGCGCGCAGGAGCGCGCGGGCCGCGACGAGGCTCGTGGCATCCGCAACCGCGCGGAGTCCGGACGCCGCGAGGCTCCGCACCACCGCGGCGACGAGCGCACCGAGCGCCCCCGCTTCAACGACCGCCCGGCCCGTTCCTTCGACCGTGGCGCAGAGCGCCCTCGTTTCGACCGTGATGACCGCCCGCGTCGTGACGAGCGTGGCGGCCAGCGGCCCACCGGTCCCGGCACCTACCGCGACGCTCGTCCCGGCCAGCGCGACGAGCGTCCGCGCCGCGACGACCGCGGTGCGAGCACCCAGCGCCAGGGCTTCCGCGACAACGACCACCGTGACGGCGGGCGTCCGGGTCGCGACGACCGTCGTGGCCAGCGTCCGACCGGTCAGGGCGGTTACCGCGACGACCGCGGTGGCCAGCGCTTCGACCGCGACGAGCGTCCGCGCCGCGACGCAGGCGCGCCGAGCCGTGGTGGCGAGCGCTCCTACGACGCCGACCGCGCACGTCGCGCATTCGACCGCGATCGCACGCAGCGCTCCTTCGAGGGCGGCCGCGATGAGCGTCGCCCATCGACCGGTGGCGCCTACCGCACCGAGCGCCCGCGCCCGCTGACCTCGGACACCCGTGGGCGTCCGTCGCACAACGAGCGTCCGAGCCGCAACGACTGGAATGCTTCGACGGGCTCAGCAGCCCAGGGTCGCTCCGGCGCGAAGTTCGCACCGGGTGAGGACGTCGTGCATGAGCGCCTCGAAGCCAAGGCCGTGGCCGCTGTCGAGGTCGACGGCGTGACGTTCGGCGATCTCGGCCTCGGCTCGAACATCGTCGAGACGCTGGCCGGACTCGGCGCGGCATCGCCGTTCGCCATCCAGGCCGCCAGCATTCCCGCAGTGCTCGAGGGCCGCGACGTCCTCGCGCGTGGCCGCACCGGCTCCGGCAAGACGATCGCCTTCGGCGCACCGCTCGTCGAGCGCGTGCTGCAGTCGCAGGCGGGCAAGCGCCGCGAGTTCGGCCGTTCGCCGCGTGCGATCATCCTCGCGCCGACGCGTGAGCTCGCACTCCAGATCGACCGCACGATCCAGCCGATCGCCCGCAGCGTCGGTCTGTTCACCACGCAGATCTACGGTGGTGTGCCGCAGGGCCGTCAGGTCGGCGCGCTCAAGAAGGGCGTCGACATCGTGATCGGCACCCCCGGTCGTGTCGAGGACCTGATCAACCAGGGCAAGCTCGACCTGTCGGACTGCCGGATCGCCGTGCTCGACGAGGCCGACCACATGTGCGAGCTCGGATTCGTCGAGCCGGTGCAGCGCATCCTGCGTCACACCGCAGACGGCAGCCAGAAGCTGCTGTTCTCGGCGACGCTCGACCGCGAGGTCGCAGCCCTCGTCGACGAGTTCCTGATCGATCCTGCCGTCTTCGAGGTCGCCGGTGAGGACCAGGGTTCCAGCACGATCGAGCACCGCGTGCTCGTGATCGAGCACCGCGACAAGGCCGACATCCTCACGTCGCTGGTCGACCGTGCGGGCAAGACGCTCGTGTTCGCCCGCACTCGCGCCTACGCCGACATGCTCGCCGAGCAGTTCGACGACGCCGGCATCCCCGCGGTCTCGCTCCACGGTGACCTGAACCAGGCGAAGCGCACGCGCAACCTGGAGCGTCTCACCTCCGGCCGCGTGAACGTGCTCGTCGCGACGGACGTCGCCGCCCGCGGCATCCACGTCGATGACATCGACCTGGTCGTGCAGGCCGACGCACCCGACGAGTACAAGACGTACCTGCACCGCTCGGGTCGCACCGGTCGCGCGGGCCGCTCTGGCCGGGTCGTCACCCTGATCACGCGTCAGCGCCAGCGTCGTATGACCGAGATGCTCGAGCGCGCCGAGATCGACGCGCCGTTCGAGAACGCTCGTCTCGATGACGACATCATCGAGGAGATCGCCGGTCGCGTGCCGACCGCGGCCGACCTCACGAGCTGACCGCCGTCCGAGTCACCGGCCCCGTCTCCGCTTCTGCGGGGCGGGGCCGTGCTCGTCTCCGAGCGGTGTGGCCACGGCGTCGGGCTGAGTACGCGGCGTCGGGCTGAGATCTCCGCGTGGGGCTGACGTGCAGCCCCGAGGGCTCCGCCCATGGGGGAGAACTCCTCCCTGTCGCGTGGCGGTCAGGCGATCTCGTGCTCGTGGATCGTCGTCGTCAGCGAGGTGCCGTTCAGGTCGAGGTAGACGACCTGTTCGGTCACGGTGAGCGTCATGGTGTTGCGGCGCTCCAGATGCGGGACCGCCGAGTCGATGAAGCCGGGGTCGAAGCTGTAGACGCGGATCGCCTCGGACTTGTGGATCTTCTTCCCGGCCCACGGTGCCATGACCTTCGCGGGGTCGCGGTGCGTGTAGACGACCGTGCGCTCGGCGAGGCGGCTGCCGTAGTGCAGGCGTTCGGCGTCGGGGGCTCCGATCTCGACCCAGGCCATGATCGCGCCGGTCATATCGCGCACGATCACCGCGGGCTCCTCGGTCGAGGAGATGCCCTCGCCGAACGCGATGCCCTCGGCGTACTCCAGCCCGTAGGCGAGCATCCGGGTGAGCATGTACGCGTCCGTCTCGGACGGATGCCGCGCCACACGCAGCGAGAAGTCCTCGTAGACGCCCCTGTCCGTGTCGGCCAATTGGACGTCGAACGTGTGCATCGTGGAGCCGGTAGCCATAACTGTCGAGCCTACGCGGCCGCGGCGCTCCGCCGGTTCAGAAGAGCATCGGCTGCGCCGCCGCATCGGATGCCGCGGTCGGCGGGGTGGCCTTCTGCACGCCTCCCTGGCGCCAGATCGAATCGACGTGCCCTTGGCCCGGACGCACTCCGCGCTGCGGGTAGTCGTCTTCGTGGCGGGCGTCGAGGCCGTGCGAGCGGATCAGCGGGCGTGCGCGCTTCGCGAGCCACTGTCGATACCCCTTGGGCGCCTCGGCGGAGACGCCGGGGTAGAGGCCGCGATACGACGACACCAGGTC
Source organism: Microbacterium sp. (assembly GCF_036823965.1). Taxonomy (GTDB): domain Bacteria; phylum Actinomycetota; class Actinomycetes; order Actinomycetales; family Microbacteriaceae; genus Microbacterium. The sequence continues at coordinate 99,518 of NZ_DAITBE010000003.1, read as the reverse complement.
AGGACGCGCCTCGCCGAGCCATTGGAAGAACCACGGCTTCACGCCGGCCCGCAGGTGCAGTGCCCCGTAGATCACGGTGCGCGCACCTGCTGCCTTGATGCGGGCGAGTGCCTCGTCGATCGCCGCGACCGAGTCGGTCATGTGCGGCATGATCGGCATCAGGAAGACGGTCACCCGGAATCCGGCATCCGCCAGTGCCCGCACGGTGTCGAGTCTCGCCTGCGTGGTCGGAGCACCCGGCTCGATGGCCTTCTGCAGCTCGTCGTCGTACATCGCGATCGACATCTGCACGTCGACCGGCACGCGCTCAGCCGCCTTCACGAGCAGCGGGATGTCGCGGCGGATCAGCGTGCCCTTGGTGAGGATCGACATCGGGGTGCCCGATGCCGCAAGCGTCTCGATGATGCCGGGCATGAGCCTGTAGCGCCCCTCCGCCCGCTGGTACGGATCGGTGTTCGTGCCGAGCGCGACGGTCTCGTGCTGCCAGCTGCCCTTGCGCAGCTCCCGCGCGAGCACCTCGACGACGTTGACCTTCACGACGATCTGCGAGTCGAAGTCGGAGCCTCCGTCGAGGTCGAGATACTCGTGCGTCCCACGGGCGAAGCAGTACACGCAGGCATGCGAGCAGCCGCGGTACGGATTGATCGTCCACGCGAACGGCATGCGCGAAGCGCCTGGCACGTGGTTCAGGGCGGACTTCGACAGCACCTCGTGGAACGTCATGCCAGCGAACTCGGGCGTGGTGACGGTGCGCAGCACGCCCCGGCGCTCCTCCAAGCCGGGGAGCGCAGCGGCATCCGTCTCTTCGAGCTTCTGTCCCTGCCAACGCATACTTCATTCGAACATGTGAACGAACTTCGCGCAAGTGAGATTCGAAGAAAAGGACGATTCGGTTATCCGGTCGGCTCCGTGGCGCGGATCAGCCCGCACTCGACGCACGACCACACGACGAGGAACCGCTCGTCGTCGAGGATCTCGAACGTCAGCGCGCCGCCGCAGGTCGGACAGACCCGGGGATCCAGCGCTCGTGCGTGCATCCCCCCAGCCTACGGACCGTGGAGCGACCCGCTACCCCTGCGTGGGCAGGAACGGATCCGCGCGAGTCGCAGCAGCCAGCGGATGCAGGCGCGCAGCGTCGGGCCGGGGCCCCGCACCGCGCACGTCTGGCACCCTGATGCCGAGTTCCTCCGCCGGGGACCCGGCGCGCACGCGCAGGTCGCGCGCGGCCAGGTCCTCGAACAGCGGGTCCGCCGCGAGCGAGTGCCGGTCATGCCCGAGCCGCGCCCACTCGTCGTCCAGGCGCTCGATGATCTCGAAACCCACGCGTCCGTCGGTCCCCGTCTCACGCGCCGCGTTCGCCGCCCTGGACGCGCCTTCCAACGGCGCGAGGTCCCAGAACAGGTTCAGGTCGCTGTCGATGCCGAAGTTTCGGATGTCGCGGTGGTCCGGATACCCGACGAACGCCGGCATCCCCTCGCCCACCACGATGTTGCGGTGGAACGTGAACGACACGTGGTCCTCCGGGCGGGTGATCGACACCTGCCCGTTGCGCCCGAACGCCCACACGTTGTCGCGGATGATCACCTCGCGGCCGTAGTGCTGGTGGTACGCCTGGCTCGAGACGTCGTGCACGACGTTCTGCTCGATCACGACGTGCGACGACCCCTCGTCGAGGTAGATGCCCCAGCCGCCGTAGTTCGCGCACTCGACGTCGTGGATGTGGTTGCCGCGCACCACGGTCCCCGGCGCGATCCCCAGCAGGTACACGCCGCCCATGTCGTTGAGCAGGCCCTGCCCGAGGTGGTGGATGTGGTTGCTCTCGATGCGGTTGCCCTCGGACGGGCTGTGCAGGTAGTCCCACATCCAGCCGACCGAGATGCCCGAATAGAGGAAGTCGCTGATCTCGTTGTGCGCGATCACGTTGTGCGAGCCGTGCTGGAACAGCACCGCGACCGCGTTCGGGTAGACCTGGCCGCCGCGCTCGATCACGCAGTCCGACACCTCGTTCGCCCGGTTGTAGTCCGCCGCCGAGGCATCGATCCCGCCGCCGGAGCGCACGGCTCCGGCGCCGAGGTCGCGGAACGCCACGCCGCTGAGCAGTGCGCCGCGCGTGCCGGGCCCGAGGCTCACGCCGTAGCCGCCGACGCGCTCGACACCCCCGCCGATCACCGCGCACGACCGCGCGAACTCGAACCGCAGAGCGGCGGGTACCGTGCTCGCCGCCTGCACATCGGCCGCGTAGCGCTCGCTCGGCGGCAGCTGCGGATCCTCGCGCACCCCGAACGGCGGCACGGCAGGCGGCACGGCGTCGAAGTCGGCATCCTCGAAGCGGATGCCCTCGAACCGCACCTCGCGCACGGGCGCCGCGGCAGTGCCGTCGAGCGTCACGAAGGCGTCGACCACCGGCATCCGCACGTCGAGGTCGGCGATGTCGACGCCGGACTCCGGCAGGTACAGCACATGCGGGCCGGATGCTCCGATCAGCTCGCCGGTCGCGTCGAGGTACCACTCGCCGGCGACCTCGCCGAAGCTCTCGGCGACGTTGTCGAGCGAGTAGCGGGCGAAGAGCTTGGCGGCGTCGTCGCGCAGCGCGAAGATGCTGCGGAGCGAGCTCGTGATGGTGCGAGCCGCACGGTCGATCGATTCGATCGGCATCCGCTCCTGCACCCAGTAGTGCGGGACGACGATCTCGACCGAGCGCTCCTGGGCCAGCTCGGGGATGTCGCCCTCGGCGAAGCGGAACGTGGCGGCGCCGTCGAACAGGGTGCCCACGAAGCTGCCTGCGGGGTCGAGGCCCTCCTGCTCCTCGACGCGCAGGAACCCCTCGCGCGGGTAGCGGGGCCGATCCGCGGCGACGCCGTCGACGTACAGCCGTCGTGCGGCCGTGCGAGGGGAGGGCGCTGCGAAGGCGCTCACTCCGTTGATCGAGACCGGCCGCCATCCGGTGATGCGCTCGGATCCGCGGAGCACCGGCGGGTTCGCGGCATCCGCCGCCACCACCGAGGTGAATGAATCGGCGGCGGTGAACGAGACCGGCGCGAGGTGCCGGTACTCGCCGCCCGCCATCCAGATCACGGCCCGCTGCCCTGGCTCGCGCCGCCGACGCACGAGCGCGAGCGCATGCTCGAGATCGTTCGCGGGGTACCCGTGCGAGCCGTCGGCGAACGGCGACCCGTCGGGCGCGACGTAGACCTCGATCCGATCGGTGCTCACGGGTCAGCCCTTCGTGGCGCCGGCGGTGACACCCGCCGAGATCTGCCGCTGGAAGATCAGGTAGACCACGATGATCGGCAGCACCGCGAGCAGCACGCCGGCGATGTACGTCGGTACGTTGTCGGGGTACTGGCCGCGCAGCGCGCTGACGCCGACCATGACGGTGCGGTTCTGCGGTGACTGCATGATGAGCAGCGCGATCAGGATGTCGTTCCAGACGAACAGGGCGTTCAAGATGCCCATCGAGATCAGTGCGGGCTTGCCGACCGGGATCATGATGCGCGCCCAGACGCCGAAGAGTCCGTTGCCGTCGACGCGAGCTGCCTCGGTGAGCTCCTTCGGGATGCCCGAGTAGTACGAGGTCATGAAGAACACGGTGAACGGCAGGAACTGCGCCACGTACGCGACGATCAGCCCTGGGAACGAGTTGATCAGGCCCATGTCGCTGAGCACCTTGATCGTCGGGACCATGATCACCTGGAACGGGATCATCATCATCGCCAGGATGATCAGGAACGCGATTTTGCTGCCGCGGAACGTGAGGTGGCTGAGCGCATAGCCGCACATCGAGGCGAGGACGAGCAGGATCGCGACCGAGAACACCGTCACGATGATCGTGTTCATGAAGTAGCGGCCCATGTCGGCGTTCGTCCACGCGTCGATGAAGTTCTGCACGTTGAACGTCTGGGTGACCCCGAGACGGTCGAGCACGTAGTCCTTGCGCGTCTTCAGCGAGATGTTCAGCCCGTAGAGCATCGGCGCGATGGTGGCGATGGCCAGCAGCATCATCGGGATGGCGATGAGCCACTTGCCCAGGCGTTCCCTGCGCATCAGGACTCCTTCGTGGCGCGGCGGAGCACGCGGATCTGGATCAGCCCGATCACGAGCACGATCAGCAGCAGGAAGACGGATGCCGCGGAGGCGAGCGCAGGTCGCGCCTCGCCGTTGAGCTTCCAGATGAGGAACTCTGGCAGGTAGCTGGCTGCACCGGGGCCGCCGGCGGTCATCGTGTACAGGAGGCCGAAGAGGCCGGTCAGCATGCCGATCGTGGTCGTGACGAACACGAACTGGATGGTCTGGCTGAGGCTCGGGATGATGACATGCACGATCTGCTGCCAGAGGTTGGCGCCGTCGATTTTCGCCGCGTCGAGCAGCTCTGCATCGAGGGTGGCGAACCCGGCCAGGAAGATCGTGAAGGCCATGCCGAAGGTCGCCCAGATGTGCACGACGAGCACGGACGGGAGCGCGGTGTTCGGCAGACCGAGCCAGTCGACCCCGGGGAGGTTGATCGCGCCGAGCGCGTTGTTGATCGGGCCGTTGGCCGCCAGCAGGATGTTGAAGATCGCACCGATGATGATCGGCGACAGCACCACCGGCAGGAAGTACACGCTGCGGTAGAAGCGGTGCCCGGGGATCTTCAGGAACACGAAGGTCGCGAGGATGCCGGCGACGAAGACCTGGATCGGCACGAACAGCAGCACGACGAGGACGTTGCGGGCGGATGCCTGGAACCGCGCGTCGCCGAGCAGGGTGAGGTAGTTGTCGAGGCCGACGAACTGCCCGTTGAGCTCCTTGTCACCGGTGAACGAGTAGTTCACGCCGAGCAGGAGCGGGTAGAGCCGGAAGACGGCGAGGATCAGGATGACCGGCAGCACCATGAGGTAGGGCGCGAGCCGTTCGGACGTCCACGGCTTCTTGCGCAGCGGCACGCCCAGATCGCGACGGCTGCCGCGCTTGGGGCGGCCGCGGCCCGGAGCCCTGTTCGCGAGAACAAGGCTCCGGGTCGAGGTGGTGTCGATCGACACGGGATCAGCCCTCCGACGCTGCCAGCTGGGCGGCGGCATCCTGCACGGTGACCTCGCCGCCGAGCAGCTGCTGCCCGAGGCGGTGGAGCAGGTCGAGCGTCTCGGCTTCGAGCGCCGTGTGCAGCAGCGGCTTGCTGCCGGGGAGCTCTGCGACGATGTCGTTCGCCGAGGCGATGTCGGTGTCGAGCTCGATCGTGGTGTCAGAGGTGATCTGACCGCCGGCGAGCGAGTACGCGGCCAGGGCGTCGTGGTCGACCGTCGCCTTGATCCAGTCGACGCCGAGGTCCTTCTTGTCCTCGTTCAGCACGGCGTAGCCGATGCCGCCCTCGGCGGGGAGCGCCAGCGTCGTGCCCTCGTTCGTGCCGACCGGCATCATGAACCCCAGGTCCTCGCCCAGGAACTCGTCGAACTGCTTCCAGTGCGCCGTACCGCTCATGAGCCCGACGACCATGGCCGACTTGCCGCCGGAGAAGAGGTCGAAGGAGTCGTTGAACATCGCTGTGGAGTTCGCGCCGTCGTTGTACCAGCCGTCCGCCGCGGAGTCCGCCCACATCTGCAGCACCTGCGTTGCGTGCTCGCTGGTCCAGTCGCGGTCGCCGTCGATCCAGGCGTCGTACTCCTCCGGCGTGAAGATGCCGGAGGCGAAGCCCGAGAGGAAGAACTCGATGCCGAGACCCTCCTTGTTGCCGAGCGCGAAGCACGAGGCATCCGTCTTCTCGGTGATCGCGGTGCACGCGGTGGCGAGTTCGTCCCAGGTCGTCGGCGGGGTGTCGGCGTCGAGGCCGGCAGCCGTGAAGAGTGCCTTGTTGTAGTAGATCGGGAAGCCCTGGAGGAACATCGGGGCGGAGTAGGTCTCACCGTCGGCCTGGAACGCGGGCCAGCCGGCCAGCGTGTCCTCGAGGTCGGCGAGCTCATCGGTCACGGGCACCAGCGTCGACGCGCGGCTCTTGAGCTGCGTGCCGCCGTTGAAGAGTGCGACGTCGGGGCCGGTGCCGGCTTCGACCGCGCTGCCGAGCAGCGTGTAGTACTGGTCGAACGGCTGATTCACGATCTCGACCTCGACGTCGGGGTGCGCCTCGGCGAATGCCGCCTTGACGTCCTCGGTGTACGCGGCCGCTGCCTCGTCGGCGTCGCCCCAGTTCCAGACGACGAGCTTGTCGCTCGACCCGGAGTCTCCGGTGGTGCCGGTGGGCGACGCTCCGCCGCAACCGGTGAGTGCAAGTGCCGCCACGCCGATGACGGCGGGGATGGCGATCCTTCGCTTCATTGCGATCCTCTCAACGCTGATAGGTAAGTGTGCTGCAGGGGCCCGTGGGTGCAAGCCCTGCGAGGAAACATACTACGTCTTACGAAAACGATCAAGCAAACATCACATGACCGATGTTCGATCCGGTCGCGCGGCTGCGGTCAGGAGCGCTTCTTGGACGGCAGGCGGCGGCGCGACCAGGAACCCAGGATGTGCTCACTCATCGCGATGCGTGCCGCTTCGGCGTCGCCGGCGGAGATCGCCTCGAGGATCTTCTCGTGCTCGGCCAGGGTGAGTTCGAAGGCATGCTCCGGGTCGACGCCCGTGAAGCGGTCACTGCCGACGGCGTGCGCGATGAGGACGCGGGCGATGTTCTCGGCGAGCGCGTTGTCGGCGAGCTCCATCACGGCGACGTGGAAGCGCACGTCCGCCTCGCGGAACGCCGCCGAGTCGTCGACGTGCTCCGCCATCGCGGTGAGGCTCTCGCGCAGTCGGGCGCGGGCGTCGTCGTCGACCGTGTTCGCGGCGGCGGCCGCCATCGAGGCCTCGAGCGCGCCGCGCACGACGCTCAAGTCGTCGAGCACGCCGAGCGTGGAGTCGTTCTCGATCATGGCCGACAGCACCGAGGGATCGAGCACGTTCCAGCTCGTGGACGGGTTCACGTGCGTGCCGCGCCCCTGGGCGACCGTCACCATGCCCTTCTCCTGGAGACGCTTCATGGTCTCGCGGATGACGGTGCGGCTCACGCCGAACTGCACGCTGATGACGCTCTCGGGTGGAAGGAGGTCGCCGGGGCCGAACTCCCCGGTGACGATCGACTGGACGAGTTCATTCAGAACGGTCGCGCCGATGCGATCGATCGGAGCGCGTGCACGCCCGGTGGCGTGATCTGCGGGCAGGGTCATGCCTGACACTCTATTGACGTCCTCGTCGGTGCGGCAGTGGACACTCGCGAAACGCCAGACATATGATGTATGGTGTTTCCACATTCGATCTCTCACACTCAAGGGCGACATGAAGATCACCGGCTACCGCACGTTGCGCACCGTCCACGACTGGGGACGGCCCGTCGGCGACGTCAACGGATTCATCGCATCCGGCGTCACCGACGTCCCGTTGGTGATCCTCGAGACCGATGAGGGCGTCGAGGGCGTCGGCATGGGATCGCACGCCGACCTCGAGCGGCTCTTCCCGGCCCTCGAGGGGCAGGACCCTCGTGCGGTCACCACCCTCTACGACGCGATGCTCGCCCGGGTGTTCAAGTCGTCGCACGGCGGGGCGACCTTCGGCGGCATCGGCGCATTCGACACCGCGCTCTGGGACATCAAGGCCAAGCTCGCCGGCGAGCCCCTCTGGCGTCTCCTCGGCGCCGGCGACCGCTTCGTCCCTGGATACGCCTCCGGCCTCGACGCCGCGCTCGACGACGAGCAGCTCGCCACGCTCTACCGACGCTTCGCCGATCGCGGGTACACGGCGGCGAAGCTCAAAGGCGGCCGCAACGTGGAAGCCGACCTGCGTCGCTTCGGCATCCTCACCGACATCCTCTCCGCCAACGGCGCGGCACCCGCCCTCATGCTCGACGCGAACGAGTCGTGGAACCTCAAGCAGGCCGTCCGCCACGTCAGCGCACTCGAGGAGCATCTCGACCTCACCTGGGTCGAGGAACCGCTGCGCCGGTGGGATGCTGCAGGGCACGCCCGCCTGAGCGCGGCCATCAAGGCATCCGTCGCGACCGGTGAGAATCTCACCGGACTCGAGCAGTACCGCCCGCTGCTCGACGCGGGCGGCGCTGACATCGTGCAGGCCGGCGCCGTCTGGGGCATCACGCACTTCCTCCGCGTCGCGATCGCCGCGCACAGTCGCGACCTCCCGGTGAGCCCGGTCGGCCTGACCGCCAACCACACCGTCACGGCTGCGGCCGCGGCGGTGCCGAACCACCTGTCCGCCGAGGTGCAGGATCTCGGATCGCCCTTCGGCCTCACGCTCGACCAGGAGTTCCAGGACGGCGGCATCGTGCTCGGGGACCGGCCGGGCGTCGGCATCCAGATCGACGAAGCCATCATCACGAAGGCCCGTAGCGAGGCGGACTGGCAGGAGCCGGCGGGTCCGCACGTGCGCTCGCCGCGTGCCGGCCTGCGGCTGGTCGATCTCGGCACGTGGGGCGAATGATGCAGCTTCGTCACGGCATCCACCGCATCCAGGCTCCGCTCGGGGAGCGCTTCATCGCGATGTACCTGCTCACCGGTCCGACCGGCGCGTTGTTGTTCGATACCGGGGTCGCCGACTCGGTGCCGGAGACCCTGCTGCCGACGCTCGACGAGATCGGATTCGACCTCACCGATCTCCGCTGGGTGATCAGCTCGCACTGCGACTTCGACCACACCGGCGGCAACGCCGCACTCGCGGACGTCGCCCCGAACGCCGAGTTCCTCGCCGGCCGCGCCGACGTGCCGATGACCGAAGACGTCGAGCTGCTCATCTCGGGCCGCTACGGCGAGTTCGCGGCACGTGACCGCTTCGACGATCCGCCGGAGACCACCGCCGAGGTGCGACGCTCCACCCGACTCGTGACGGTCGACCGGGCGCTCGACGGCGGCGAGGTCTTCGACCTCGGCGACCGCACGATCGAGGTGCTCTCGGTTCCGGGGCACTCGCCCGGCCATCTCGCCCTGTGGGATGCCGCGAACCGCGCACTCCTCATCTCCGACGCCGTGCTCGGGGAGACCGTGCCGACCGCCGACGGCCGCGCCGCGTTCCCGCCCACCTATCGCGACACGGTCGCGTACGTCGACAGCATCCGTCGTCTGCAGGCGCTCGACGCCGAACTGCTGCTCACCGCCCACTACCCGGTGTACGAGGGGGCGGGTGTCGACGAGTTCCTCGACAGCTCGCTTGCCTACACCGAACGCGTCGATCGAGTGATCGCGGAGGTGCTGGCCTCGGGGGAGGCCCTCACGTCCCTCGAGCTCATCCGGCGCGCGGCCGCCGACCTCGGGCCCTGGCCTGCGGCGGCGGCCGAGTACCTCATCTTCCCGCTGACCGGCAACCTCGAGCGGCTCGTGCAGCAGGGCGCCGTCGTCGAGGGCGACCGCGACGGCATCCGCACCTGGCGGTGGGTCGCGTGACCGGCGTGAAGGTTCGGCTCGGCGCGATCGGCGCCGGCTGGTGGGCCACCAGCAACCACTTCCCGCTGTTCGCCGAGCGCGACGACGTCGAACTCGTAGGCGTCTGCGGCAAGGGCGAAGGGCTCGAGGCGGTGCGCGAGAAGTTCGGCTTCGGCTTCGCCACCGAAGATGCGACGGAGCTGCTGGATGCCGACATCGACGCGGTCGTGATCTCGACCCCGCACGACCTGCACCATCCGCTCGCCGCCCAGGCGCTCGACCGTGGACTGCACGTGCTGTGCGAGAAGCCGATGACGCTGCACGCCGCAGAGGCATGGGACCTGGCAGCCCGCGCCGAGCGCGCAGGCACCGTCTTCCTCGTGCCCTATGGCTGGAACTACAAGCCGTTCACGGTCGCCGCCAAGCGGATGCTGGAGTCCGGCGCGATCGGCGAGATCCAGTACGCGCTGTGCCACATGGCATCGCCGACGCGCGGGCTGTTCGGCACAGACCCGACGCACATGCTCGAGCGCTGGAACTCCGACACCGCGCCCGACCCGACCACCTGGTCGAGCCCGGAGCACGGCGGCGGCTACGCACACGGCCAGATCACCCACTCCTCGGCGCTGCTGTTCTGGCTCACCGGGCTGCGTGCGGCATCCGTCGCCGGTCGTGTGATCACCGCCGGCGCGCCCGTCGACCTGTTCGACGCCGGGGTCATCCGCTTCGACAACGGCGCACTCGGCTCGCTGTCCGGCGCCGCGACCCTCGCCGACGGCGACAGGTACCAGGTCGACATCCGGCTGTTCGGCTCGGACGGTGTGCTGATGATCGACGTCGAGCGCGAGCGCGTCACGCTCAACCGCTACGACGGTCGACGCGAGGAGCTCGCGATCGCGGAGGGCGAGGGCGACTACGAATGCCTCGTGCCGCCGGCACGCTTCATCGAGCTGATCACCGGTGCGAGCCGCGAGAACAACTCCGACGTGACGGTCGCCGCACGCTCGGTCGAACTCATCGATGCGCTCCTGCGGTCATCCGCTGCCGGCGGCGTCGACACCCCCGTCTGAACTCGCCTTCGAACACCCACGCACCACAGAGGTAGGAAATGTCTGAGACATCAGCCCGCGGCATTCTCGACGGGTACCGCGTCATCGACTGCTCGATCGCGATGGCGGGGCCCTTCGCCGCCCAGCGCCTCGGCGACCTCGGCGCCGACGTGATCAAGGTCGAGCCCACCGCCGGCGAGTGGCAGCGGTTCGCCTCGGCCGGTGGTGCGAAGGGCAACGAGATCAACGTCTCGTTCCTCTCACTGAACCGCAACAAGCGCTCGCTCGCTGTCGATCTGAAATCGGATGCCGGTCGCGAGGTCGTGCGTGCGCTGATCGCCGACGCCGACGTCTTCCTGCAGAACTATCGACCTGGCGTCGCCGCCCGCCTCGGACTCGACTACGAGAGTCTGGCCGCGATCAACCCCTCGCTGGTCTACGTCTCGATGTCGGGCTACGGCGAGGACGGCCCGTACAAGGATCGGCCAGGTCAGGACCTGCTGCTGCAGGCCATGAGCGGCGCGATGCTCTCCGCAGGGCGCGAGGGAGAGCCGCCGTCGCCCGCTGGCCAGTATCTGGCGGATGCCGTGACGGCCTCGACCGCGTTCGAAGGTGTGCTCGCCGCGCTGCTGCACCGTGAGCGCACGGGTGAGGGCCAGCTCGTCACCGTCAACATGCTCGATGCGCTCACGACCCTGCAGATGCAGGAGCTCAGCGTCTACACGGTCGGGGGCGTGCCGCAGCAGCGCGGGACCGAGCCGAACGCGCACGTCTACATCCGAGCGCCCTACGGCGTCTTCGCGACCAGCGACGGCTATCTGGCGTTGGGGTTCGCGGATCTCGAGAAGCTCGGCGAGGTGCTCGGCGAGCCGTCGTTCGCGGGCCTCGACGCCGAGGTGCACGGGTGGACCCATCGCGACGAGCTCTACGCGACGGTCGCCCGCCATCTGCGCGAGCAGCCGACGCAGCACTGGCTCGACACGCTGCTGCCGGCCGGCATGTGGGTCGGGCCGGTCTACGGCTACGAGGACCTGGTGAACGACCCGCAGATCATCCACAACGGCACGTTCGTGGAGTACGACCACCCGACGGAGGGGCACATCAAGACGCCCGGCTTCCCGTACAAGTTCGCGAAGACGCCGGCGCGCATCGACCGCGGCGCCCCGCTGACCGGTGAGCACACCTCGGAGATCCTCGCCGAGCTCGGCTTCACGCAGGAGCGGGCGCAGGAGCTGCTCGACTCGGGCGCCGTGGCGCAGACCGCGTCGGCCAAGACCCCGGCCGCGCCGCTGAGCACCGTCGCATCGTGACCGAGTACGTCGGCCTCACCTGGGATCACCCCCGCGGGCGCACCGCGCTCGAGGCGGCATCCGGTGATCTCGGAGACGGCGACACGCTGCGCTGGGAGGTGCAGCCGCTCGAGGGCTTCGAGTCGGCGCCCATCGATGAGCTCGCGCGTCGCTACGACCTGCTCGTGCTCGATCACCCGCACCTCGGCGATGCGCTGGCGAACGACAGCATCCGCCCGCTGGACGCGCTGTTCGACGAGGCGCAGGTGCGCGCCTGGGCGGATGCAGCGGTCGGCCCGAGCATCGCCTCGTACTCGCTCGACGGTCGGCTCTGGGCCCTGCCGCTGGATGCTGCGACGCAGGTCTCGGTGCGGCGCCGCGATCTCGTGGTCGACGCCCCGGAGACCTGGGATGACGCGCTGGCGCTGGCCGAGCGCGGCCTCGTGGCCACGAGCCTCGCCGGCCCGCACGCCTTCCTCTCGCTGTGCTCGATCGCGGTGTCGCTGGGCGACGCCCCAGGACGGGACCTGCCGTTCTTCGACCGCGCCATCGCGCTCCGCGCGCTCGACCTCCTCACGCGTCTCTCGTCCGAGGCGCCGGAGGGGACTGCCGCCCTCAACCCGATCGGCCTGCTCGACCGGATGCGCGACCGCGGCGACATCGGCTACATCCCGCTCGTGTACGGGTACGTGAACTACAGCTCGCCGGTCATCGCGTTCGACCGCGCGCCGGCATCCGACGGCCGCATCGGCTCGACGATCGGCGGCACCGGCATCGCGGTGACGCGGCGCTCCGAACCCTCGGCTGCGCTGCTCACGCACCTGCGCCGCCTGCTTTCCGACGAGACGCAGCGGGGGTTCATCCCCTCGCACGACGGTCAGCCAGGGCTGCGCGCCGCGTGGACGGATACCGCGGTCGACACCGCAGCGCACGGCTTCTATTCGCGAACGCTGTCGACCATCGACGCATCGTGGATCCGGCCGCGGGTCGCCGGGTACATCCCGTTCCAGTCCGAGGCATCAGCCATCGTCCGCGCCGTCGTCGCCGGGAAGCGGGATGCCGCCGGCGCGCTCGATGCGATCGACGAGCGCTTCGCGGCGCTCGTGGACGCTTCGACAGGCTCAGCGACCCGGGGTGGCGGCTCAGCGACCCGGGGTGAGACACCGTTCAAGGAGACAGCATGACCGAGGAACTCATCGTCGTCGAGCAGCAGGGACATGTCGCGACCGTGCGGCTCGACCGTCCGGCGAAGCTGAACGCCGTGACGCAGGGCATGAGCGACGAGCTCGTTCGTATCGTCCGCGCCCTGAACGACGACCCGGAGGTGCGGGCCGTCGTCTACACGGGCACCGGGCGCGCGTTCAGTGCCGGCAGCGACATCGCCACGCTCGACCAGTACGAGACGCCGTGGGAGTTCCGCAATCGCCGCGACTACTGCGATGCCCTGCGCGAGCTCCGCAAGCCCGTGATCGCCGCGATCAACGGTTACGCGTTCGGAGGCGGGCTCGAGGCGGCGCTCACGTGCGACATCCGGATCGCCGCCGACACCGCGAGCTTCGCCGCCCCCGAGATCAAGCTCGGCTGGATCGGCGGGGGCGGCATGTCGGTGCTGCTCGCGAACTCGATCGGCGCGAGCAACGCATCGCTGATGCTGCTCACCGGCGACCCGATCGACGCGCAGCGCGCGCTCGCCTGGGGCCTGATCAGCGAGGTCGTTCCCGCCGACGAGCTGCTGCGTCGTGCACAGGAACTCGCGGCGACGATCGCGGCTCGACCTCCCATCGCAGCCGAGACCGCGAAGGCCAACCTGCGTGCGGCGTTCAACCTGCCGCAGGATCAGGCCATCGCCTACGAGCGCGAGATGCAGGGCATCACCTTCGCGACCGAGGATGCGGCCGAGGGGCGAGCGGCCTTCGCCGAGAAGCGGCCCGGCGTCTTCCGACGTCGCTGACGACAGACCCGAACGAGGAGAGACCATGAGCGAGCACTGGACCGGCGATGCCGGCAGCATCCTGCCGGCCGATGCGAGCGGCGCGCTGCTCGTCGGACGCGTGCAGACCCCAGCGGGGCCGAGCGTCGTGGCGCTGCGCGACGGCATCCTGCACGATCTGTCGGCAGCGTTCCCGACGATGACCGCCCTCACCGAGCTGGCGGATCCCGCAGCGGCCGTCACCGCAGCGGAGGGGCCGGCGATCGGTGCCTTCGCCGAGGTGTGGGCGAACACGCCGATCGGCACCCGCGACGATGCACGTGCGTGGCTGCTCTCGCCGATCGACCTGCAGGTCGTCAAGGCGTCCGGCGTGACCTTCCCCGTCTCGATGCTCGAGCGCATCATCGAGGAGAAGGCACGAGGCGAGGCTGAGTCGGCAGACGGCATCCGCGCCACGATCCTCGAGGCACTGGGTGGCGACGTCCGCGACCTCGTCCCAGGGTCGCCCGAGGCCGCTCGCCTCAAGCAGGTGCTGATCGCCGCAGGACTGTGGAGCCAGTATCTGGAAGTGGGCATCGGACCGGATGCCGAGATCTTCACCAAGGCACCCGTGCTGGCCACGGTCGGTGCCGGCTCCGAGGTCGGCGTGCTCGCCGAGTCGAAGTGGAACAACCCCGAGCCGGAGGTCGTGCTCGTGGTCGCCTCGAACGGTGAGATCGTCGGCGCGACGCTCGGCAACGACGTGAATCTGCGCGACATCGAGGGCCGGTCCGCCCTGCTGCTCGGCCGCGCGAAGGACAACAACGCCTCGGCATCCGTCGGCCCGCTCATCCGGCTCTTCGACGACCACTTCGGTCTCGACGACCTGCGCGCCGAGTCCGTCACGCTCGCCGTCGACGGTGAGGACGGGTTCCGGATGGAGGCCGAATCGCACATGGCGCAGATCAGCCGCGACCCGGCCGACCTCGTACGGCAGGCGAACGGCGATCACCACGCCTACCCCGACGGCTTCGTGCTGTACTTGGGGACGATGTTCGCCCCGACCGACGACCGCGACGAGGCGGGTCACGGATTCACGCACCACATCGGCGATGTCGTGCGGATCTCCTCGCCGCACCTCGGCGCACTCGTGAACCGGGTGCAGCACAGCGAGGCGCTCGCGCCGTGGGACTTCGGCATCGGCGCCCTCATGACCAACCTCGCGCAGCGGGGCCTGCTCGGAAGGACGAGTGCATGACCACCCTCACCACCACCGACCCTCGCACCGGGGCATCATCGGACACCGGGATCGACGCGACGGATGCCGACGGCGTCGCCGCGATCACGGCGGCTGCGGCATCCGCCTTCGCCGAGCTTCGCCGTCACCCCCGCGCCTGGCGCGCCGGGCTGCTGCGGGCGCTCGCCGACGGGCTCGAAGCCGACCGTGCAGCGCTGGTCGAGGCGGCGCTGGCCGAGACCGGACTCCCGGAGGCCCGCCTGAACGGCGAGCTGTCGCGCAGCGCCTTCCAGTTCCGGCTGTTCGCGGATGCCGTCGACGAGGGCGGCTACCTCGAGGCGATCATCGACCACGCGGGGCAGACGGCCCTCGGGCCCGGCCCTGACGTCCGTCGCATGCTCGTGCCGATCGGCCCGGTCGCCGTCTTCGGTGCCAGCAACTTCCCGTTCGCGTTCTCGGTGATCGGCGGCGACACCGCGTCGGCGCTCGCAGCCGGCAACCCGGTCGTCGTGAAGGCGCACAGCTCGCATCTCGTCACCTCGCAGCGCTCGTACGAGTCGCTGTCGCAGGCGGCGGCGGCATACGGCGCTCCTGCCGGCACGCTCGGCATCGTCTACGGTCAGCAGGCCGGGGCGCAGCTCGTGGCCGATCCGCGCATCACAGCGGTGGGCTTCACGGGATCGCTGTCGACCGGCAGGATCCTGCAGGGGATCATCGACGAGCGCGAGACGCCCATCCCGTTCTACGGCGAGCTCTCGAGCCTGAATCCGCTCGTGATCACGCCAGGAGCCGCAGCGCAGCGCACCGCCGCGATCGGCGAGGGACTCTACGCCTCTGTCACCGGTTCGGCGGGGCAGCTGTGCACGAAGCCCGGCGTGGCATTCGTGCCGGCCGGCGCGGAGGGCGACGCACTCGTCGCCGATGTCGTGGCTCGGGCCCAGGGGGCAGCGGCGCAGACGCTGCTGAACTCGCGCATCCACGGCGCGTTCGACGAGATCCGGGTGCGGTTGATCGAGGAGGGTGGGGCACGCAGCCTCGTCGCGCCGCACGCCGGAGAGGACGGCTTCTCGCTCACGCCGGCCGTGCTCGAGATCGACGCCGCAGCCGTGACGGCGGCGGTCGCGGAAGAGGCGTTCGGTCCGCTCGTCGTGATCGTGCGCTACGCCGCGCTCGACGAGGTGCGCCGCGCCCTGCAGGCCGTGCCGCACTCGCTCACCGCGACGCTGCACAGCGAGCCGGAGGAGACCGGCGTCCGCGGCGACCTCACGGATGCGGTGGAAGACCTCGTCGGCCGCATCGTCTACAACGGTTACCCCACCGGCGTGCGGGTCTCGTGGGCGATGAACCACGGCGGGCCCTGGCCGGCCACGAACACCCAGCACACCTCGGTCGGCGTCACGGCGATCCGCCGCTTCCTGCGGCCGCTCGCCTGGCAGGACGCCCCGGCCGACGTGCTGCCGGTCGAGCTGCGCGACGGCGCGGTCGACGTGCCGCGACGCGTCGACGGCGTGCTGGAGCTGGCTTCCGCCTGACGGGCTGGGTCCCTGAGCCTGTCGAAGGGTCCCAGCCCGCTGGATCCCTGAGCCTGTCGAAGGGTCTCACCCCGTTGGGTCCCTGAGCCTGTCGAAGGGTCTCACCCTTTTGGGTCCCTGAGCCTGTCGAAGGGTCCGGTCGCAGTTCCTGCCGCCTCGGGCCGCCCGGGGCGACATGAACTGCGACCGGAAGCCGGGCTCAGGTGCGTCCGGCGGGGTCGGGTCCCTGAGCGTGTCGAAGGGCCGAAGACCGGGCTCAGCCGAACACGCCCTCCGGCAGCAGCCCGCGCGCGATCAGCGCATCCCACAGGGCGTCGTCGATGGTCGCTTCGAGCCGGTCGATGCCCTCCGACACCTGCTCGCCGTCGCGGCATCCGAGCACGACCGACGAGACCGCCGGATGCCGCAGGCTGAACTGCATCGCCGCGGTCGGGAGGTCGGAGCCGAACTCCTCGCACACCTCGGCGATCGCATTCGCCCGTTCGATCAATGCCGCGGGCGCTGGGACGTAGTCGTAGGTCGCACCGGGCGCCACGCGAGGACGGGCGAGGAGCCCCGAGTTGTAGACACCGACGTTCACGATGCCGACGCCGTGCTCGAGGGCGGCCGGCAGGAGATCGGCGGTGGCCCCCTGCTCGAGCAGCGTGAATCGTCCGGCGAGCATCACGACGTCGATGTCGGTCTCGCGGATGAAGCGGGCCGGCATCGCCGACTGGTTCATGCCCACGCCGATCGACGTCACGACGCCCTGCTCCCGGAGTTCACCGAGCGCGCCGATGCCCTCGGTCGACGCCTGCTCCCAGTGGTGGTCCGGGTCGTGCAGGTAGACGATGTCGAGCCGGTCGACGCCGAGGCGCTCCAGGCTCTGCTCGACCCCGCGCAGGATCGCGTCGCGCGAGAAGTCGAACTCGCGACGATACGCCGCCGGCACCGCGAAGCCGCCGTCGTCGAGCTGGCCCTCGTCATGTTCCTGCGGCACGAGCGTGCGGCCGGCCTTGGTCGACAGCACGAACGCATCGCGCTGATGCGCGGCGAGCAGCCGGCCGAGCCGCCGCTCCGAGTACCCGAGGCCGTAGTGCGGCGCGGTGTCGAACAGACGCGACCCGCGCGCCCAGGTGGTGTCGACCGCCGCGTGCGCCTGCTCGTCGGTCGTGACGCGTCCGAGGTTGCCGAGCTGAGCGCCGCCCAGCCCGAAGCGGGTGAGCGGCGTACCGGTGCGCAGCTGTGCGGCCTGCATCGATGGTCGATCCATCAGCGGCCGAGCCATCCGCCGTCGACCGGCAGCACGACGCCGTCGACGTAGTCGGATGCCGCCGACGCGAGGAACACCGCGGCGCCGCCGAGATCGGATGCCTGGCCCCAGCGTCCTGCCGGGATGCGCGAGAGGATCGCCGCCGAACGATCGGGGTCGTCGCGCAGCGCCTGCGTGTTGTCGGTGGCGATGTACCCCGGCGCGATCGCATTCACGTTCACGCCGCTGCCGGCCCATTCGTTCGCGAGCGCCTTGACCACGCCGGTGATGCCAGACTTCGCCGCCGCGTAGCCCGGCACATTGATGCCGCCCTGGAAGCTGAGCAGCGACGCCGTGAAGATGATCTTGCCGCGGCCGCGCTCCAGCATCGACCCGCCGACTGCCTGCGCGAGGGCGAACTGGCTGGTCAGGTTGATCTGCAGCACGCGCTCGAACCACTCGATCGGATGCTCAGCCGCCGGTGCCCGCAGGATCGTGCCCGCATTGTTGACGAGGATGTCGACCTCGGCCGTGCGCAGCTCTGCGCCGAGATCGGCGACGGCCGCGGCATCCGACAGGTCGCAGCGGATGGCTCGGAACGAGCGCCCGTGCGCGGTCACCGCCGACTCGATCTCGCTGCCGGAGGACGCGATGGTCGCGCTGACGCCCACGATGTCCGCTCCGGCCTCGGCCAGCGCGGTCGCCATGCCGAACCCGATGCCGCGGTTGGCGCCGGTGACGACGGCCCGCAGGCCCGTCAGGTCGAACGCGCCGGTCATGCGTTCGACCCGGCCTGCACGTCGATCAGGATCTTCATCGCGCGTCCGGCCTCGAGCTCGGTGAAGGCGTCTGCCGTGTCGGACAGCGGGACGATGCGGGTGATCACCTGATCGGTGGGGATCGCACCGTCGGCGAGCAGCTCGATGGCCCTCTCGAAGTCGACCCGCTGGTAGACCCGCGCGCCGAGCAGACGCAGTTCGCGCCAGAACACACGCTGCAGATCGACCTCGCGCGGCGTCGGGTGGATCGCGACCACGACGATCGTTCCGCGTACCTTGGCGAGCGCGGTCATGCCCCGCACCGCCGCGGCGGCCCCAGACACCTCGAAGACGACGTCGGCGCCGACGCCGTCGGTCCACTCCTCGACCCAGGCGACCTGGTCGATGGCAGCGGGGTCGACGGTCGTGAAGCCGAGCGACTCGGCCTGGGCGCGACGGCCTTCGTCGATCTCGATCACCGTGACATCGGCGCCCGTGTGCCTGGCGACGGTGGCGATCAGCGTGCCGATCGGGCCGCCGCCGATGATGACGGCCTTCTGTCCTGCCGCCAACTCCGACCGGCGGACGTCGTGCACGGCGACCGCGACCGGCTCGACGAGCGCGGCATGGTCGAGCGCGAGGCCGGCGGGGAGCGCGAGCAGCGTCTCGGCCGGCACGTTCCACGAGCCCTGGAGCGATCCGGGGGAGTCGATGCCGATGAAGTTCAGGTTCTGGCAGATGTGCTCGTTGCCGGCACGGCACGCGGGGCAGGTGCCGTCCCAGTCGAGCGGCATGACGGTGACGGCGTCGCCGATGCTCCAGCCGGTCACGCCCTCGCCGACGGCGGCGATCGTGCCGCTCATCTCGTGGCCGAAGACCAGCGGCATGCGCACGCGGGCGTCCATGCTGCCGTGCAGGATGTGCAGGTCGGTGCCGCACAGGCCGGTGTAGGCGACGCGGATCTGCACCTGTCCGGGCGGCGGCGGGGTCGGCTCGGCGGTGCGCACGTCGAGTGTGCGGTCGCCCACGTAGTTCACAGTCAGCACTGATTGCTCCTCATCTCAGACTTCCAGATTACTCATACGTATGATGAATCGACAAGGAGGATCCGGCGTGGGGATCCTCGGTTGCGGGGTGCGTCGGTGGTGGCATCCAGCCTCCCGGGAGACAATGGGTCAATGCCCTCCCTGCCGCACGCTCAGCATGCGGCCGCGCCCTCACCGCTCCGCGGCCCGGCGCTGCCGATCGGCATCGCGGTGACTGCGCTCGGCATGCTGCTCTCGATCGCGACCGCGCCGCTGGCACCGGCCGACCCGAGCGCGATGCCGGAGCCGGTCGCGGTGATGCAGGTGCCGTCGGTGCAGGTGGATGCCACGACCGCGGCCGACCCGTGTGCGGATCCCGCTGTGCAGGACGCGCTCGCTCGCGGGGATGACGCCGCAGCGATCGCCGGCTTCGGCGGCGGAGAGCCGTTCAGGGCGGCCGTCGTGGCGGGCAATGCGCCCTGCATCTCGTTGAGTGATCCGGCGCGCATCTGGGTCGTCGTGAACAAGGCCCGTCCGCTCGAGCCTGCCGACTACGCGCCGGCCTCGCTCGCGGAGGTGCCGCTGCAGATGACGACGCTCTCGGGCGATGTGCGCTCCGATGTCGGTGCCGCCGTCGGGCAGATGGCGGAGGATGCCGCCGCCGCCGGCGCCGGCAGGATCGGGGCGAACAACGGCTACCGCTCCTACGGCCTGCAGGTCACGACCTACGACTCGCATGTGCGATCGCAGGGGCAGGAGGGTGCGGATGCCGGTTCGGCGCGACCGGGCCACAGCGAGCACCAGACCGGACTCGCGCTCGACGTCGTCGCATGCGACACGCGCTGCGGCGGTCTCGACGGGTTCGGCGCCACCGGGCAGAGTGCCTGGGTCGCAGCGCACGCCTGGGAGTACGGGTTCGTCGTCCGCTACGAGAGCGTCGGCAGCGGCGTCACCGGATACGCGCCAGAGCCCTGGCACCTCCGTTACATCGGCGTCGACCTCGCGGCGGCCTATCAGGCCGGTGGATTCCACACGCTGGAGGAGTTCTTCGGGCTGCCGGCGGCTCCCGACTACACGCCCTGATCGGGTCGATCGGGGCCGTCTGGCGGCATCCGACAATCGCGGTACCCAGTCTCACCGATTGTGGGATGCATTCTCACAACTCCCTGTCTTCGCTGCACTCCCCGACATAGAATCGCGGGAGCAATGACGCACGAGACGTTCAGGAGGACGCGATGGAACGCGACATCTACGAAGAGGATCACGAGGCCTTCCGCGACCTCGTCAAGGATTTCGTCAAGCGCTACGTGACCGGCGAGGCGATCGAGCGGTGGGATGCCGACGGAGAGGTCGACAGGGCCACCATGCTCGCCGCAGGCGAGGCCGGGATCATCGGCCTGTCCGTTCCGGAGGAGTTCGGCGGAGCGGGGATGCTGCAGGACTACCGCTTCCGCGCGGTCGTGAACGAAGAGGTCATCGCGGCCGGTGCCGGCTCGCTCGCCGGCGCCTTCGGCATCCAGGACGATCTGGCTGTTCCGTACCTCGTGCACATGGGCACGCAGGAGCAGAAGGCCAAGTGGCTGCCGCGCATGGCCACCGGTGAGGTCGTCGGAGCGCTCGCGATGACCGAGCCAGGGGCCGGGTCCGACCTCCGCGGCATCAAGACCACCGCGAAGAAGGTCGACGGGGGCTACATCGTCAACGGTGCGAAGACGTTCATCTCGTCCGGTGCGACCGCAGACCTCGTCGTCACCTTCGTCAAGACCGGCGAGGGCAACCGTCCTGACGCGTTCAGTCTCGTGCTGCTCGAAGACGGTATGGAGGGCTTCGAGCACGGCAAGAAGCTGCACAAGATGGGCTTCCAGGGTCACGACACCGCCGAGCTGTCGTTCACCGACGTGTTCGTGCCGGAGGAGAACCTCATCGGCGGCGTCGAGGGCAAGGGCTTCGTGCAGCTCATGATGAACCTGCCGCTCGAGCGCCTCTCGATCGGCGTCGCAGGAGCCGCGGCGGCGCAGGCGGCCCTCAACTGGACGATCACGTACACGAAGGACCGTGAGGCCTTCGGTGAGCGGATCATCGACTTCCAGAACACCCGCTTCAAGATCGCCGACATGGCCACGACCGTCGACGCGCTCTGGGCGTACATCGACCGTGCGCTGCTCGCCTACTCGCAGGGCAAGCTGTCTGCGGAAGAGGCCGCGAAGGTCAAGTTCTGGGCGACCGAGCGCGAGTGGGAGGTGCTCGACACCGGCGTGCAGCTGCACGGCGGGTACGGCTACATCACCGAGTACCCGATCGCCCGTGCGTTCCTCGACGCCCGCGTGCATCGCATCTACGGCGGCACGAACGAGATCATGCGCGAGATCGTCGGACGGCAGATCGCAGGCAAGCGCTGAGGGTCTCCGCACTCCGGCTCGCCTGCCGATGCGGGGTCGGAAATGCGCCTCTGACGCGGTTGCGAGGTGCCTTTCCGACCCTGCACGGCCGCGCGGCGGCATCCGGTGGTTGAATCAGGGGCATGACGCAGACGCTGCAGCAGATCCTGGACGACCACGTCTCGCGGGGGACCGCTCCGGGGATCATCGGCGTCACCGGCGATCCTGACGGGAGGACCGAGATCGTCACGGCCGGTGACCTCGCCGCGGATGCGATCGTTCGCATCCAGTCCATGACCAAGCCGATCATCGCGGTCGCCGCGCTTCGGCTCGTGCAGGACGGGCGCCTCGGACTCGACGACGCGGTGGAGACCTGGTTGCCGGAACTGGCCGACCGGCGGGTGCTGCGTTCGCCCGGAGCATCCCTCGACGATGTCGAACCGGCGGTGACGCCGATCACCGTCAGACATCTGCTCACGAACACCTCGGGATACGGCGTCATGACCGCGCCGTCGCCGTTGCAGGCGGCGATGATCGCCAACCGGACCGAAGCGGGGCAGGAGCCCGTCTCGCTCGGAGCGCAGGACTGGCTCGAAGCGCTCGCCGCGCTCCCTCTGGCCTTCCAGCCTGGGACCGGGTGGCGCTATCACCACTCCTTCGGCATCCTCGGCATCCTGCTCTCCCGCCTGGTGGACGGCTCGCTCGAGGAGCATCTGCGGCGCGAGCTCTTCGGGCCATTGGGCATGGTCGACACCGGGTACTCCGTGCCGGTCGAGCAGGCGCATCGGCTGCCTGCCGCCCATCGACACGACGGGGAGTCGCTGGTCGAGGTCGAGCCGGCGGCCGCTGGTTTCTCGGTCGCGCCGGCGCCGTTCGACGTCAGCCATTCGGAACTCGTGTC
Organism: Microbacterium sp.; assembly: GCF_036823965.1. Classification (GTDB taxonomy): domain Bacteria; phylum Actinomycetota; class Actinomycetes; order Actinomycetales; family Microbacteriaceae; genus Microbacterium. The sequence continues at coordinate 76,841 of NZ_DAITBE010000003.1, read as the reverse complement.
GACAGCGGCGGACTACGCCGTCTTCGCGCGGATGCTCGCCACGGGTGGTCGGCACGATGGGCAGGTGGTGCTGGCGCCGGAGCTGCTCGCGGCGATGCGGACCGATCAGGTGCCCGCGAGCGCCAAGGCATCGGACAGTTTCTACCCCGGGTTCTGGGACGCCACCGGCTGGGGATACGGCGTGGCCATGCAGACCGAGGGTGAAGGTGCAGGGCGATACGGCTGGTCCGGCGGACTCGGGACCGACTTCTCGGTCGACCCGGACGGATCGTTCCGGATCGTGTTGACGCAGGTCGAGATGGGGCCGGAAGTGCTGGGGCTGTTCGCCGATACGCGGTGAGGGGAGGGGGCGACGTCTTCGTCCTCTCTTCTCCTTCTCCCCACTCTTCTTTCTCCCCACTCTTCTTTCTCCCCGCTCTTCTTTCTCCCCACGTTTCTCGTTCACCAGGATGCCGGTATGCCGGAATGCGATTCGAACAAAGCTTCGAAAGTCGATGGTGGTCGGGATAAAATGAGGGTATGGCGAAACTGGTCGGGGTGCATGAGGCGATGGCCCGCCTGGACGCGGCCTGGGCGGATGCTCATGATGCGACCGAGTTGTCGCGGAGGCAGTTGATCGCGGTGAACGCGGCGATCGGGGTGCTGCAGCGGCGGGTGGAGGCGGTGCAGGCGGATGTCGCGGCGGGGATCGCCCATGAGTCGCGGCCGGAGCTCGGGGCGGAGAGTCTGGCGAAGCAGCAGGGGTTCCGGAGCCCTGCGAAGCTCATCGCCGCGACGACGGGAGTGTCAGCGGGCGATGCGGCCCGGTTGGTGGCGGTGGGTGAGGCGACCGCACCGCGGGCTGACCTGGTCGGGTCGCCGGTGCCGGCGAAGTATCCGGTCGTGCGCGACGCGCTGGCGACGGGTGCGCTCGGCGTTGCTGCCGCGGGGTTGCTCATCGCGCTGTTGGAGCGGTGCCGGGTGGCCGCGGGTGTGGAGCGGACCGCGGAGGGCGAGCGGGTGCTTGTCGAGAAGGCGGCGGGGCTTGCGTTGGATGACGTCCGGAAATTGGTGGTGCGGGCGGAGGCATGGTTGGACCCGGCCGGGGTGGAGCCTCGCGAGGAGGAGCGGCGGGTCCGGCGGTCGGTGACGATCTTCGAGCGGGACGGGATGGTGCACCTGAACGCACTGCTGGATGCGGAGACCGCGGCGCCGGTGGTGACCGCGATCCGTGGGTTCGTGACCGCCGCGTTCGCCGCCTGCAAGGATGCCACCGATGCGGATGCGCCGGACGCTGATCGGCGGACCGTGCCGATGATCCAGGCGGACGCGTTGCACGTGTTCTGCGCCCATGTCCTCGGCTGCGAGACGACGCTGCCGCTGGCTGGCGCGACGGTCATCGTCCGGATGAACCTCGACGACCTGGAATCCCGTGCGGGGGTGGCGGGGGTCGATGGGATCGATCAGCCGGTCAGCGTCGGGGTGGCCCGTCGGATCGCGGCCGGTGGCGGGGTGATCCCGTGGGTCCTCGGTGGGGAGAGCGAGATCCTGGACTGGGGGCGGGAGAAACGGTTGTTCACGAGGGCGCAACGCCTCGCACTGGTGGAGCGGGATGGTGGGTGTGCGATGTGCGGGCTGCCACCGGAGATGACCAGAGCGCACCACATCCGGTGGTGGCAGCGAGATGCGGGACCGACGGACCTGTCCAACGGGGTGCTGCTGTGTGAGACGTGTCACCATCGCATCCACGACAACGGGTGGGAGATCCGCATCGACGGTGTCGGGACCGCGGCACGGGTCTGGTGCATCCCACCCGCATACGTCGACCCCGACCGCACACCACGCCTCGGCGGCCGCGCACGACTCGACATCGCCGCCTGAAGCGTCAGCGCGGGGGTGGCGCTCCGATATCACCGCCCGAACGACGCCGAAGATCGGACACTTCGGTGCTTCGACATCGCGGCCCGAACCGGTGCTTCGACATCGCGCCCCGAACCGGGGCCGTGGCGACGCGCAGGCTCAGGGCTCGCTTCGGCAGACACCGTGGCGCAGGTTGGGCCGTTCAGAGGTGCGAGTATGCCTGAATCGCCGAGTCGGTATGCGAGTTCACGGACGGCGACGCCCGCCGACGCCGGCGCGACGGAGACGGTCGGCGATCAGGATGCCGAGAGCAGTGCCGGCGAGGCAACTTGCCATCGTGATCGCGAAGAAGGCGATTCGCACGCCGACCGTCATGTCGCCGAGGTTGAACGACGCCCACGCGAGAATCGGATAGACGATGCCGACCACGACCGCGCCGACGTAGTGCATCCAGGTTCCCCAGTAGCGCCAGAGCACGAAGAGGAACGGCAGCTCGGTGAAGGCAGCCCACCAGAGGTTCGTCGCGACGCTGCCGAACCCATAGCCCGAGAACGGGACGATGACGAGTCCCGCGAGCAGCCCGACCAGCAAGCCCACCAGCGGGCGGCGCAAGAGCCGGAGCGCGATCACCGACGGCAGCAGCCACAGCCCAGCCAACGCGACGCTGACGAACGGGAGCCCCGGGAACAAGATCGTCGAGATCCAGTTCGCCGGTGCGAGGAGCAGTCCACCCGCGACGCCGAGCGCGGCGCACGTGAGCAGGATCGCGGTCGGGAACCGGAAGCGTCCGCCCTTCCGCGGCGCCGACGTGCCGGCAGTGCCGGCAACGGTATCTGTGGCGAGCGCATCACCGGGAGCATCCATGTGCGCAGGGGCGTCTGTCGGGAGAGCGTCGCCGGCGGCATCCGTCCCGCTCATGCGAGGGGCTCCGCCGCTGCCTCGCGAGCGGCCTTCGACGCGGGGGAGGCCGCGCCGATCTTCCAGTAGCCGCAGAAGCTGACCGAGTTCTTGTCGACGCCCCGTTCACCGACCAGGTGCTTGCGCACACCCGAAGCGAGGGCCTGCTCGCCGGCCGCGTAGGCGTGGAACGGGGCATCCGGCAGCGCCGTCGTGTGCAGCGCCGTCAAGGCCAGTGCGCCCGGCTGCTCCTCATGCGGACGAATGATCCAGACCACCTCGATGCCGGTCGGATGCGGGAACTCCAGCGCATCCTCATCCGACGGAACCTCGATGATCGCGGTGCCGGTGGCATCCGACGGCAGCGACGCGCAGATCGACGAGATCGCCGGCAGCGCCGTCTCATCGCCGACCAGCAGCACGCGCGCCGTGCCGCGCTCGGGATTGAACGTGAGGCCCTCGTCGATGATCAGCACGTGCTCACCGGGGGTGCACGTCTCCGCCCAGCGCGACGCAGGACCGGCGGTGCCGTCGGACGCCGAGCCGTGCAGCACGAAGTCCACATCGATCTCGGCACCAGCGGCTGCCGTCGCCGGCCGGTATGCGCGCACGCTGTAGTTGCGCATCACCGGCCGCTCACCGTCGGGGATGCGCAGGAACTTCAGATACCCGAACATCCTGTTCGCCTTCGCCGGCACGCGATCGAGCCCCGCATCGCCGCCGATCGGCAGGAACAAGCGGAACCACTGATCGAAGCCCATGTGCCGGAACTTCTCGACCTCACCGCCGCCGAGCGTCACGCGGATCCAGTGCGCCGACAATCGCTCCGATCGCAGCACCGTCAGGTGGATGAGCTCGGTGGACTCGGGCTTGACCATCTTGCTGAACGCCATCAGGACGCCTTTCCGGGAAGCTGCCAGGGGAAGAAGATGAAGAAGATGACCGCGGATGCCGCGAGGCACAGCACGATGAAGACGGTGTCGCGTGCACGGAACGGCACCAGATGCCGCTCGGTCCGCGTCGGGTGAGCGCCGAAGGCGCGTGAGTCCATCGCCAGGGCCACGCGCTCGGCGTGCCGGATCGCACCGGCCAGCAACGGCACGATGTAGCCCCAGCCGCGGGCGATCCGCGCGAACGGTCCGCGCCCGCCGTGGTGGCCGCGCACCCGGTGCGCCGCACGGATGACCGCGAGCTCATGTCCGAAGCGCGGCACGAATCGGAACGCCGCGAGCGCGGTGTACCCGATCCGATACGGCACCCGCAGCTGCTGGACGCTCGCGCGCACCAGATCGGGCCCGCTCGTGGTGAGTCCGCCGACGAGGGCGAGGGCGACGATCGCCCCCAGACGCAGGGCGGTCGCGAAACCGATCTGCAGCGCGCCGGCGAACAGCGTCCAGTCGCCGATCTGCACGAGCGGTGCGGTGTCGTTCACGATCGCGGCATCCACCCACAGCGAGAAGCCCAGACCGATCGCCGCCATCCCCACCGGCACCGCCAGCAACAGGATGAGCAGCACGCGCGCCGTCATGCGGGCGCCGAACAGGATCAGGGCGTACGCGAGCACGAGGAACGCGGCCGGCGTCGCGAGGTCGCGCACGAACACCAGCAGCACCATGGCGGGAGCGAGGCCCGCGACCTTCGAGAGCGGGTTCAGCGCGTACAGGAACTGATGCCGCGAGGTCGCGACCATCGCCGCGTACGGATCGAAGATCGCGGCGCTCATGACGTGGCCCCGCTCATGACTCCACCGATCTCGGATGCGTCGCCAGCACGCGCTGCAGCGCAGGGAGCCGCAACCCGGCATCGGTGAAGACGCGCTCGTCCTGGAAGAGCTCGGCGGTCCGCCCTGCGGCGTGCACCCGCCCGTCCGCGAGGATCACGGTGTGCGTCGTGTGCTCCGCGACCAGCTGCAGGTCATGGGTCACGATCATGATCGTGGTGCCCTCGTCGCGCAGCCCGCGCAGCAGATCGAGGAGCTCGGATGCACGGGCGCGATCCTGCCCGAACGTGGGCTCGTCGAGCGCGAGCACCTGCGGACGTGTGATGAGCGCCGTGCCGACCGACAGCCGCCGCTTCTCACCGCCGGAGAGCAGGAACGGATGCACCTCGGCCTTGTGCTCGAGGCCGAACCGGCCGAGCATCTCCTCGACGCGCGCTGCGACCTCGGCATCCGACATCCGCTGGCCTTTGGGCCCCTGAGCCTGTCGGAGGGTCAGCCCGTGCGCGAGCTCGTCGAACACCGTGTGCGCGATGAACTGATGCTCCGGATTCTGGAACACGAAGCCGATGCGTGACGCCAGCTCGCGCGGCGAGGCGGTGGCCGGGTCGAGCCCGTCGACGTCGACCTGCCGCTTGGGCGGCGGCACGACACCGGCGAGCGCCTGGATGAGCGTCGTCTTGCCGGCGCCGTTCGCGCCGACGATCGCGGTCAGGCTGCCCTGCTCGACATCGAGATCGACGCCGTGCAGGATCTCGGTGCGGTGACGTGTGACCGTCAGTCCCCGTGCCCGGATGACGGGCGTCGACGCCACGGATGCCGTCGGCGTGACCGCACGGGCGATATCCGCGACACCCGGGTGCGCGTCGAGCGCGACGGCGAGCTCGTCGGCGGTGAGGGGGAGCGGGGTCAGCGGCGCGCCTTCAGCGCGCAGTCGCAGCGCGGCGAGCGTCGCCGCCGGCAACCACACGCCCATCGCCACGAGCTCCTCGGCGTGGGTGCGGATGATCTCGGCGGCCGGACCGTCGAACACGACCGTGCCAGCGCGGTCGAGCACGATCGTGCGGGTGACGAAGCCCATCGCGGCGTCGAGGTTGTGCTCCACCAGCAGGATCGCCCGGTCGCCGGTCGCGACGACATCGACGAGCGCTGCGTACACATCGTCGATGCCCTGCGGATCGAGGTTCGCCGTCGGCTCGTCGAGCACGATCAGCGGCGAGCCCATCGCGAGTGCACAGGCGATCGCGAGGCGCTGGCGTCCACCGCCGGAGAGCCGATCCGGGTTCTCGTCGCGGCGCTCCCAGAGGCCCACCCGGCGCAGCGAGTGCTCGGTGCGTGCGCGCACCTCGTCGAGGGAGAGCAGCAGGTTCTCGGGCCCGAACGCGACCTCGTCGTACACGGTGCCGGTGACGATCTGGGCATCCGGGTCCTGGAACACCATCGCCACGTGGGTGCTGAGCGTGGCGGTCTGCGCGGATGCCGTGTCGATCCCACCCGCCTCGACGGTCCCGGTCATCGTCGCCGGCAGCGCGTGCGGGATCAGTCCGTTCAACGCGAGCGTGAGCGTGGACTTGCCCGACCCCGACGGGCCGAGCAGCAGCACGACCTCGCCGGGCGCGATGTCGAAGGTGACGTTCCCGGGCGATGGGTGCGCGGCATCGGCGTGGGTGAGGGAGAGATCACGCACGCGGAGAAGAGGCGCGGATGAGCGCACGGCGGAACCCCGGGTCGGTGGAACGTACCGTACTAACTTAGCTGAGCCTTACCTGTGTTGCCACGCTCGATCTCGCGGCGGACGCGAACTCAGCGTCGAGCCACACCCGCGCGGCTCAGCGCCGTGCCGACACCGAGGCCGACCGCGGTCCAGCCGATCGGGCCGAGCACCGAGAGGGCGAGGTACGCGATCTGCGCCCACAGCGCCAATGAGCCCAGATGCGCCGCGAAGAACACGACGACCGCCACGATCACGCCGATCACCGCCGCCGAGATGAAGAAGCGCCACGGACCCCACGCCCGATAGCGGGTGAGTGCGGCGACGCCCTCCTGGATCGCACCGAACAACAGGGCGGTGCCGATGAAGCGCAGCGACCAGGCCGGGTTGAACGCGCTGGCGACGAGCGCGGCGATGAAGTGGGTGACCAGGGCGACGAGCGGTCGGCGCAGCACCTCCTGCGCGATGATGCCGGGCAGCACGTGCGAGCCGAGCAGCAGGCCGTATGCCCACGGCGCGGCGACCAGCACGACCGGCGTCAGCAGTCCGGCGATGCCGCCGATGATGCCGGTGGCGACCCCGATCGCCGCGCAGACGAGCAGCACGCGGGTCGACAGGACGGGGGTTCGGGCCACGGTTCCAGCCTAGTTGCGCGAATGAGGCGGATGCCCCGCGGCGACCGGGAGAAATCGCCCGTTCGTCGCGCGGTCGGCGCCGCTCGTCGCAGCATCCGCTCTCCGTCGTCTGCGCGCACGCACGCCTTCATAGCGTTGGACAACGCAATGATGCGCACACCGAGGAGAACCCCATGACTGCACCTTCGTCGCGGCGCCGCGGTGCCGGAACCGTCGATGACGAACCCGACATCGTCACCGATCCGAAGCTCCCATCCGTCGCCCTCTCCGATGAGCACCACGAGAAGGCGAATCGCTGGACGCTGCCCAAGATCATCCTGTGGGCGGCGATCGCCCTGCTCGGGGCCCTCGCCTGGACGATGCTCGCGATCGTCCGCGGTGAGACCGTCAACGCGATCTGGTTCGTGTTCGCTGCCGTCTGCACGTATCTGATCGGCTACCGCTTCTACTCGAAGGTGATCGAGAAGTACATCACCCGCCCTGACGACCGCCGCGCCACCCCGGCCGAGGTCAAGCAGGACGGCAAGGACTACGTCCCGACAGACCGCCGCGTGCTCTACGGTCACCACTTCGCCGCGATCGCGGGCGCAGGCCCACTCGTCGGCCCGGTGCTCGCAGCGCAGATGGGCTACCTGCCCGGCACGATCTGGATCATCGTCGGCGTCGTGCTCGCCGGTGCCGTGCAGGACTACACGGTCCTCTTCTTCTCGATGCGCCGAGGCGGCCGCACGATCGGCCAGATGGCGCGACAGGAGCTCGGTCGCATCGGCGGCACCGCCGCGATCATCGCCTCGCTGCTGATCATGCTGATCATCGTCGCGATCCTCGCGCTCGTCGTCGTCAACGCGCTCGGCGAGAGCCCCTGGGGCGTCTTCTCGGTCGCGATGACCATCCCGATCGCCATCTTCATGGGCATCTACCTGCGCTTCCTGCGCCCGGGCAAGGTCACCGAGGTGTCGATCATCGGCTTCGTGCTGCTGATGGCCGCGATCATCGGCGGCGGCTGGGTCGCCGGCACCGACTGGGGCCAGGCGATCTTCCACCTCGACCGCACCACCATCGCGTGGGGCATCATCATCTACGGCTTCATCGCCGCGGTGCTCCCGGTCTGGCTGCTGCTGGCTCCCCGCGACTACCTGTCGACCTTCATGAAGATCGGTGTGATCGTGATGCTGGCCGGAGCGATCATCCTGGTCCGCCCCGAGATCACGGTCCCCGCGGTCAGCGTCTTCGGCGAGAACGGCATGGGTCCCGTGTTCGCGGGTCCGCTCTTCCCCTTCCTGTTCGTGACGATCGCCTGCGGCGCGTTGTCGGGCTTCCACGCGCTGATCGCCTCCGGCACCACCCCGAAGCTCATCGAGAAGGAGCGCCAGACGCGCTTCATCGGGTACGGCGGGATGCTGATGGAGTCGTTCGTCGCGATCATGGCGCTCGTCGCCGCGATCTCGATCGACCAGGGCATCTACTTCGCGATGAACGCGCCGACGGCTGCGACCGGGGGCACGGTCGAAGGGGCCGTGGCCTTCGTCAACTCCCTGGGGCTGACGGGGGTGAACCTCACGCCCGAGATGCTCACCGGCACGGCCCAGGCAGTCGGCGAGGAGTCGATCGTCTCCCGCACGGGTGGTGCGCCGACGCTCGCGCTCGGCCTCGCGCACATCATGCAGCAGGCGCTCGGCGGTCAGGCGATGATGGCGTTCTGGTACCACTTCGCGATCATGTTCGAGGCGCTGTTCATCCTCACCGCGGTGGACGCCGGCACCCGCGTCGCCCGCTTCATGCTGCAGGACTCGATCGGCGCCTGGTTCCCCAAGTTCCGTGACGTCTCCTGGCGCCCCGGCGTCTGGATCTGCACCGCGATCATGGTGGCCGGCTGGGGAGCGATCCTCATCCTCGGCGTCACCGATCCGCTCGGCGGCATCAACACCTTCTTCCCGCTGTTCGGCATCGCGAACCAGCTGCTCGCCGCGATCGCGCTCGCCGTGGTCCTGGCCATCGTCGCCAAGCGCGGTCGGAGCTACGTCAAGTGGCTGTGGATCATCGGGCTGCCGCTCGCGTTCACCGCGGTCGTCACGATCACGGCTTCGCTGTACAAGATCCTCTCCCCGGTCCCCGCGATCGGCTACTGGGCGAACCACTTCAAGTACGTGACCGCCCGCGACTCCGGCGACACCTCGCTCGGAGCACCCGAGGTGCTCGACGCCGTCATCCGCAACACCGCGGTGCAGGGCACCCTGTCGATCATCTTCGTCACCCTCGCCATCGTCGTGATGGTGGCTGCGGTGATCGTGACGATCAAGGCGATCCGCAACGGCGGTGGCGAGAACACCGAGGAGGCCCCGGTCGCCTCCCGGCGCTTCGCCCCGGCCGGCTTCCTGCCGAACGCGGCAGAGCGCGAGCTGGAGAAGCAGTGGGAGCCGCTCCTGGCCGACGACCGCAAGGCGTCGAGCCACTGATGAGCGCATGATGACGGATCACACGGATGCCGCGACCACCCCGCTGCGCGCGCTGCTCGGCGCCGTGGGGCGGGTCGGCCGCGGCATCCGCTGGTACATGACGACCTTGATGGGCGACACGGCGTACGCGACGTATGTCGCCCATCACGGGCGCGCGCATCCGGGGGAGGAGCCGATGACCGAGCGGCAGTTCTGGCGGCAGCGGATGGACGACCAGGATCGCAACCCCGGTGCCAGGTGCTGCTGAGACGCGCTGGTGCTGAACGCGCTCGTTCTGCGGCCATGTCCATCTTCTGCGGTCGATACGCCTCCTTCCAGCCGCACGAGGTGGATCGGGCCGCAGAAGTGACCGAAGGCGGGCGATGTCACTGCCTAGGCTGAACCCATGACCGACGTCGTCCTCGCCGCGATCCTCGGCGTGCTCGGCGGCATCGTGCTCTCGGTGCTCCTGCTCCTCGCGCGGCGGCTCGCGCGCCGGGCGCCGGACCTGGGCAGCGACGCGGAGCAGGCCGCGCTCACCGCGCTGCACCACGCGAGCCTCGCGGCACCGCACCTGCGTGCCGGGCTCTCGGCGCCGGACGTGGTCAAGGCGGCACGGCATCTGCGGGTCCTGCTCGGCAGCGCGGCCGTGGCGATCGTGAGCGACGACGACACCGTGTCGTTCGACGGTCCGTCCGACGGGCTGGAGTCGGCGGCGCTGCGCATCGCGACCCAGGTCAGAGCATCGGGGCGGCGGCAGGTGTTCCCGGCTCCTGGGCCCGACGACGATCTGGCGGCCGTGGGTGCGCCGATCCTGGTCGACGGCCGCGTGGTCGGGGTCGTCGTCGCGTTCGCGGCCCCGGTGCCGGCGGCGCTCGTCCGGGCGGCGGAGGAGGTCGCCGACTGGTGCGCCGCACAGGTCGAGCTCGGCGGTCTCGACGCCTCACGCACCCAGCTCGCCGAGGCGGAGCTGCGATCGCTGCGTGCGCAGATCTCGCCGCACTTCATCTACAACGCCCTCACGGCCATCGCCTCGTTCATCCTCACCGACCCCGCCCGAGCCCGCGAGCTCGTGCTCGAGTTCGCCGACTTCACCCGCTACTCCTTCCGTCGCCAGGGGGAGTTCACGACCCTGGCCGAGGAGCTCGGCAGCATCCATTCCTACCTGGAACTCGAACGCGCGCGCTTCGGCGATCGCCTGCGCGTGACACTGCAGATCGCGCCGGAGACCCTCGCCACCGTCATCCCGTTCCTCTCCGTGCAGCCGCTCGTCGAGAACGCGGTGCGGCACGGGCTCGAGCCCGGCGAGGGCGGCGGCGAGATCCGCATCGTCTCGCATGACGACGGCACCCACACCGAGATCACGGTCGAGGACGACGGTGTCGGCATGGACCCCGAGGGCCTCAGAGCGACGCTCACCGCCGGTGACGACGGTCTGCACGTCGGGCTGCGCAACGTCGACACCCGACTGCGGCAGCTCTACGGCAGCGACGGCGGGCTCGTGATCGAGACGAACACCGGCGCAGGTACCCTGGTGCGCATGCGGGTGCCGAAGTCGCAGCCGCTGCACGACCCTGACACCGAGTGATGACCCGTGCACGGACGACCGAGACCTGGAGCGAGGCGCGCATGATCGACGTCCTCGTCGCCGACGACGAGAAGCCGGCGCTCGACGAGCTCGTGCACCTGCTGCGCACCGACGAGCGCGTCGGCGAGATCCTCACCGCGACCTCCGGCGCCGACGCGCTGCGGCAGCTCTCCGAGCGTGCGGTGCGCATCGCCTTCCTCGACATCCACATGCCCGGGCTGCTGGGCACCGACCTCGCGCGGTCGCTGCTCGCGCTCGCCGCCCCGCCGGCCGTCGTCTTCGTGACGGCCGATGAGGCCAGGGCCGTCGAGGCCTTCGAGCTGCGCGCCGTCGACTACCTGCTGAAGCCGGTGCGGGCAGAGCGGCTGCGTCGTTCGATCGACCGCGTCGTCGAGCTCGGCGACGCCGCGGCATCCGGCGATGACGAGATGCTGCCGGTCACGGTCGGGTCGATCGTGCGGTTCGTGCGCCGCAGCGAGGTGCGGTGGGTGCAGGCGCAGGGCGACTACTCGCGACTGCACACGGGCGACGGACTCGGGCATCTCGTCCGCGTGCCGATCTCGGAGCTCGAGACGCGATGGGCTGATGCCGGATTCCTGCGCATCCATCGATCGTCGCTCGTGCGGACATCCGCCGTCACCGAGGTGCGACTGTCGGGCGCTGAACCGTCGGTCGTGGTCGGCGACGCCGCGCTGCCGGTCAGCCGCCGACTCGTGCCGGCGGTCCGCGACGCGCTCGTCCGTGGCGAGGGCGCAGGATGACCGAGGCGCCGAAGCGCGTGCGCGTGACGGCCGATGTGCCGGCACGACGCTCGGCTCCGTTCACGCGCGGCATCGCGCTGCCCGGCTCGCCGGTCGACGAGGCGGATGCCGTGTACGCCAGAGCCCTGATGCGCAGCCAGCTGCGGCTCGCGCTCGGCACGGTCGCCGGCTTCGTGCTCGTGGTGATCGCCCTGACCCTGACGATCGCGCTGATCCCAGAGATCGGTGAACTCGTCGTGTGGGGGCTGCCGCTGTCGTGGGTGCTGCAGGCGTACGCGTTCTATCCGATCATCCTGGTGTTCGCGGTGCTGTACGTGCGCACCGCCGCGCGCAACGAGCGCCGGTACCGTGCGCTGCGGGACCGCGAATGAACGCCGTGATGGACCTGGTCGGCGTCGCGCTCGTCGTGATCGCGACCCTGCTCATCGGCGTCTACGGGCTGCGGATCTCGCGCACCACGAGCGACTTCTTCGTCGCCTCCCGAACGGTGCGACCGGTGTGGAACGCCTCGGCCATCAGCGGCGAGTACCTCTCGGCCGGCACCTTCCTCGGACTCTCCGGCCTGGTGCTGCTCGACGGTGCCCGCGGGTTCTGGTTCCCGATCGGCTACGCGGCCGGGTATCTGCTCGTGCTCGCCTTCGTCGCCGCTCCGCTCCGCCGCAGCGGCGCGTACACGATCCCCGACTTCATGGAGGCGCGGCTGGAGTCCACCTCGGCGCGCCGGGTCACGAGCATCGCGGTGCTCATCATCGGCTGGCTGTACATCGTGCCGCAGCTGCACGGCGCCGGCATCACGCTGCTGGTCGTGGCCGGCGTGCCAGAGTGGGTCGGCGCCGTCACGGTCGCGGTGCTGGTCGCCGCAGCGGTGGCGGCTGGCGGCATGCGTGCCATCACCTACGTGCAGGCATTCCAGTACTGGCTCAAGCTCACGGCGCTCCTGGTGCCTGTCGTGTGCATCGCGTTCGCGCTGAGCGGCGGGCCGCACGACTTCGACCCGGCGCTCGTGTTCCCGGCCGAGGCGGGGCCCTCCGGGTTCGACGCCTACGAGACCGCATCCCTGCTGCTCGCACTGCTGCTCGGCACGATGGGACTCCCGCACGTGCTCGTGCGGTTCTACACGAGCCCGACCGGGGTGTCGGCCCGACGGACGACCGTGATCGTGATCGCGATGGTCAGTGCGTTCTACGCCGTCTCGAGCACCATGGGCCTGCTCGCCCGGATCGCGGCTCCCGACCTCGCGGTGCCTGGCATCGCCGACACCGTCGTGCTGCTCCTGCCGTCGCGCGTCTTCCCCGGCGTGTTCGGCGAGCTGCTCACGGCGCTGATCGTTGCCGGGGCGTTCGCGGCGTTCCTGGCGACCTCGGCCGGACTCGTGGTGTCGCTCGCCGGCGTGATCAGCCAGGACGTGTTCTCCGGCTCGGTCCGCTCGTTCCGGCTCTCGGCCGTGCTCTGCGCCCTCGTGCCGCTCGCGGTCGCCCTGCTCACGGCCCCCGCAGGACTCGGCTCGAGCGTCGGCGTCGTGTTCGTGGTGGCGGCCTCGACGCTCTCGCCGGTGGTGCTGCTCGGCGTCTGGTGGCGCGGGCTCACCGCACGCGGAGCGGTCGCCGGCATGGTGTCCGGCGGCCTGGCCGCCGGCCTCGCGCTGCTCGTGCACGCGCTGATCGACGGTGTCGGGGCGGCAGCGCCCTATCTCGCGCAGCCCGCCGCGTGGACGATCCCGCTCGCCGCGGGGGTCACGGTCGCGGTCTCGCTGCTCGATCCGCGCGGTCCGTCGACGCGCACCGACCGGTTCCTGGCGCGCGTGCACACGCCGGAGCGGGCCTGAGCGGCAGCATCCAGGACCGCGTCAGAGTGTGCGGCTGCGCGGCATCAGCCGAACCGGGGGCAGCGGCGGGGCCGGGATGCGCACGTCGTGACCGTCGACCGTTCCGAACCGGGCGGACTCGGCCTCCCACTCCTCGCGAGCCGCGACGATCTCCTCGTGCGTGCGTCCGGCGAAGTTCCACCACATCACGATCTCGTCCTCGAACGGCTCGCCGCCGAGGACGAACAGCAGCGCACCCTCGGTCGTGGAGACCTCGACCTCGTCGCGCGAGTCGCCGAGATACAGGAGCCCGTTGCGATCGAGCAGATGCTCCGCCACCACGACATCGCCATCGCCATCGACGAGCATCAGGGCGTGCTCCCACTCGGGGCGCAGCGGCAGCCGAACCGTCGATCCGGCCGCCAGCACGATCTCGGCGCCGACGATCGGCGTGTGCACGGTGGCGGGGGAGCGCACGCCGGCGAACTCGCCGAGCACGACGGTGGCCTCGGCATCCGTCCCTGCAACAGCCGTCACCGTGAGGGTCGGCAGGTCGGTGTGCCGCTCGAACCCTGCCTCGCCGTGGCGAGCCGACTCCGGCAGCACGACCCAGAACTGCAGCGCATCGAGAGGGATCGGCTCGTCGCCGATCGAATACTCCGAGTGCGAGATGCCGTTGCCGGCCGTCATCAGGTTCAGCTGGCCGCGGCGCAGGTCCGCGTCGCTGCCGAGCGAGTCGCGGTGGCGGATCTCGCCGACGAGCGGCCAGGTCACGGTCTGCAGCCCGATGTGCGGATGCGGCTCGACGCGCATCCGGGTGTCGGCAGGACCGAAGCGGTCGAGGAAGCACCAGGCGCCGATCGTCGGCAGGTTGCGATGCGGCAGCGCTCGCAGCACCGTCATCCCGCGGACTCCGCCGAGCGGCACCTCGCGGGGTTCGAGGAGCAGGCGGCGCGCGCCGATCATTCCGGGTCTTCGGTGGTCGTGGCTGAGCGCTTCGGCCAGCGGATCTCCGCGCCCTCGATCTCGTGCGTCTCGAGGTACTTCGCGATGTACGGGCACAGCGGCACGATCGCATGGTCGGATGCCGCAGCATCCGCGAGTGCGTAGGCGGCGAGCTTGCCCGCGAGGCCCTGCCCCTGGAACGCGGGGTCGACCTCGGTGTGCGTGAAGCGCACAGCGCCAGGGCGCAGCTCGAACTCCGCGAACCCCGCGAGCACGTCGTCGGAGCGGATCTCGTAGCGCGAGGTGTCGTCGTTGCGGGTGATGGTGACAGCGGTCATCGGATGCTCCTTCGATCGTCTCCGCTTAACCTACGCCCGCCCCGGGCGGCGGGGGCGGCGCCGGCGGTGGACGGGTCGGCGCGAAGGTGGGCGGGGGTCGTTACGCTGGAGGGATGCCGCAGACTCCCCGTGACCCGTACGCAGGATGGGTCCCTGAGCCTGTCGACGGGTACGCCGACGAACCGTACGACGACGGCTGGGAGCCGTCAGAGCCGCCGGAGCCGATGGACTGGGAGCCGCAGGGAGCGGGCTTCGAGCCGCCGCTGGACTGGGGCCCCGGTCCGGTGACGCCGGTGACCGCGGCATCCGCTCGTCCGGCATCATCCCGGCCGGCCGGGGTGCCTGCTGCTGCGCGCAGGGCGACGCCGAGTCGGTACCCGACCGCCGGTGCGGCTCTGCACACCGTCTTCGGCTACGACGAGTTCCGCGGCGATCAGGCGGCGATCGTCGACCAGGTGATCGCCGGCGGCGATGCGGTCGTGCTGATGCCCACCGGTGGCGGCAAGAGCATCACGTACCAGGTGCCGGCGCTCGTGCGCGAGGGCACCGGCCTCGTGATCAGCCCGCTGATCGCCCTCATGCATGATCAGGTCGATGCGCTGCGCGCCAACGGCGTCAGTGCCGCGTACCTCAACTCGACGCAGTCGATCGACGAGCGGCGCGAAGTCGAGCGGGCGTACGTCGCCGGCGAGCTCGACCTCATCTACGTCGCGCCCGAGCGGCTGTCGAGCCCGCAGACCACCGCGCTGCTGCAGCGCGGCACGCTCAGCGTGATCGCGATCGATGAAGCGCACTGCGTCTCGCAGTGGGGCCACGACTTCCGCCCCGACTACCTCGCGCTCGGCGACCTGGGCGAGCGGTTCCCCGGGGTGCCGCGCATGGCGCTGACGGCCACCGCGACCCGCGCGACGCACCAGGAGCTCACCGAGCGCCTGCGCCTCGACACCGCGAAGCACTTCGTCGCGAGCTTCGACCGTCCGAACATCCAGTACCGGATCGTGCCGAAGGTCGATCCCCGCAAGCAGCTCGTCGCGTTCATCAAGGCGCAGGAGCCTGGCGCAGCCGGCATCGTCTACGCGCTCAGCCGCAAGTCCGTCGAGCAGACCGCGACCTATCTCGCGGCGCAGGGCCTCGACGCGCTCCCGTACCACGCCGGGCTTCCCGCCGAGGTGCGGCAGGCGAACCAGTCGCGCTTCCTCCGCGAGGACGGCGTCGTCATGGTCGCGACGATCGCCTTCGGCATGGGCATCGACAAGCCCGATGTGCGTTTCGTCGCCCACATCGACCTGCCGAAATCGGTCGAGGGCTACTACCAGGAGACCGGTCGTGCGGGCCGAGACGGCCAGCCAGCCGTCGGGTGGATGGCGTACGGACTCGGCGACGTCGTGCAGCAGCGCCGGCTCATCGACCAGAGCCCGGGCGACCGCACGTTCAAGATGCGGATGGGCCAGCACCTCGACGCGATGCTCGCGCTCTGCGAGACCGTGGAGTGCCGCCGGCAGAACCTGCTCGGCTACTTCGGACAGGAGTCGCAGCCGTGCGGCAACTGCGACACGTGCCTGGAGGACACGGCCACCTTCGACGGGCTCGTCCCGGCGCAGAAGCTGCTGTCCACGATCGTGCGGCTGAAGCGCGAGCGCAATCAGTCCTTCGGCGCTGGACACCTGATCGACATCCTCCGCGGCGCATCGACCGAGCGCATCCGGCAGCAGGGCCACGAGAAGCTCGCGACCTACGGCATCGGCGCCGACCTGTCGGACCAGGACTGGCGGAGCGTCGTGCGGCAGCTGCTCGCCCGCGGCATCCTCGTCGCCCAGGGCGATTACGGCACCCTCGCTCCCGGTGAGCAGTCCGCGGGTGTGCTTCGCGGCGAGACCCCGGTGCCGCTGCGCAAGGACACGATCGGCCGCGCGACCACGACTCGCGCCCGCAAGGCATCGGCGGCGGATGCGCTGGGCGAGGGCGATCGTCCGCTGTTCGAGGCGCTGCGGGTGTGGCGTGCCGAGACCGCGAAGGCGCAGGGCGTCCCCGCGTACATCGTGTTCGGCGACGCGACGCTGCGTGCACTCGCCGAGCACCGCCCGGCATCCCTCGCCGACCTCGAGGGCATCACCGGCATCGGTGCGAAGAAGCGCGAGGCGTACGGTGACGGCGTGCTCGCGGTGGTCGCCGCGAACTGAGGATTCGTCGCGCGCGAGCTGAGTGCTGCGTCGCGCCCGGTGCGTGACCGGCCTGCGGGTGAAGCCTGCGTGACCGGCAGGCCGCTGCGGCGTGCCGCGCGGGAGGAGGTGTCACGTGTGGCCGCTTCGCGCGTGCGGATGCGGCAATCTGCGCCCCCCTCCCGGCGGGGAGGTGTCGCGAATGGTCGGCTCGAACGAGTCGATGCGGCCATCTGTGACACCTGCCCGGCGGCGCACGCGCGAGCGAGCCTCGGTGGATCAGTCCAGGACCTGTGCACGGGCAGGTCCAGCGACCCGGCTCAGCGCGCCGGCAGGACGTCCTCGAGGTGCGCGCGCAGCTGTGCGGCGGTGTCGACGGCATCCCGGTCGTACAGCCACTGGTACTGCAGGCCGTCCCACAGCGCGATGAGCCAGACCGCCTCGTGCGCCGGGTCGCGGTGCTCCGGGAGATCGCCGTCGACCTGCGCCAGCCGGAACAGCTCCGTGAAGTAGCCGATCGCATCAGCGAACCGCGTCTCGAAGTACTCGTGGGCCGGATGGCCCGCCGGCACCGCCTCGCACGAGAGCACGGCGTAGACCTCGATCAGGCCGGGCTCGTCGCTCGCACTGTGCGCAGCGCCCTCCGGGAGGCTGCGCAGCAGATCGGCCGCCGAGGCGGGCGCGACCACGGCCTGGTGCACACCGATCGCACTGTCGCGCTCGGCGAGCACGGCGCTGAGCAGCGCCTCCTTCGAGGCGTAGTGGTGCAGGAGTGTCGACTTCGAGACGCCGACCGCGTCCGCGATGTCGCGCAGGCTCGTGTCGCCGTACCCGTCACGTGCGAACAGGCGCATCGCGTCGGCGACGATCTGCACCCGCCGACGTCGACCGACCGCATAGCCGGGGTCGCCCTCGGGGGCCGGCGTGGTGAACACCGGCGGGAGCGGCCCCGCCGGTGTACCTCCGGACGGCACGTCGTCCGGATCCCGCCAGCCGAGCGGCAGCGCCCACAGGCTCTCCCGCTCCTCGAGCATCTCGACCACGTCGACCCGGTCCGGCAGGTACTGCGAGAGCAGCTGCAGACCGTCCCAGCCGGCGGTGTGCCGCACGGTCTCGCCCTCGACGTCGCGATCATCGGCGACCACCCCGTGGTACTTGGCGTCCTCGAGGACGTCGGCGCTGAGTCTGCGCAGGCGGGCGTAGCGCTCCCGCATACGTCCGTGTGCCGGGTGCCCTGGGGCGGATGCTTCGCCGGTGAGCGCCGCGAACAGCTCGAGGTATCCCTCGGTGCGGGCGTTGCGCTCGGCGAGCGCGGCGAAGATGAGTTCGCCGGGTTCAGCCGCTGCGGCCAGCCCGTTCGACACGGCCTCATTGTCGGCCTCGAGCTCGGCGACGACCTCGGCGAGCAGTTCCTCCTTGGAGGGGAAGTGGCCGAGGAGCCCTGGATGGCTCACGGATGCCGCGGCTGCGATGTCGCGCAGCGACGTCGAACGATAGCCGTTGCTGACGAACAGGTCGTGCGCGGCGGTGAGGATGCGCTGCCGGGTGGCGGCGGCGCGATCGTGCCGTGAGCCCGTCGGCGTCATGGTCGTCATCGCATCCTCCTCCTGCATCCATTCTCGCTGATTACCAAGCGGTCTGTATTCACTTACCAATCGGTCGACTTTGGTGTATCTTCATCTCAGCGCCGCGTTCGCCCGATGACGTGCGGCATTTCGAAAGGGACCTCATGACAGAGCTGTCATCCGCCGCGAGTGCGGCCGCGGTCGGCACCACCGGCTTCAAACTGCCCGGGACGACGCCGCCCCGCACGCCCCGCGGCTACACCCCGGGCCTCGCCGCCGTGAACTTCGGCGTCTACCTCGCACTGCTCACCCCCGTGATGGTGTCGATGGCCTTCAAGATCCAGCACATCGATCCGACCAACACCGAGGGCAGTCTCGGACTCGTGATGGGTGTCGGCGCCGCCTTCGCCCTCATTGCCAACCCGCTCGTCGGCCGTCTCTCCGACCGCACCACCTCGCGCTGGGGCATGCGTCGCCCCTGGATCCTCGGCGGCGCGATCGTCGGCCTCGGCGGCTTCGCGATCATCGGCGCGGCGACGTCCATCTGGATGGTGCTCCTCGCCTGGTGCCTCGTGCAGACCTCGATGAACGCGGTGCTGGCGGCGGCCAACGCCACGCTCCCGGACCAGGTGCCGGTGCGCAGCCGCGGCAAGGTGTCCGGCATCGTCGGCATCACGACCCCGATCGGCATCCTCGCCGGCAGCTTCCTGGTGAACTTCCTCCCCGGCGACTTCGAGCGCTTCGTGGTCCCCGGTGTGATCGCGCTGATCCTCGTGATCGTCTTCGTCCTGAGCCTGAAGGACCGCGTCCTCACCGAGAAGCCCGCTGAGCGCTTCACGGTCGGCATGTTCTTCGGCTCGTTCGTCTTCAACCCCCGCAAGCACCCCGACTTCGGCTGGACCTGGCTGACGAAGTTCTTCGTGATGTTCGGCTACGCCGGCATCGCGACCTTCCTGCCGCTGTACCTCGTGACGAAGTTCCAGCTCGACGAGCAGGGCGCGGTCGGCACGATCCTGCTCGCCAATCTCGCCTCGATGGCCGCGATGGCGATCTCGTCCCCGCTCGGCGGATTCCTCTCCGACAAGCTCGGCAAGCGCCGTCCGTTCGTCGCGATCGCCGGGGTGATCATGGTCGTCGGCCTCGTGATCCTCGCCGTCGCCCCCGACGTCACGACGGTCATCATCGCGCAGGCGATCATCGGCCTCGGCGCCGGCTCCTTCCTCTCGGTCGACCTCGCGCTCGCCACCGAGGTGCTGCCCAACCCCGACGACGTCGCGAAGGACCTCGGCGTCCTCAACATCGCCAACGCGCTGCCCCAGTCGATCGCACCGGCGATCGCCCCCGGCATCATCGCGCTCGGGGCGGCGACGCCGCTCGGCGGCTACACCACCTGGTACCTGTTCGGAGCGCTCGTCGCGCTCGCCGGTGCCGTGCTCGTCTACCGCATCAAGGGAGTCAAGTGACCATGACGGACACCACCACAACGACCCGCCCGTGGCTCGACACCGAGCTGCCCGTCGACGAGCGCGTGCAGCTGCTGCTCGACGAGATGACGATCGAGGAGAAGGCCGGTCTCTTCTTCCACACGATGATCGCGATCGGCGACCTCGACGAGCCGAACCCGATCTTCGGCACGCCGAGCGCTCGCGAGTTCATCGACGTCAAGCAGATGACCCACTTCAATCTGCTCGGCGCTGCCCCCACCGGTCGCGAGATCGCGGCGTGGCAGAACGCGCTGCAGGACCTGGCGGCATCCACCCGACTCGGCATCCCCGTGACGCTGTCGACCGATCCGCGGCACTCGTTCAGCGAGAACCCCGGCGCCTCGATCCTCGCCGGCCCGTTCTCGCAGTGGCCCGAGACGCTCGGGCTCGCGGCGACGCGCGACGAGGCGCTCGTGGAGCGCTTCGCCGACATCGCCCGACAGGAGTACACCGCGGTCGGGCTGCGCGTCGCGCTGCACCCCCAGGTCGACCTCGCCACCGAGCCGCGTTGGGCGCGCCAGACGGCGACCTTCGGTGAGGATGCCGAGCTGTCGGGCGCGCTCGGCGCGGCATACATCCGCGGCTTCCAGGGCGCGTCGTTCGGTCCTGGTTCGGTCTCGACGATGACGAAGCACTTCCCCGGCGGCGGTGCGCAGAAGGACGGCGAGGACCCGCACTTCCCGTACGGCCGAGAGCAGGTGTACCCGGGCGGCCGGTTCGAGCTGCACCTGCAGCCGTTCGAGGACGCGCTCGCCGCCGGCACACGCCAGATGATGCCCTACTACGGCATGCCGGTCGGAACCGAGTACGAGGAGGTCGGCTTCGGCTTCAACAAGTCCGTCATCACCGGGCTGTTGCGCGAGCGGTATGGCTTCGACGGGCTGGTCTGCACGGACTGGGGCCTGATCAACGACTCCGAGATCTTCGGTCAGCCGTTCCCCGCGCGAGCGTGGGGCGTCGAGGAGCTGTCGCCACGCGAGCGGATGAAGAAGGTGCTGGATGCCGGCGCCGACCAGTTCGGCGGCGAGGACTGCCCCGAGCTGCTGCTCGAGCTCATCGCCGACGGTGAGATC
Organism: Microbacterium sp.; assembly: GCF_036823965.1. Lineage (GTDB taxonomy): Bacteria > Actinomycetota > Actinomycetes > Actinomycetales > Microbacteriaceae > Microbacterium. The sequence goes on along the minus strand of NZ_DAITBE010000003.1, from coordinate 55,890 downwards.
AGCGAGGAGCGCATCGACGTCTCGGCCCGACGGCTGCTGCGCGAGAAGTTCGAGCTCGGACTGTTCGAGAACCCCTTCGTGGATGCGGATGCCGCGGACGAGATCGTCGGAAGCGCGGAGTTCCGGGCAGCGGGTGAAGAGGCGCAGCGCGCGTCGATCACGGTGCTCGCGAACGGCGGGGCGCTGCCGTTCAGGCGCGGGCTGAAGCTGTACGTCGAGGGGATCGATGCCGCCGTCGCCGCCGCATACGGCGAGGTCGTCGCGACGCCGACCGAGGCCGACCTCGCCGTGATCCGGTTGCAGGCGCCGTTCGAGGAGCGGGAGACGATGTTCGAGAACTTCTTCCACGCGGGCTCGCTCGACTTCGATGCCGACACCGTGGCGCACGTGCGTGCGGTCGCGGCGGCAGTGCCGACCGTGGTCGACGTGCTCGCCGACCGTCCGCCGATCCTCACGCAACTCGTGGACGCCGCGGCGGCGGTCACCGTGAACTGGGGCTCCTCGGGTGCAGCACTGCTCGACGTGCTCAGCGGTGCAGCACCGGCGCAGGGCAGGCTGCCGTTCGACCTGCCGCGCTCGATGGCCGCGATCGAGGCATCCGCCCCCGATGTGCCGTTCGACACCGCCGACCCGCTGTTCCGCTTCGGGCACGGTCTCTCGCTCTAGCCCCGCCCCCCCCGGTGCCGACCGGCCCCCTTGCGTGCGAGCCACCCCTTTGGCGACGTATGCAAGGGGGCCGGTCGCATGGAAGGGGGCCGCTCGGCGGATGGGGGAGCGGGCATCCTGTCGCCTGGCGACAACGGCGAGCGGGGATGTGCCGGGAGCAGGTTGGAGGAAGAGCACAGGCGACTTCGTCATGGTTTGTCGCAGACCTACCATGAGAGCATCCCTACTTCTCTTCGAGAGGAATGCTCATGGTCGACGCCGCCGTCCGCTCTTCGACGCCATCCGCCGAGCCGAACACCGCTCAGCGCACCCCGCAGATCGATGTCTCCCAGCTCACCGACAAGCTGCTCGGCACCTGGGGCGACACCCGCCGCCAGGCGCGCGAGATGATCAAGGACTCGGCGTTCTGGCGCAAGGACGAGCTCGGCAAGGACGAGCACCGCGAGCGCGTGCTGAGCCAGCTGCACCTCCTCGTCGACAACAAGGCGGTGCACCGCGCCTTCCCGAAGTCGCTCGGCGGCGAGGAGAACAACGGGGCCAACATCGCCGGCTTCGAGGAGCTCGTGGTCGCCGACCCGAGCCTGCAGATCAAGTCGGGCGTGCAGTGGGGCCTCTTCGGCTCGGCGATCCTGCAGCTCGGCACGAAGGAGCACCACGAGCAGTGGCTGCCCGGCGTCATGGACCTGTCGATCCCCGGCGCGTTCGCGATGACCGAGATCGGCCACGGCTCCGATGTCGCGGCCGTCGGCACGACCGCGACCTACGACGCGGAGACGCAGGAGTTCGTCATCAACACGCCGTTCCGCGGTGCGACGAAGGAGTACCTCGGCAACGCAGCCCTGCACGGCGTCGCGGCCACCGTCTTCGCGCAGCTGATCACGAACGGCGTGAACCACGGCGTGCACTGCTTCTACGTGCCGCTTCGCGGCGAGGACGGCGTCGACCTCCCGGGCATCGGCCGCGAGGACGACGGCCTCAAGGGCGGCCTGAACGGCATCGACAACGGACGCCTGTCGTTCGACCACGTCCGCATCCCTCGGACCAACCTGCTGAACCGCTACGGCGACGTCGCCGCGGACGGCACGTACTCCAGCGCGATCGACAGCCCCGGCCGCCGCTTCTTCACGATGCTCGGCACCCTGGTGCAGGGCCGTGTGTCTCTCGACGGTGCGGCCTCGTGGGCATCCGCGCTCGGACTCCAGATCGCGATCACCTACGCCTCGCAGCGCCGCCAGTTCGACGGCGTCGACGGGCACGAGGTGGTGCTGCTCGACTACGGCAAGCACCAGCGCCGTCTGCTGCCGCGTCTCGCGACGACGTACGCGCAGATCTTCGCGCACGACGAGTTCCTGCAGAAGTTCGACGGCGTCTTCTCCGGCCGCACCGACACCCCGGACGACCGCGAAGACCTCGAGACGCTGGCTGCCGCGCTGAAGCCGCTGTCGACCTGGCATGCGCTCGACACCCTGCAGGAGGCACGCGAGGCCTGCGGCGGTGCCGGGTTCATGTTCGAGAACCGCCTCGTCGGACTCCGCGCCGACCTCGACATCTACGTCACGTTCGAGGGCGACAACAACGTGCTGCTGCAGCTGGTCGGCAAGCGTCTGCTCACCGACTACGCCAAGCAGTTCACCGGAAAGGATGCTGCGGCGCTCGCGAAGTTCGCTGTCGGGATGACGGCGGGCAAGGTGTTCCACGGAGCCGGTCTGCGTCAGCTGGGTCAGGCGTTCGCCGACCTCGGCCAGGTGTCGCGCTCGGTCGAGAACGGCCTCCGCGAGGAGCAGCAGCACGCGCTCCTCGCCGGACGAGTGCAGCAGATGGTGTCCGACATCGCCGGGCGCCTGCGACCTGGCGCGAAGGACAGGGCGCTGGGCTCCCGACTGTTCAACGAGAACCAGGCCGAGCTCATCGAGGCCGCCCGTGCGCACGGCGAACTGCTGCAGTGGGAGGCGTTCACCGACGCCGTGCACACGATCACCGATGCCGACACGAAGCAGGTGCTCACCTGGCTCCGCGACCTCTTCGGGCTGCAGCTGATCGAGAAGCACCTGGCCTGGCACCTGATCAACGGTCGTCTGTCGACGCAGCGAGCCGCAGCGGTGTCGAGCTACATCGACCGCCTGTGCGCGCGGCTGCGTCCGCACGCGCTCGACCTCGTGGAGGCGTTCGGCTACGAGCCGGAGCACGTGCGCGCGCCGATCGCCTCCGGCATCGAGCAGCAGCGCCAGGACGAGGCCCGCGCGTACTACGCCGACCTCGCGGCGTCAGGCTCCGCCCCGATCCAGGAGAAGGCGCTGAAGGCCAGGAAGCGCTGACCTCGGCGTTCACGATGCAGTGATCCCGCCCCGAGCCGCTGCGTTCGGGGCGGGATTCGTGTGCGGTGCAGGCGGTCTCGCTGAATCCCGCACATGAACTCCCCGTGTAGCGTCGATCCGGCGCCGGCCGCGGCGCATGATCGAGAGCAGGGAGCACCCGAATGACCACCGTCACCGCCTATGCCGCACCGAGCGAGGCAGCGCCCCTCGAGAAGACGACGATCGAACGCCGCGAGCTCGGGCCGCACGACGTGCTGATCGACATCGCCTACGCCGGCATCTGCCACTCCGACATCCACACCGTCCGCGGTGACTGGGGTCCGCAGCACTACCCGCTCGCACCGGGGCACGAGATCGCCGGTACCGTCGCGGCGGTCGGCACCGAGGTGACGAAGCACGCGGTCGGCGACCGGGTCGGGGTCGGGTGCCTCGTGAACTCCTGCGGCGAGTGCCGCAACTGCCTTCGCGGCGACGAGCAGTTCTGCACGCAGGGTGCGGTCTTCACCTACGGCGGCACGGACCGCGACGGCACGATCACCCAGGGCGGCTACTCGCAGCAGGTCGTGGTCACCGAGGGCTTCGCGCTGCGCATCCCCGACGGGCTCGCCCTCGATGTCGCGGCGCCGCTGCTGTGCGCCGGCATCACGACCTACTCGCCGCTGCGGCACTGGAACGTCGGACCGGGCACCAGGGTGGCGGTCGTCGGCCTCGGCGGTCTCGGCCACATGGGCGTGCAGATCGCGCACGCGATGGGGGCAGAGGTCACGGTGCTCTCGCAGACCCTGAACAAGAAGGACGACGGGCTGCGGCTCGGCGCCGACCACTACTTCGCGACCGGCGACTCGGAGACGTTCCGCGACCTGCGTTCGTCGTTCGACGTGATCCTCAACACGGTCAGCGCCGTCGTCGATCTGCGCGCATACCTCGGGCTGCTCGACGTCGGCGGCACGATGATCTGCGTCGGAGCCCCCGCCGAGCCGCTGCCGGTGCAGGTCATGTCGCTGATCGGCGGTCGCCGTTCGCTGGCCGGCTCGAACATCGGCGGCATCCAGGAGACCCAGGAGATGCTCGACTTCTGCGCCGAGCACGGCATCGGCGCCGAGATCGAGGTCATCCCGGCCTCCGAGATCAACGCCGCCTACGACCGGGTGCTCGCCTCTGACGTGCGGTACCGCTTCGTGATCGACGCCTCGACCTTCGAGGACTGAGACGACGACTGGAGGCTGCGGGGGTGCCGACCAGCACCCCCGCAGCTCCGCGCCATCCGACCAGCGTCAGCCGACCAGCGTCAGCCGACGAGGACCTCGGCGCCGGTCATGCGTGCCACGAGATGCGGTGCGAGCGGAGCATCCGTGGCGAGCACGACGCGGACCGTCGCGCCGGGCTGATCCACCGGTCCACGGCGCTGGCCCCTGAGATCGCAGATCACCTGACCGCGTGCCGGTCCCTGCGAGGTGTCGACCACGACGTCGACGGCCGGCGCGTTCGTGGCGGTGATCCCGCCGACCGCGATCGCCGCGGCGAGGGGATCGTGCAGGGCGCTGCAGCGATCGCCGTAGGTCTCGACGTAGAAGTCGAAGTAGAAGTCGAGCATCGCCCCCACCGTCTTCGCCAGCGGCGCATCCGAGGCCAGCAGGGCTGCGCGATCCTGCTCGTCGAACACGTTCTCCATCGTCACGTCCAGCGGCACCAGCGTGACCGGCCAGTCCGCCGCGAGCGTCGCGGACGCGGCCTCCGGGTCGTTGCCGATGTTCGCCTCGGCGACCGGGGTGATGTTGCCCGGTACGAGTGCGGCGCCGCCCATCGCGGTGACCTGCGCCACCCTCGACGGCAGGGTCGGGTCGAGTTCGAGCGCCGTCGCGATGTTCGTCAGCGGGCCGACCGTGATCACCTCGAGCGTGCCCCGGTGCTCGTGCGAGAGCCGGATCAGCATCTGCGCCGCGCTCTCCTGCTCCGCTGCTCGCGCTGCGACCGGCAGGTCGACCTCGCCGATGCCGTTGTCGCCGTGCACGTGCGGGGCGCCGCCGTCGAAGGGGTGCGAGAGGAAATCGTGTGCGCCGATGGCCACCGGCACGTCGGTTCGGCCGGCGAGCTCGAGCAGTGCGAGCGTGTTGACTGCCGCCTGCGCGGCGCTGGTGTTCCCGCTGACGGTGCCGATGCCGACCAGCTCGATCTCCGGAGAGGCGAGGAGGTAGGCGAGGGCGAGCGAGTCGTCGATGCCGGTGTCGCAGTCGAAGTAGACGGGACGGGTGGGGGTGAAGGTCATGAGGTGCTCCGGTGGTCGGGAGGGCGGCCGCGGGTGCGGCCGCCCCGTCGGTCAGTCCGCTGCGGGAGTCCGCGTCGTGATGAGGAAACTGGTGAAGAGGGCACGGTCGTCCGCGAGGCGCTGATGCTGCTGGAGGAGGACGGGCTCATCATCACGCGCCGTGGCATCGGCCGATTCGTCGCCGACGACCTCCCTCGGGTGGGCCTCGAGGAGCTGCGGCCGTTGGAGCAGGCGCTCTCCGACGGAGAGGACGACGTCGTCGTCCGCACGGTCAGCTTCGAGCTGCAGTCCACCACCGACTTCACCTCCAGCAAGCTCGCCCTGGACCCCGCGGCGAACACCTGGTTCCGCGAAGCCGTCGTCGAGCGGCACGGTGAACCCGTCGCCATCCTGCAGGAGCATCTGCCGGCAGGACGCTATCTGAGCGACATCAGCCAGGAGCTCGCCGACGGACTGGATGCTGCGGCGGCATCGTCGTCGAGCGTGCTGGCGGCGCTGCGCGAGCAGACGAGCGTCGTCTTCGACTCGGCGGTGTGCGAGATCACCGTCAACGTCGTCGGCACCTCCCGCGGTGCGCTGCTCGGTCTCGGCGCCTCCGATCCCGTGCTCATCCTCACCCAGACCGTGACGACCGGGGGCGTGCCGGTCTACCTCGCCAAGTGCATCGTCTCGTCGAGAGTCGGTCACCTCTCCGTCGTCCAGACCACCACCTGAATGCGAGCCGTCGTGCAGAACCCTCTCTCCCTCACCATCGTCGGCAGCATCAACGTCGACCTCACGGCGCGTGCCGATCGTCTTCCCCAGGCCGGCGAGACCGTCGGCGGCGGCCGGCTGGTCCGCGAAGCGGGTGGGAAGGGCGCCAACCAGGCTGCGGCGGCCGCCCGGCTCGGCGCCACCGTCCGGATGATCGGCGCAGTCGGTACCGACGGTGACGGTGCATGGATGCGATCGGAGCTCGACGCGGCCGGTGTCGACACGAGCGGCATCGCGGTCAGCGAGGAGCCGACCGGCGTCGCCCTGATCGTCGTCGATCGAGAGGGTGAGAACCAGATCGCCGTCTGCGAGGGGGCGAACGGCGACATCGATCTCGACGGCATCGTCTTCGCGCCGGGTGAGGCCGTGCTCGCACAACTCGAGATCTCGATCGACCTCGTGGCCGAGCTCGCCGAGCGCGTGCAGGGCTACCTCGCCGTGAACGCTGCGCCAGCTCGGGAGCTGCCCGACGTCGTGCTCGAGCGCGCTGACCTCATCATCGTGAACGAGACCGAGTACGCGCTGATCCCGGCGCTCCGCGAGGCGAAGCGCGTTGCCGTGACCTACGGCGCCGACGGGGCTCGGCTGTTCGAATCCGGCGTCGAGGTCGCCGCGGCGCCGGCGGTCAGGACCACGGTCGAGAACACGGTCGGAGCCGGCGACGCGTTCTGCGCCGCGCTCACGATCGGCCTCGCATCAGGGGTGGCACCCGCGGATGCGCTCGCCGCCGCCTGTGCGGTCGGTGCCGCCGCCGTGGCCGATCCGCGATCGCAGCCGCTGCTCTCCTCGTACTCCAGCTACCTCCGGAGTTGAGTCCGCTCGGCGATGTCAGCCACCCCGGCTAGCCTGAGCGCATGACCTCCCTGATCACCGGCCCTGACGACCGCGCCCGCTGCGCCTGGGTGGGCGACGATGTCGAGTACCGCCGGTACCACGACGAGGAGTGGGGAACGGCGCTGCACGGCGACCGGGCGCTGTTCGAGAAGATGGCGCTCGAGGGCTTCCAGGCCGGGCTGTCGTGGATCACGATCCTGCGCAAGCGGCCGAGGTTCCGAGAGGTGTTCGCCGGGTTCGACCCCGAGCTGGTCGCCGAGTTCGATGATGCAGACATCGAACGGCTGATGGCGGATGCCGGCATCATCCGCAACCGCGCCAAGATCCTGGCCACGATCGGCAACGCGAACATCGTCCGAGGCATGGCCGAGGGCGAGCTCGACGTGCTGATGTGGTCGTTCGCGCCGGCGGCATCCGATTCCCGACCTCACTCGTTCGCAGACGTGCCCGCGGTCACAGCCGAGTCGACGGCCCTGAGCAAGGAGCTCCGCCGCCGCGGCTTCCGCTTCGTCGGTCCGACCACGATGTACGCGCTCATGCAGTCGGCCGGGATGGTCGACGACCATATCGAAGGGTGCTGGCGCGCCTGATGGATGGGCAATTCTGCCCATGCGGTGATATACCGAGCCGCGGTTAGGATAATCACGTGCGCCGTACGGCCTGAGGTCATCGGCACGAAGTCGAGCACGGACCTGTGGGGGGAACACGGTATGAAGGCGCTGTCATGGATGCGTGCGCGGCCGAAGACGTTGGCGTCGGCGGCAGGTGTCACGGTCGGCGTCATCGCGATCACCACCATGGCGTTCACGTATGAGGGGTTTCCGACCACCAAGGTCGATCTGAACGACGGCGGCGTCTGGATCACCAAGACCTCGAGCCTGCTCGTCGGTCACTTCAACCACGAGTCGACGGTCCTCGACGGAGGGCTCCGCACGACCGGCGAGAACTACGACATCCTGCAGGCGGCATCGAACATCCTCGTCGTCGATGAGAACGCCTCCACGGTCACGAGCGTCGATCCTGCTCGGGTATCGCTCGGAGACTCCGCCGGGATCCCCTCGGCCTCGAAGGTCGCGCTCGGCAGCAGCACGGCGGCGATCCTCGATCAGAAGACGGGCGAGCTGTGGGTCGTGCCGGTGCAGGGCGTCTCCTCGTTCGAAGCCGAGGTCAGGGACCCGGTCGCCGAGCTCGGCGCGAACGCCGATGTCGTGGTCGCGGACGACGGGACGGTCTTCGGGCTCTCCGCTGAACGCGGTGAGGTCGTCACCGTCCCGGTCGACACCGAGGGCGAGCCGCTCGACTCGTCGACCGCGTCGGTCGGCGAGATCGACGCCTCGGCGAAGCCCACCATCACCGCAGTGGGCCGCACCCCGGTCGTCCTCGATGCAGCGGCTGGTGTGGTCACCTCGCCGGGCGGATTCCGCACCGAGGTCGCGGACGCCGATCAGGCTGTCCTGCAGCAGGCATCGGCGACCACGGACGCCGTGGCGGTCGCCACTCCGACCGCGCTCCTGAGCGTGCCCCTCGACGGCAGCGAGCCGACCGAGGTCGACGCCGGCTCGAACGGCACCGCAGCGGCACCGGTGTGGCTGCGGGGGTGCACCTATGGAGCATGGGCGGGGTCGGCGACGTTCATCCGGGAGTGCCCTGGGACTGCGAACGACGTCAATGCGACGGTCGACGGCGCTGAGGACTCGAAGAGCCTCGTCTTCCGCGTGAACCGTGACGTCATCATCCTCAACGACGCCGTCGGCGGCGCAGCATGGCTGGCCGACGAGAGCCTCCAGCGCGTCGACAACTGGAACGATCTCACGCCGCCGGAGGGCGAGACCGAGAACGAGGACGACTCCACCGAGGAGACCGTCGAGACGACCCTCCCCGAGCGCAAGGAGGAGAACACTCCTCCGATCGCCGAAGACGATTCCTTCGGCGTCCGTCCCGGCGTGACCACGATGCTGCCGGTGCTCGACAACGACAACGATCCGGACGGCGACGTGCTCGTCGCGACGCTCGCCGAATCGCAGCCGTCGATCGGCACGATCCAGCAGGTGCAGAACGGTGGATCGCTGCAGATCGCTGTCGCGGAGGACGCGTCGGGCTCCACGAACTTCACGTACGAGGCCGATGACGGCCGCGGCGGCAAGGACACCGCATCGGTCTCGCTCACGGTCTACGAGACGAGCATCAACACGGCGCCGGTGCCGAAGCGGAAGACGAGTCTCACCGTCGAGACCGGTGGCACGATCTCCTACAACATCCTTCCCGACTGGATCGATCCCGAGGGCGACGACGTCTACCTGAAGGACGTCGTCCCGGCTCCTGGCGATGAGGTCGACTTCACGACCGACGGTCAGATCACGTACAAGGCGACGGCGAGCCTCCAGGGGCGCAAGGAGATCCAGGTCTCGGTCGCCGACGCGTACGGAGAGACCGCCACCGCGACGGTGACCCTCGACGTTCGTCCCGAGGGCTCGACGCAGCCGAAGACCAATGCCGACCACGTCGTGACGCGCGTCGGCGAGCAGGTCACCGTGGCGCCGCTGGCGAACGACACCAGCTCCGGTCGAGAGTCGCTGCGCCTCGGTCGCGTCAGCGAGGTGCCTGGGGCGACCGTACTCCCCGACTTCCCGAACAAGACGTTCAGCTTCACCGCCGACGCTCCCGGCACGTACTACGTGCTGTACCTGGCGACCGCCGGGCCCGAGAACGGCGAGGGCATCGTGCGTGTCGACGTGCTGGAGGCGAGCGAGACGGACCTCCCGCCCGTCGCCGTCCGAGACGTCGCGCTCCTCCCGACGGGTGGCGACGTCCTCATCGGCGTGCTCGCGAACGACGTCGACCCTGCAGGCGGGATCCTCGTCGTCCAATCGGTCTCGATCGAGGAGAACTCCGGCATCTCGGTGTCCGTGATCAACCACGAGACCCTGCGGATCACCGACCAGGGCGCGCTCACCGACCAGGCACGCATCAAGTACCGGATCTCGAACGGGTCGAAGTCTGCCGAGGGCGAGGTCATCGTGATCCCGATCCCGGCACCGGACAAGATCCTCCAGCCGGATGCGAACGACGACACGGCGATCGTGCGCGCGGGCGATGTCGTCACGATCCCGGTGCTCGACAACGACACGCACCCGAACGACGACGTGCTGCACCTCGCACCGGAGCTGATCGAGCCCTTCATCGATCCCGAGGACGGCGAGGCGTTCGTCTCGCAGGACGTGGTGCGCTTCAAGGCGGGGCCGGTCGCGAAGACCGTCTACCTCACGTATGAGGCGGTCGACTCGAGGCAGCAGAAGGCCGCTGGGTACGTCACGATCCAGATCCTCCCCGTCGACGTGGAGACGAACGCCGCTCCGCGTCCGCAGGACCTCGTCGCCCGGGTGCTCGCCGGATCGACGGCGAACATCGCCGTGCCGCTGGACGGCATCGACGCCGACGGCGACTCGGTCGAGCTGATCGACATCGCCTCGAGCCCGACCAAGGGTCGCATCACCGAGACCGCAGCGAACTACTTCTCCTACGAGGCGTTCGACGATTCGGCCGGCGTCGACGTCTTCAAGTACCGCGTGCGCGACCGCCTCGGCAAGGAGGGCATCGCGACCATCCGCGTCGGCATCGCGCCGGGCGAGCAGACCAACCAGGCGCCGTATGCCGTGAAGGACGCCGTCGTCGTGCGCCCGGGGCGAGAGATCGCGGTCCCGGTCTTGGAGAACGACTCCGATCCCGAGGGTGACGAGATCGTCCTCGTCAAGGACGGACTCGAGGTGCCGACCGAGACGGGCATCACCGCCCGCGTCTCCGGAGACCGCGTGCTGGTGCAGGCGCCGGACAAGGCGCTGGAGACGTCGCTCCAGTACACGATTCGAGACACCCGTGGAGCCACCTCGACGGCTGCGCTGCAGATCACGGTCGACGAGGACGTGCCGCTGCAGGCTCCGGTCGCGCGCGATGACCGCGTTCGACCCACGGACCTCACCGACGGCACGTTGAGTGCCGACATCGAGATCCTCAAGAACGACGAGGATCCGGATGGCACGACGGACCGCCTGAAGGTGACGCTCGGCGACGGAGCCACGCAGCTCGAGAACGGCAAGGTGCGCGTCACCGTCACCGAGGACCTGCAGCTCATCCGATACACGATCACCGATCAGGACGACCTCGCGGCATCCGCGTTCATCTTCGTACCTGCGGAGTCCGATCTCCGACCCATCCTCGACTCGACGAAGCCGATCGAGGTCATGAGCGGCGAGACGAAGGACATCCCGCTCTCGAAGTACGTCACCGTCGCCGGCGGTGGAACCGCGCGCATCACCGAGCACGCCAAGGTGAGCGCGATCCACGCGAACGGCGCCGACCTGGTGCAGGATGAGACGACGCTGGTCTACACCTCGGCCGACGGCTACTTCGGCCAGGACGCCATCACCTTCGAGGTGACCGACGGGACCGGTCCCGACGACCCGGAGGGCCGCACGGCGACGTTGACCATCCCGATCAACGTGCTGCCGCCGGAGAACCAGCAGCCTGAGTTCATCGGCACCGAGATGATCGTCGCGCCCGGTGAGGAGGCGACCAGCCTCGACCTCGCTCCGCTCACGACGGACCCCGATCCGGAGGACGAGGGCAAGCACTCGTTCAAGTACGTGAGCGGTGCAGGCAAGGGCATCACCGCGAAGATCGAAGACGGCAAGCTGCTCGTCGCGGCGTCGTCCGATGTCGAGAAGGGGACAGTCGCGTCGCTGAAGCTCGAGATCACCGACGGCACGACCGAGCCCGTCGACGGCACCGTGACGGTGCGTGTCGGCGCCTCGACCAGGCCGCTTCCGACGGCGAACACCGACACGGTCTCCGAGGCGGACCAGGGCAAGAGCATCACCGTGCCCGTCCTGGCGAACGACTTCAACCCGTTCCCCGAGACGCCGCTGAAGCTCCTGAGCGCGTCGACCGAGTCGGGCTCCGGCGGCGCCTCCGTCAAGGGCGATGAGGTCGTCGTCACTCCCGATGCGAGTTTCGTCGGCACGATGGTCGTGCGCTACCGCATCCAGGACGCGACGAAGGACCCCGACCGCGAGGCGAACGGTCAGATCGTCGTCACCGTGCAGGGCGTCCCGGAGGCGCCGGGTGCTCCGACCGTGTCGAGTGTGCAGGACCGTCTCGTCGTCGTGTCGTACGGTGCGCCGTCGAACAACGGTGCGGAGATCACGAAGTACACGGTCAGGTCGGTCGGCGGCAATCCGTACACGAAGGAGTGCCAGTCGACGACCTGCACGCTCGACGGGCTCACCAACAACGTGGAGTACACGTTCCAGGTGACGGCGACGAACCGCGTCGGCGAGTCGAAGCCCTCGGGGACGTCGGCCGTCGCGCGACCGGACGCGCGCCCCGACACCCCGAACCCGCCCACCCTGGTCTTCGGCGACAAGTCGCTCAAGGTCAACTGGGTGACCCCGACGACGCCGGGGTCACCGGTCGAGAGCTACACGCTGGAGATCTCGCCGGCACCGCCGTCCGGTGTCTCGCAGAAGCAGGCGACCGGAAACTCGATGACCTGGGAGGGCCTCGAGAACGGGGCGAACTACCAGATCCGCGTGCAGGCGCACAACCGCGCACCGGAGCCGTCGAGCTGGAGCGGCTGGTCGGCATCCGAGATTCCCGCGGGTCCGCCGTTGGCTGCTGCAGCCCCGACGACGGCCGAGATCCAGGGCGTGGGCTCGCAGGCGCAGATGCAGGTGTCGTGGGTGCCGCCGAACTCCAACGGCGACGCGATCGACTCGTACGAGCTCCAGGTGTGGGAGGGGTCGACCCTCCGCAGCACGATCACTCCCGGAGCATCCGCCAAGACGCAGGCCGTCACCGTTGCGGCCTCCGAGACGGCGTACACCTACCGCATCCGAGCGACCAACAAGGCTGGGTTCGGGGAGTGGAGCCCGATGTCCGCGCCTCGCCGTGGCGTGAACAAGCCGGGGGCGCCGACCCTCTCGTCGGTCACTCCGGGTGACCGGTCGCTCACGCTCGGCTGGACGGCAGGTGCTCGCAACGGCGCCAAGCAGACTGAGGTGCAGCACCAGTACTCGCTCAACGGCGGTGGCAGCTGGGCGGCGATGCCGGGGAACAACGTCGTCACCGGTCTCAGCAACGGCACGAACTACAACGTGCGGGTGCGCTCGGTCGCGACCGTCGACGGCACGACCTACGCGAGCGACGCGTCGAACCAGATCACGGGCAATCCGTACGGGCCGTTGAAGGCACCATCGACCAGCGCGCAGCAGAACGCGAAGAGCGTGACATTCACCTGGAACGCGAACACCTCGGAGAACGGTCGCGCGATCACGGGAGTCCGCATCCGCATCGACGGCGGCGGGTGGCAGTCCGTCGGTGCGACGGGGAGCCGGACCGTCGGCGACGGCTACAGCGAACGGCACACCATCGACGTCGAGGTGACGGATGCAGCCGGCCAGAAGATCACGGGTTCGGATGCCGGCACCTCGGGCAGGAAACCGGATCCGCGCGCCTGGGTCACCTCGAGCGGTGACGCGAACGGCCAGCCGAACTGCAGCGACGGAACCTGTGCGTACTTCTATCTCAACGCGCAGGGCTTCGACGCCGGCCAGAACATCTCGGTCCGATGCAACAACAACGACGCGACCTACGGTGGCGTCTGGGGTGGCCCGTATTCGATCACGATGGACGGCGCGGGCAACTACGGTGGCCGGTTGAGCTGCTACCTCGGCAACCGCCGTGGCGTGATCGAGGTCTGGGTCATGGTCAACGGCACCGCCTTCGAGCACCGCGTCTGGCAATGACACTTCTTCCGCTTTCAGAACAAGAACAGGGAACGACACACTCATGACAATGACTCCCGAGCAGGCTGCCTGGTTCCAGGGGACCTTCCACCGCCTCGTCGAGAACATCGACAAGGCCGTGCAGGGCAAGCAGGAGATCGTCGGTCTCGTGCTCTCGGCGATGCTGGCGGAAGGGCATGTGCTCCTCGAGGATGCTCCGGGTACCGGCAAGACGAGCCTCGCGAAGGCGCTCGCCGCGACCGTCCAGGGCACCAGTGCTCGCATCCAGTTCACGCCGGACCTGCTGCCGTCCGATGTCACGGGTGTGACGATCTACGACCAGCAGTCGCACCGATTCGAGTTCCACAAGGGCCCGATCTTCGCGTCGATCGTGCTCGCCGACGAGATCAACCGCGCATCGCCCAAGACCCAGTCGGCTCTGCTGGAGGTCATGGAGGAATCGCGCGTCACGGTGGACGGCGTCACCCACGAGACGGGGCGCCCGTTCCTCGTGATCGCCACGCAGAACCCCATCGAGCAGGCGGGAACCTACAAGCTTCCCGAAGCGCAGCTCGACCGATTCCTCATCAAGACCTCGATCGGCTACCCGGACCTCGCGGTGACCGAGAGCATCCTCGCCGGGGCCTCCGACCGAAACCCCTCCGCAGGGCTCGGCGCGATCATCACCACGAGCGCGGTCGCCGACATGGCCGACCTCGGAGCCTCCGTGCACGTGGAGCCTGCCGTGCTCAGGTACGTCGCACAGCTCGCAGAGGCGACGCGTGATGACTCGGCGACCAGGCTCGGTGTCTCGGTGCGTGGTGCCATCGCCATGATCAGGATGGCGAAGATCTGGGCCGCAGCCCACGGTCGGCACTTCGTCCTGCCCGACGACATCAAGGCGCTCGCGCGGCCGGTGTGGCAGCACCGTCTGCTGCTCGACGCTGAGGCCGAGTTCGCCGGCACCACGAGCGATGCTGTGATCTCGCGCGTGCTCGACGACGTCGCGGCTCCGCAGGCCCGAACGGCGGCGTAATGACCGCGGAGGCACTTCAGACGACGCAGACCCCGATCGAACGCGATGCCGGATGGCGTGACGTCGCGGCTGTGCTCGGTGTCCGCGCGCTGTCGCGCCTCCGACTGATCGCTCGTGCGATCCGGCCGCTCGCGTGGGTGCTGATGGCGCTGGCTGTCGCGTTCTGGATCCTCGGCCAGATCGCCGGATGGTCGGAGTTCACGATCGCCGCGATGGTCATCGCCATCACGGTCGCGCTGTGCGCTCTGTTCCTGATCGGACGCACGGCATACGACGTGTCGCTCGACCTCGCTCGCACGCGCGTGGTGGTCGGCGAGCGAGCGGTGGGCGCGCTGACGCTCGCCAACCGTGGCACTCGCGCGATCCTCCCCTCCCGCGTCGTCCTGCCGGTCGGCTCCGGACGAGGCGAATTCGGCATCCAGCGTCTGGCACCCGGCGAGGAGGCCGAGGAGCTGTTCGCGATCCCGACGCAGAAGCGCGGCGTCGTGAAGCTCGGGCCCGTGAGCGTCGTCCGAGGCGACCCGCTCGGCCTGTTCGAGCGTGCACACCGCCGGGACGACCCGGTCGACCTCTTCGTGCACCCGCGAACGATCCTCTTCGACGGCCAGTCGCTCGGCTTCCTGCGCGACCTCGAGGGCATGCCCGCCTCCGACCTGTCGCGCGACGACGTGTCGTTCCACGCCCTGCTGGAGTATCAGCCGGGCGATGACCTTCGTCACGTGCACTGGAAGTCGACGGCGCGGACCGGCACCATGATGGTCCGTCAGTACGAGGAGACCAGGCGGTCGCACTTCGTGATCGGGCTCTCCCGATCGAGCGGCGACTACGCGACAGCAGACGACTTCGAGCTCGCGGTCTCGGCAGCCGGGTCGATCGGACTGCGAGCGCTCAGAGACTCCCAGCGGGTCGACATGCGGGTGCAGGGCAGAGAGCTCCCCTCCGGCACCGGCAAACAGCTGCTCGACTCCCTGTCTGCGGTGGAGAACAGCAAGGCGCGCGATGGCGGCATCGCCGAGCTCGCCGGTGTGCTCGCAGCGACGATGCCGCTCGCGAGCGTCGTGGTGCTCGTGTGCGGGTCGAAGGTGCGCGCGGATGATCTCCGCCTCGCATGCGCGCGGCTCCCGTACGGTGCCAGAGTGCTCGCCGTCGTGACCGACACCACGGTCGACGCCCCGGCGCTCCGTCGCATCGGCGAGGCCGATGTCGTCACCGTCGGAACGCTCGGACACGTTCCGCTCGCGCTGCAGAAGGTGCTCGCATGACCGCCCTCGCCACCACGCCCACGGTCATGCCGGTGCGGCGCTGGGTCCTCGACCTGTCCGCGACCGCCGTCCTCATCGTGATGGCCATGATCGGCTTCTGGCCGACCTTCGCCGGCCCGTCCTTCCTGCCGGCGGCGATCGGCGGCATGGTGCTCGGTCTCGCGATCGCCGCGGTCACCACCTGGCGTCGGTGGGGCATCCTGATCATCACCGGTCTCACCGTGGCGGTCTACTTCGTCTTCGGTGGGGCGCTCGCGCTCCCGCAGACGACGATCGCGGGAGTGATCCCCACGCTCGAGACATTCGAGAAGCTGGCCGTCGGGACGGTCACCGCGTGGAAGCAGATGCTCACCACGGTGGCTCCGGTGGCCGCCGCAGACGGCCATCTGCTCGTCCCGTTCCTGCTCGCGCTCGTCGCGACCACGACCACGGCCTCCCTCGCGCTGCGCCTGTCGAACGCGGCCTGGGCCCTGATCCCCGCCGGCGTCCTGCTCATGACCGTGATCGCACTCGGCACCCCGGAGCCGGCGTTCCCGCTCGTGCAGGGCCTGCTGTTCGCCGTGGCCTCGATCGCCTGGCTGGCGCTCCGGCAGCTGTGGGCGCCGCAGAACTCCGCGGTCTCGGTCGGCGACGTCGATCCGTCGCGCGCTGCGCACATGCGCGCGCGGCGGCTGATCGCCGGCGCGGCCGTGCTGGCGATCGCCGGGGGAGCGGGCATCGCGTCGTCCGCGATCGCGGCGCCGATGGAGACCAGGCACGTCTTCCGCGACGTCATCATCCCGCCGTTCGACATCCGCGACTATCCCAGTCCGCTGCAGGCATTCCGCAAGAACGTGCGTGATGAGAAGGAGAAGACCCTCTTCACCGTTCGCGGCCTGCCGGAGAACGCGCGTATCCGCATCGCGGTGATGGACCAGTTCGACGGCATGGTGTACAACGTCACGGACGGCGGACCGGAGTCGTCGAGCGCGTTCACGCCGCTGCGATCGAACATGTCGCCGGATGCCGAAGGCATCCCCGTGACGCTGCAGGTCGAGGTGGGTGAGTACAGCGGCGTCTGGGTGCCCGATGCCGGAGCCGTGACCGAGATCTCCTACACGGGCGACCGCGGGGAGGAGCTCCGTCGGGGAACGTTCTACAACACCGACACCGGCACCGCCGTGGCGACGCCCAGGCTCGAGAAGGGCGACACATACAGCGTCGACACCGTGATCCCCGGCGAGATCGATGACGACCGGCTCGAGGACGTCGACTTCGGCAAGGTCTCATTGCCGAAGCAGAGCAACGTCCCGGAGGAGCTCACCTCGCTCGCGGCGGAGACGGTCTCGAACGCCGAGTCCCCGATCGAGCAGGTGCGTGCACTGGAGACGATGCTCGCTGACGGCGGCTTCTTCAGTCATGGTCTCGAGGGTGAGGTCATCTCGCGCGCGGGCCACACCTCCGAGCGCATCTCGACGCTCATCGGCGGTGACCAGATGATCGGCGATGACGAGCAGTACGCCGTGGCGATGGCGCTGCTGGCACGCGAGGTCGGCATCCCGGCACGCGTCGTCATGGGGTACTACCCGGACGAGGAGAACGCCAAGGACGCGGAGTTCGAGGCGACCGGCGACGATGTGCACGCCTGGGTCGAGGTCAACTTCGAGGGCGTCGGGTGGCTGCCCTTCAACCCGACTCCGCCTGAGGATCAGGTCCCGAACGATCAGAACACGAAGCCGCGCGTCGACCCCAAGCCGCAGGTCCTGCAGCCGCCGCCCCCGCCGCAGGAGCCGGTCGACCTTCCGCCGACGCTCCCCGACGACCGCAAGTCGGAGGATGAGAACCTCAACATCGCGGGGATCATCGGCGCGATCCTCGTGATCGGCGGCATCTCGCTCGCCGTGATCGCCCTGCTCGCCTCGCCGTTCATCGTGATCGGCGCCTGGAAGGCATCGAAGCGTCGTACGCGTCGGTCGGCGGCGCGCACGGCGGACCGCATCAGCGGAGGGTGGGACGAGCTCACCGATCGCGCGGTGGACTACGGTGCCAGGCTGTCGCCCGGTGGCACGCGCCCGGAGGACGCGGCTCGTGTGCTCGAGACGCTGCCGGTGCCGCAGGTCGTGGCGCTCGCCGACCGGGCGGACGCCGAGGTCTTCGGTCCCGTCGATCCGACGCCTGAGGACGTCGATGCGTTCTGGGGCGAGGTCGATGCGATCGTCGGCGGCCTCGGCAAGGACGCCGGCTTCTGGAAGCGGACGAAGGCACGGCTGAGTCTGCGCTCCCTCATGGACGGTTCGGCGATCTCATCCGGACTGCAGGGCCTCCGCGATGCCGCGACCGCGCGCGTCCGGCGCGAACCTGGCACGATCGACAAGAGCAGCACGAGTACACCCGCCCCATCCGAGAGCGAGACCCCATGACGCAGCCTGCGTTCGCACACATCGCGCCGATCTCCCGACGTGCGATCGGCTACCTCATCGACGCGCTCATCGCCGCTGGGCTCGGGATCGTGCTCGGTGGTGGTCTCCTCATCGCGGCGGCGATGTCCGGTGGACTCGAGGGAACGCTCGCGACGCTTGCGATCGGCGGACCGATCGTCTCGCTGCTGCTGCTGGGATGGTTCGTCGTCTACACGGTCATGCAGGCGGGGCAGGGGTCGATCGGCATGCGCGCTCAGGGTCTCCGCCTGGTCGCAGCGCAGGGCGAGGGCCCGCTCGGATTCGGCAGGACGCTGCTGCGCAACATCATCTTCGGGCTGGCCGGCTCGATCGTCGTCGGCTACTTCACGCCGCTGTTCGACGGTTCCGGTCGATTCCAGGGATGGCATGACAAGGTCGCCGGCTCGCTGATGCTCGATGCACGGGTGACCTCTCCAGGTGCACCTGCGGCATCACCGCCCGTCGGCAGCCAGACCGCCGTGTCGCCCGGCTACCCGGCGACACCTGCACGTCCGGCGACGCCGGCGATCCCCGGCATCCCGCTCCCCGAGGCCCCGGCCGCTGCACCTGCCTCCTCGGCCCAGTGGCCGTCCGCCCAGGCGCCGGCGACCGCGGCTCCCTTCGTCTCCGCGCAGTCTGCGTTCCCGCCATCGGCTCCCGTGCAGCCCGCGGCTCCCGTGCAGCCCGCGGCTCCAGTGCAGTCCGCTCCGGCGCCGTCCTCCGACTCGGATTCGTTGATCGCCTTCGTGCCGGGCATCACACAGGATGCGCCGCCGCCGCGCACGATGCCGGCACCAGAGCCCGAGATCGACGAGACGGTCCAGCAGTGGCCCTCGCCTCCTGCCGAAGCTCCGGTCTCCGCTCGCACCGCTCCACCGTCGCCCGCCGTTCCGGCAGCCGCACCAGCGCCCTCGGCCGCTGAACCCGCCGCCGCCGAACCCGCCGCCGCCGAATCCGACGACCCGGAGGACATCGAGCACACGCGCATCAGCATCCCCGGTCATCGTCTGGTGTTCACGTGGGACGACGGCACCCGCGTCTCGGTCTCGCGCCGCACGATCTTCGGTCGCAACCCCTCGGCAGAGGAAGGCGCCGTGGTGGTGTCGGTGCGCGACGAGACGCTCTCGCTCTCCAAGACGCACTTCGAGGCCGCAGCCGAGTCCGCCGGCGGCTGGGTGCTGGATCGGCATTCGACCAACGGCATGACCCTCGTCCGCGACGGCCAGCGCATCGCGTGTCCCGCTGGGCAGCGCGTGCCGGTGCGGCTCGGCGATGCGCTCGAGATCGGCGATCGCATCGTCACGATCGGCGGCTACGCGTGAGGCCTGCACTGATCGTGTCGACGGGGTCCGCGACGCACCCCGGACTGCGGCGTGCGCTGAACGAGGACGCGCACCTCGCGAGCGCTCCCGTGTTCGTCGTCGCCGACGGCATGGGCGGGCACGAGGGCGGTGAGCTCGCGAGTGCCGCGGTGATCGCGGAGTTCTCGAGCTCCGTCGGCCGCGCATCGCTCGAGCTCGACGACGTGCGACTCGCGCTCGCTCGGGCACGGACCAACGTCGAGGAGCTCTCGACGGCCGGGAACGGTCGCGCCGGGACGACGCTCAGCGGCGTCGTCATCGCCTCGGTCGACGGCATGGGCTACTGGCTGGCCGTCAACATCGGGGACTCCCGCACGTATCGCCTGGCCGACGGAGAGCTGGAGCAGATCAGCGTCGATCACTCGGTCGTGCAGGAGCTCATCGAGTCGGGGGAGCTCACGGTGGAGGACGCTGCGACCGATCGACGGCGCAACATCATCACCAGGGCGATCGGAGCCAGCAGCACGGGGGATGCCGACTACTGGCTGTTCCCGGCCGAGCTGGGCGACCGGATCATGGTGTGCTCGGACGGGCTCACCTCCGAGGTCCCGGATTCGCGGATCCGTGAGGTGCTGCGGACCACGCCCGACCCGCAGAAGGCTGCCGACGTGCTGATCGATGAAGCAGTCGCCGCCGGCGGCAGGGACAACATCACCGTCGTGATCGTGGATGCCGTGCTGGTCGCCTCGCGACCTGGCACGCTCCTGGAGACGGACTCGGACATCGACATGGACACGCGTCCGCGTGAAGCAGCAGGAGGGGTTCGCTGATGCAGACGACCTACCGACCGGGACACTGGTACCTGATCGTCATCCCGGGTGCCCTCGTGGCACTGCCCCCCGACGTCCCTGGCGACGTCGTGGCAGGACTGTGGGAGCGGCTGCCCGAGCAGAAGACGCTCGCGACGGTGGTCGACGTGCTCACCACCCACGCCGGCGGCTCCTTCGCAGCGCTGCCCTCGTTCGTGGCGGCGGTCGCCGAGGGATCCGATGTGCGCATCGCGCTGCGCGGCGACGTGAGCGCACAGGTCGACGATGCCTCCGGTGACACGCACGAGCTCTCCGGGAACGACGTCACGACCTGGAGCGAGCGGTTCATCGGCGGCGCGACGCGCATCGAGATCACGGTCGAGTCGGCCGACTCGGACATCGCGCTGCCCGTGCAGGGCGGCGTCGTGCGCAGCGCAGGTGCGAGCGCCGAGCTGGAGTCCAGCGACGCCGCCCCGCTCGGCGGCGCGCTCGGCCCGACGCCGGTGGTCGCCGCTCCGCCGGCTCCGACGACCTCGAATGGGCCGGACGCCGTCGCCGCTGCGCCGATCGCGGCGCCGCTCCCGGTCGACGCCCCGGAGCGGGAGCTCGAGTCCCAGATCGATGCCGTGCTCGCATCCGAGGTGAGGAGCGATGCCGGAGCGACGGACGCATCCGCGGACGAGCCGGGGTCGGACGCCGAGGAGATCCCGGCGAGCGAGACTCCGACCGAGGCCCTCGACCTGGTGGAGGGCGCAGCAGAGGCGTCCGCCCCGGTGAACGAGGCGACCCTGGGCGCGACCGGCGAGACGCTGGCCTCCGACGATGACTTCGACCAGCTCTGGGGTGCCACCGTGCACTCCGTGCCCGGAGCGCCGGTGCCGCCGGCACCCCTCGTGGCCCCAGCGCCGCTCCCGGTCGCCGGTGACCATGACGGCGCCACCATCTCGGCTGCCGAGCTTCGCGCGCTGCGGCAGCAGCCGCCGATCGCGAACGATGCACCGACGGCAGTGCTGCCGGTGACGGATGCGGCGGCGGCCGGCCGCATCCGTGTCTCGACCGGTCAGGTCGTGGCCCTCGACCGCACGGTGATCATCGGGCGGCGTCCGCGGTCCACTCGCGCCAGCGGTGCGAACCTCCCGCACCTGGTCGCGGTCGAGAGCCCGCAGCAGGACATCTCGCGCAGTCACCTCGAGGTCCGCCCCGAAGGAGACACGGTCGTCGTGATCGACCTGCACACCACCAACGGCTCGACACTGCTCCGACCTGGTGCGGACCCGATGCGTCTGCACCCCGGCGAGCAGACGCTGGTCCTCTCCGGTGATGTGGTGGATCTCGGCGACGGCGTGACGGTCGCCTTCGAGGATCTGCCGTGAGCCGTCGCCCTTCTCCTCCACCCGATCTGCCCGGCTTCACGTACGTGGAGCCCTTGGGGACGGGCGGCTTCGCCGACGTCTTCCTCTACGAACAGGAGATGCCGCGCCGTCGAGTCGCGGTCAAGGTCCTGCTCGCCGACCGCATCTCGAGCGGCGCAGCCCAGGAGTTCACCGACGAGGCGAACGTCATGGCGATGCTCTCGACGCATCCGGCGATCGTGACGATCTACCAGGCAGGCGTCGCCGGCGACGGACGACCCTATCTGGTGATGGAGTACTGCCCGCGCCCGAACCTCCAGCTGCGGGCACGCAAGGAGCCGTTCTCGGTGGCCGAGGCATTGCGGGTCGGCGTGCAGGTCGCCGGAGCCGTGGAGACGGCGCATCGTGCCGGCGTGCTCCACCGAGACATCAAGCCGGCGAACATCCTCGTCACCGAGTACAACCGTCCGGCGCTCACCGACTTCGGCATCGCGTCGACGACGGGGGCCACCGGCGAGGCATCCGGCATGTCCATTCCGTGGTCCCCGCCCGAGTCCTTCGCAGAGCCGCCTCGGAGCGGGCCGCGCACCGACGTCTGGGCGCTCGGAGCGACGTTGTACACGCTGCTCGCCGGGCGATCGCCGTTCGAGCGGCCGGGTGAGCGCAACTCGAGCGCCGACCTGATCGAACGGATCGAGCGGGCGGCACTGCAGTCGCTCAACCGACCGGACTCTCCTGAAAGCCTGCAGCGGGTGCTCGACCGCGCGATGGCGAAGAACGCGAACGATCGGTTCCCGAGCGCCGTCGCATTCGCCCGCGCGCTGCAGAAGGTGCAGATCGAACTGTCGCACTCCGTGACGCCGATCGACATCGTCGACGAGCATCCTTCGCAGGAGGAGCTCGAGGATGACGGCGACGGCCTGACCCGCGTGCGGGAGATCGTGAGCATCGATCCCGATGCCGCCTCGTTCACCCGCCCGTCGGCGACCACGCAGCCGCGGGGCGCGCAGTGGGCGCCCACCGACGTTCCCCGCTTCGACGTGCCACTCGCTGCCGAACCCGAGGTCGAGGCGACGCAGATCCGCCCACCGCGTCCGGCAGCCCCGGCTCCTGATGTCGACGAGCGGACGATCCTGCGCGCTCCGATGGTGGTCGCACCGGATGCGGCGGGCACGCCGTTCACGCAGTCGGCACCCCCGCCGCACACCCCCGTGACCACCGCCCCGCCGGCGAGCGGCGCGCCACCTGCGCCACGCAGTCGACGCGGTCTGTGGGTCGCGCTGATCGCTGCCGCCGTCGTCCTGATCGTCGGAGGCATCATCGGTCTCAACGCGCTCGTCGCCGGCGTGACTCCCGAACCGAATCCGGAGGCGTCGGATGAGACGGTCGCCCCGCAGAACCCCGTGTCCGAAGCCGTGCCCAAGGTCGCAGACCTCCAGGGCGCGCGTGCCGGCGATCAGGTGACGTTCACCTGGACGAACCCCAACCCGCTCGAGGGAGACACCTATCTCTGGACGAATCTGGACCCGGCGAGCGACGGCGCGGTGAATCGCGCCGAGGACGAGATCGCGACGGTCGACGGGGCAGGACAGGTGTGCATCGAGGTGATGCTGCGCCGACAGGACGGCCGCGCCTCCGACACCGTGCGGGCGTGCGGATGAGCGCCGCAGCGGGGGTCACGGTCGAGTTCGCGGGGGAGTACTTCCCGGTGAGCGCCGGCGGACGATTCATCGTGGGCCGCGAGGGCGACCTCGAACTCGACGACAACCTGTTCCTGCATCGGCACTTCCTCGAGATCATGGATGCCGACGGGCTGTGGTGGCTGTCGAATGTCGGGACCCGCCTGACCGCGACCGTCACCGACTCGGCCGGAGGCGTGCAGGCGTGGCTCGCGCCGGGTGCTCGACTGCCGCTCGTGTTCGAGAAGACGACGGTGGTCTTCAGCGCGGGCCCGACCACGTACGAGTTGACCGTGCACGCCGCGGAGCCGACGTTCCGTGCGACCAAGCGCGAGCACGACGACGGCGGAGCGTCCACGATCGGAGACATGCCGCTCACGCTGAGCCAGCGTCTGCTGATCCTGGCGCTCGCCGAGCCGCAGCTGCGGCGCGACGGGACGGGCATGAGCGAGATCCCGACCTCGGCGAAGGCGGCGGAGCGGCTGGGCTGGACGGTCACGCGCTTCAATCGCAAGCTCGACAACGTGTGCGACAAGTTCGATCGCATCGGTGTCCCGGGGATGCGCGGAGGGCAGCGCAGCTTCGCCACCAACCGGCGCGCGCGTCTCGTCGAGCATGTCATCGCATCGCGGCTGGTCACCAGGGCGGACCTTCCACTGCTGGACGCCACGCATGATGAGGAATCAGAAGGAGAGCACGAGTGATCTGGGAGATCGACGATCACGCTCCCGAGATCGAGGGACTCGACCAGCACGGACGACCTGATCCGGCCTACGCCGAATCGCTCGGGTTGATCACCGCGAAGCGCGGACCCCGCGTCGGCGCGGCGCTGCTGGAATGGGCCGTCGCCGTGATCATCGCCCTCCCGGCGATCATCGCGCTGACTCCGGTGCTGGCGCAGGTCGTCGCCGGCGGCTTCGCGCCGGAGAAGTTCTTCGCACGTCCCGACCTGGTCTGGCTCATCATCGCAGCGGCCGTGTCGCAGGGCCTGATGCTCGCGTACGTCGTGGTGCAGCTGGTGCTGCACGGCCGCAAGGGCATCACGCTCGGGAAGGCGGTGTTCGGGATCCGCTCCGTCAACGTCCGCACACTCGAGCAGCCCGGCTTCTGGCGCGGAGCCGTTGTGCGGTATCTCATCGCAGGTGCCTCGTTCCTGATCCCGCTGATCGGTCCGGTGCTCGTCATCGCGCTGTCACCGCTGTTCGACATCGAGCGTCGTGGTCGCGGATGGCTCGACCTCGCTGCCGCCACCTGGTTCGTCGACGCGCGTCGCGGCCTGAATCCCTACGACCAGAAGCGGATGCGCATCGCACGCAAGCGCGTGAAGACCCCCGAACACGAGGAGCAGGCGCCGCTGCCGTCGCTCGCGACCCCCGTCGACCGCGACGCCAGGGCGGAGTACGTGCCGAGCGCGCGCCTCTCCGGCGGCGTGATCGGCGCGCATCGCGGCGGCACCTCGAGCCCTGCTGCTCCGCAGCCCGATGGCGCGGCATCCGGCGCGATGGTCTCGGCCGTACCGCCTTCGCTCGCGACGGGAGCCGCGCCGCCGGCGGCGCCCTCCGTCCCTCCCGCCTCTGCCCCCGCTCCCGCACCCGCAGCGGTCGCCGCAGACCCGGCGGCGTCGTTCGCTCCTCCGCTCAGTCCAGCGCCGCCAGCCGTGCTGCGCCCCGCCACAGCGCCGCCCGCCGCCCCCGCAGCGCCCGCAGCGCCAGCCGGCACGCGCGCAGTGCTGATCCTCGACACCGGTGAACGCATCGACGTTCGCGGCACGACGCTGTTCGGCCGCGCCCCCGATGCCGCCGCTGGCGAAGGCGAGGCGCAGCTGGTGCGCGTGGCCGACGACACCCGATCGGTCTCCAAGACGCACCTCGCCGTGATGCCTGCGCGACGCGGTGTGTTCGCCGTCGACCGGGCATCGACCAACGGCAGCGCGATCATCCGGAACGGTTCCGAGACCGCTCTGGCGGCCGGGCAGCCGGTCGAACTGCAGATCGGTGACACCGTGCGCTTCGGCGACCGGACCCTGTCGGTGGAATGGGTATGAACGCACACGAAGACACGCGCCCCCGGCGCGGTGAGGATGCACGATGAGAGTCAAGCTGACCCTGCGTCGCCCAGCGGCTCCGTTGACCGATGTGGTGGTGATGGCGGACTCGACGGCGACCATCGCCGATGTCGCGCGCCAGATCGCGTCGACCGATCCGCTGCGCAGCATCGCGGCCGCGCCCGCGGACGTGCTCACGTTGGCCGTCGCGCCGCCCACGAGCGATCAGACGACCATGCTCAACCCGGACCTGCTCGTGGGTGACGCGCCTCTCGGCTCCGGCTTCCTCGCGGAGGTCGTCAACGTCGGGCCCAACCGTGCTTCGGTCGGCACCATCGGCGCGCGTCCGGCTGCGCTGCTCAGCGTGGTCTCCGGACCGGCATCCGGACAGGAGTTCCCGCTGCCGATCGGTCACTTCCTGATCGGCCGCGACGCGACGAACGATGTCACGGTCACGGATCCGCTCGTGTCGAAGCGGCACGCCAGGATCGAGGTCGCGCCGACGTTCGTCGAACTGGTCGACCTGAACTCGGCCAACGGCATCCTCGTGGACGGCGGACTCGTGCAGCGCCTCCGTGTGATTCCCGGCCAGCGGTTCACGCTGGGTGACTGCGAGTTCGTCGTGCACCTGGTGAGCGATTTCGACGGCTCGGCCGACGGCGACCCCGTGCTCGAGCGCGGCGGCGCCCTCATGTTCAACCGCAGCCCCCGGGTGGAGGAGCGGTTCAGCGGGCAGGAGCTCGACGAGCCGCGGTACCCCCGCGATCAGGCATCACGACTGTTCCCCTGGCCCATGCTGGTCGCGCCGATCCTGCTCGCGATGACCATGTTCAGCCTGACAGGGCGGCCGGCGTCGCTGTTGATGGCGGCAGCCTCGCCGATGATGATGTTCGGAAACTTCATCTCGCAGAAGACGAACATCGGCCAGCGTCGGCGCAAGGAGGTCGAGTCCTTCGAGGAGCAGTTCGAGCGGCTCGAGGAGAAGCTCTACCACTCGCATCCGAAGGAGCGGGAGGTCCGGCAGAACGAGGTGCCGGCAGTCGCGGTCGTCTTCGACGAGGCGATGCGTCTCGGCCCGCTGCTGTGGACGCGCAGGCCGGAGCACTGGAACTTCCTGTCGGTCCGGCTCGGCGTGTGCGACGACCTCGCCCGCACACGCATCAAGCGGACGGAGACCCCGGAGGCCCTGGTCGAGTACGTCGAGCGCGTCGACCGGCTCGAAGAGCGGTACCGCACGATCACCGGCGTGCCCATCCTGGAGTCCTTGCAGAGCGTCGGGTCGATCGGCGTCGCCGGACCCACCTCGCTCGCGAGCGATGCGCTGCGCGGGATCGCGGTGCAGCTGTTCGGCACGCACTCCCCGAACGAGCTCGTCACTGTCGCGCTCACGGAACCGGGCTGGGCGAACGAGCTGGATTGGCTCAAGTGGCTGCCGCACACCTCGAGTGAGCGCAACCCGTTCAAGGACATGCCGCTCGCCGACTCCGCGTCCACCGGCACGGCACTCCTCAGCGGCCTCGAGGAGATCGTGCTGCGACGCTCACGCGAGTCGAAGTCCGCGCGCCCTCCGTACGGGGCCGACTGGGATCCGATGCGCTACGGCACCGACGTCAAGCGCGCAGCCGAGGACGCCACCTTCCCCGGTCAGACGGCCGTCGTGGTCATCGTGACGAACGACGCTCCCGTCGACCGCGCACGCTTGACCCAGATCCTGGAGCGCGGCGCAGACGTCGGCGTCTACGCCCTCTTCGTGGCTCCAGTCGTCGAGGCGCTGCCGGCGGCGTGCCGCACATTCGTCGATGTCAGCAAGGGGCTCGAGGACGCCAGGGTCGGCACCGTGCGGAGCGGCGTCGACTATCAGGGCGCGCAGGTCGAGGGCGTCTCGCACGCGTACATGATGATGTTCGCCAAGCGGCTCGCGCCGGTGGTCGACTCGAGCACCGTGATCGAGGATGCATCCGACATCCCGAACTCCGTCAGCTTCCTCTCCCTCGTGGGGACCGAGATCGCCGAGGACGCGAACGCGGTCATCGATCGGTGGCGGCAGAACAACACGATCATCGATCGCTCCGGTGCCCCGCAGTCGCGGCTCAAGAAAGCCGGCAACCTGCGCGCCATCATCGGCCAGTCGCAGACCGATGCCATGACCCTCGACCTGCGCCTGCAGGGCCCGCACGCGTTGGTCGGCGGCACGACCGGTGCGGGAAAGAGCGAGTTCCTGCAGGCCTGGGTGCTCGGTATGGCCGCGGCGCACAGCCCCGACCGCGTCACGTTCCTCTTCGTCGACTACAAGGGCGGCTCCGCCTTCGCCGACTGCGTCGACCTGCCGCACACGGTCGGGCTGGTCACCGACCTGAGCCCGCACCTCGTCCGGCGCGCGCTCACGAGCCTTCGGGCCGAACTCCACCACCGTGAGCATCTCTTCAACCGCAAGAAGGCGAAGGACCTGCTCGAACTCGAGAAGCGTCGTGACCCTGAGACGCCCCCGGCACTCGTGCTCGTGATCGACGAGTTCGCCGCGCTCGCCGGAGAAGTGCCCGAGTTCGTGGACGGCGTCGTCGACATCGCACAGCGGGGTCGTTCCCTCGGCATCCATCTGATCATGGCGACCCAGCGCCCAGCCGGCGTCATCAAGGACAACCTCCGCGCGAACACCAACCTGCGCGTCGCGCTGCGCATGGCCGACGAGTCGGATTCCAAGGATGTCGTGGACGACCCGGTGGCGGCGACGTTCTCGCCCTCGCTGCCCGGCCGTGGCATCGCCAAGACCGGACCCGGGCGTCTCGTCCCGTTCCAGTCGGCCTACGCCGGCGGCTGGACCACCGAAGAGGCGCAGGTCGCCGAGGTCAAGGTCGCAGAGCTCCGCTTCGGCTCCATCCAGACCTGGGAGGCCGAGCAGGCCCCGGAGTCCGATTCGCATGACGAGGACCTCGGACCGAACGACCAGAAGCGCATCGTCGCGACCCTGGTGACCGCTGCACGTCAGGCGCGCATCCCGGCTCCGCGTCGACCATGGCTCGACGACCTCGAGGGCGCCGTCGACATCCGCGACCTGCCGGTGCTCGGCGATGGCCAGGTGCTGCTCGGCAAGATGGACGTCCCGGAGCGACAGCTCCAGGAGCCGGCGTACTTCCACCCGGACAAGGACGGCTCCCTGCTCGTCTACGGCACGAGCGGATCGGGCAAGTCGACGGTGCTGCGCACGATCGCGATCGCGGCCGGCTTCGACCCCGCGCACTCGAACGTCGAAGTGTACGGGCTCGATTTCGGATCGGGTTCGCTGAAGAGCCTGGAGGTGCTGCCGCACGTCGGCTCGGTCATCTCCGGGGACGACTCAGAGCGCGTGCAGCGCGTGCTCCGCTCCCTCGCGAAGGTGCTCGACGATCGGGGCAAGCGCTTCAGCGCGGCCAACGCCTCGAGCCTCACCGAGTACCGGGAGATCACCGGCAAGGACGAGGCGCGCATCCTCTTCCTCATCGACGGCTTCCCGCAGTTCCGTGCGGAGTGGGAGTCCACCACGGCGCGGATGCCGTTCTACCAGACATTCATGCGCATCCTCGGCGAGGGGCGTCCGCTCGGCGTGCACGTGATCGCGAGTGCCGACAGGTCGGGGTCCGTCCCCACCGCCGTCAGCGCGAACGTCTCCCGGCGTGTGGTGCTGCGTCTCTCGGACGAGTCCGGCTACGCGATGCTCAACGCTCCGAAGGATGTGCTGGACGAGCGTTCAGCGCCCGGTCGAGCGATCGTCGACGGCCGGGAGACCCAGATCGCGACACTCGGCGGCACCCCCAACGTCGCCGAGCAGACCAAGCTCCTCGAGCGGCTCGCCGAGGGACTGCGCACCGCCGGTGCGAGGGAGGTGCCGGAGATCGGCGCCCTGCCGACTCGGCTGTCGCTGCGGGAGCTGCCCGATCGCCTCGGCGATTTCCCGGTGCTCGGCGTCGCGGAGGACACGCTGGCCGCCAGGGACTTCGACCCGGTCGGCACGTTCGTCGTCGCGGGGCCTCCGGCGTCCGGCAAGACCAACGCGCTGAAGGCGATCATCACCTCGATGCGCCGACTCGATCCGCAGATCAAGCTCTTCCATTTCGGCGGCCGGCGTGCGCAGCTCAAGGACTACGTCGAGTGGACTCGCAGTGCGGTGACTCCGGAGGATGCCAAGGAATTGGCCAAGGAGATCGCCGAGATCGCCGCCGCAGAGACCGTGGGCGTGCGACTGCTCATCGTCGTCGAGGATGTCCCGCAGTTCGCCGACAGCCCTGCCGAGCGCGAGATGAAGGCGCTGTTCCAGGCCATCAACCGCAGCGACCACCTGCTCATCGGCGATGCCGACGTGACCCAGGTGACCAGCGGGTTCGGGTTCATCGCGGACTTCAAGGCGGGCCGCAAGGGCATCATCCTCAAGCCGGACGCCTTCGACGGCGATGCGGTGTTCAAGGTGCCGTTCCCGAAGGTCAAGCGCACCGACTTCCCCGAGGGCAGAGGCATCTTCGTGCAGGCAGGGCGTCAGGTGACGGTGCAGATGCCGTTGGTGGATGCCGCGGCGCAGGCGTGATCGATGGGGAGTTGTCCCCATCGACAGAGGTCGGCGCGTTTCCGTAGTGTGAGTGATGTCGGACCGGAGGGGTCCGGATTCTCGACGAACGAATGAAGGAGTTGACGATGGCTGATTTCGGAGCATCGTATGCAGAGATGGAGCAGGTGGCGTCGTCGCTGTCGCAGGCTCGTGATGACATTCAGGGTCAGCTGGACACGCTGAAGGGTCAGGTCGACACGCTGCTGGGTGACGACTTCAAGACGCAGCACGCGTCCGGCAAGTTCGGTGAGGGATACACCGAGCTGACCACGGGTCTGAAGACGGCTGTGGATGGCATCAACGACATGTCCGAGTCGCTGCTCGGCATGATGCGCGCGATCCAGGACCTGGACCAGCAGCTCGCAGGCAGCTGAACCGGCGCATCGGTTTCGCAGAGAGGGTCGACCATGACGGTCGGCCCTCTCTGGCGTGTACGGCCCTCTACGCTGGGAGCATGAGTGCGTCTGATGCTGTCGATGAGTTCGAGCGCGGGGTCCTCGAGTCGAACGCCCCGCTCGCTTCCCTGCATGCGGCCTCGGCCGCGGCGGGGGAGCTGCGCATGCGTGAGTTGTCCGCGCGAATCGCCTTCCCGTCCTGGCCGGGGGCGACGTCGGCATCCGCGTTGAAGCGCGCTGCGCAGGAGGCGGAGATCACGGCGGTGCTCGACGAGTACGCGGCGTCGGCCCGCGAGCTCATCCGACCTGCCGACCAGGAGCGGTGGGAGGCGTTGGTCGCGGAGGCCCAGCGAAGGAGCGGCGAGGGGCTGCTCGCCGATGAGCTCGGGCGAAGCGCCGTCGGTGCGTCGCTGCTGCGCGAGAAGCTGGGCGGGCGTCCGCATCGCTCACAGCAGCGCGGCGGCATCGACTGCGCCTGCGGCTACGCGATCGACGGCATCCTTCCGAAGGTCCTGTGCCCGGAGTGCGGCGACGTGCTGCTACGGCGTTGGGTGGCCGAGGAGCGTCGGCTGCTTCGGGGACTCCCCTCCTACGCCGAAGCGGTCACGCAGGCCATCGAGGTGACCGCCCAGAAGCAGGCCAAGGTCTACGAGCGCCGTGGTGATCACCTCGCGTCGGAGGCGAGCGCACAGCGCAGGGCAGGCGGGCGTCGGCTCGCCGGTCTCCGCCGCAGGCATCGCGCGGACCTCGCGGCGCTGGATCTGCGGCGCTGGTCGAGTTTCATCGAGCCGCTCGCACGCGAGGCTCGTACGGGGGTGCGGACGACGGCCGCGAAGGCCGCGAAGCGGGGCCTCGGCGCTGCTGCGCTCACAGAACTCTCGCTCCTGTCCGACGCCGCCGCGATCAGGGTGGCGAGCCGCATCCTGGAGAAGCGGAACAACGGCGGCGGCTAGCGATCGGGCGACGGAGCGCGGATGGGGAGTAGTCCCCATCGCGTCCCGCGGATCTTCCCAGTAACGTCGAAGCGTCCGGGAACGAAGGAGGGGGCCATGGCAGGCGAACGCATGCTCGTGCCGATCAGTGATCTGAGCATCACCAGCGAGAAGCTCACGGCGATCGTCGCTGAGCTGGAGTCCGCTGGTGCGAAGCAGGACGACGTCGAGGAAGCCGTCGGCAAGCCGTACGGCGATGGTCGTCTGAAGGATCGCTGCCACGACTTCGAGGGCAGTTGGAACGACAGTCGCGACAAGCTGCTGACCAAGCTCAAAGAGGTGGCCGACCGCGTCAAGGGCACGGTCGACGAGGTCACGAGCCTGGACACCGAGATCGCGTCGTCGATGGAACAGTCCGGTTCGGGTTCCGCACCGGCACCCGGCAATCAGCCGGCCGCGGTCTAAGGGGAGAAGCGCATGCAGACCAGCAAAGGACGCGATGTCGAGGTCGTCCCCGGCGATGCCGTGGCGATCGCCGATCGTGGATCGAAGATCAAGGAACTCGGCGACAGCATGGTCAGTGCTGCCGCGACCCTCAAGGACATCAAGGACGGGTCCATCGACGGCGAAGGCTACGCGATGGACAAGATCAAGGATGTCGTCGGCGACGTCCACAAGGACCTCGATGAGGCGGGCCGCCGGTACAAGCCGGCCGGCACCACGCTGAGCAACTACGCGACCGCGCTGGAGACGGCCCAGAGCCGCATGCGCACGATCGTGTCGGACTGCCAGACGAGCCTCACCGAGCTGCAGACCGCGCAGTCGAACGCGGCGGACGCCGCCGATGCGCTGCAGGCGCACAACAACTCCACGCGCCTGAACCCGCCGGAGCCCGAGGACGCGTCCGCGAACACGACGGCCGGCACGAACCTCGCGAATGCGGCGTCCGGCGCTGCCTCGTCGCTGACGACCGCCGAGACGACGCACAACGACAACCTCGACGCGTTCGACGGCGAGTACGACACCTGGCACACGGCCTACGAGACCGCAGTGTCCGGGCTGAGCGACGCGAACGAGATCGGCGAGGACTCCAGATGGGAGAACATCGCCGGCGTCCTCGCAGTCATCGCCGAGTGGGTGAGCTGGATCGGGCTCGCGATCGCGGTGCTCGGGCTGATCATCGGCGGGCCGTTCTTCGCGATCGCCGCCCTGGTGGTCGGCGTGATCGCGCTCGCGCTCACGGTCGCCCTGATGTTCGACGGGCGAAAGGGCTGGGGGGATCTGGCGATGTCCATCATCGGCATCCTGCCCATCGGCAAGCTCGGACAGGGATTCGGCAAGTTCTTCAAGGCGATCCCGAAGCAGCTCACGGGCCCACTCGGTCAGATCCGGAACATCCGCAACATCTCGGCGCTGCCGAAGGGCGGGTGGAAGGCGGCCAGCAAGGTGAACTTCGCCGACTTCGTGACCAAGGTGTCCAAGACCCGCATGACGGGACCGTTCTCGCTCGCGGGGCTCGGACAGCGGTTCCTCGGCGGTGCGAACCGCTCGTTCACGGTCGCATTCCAGGATGCGGCGGCCGCGGGCACCGGATACGGCAACCGGCTCATCAACCAGCTGCCCGATGCGCTCCAGAGCCTCGCGAAGTCTCCGGCGCCGGACCTCTTCGAGCAGGCGTACAACGTCTACAAGTGGGCGGACAAGGGCGTCGCGCTGGCCGGCGGAAGCCCATCCGGTGGGCTGTCGCCCGCTGGGATGGTCAACGGTCTCACCCGATGAGCCCGCTTCCGGTCTCCATCGGTGGCGCGAGCTGGGATTTCGCGTACGACTCCGAGTGGTTCATCCCGTTGCCGTCTCCCGAGGAGCTGCAGCGCGAGCCACTCGCCGGACAGCAGTGGGTGGCCGCCGCGGTCGGCCACTATGCGGAGCGCACCGAGCTCACCGACGGTGATCGCGAGGCGCTCGCGCTCACGGCGCAGGGGCTGCTCGGCGTCGCCGGGAACGCCGCGAGCCAGCTCTGGTTCGTGCCGCGCGGGATCTACAGCGACATCCTGATCGAGGTGACGGTCGCCGCGGCGGACGCCCTCGACACCCAGGCGGTCCTCGCCGAGATCGCCACGCTTCCCGACTCGACTGCCTCCGAGCTGACCGCGCTCGAGACCGACACCCACGGCAAGGGCTTCCTGCTGCGTCGCACGTCTGCGGTGATGGTCGAGGACGAGGCCCGGCCGATCGCGAATTGGACGGTGATGCTGCGCAAGGGAGAATGGGCGATCATGATCGAGGCGATGGGTTCGACGCTCGAACCGTTCGCCCTGATGGAAGGGCAGATCCCCAAGATCATCGCCGGCATCACCCTGCCGACCGGTGTGCCTGCGTGATCAGCGACCGCACGATCGATACGAGGAGTGCTGCCAGATGAGTGAGATGAACGACCTCGGCGTGGAGTTCCGCTACGGCATCCCTCCGTTCCGGCTGGTGCTCCCTCCCGGTTGGGCGACGCATCTGCCGACCAACGCCGGGCAGCAGGAGGACGTGCGCAAGGCCAGCGCGATCTTCATGCAGGCCGGCCGTCCTGACCTCGACGCGGAGTTCCGCAGCATGATGGCGCAGGCGAATCAGGGCATGCGCCGTACGAAGGTGTTCGCGATCTTCCGGCAGGAGGACGTGCCGCTCGAGGAGCTCCTTCCCCTCTCGATCACGGCGTCCGCGCTCGACGCTCCGGACGCGGAGAACCTGGACGCCTGGGTGACCGAGGCGTTCCGGATCCGCGGTGCGGTCTTCCTCGACGATCACCTGAAGCACATCGTGCGCTGGTCGGCTGAGACCAAGCGTCCGGACGGCGCCTCGGCGATCGACGGGGTCGGCGGGCGCACCGTGACGTACATCATCCCGGTGCCCGGCACACTGCGGCGCAAGGCGCTGGTCTTCACGTCGACGATCGTGATCCCGGACGGCGATGTCATCCCGGCAGATGTGCTGGACGGCATCGAGCTGCTCAGCGACGCCATGATCTCGACATTCGCGTGGGAGCAGCTCGCGGAGGAGCCGGCGGTCCCTGAGACGGCGGACCACGCTGCAACCACCGACAGCTAGGCGCCGGGAGATCGATGGGGACTTGTCCCCATCGACAGGGTCGCCCGGGGGTCCGTAGTGTGGATGTCATCGGGCCGGAGCGGTCCGATCCGATCGATTTCCGGAGGTGTTGACGATGGCCGATTTCGGTGCGTCTTATGCAGAGATGGAGCAGGTGGCGTCGTCGCTGTCGCAGGCTCGTGATGACATTCAGGGTCAGCTGGACACGCTGAAGGGTCAGGTCGACACGCTGCTGGGTGACGACTTCAAGACGCAGCACGCGTCCGGCAAGTTCGGTGAGGGATACACCGAGCTGACCACGGGTCTGAAGACGGCTGTGGATGGCATCAACGACATGTCCGAGTCGCTGCTCGGCATGATGCGCGCGATCCAGGACCTGGACCAGCAGCTCGCAGGCAGCTGAACCACTGCACCGCAGGAAAGGGGCTGACGGAAGACCGTCGGCCCCTTTCTCTTCCACACGTCAGCATTCGTCGGGGGGCGAGCGATGAGCGATGTCGAGATCTTCTACGCCGAACTGAACGACGCGTCCAGTGCGCTCACCACGGCGACGTACGAGGTGCTGCTGGAAGCGGCGAACGTCTACGGCGAGGACACCGGTGTCGAGAATCCCGCGCAGCGCGCAGGGCTCCGTCTCGAGATGCACCGACGCCTGACCGCCCTGCATGACGCGGCCTACGACCGCATCGAAGCGGGCGACGCCCTGGCGGCCGCGATCTCCGCGATCGCGAACGAGTACACCGATCTCGATGCGGAGCTCAGCGGCGGTGACCGCTCATGACACTCACCTCGCCGAACCGCGGCTATCCGCTCGAACGCCTCGAGGGCAACAGCGGGTCGATGTCGTACTGGAGCAGCCTGTTCACACGCGTCGCCGACCGACTCGGCGATCTGCGCACGGCGGTGCAGTCAGCGCATGACCTGCCAGGCCTCGGCCGGGCCGTCACTGCGGTGCGCGCCGATGCGAGCGACCTCTCCGGGTCGCTCCCGGCGGACATCGCGGAGGCGCAGCTGCTCGCCGGGGTCATGCAGCGATACGCCGATGCCTTCGACGCCCATGCGAAGCCCGCGAACGACCTGATCGACGACATCGAGACGGCGCACGCGGAGTGGTCGCGTCTGAACCTGACCGCCGACCACGCCGGTCGGGCGGCGATGTCGGCAGCCTCCGGTGACGACCAGGACAGGATCGACGACACGAACGATGCGGCGACCGCGGCCATCGGTGACCGGGATGCGGCGAAGGAGGCGCTCGACGAGCTCTGGACGCAGTTCGAGGGATACTACGGCGACTGGGACACCGCGTATGCCGCCGCGCTCTCTGAGCTCGCCGGCGGAGGCGGAGTCGTGCTGACCGACGAGGCGCGCGATCTCCTCGACGCGCTGCTCGCGGCCACGAGTCCGGAGGAGATCCACCGGCTGTGGCTGGAGAATCCCGCGCTGCAGCAGGAGATCATCGACAGCCATCCCGAGATCATCGGCAACCTCGACGGCATCCCCTGGGATGTGCGGGCGACGGTGAACGCCGCACGGCTGGACGAACTGCTCGAGACCGAGCCCGAAGGGCCGCATCGAGACGAACTCGAGGCGATCGTGAGAGCGCTGAACACGGGTGGGGTCCCGGTGCCGAACCTCATCAGCTTCGATCCGGACGGCTCGGCGCAGGTGACCGCAGCGATCGCATACGGCGATCTGTCGACGGCGTCCGAGATCAACACGCTCATCCCCGGCATGAAGGGGAACGTCGAGGACCTGCAGTCCTGGGGCGAGTCGGCGAAGGCGCTCAACGCCGCGGTCGGGCCGGGATCCGCCACGGTCGTGTGGTTCGGCTACGACACCCCGGAACTGCTCGAAGAACCCGACATGGCTCGCGCCGAAGACGGTGCTGCTGCGCTGCGTTCCTACCTCCTGGCGGTACGCGCCCTCTCGCCCGAGGCCGACGTGAACGTGATCGCCCACTCCTACGGCTCCACCACCGCTGCGCTCGCGATCGGCTCGCAGCCGGACGGACTCGGCGTCACCTCCTTCATCGCGGTGGGCTCCGCCGGATTCCCGAACGATCCGACCGTGGTCGAGAACCTGACCAACGGCAGGCCGCCGCAGATCTACGCGACGATCTCGGAAGACGACG
The DNA here is from genome assembly GCF_036823965.1 of Microbacterium sp. Classification (GTDB taxonomy): domain Bacteria; phylum Actinomycetota; class Actinomycetes; order Actinomycetales; family Microbacteriaceae; genus Microbacterium. The sequence goes on along the minus strand of NZ_DAITBE010000003.1, from coordinate 19,247 downwards.
CCGTCGCCCGGGTCGGTCGTGCCACCGCTCCCGGGCATCCTGTCAGCCCGGAGCGCCTGCCAGGGACTACCGTGTTCGACAGCGATGGTGGCGTGGACGAGTCCGGGGAGAGCCTTCCGTCGGCGACCGGACATGACGCCCTCGGGCCCGGTGCCTATCTGGAGCCGGGATCCGAATCGTTCTACAACGTCTCGGAGATCATCCAGACGGGGCAGCCGGGAACCGAGCGCGGAGGCGAAGGCAGCACGCAGGGATTCTGGGATGCGGACAACTGGTGGATCAGCGATGAGTACGCGCTCATCGACTTCTGAGCGGATGGTGGCGGATGCGCGGTAGGTGGCAGCGCGGACTGATGGCGGCAGCAGCCGTCGGATTGGTGATGACGATGACGAGCTGTGGGACTGCGCCTGAGGGCGACGCGCTGTATCGCGAGGGTGAGAAGCACTACGTCGCGTATGCCACGGTCATGCACCATGTGATCATGGCGGTGCATGAGGGCGAATGGGCCGTGGATCAGGGGTCATTCGGTGCTTCGCCGATTCCCTGCCGCATCGACGGCGAGGTGACGGGCTACACCTTCTCCTGGATGCGCGTGCTCGAACCCGACGAGGAGATCGATGTCGATGCGGTCGTCGCGGCCGCCACCACCGCCTTCGAGGAAGCCGGCCTGGAAGCGAGCACTGCCCGGTTCGGCGAGGGCGATCGTCAAGAGGTGAACGTCATCGGCACCGGAGGCGACGTCGGTCGCGGCGCGGTGACGATCCGGCCCGGCCGGAACCAGATCTCGGCGTCCGCGACCCCGGGCTGCATCCCGGGCGACGCGGCAGCCCTCTCCGACATGGTCTTCGGTGGCGAGCTCGCCTACGAAGGCGCATCGCTGCGTTTCCCCGCGTTCGAGGGGCCGAGTTGGCAGCCGCGCTTCTACTTCCCTGAAGAGGGGAGTCCGGTGTACTCCAACGAAGACGGCACGCCCGTCGAACCCCAGCCGACGACGACCGATTTCCCCGAAGCCCCCTACGGCGGTTGACGGAGACGAGCAGCCGTGAGGCTCAGTGCGCGGCCGTGGCGTCGGCCAGGTGCCTCGCGTTGTGATTCAGCACCTTGACGATGATGCCGTGGCGGCGCAGGTCCGAGACGGTTCGCGCGCCTTCCTCGGCGTCGCGGCCGAGGGCGTTGATGTTCGCGACGACGACGACATCGCCCTCGCGCAGCGTCGAGATGAGGCGCGTGAGCCGATCGCTCCAGCTCTCCAGGATGTCGGGCGCCGGATGACGGAAGCCCTCGATCGGCACACCGAAGCGGGTGAGGTCATCGCGCTGTTCGACGACCGACGGCATCCCTTCGCGGGCGACGACGAGGCCGACCAGACGTGAACCGTCGGGTCGCGCGATCCAGAAGTTGCGGTTCTGCTGCAGTTCGGTGAAGCACTTGGGGCACTGCGCAGCGTCGTGCGGCAGGTGCAACGGGCTGGTCAGGGCATCATCGACGGATGCTGTCGCCTTCATGGGATCGATCGTCTCGCTCATCGCGCACCTCCGTCTCCATTCTGCCCTGTCCGGAGCCGCGCTGCGAGCGCTCTCACAGCAGGCCGAGCTCCCGCACGGTCTCCCGCTCCTCGAGCAGCTCGGCCACCGAGGCGTCGATGCGCTGCCGAGCCCACTCGCTCACCTCGAGCCCCTCGACGATCCGCCACTCGCCGTCGACCGAGGTCACCGGGAACGAGGAGATGAGTCCCTCCGGCACGCCGTACTCGCCGTGCGAGACGACGGCAGCCGAGGTCCAGTCGTCCGTTCCCCGCACCCAGTCGCGCACGTGCTCGATCGTCGCATTCGCGGCGGATGCCACGGACGACGACCCTCGGACCTGGATGATCTCCGCGCCGCGCTTGGCGACCCGCGGGATGAAGATGCTGTCGAGCCAATCCGGGACGTCGTCGACGAACGCGCGCAGCGCCTCCATGACCGGTGCGCCCCCGACGGTCGCATGGGAGACATCGGGGAACTGCGTCGCGGAGTGGTTTCCCCAGATCGGCACCCGGCTGATCGTGGCGACGGGCACGCCGAGGATCTGCGCGAGCTGGGCCCGAGCTCGGTTCTCGTCGAGCCGGGTGAGGGCGCTGAAGCGCTCGGCCGGGACGCCGTCGGCGGATGCCGCCGCGATCAGTGCGTTCGTGTTCGCCGGGTTGCCCACGACCGTGACCCGCACGCCGGGTGCCCCGTTCGCCGCGATCGCCGCGCCCTGCGGTCCGAAGATCCCAGCGTTGGCCGCGAGCAGGTCGCCGCGCTCCATGCCGGGTCCGCGCGGTCGTGCGCCGACGAGCAGCGCGAGATCCGTCCCGTCGAAGCCCACGGCGGGGTCGTCCGTCACCTCCACGTGCTCCAGCAGGTCGAAGGCGCCGTCCTGCAGCTCGAGGGCCGCGCCCTCCGCGGCGCCGAGCCCCTGCGGGATCTCCAGCAACCGCAGCCGCACCTTCTCGTCCGGTCCGAGCATGTCTCCTGCCGCGATCCGGAAGAGCAGGGCGTAGCCGATCTGTCCGCCGGCGCCGGTGAGGGTGATCGTGGTCGTCATGCCCCGAGCCTACGACCGATCACAGGTCGGGGTCCGGAGTACTCTCTGTCTCATGACCTTCAATCCCGACGCCGATCTCTCCGGCAACACGACGCGTCGTCGCGGACGCACCGCCGCGATCGCCGGTGGCGGCGCCGTCGGCGTGCTCGGCATCATCGCGCTGATCGCTGGACCGCTGCTCGGCATCGACCTGACTCCGCTGCTCGGCGGTGGCACGCAGCCAGGCGACTCAGGATCGAACGGCGGCTCGGTGATCGAGGGTTGCGCGACCGGGCAGGACGCGAATGAGGACGTCGACTGCCGCATGGCCGGCGCCCAGGTCGCGCTCGATGCGTTCTGGGCCGACAACGTCGAGGGCTATCGCAAGCCGCAGATGGTCGTCGTCGACCAGGCGACCTCCACCCAGTGCGGCACCGCGTCGAACGCGGTGGGTCCGTTCTACTGCCCGCCCGACGAGGGTGTGTACGTCGATCCGACGTTCTTCTCGCTCATGCAGCAGCAGTTCGGCGCATCCGCCGGCAATCTCGCGCAGCTCTACATCGTCGGGCACGAGTGGGGCCACCACATCCAGAACATCACCGGCACCATGACGGAGTATCCGAACAACGGCACCGGACCCGGCAGCAACGGCGTGCGGATGGAGCTGCAGGCCGACTGCTACGCGGGTGCGTGGATCGGACGGATCTCGGAGCAGACGGATGCCGACGGCGACCCGTACCTGGTGAAGCCGACCGAGACCGAGCTGCGGGATGCGCTCGACGCGGCCGCGGCCGTCGGCGATGACCACATCCAGGCGCAGTCCGGCATGGTGAACCCGGAGAGCTGGACGCACGGCTCCAGCGACCAGCGTCAGTACTGGTTCGCGAACGGCTTCCAGAACGGCCTCGACGTGTGCGCGCAGGCGTTCACGCTCAGCGAGGATCAGCTGGGCTGAGCATCGCTGGGCTGAGCGCCGGGCTCAGGCGCGCAGCGCCCGCGCCAGGGTGCGCACCAGTCCGAGCACGCCGCCGGTCGCGCGGAACCGGGTCAGTCCCTCGCTCACGACTGCGCCGGTGCGCGCCGAGACGAACCACGGCGGCTTCGGCAGGATCGTGAATCGGCCGCCGCCGTTCAGGATCGGGAGCGAGCGGGGGAGTGGTCGGAAGGGCCCGCGGATCACGGAGCGCTCGACGTCGTCGAGCAGGAGCGCGTTGTGCACCACGCCGATCCCGCTGCCGACATCCTCGATCGTGCTGCCAGGGAACGCGCCCCAGGTGAGCGTCGGGGTGATGAACCCGAACGCGGTCCAGCCGTTGATCGCGATCGAGCCGTACCTGAGCGACGCGATCGCCCGTTCGAAACCCGCGCCGAGCGAGCGCTCCGTCGCCGGGTGGATCAGCAGATTCGCGCCGAGCGTGCCCTGCAGCTGGTCGTTGGCGTACGCGACGGCGGCATCGAGGAACGTCTGTCCGGTGCCCGCGACCGTGACCACGCCGAGCACCGGCGCGAAGTACTCGGTGCGCTGCAGCGCGGCGGCATCGTCGTCGCTGTCGATCTCGACCAGCACGCGGTCGCCGAGCACGAGCGCATCAGGGTAGTCGTCGGTGGCCCGGTGCACGCGTGCCGGTGCTCCCGGGTACCAGGTCGGCCGCTCGGGGGCGCCGGCGTAGGCGCGGCGGAGCTCGGCGCGGAAGGCGTCGGCCTGCGCCCAGTCGGAGGAGAGGATCACGACCTGCCCTGCGATGCAGTTGTGTCCGCTGTTCTGCAGCCGCATCGTGGCGATGTGCTCAGCGTGATACGTGAGGTCGGCGGCTGACCACTCGCCAGGCACGACGATGATCGGCGAGACGCCGCCGAGCTCAGCCGTGATCGGCTTCTGCAGCAGCGGCCGGTGCTCGTTGCGTCGACGGGTGGTCGCGGCCTTCTGCGCTGCTGAGCCCGTCGAAGCACCCCAGACGATCGTGTCGAAGGTCGCCGCCGAGCCGGTGATGTGCACGTGGTCGATGTCCGGATGGGCGGTCAGGTAGCTGCCGACGGACGGCCCGCCGCGAACGATGCGCACGAACCCCGGCTCGATCAGCGGCGCAAACGCCCGCTTGTAGACGGGCACGAGCGAGTCCTGGGTCGGATTGACCTTGAGCAGCGCGGTGCGGTTGTGCGCGAGCAGTTCGTAGAGCACATCGAGCACCGGGATCGAGGTGATGTTGCCTGCGCCGAGCACGAGGCCGACGCCGCCCGACTCGGTCGGCGTGCGCTGCGCGAGACCCGCTCTGGCCCGCGCCTGGTTCGGGGTCACGCCGGGTTCGAGCCAGACCTCGCCGGTGTAGCCCGAGAGCAGGAAGCTGTCGACGCCCGTGAGCGGGAAGGCATGCACGCGGGTACGACCACCCGGGGCGCGGTCGACCGTGATCCCATCGAGCGGGTTGGTGCCGCTGGCCAGCCGCGAGAGCGTCTCGATCGACGCATCGAGCGCGCCGAGCACGCTGTACGGGCCGCTGAGCCACTCCTCGCCCCGGAGCGGATGCCGCGCATCGAGCCCCTTCGACGCCGCGGCGGTGGTGGCCCAGTCCTCGGCTGCCGCGGTGACACTCGTGCGCACGGCACGGAGCAGGGTGACGCGCTGCGCGAGCGTGAGCGCTGCCCAGGTGCGCGCTCCGACGTGCAGATCGGTGATCGCGGCATCGAGGCGGCCGGTCTCGGCATCCTCGAGCTCTGTCGATGCGGCCGGCGTGGTCACGGAAGTCATCTGCTCTCCTTCGGGCGGGATCCCAGCTTATGCCGCCCCTCTCCGCGCGCGACCTGCACCCCTGCCGAGCGGCCCCCTTGTGTGCGAACCACCCCCTTATCGACGTACAGAAGGGGGTGGCTCGCACAGAGAGGGGCCGCTCGGCGAAGGACAATCACGGGAAGTCAGAACGACGGAGCCGGTAGCGGTGCAGGGGAAGCAGGCTGGCGAGCATCAGGAGGGCGGGAAGGATGCTGAAGCTGAGCACGATGCCGGTGACCGCTGTGCCGGGCTGCGTGACCGTCGCGCCCGCGACCGTGGAGATGTATCCCGTCGCCGCGAGCATGAGCGACACCGTGGTGGCGCCGAGCGCGAAGCCCACGGTCTCGCCGGCGGTCCAGACTCCGGTGAAGGTACCCGCCTGTCCTCGGCTGCTCGTCCGCTCGTCGTGCGAGATCACATCGGGCAGCATCGCCATCGGCAGGGACTGGAGGCCTGCGTAGGCGATGCCGGCGACCGCGATCGAGGCGTACATCCAGGCGTCTGGGTGCCAGACCGCGAGCATGAGGGATGCCGCGGCGACCGCGAAGACGATGCTCGCGATCGTGAACGCACGCTCCTTGCCCAGGCGTCGGGCGATCAGGGTCCAGCCCGGCGTGGCGAGCAGCGCGGGTCCGACCAGCGCCACGAACACCAGTGTCACTGCGTCCTCCGAGCGCAGCACCCAGGTCGCGACGTACTGCGCACCGGCGAGCATCGTGCCGGTCGCGAGGGCCTGCAGCAGGAAGGTGCCGAGCAGCGCCCGGAACGGCTGACTGCGGCGCAGCGCGCGGAAGCCGGAGAGGTACTGCGCGCGGATGCCGACAGGCTCGGCCGCCGGCACCGATGGCGCGGTGGCTGCGGCATCCGCTGTCCTGGAGGCGATCAGCATGCCGATCCCGATCCCGACCCCGGCGATCACGCCCATCAGCAGATACCCGGTCACCTGATCGGAACCGGCCTCGCGGAGCGCCGGTCCACCGGCACCGAACAGCAGGATCGCCGCAGTGAGCACGACCACACGCCAACCGAGCAGTCTGGTGCGCTGGTCGTAGCTCTCGGTCAGTTCAGCCGGCAGCGCAACATACGGCACCTGGAACAGGCTGAACGCGGTCGCGGTGCCGAGGAACGCCAGCAGCACGCAAGCCGCCCCGGCGACCGGTCCCCAGTTCGGGGGGACGGCGAACGTCAGTGCGAAGAACACCGGCAGGGCGAACGCGCCGGTGACCATGAAGCCGCGGCGGGAACCGGTGCGCGCGAGCTGGCGGTCGGAGGCTGCGCCGATCAGGGGATCGATCACGACATCCCAGATCTTCGCCGCGGTCACGATCAGTCCGGCGGCGAGCGCCGCGACACCCAGGTTGTCGGTGAGGAAGTACGTCAGCACCAGCCCTGGCAGCGTCGCATAGCCGCCGGTGCCGACCGAGCCGATCGCGTAGAGCGCGATCGTGCGCGCAGAAAGGCGGACTGATGCCCGCTCTGGCCGAGCCTCGGTGCTCATCGCGCCAGTGTAGCGACGCGATGCCGTCTCAGATGAGGGAGAGTTCGCGCAGCTTCGACTCGACGTCGGCGTTCGACGGCTCGACGTGGTGCGAGGAATCGGGGTAGACGACCACGGGGATGTTCGTGCGGCCGGAGATGTCCTTGGCGACATCGGCAGCGTCGGGTTCAGCCACGAGGTCGACGTAGGTGTACTCGACACCGAGCTCGTCGAGCTGCTTCTTGGTGCGGATGCAGTCGCGGCACCAGTCGGCGCCGAACATCGTGATGGTGGATGCGTCGAGAGAAGTCATGCATCAAGGGTATGCCCGCTGACTGGGAGTGGCGTCGAGGTGACGTCGACGCGGAATCCGCGGAGGGGCGCAATCGAGGATTGAAGCTAAGGGTAGCCTTACCTATACTGGTGGCATGAGCGCGTGTGAGCATCTGAGCGACCCGGACTGGGACAGCATCGAAGGCCCGTTCCTGATCGCAGGAGACGCGGCGGATGCTGCGGCGATCGCGGGTATCGCGGCTCGACTGCCGTGGGATGCGCAAGGGACGATCGTCTTCGAGGCCGCGGCCCGGATCCAGTTCCGGCACATCGACGTCCCCGACGGAGTCGAGGTGCGGTGGCTGGTGCGCGGCGATGGGGTCCGCGCACACACCAAGGGGGAGCGGCTGGCCAACGCCGTGCACGCCTGGTGCGTCGAATGGACCTGCACCGAGCCGCCGGCGCACTGGACCGTCTGGCTCGGGCCGCACACGCCGCCCCACGTGGCGCGCATGGCCCGCAGCCTGCTCGGCGTCGCGAACTGATCGCGACGCCCGCGTTCAGCGGCTCGCGACCAGTGCCGGTGCGTTCGCCCCGGCGGTGATCGCATCGAGGGCGCGACGCAACGACGAGCTCGACGTGTGCGCGGTGTACGGGAAGTACACGACCTCCACGCCGACCTCTGCGAAGTCGCGCTCGAGACGGAGGCCCTTGTCGGTGCCTCGCCAGTCGTCACCCTTGAAGAAGTGCGTGAATCGCACGTCTTCCCATGCGTCCATCTTCGACGGACTCGTCTCGACGTAGACGTCATCGACGAAGGAGATGTGACTCACGATCTCCGCGCGCTCAGACGTCGGGATGACGGGCTCGATGCCCTTCACCTGACGCAGCATCTCGTCGCTCACGACACCGGCGATCAGAACGTCGCAGTGCTGCTTGGCATGACGGAGCAGGTTCAGGTGTCCCACATGGAACAGGTCGAATGCCCCAGCGGCATAGCCGATACGCGTAGCCATGATCTCCCCAGATCAGTACTTCCCCAGAAGGCGGATCCCCATCCACCCAGCGACTCCCACAGCCGCATCGGCCCAGCCTAGCGGATCCGGCACGCCCTGCGCGAGTCTTTCATCATCGGAAGAAGCCGCGGGCTGACGGTTTCTCAGGGCACAGGATCCCGTGGGACGATGGTGCCGCGGACCGAAGCACAGGGGAGGGCGGCGCGTGGGGACAGCGGTCACGGTCATCGTGCCGACCTTCAACGAACGCGACAACGTCGCGGAGCTCGTGGCGCGCACAGCCGCCGCACTGCACGGCCGTGACGCCGAGATCCTCTTCGTCGACGACAGCACGGACGATACGGCGAGCGAGGTCGCACGCGTCGCCGTCGGCGCCGCCGTGCCGGTCCGCGTGATCCATCGCGACGACAACGTCGGCGGACTCGCCGGCGCGGTCGTCGTCGGCCTGACCGCTGCGGCATCCGACGTCTGCATCGTGATGGACGGCGATCTGCAGCATCCGCCGGAGCTGCTGCCCGCACTCCTCGAACGCTACGAGGCGAGGGATGCCGATGTCGTCGCCGCCTCGCGCTACGTCGGCGGCGGCGACACGAGCGGGCTCGGCACCGCCATGCGCTTCGGGGTCTCCCGTGCGGCGACCTGGCTGACCAGGGCCATGTTCCCGATCCGGCTCGCGAACAGCACCGATCCGATGACCGGCTTCTTCCTGGTGGACAGGGCACGGCTCGACATCGCCGCGCTCCGGCCGCAGGGGTTCAAGATCCTGCTCGAGATCCTCGCGCGCACAGACCTGCGCATCGCCGAGATCCCGATGGAGTTCGGCGAGCGCCGTCACGGTACATCCAAGGCGAGCCTGCGGCAGGGCGGCACCTTCATCGCCCACCTGGCGCGGCTGCGCTTCGGGAAGATGTCGCTGTTCGCGATGATCGGCGTGATCGGCGCCGTGGCCAACCTCGGCATCATGTGGCTGCTGACCCTGATCGGCGTGCCCTACATCTGGGCTGCGATCATCGGCGCCGAGGTCACCATCATCGGCAACTTCCTGCTGCAGGAGCGATTCGTCTTCGCCGACATGCGCACCGACGCGCGCGGACTCGGCGTGCGGTTCGCAACCTCGTTCACGTTCAACAACGTCGAGGCGGCGGTGCGCATCCCCGTGATGGCACTCATGGTCGAGACCTGGCACATCTCCAGCGTCCTGGCCACCGGCGTCACGCTGGTCGTGGCGTTCTTCGCCCGGTTCCTGTTCCATTCGCTGGTGGTCTACGCGCCGAAGCGACGCCGTGGCACAGCGGGCGAGCCGCCCGTCGACACGGCCGCGCTGCGCGTGATCCGGGCGATCGACGCCGAGGCGATGCGGCCGGGCGAGCTGTAACGAACCTGGAGCTTTTCCAGCTTCATGGGGTATGGTGCGCAGCGGGGAGGGACCAGAACTCGAGTGGTTCCCGCAAGAACACGGTCGCATCGGTGACGCCGACGCGACGGTGACGGATCGCCCGAGCTCGCTGTCAGAAGCACGATCCCCCACGAAAAGGCCCGGGCTCTCCCACATGACTTCGTTCCATCAGGTCGCGTCCCAGCGATCGTCGAACCGTCCGCACACTCCTCGATCGATCTGGACCGCGACGACCGTCGCGCTCGTGATCGGCGCACTCGCCGTCCCGTCGGCGGCAGCCGCTGCCACCGACGCATCGGCTCCCGAACCCGGCAGCGCACTCGCCTCCGCGGTGGCGCAGACCACGACGGATGCCGATGGCTCCGAGACCTGGACGGACACGTTCACGCGCACGACGACCGGAGGGTGGGGCGACGGCTACGTGTCGTCCCCCGCGGCCGACGTCTCCGTGAGCGATGATGCCGGCGTGATCGCGACCAGCGGCGGACACCGGAGCATCCACGTCGCCACGACCGCGACGGCGACCGATGCGACCGTCGGCGCGACGGTCCGCTACTCAGCGGTACCGACCGCGGGCTACGGCGCGACGACCATCGTGACGACGCGCAACAGCGATTCCGGCTACTACGGTGCCCGATTCCGGCTCGACACCCAGTCGCGCGGCGTGCTCTCGATCGGCCGCTACGACGCGAACGACACCCAGACGGTGATCCGGCAGGATCTCCTCCTGATCGGCGAGGTGCCTGAGGGCGCCGCCGTGCGGGTGGAGATCGAGGCCGACGGCACCGACGACGTGACGGTGCGCGCGCGTGCCTGGATCGTCGGCAGCGAGACCCCGGACTGGCAGATGACGGTGACGGACGGATCCGCGGATGCCGTGCGCACCGCCGGCACGCCGGGCATCCAGACGTACATGTCACCCGGCAATCAGCCGCTGACCGTGAGCGTCGACGAGCTCAGCGTGGACTCGGATGACGTGCAGCCTGCTCCCGAGCCGGTCCCGACGCCTGCGCCGGAGCCCACCGCGTCCCCGGAGCCGACGCAGGAGCCCACGCCGGTCCCGACGCAGGAGCCCACGCCGGTTCCGACGCAGGAGCCCACGCCGGTTCCGACGACCACACCGAAGCCGACCGCGACGCCGACTCCGAAGCCGACCGCGACGCCGACTCCGAAGCCGACCGCGACCCCGACTCCGACCTCGACTCCCACGCCGGAGCCGACAACGCCGCCGCCGACGCCGCCGACGACGCCCCCGGTCACGCCGCCGACGACGCCCCCGGTCACGCCCCCGGCATCCGGCAGCGGCACGGCCGGTTCGATCCCGGTCGGTCAGACGTCGTACCCCGCGCCCGCTGACGCGATCTACGTCGTGCCGGACGGCACGCGCAGCTCTGGCAGCGGAACCAAGACGAACCCGGTGGCGGGTGCGCAGCGGGCGATCGATGCAGCCCCCAGCGGCTCGACGATCGTGCTGCGTGCTGGCGTGTACCGCGAGAGCGTCTCGGTGCCGTTCTTCAAGAAGCTGACGATCCAGTCCGCACCCGGCGAGGCGGTGTGGCTCGACGGCTCCAAGCCGGTCACCGGCTGGTCGCAGTCCGGCAGCACCTGGGCCGCGCCGTGGAGCACCTTCTTCGACAGTCGTGTGTCGTTCAGTGCAGGTCAGGACGAGACCGGTTGGTGGGTCAACGGCTCGAACCCGCTGGCGGGCCACCCCGACCAGGTCTGGTTCGACGGTGCGCCGCTGACGCAGGTCGGCAGCCGTTCGGAGGTCACCGCAGGCACCTTCTTCGTGGACCAGGGTGCGAAGCAGATCGTCGTCGGCGACGACCCCGCAGGTCACGCTGTCGAGGCGAGCGCGCTCGCCAAGGCCCTCAAGATCCAGGGCGAGGGGACCACCGTTCGCGGCATCGGCGTGCAGCGTTACGCCACGACCGTGGCGATGCTGGGTGCTGTGAGCGCCGAGGTCGACGGCCTCACCCTCGAGAACATGGTGATCCGCGACAACGCGACGGTCGGTCTCTTCGTCTGGAACGACGACAAGACCCTTCGCAACCTCACGGTCACCGGCAACGGTCTGCTCGGCATCGCCGTCAACGACTCCGACAACCTCACGGTCGAGCACTCGCTCGTGACCGGCAACAACGCCGCGAAGTTCAACTACACGCCGGTCGCCGGCGGGGTGAAGATGTCGCGGGCGTCGAACGTGACCGTCTCGGACAGCATCATCTCCGACAACGTGGGCTCCACCGGTCTGTGGTTCGACGTCTCGAGCTCGAAGCTGAACATCACGAACAACGTGTTCGAGGGCAACGGTCGGGAGGGGCTCGAGATCGAGCTCAGTCAGACCGCGACGGTCGCAGGCAACTACATCATCGGCAACGGCAACAGCGGTGTGTTCGTGTTCGACTCGGGCGACGTCGACATCTGGAACAACACGATCGTCGACAACGGCCGGACGATCACCTACATGCAGGACGAACGCCGACAGGAGATCCTGAGCATCAGCTCGCTGATCCCCTGGATCACCAGCGATGTGGTCGTGCGCAACAACATCCTCTCGTACGGCGGCCAGGCGTGCCCGATGCTCGTGCAGGACCTGACCAACACGTGGAACGGCAGCCAGTTCGGGATCACCCAGGACGCGAACCTGTACCACCGGTCGTCTGCGTCGTCGCCCGCGAACTTCGCGTGCTGGGCTGACGGTGCGAACGGCACCCGTGGCATCACCACGATCGAGGAGTTCCGGGCGCTGACCGGCAACGACACGAAGTCGGTGCTGTCGGAAGGTGCACCGATCGTGGATGCCACGACGTGGCAGCTCACGACGTCGATCCCCGGCGTCGGCGCCTCGGCGCTGCCGGGGAAGCTCGCGGACCTGCTGGGCGTGTCCCTGCAGACCCGCGCGGTCGGCGCGCCGCACCCGCCGGTGACCGCCCGCTGACCTCGTCGGCTGACGATGCCAGAGCGGCGTCGTCAGCCGACGAGCACCATCCGACGGCGCAGCCGGCCTGAGCGCAGCGCATCCGCCAAGGAGACCGTGTGCAGTCCGCGCCGCTCGTACTCGTCGAGGACGTCAGCGATCAGTGCCACGCGGTCGAACGGAGCGATCTCGGGGTCGTCGACACCATCGGCTGCCCCCGCGCGGGAGTCGTGCGCGAGCACGATCGCTCCCGCTTCGATGCCGGAGGTCGCCCTGGCGAGCCGCTCGGCGTGCTCCGCGTCGCGTCCGTCGAGCACGCTGGTCGTCCAGAGCACCGGGGTCATGCCGGAGCGGCGGACCGCGCGCCAGGTCGACGGGGTCAGCGCGCCGTATGGGGGGCGGTACCAGCGGATCGGGACTGCTGCCAGCCGCTCGAGCTCGGCACGGGATGCGTCGAGCATCCGCAGGGCATCGTCGCCGGTGTACGACGTCAGCCGTCGGTGATCCGCCCCGTGCAGGGCGATCTCGTGCCCCTCGGCGACGATCCGTCGGAGGAGGTCGGGGTGCGCGCTGGTGCGGGTGAGCAGCACGAAGAACGTCGCCGTCGCGCCGCGCCTGGCGAGCTCGTCGAGGATGCCGGGGGTCCACGCCGGATCGGGGCCGTCATCGAGCGTGAGCACGATGGCCCTTCGAGTGGTGCTGACGCTCACGACGGAGCGGAACACCGGTGAGACGCCGCGCACGATACGGCGCAGCGCGCCGCGAACACGACGGACCCCACGGGCGGAGTCGGCCTCGCGCGCGTACTCCGGTGCGGCGGCGCCGAGCGCTCCCTGCACGAGTCCGATGCCGCGCTGCACGTCACGCGCTCCTCGTGCGCGACGCTCGAGCGAACCGGACAGCATCCCGACCACTCGTCGCGTCGTGCCGCGGGCAGACCAGCCGACGCCCTTGATCAGGTTCCGCGCTCGCGAGCATGCTCTCGCCGCCGCACCGTGCGCCATGCGCAGCTCGATCACCGACTGCGTCTGGCCGTGATGGCGCGCTCGCGCCAGGGCGAAGCGCCGGGTCGCTCGCTCCACCTCGAGCTCGTCCTCGGCGACCGAGGCGGGGCAGGCGACGACGCGGCCGCCCGCACGAACGATCGCACGGGTGAAGAGCGTGTCCTCGCCGCCGGAGAGACCGAGCGAGGTGTCGAAGGAGATCCCCGCAGCGCGCACCTGTTCCAGGTCGAGCAGGAGGTTGCCTGCGCCCGCGGCAGGGAGCGACTGGCCATCGCTGCGGAGCGGACGGGCGAAGAGCCCTGATGCCAGCACCCACGGATCGGTGCCGGCTGGGAACTCGGTGTGCACGTGTCCGGCCACGGCCGCAGCTCCCGTGCGCCGCCAGGTGTCGACGAGTGCTCGCAGCCAGTTCGCCCGAGGGACCTCGTCGTCGTCGATGAACGCGAGGAGGTCGTACTCGCCCGCCACGTCGAGCGCGTGCTGGCGGGCCGCCGCGATGCCGGGCGTCGGCTCCGGAGCGTAGGTCACTCGGATGCCGGGCGACGGCGCGATCGCGGCATCCTGCGCACTGCCGTCCGGGTCGTTGTCGATCACGAACACGTCGACGCTGTCTCGCTCATCGAGTTCCGCGAAGCGCGCAGGGAGCACGGCGAGGAGGCTGGTCAGACGCTCAGGCCGCCGGTAGGTCGGGATCGCAACCGCGATCCGGATGCCACCGGTCATCGACGTGCCTTCCGCAGCGCGGACGCGGCGTGGAACGCTCTGGAGTGCTCGGCGCCGACCGTTGACCAGTCGCGCTGCGAGAGGTCGGGGGAGCCGTCGATGCCGGCGGAGACCGCCGCGCGCACGCGCGCCAGATCCGCATCGGTCAACTCGCCGTCGAAGAGGTGCACCCAGCGCTCGCCGACCTCGATCGCCAGCGCCCGGTTGACCGTGTTGTCCGGGACGAGGATCGCGCGTCCGACCGAGAGGGCCGCCAGGGCGGTGCCGGAGTTGTGCATGTGCCGGTACGGGAGCACGATGAACTCCGCCTCGGAGATCCGCGCGACCAGCTCGGCGTCATCGAGGAAGCGGAAACGGAACTCGATCCGCTCGTCGTCGCCGGCGAGACCGGTCAGCTCGGTCTCCAGGTCGTCGGTCGATGGCCGCCCCGCGACCGAGAGGCTCGACCCATCGGCATCCAGCGCCCGGAACGCCTCGATCAACTGCTCCACGCCCTTGTACCGGCGGATCAGTCCGACGTACCCCATGCGGCCCTCGATCGCCGGCGGCGTGGGGTGCGACGCGAACCAGTCACGGTAGTGCCCGTGGAGGATCGTGCGCCGCGCATGGCCCTTCGGCAGGGGCGTGTCGTCGTTCAGCGTGATCGTGAGGGTCGTGAGGCGGTCGACGGCGTCGAGCAGCGCGAGGTCGATCTTCGCCATGCCGGACGGACGCTCGAGGTTGTGCAGCGTCCGCACGATCGCGACGCCCGTCAGACGCGCCCTGACGAGGAACACCGCGGTCAGGATCCGTCGAGCGATCCGGCCGGACAGGCGGTGGCCGCCCACGAGGAGTTCGGGCCAGTGCACGTGCAGTACGTCGAGGCGGCCGAGGATGGCGCGCTTCCAGCTGAAGAAGAAGAGGTCGATGCCCGGCGTGCGGTCGAGTGCCTCGCAGAGCTGCACGAGGTACGGATTGGTGGTCGGGCGCAGCCGCGTGAGCGACTCCATCACGGCGAGGGGGCGTCCCCGTCCGCTCATCGCCGTCGTGTACCAGTCGCCGACGATCGCCGGCAGTCGGTCCTCGGCCCATCGCCGATGCGGTCGCCCCGGTGAGGTGGACGAGTCGCGCAGCGTCTCGGCGAGGCGGTCGGGAAGGTTCGGCGCATCAGCCGCGACGACGCGGGCGTTGATGTCTGCGAGCGTCGGCGGTCCGCCCAGATCGAGGCACACCACGGGGAGTCCCATCGCACTCGCCTCGCCGACGATCCATCCGGCCTGGTCGTGCATCGACGGGAAGAGCAGGGCATCGGATGCCGCGAGGGTGTCCAGCGTCTCCTCCCGAGGGAGATGCCCGAGGAACTCGACGCGGTCGCCCACGCCGAGCGTCTTCACGAGCCGCTGCAGGCGAGCGCGCTCATAGCCCTCGCCGAGGATGAGCAGTCGCCACCCGTCGGCGGCCGGCCGCGAGATGGTCTCGATCGCGAGCGCAGCGCCCTTCCAGGCCAGGAGTCGCCCGGCGAAGACAGCCGTGCGCCCTGCGTCGCTGCCGCGGTGCGGCGGGATCTCCTCGGCGAACGCCGCATTCGGCTCGACGACGACACGCTTCGCCCGGCGGAATCGGTGCGCGACATCGGGGTTCTGCGCGACGACCAGCGCTGCGCGCCGTGCGGTCGCGTCGCCCCAGAGGGCGCGGGGAAGAGCGGTGAGCGCGGTGCGTGCGAGTTCGGTCACGGTGCCGCGGAGGCCGAGCCAGCGGCTGAGTGCCCTGATCGGGACGCGGCTGGCGCCGCCGACGGGGCCCCAGACGACCGGCACGTCGAGCTTCGAGATGCCGCACGGCAGCCAGTCGTTCGCGAAGCTGACGTGATGCGCGACGTCGAACGAGATGTCGGCGTGCAGCCGGGCCGCGGTCTTCCCTGCCAGGCGCTGCCACAGTGCGTAGTACCAGTAGAGATCCCACCCTCGCCGCTTCAGCCGCATCACGCGGGCCGGCAGGTCGATGTGCACGACCGTCACCCGTGCCGCGAGCTCCGGCGACGCTGCGAGTGCCGTCGACAGCGACTCGCGGAAGCGCTCGCGGGTGAGGATCCAGACGTCGCCGGTCTCTGCTGCGGCGCGTGCGAGCGCCCAACCGGCGGTGGCCTCCGGTCCCTGATCGGGACCGCAGGCGTACGCACTGATGAGAACGCGTGGCCGAGCGGCTCCGTTCGGAGGGTCGACAAGGGTCATTGCAATGGTCCTCCCCTTCGCCGAGACGTCAGCGACGCTCCCCAGATGCGTGCCCCCTCGGCAAGGCATACTCTATCTGGTGGATGAGGCCCCTTTTCTTCGGGGTTCGACGGAGGGGACACGCCGAATGGCCACGGAGAGTTTTGCTGATTCGATGCGGCGCCTGTCTTCCGCGCAGAAGGGCCGCGCGAAGGGCGCCCCCGCCTACAGCGTGTACGTGAACCGTCCGGTCGGCCGGGTGTTCGCTGCCATCGCCTATCGCATCGGGCTGTCGCCGAACGGCGTCACCGCGGTGAGCGCGGTCTTCACGTTCTCCGGCATCCTCGTCCTGGCTCTGGCGACACCGGCCTGGTGGACCGGATTCCTCGTCTGGCTGCTGCTCGCGATCGGCTACGCACTCGACTCGGCTGACGGCCAGGTCGCGCGACTGCGCGGGGGCGGCTCGCTCGCGGGGGAGTGGCTCGATCACTTCATCGACGCCATCAAGATCGTCTCGCTGCCGATCGCCACCGCGATCGGTCTCTTCCGCTTCACGGATCTACCCACCCCGTACCTGCTGGTGCCGCTCGCCTTCGCTGTGGTCGCGACGGCGACCTTCTTCGGCATGATCCTGAACGACCTCCTGAAGTCGTCGAAGGGCATCGCCTCCTCTGCGCAGACCGGCGGTGGCGGAGCCCTGCGCTCCGTCATCCTGCTGCCAGTGGACTACGGCGTGGTGTGCTTCGTCTACGTGCTGTGGGGATGGGCGAGCGTCTTCGCCGTCGCCTACGCGTTCTTCTTCGCAGCGGCCGCCGCCTTCTGCCTGCTCGCGGCCGTCCGCTGGTTCCGCGCCATGCGCAGTCTCGGGAACGGTGCCCCCGATGTCGGATGAGTCGACGCTGGCGATCATCGTCGTCAACTACGGGTCATCCGCGCTTCTCGAACTGAATCTCGTGGCGACGAGCCGAGCGCTCCCGGATGCGGCCGTGTACGTCGTCGACAACCGCACGACGGCCGAGGAAGCCCGCGCCGTCGGCGAGCTGGCCGGGCGAGAGGGATGGATCGCCCTGCCGCAGCGCGGCAACCTCGGATTCGGCGGCGGCGTGAACCGTGGCGTCGAGGCCGCCCGCGCCGACGGAAGGACCCGTTTCCTGCTGCTCAACCCTGATGCCTCGATCGGAGCCGAGGCGACGCGCCTCCTGCTCGCGGAGGTCGACGTCGCCGAGCCGGTGGTCGCGGCACCCCTCGTCGAGGACGGCGCTGGGCGGGTCTGGTCGGCCGGTCATGTGCTCGATCTGCAGGATGGCGCGACCCACGGACGCGCATGGGCGCAACGGCATCCCGATGCGGTCACGCGTCGGTGGCTCACCGGGGCCGCGCTGATGATCAACGACTCGGCGTGGACATCGGTCGACGGGTTCGACGAGGAGTACTTCCTCTACTGGGAGGACGTCGACTTCTCACTGCGGATCGAGGATGCCGGTGGGCGGCTGGTGCTCGTGGAGCAGGCGAAGGCCATCCACGACGAAGGCGGAACGCAGGGAATCGGCGATCCGGACATGCATGCCAAGTCGCCGCTGTACTACTACTACAACATCAGGAATCGGATGCTGTTGGCGCAGAAGCTGCTCGATGCCGAGACCGTGCGCCGGTGGGATGCCGGATCGGCGACCGCGGCGCGCGAAGTGCTCCTCCGCGGTGGCAGGCGGCAGCTGCTTCGACCGTGGCGCCCACTGAGCGCGGTGTGGCGCGGGTGGCGCGACGGCCGGCGCATCGCGCGGCAGGCGTCCTGACCTCCTCATCCGGATGCGGGATGGTCCGATAGGATCTCGGCATCCGTCGACATCACGACGGAGCGGGGCGCGGAGGGGACGATCATGGTCGGAGAACCGGACGGATCAGTGCAGGGCAGTCGTCGGAAGACCTGGCTCTGGATCGCGCTCGCCGCGGTGATCGCGATCGTCGTCGCCGTCATCGTGTACTTCGCCGTCACCGCCGGCTCGTCGGAGGGCGGCACGCCCACCACCACCCCGTCGCCGTCGGCATCCTCCTCTGCTCCCGCGGAGAGCGCGGACCCGAGCGCGCAGCCCACCCCGGACCCCTCGGCGACGCCAGGCACCATGCCGGAGCTCGCCCCGGTCGCACCGGACCAGCCGTCCGACAACGGCGAGGGCCTCGTCGCGCAGATCACCGCGATGAAGGCCGTCCAGGGCGAGGCGGTGCAGGCCGGCGAGATCGCCGGCCCCGCTGTGCAGTTCACGCTGCGACTGACGAATGACACGGATGCGCCGCTCGATCTCGGACTCATCGCGGTGAACGCCTACATCGGTGAGGCGCTGACCCCGGCCGGCGGCCTCGTCAAGCCAGGAGCCGCACCGTTCGAGGGAACGCTCGCAGTCGGAGACTCGACCGACGGCGTGTACGTCTACAGCATCCCCGAGGATCAGCGCGGCGACGTGACCGTGACGCTCGACTATCGCGCCGGTCAGCCGGCGTTCGTCTTCCGCGGCAAGGTCGGCTGACGGGTCGGCCGAGCCGTCGGGAAGGACCGTTCGGCGGCCGGCATATTGCGCCTTGCCGATACGCCGGGATTGCCCTAGGATCAGCGCAGGGGAAAGGTCGTCTATGGGGGACGGCCTTCATTTATGCGTCGCTTCTCATGCGCGCAGTGCAACTCTGGGGAGAAACAGTGCACATCTATTGGGGTGGCCGTTCTGAGACGGCCGACAAGCTCGAGCACCGTGGCCGTCGTGGCGTGAAGCTGATGGGCGCCGTCGCCGCAGCCGTGGCGCTCATCGTCGGTGCGCTGACCGTTCCGGTCGCGGCCGTCGCAGACACCACGCCGGCCGCAGGCACGCCGGAGACGTTCGCCGCGGATGCGCTGCCGACCGTGCAGATCGACGGTGTCGTGTACGCGCAGGAAGTCGTCGGCAAC